>JAKFUG010000028.1 GCA_021732785.1 Planctomycetaceae bacterium
AGGCTCCCAGTCCCGCGATGAACTCGAACGATTTGAAATACTGCTGCCGATACCGCATCCGGGCGCGATACGGCGTGATCGCCGTGCATTCGATCACGTCGCTGTAGTAAATCCGAATCGAATCGCCATCGACGGTCGTGTTGTTGATCACCGCAAACGCGAATTCCAGATCTTTGGTCGTGAACGGGGCACCATCGGACCATTTCACGTCGTCCCGAAGGTGCAGGGTGGTGTACGTCTCTTCCTGCCGGTCGATCCAATCGTCTTTGGATAATTTCAGTTCGGCCTTGTTGGCGGCTTTCAGTTCCGCCGTCAACGGGTTGTCTTCGTTCAACGGCGTGACGGTGAGGGAACCGTCTTCTGCCAGTTTGGATTTGCCGTAAATCTCCGCACCAACTTTGACGGTATATTTTCCGGTGGGAATGCCGCTGATCGCGATCTTGCCCGCCGCGTCACTCCAGAGGTGATAACCGTTCCGCGGAGCACCAACGATCCGTTCCTTCGCGAAGACTCCTACCCAGACGTTGCCCAGCGGTTTGCCGTCGTCGCCGAAGGTCGTGAGATCGATCTTCATGGGGACGGCTTTTTCGTCGCCCTTGGGGGGAGCGACGTAGTCGATTTCCAAGGTCGCTACCGGTTCGCCACCACTGTCGCGCTTGATCCGCCGTTTTTTCCCGGTGGTGTTGGGCGACAATTTGATCGAGTCTTCGCGGTCCCATTTCGTGGCAATTAGCGGCTCGAATTCAAAGGTTTCCGGGTTCTGCCGAACCAGCGCTTCCATGATGTACTGACCAATATACGTCTGGACCGCCGATGTTTCGGTAATCGGGTTCAGCACTTTGGGTTCGGAATTGAACCGAATAATCACGGCATCTCCGGTTGCTTTTTCGCCCGGTTTGTTGCGGGAGTGTTCATTGCCGACATCGGCCGGCAAGGCACCGGCGAGTTGCATCGTCTTCGCGCTGGTTTTGATGCGGGGAATCTTGATCCCGTCGACTTCGGTCATTAACTCAACGGACAGCGGATCCGACGAAGAAGCTGGGGTGGAACCGTTCGCGGCGACCGTTGCCCCCGTGATGGGATCTTTGCTGTCATCGGTGGTGGACTGCGACCCGGAAGAAGCAGGCGGGGTCGAGGGTTTCGATGATGACGTGCAACCGGGGGCGACGAGTGCCAGTCCCAGCAATCCCAAGAAATATGGTCGCAACGTCTTCTGCATCGAGCCGTATCCTTCCGGAACATGCGGGCGCGACGATCACCCGGGGAGGGCAATCCGTCCGGCCCACCAGTCTTCAGAGCCGATTCTGGCAAACAGATGTCAAACTGGCAAGGTCGGCGGAAAGCGGAAGGCTGAAAGCAGAAAGCGGGGTGGATGCACTTGTGGAGGCCTCTTTGCTGTTCGCTTTGTGCTTTGAGCTTTCCGCATCCGGCACACCGCAATTGACCACTTCCGCCATTGTGGATACAACCCGGAATGCACGAATTGGCTTTCGGTTATGGCCACAAGGAGCGCAAGGATGCGTCGCCCGTGGATCTGGTTGGTGTTGTCAACGGCAATGTGCGGATGCGGCTCTCGTGATGGAGCGCCGGCTTCTGCGACAACGTCATTGCCGCTGTTGAGCATTCCCGCTTCGAATGACCCGGCCGTCAAAAAGGCGCTGGAGCTTCTCCAGCAGGGGCAGACGGACGAAGCCTTGGCGATGGCGACCGCCGCGGTCAATCAGCACCCGGAAAATGCGGCGCTGTACGACGCGCGGGCGCACATCTCCCACGCGGCGGGTCAGATCAACGCCGCCCTGGCGGACCTACATCGGGCCGTGCAACTGGAACCAAAAAACGCGCGGTATCTGAACAATCGCGGTTTTCTGCTGCTTGGTTTGCACCAGATGGAAGCCGCATATGCGGATTTCAATCTCGCGAATCAAAGCGATCCCGAACTCGTGAGCGTTTACAACAATCGAGCCCTCGTGGAGATCACGCGCGGACGCTTCCGCCAGGCGGTGGTCGATCTCGATGAAGCCTTGAAACGCGATCCGAAATACGTTGATGCGTTGAACAATCATGGATTCGCCCTGATGCAACTCGGACGGCTGGACCGGGCTCTCGCCGACTTCAACGCCGCCGTGACGTTCAATCCCAAATACACGAATGCGTGGAATAACCGCGGGCTGGTGAAGCGGCAGATGGGCGATCTCGAAGGAGCCATGCTCGATTTTACTCAGGCAATGTTGCTCGACCCGAACAATCCGAAATACTACGACCATCGCCACGATGTTTACCTGCTGCAGGGCGAGGTGAAGAAGGCGAAAGAAGACGAGCGGAAGATTCAGTTCCTCGTCGGATTGAAAGCCCTTTCGGAAGCGATCCAGCAAACACCGAAAGAACCGGCGGTTTACCTCGCTCGGGCCGATCATTACCGCAAGCAGGGTGATGAATCGTCCGCGCGGCGTGACTTCGATCAAGCCGTGACGTTGTCCCCGGCGAATGACACCACGGCGTTGCTGCGACGGGCCAGTTTCTTGCTCGAAACGAAAAATACTGCTGCGGCCATCGCCGACTGCGAACGGGTGTTGCAATTCGGACCGCATCAATTGGCGCAGTCGATTCGGGGTGATTGTCGCAAAGCCCAGCGCGACTACGACGGGGCGATTTCCGATTTCGAAGCGTCCAAACGCCTCGACGAAGCCGTGATTGAGACGTATGCTTTGAAAGCGGACGATTTTGCCCGTCGCGGTAAGACCGAAGAGGCGGACCGACTTCGGGCCAAAGCGAGCGAATTGACGGCCATGCTGGAAAATTCGAAAGCAGCCTCCGGTGTCATCGCTCAACCCTTCCCGACTGAAGCGGAAGGAATTGATGTGAAACGAACCGCGGCTGTCGTCCAACCGCTGCCGGAGTGAAACGAAGTCGCCCTGTCGCTCCGCGACAGGAAACGCCGGTGATGACAACGCTTTGAATTGCCTCGGCTTTCCTGTCGCGGAGCGACAGGGCGACAAAAGCATGTTGGAGCGGGGGCTCTGGCATGAACGAGAACAGGATTGGCTCACGGACGGGGGGAGATTCCGCATGGCAGTGTCGTTGCCCAGTAAGATTCAGGGGCCGGTCTCAGTGATCGGCGACGTTCACGGGCAGGTCGACAAGCTCGAAGCGGTGCTCGATCAATTGGCCGCACGGCCCGATTTCGACCAGCGCTGGCTCGTCTTCATGGGCGATTTCGTCGACCGCGGTCCCGATCCCAAAGCCGGGATCGACATGTTCCTGCGGTTGCTCAAGCAACACCCGAAAACCACGTCGGTGGCCGGCAATCACGAATTCGCGATGGGGGCATCGCTCGGCTGGTTTCCCACGGCGGAATATACCAACTGGGGCGAGCGCTGGGTCGCCCATTACGATTCGGACACGACGTTCGCCTCGTATGGGGTGGCGCATGGCGATCTGGCCGGGCTGAATGCCGCGATGCCCGCCCGTCATAAAGAATTGTTGCTGCACTTGCCGTGGGTGGTGGAGCATCCGCAGTTTCTGTTCGTGCATGCGGGACTGGATCCAAATGCTCCCTACGACATGCAGTTGCGAATTTTGCGGCAAAAAGATTTCACGTTGAACCGCCCGCTGTGGTTGTGTTCAAAAACGTTTGTCGATTCCGATCCGCCGACGGATTGCCCGCTCGCGGTGGTGAGTGGCCATGTCCGCGTCCCCACGGTGCAGATTCGTCCGAAACGGGTGCTGTGTGACACCACCGGCGGGACCGAAGGCGAACTGAGCTGCGTGCTGTTGCCGGAACGAAAAGTGATTACGTCTGCCGGTCCCGCGGAACCGATGACCGTCGGTGCGGGCGCTGGAGGCAATGGCTCGTGGTGGAAGTTCTGGTAGTTTTGCTCGCGCTTTGCAAAATCTCAGCGCAGGCGGTCTCTCGGGACCCGTCGCTTGCGCTTCGGGCTAGTTTGCCGTCACCGCGCGCCGCGCGGCCTGCCGGTGAAACGCGGCGTCTCGTTCATCGCCGGTGACTTTGAAGGCGTGCCGCAACAGGTGCTCTTGCGGTTCCGTCAGCGTCTTGCCGCGGCGTTCCATGGCAGCTCGCGCGGTGGCCAATCCGTCTTCCAGGGGGAAACCATCGGCGAGTTTGCCGTGCCAGACTCGGGAAAAAGACGGAATGTGCTTCGGCAGCAACTCACCGGCGGGCAAGACCTGGCACATGATGCCGACGGACGTCCCCGTGTTGAAGCAACTGCCGATGGCCGTTTTCGTGTGATCGCCGATGAAGCAGCCGACTTTCTTCTGGCCGCTTTCGATCGCTTCGCCGATGAGCGGCACCTTCACAGTCGAGTAATCGTTTTTCAAATCACTGTTCGTGGTGAGCGCGCCGAGATTGCACCACGGTCCGACATAACCGTGACCGAGAAAGCCGTCGTGGTATTTGTTGACGTAACCGTGCAGGATCGCCCCTTCGATCTCGCCACCGACGCGGCAGACCGGGCCGATCGATGTCCCTTCGCGCAGATTGGTGCGGAACAATTGTGACTCGCGACCGATGTAGCACGGTCCTTCCAATCGCGTGAACGCCTGGACCATCGCGCCGACATCGACAAAGACCGGACCTTTGCGGGCGTCGATCACCACGAACGGGTCGATGGACGCCGTGGCATCCACATAGACATCGTTCAACGATCCCACGACCGCGGCTTGCGTTCCCGCCAAATCTTGTGGTGCGGATTTCGGCCGGGCGCGAAAATCGGCGATCAGTTGTTCGCTGTTGTGTGCAATCAAGTCCCACGGAAATTGTGCCAGTTTCCCGGCCGCTTTCACACGACGACGGCTGCGTGCCAGTTGCTCGGCGGCGGTCGCACAATCCTGCATCAGAAAGAGTGGCGTTTCCCACGGTTCGACGGTGATCCACGCCACTTCGCCATCGATCAATCCCGCGGCGTCGGGATCACACGCCGCTAAATCGCCGGGCGATGCCAGCCACCGCCCATTCAGCAGTAACGTTCTCCCCTGCGACAACCATCGGGGGGCGTTGATCTGAGCTTCCGGATGATCTTCGAGGTAACTGTCGACAAGTTCAGGGCGGCAGAAAGCGCCCCATTCGGTGATGGGGAGAAAACGCATGGCCCGTTCGCGTGCCGA
Source organism: Planctomycetaceae bacterium (assembly GCA_021732785.1). Classification (GTDB taxonomy): domain Bacteria; phylum Planctomycetota; class Planctomycetia; order Planctomycetales; family Planctomycetaceae; genus DSVQ01. Next base: position 5,125 of record JAKFUG010000028.1, read on the forward strand.
AAAATGGCCGCAGAGGAGTTCAAACACCGGCCGCAACCACGTCAACGGCAAGAAGTTGACGGATTTATCATCTTCGAACAGGGCGATACGCATCGGAATCCTCCATGAATCCGCGGGAATGTATCGCAATCCTGCCGATGTGCGAAGATGAACCCACGCCATCGTTTAGCCGCGACCCGGTAGGGCAACGCCGGGTTGAGCGGACGACATGCGCCGTATGCACCATCTGGCGCTCCCCTGCCGGTGCGCGGCTAAACGGCGGCGCTAAACTTGTGGTGCGACACGACGTTCCCTATAATTCCGCTGGTTCGTACACTGAAACCGTGTCGCGGAGACGACTTGTGATCCGCCCCCGTGTGGGACGATCCCGTGTCCGGTTTCGTTTGTCAGGAGTTGATCTGTGGCCCCGGTTCGCGTCGGTATTAATGGTTTCGGTCGGATTGGTCGCATTGCGTTTCGGGCGATGGCGGCCCGTCCCAGCGAATTTGAAATTGTCGCCATCAACGACTTGGGCAAGCCGGACGCTCTGGCCACCCTCTTGAAATATGACAGCGTTCAAGGTCGGTTCCCCGGCACCGTGACCTGCGAAGGCGATTCGATCATCGTCAACGGCAAGGCGGTCAAAGTGGTCGCCGAACGCGATCCGTCGAAGCTGCCGTGGAAAGATCTCGGCGTCGAAATCGCCCTCGAATCGACCGGGTTCTTCACCGGCCGGGCGAAGGATGGCAAGCCGGGTTACGACAGCCACATCGCGGCTGGTGCTCGTAAGGTGATTCTGTCGGCCCCGGCCAAAGATAAGCCGGACATGACCGTCGTGATGGGGGTGAACTGCGATCAGCTCACCGCCGAACACAAGACGATCTCGAATGCCAGTTGTACGACGAACTGCCTCGCACCGGTCGCCATGATTCTGCAGGAGAAGTTCGGCATCGCCCGCGGATTGATGACGACTTGCCATGCTTACACCAACGACCAGCGCGTGTCGGATCAGTTGCACGACAATATCTACCGTTCCCGTGCGGCAGCGATCAACATCATTCCGACCACCACAGGTGCCGCGAAGGCTGTGGGTGAAGTGTTGCCGGCACTGAACGGCAAGCTCACGGGGATTTCGCTTCGCGTGCCGGTGCCGGTCGGCAGCATTGTCGACCTCGTGGTGGAAGTCGAAAAGGACGTCACCGTTGAGGAAATCAATGCCGCAATGAAGGAAGCCTCGGAAGGCCGCCTGAAGGGCATCCTCGAATACTGTGTCGACCCGATCGTCTCCAGTGACGTCATTGGCAACCCTGCCAGCAGCATCTTCCACGCCGAGTGGACGATGGTGATGCAGAAGCGGATGGTCAAGATCCTGAGTTGGTACGATAACGAGTTCGGTTACTCAAACCGCACCGCCGACCTGATCGCCAAGGTGGCGAAGCTCGGCTAATCTCGCGGTACGGATGTGATTGACCCCGGAAGCCCAGGGACTGCCGTCCCTGGGTTTCTGTTTAACGGATGTGGATCGTTCGATGCCGCAGCGATTACTCCCCGCCACGGGACCGATTATCGCCCCGTCGATGTTGAAGTGCGATTACGCCCATTTGGGCGAACAGATTGCGCAGTTGGATCGCGCCGGGGCGAAGGTGCTGCACTGGGACGTGATGGACGGCCATTTCGTCCCGAATTTGTCGTACGGCGCGATGGTCATCGCCGGGACGCGAAAACAGACCGATCTGTTTTTTGAAGCCCACCTGATGATCAGCGATCCGGAAAAATACCTCGACGATTACATCAAGGCCGGTTGTGATGCGATCACATTTCATATTGAAGCCGTGCCGGATCCACGCTCGCTGCTGAAACGCATTCGCGCTGCGGGTGTGCTCGCCGGCTTGGCGATCAATCCGCAGACCCCGGTCGACGGTGTGATGCGCGTGCTGGATGATGTCGATAATGTCCTGGTGATGAGCGTCGAACCTGGCTTCGGCGGGCAATCGTTCATGCCCGAAGTGTTGCCGAAGGTCACGCAGATTCGCCAAGCCGCGAACCCGCAAACGTTGATTTCCATCGACGGTGGGATTAGTCCCGAGACGATTTCCGCCGCCTCGAAAGCCGGGGCGCGGTTCTTCGTCTGCGGCAGTTCCATTTTCGATCAGTCGGATTTTGCTCACGCGATGGATAGCATGGCGACGCTGGCAAACGCGGCGTCTGCATAAACCCAGAGATGGACACGATGAGTACCGGACCGACCACGGAATCCCAAGACGACAGCCTCCCCAAAAAGCGGGGCGTGCCCGAAGGCCTCTGGATTCGTTGTGATTCCTGTCACAACACGGTGTTCCGCGCGCAGGTGGAACGCAATCTCCATCTGTGCCCGGACTGTGGCCACCATTTTACGGTTCCCGGGCAAGTCCGCGTGCAGCAATTGCTGGACGAAGACAGCTTCGAGGAATGGTGGACCGATCTCGAACCAAGCGATCCCCTCGGTTTTGTGGACTCCAAACCGTACAAAGACCGGCTGAAGAGCGAACAGAAGCGCACCGGCATGAAAGAAGCCTGCGTCGTCGGCCGCGGCTATTTGCGCGGTCGACCGTTGGTGCTCGGCCTCACCGATTCCGCGTTCATCATGGGGAGCATGGGTTCCGTCGTCGGCGAGAAATTGACGCGCGCCGTCGAACAAGCCACCGCCATGAAGTTGCCGCTGGTCATTGTCAGCGGTTCCGGCGGCGGGGCCCGTATGCACGAAGGCATTCTGTCGCTGATGCAGATGGGCAAAGTCTCCGCGGCATTGGCCCGTTACCAGAAGAGCGGCGGTTTCTTCATCTCCGTGCTGACGAATCCCACGATGGGGGGCGTTGCCGCCAGCTTTGCTTCTTTGGGGGATATCGTGCTGGCCGAGCCGAAAGCCCTCATCGGTTTTGCCGGCCCGCGCGTCGTGAAAGCGACGTGCAAAATCGAATTGCCGCCGGGCTTTCAGACCAGCGAATTTCTGATGCAACACGGTTTCGTCGACCGCATCGTCGCCCGCCCGCAACTCCGCGCCGAGATTTCCAAGCTGATCGATTATTGCAGCATGTGAATGGGCTGAGGGTCGATGGCTAAGGGCTAAGAGACGGAAGAAATGCCGCTCTTTTGGTCGTCGGCTGCTCTTGACGGCATCGCGTGATACATTGACGGAATCGCGGGGTGTTCTGCCTCCGGCCCTTAGCTCTCAGCCTTTAGCCATAAGCCATCCCCATGGACTTCTTCAAAAAGCTCTTCGCCCGCAAGCCGAAGATCGAGCGCGTGGATGTCGCCAAGCGGTTCGAGCTGCTCGCGCGGACCGGGCAAGGGAGCATGTCGAAGGTCTGGCGGGCGAAGGACTACATGTCCGGCCGCGTGGTGGCGCTGAAACTGCTCGACATCGACAAGACCAAACGCTTTGAAGCCCGTTTCTACGGCATGAAAGTCCGCAAGCCGACCGAAGGCGAAGTCGCCGTTCAACTGAAGCACGAGCACATTGTCCAGACCTTCGAGCACGGCATCACGACGAACAACGAACAATATCTGGTGATGGAATTCGTCGAAGGCGTCGGTCTCAGCTATCTGATCGATCTGCAAAATGACGTGATGAAACAGAACCGGCTGCGGTTCGTGATCGAGCTCGGCGAAGCGATCGAATACTTTCATCGACAGAACTGGATTCATCGCGACCTCTGCCCGCGGAACGTGCTGCTCGACCGGCAATGGTCGATCAAGCTCATCGATTTTGGGCTCGTCGTGCCCAATACGGAGTTGTTTCAACTGCCGGGCAATCGTACGGGGACCGCGAATTACATGGCCCCGGAACTCATCAAACGGATGCGGACCGACCAGCGGATCGACATCTTTTCGTATGCGGTGATGTGTTACGAAATGTACGCCCGCCGGTTGCCGTGGGACGCCGCGGAAACACTGGAAGCGGTCATGCAGCACATCAATCAGCCTCCGGTCGATTTGCAGAAAACGGCGAAAGGAATCGACCCGCAAGTGGCCGAAACGATCATGCGCGGCCTCGCCGTCCGTCCTGATGAGCGCTGGCAAACCATGGGACAAATGCTGGAACAGTTCCGGGAAGCGTACGAGCGGCAGGCGTGATGATCCGGAGTGGGCAGGGGACAGTGGACGGCCGGAGAGAAAGCCGTTCCAACTTCCCCTCTGGCTGTCCCCTATCCACTTTTCCCTTAGCTTCCCCCATGAGTCACGGATTGACAACACCGCCGCGCCCCACTTCCTCTGCGGACGGTCTCAATCCGGCTCAGCGGGATGCCGTCATCACCATGCGTGGCCCGCTGCTGGTTCTTGCCGGGGCAGGCACAGGCAAGACACGCGTGATCACCATGCGGATGGCAGAACTGATTCGGCAAGGTGTCCCCCCGGAACGCATCCTGTCGGTCACCTTCACGAACAAAGCCGCGAAGGAAATGCAGGAACGGACGCAGGCGATTCTCGGTCGACGCATGAAGACCCGGCCGGCAATCTCAACGTTTCACGCGTACTGCGTCCGCGTGCTGCGGGATGAAATCGAAGCGCTGGGATATCCGTCGCAGTTCGTCATCTATGACCGGGGTGATCAGGAATCCGCGGCTCGTAAAGCACTGCGGGATATCAAGGTGCCCGATGCCGCGCTGCGACCGGGCGATTTGTTGTCGCAGATCAGCCGCTGGAAGACCGCGGGGGTGGCCCCCGATGAAGCGTCGCAGTTCATCGACGATGACCGCGGGTATCTCGCCGCGGCGGGGTATCGCCGGTATCAGGCTTCGCTGCGCGCCGCGGGGTCGGTGGACTTCGACGATTTGTTGATGCTCACGTTGCGACTGTTCGACGAGTTCCCGGAAGTTCTCGAACGGCAGCAGAATCGGTTCGAGCATGTGCAGATCGACGAGTATCAAGACACGAATGAGTTGCAGTTCCGCATCGTCGCCGAGTTAGTCCGACCGCACCGCAACCTGTGCGTGGTGGGCGATGACGACCAATCAATCTACGGCTGGCGCGGAGCCGAGATCAAACACATCCTCGGTTTCCAACAGCAATTCCCCGGGGCGAAAGTCGTCCGGTTGCAGGACAACTATCGCTGCACGACGCAGATCATCGATGTCGCCAACAAGCTGGTGAAGTGCAACCGCGGCCGGCATGAGAAGACGCTGATTGCCCACAAATCCGGGTCGGATGTCCTGTTCAAACCGTATCCCGACGAACAAGCCGAAGCGGAAGGTGTGGTGCGGGACATCAACTATCTGGTCACGCAGCTCAACATCCCCCCGGCGGATATCGCGATTCTCTTTCGCACCAACGAACAGCCGCGGATCTTTGAAACCGAACTGCGGCGACTGCGTGTGCCGTACACGCTCATCGGCGGGCAATCGTTTTTTGATCGCCGCGAGGTCCGCGACATCCTTGCCTACATGAAGGTGTTGTCGAACCCGCAGGACGAAGTCTCTCTGCTGCGAATCATCAATGTCCCCACACGCGGCATCGGCGACGCGGCGATGGATAAGCTGCTCAACGAAGCGGTCAAATCCGGCCGGACGATCTGGTCCGTCGCTCCGGAGTTGGTGGCGACGAAAACGATCTCCGCGAAAACCTACGGATCGGTGCAACGGTTTCATGCGCTGCTGGAGTCCTGGCGACCGCGGTTTGCTGAAAAGGGCGCGATGCTGGTCGATCTCTTTCGCCAGTTCCTCAAAGAAATCGACTACGACAGCGAAATCGAAAAACAGTACGCCGATCAACAGCAACAGGTCGCGCGGAAAGCCGTCGTCGAAGAATGTCTTAGCGCGGTGAAAGAGTATCAGTCGCGGTCGCTGCGGCCGTCACTGGGCGGTTTCCTCGAAGAAACGGCTTTGACCGGGAAGGACGACAGTTTCGGTGAGAATCCGGAACTCGAACGTCCCGCTGTGAAATTGATGACGTTGCACAGCGCGAAGGGCCTCGAATTCCCGCGGGTCTATCTTGTCGGCTTGGAAGAAGGGATTCTGCCTCATCAACGCTCGATTGATGGCGGAACGACGGAAGGAATTGAAGAAGAACGCCGGCTGGCGTATGTCGGTGCGACCCGGGCCCGCGATTTCCTGACGATTTCGTGGGCCCAAGTGCGGCTTAAATGGGGCAAGATGAAGCCCACGATCCCCTCGCGCTTCCTCGCCGAAATGCAACCCGAAGAATAACGATCATGACGCCCAGGGATTGGCATCCCTGGGATGTTTCCTCCAATGTGAAAACATGCAACTCCTCGCGATCGAAACCAGCGGCCTCTCCGGCTCCGTTGCCCTCTGGCGAGACGGCGTGGTGACCGAACGCTCGCTCGCTGTCGAGGGCCGACGCCATGCGCAAACGCTCATCGCCGAATTGAAAGCCCTGCTCGATGACCGCGGCGTCGCTCTCAAGAACATCGACGGCATCGTCGTCAGCATCGGTCCCGGCAGCTTTACCGGGCTGCGCGTGGGTGTCGTTGCTGCGAAGACGATTGCCTACGCCATCGGCTGCGGCGTCCTCGCGGTCGATACATTGGCGTCATTCGCAGAGCAAGCCCCGGCCGAGTGGTCGCGCGTGTCGGTCATCAGTGATGCCCAGCGCGGCGATCTGTTCGTGGGTGAATATCGACGCGATTCCCACGGCCATTTCGAGCGGCTGACCCCCGTGCGGATCATCGCCGGGGAAACATTTCATGCGGGACTCATCGTGACGGACATCGTGCTCGGTCCCAGTGCCCGCCGATGGGAAACGGTCGCCGACAGGCCACGGTTCATTCACGACGCATGGTCGCTGCAACCCTCCGCGACTGGTGTGATCACTCTCGCCGCTCGACGGTGGGCCGCCGGAGATCGCAGCGATTTGTGGACGCTCGCCCCATTCTATCTGCGACCCAGTGCCGCGGAAGAAAAACGGGCGCTATCCGAGCCACGACCGTAAGAGAGCGCGTTCATAACTCGTTCCCATGCTCCGCGTGGGAACGCACGGTCGCGACGCTCTGCGTCGCCTGGCGACTCGAAGACGACGCAGAGCGTCGAAGAAAGCGGTTCCCACGCGGAGCATGGGAACCAGAAGAGCAACGGAACATGCTCCCTCGCGGTCGCGGCTCGGACGGAGATCAACCAAACCGGACGGCGTAAATTGGCGGCAAATGGTAAGGCAGCGCGGTCCACTCATCGCCGCCGTTGGATGTGGTCCACAGGTTGCCCGTCGTGGAGCCGAACGCCAGATTGTCGCCGGTTTCGTCGATATCGAGCGCGTGGCGGAAGACGAGATCGTAACAGTACTTTTGCGGCAAGCCGTTCGTCAGCACCTCGCACGATTGACCGCCGTCGCGAGTGCGGGTGACCGAGAGCTTGCCGTCGACCGGCACACGCGTTTCGTCTTTGACGGCGGGGACAAACCACGCGGTGTCGCTCTTCGTGGGATGAACAACCACGCCGAAGCCGAACGACGACGGCTTCAACCCGGTCACGTGCGACCAACTGCGGGCGTTGTCCGTCGTGCGGAAGACGCCGTTGTGATGTTGCACCCACAGGACATCGGGATTCGACGGGCAGCGGACCATGCGGTGCGGGTCCTGAATGTTCTCGTCGAATTGTTTCTCCGGCGGCATGTACTCGGCGAAGATGCCCTTCGCTGCCAACGCCCACGTTTGTCCGGCGTCTTCGGTCCGCCAGACGCCGCCGCAGGAAACGGCCATCAGCACATGCTGGTGATTCCGCGGATCAACGCAGATCGAATGAATCCCTGGCTTGTCCGCCCCGCCGCCGAACCAGCCCTTGCGCTCTTCGCGATTCCACAAGGTGGTGTTGAGCGTCCATGTTGCCCCGGCATCCGGAGAATAGAACAGGCCGCCCGGAATGGTCCCCGTCCATAATGTTTCGGGGCGATTCGGATCGGCGACTTCGAGCGCCCAGATTTGCATCAGGCTGTCGCCGGTGCCATCTTCGGCTTTGGGATACGCCGGGACGGCGACTTCGGTCCATGTCGCGCCGTCGTCATCGGAGCGATGCAATTTCACGCCAAAGTGACCGTGATTGAGGGCGGCATACACGCGATTCTGTGCCGGTTGCGGCAAGACCATCGAGGTCGGTGCGGCCAGAAACGAGACGCGTTCAACGTCCCATTTCCCGTTCCGCAACCGCAGATCGAACACCCCCTTGCGTGTCGCCACCCACAACCGATCCGACATCACTATCCCCCGGAAAGGGCCTGGAAAACGTAGATTTCGTCGTTGTCTGCCACCACATCGGTCAATCGAAGGCGATCGTGAATCGCCGATCCGTTGATGAAGATCGTCACATGTTGCCGCAGCCGGTCCTGGTCATCCAGAACGTAGCCCCGCAGCCGCGGCTCGTCGGTGAATGCCGCGGCAAGCACCGCCGCCAGCGTCGTACCGGAGTAACTCCGGCGCGACGTGTCAAACAGATGCTGTCGCAGATGCGGCGTCCAGTCGATGGTGGCCATGCTGGTAGTGTACGAATTGGTGAAGGGGTTGCAATCCCGCTTTGATCACAGACCGAATAAGAGTTGCCATGCAGGGAGCGGGTTGGTTCTGCGAAGCGGCAAGCGTGTTGGTGGCGCTACAGGTGCGATCGGACCAGCGTTATGATAAACCTCAATTCAATCACTTACCGATGGACCCGCTATGACCGTTTCCCGCCCGCAAAGTCAGCGTCAGTTTGAACGTGCCCAGCGCGTGATTCCCGGCGGTGTGAACAGCCCGGCCCGCGCCTTCGGCGGCGTCGGCGGCACGCCTGTCTTCATCGACCGCGGCGACGGTCCGTATCTGTATGATATTGATGGAAATCACTATCTCGATTACATCGGTTCGTGGGGACCGCACATCCTCGGGCACCGCCATCCGGCGATCATGACGGCGATTCAAGCAGCGCTCGAAAAAGGAACAAGCTTTGGTGCGCCGACGGTGCTCGAAAGTGAACTCGCCGAGCGGGTGATCGCGGCGGTCCCGTCGATGGAACTCGTCCGCATGGTGAACTCCGGGACGGAAGCCACGATGAGCGCAATCCGCGTCGCACGGGGCTTCACGGGTCGCGAAACGATCGTCAAGTTCGCCGGCTGTTATCACGGCCATGTCGACAGCCTGCTGGTGAAGGCGGGCAGCGGAGCGCTCACGCACGGCAACCCGTCGAGTCCCGGTGTCCCCGCCGGCTGCACGCAGGACACGCTCGTGCTGGAATACAACGACAGCCAGCAACTCGCCGAGGCGTTCGCCAAGCAGGGGGACAAAATCGCCGCGGTGATTCTGGAACCGGTTGTCGGCAATATGGGCCTCGTCATTCCGAGCATGGAGTTCCTCACCACGCTGCGAAAACTCTGCGATCACCACGGCACGGTTCTCATCTTCGATGAAGTGATGACCGGTTTCCGGTTGGCATACGGCGGGGCACAGGAGCTGTTCGGCATTCGTCCGGATATGACCACACTGGGAAAAATCCTCGGTGCAGGAATGCCGGTCGGGGCGTATGGCGGTCGGGCGGAGATAATGCGGAAGGTGTCGCCGCTCGGGCCGGTGTATCAAGCCGGTACGCTCTCCGGCAACCCGGTCGCGATGGCCGCGGGGATGGCGATGCTCGACACGCTCAAGGCAACCGATCCGTATCCAAAGCTGGCCGATTATACGCGGCGGCTTGCCATGGGGTTGTCCGCGATCGCCACGAAGCACGGCATCCCGCATTCGTGTCCGCACGTGGGCAGCATGATCACGCTCTTCTTCGCCGCTGAGCCCGTGACGAATTATGCGACCGCGACCATGAGCGACACCGCCCGCTTCGCGAAGTTTTTCCATGCGATGCTCGACCGCGGCATCTATCTCGCGTGCAGCCAATACGAAGCGCACTTCGTCTCTGCCGCCCACACCGAAGAGCACCTTCAGGAAACTCTCACCGCCGCGGAAGAGGCGCTGGCGATGTGCTAGACGAAATGGAAGCTCGAGCACAAGGCCGGCTTATCAAATTGTAATCGGAATGGTATTGGACCAAGGCGCTGGGCCGTGTATTGTCGGAACGCTTTCGATTCCGGGGCGATGCCTCGGGTTGGTCGCGATTGGACCGTTGGCCCGCAAAGATTCCTGTTAACCCGCCTCCTGCCCCGCTTGCGGTTTCGCTCTGCACATTGATCCCACCCCATTATCTCCCAACAAGGATGTTTGAAGATGAGGTTTGGTTTTTCCACGCTCTTCGTGTTGATGGTTGCGTCCCCTGGTTTCGCTGCGGAACCGCAAGGAACCGTTGTGCTTCACGGCGGTGGGTCCGTGGATTCGGCCGTGCGCGATAAATTTCTGGAACTGGCGGGGGGCAAGAACGCTCGCCTGCTCGTGATCCCGACCGCCGATACCGATACGCCGTATGATGACGGCCGGCTGGAAATCTGGCGTCGACGTTCGCCGGCATCGGTCGCCCTGTTACACGCTTCCACTCATACCGAAGCGGAACGCGAGGCTTTTGCGGAACCACTGAAGACCGCGACCGGCGTGTGGATCAGCGGCGGATATCAATCAAAACTGGCGAGCGTTTATCTCCGCACTCCCGTGGAACGAGAACTCGCGGCGCTCCTCAAACGGGGTGGCGTCATCGGCGGCACCTCCGCCGGCGCGGCGATTCAAAGCCGGGTGATGTTGACTCGCGGTGATATGCTGGAAGGTTTCGATCACGTCCCGGCGACGATTGTCGACCAGCATTTTCTCGCCCGGAATCGGCAGGAGCGTCTGTGGCACGCACTCGCCCGACATCCGAAATACATCGGCATCGGCATCGACGAGGACACGACCGCCATTATCACGGGCAACCGGCTCACCGTCATGGGTGAATCGACCGTTTCCATTTGTTCCGCGCCGCGCCAGGGAGACCGCAAGCTGCGGCAACTGAAGGATGGCGAGCAACTCGATTTGAGCACGCTGCGAATGGAACTCACCGGCAACGAAGCCAACGCCGAATGATGGTCGGCTATTCCTCGTCGCCCGCGGTGTCGTCCAGTTCGTCGTCTTTCGCACCGCGCGAAGTCCGCTTCTTCTTGGTTTCCGTCTTGCGAAAAATCGCCACGACGTCTTCGATGGGAACCACATAGAGGACGTTGTTCGCTTCGAGATCCACCGGGATCGCATTCTTCGGATGGAAAATCACGCGATCGTATTTGCGGATCGGGAAGTCGATGTCCCGTTCAATCTGGGCGCTGATTTCGACAACGCGCCCAGTAATGGTCGGGATTTCCGCCTGATCGGAAAGGACGATGCCGCCGCGAGTTTTGTGGCGGTTTTCGTCTTTGCGAATCAAAATCCGCTTGCCCAGCGGCTCAACAACATCGACCACGAACATCGCTCCTGAAAACTTGACATCCGTCCCTTGATGGATTGTAGCGCTGGCGGTGGCTGTCGGAAACCCCGGAGCCCATGTTTGTGCCCACCCCGCGGGCTGTCCAGGTGGATTTGCTTAGACGCCAGCCCACGCAGGCTGGGGCGCTTCGAATGTCACCGTCTTGCCATGTTGCGGATGGGCGAATGTGAGTTGCCAGGCGTGCAGGCACATCGGCGTCTCCCCCATTTGCAGGGTTTGCACATCGCCGAGCTGGTGATCGCGCCGATACATGGCATCGCCGACGATGGGCCACCCCAGATACCAGAGATGGACGCGGATCTGGTTCGTCCGTCCGGTTTTCGGCGTGACACACAGGAGCGTTGTGCCGTCGGTCAAGCGAGTGAGCACTTCAAACTCGGTGCAAGCCGCGACGCCGTTCATTTCATCGACAATACTCGCACCGCAGTGCCCCGTGCTTTGTGTCAGCGCGGCATCGCATCGGAAATGATCATCGGGAGGCGTGCCGTGGACCCGCGCGAGATAGCGTTTGGAAACTTCGCCGCGCTCAAATTGCGGTTGCAACAGGCGAGCATACGCCGCCGTGCGCGTGAAGACCGCGATCCCGGACGTGTTCGCATCCAGGCGATGGGCCGGTCGCGGTTTCTGCGGTGCATACACCGTCTGCAGAATGGATTGCAGCGTATTGCGGTTGTAGCGGCCGCTGGGGTGCATCGGCAGCGGGGCGGGCTTGTTGAGAACAATCAGCGCCGCATCTTCATAGAGCAGTTCGATCGCGGCGTTCACAGCGGGTTCACTCTGCATCCGCTCAACCGTGAAATACGATTCCCCCGGCTGGACGACATGCGATGCCGCAACCGCACGATGATCACGATCGACCACTTCCCCGCTCTCGCAGCGCTGCTGCCAGGCGTCGCGCGCAATGAACGGCAGCACGTCACAGAGAAAATCCAGCAGCATCCATCCCGCATGTCGCGCTGCAATTTTCAATGGACGGAAATTGTCCCGCGGTTCACTGCCGGGCAACGGCGTCGTGACTTCCTTGAGCTGGCAACGATGGGCTTCCAGACTGCGGGACTGTTGTTCCTCCGGTGATCGATAGCACCGCGGACACGATACGCCTTCAACGGTCAACGGGTCAGTCATTTCTTCCGGCGTGAGCACGCTTTGACACGCGAAGCAAAAGCCGTGGCGGGATTCATCCAGATCGGCGGCCAGGCCGACGCGCTTATCGAAGACAAAGCACTCGCCCTCGTAATGGTCGCCGCCGCACTCTTCGAAGTACTTCAGGATGCCGCCGTCGAGTTGATAGACCTGCTCGAAACCTTTTTGAATCAGGTAGGGTGCCGCCTTTTCACAACGGATGCCGCCAGTGCAGAAGGTGACGATGGGGGTTTGGTACGCGTCCGGAGAAAGCTGATCGGCAGCGGCGGGAAAATCACGAAACTGCTGGATGTGAATCGGCACCGCATCGCGAAACGTGCCGAGATTCACTTCAAAATCATTCCGCGTATCCAGCAGCGTGACGGGGCGTCCTTCATCCAGCCAGCGCTTCAATTCCTGCGGGCTCAACCGGGGTGCCGGGCGGTGGATGGGATCCACGTCATCAACACCGAACGCGATGATTTCCTTCTTGATTTTCACCAGCATGCGCGTGAAGGGTTGCTCGCGGCTTTCGCTGAACTTGGCCGGCAGTTTTTCGAGCCCGGGAACCGCCCGTACCATTGCCAGCAGTTGATCAATTTCTGCTGACCCACCGGCGACGAAAAGATTGATTCCTTCCGTGCTCAGCAGAATCGTCCCTTTCAGCCCCCATTCCCGGCACACCGAAATCAGGCGGTCGCGTAACGGCTGGAGATTTTCGAGTGACGCAAATTGATAGGCGGATATATTGACGACCGCAGGCAAGGACCGACTCCGATACCAGACGTACCATCGCGAAACGATTGTGCTTGCGAGTGACGATCAAAACTCGACCACCGGGTGAGCATCGCCATCAGCGAGGTTTATCGTGACTTGCTCGCGCAGGATTTTCCATCCCGCAGCGCAGCATCGACCGACCGGTAGTAGTTGGTCAGATTAAAGAGTCGGGGCAGGGGCCCCGACCTATCGAGGTGGAAATTAACTGGAAATCATAGGTTGGGGCCCCCGCCCCGACATTTTTGAATTCAAACGGACTCACGACCCAACCGGCAGTGTCCGAGGCGCGGTTTACGCGGCGATCGATTCCTGCGAACCACCGAAACGATTGCGCGTTGTCAGCAAGTGAATGGCAGCGGTCAAGCCGTGCAGGGCTTCGTCGAATTGTTGCGTTTCGTGCAGCAGGCGGATGTTGTCGGCCAGAACCTGTTGCAGTTCGACCAGCTTCCCTTCGCCTTGCGTGAGCCCTTCGAACGACTTGCCCACATCGCGGAAATCGTCGCGCAGGGCGGCGATGCTCTCCAGCGTGCGCTGAATCGTCGCGAGATGTTGCGTCTGCCGCGATTCGATCTGTGTCAGCATCTGGCCGTGCCGTTGATCGCCCTTATTTTCGAGCGTTTCGTGACGTTGTTCCAATGAGTGCAGGGCCGTCGTCCACGCCGCGGCTTCCTGGCGCTGACGGTCGTCGAAACGTTGCAGGAGCATGTCGAACGACTGCGTCCACGCGGCAATCTGGCGGTCGAGTGTCGTCGCAAAGACTTTAAGGGCGTCATCGTTCGCTTGTTGCAGCACATTCAGGAACGGCGTGAGATTTTCGTGCTTGGCTTCGAAACGGTTGAGCAGTTCCCGTTCGATGAAGCGATCCACAAACGCATCGATGCTGAATTCCAGCCGTTCGCACAGGAACAGGCCAAACATCATCGTCATGGCTGCCGCGAGGGCCACCGTGGTGGTGTTGAACGCTTCGCCCATTTCCGAGACGACTTCCGGCAACCGGTTGGCCATGTCGTCGAACGAGATGCCACTGAGGGCTGTGCCGAAGTGGACCACGGTGCCGAGGAAGCCGAGAATCGGTGTGACGGCGATCACGAACCGCGCGAGCGTGTACCGGGCGTATGTTTCGTCCTGGCCCTGACCGGCGAGGTATTGCAAGTGGTCGCGGTATTCGTCGACCGAGCGGTTTTCCACGACGTAATCGAGCGCCGCCGCGACGCGCTGGCCGAGACGCGATTGTGTTAACCAGCGTGGCCGCTGCTGCACGCCTTCCAATAGTTCCACGGCATGGGAAATCGGTTCGCGACCACTGCGCGCGGGCAACCAGCCTTCGCGCAAGGCCAGCAGCTCACGGGGAAATGTGAACGACTTCATCATCAGGTCGATGACGCCCCAGATGAACATCGCCACAATGACGTAATCGACCGGATGTTCGGTGGTGTACCGCGCGAGCAATGTGCCGTGCATCGATGGCTGCCACATCACCCAATAGAATGCCACCGTTCCTGCGGCACCCAGGATGAGGGAAACGTCCACACCGCGCGACACAAGCTGCTTGAGTTTGGTAAGCATGGCGATTGCGACCCGTTCTGATCGGAAGACTGTGAATCAGAGCGGCTCATACCGGAGCGAAGCAACGGCGGCAAGATCGCGAGTGATCAGGACTCGAATGGCATGCTGACATCGGCGAAAGAAGCGAAGTCCGATAGAAGAACATCGGCGGATTCTGCCGAAAAGTAGCCCTGTCGCTCCGCGACAGGAAAGCCGTTTTCAGCAATGGCGCTGTATGTTTCTCGGCTTTCCTGTCGCGGAGCGACAGGGCTACTTTCGTTGCAATCGTCCCGGTTTCTGCATGAGCAGGATGAACTCATGGACCTTGTTGATGCGGAACACCGCGGGATAGCCCAACGGTCGCAGGCTGTTGTATTCGGCTTGCCGGTTCCAGATGACGATGTCATCGAGCCGATACCCCTCGGTTTCCAATCGGCGGGCCAAGTCGCTGTGAAGCGGATAGAACCGGTCTTTTTTGCGGAGATCCATGACATTGATGCAGCAGTGTGCCCCCGGCTTGAGTGCGTCGAACACTTGCCGGAAGACATCGGCGAGCGCCTCAAGGTAGGCGTCGTAATCGGCGATGACGGCGAGATCACCGTCGTGGTTACCATAATGGCGGACAGTCTTATAATCGGCGGTGCGTTTCTGGCCGAGAATGTTCCAATACGGCGGCGATGTGATGCACAGATCGACCGATTCCGCAGCCACGTGGCGTGTGAGTTCCGTCGCCGATGCTTCATGAATCACCGCAGGCGCCGCATCACCGGCGAGACGTTGACGGGCCAGCGCCGCATACTCGGACGACAGTTCGATTCCCTGCGATCGCTTGCCGCGTCGCTGCGCCGCCACGAGCGTGCTGCCCGATCCGCAGAATGGATCGAGCACGCAATCGTCGCCCGTCGCCGGGAGAAACGATTCAATCAATCGCTCGGCCAGTGCGACCGGAAACTGCGCGGGATGCTTCAGCCGTTGTTCTTCCGCGGTCTTGCGAAGATCGCTCCAGACACTGATCGAGTTTTGCAGCCAGCGTTTGCCGTCGAGATCGTTGCACCGCGGCGGTTGTCGGCGCGGGGGCTTGGGGGGCACATCGGCGGCTTTCGTCCGTTTCCGCGGACTCATGGCTGCGGCGATCCCGTCGAACTGACCGTCGCTGCGCGGCGTCCCAGCGAGACGACATACGCATAGAGATCGGCATAATCGCCGGGCGTCAGGTCTTTCAACAATCCCGCCGGCATCAACGAAACGGGGGACAGCCGGCGTTCATCGATGTTGTTCGCTTCGATACGAAACGTTTGCTGCAACGCATTTCGCAGCAGCAGACCATCGATCGATTCGTAGACGATCATTCCCGAAAACGACTTGCCCTCTTTCGTGGTGATCATCGTCGTCTGATACCGGGCGGAAACATCGCGGCTCGGCATCAGAATCGCGGTGAAAAAATCGTTGCGCGAGAACCGATCGGCCGCCCCGGCGAGATCGGGTCCGAGCGCCGAGCGCCCGCCGTGACACTGAATGCAGCCGCGCTTTTCATAGAGCAGACGACCCCGTTCTCCGTCGCCGGTGGTCCACGGTGCGATCGCCAGAACGGCCTGCATCTGTTCGAGATCCGCTTCGCTGCCGAACGCCCCCGCTGCTTCTTTTGGCCATTGCTTACGAATGGAATCGGTCCAGGCGGTGATGGCGTCCGGCTGTGGTTTGTAACCTGGTTTCCCGGTGACGAACGGAATTTTTTGACGAGTGTTGCGTTCCAGCAATTTGACGACGCGTTCCCGTGCGGCGTATTCGCGCTCATCCTGACCGAGACGTCGCAGGGCCGTGAGCAGCGCGACTTGCTCCGCGCCGGTAGCATCGGCGGGCAAGGCTTCCAACGCGGACAAACACGCGGCCAGCACTTCCGCTTGTGATGATTCCAACCCGGCGAGAAAACGTGGCCGATCAATCACTTCGGGCTTTTCAGAAAGCGTGCTGAGGACGGCCCCGCGCACCGCGAACCGCTCGAACTGTTGCCGTACGACTTCCCGATGCTGCGGCAATGGCGACGCACCGAGCAGGAAAATGACGTCGTTGTTCCACGGATAGTCCGGCGACTCGGCTTGCTTTGCAAAGGCCGCAATCGCATCGGTCACCCGTTGCGGTGGCATTTGGCTCATGAACAGCACATGTCCCGGCCGACCAAAGCCCGGAACGTCGACCATGATCGGCGTGAGGTATTCATCCAGTTCCGCGTGCCGCGTGAAGAGATCTTTGAAGCGATCATTCCAGGCATTGTCCTGCGGGAGTTTCCGCGTGGTGATTTTTTCCTCAATCCGCACGAATGCTTCCGCAAGTTTCTGTCGTTGTGCCGCCGTGCGAGTGACGGGAATGCGGGCGGCCACGAGCAGGTGGTGCAAATCCTCGATGGGATCGGAATCCACGGTGACGTTGGCTAACACTTTATCGAGCAGTTTTTGATTGAGCGGGCCGAGCATCGCCAACACGCGGCCTAACTCTTCGTCGACCAGCGGTTGCCGGGTGGGATACAAGTCGGCGAGTTGCGCCCGGAGCGTGTCCCAATCGCGTTCGAGGTCTGCGGGGTCGATGCGCGGGGAGTAACCATCAAACGCTGGCGGATGGTGATTGGAAGGACCGAGGTCGCCGAGCATCCATTGCAATAGTCGCAAGGCATCCAGCTTGAGATCGACGGGATAATCCCCCTGCAACACGGTCACGGCGAGTGGGGACATACTTTTGCGGACGCGCTCGGGATTCGCCTGAGCATGGGCCAACCAGCCCGCGGCATAGGAGACAACCGCCCGCGCCCCCGATTTGGTACTGGCGTCCGCAATCGCGCCGAGAGCCGCTTCGGGCATCTGAGCGATCACCGTCGCCGCCAGTTGCCGCAGGGAATGGTCATCACTTCCCAGTTGCCGGACGAGCCCTTCCGTGAGATCGATCCAATTGGTGTTTTCGGGAAGCGTGAACGCGGATTGCAAAGCAGCCCGGGCGACCATCGGATGCGGATCATTCAACCCAGCGGCAATGATGGGGACCGGAATCGGTGTCGCCGCTTTCCGTCCCCGTGCCCACAAGGCCCGTGCTCGCACTTCAGGAGAAGTTGACTTCAATAACCTCTGGCATGTGGCATCATCGATCCCGTCGAACATCTCCGTCAGGATTTCAATGGCCCGCACACGCTCGGCAGCGGAGCGCGATTCCTCTTCCGCAGCCGTGCGGAGGACCGAGGCACCGAGTGTTTTCGCGATCGGCATCCATTGGTGACGCGACCAACTGGATAACGGTTGCGGCGCCGACAGGCATTCGTCGAGAGGCAAGGCTGCCAGACGGCGGGGAGCATCGCTGATGGCCCGCACGCGATACACCGCACCGCGCGTGCCGCGACCGCCGACGCTGATATACAACGAACCATCGGGGCCGACTTCGCAATCCGTCGGGGCAAAGCCGTGTGAACCGATCCCCGACATGAAGACGTCGGACGTGGCCCGCCAGGTCGAACCCGCGGGCGTTAACTTCAGACACAGCACGCGGCCGTATGTCCAATCGAGGGCAAAGATCGCGCCGTGGTATTCCGCGGGAAACTGCGTGTGCCGATAACACGTCACCCCGGTGGGCGATCCGCGGCCAAACGATCCCAGGACCGGCGGCATGTCGAATGAGTAATTGGGACGCTTCCAACTGCGGCTGACCCAACCGAGATCCGAACCGGGCAACATCTGAAACACGCGCGTCGGACGATACCACGGCATCGAAATATCACGTTCATCATCGCTGTCGTAAGTGAACAGGTCACCCGCGGCGTTGAACGCAAAATCGTAGGCATTGCGGATGCCGTCGGTATAGATTTCTCCGCCGCGCAGATCGGGTGAGAATCGCAACAAGGCCCCGGCGCGGGGATGTTTCACGGGCGAAGTTGGCAGCGTGGCATACGCCGCGGTAATTTTCGCCGTATTCCCCGCGATGAGATACCACCAGCCGTCCGGTCCTTGCTGAATCGAGTGCGAATCATGTTCGCCGCCGGTTTGCAGTTTCAGCAGCACATCGGGCGGTCCATCGGCCTGGTCGTCGCCGTTCTGATCGCGATACCGCAACAGCCCGCCATCGCCAACGCAGAGCAATGATCGACCGTGAAAATAGAGTCCCTGCGCCCCGGATTGCGGACCGTCGGCGAATTTTTTGACCTCATCGACGCGCCCGTCGCCATCTTTGTCGATCAGGATTTTGACGTAACCCGGACCGCTGACCACAACTCGGCCGAGGGTGTCGATGGTCAGCGCGAAAATATCGTGGGCGTGAGCATCGTTGGCGAACTCTACGGCTTCAAAGCCGGACGGGACGCGCACGGGAACCGCGTTGTCGTCCTCAGCCGCGGTGGTTTCCGCGACTGACAACGCCACCACGATTCCCACGAACTGCAGCCACCCGCGCATCGCACATCCTTGAACGAACCGCCGGCGCGTGCATCCGTCACGAAATGGCTCGCCCGCCAGCACGGCAACTGTATCGCATGCCCGGTTTCACGGCAATTCGACCTGCCATCGCGTACCGATGCTCGGCCGTCATTCCGTGCGATGGCCGTTGGTATGGCGAAGGCAATCGACGCAATAGATCAAATTCCCGTCCCTCACTTCTTCTACCAAGCCGTGGATATCGGTATCGAATCCGGGAAAGCGTTCGTTGAACATGCGGGCGAATTGCAGATACTTCACGATCGCACCGTTAAAGACTTCGCCGGGAATCAGCAGCGGAATGCCCGGCGGATACGGCGTCAGCAAGACCGCGGTCGAGCGGCCTTCGAGATCATCAATCGGCACGCGGTCAATTTCGCGGTGAGCCATCATGTCGAACGCGTCCGAAGGCTTCATCGCCGGCTGCATGTCCGAAAGATACATCTCGGTGGTGACGCGGGCCACGTCGGATTTCTTGTAGGTATCGTGAATCTGCTGGCACAAATCCCGCAGACCGATCCCTTCGTATTTCGGATAGCTCTGGCAGAACTCCGGCAGGATTCGCCACATCGGCTGGTTCTTGTCGTAATCGTCCTTGAACTGCTGGAGCGCGCTCACCAGCGTGTTCCAGCGGCCTTTGGTGATGCCGATGGTGAACATGATGAAGAACGAGTACAGCCCGGTCTTTTCGACGATGACCCCGTGTTCCACCAGGTACCGCGTGACGATCGATGCCGGAATACCGGACTCCGCGAACTCGCCCGAAACATTCAGCCCCGGCGTGATGATCGTCGCCTTGATCGGATCGAGCATATTGAAGCCCGGCGCGAGGTTGCCGAAGCCGTGCCAGTCATCGTTGGCCTGCAGCATCCAGTCGTCGCGCTGGCCGATCCCGTCTTCCGCGAGGGTCTCCGGGCCCCAGACTTTGAACCACCAGTCTTTGCCCCATTCGTCGGCCACCTTCCGCATCGCCCGGCGGAAGTTGAGCGCTTCCAGAATCGATTCTTCGACGAGCGCCGTCCCGCCCGGCGGCTCCATCATCGCCGCCGCGACATCGCAGGAAGCGATGATCGCATACTGCGGCGATGTCGACGTGTGCATCAGATACGCTTCGTTGAAGATGTGCCGATCGAGCTTCGCCTTCTGCGATTCTTTCACCAGAATCTGCGAGGCCTGCGAAATCCCCGCGAGCAGTTTGTGCGTGGAGTGGGTCGCAAAAATCATCGTTTGCTCGGTCCGCGGCCGGTCCTTGCCAATCGCGTGCATGTCTTTGTAGAAATCGTGGAATGTGGCATGCGGCAGCCACGCTTCGTCGAAATGGAGCGTGCCGATCTTGCCGTCGAGCAACCCTTTCAACGTTTCGACGTTGTAGATAATGCCGTCGTAGGTGCTCTGTGTGATCGTGAGAATTCGCGGTTGCCGATTCGGATGTTTCGCCTGGGCGGCTTTCGCGAACGGGTTGGCTTCGATCTTCCGTTGAATGTTTTCCGGCTGGAATTCACTGAGGGGAATCGGTCCGATGATGCCCAGATGATTGCGGGTCGGTGTCAAAAAGACCGGCACGGCCCCCGTCATGATGATTGAGTGCAGAATCGATTTGTGGCAATTGCGGTCGACCACGACGATATCGCCGGACGCGACCGTTGAGTGCCACACCATCTTGTTGGACGTCGACGTGCCGTTCGTCACAAAGAAGCAGTGATCGGCATCGAAAATCCGGGCGGCATTCCTTTCCGACGCCGCGACCGGACCGGTGTGATCGAGAAGTTGACCGAGTTCTTCCACAGCATTGCAGACGTCCGCCCGCAGCATGTTCTCACCGAAGAACTGGTGAAACATCTGGCCAACGGGGCTTTTCAGAAATGCCACGCCGCCGGAGTGGCCCGGACAGTGCCACGAATAGGAACCGTCCTGTGCGTATTCAACCAACGCGCGAAAAAACGGCGGGGCGAGCCCGTCGGTGTACGCTTTGGCTTCGCGCAGGATGTGCCGGGCGACAAACTCCGGCGTGTCTTCAAACATGTGAATGAAGCCGTGTAACTCGCGGAGAATATCGTTGGGGATATGCCGCGAGGTGCGCGTTTCGCCGTACAGATAGATCGGGATTTCCGAATTCTTGAAGCGGATTTCCTCGATGAACACCCGCAGCTTCACGATGGCCGGATCAAGTTCCGCCCCGGGGGTGAACTCCTCATCGTCAATCGAGAGGATGAATGCCGAAGCGCGGCTTTGCTGCTGGGCGAACTGCGAAAGATCGCCGTAGCTGGTGACGCCGACGACTTCAATGCCTTCCTTCACGATGGCATCGGCGAGGGCGCGAATGCCCAAACCGGACGTGTTCTCGGACCGGAAATCCTCGTCGATAATGACGATGGGAAAGCGAAACTTCATCGAGCAACTCCGGGGGGATCATCCGCCACCCAAACCAGCGGGACACCATTCAACGGTGCGAAAGAACGACGCGACGGCAGGTTCACATCGCGCAGCAGACCACGACCGGAGGACAGGCCACAACAGGCGCACTGACAGTGAGCGGGCAACGTCGCAGCTCGGGTCGGGCAAAAAAGCAGTTTTGAACACGACCCGTAGTGTGCGACATCTTTGTTCTGCTGCCAAGGGAAAGTGTTGCCTTCGACCTCATTTTCTACAGACCCGGAGACGCACGGACGACCGCGTGAATCAACAGGCGCAATTGGATCCGCTGCCGATGACCATCATTCGAAGCGGGTCTTTTTGCTGTTTTTGCTCTGCTTGGCATCTTTGCTTGGGGAGGACAGATCGTCCGCTGGTTGATTCCAGAACCGATCGGGATCGTGAAGTCTTAGCATCTCGCTCAGGAGCAACGTTTCCATTTCTTTCAACTTGTCGGCATAGCGTGGATCGTCAGCGAGATTGACTTGATTTGCCGTGGGAGTGATGCCGGTCAAGGCGACCACTTTGGGGTCGTGATGCTGTTGCAGAAACTCGTTAGGATTTTCCGCGAGATTGAACAATTGAGTTTCGCGCACCATCCCGTCGAGCACGTCGAATTTGACGAGCTTCCAATCGCCTTGTTTCACGCAGCGCATGCCCGGTTTCGTCCCGCCGGAATAGGCACCGAACATCACGTCGCGAATCGTCGATTGCTTCCCTTCCAACACCGGCTTGAAGCTGATGCCTTCGTTGGAGTCCGGCGGCTTGACACCGGTGAGGTCGCACAAGGTGCTGAACACATCGAGCAGGTAAATGTTGCCCTGAGCACGCGAACCGGCGCGAATGCCGGGGCCTTTCACGACGAACGGGACACGCCACGTGTGTTCGTAGAGATTCTGCTTTCCCTGCAAACCGTGGCGACCGATCGCGATCCCGTGATCCGCCGTGTAGATGATATAGGTGTTGTCGAGTTCGCCCGTCGCCTGGAGTTTGTCGAGCACGCGGCCGATCTGAATATCGATGTTCTCGCTGCAGGCAAATTGACGGCCGATTTCATTGCGAATCGTGCGCTCATCACGATTTTTCCAGACGCCACTGACCTCTTCTTCGTCGCGCAGTCCCGGATGACCGTGGGAAAACGGATGCGCGGGGAGATAGTTGACCGGCAGGGGAGGCTGCTTCGCATTCGCCGCAGGCAACGACTGCGGGTCGGTGTGATTGACCGCACCATATTTCGCGAGCAATTCCGGCCGGCCGTCCCGCGTGTCATGCGGGTGCGAAAAACCGAAATAGATCAGGAACGGTTTCGTGTCTTTGGATGACTCTCGTTCCTTCAGATAATTCAGCACCTGTTCGCCATGCCAGGCGCTGCCGGTCTCATCGGTGTCACCCCGTTTCGAGGCATCGTGGCGGACGGTGAAAAGTTTGTTGGCCCCCTCGTAACTATTGCCCATTTTGCAGGTCCGCATGGTGGCATAACCCGCGCGATTGAACACCGCGGGAAGTGTGTTCTGCACGATATCCGGCGGGCAATGGTTCTTCGCACCGGGACCAATCGGCAAATGCCAGACGGTGCGGCCGGTCATGATCATGTGCCGGGACGGCGTGCAGACCGCTCCCGAAAAGGAACCCATGTGATACGCCCCCTCGAACACCATGCCCTCGGCGGCAAGCCGGTCGATATTTGGTGAATGCAGCGTCGATGCCGGGTTGTAGAATTGGAAATCAAACGGCGATTGATCGTCGACGAGGATGAACAGAATGTTCGGCCGCCGGGCGGTCACTGCGGCTTGGCCGATGCCAGTGATCGCCGAGAGGACAATTGCAACGGCGGCAATGATGCTGCGGCGATTGTGCGTCATGGTGTGCCTCCAGTGAAGAGCATTGCCCGAGTATCGTGATTCCTCACGGGCATGACAAGAATGCCGGCCTTCGCGACGATGTGATTGCCGCTTCCGTTGCCGTGCGTTAGAGTCCAGTGGCAAGATCAATTCGTCAACCGGGCAGGGGCGCGTATGTTTGGGGTTGAAGGGACGCCGTTCGATTTACAGTTTCCGCTGGGACGAATTCCCGTGCGCGTGCTGCCGACGTTCTGGATCGCCACGGCGTATATGGGTTGGGATCCGGATCGCCTCGATCTGGTGCTGATCTGGGTTCTGTGCGTCTTCTTCTCGATTCTGATCCACGAACTTGGTCACGCATTGGTGGCGGAAGGATTCGGTTATCCCACGGAAATCATTCTGTACCACTTCGGCGGACTCGCCCGGTTTCAGCCGGGGTACCGCTTTCCTCCCTATCAGTCGCTGCTGATTTCGCTGGCTGGGCCCTTCGCACAGTTCTTTTTGGCGGGGTTGATCCTTGCCGCGATGGGCGGCTATCAGTTGCTAAACCAGCCGGACCACGAATACCTCGAAGTGATTTATTACGACCTGATGTGGATCAACATCGGTTTCGCGATGATCAATCTGTTTCCGCTGTTCCCGTTAGATGGCGGACAGGTTCTGGAAGCACTACTGGGAATGGCTGGCGTACGGACAGCGCGGATTTGGGCGCTGCGGGTCAGTATTCTGACGGGGATTCTCGGCGCTGTGCTGATGGTGAATCTGCATCTGACCAGCGTTGCCGTGATGTTCGGTCTGCTCGTGATGATGAACGTGCAGATGCTGCAAGCGCGGGCGTGGTGACGGGAAGCGGCCCACGGTTCAGAAACCGTGGGCTTCCGGATGATGGTTATTCGAAGCCCAAGCCTTCGCCGTTGAGCAGGCCGGTTTGCACGGTGCCGTTCTTGATGTCGAACATGCCGGGGTAGAGTTTCGCGAACGGCTTGTTGAGCGCCGGACAGTATTGACGGCCGTTGCCTTCAATCGCAGCCACTCCCGGTAACCGGGCGGCGAGACTTGCCGAGTGCAGGAATGAATATCCGGGGCACGTCAGATCCTGCACGCACAGGAACATCCCGAATTTCTGCGCCGCGGCTCCAAGCAGCAACGATTCCGTTTGGCCTTTACACGCCTTCAGCGCGACGCCGCTGTAGCCCATCTCGCGGCTGAGGAGCAGCGAATCATAATCGGTGAGGGCTTCATCGATAATGACCGGCTTCAGCGCCGCCGCCTTGTGCATCTTCTGGTCGGGATGTGCTTTCATGTCGCGATGCGTCGGCTGTTCGACGTACTGAATCCGCGCGAACGCCGCTGGAGCTTCCTTTTGCAGCTTCGTGAGGAAATCGACGACGTAATCGACGTTGGCGCACTTCTCATTGAAGTCGAGCGAGTAGAACCACTCTTTGCAGCCGCGTTTGGCTTGCGCTTCGACGGCGACCTTGTCGACGCCGAGCACCCGCGCGACATCCCAGTCGAAGTCATCACCGGCCAGCTTGATCTTCATGTGGGTCAGGCCGTTGTACGCAATCCATTCCCCCAGCGTATTCGGCAGACCATCGGTCAGCTTCTTGGTCACATCGGCTTCAGTCAGCGGATCGAGCGCACCGACGAGGTGGTACAACGGCATCTGCGGCTTCGGTTCGCGCAGCGTGTACTGGTCGAGGTATTCCCCGGCGAACTGCTTGTCGAGGTACTCCGACAGGTCGTGGTGCATGTACTTCGACGTCAGCGTGTTGTACGAGTTCATCCCGTGCAGACGGCCATACGCATCGTGCAGCGCGGCATCGAACGGACTGGCGGCGACCAGCCGGGCGAGTTCCGGCATCGTCTCCGGCAGCTTCATCCGCTGACAGATCCGTTTTGCCGTGTGTTCGTACTCGGCCGATAGATGATAGCTCAGGTCGATCGGATGGTCGTATTCGTTGCAGACGCTGCCGAGATCAACGATCTCTTCGGCGAACGTCCGCATCGCCGCTTCGGCTTGATCGGAAGTGACCGTCGTTGAGGGCCAGGCCCAGACGTTGCCGATGGGCATGCTGCCGAAACCGGTCGCGTTGCGTTTGCCGTCGCGCGATTCCACCGTGAGAGTGACGTTCAGCAAGAACGACTTTTCAATCACGCGTCCACCAAACTTGATTGGCGTCCGGTAAGCCATGGGTTCGACTTCCAGGGCCGCCATTTTGATGCGTGCGTCGTTAGCTTTCGACATTGCTCCAAGTCTTTTGAAGGTCAGGTGGTTGCGGGCAGATTCGCCAGTGTGTCTGAGTTTAGCGGTCGAGCCGCGCCCAATCAAGAACTCATGAAGGTTCGGGGAAGGGATCGGGCCAGTCGCCGAACCAATTTCGGACGCGGCGAGCCCGCCGGACGAGTTTCCGGCGACACTGTGCGGCATCCCGGCCCGTGGCAAACACGGTACAAAGCGGTTCGCCGGAAAGGAAACTCGTCCCGATGCGCGGGATATCGGCGAGCCAGGGGACCGTCCATTCGGGCCGTCGCCGGAGAAATCTTCCCAAATCCGGGGCCGTGACTTGAGAGCGGGCATACAGAATCAGCTTGCCGAGGACACCCGGTCGCACCGTGGATGGCGGTTCGGTCACCGACGGCAGCGGATCGTTCGGCAACCACGCCTGCCAATGATCCCGCAGCAACGCCCGGCCGAGTACCAGTTCGAGCAGTTCACACGACGCCGTATATCGCGGGTTGACTTCGATCACCCAGGGCGTGGTGCCGTCCCAGATGAAATCGACGCCGAAAATCCCGCGCAGGCCGAGTTTCTCTGCGAGAACAGCACCGATTTTCATCACCACAGAGGTCGCCTCATCCGGCAGACTCACCGGAGCGATGTTGCCGCAGTAGGTGAATCGTGTCGGTGCCGCGGCGGTGATATCGCCGATGATTTGTTCGGTGAGGCCAATCAATTCGACCGGCGAGGTTGCCTGCGGATTCGCCACGAAAATCGCGGACATCGGTTGGCCGTCGCGGAATTCCTGGAAGTACGTCGGTTCCCATAGTGTTTGTCTCGATGCCCGATTATCCCAGATTTGAACACTTCGCCCGCCCCCGCCCCAGATCGGCTTGAGAACCCATTTCCCGTCGGCCTTAGGTGGAAAGCCGCGCAACCATTTCACGGGAACGGCTGAATCATCGGTGGCGACAACCCAGGAACCACCAGGCCTGGTATTTAACGCGGGCAAATTGGCTGAGCGAAGATATTGCGTGATGTCCGCTATTCCTCGCATCCAAACTTGCTGTTCGGGCCCTAATCGACAACCGAGATAAGATGTCAGATTCCGTTCAATTCGCGGTGGATTCTCAAATCGAGTGAAGTAATCCTGAAGATTCCAGGTCGGTTCTGACACCGCCATCCGCGCTGCCGTCACGAATTGCGCTTTTCCCGACTGCAATTGCTGCCGCACGTCTGCTTCGTCATGCACTTCCGCGATTTGCCGCAGGTCTTCGTCACCGAAGCGATCCGCACAGACGGGAAAGAACCCCGCGCGAATGGCCGACCATGCCGCGGCGCGGGTGCTGGCCCCGGTGATGAGCAACCGCGGGCGATGAGAATCGGCAAGCGGGTGGCGAATCGGCATGAGGATTCAACAGGTAGGGTTTGCCGAGTCTTCGAGGCGAACCACGCTGGTTAAGACGAATTGGTTCGCCTCGAAGACTCGGCAAACCCTACGGTCGAACTCAAAAGCAGTCGGGATGCGGGCGAGTTTACACGCCGGAAGAGTGGAAATCCTTGCGGCGGCATGTTATCACAACGGCGTTGGTGGAAACTGCGTCCCACGGGGGCGACCGCCAGGTGGGGACGCGCCGGGCGTCACCGATTTCGGGGTTTATCAGGAAAACACGCTATGTCGTTCTACGTCGGTGAAGCGCTCGCAGGAGAAGGCAACGAAATCGCCCATATCGATTTGCTGATCGGTGACAAGACCGGTCCCGTCGGTACCGCATTTTGCAATGCTCTCGCCGACCAGAAAATGGGGCACAGCAACCTCCTCGCCGTCCTCACGCCGAACCTCGCCGTGAAGCCCGCGACGGTGATGATCACCAAGGTCACCATCAAGGGCGCGCGTCAAGCCGTCCAGATGTTCGGCCCGGCTCAGGCTGCCGTCGCGAATGCAGTCGCCGACTGCGTGGAACTCGGAGTGATTCCGAAGGATAAAGCCGAAACGCTGTGTATCGTCTGCGGTGTGTTCATTCACTGGGAAGCCGCCGACGACAAGAAGATCTATCAATACAACTACGAAGCGACGAAGCAGTCGATCATCAACGCGATGAAGAGTTCGCCCAGCGTGGACGAAATGCTCGCGAAGAAGTCGACCGCCAAGCACCCATTCTACCAGGGTTGATCCCCACTGTGGTGGTGTAGCACACTCGAAGCCCAGGGATTCTTATCCCTGGGTTTCTTCTTATTCTTGATGATCGACCATCATGAAGCGCATCCTGATCCAACTCGATACCGACGCGCTCGCCAGTACCTTCGACCGTGTTGTGGCGATCGACGCCGGTGTGGACGAACTCTTCAGCTATAGCGGCGTCACTCCCGAAAACGTCGAGTCGCTCATTCATGGCGCGATGTTCACCCGGAAGCCGTCGGACCTGAATCACACGGCGATTTTCATCGGGGGCAGCAATGTCTCTGCCGGAGAAGCCCTCCTCGCCAAAGTCCGTAAAACGCTGTTCGATCCGCTGCGGGTCTCCGTGATGATGGATTCGAACGGCTCGAACACCACCGCGGCGGCGGCCGTCATCGCTGCCGCGAAACATGTCGATCTGGCTCATTCCACGGCGGTGATTCTCGGCGGAACCGGTCCGGTCGGTTGCCGCGCGGCGCAGCTGCTCTTGTCTCACGGAGTCACGGTGCGGTTGGCATCGCGGACTTTGGACAAGGCGCAAGCCACATGTGCCCAATTGGCGCAGCATCTCGACACGGCGAAATTGACCGCGTGCGAATCGACGACTCCCGAAGGGTTAGCCGCGGCGTGTGGGGGAGTGCAGATCATCATCGGTGCTGGTGCCGCGCGAGTGCAGTTTCTTACCGCCGAACAACTTTTCGCGTTGCCATCGTTGAAAGTGGCCCTCGATTTGAACGCCGTCGCGCCGGAAGGATTGGGCGGCATCGCGATGGCGGACAAAGCCATCGTCAAACACGGTAAAGTCTGCTACGGTGCTCTCGGTGTCGGCGGGACGAAGATGAAAATCCATACCGCGGCCGTTCAAAAATTATTCGAGAAGAACACGTATGTGCTCGACACGGCGGCCATTTTCGAGATCGGACGCGGTCTGAGTTCATGACGACACCCCGCGTCGCCGATGATTTCGTTCCCGCCACCGCTGCGGAATTGCAGCGTTTTGTGGCGGAGAACGCCGCTGGTTCCCGCGAACGGCTGTGCCCCGTCGGTGGTCGTACGGCCCTGCATTACGGGACCGGACATCCGCCGTGCAAGCGTGTCGATCTGCGGGATTTATCCAAAGTCATCGACTACCCCGCACGCGATATGACGGTCACTGTCGAGGCGGGCATCCGTATCGCCGCCTTGCAGAAATTGCTCGCGACCGAACGTCAACAATTGCCGATTGATATCGCACAATCGGAACGGGCCACACTCGGCGGAGCACTCGCCACCAACACCAACGGCCCGCGTCGGTTCGGTGCGGGAACATTTCGCGATTACGTGATCGGCATCACGGCCCTCACTGGCGACGGCACGCTCTTTCACGGCGGCGGCCGCGTGGTCAAGAATGTCGCCGGATATGATGTCTGCAAACTGCTCGTCGGTTCGCGCGGCGCATTGGCGATTGTCACGCAAGTCACGCTGAAGCTGCGACCGCTTCCCGAAACGATGGCGTGGTGGTGGTTCGCCTTCGACACGTTCCCCGAAGTCGAAAACGTGCTGGAACGGTTGTTGACGTCGGCCACGCGTCCCTCGGCAATCGAACTGCTCAACCCCTCCGCAGCAAAAATGATCGGCACTGCTGCCCGGTTGACGCTGCCATCGAATGGACCCGTGCTCGCCATCGCCGTGGAAGGGACCGCTCGCGAAGTCGATTGGCAATTGGAAGCACTCCGAAAGGAAATCGTACCGTTCGGTGTCCAGCAACTCGAAGTCTTGCGTGATGTCGCCGCAACATCGCTCTTGGACACGCTCACCGAATTCCCCGTTTGTGCGGACGACCCGCTGACGTTCCAGGCCAATCTGCGGCCGTCGCAATGTGTCGCCTTCGCCGAAGAAGCCGCACGGCTGGGGGTGGCAGTGCAATGTCACGCGGGCAACGGTTTGGTGATCGGCCAGCTTCCCGAAGAAACCGCGACGCTGGCGCAAGCCACGGCGTTGCTGAATCCGCTCCGTCAACAAGCGCAAGCCGCGGAAGGCAACTTGCAGATTCTGCACTGCGACGAAGAGTGGAAAGCGGGCCTGCCGATGTGTGGCGATGCCGAACCCGCATGGCCGTTGATGGATCGGGTCAAGCGACAACTCGATCCGCAGGGACTGCTCAATCCGTTTCCCTTTGTGACGCATGACCGGAGGGAACCGTGACTCAGTCCGCGCCGCCGACAACGAACCCGCTGCCGCAACTCGGGCAGACGATTGACTACGAAAAGTTTCTCGATTGCGTGCATTGCGGACTCTGCACCGCGGCCTGCCCGACATATCTGGAAACCGGTGACGAGAACAACAGCCCGCGCGGCCGCATTTATCTGATGCGGGCGGTGACCGATGGCCGCCTCGAATTATCCCCTGCGGTCGAAAAGCATCTCGATCTGTGCCTCGACTGCCGCAGTTGCGAAACCGCGTGTCCGTCGGGTGTGCAGTATGGGCGGTTGATCGAGCCGTTCCGCATCGAACTGCAACAACGCCGCATGCAGCAGACGGGCCAACCCGTGGGCGGGTGGTTTCAGAAATGGATTCTGTACGGACTCTTTCCGTATGCGAGCCGGTTGCGGTGGGCGCTCGCGCCGATGCGAATGATGCAAGCCCTCGGTCTCGACACGCTGCCGGAACGAATGGGGCTGCTGAAACTGCTGCCGGAAAAGTTGCGGCGGATGCAGCGGTTGCTACCGAAGCTCAAGCCGCGCGAGAAAGCGCTGCCCGCGCGTCTGCCCGCGATTGGTCCGCAACGGGCGCGGGTGGCGCTCTTCACGGGTTGCGTCGCCGACGCGATGTTTCATCACGTCAACTGGGCCACCGCGCGGGTGTTGCAAGCCAATGGTTGCGAGGTGATCATCCCACGGACTCAGGACTGTTGCGGAGCGATTCATTATCACAGCGGTGCCGGCGAACCGGCGTTGGAACGCGCTCAACGCAATGCGAAGGCGTTCCCGCTCGCCGACATCGATGCCGTGATTGTGAATGTCGCCGGTTGTGGATCGATGCTCAAAGACTACGGCCATGTCGCCCACGAGACACGGCCGAAGGACGCCGCACTCGCCGATCAACTCGGACAATTTGCAGGCAAAGTGAAGGATGTCGCGGAATTTCTCGCCGCTTTGGGACCGATCAAACCGACGGGACCGGTGCCTCTCACGGCGACTTATCACGATGCGTGCCACCTCGCGCATGCCCAGCGCGTGCGCGAGCAGCCGCGTGAACTGCTGGCAATGATTCCCGAATTGAAGCTGGTGCCGCTCGCCGAATCGGACATCTGTTGTGGTGCTGCGGGAAGTTATAATCTCACGGAAGGCGAAATGGCGGACCGTCTCGGACGCCGCAAAATTGAAAACATTCTGGACACGAAGGCCGATGTGGTGATCAGCGGCAACGCGGGCTGCACGTTGCAGATGCTTGCCCAACTCCGCGATGCAGGTCACCCGTTACCGGTGCTCCACCCGATGGAACTTCTCGACTGGAGCTACCGCGGCGGCCTCAATGAAGCACCGCGAATCGTGTAACAATTACCATACAAGCCCGAAGCGCCAGCGCCGGGTTCCTTCACCATTGAAATACACCCGGCGCTGGCGCTTCGGGCTTGTCACCCTACCACCGAGCGCCTGCCAATTGCCATGCCCCACCCGCCGATTCGTGCTGTTTGTTTTGATCTCGACGGCCTCATGTTCAACACCGAGCATGTCTTCTTCGACGCCGGGGGCGAATTGCTGCGCCGTCGCGGCAAGGAGATGACGATCGAGGTGATGAATGTATTGATCGGTCGCCGTCCGCTGGAATCGTTCAAAGCGCTGGTGACCCATCTCGATCTGCCGGACGATCCTGTGGAGTTGCTGGCGGAATCGCGAGTGATCTTCGATGCGATGTTGCAGACGCGGCTCGCCCCGATGCCGGGCTTGTTCGAATTGCTCGATCTGATTGACCGTCGCGGCTTGCCGAAGGGTGTCGCCACGTCATCGCCACGGCACTATTTGCACAACGTGCTCGATCCGTTCGAACTGCGGCCGCGGTTCCCCATGACGTTGACCGCGGAAGATGTCACACTCGGCAAGCCGAATCCGGAGATTTATCTGAAGGCGGCAAAGGCTCTCGGCGTGGAACCGGCGGAGATGCTGGTGCTCGAAGACAGTCATGCCGGAACGCAAGCCGGAGTGGCGGCGGGAGCGCACGTGGTGTCGGTGCCGCATGAGTTCACCATCGCACATGATTTCAGCGGCGCGAAGCACATCGCGAAGGGGTTGAGTGACCCGTATATACTGCGCTTATTAGATTCCGCTGATTAGTCGGTAATCGCGCTGATAGGGTTTGCGCGGGGCGCGAAACCGCAAGCGGAGGTCGAGAGTCATCCGAACCAATCGGGGTCGACGTACCAGCGGAGGGTCCCGCCGCCGGGGACCACCGGGCCGCCGAAATAGAGGGACGCCATTGTTGCGGGTGCGACGGCAAATCGTCCGCCGCCGATGCAGTCATGAATCGCCGCACCAATGTCCGGCTGGTGACCGACGCAGAGAATGACTTTTGCCGCACTCGTTGCAACGGCCGCCAGCAATCGTTCCGCGCTCATGCCCGGTGCCAGCACGTCTTTCGATTGTGGTGCGGCGGCAACCCCCAGCGCTTCCGCCATCGCGTGTGCCGTTTGTGTGGTGCGAAGGAGCGGGCTGTGCCACACCAGTTCCGGCGCGGCGACCCGTTCCCGCAGCCACGCCGCCGCGGCCGAGACCTGTTGCCGACCGAGCTCTGTCAATGCGCGGGCATCATCACTCCCCGCGCGATCCGGGTCTTCGGCAATTCCGTGCCGCATCAACCACAACTGCAGTGCCATCCTTTCGGTCCCTTGAATCAGACGGTTCGCACAAGGAGCACGATCGCATCGGCATCAATCGCTTCCTCGCGACCGATGGGTCCGACCTTTTCCCCCGTTTTGGCTTTCACGTTGATTTGTTCGCGCGGGATGCCGAGCAGCGTCGCGAGGCTCTCTGCGATTGCCTGTTTATACGGTGACAGCTTCGGGCGTTCCGCATGCACGGTGGCGTCGAGATTGGCGATTTCCCAACCGCGGCGACGGACTTCTTCAATTGCCGCTTTCACAAAGACCGCCGAGTTCGCCCCGGCCCATTGCGGATCGGTGTTGGGAAACCATTCGCCGATATCGCCGAGCGCGAGCGCCCCCAGCAACGCATCGGTCACCGCGTGGAGCAACACGTCGGCATCGCTGTGCCCATGCAGCCCGCGATCGAATTCAATCGTCACACCGCCGAGAATCAGCGGCTTGTCCGATACCAGCCGATGCCGGTCATGACCGAGACCGATGCGCACAGGGGGAATTGTCAACGAACAGGCTCCCAGGCAATTTAATCGGCGACGGCGAGACACACATGCGGATCACGGACCGTGCTCAACTTCGCTAAATCCCGATCCGCGGCAGCTAACTGCCCCGCGGTGGTCTTGTGCGTCATGATGATCAGCGGCACGACGGGCACATCCGCATTCCCCTCGAATTCCGGCGACTCCGGTTGCACGACGGACGCGAGACTGATGCCGTGCCGACCCAGGATGTCGGTCACGTCGGCCATCACATGCGGTCGGTCTTCCACGGCGAGCCGCAGGTAATATCGGCTCACCGATTCGGCTTCGGTAAGAACGGCGACGGGCGGCGTTTCGCCCCACAGATCGAGCCGTTTGAACGTGAGCTGCGCACGACCGATCGCCATGTCGATGATGTCCGCGGTGACGGCGGACGCCGTCGGCATCTGGCCGGCACCACGGCCGGAGAACCAGACGTTCCCCACGACATCGCCATCCAGCAGAATGGCATTGAACGGCCCGTGAATGCCCGCCAATGGACGATCTTTACGAATCAATGTGGGCCGCACGCTGATCTGCAATTTTTCCTGCACCGTGCGGGCGCTCGCCAGCAGTTTGATCGTGTATCCCAACTCCGTGGCGTAACGAATGTCGGTTTGTTCCAGCCGATCAATCCCCGAAACATGGAACGCGGCGGTCGGGATTTTCGTGCCCCACGCGAGTTGCACGAGCAGGCCCAGTTTCTGTGCGGCGTCCGTTCCGTTCACATCGAGCGCCGGATCGGCTTCCGCATAGCCGAGGTCCTGGGCTCCTTTGAGTGCCGTTGCGTATGATTGCTGTCGCAGCAACATTTCGGTGAGGATGTAATTGCTCGTGCCGTTCAGAATGGCCTGAAGCTGTTGCAGTTGGTTTGCGGCCATCGATTGCCCGACCGCGGCGATGATCGGAATCCCCCCGGCCACCGCGGCTTCAAACGCCACGGTGCGACCCAGGCGGCGCGCGGTCTGAAAAATCTCGTCGCCGTGTTCGCACAACAGCGCTTTGTTCGCCGTCACAACATCCTTGCCGGCTTCCAGGCACGCCAGCACCACTTCCCGTGCTGGTTTCAGGCCCCCCATCAATTCCACGGCGACATGAATCTCGGGATCACGAATGACGGCCTGCACGTCGGTCGTCAGGCATCCGGCGGGCAGGTGAATGTCGCGCGGTTTGGACATATCCCGCACCGCCACCTTGCGGATGGCCACCGGACGCCCCGCCCGGCGGGCGATGCGCGCGGCCTGCTCGGTCAGAATCTTCGCCACCCCGGTGCCGACATTCCCCAGTCCAATGAATCCCAAATTGAGCGGCGCGATCGACATCAATCACCTTCCGGACACAGTAAATACGACGCGGAACGGTTATTCTACAGTTCCACACGGAGTGCATTCATTTCGCATGACAGGGCATCGTAAACCGTCAGTTTTCCGCAAGCAACGCCACTGGAGATCGGGTGAGTCGCATGAATGAGCCGGTGGCGTGGTTGAATGGGGCGTTGGTGCCGGTCGCCGAAGCACGGCTGCACGTCTTCGATCTCGGTATCGTCGGTGGTGTGTCGGTCGCGGAGATGCTGCGTACATTTCGGCACCAGTTGTTCCGTGTCGAAGAGCATCTCGAACGGTTGCAGCAATCGTTAATCCTCACTGGATTACGACCGAAGTTAAACGCGGAGGAAATTGCATCCCGGCTGGATGAAGTCGCGGAGCACAATACGGCGTTGATTGCGGCTGAGGATGATTTGGGGGCAATTGTCTTCGTGACGGCGGGGCTCAATCCGACTTATGTCGGGCGTGATGCCGCGCAATCCGCCGGTTGTTCCGTGGGGATTCACACGTTTCCGCTACCGTATCGTCAATGGGCGGCGAAGTATGATGAAGGTGTCGCACTCGCTGTTCCCGAGGTGCGTGCGATTCCAACCGATGTGGTGGACCCGCGGATCAAATCCCGCAGTCGGATACATTGGCATCTCGCCGATCAGGCCGCGAAGCAACTCGAACCGGGTGCCATGGCAATTCTGACCGACCATCAAGGTCAGCTCACCGAAACTGCAGCATCGAATTTGATCGCTGTGATTGATGGTGAACTCGTCAGTCCGCCTGTGGGCAGCGTCCTGGAAGGCGTCAGCCTCGGGGTGGTGTCCGAGTTGGCACAACAGAACGGACGACCGCTGCAACGCCGGGCGATCACGCCGCAGGAATTCGCGACCGCGGATGAGGCGTTCCTGTCGTCCACGCCGTCGTGTTTGCTACCGGTGACACGATTTCAGGGACAACCGCTGGGAACGGGACAACCCGGTCCGATGTATCGACAACTGCTGTCTGCCTGGAACCAGCTTGTCGGCCTCGACATTCGCGCCCAGATGCAACGGCCATGATCGCTTCCCTCCGCCCGCCTCTTGCGCTTGCGGTTTCGCGTCCCGCCTCGAATGCTCCGTAGTGATTTCGGTCGTGCTATCCGCAGACAATCTGCGTCCAATCGGTTACATTTGATGTGTCGGGTTTCGGTCGTCGTCAGCGGAGAGTGTTCACCGTGAGATTCCTGCCTCAGCTTCTGTGCTTGCGAACAGCATGCGTTACGCTGATCTGTCTCAGTGTCGTTTCGTCGGCGTTTTCACAAGCCCCGGAAAAAAGCAAGCTCCCGCCCGATCATGCCGAGCGGATGG
Source organism: Planctomycetaceae bacterium (assembly GCA_021732785.1). Classification (GTDB taxonomy): domain Bacteria; phylum Planctomycetota; class Planctomycetia; order Planctomycetales; family Planctomycetaceae; genus DSVQ01. Next base: position 41,023 of record JAKFUG010000028.1, read on the forward strand.
CGAAGGGTCTGGTGATGTTCGAGCAGAACATCGCTGGCGTGTTGAAGCAACATTGCGTGAAGTGTCACGGCGGCGAAAAAACGCGGGCCGACCTTGATCTCGCCACGCGCGAAGGCTTGCTCAAAGGGGGCGAAAGCGGCCCGGCGGTGGTCCCGTTTCATGCTGATGAAAGTCTGATCTATAAACTGGTTGCCCATCTCGATGAACCCAAGATGCCGTCGGAAGCAGACAAGTTGCCGGATGACGTCATCACCAAGATCAAGCTGTGGATCGATCACGGCGCTCCGTACGACAAGCCGCTCATCGCCGGGAAAAAGCCGCCGCGCGATGGCAGCGTGGTGTCGGCAACGGATCGGCAATGGTGGGCCTTTCAACCTCTCGCGAAAGTCGCTCCGCCCGCGAACATCGCCGTTCCTGCAGGCGGAAATGATGTCGACCGGTTTATTCTCGCCAAAGCCGCTGAGAAAGGGCTGACGCTGCCGAAGATCGCCGATCACCGACAGCGCCTGCGTCGCGCCGCGTTTGATCTGCACGGCTTGCCGCCGACGCCGGAAGAATTGGCGAAGTTCCAGACGGATGCTTCACCCGAAGCGTGGGCCACCGTTGTGGATCGGTTGCTCGACAATCCGCGTTATGGCGAACGCTGGGCGCGGCATTGGCTGGATGTCGCACGGTTCGCCGAGAGCCACGGTTTTGAACACGATTATGACCGTCCGGGTGCCTGGGCCTTCCGCGACTTCGTGATTAAGGCCCTCAATGCGGACATGCCCTTCCGGCAGTTCACGCATTGGCAACTCGCGGGGGATGAACTCGCGCCGAATGATCCCTTAGCGCTTTCTGCGACGGGGTTCCTTGGGGCCGGTGTGTTTCCCACACAGATCACTGCCAATGAAGTGGAACGAACCCGTTACGACGCGCTCGATGACATGCTGTCGACCACCAGTTCGGCTTTTCTCGGGCTGACCGTCGGCTGTGCTCGCTGCCATGATCACAAGTACGACCCGATCCCCACGCGCGACTACTACCGCATGTTGTCGACCTTCACGACGACGGTTCGCAGCAATGTCGATGTGGAACTCGATCCCGAAAAAGCCCGGGCTGAACGGCAAGCGTGGGAAGTCGCCCTTGCGCCGCTGAAGGAGAGCGTCACGCAATATGAAGCGGATCTCCAATCCAAATTCAACACGTGGGCCAAAGCGGGCGGCGAATTCACCGCGGAAGCAACGTGGACGGTCCTCGAACTGACCGACTTGAAATCGCAGGCCGGTGCGAAGTTCACGAGACAGGATGACGGCTCGTATCTGGCCACCGGCACCAATGGAAACCACGACACCTACACGGCGACAGCGACCACAAAGCTGCGACGGCTGACAGGGCTGCGGCTCGAAGCGCTCGCCGATCCCTCGATGCCGCAGAAAGGCCCCGGTCGGGCACCGAATGGAAACTTCGGCCTCAGCCGCATCACCGTCCGCGCAGGACAAGCCGGCGGAGAAATCAAACCCGTCAACTTGACGAAGCCGCAGGTCACTTTCGAGCAGAACAACAGCAGTCTTTCGATTGCTGCGTCCCTTGATGACAACCCGAGCAGCGGCTGGGCTGTCGATCCGCAGTTCGGCAAAGACCACGCGGCGGCCTTCACGTTTGCGGAACCCATCGACTTCGCGGAAGGAACGCAGCTCAACATCACGCTCGAATTTCAGGTCAATGGACAACACAACATCGGCCGACCGCGGCTGGCAGTAATCAGTGATGTCGAACCCAACCTGAAAGCCGACACGCTACCGATGGCTGTCGCCGAACTCTTGCAGAAGCTGAAAGCCAATACCGCGCTGACGGACACGGAACGGAACACCCTGTTCGACTGGTGGAAGCGCCGCGATGCCGATTGGCGAGCGCGGCAAGCGAAAGTCGATGAACACCTTGCAAAATCGCCGAAGGGAACGACGTCGATTCTCATTTGCGGCGAAGGCTACAAGCCGATGCGACACCACTCGCAGGGAGCCGATTTCTTCGAGCAGACCTTCATTCTCGATCGTGGCAACACCGACCGTAAGCGCGATGTGGCTTCGCAAAGTTTTCTGCAAGTGTTGATGCCAGCGGGAGGCAATGAACAGCCGTGGAAAGTCGCGCCCCCGGACGGTTCCAGGTTCTCCGGCCGTCGGTCGGGATTGGCGAATTGGATTACCGACGTCGATCACGGAGCGGGAGCGCTGGCGGCGCGGGTGATTGTGAACCGTCTGTGGCAACATCATTTTGGGACGGGGCTCGTTTCTACGCCGAACGATTTCGGTCAAACCGGCGCGAAGCCGTCGCATCCGGAATTACTCGACTGGTTAGCCGGCGAGTTGATTCGCCACGATTGGCAGTTGAAGCCCATTCACCGCCTGTTGATGGCGAGTGCGACTTACCAGCAAGCCAGCGCGGCGTCGGATGAAGACGCTTCCGATGAAGCCGTGGCGCTGTTTGTCCACCGGCGTCCGCAACGTCTCGAAGGGGAAGCCCTGCGCGACAGCTTGCTGGCAATCTCGGGGAAACTCGATCCCGCGATGTATGGCCCCGGCACCAAAGAGGAACGAAGCCTCCGGCGCAGCATCTATTTCACCATGAAGCGGAGTCAGTTGATCGGCTCGATGGTGGTCTTTGATCAACCCGAACCGCTCATCAGCCAAGGGAGCCGGCCGGTGACGACGGTGGCTCCGCAAGCGTTGCTGTTGATGAATGGACCGCAGGTTCGTGAATGGGCCGAAGCGTTTGCTCGCCGGACGGAAGCCGAGGCGAACTCGCCGACCGATTTTGCTCCGACCGTCCAACGCCTCTTTGCGACGTCGTTGAATCGGCCTCCGTCGAACGTCGAACTCACAGAAGCGACGGCGTTTCTGGAGCACGAATCCGCAAGCTATGTCCGTGACGGAAACAACGCCCCGCGGACGATGGCCCTCGCGGATTTGTGCCAGGTGATCTTTGCCTTGAACGAGTTTGCCTACATCGATTGACCCCCAACCCACGCTTGCGGTTTCGCGCCCCGCGCTCAATCCGCTCCGTGATTTGCTAGATTATGGAACACCTCATGTCCCCATCCCTCTGGTCCCGTCGTGAATGGTTGCAACGTGCCGGCGGCGGTTGCGGTTATCTCGCGTTGGCATCCATGCTGGCTCAGGAACAACGGGCCTCTGCGGCTGCGGAGAGCCTGAACCCGCTGGCTCCGAAAGAACCGCATTTTCCGGCCAAGGCGAAGTCGGTCATCTGGATCTTCATGAACGGGGGGCCCAGCCATGTCGACACCTGGGACTACCGCCCGGAACTCGTCAAGCGCGACGGCCAGACGCTTGCCGATTTCGACAACAAAACGGGCTTTTTCCCCGATGCTGTCGGCGGATTGATGAAGTCGCCGTTCGAGTGGAAGCAGCACGGCGAAAGCGGCACGTGGGCGCCGGACTTGTTCCCGCATCTGTCGCAGCACGTCGACAAAATGGCCTTCATCCATTCGTGCTATACGAACTCGAACAACCACAGCCCCGCGCTGTTCATGATGAACACCGGCGTCACACGGATGGGAAATCCGTGCGTGGGATCGTGGGTCAATTACGGCCTCGGTTCCGTCAGCGACAGCCTGCCGAGCTTCGTGGTGATGTCCGATCCGTTGAATCGCGGACTGCCGAAAGGCAACGCCCTCAATTGGGGCGCGGGCTTCCTGCCCAGCATTTATCAGGGCACCTGGATGAAGCCGCAGGGGGAACCAATCGATAACCTGAAACCGCCGGCAGCTCTCAATACCGATCGACAACGGGCGCAGTTGGATCTGCTCGCGACCTTTAACAAACAGCATCTGCAGCACAGCGCGGCCGAGAGTGAACTCGCCGCACGGATCGAGAGTTTCGAACTGGCGTTCCGCATGCAAGCCGCGGCACCGGAAGCCCTCGACATCACCCGCGAGCCGGATAACATTCAGAAATTGTACGGCATCGATCAAAAGCATTGCACACACTTCGCCGCGCAGTGTTTGCGCGCCCGACGCCTGGTCGAACGCGGTGTCCGCTTCGTGCAGATTTATTCCGGCGGGATGGACAATCAACAAAGCTGGGACTGCCACGCCGATCTCGTCGGCAATCATCGGGGTTTCGCGCTGGAAGCGGACCAACCGATTGCGGCGTTGCTGGGCGACCTGAAGCAGCAGGGATTGCTGGATTCGACGCTGGTCATTTGGGCCGGTGAATTCGGTCGGTTACCCGTGGCTCAGAAGGGGGCGAAACCGGGCCGCGATCATAACCCGCACGCGTTCACCGTCTGGATGGCTGGCGGCGGGATGAAGGGGGGCACGCACTACGGCGAAACCGACGACATCGGCATGCGCGCGGCGGTGAACAAAGTCAGCGTTCGCGATTTCCACGCCACGATTCTCGCCGCGCTCGGTCTCGATCACGAACGGTTGATTTTCCCGTTCCAGGGACTCGATCAACGCCTCACCGGTGTCGAACAGGCGTCGGTGGTGAAAGAAGTCTTTGCCTGATCTTGACGGAAGTCATCGCGATTTTTGCGGACCTTCGCGCAAGATGAACTCGGGTGAGACCCAAACTTCTTTGCCCCGCTGATCGCCGGTCTTGATCCGGACGCGACAGAGATTCGGGCCTTGTTCCAGGAAGATCGCGGGGGTACGGTTTTCCACGAAGATGGCCCGTCGGGTGCGGACGAGTTTCAACATTCCCGCTTGATCGTTGGCCCGGATCAGATTCGCGATGGTTTCCTCGTCGCTGACGTCGCGGATAAGGCAGATTTTCAGTTCCGGATCATCATCATCGAGCGTCCCCACAATCACGGGAGCACCGGCGAACGCATTCTCCGGCGTAGGAAGATCCGACTTCACGCCGGCATCACGATTTGCGGGCGGCCTTTTCAACGAGAGCAGGAAACCCGCTGCCAATACCAGACCAACCAGCGCGATCAGCCATACCGCCGATTGACGCGACGGTTCGACCCTTTGACTGCTTCTCGATTCCCTGAGCCCCATAGCACGATCCGCATCCAGTTTCGTTGCGCATTCTCAACGAGACTGTATGGGATCGGGCAAGAATTCGGCTACCCCGATTTTAGACGGAGTTGATGACGCTCACGGGGCCGCATAGGCGTGTCGCCAGAATTGTTCGCGCAGACGGATATACGCTTCGCCGCCCATGGATTTCGCCAGTTTCTTGGTGGTCCACCACGCCGATTGCCGCCACCTGGGCCAGGGGGAACGCAACAAGACCGCGGCGGAGGAAGGCGTCATGCCACGATAGACCGTGAATCGTCCCTGAATCGTGCAGTCCCCCATGCGTTGGGGTGACGTCATGGGTTCAGACGTAAAGAGCAATCGCAGTCCTGCCTTCGCTGCCGATTGTGCGACACCGCGCGAGAAAAATCCGCCGGGGACCGAGCCCGAGGTGATCGCGCAGCCGAGAATCGATTCCAATTCCAGTCGACTGTCACGCCATTCGCTGAGTTGCATCTCGGGCGAACAATGGGACAGTCGCAAGGGATGACTGCACGAATGGCTGCCGATGACATGACCACGGCGGTAGAGGTCCTGCAGTTGGGGCCGCGTCAAGAATCCGGGCGTATCCAACCGGTCGGTCGTGATGAAGAACCAACCGCGCCAGCCGCGCTCTTCCAGCAGGTCGGCAATCGGCTGCACCGACGACGAACCGCCATCGTCGAAGGTCAGCATCCAGGCCTGCGACGACGCTTGTCCGTCCACGAAACAGGCCGCGGGTGATGTTGGGGCGATCCGTTGAATCGCGTCCAGATGCGCGCGGAAGTCGTCCGGTTGCAACTTGTATCGTGCCGCGCCGGGCCCTGGAAAGCCGCTGAGATCGTCTTGTCCCGCGGGCGTCACATCGTGATAGAGAAGCACAATCGGCATGGCGATCTCAGCGAAATGGGATGAACGATCATTCAAAATTGAGCGGGGATTAATGACTGATGGCGGGCCGTGTCCCGACCGATGGCAACGCACGGCGGCGTTTCGATTCACGCGATCGATAGCGCAGGTACGCGGTGAGCCACGGTTGGCCCCATTCTCCTGACGGCTCGCTGTGGGTATCGAGCGGAGTTGCCGTTCCTGCCAGAATCTGCCGAAGCCGCGATTCAATCGCCGGGAGATTGTCGAATACCGTGCGATGCTGAATGACGATGTGCGATTCCGCGAGCGGGTCCATTTCACAACGGAAGTAGCCAAACACCGGGCCGGTATCGACGCCGCGGTCAATTTTGAGAAGCGTCATCCCGGCGTGCTCGGCGTCGTCATTAGCGAGCGCCCAGAAGACGCCGTGGGCATTGCGATACCGCGGACAGATCCCCGGGTGCATCACGAACGTACCCGCGGGGGGGATGGAATAGATCCGCTCGGCCAGCAAAGTCTTGCAGCGGGCAATGACGAAGTCTGGCTGCCGTTGCTCCAGGAATTCCTGGGCCGCGGCGGAATTGGGGCTGTCGGTCATGAGCGTGGTGATATTATTCGGCAATGAACCATATTGCGTTTGTAACAACTGAAGTTTCTGCTGCTCCCACTGCTGGTCGGATCGCGCCTGATAAACCTTCGAGTAAATCCGAAAGGCAACGACATCCAGAAATCGCCGCCAGCCGACGCGTTTGATTTCCCGCCGAATGCGTTGCCGGGCGCGCCGCGCCGGTTCCTGAATGGCGACAATCCCGACCACATCGGCCCAGGACGCGAGCCATTGGGCCAGCCCCTCACGGTTGAGCGAATCGTCGGCATGACAAATGAGTGCGACCTTTGGTCGCAGTTGTTGTGTTTGTTCCACAAGCGGTTCCCGGATGTTGCAATTTCGCCACCTTCGCTGAGATGCGAGTTCGATCCTCGGGCGATTTCAGGCGAGGAAACAAGTGCCTTCAGCGATCAGTGACGGTTGGTCGGAGTCGACAACAGCATGCGAACAGCAACCGCCATGCCGTACGTCGCGGGTGGGGGCGATGACACCGAAAGTCGTCCTCGGTGATTGAGTCGTGCCTTGGTCATCGGGGAGGGAAATCCCTGCGGTCCCCTCGTGGAGTTGCCGTCGCGGTCTCAAAAGTGGATACAATGGGGTGAAATTGATCAGGCGAGCGGGCGAGAGAGGAACGAATGGGTTTGAGTGAGTACGCACTCGAATAGGAGCGCAGCGTGCTACAGAATATTATTGACAATACTTCCGCGTGTATTTATGTGAAAGATTTGCAAGGCAGATACTTGCACATCAATCGACAGTTTGAAACGGTGTTTCATGTGAGCCGGTTGGATGTTGTCGGCAAGTCGGACTTCGATCTCTTTCCACCCCGGCTTGCCGAAGCCTTTCAGCACAACGACCAAACGGTCCTGCAGACCGGCAAACTGTTGGAGTGTGAAGAGGTCGCACCTCACGATGACGGGCTCCACACCTACCTTTCCATCAAGTTCCCGATGCGAAATGACTCCGGCGAAATCTTCGCGATTTCCGGAATCTCGACCGACATTACCGAACGGTTGCGGGCCCAGCAGGCCATTGAAGCCCTGCGTCACCGGACCGAATTACTGCTCGAATCCGTCGGGGATGGCATTTGTGGAATTGATGTCCACGGCAAGTTGACTTTTCTCAATCCTGCCGCGGAACGGTTATTTAGCTGGCCGATGAACCAACTCGTGGGCCGGTCGCTTTTGGAAGTGCTGCCGCAGCCTTACGGATGCCTCGATCACGGCCCCTTGGCGCACGTCTTGAAATCGGGCGAAAAACGCCACGTGGAATATGCGGAAGTGGTGCGAATGGACGGCTACCGCATCCCGGTCGAGTACGTTGCCAGCCCGGTGTATGACGATGGGCGGCTGACGGGCGCCGTGCTAGCCATGCGCGACTTGCGCGATCGCCTGGAAAGCCGTCGCGCCGAACAGGAAATGCAGGCGGCGTCGCGCGTGCAGCAATTTCTTTATCCGCGCACAGCTCCGCTGATTCCCGGTTTTGATGTGGCCGGAGGGGCCTACCCTTCCGCCCGGGTTTGCGGAGACTATTTTGACTTCATTCCCTGGGGGCCATCGACGTGGTGTCTCACACTCGGAGACGTCAGTGGTCATGGACTCGGCCCGGCATTGCAAATGGTGGAAACTCGTGCGTTCCTGCGGGCCGCTTTGCAGGGAACGGATTCTCCCGGGGTTGCCTTGCAGCGACTCAATCAGGCGCTGTGTGCCGATCTTCCGGAAGGAATGTTCGTCTCCTTATTCGTGGCGCAACTTTGCTCGGAGACGCGTCGTTTTTGCTATTCGTCCGCCGGTCATCCTGCCGGGCTGATGCGACGCGATGGCACGATCGTGCCGCTGAAGACGACGGGATTTCTCCTGGGACTGGTTGATTCGGCGGCCTATATCACGTCGGAAACCGTCGAATTGCAGGCGGGTGACCTGCTGGTGATCACCTCGGATGGAGTCGCGGAAATGCTTTCTCCGCAACAGAAATTATTTGGCAACCACCGAATGTGGCAAACCATCGCCGAGCATCGCGAGGCGACTGCGGTCGTCATTCGCGATGCCATTCATCGTGCCGCGCTGGATTTCGCTGAAGGGGAATCACAGCACGATGATGTGACAATCCTCGTCGCGAAGTGCCTGCCGTATTGAATCGAGTCGGCCGAGGAAGTTGTGGGCGACGGATGATTTTTGCCCCGACTTTTGCCAGCATGGAGCGGCAGAGATCGAGATCGGATTTCAATCGCAGTGCGCGAATTCAGCAGAAGGTTCGGAACGTATGGCAACGACAATGGCGACATGGGTGTTGGTGGTCGCGGCCTCGGTTTGGTCGGAAACGGAGATTTCGCAGTTTCGCGGGCCCGCCGGAGATGGTCACATTCCCGCGGCGACGGGCTTGCCGACGTCGTGGAGTGAAACATCCAACGTGGTGTGGAAAGGGGCGATTCCCGGTCGCGGGTGGTCGTCACCAGTGATTGGCGACGGGATGATCTGGCTCACGACGGCCATCGAAGAACCTGCCACTGAAGAGCAATTGGCGCTGGCTCAAAAGACGAAGCTGGCAAGCAATCCGTTAGCCAAACAGATGAGCGTCGTGGGGGCGGTCACGCTGCGCGCGATTGCCATCGATCTGGCCACCGGATCGGTGAAGCAGAATCTCGAACTGTTTCGCGTCGCCGGTCCGGACCCCGTGCATTCGTTGAACAGCTTCGCTTCGCCCAGCCCGATTTTAGATGACGGCCGACTCTATTGTCATTTTGGAACGTTTGGTACCGCCGCCATCGACACGGCGACTAACAAAATTTTGTGGAAAAAGGTCCTGCCGACGGAACATTCGGTCGGTCCCGGCAGCACGCCCGTGCTCTACGAAAACCGTCTGATTGTGCCCTGCGATGGAACCGAGGCGCAAAGCATCGTCGCGCTCGATGTCGATACCGGAGAGATCGCCTGGTCGACGAAGCGACCCCCGATGCAGGGCACAACGGGCGATCTTCACAAGGCCTTCAGCACCCCGTTGATCATTCGGGTCGGCAGTCGCGATCAAGCGGTGGTTGTCGGTGCCCAATGGGTGGTGGCGTACGAGCCGCTGTCCGGTAAAGAAATCTGGCGGTTCCGTCACGGTGAAGGATTTTCGAATGTCCCGCGGCCGGTGTTCGGTAATGGTCTGCTTTATATCTGCACGGGATACATGCAGCCCCACCTGGTCGCGATTCGTCCCGATGGCAAAGGGGACGTGACCGAAACGCACACCGTCTGGCGCTTCAAAAAGTCGGTACCGGCGATGCCTTCGCCCGTGTTGGTGGACGATGCGCTCTATTTCGTTTCCGATCAGGGCGTGGCGACGTGCCTCGATGCTCTGACCGGGGAGCAGCGTTGGCAGCGGCGCATTGAAGGGAACTTTTCGGCGTCGCTGCTGTTTGCCGACGGCAAGATTTTTGCCAGCAATCGCGAAGGTGCAACCAAGGTGATCGGGCCCGGCCGCGAATACAACGAGATCGGGATCGGGACGCTGGAAGGAGCCATCATGGCTTCACCGGTAGCCGTTACCGGCGCACTCTTCCTGCGCACGCCGACCCATCTTTATCGCATCGGTACTGGAAACAAATAACGTCCGCGATTCTGTCAATTGCCCGCATGTCCAAGCCAGCGATCACGCGAAGGTGCGCGTCACCACAATGGCAAGACCAGACAGCAGCCCCGAAACGGCGGCAATCATTTGGCGTTGCCAGCCATCGTGGCGAACGGACCGGGGGGGATTTTGTTCCGCCATGCGACGCAATAACTCCCGGCGGAGTTGATCATTGATCCAACTCAACGTGAGTTCCGAAATCTGAGTAGAGGAACCGGCAGGCATGGTGGCCCTCGCGATAAAAAGCAGGAAAGACCAGCGAAACAAGGAATGATCGACTTTCTGTCTTTTCGACCATCCGCGATTCAATTCATTGGTGTGAAACAGCACCGCCTGGGAAAACGCTTCCCATTTCGGAGTGTGTAATGATCATGCCCGAGGTACGCAAGTTTCCGTTCATGCCGAGGCCGCCCTCTCGTGAGATCGCGCTCAATGCGAGCATCCTCGACGGAATCCAACAAACTGGCCGGACAATCGTTCTTGTCTGTGTGCTGCTCGCATCCGGACAATCGCTACGCGCTGAAGAACCGGTTGCAGAATGGAGCCCGCCCGAGGATGTGGTCTTCACGGCGCGCTTTGATGGTTCCGAACAACGGTATGTGTTGCTCCAGCCGAAGACGTTTGATCGCGCGATGTCGTATCACGTTCTGATCGTGCTGCACGGTCACGGTTCGGATCGTTGGCAGTTTGTGAAAGATCAACGCGGCGAATGCCGCGCGGCCCGGGACGCCGCCGCTCAACATGGATTTCTGTTCGTCTCTCCCGACTACCGCGCCAGAACATCGTGGATGGGACCCGCCGCCACCGCCGACGTGCGACAAATTCTGCACGACCTGCGCGAGAAATACCGCATCGGCAAAATCATTATCAGTGGTGGCTCGATGGGCGGGACTTCGGCGATCACTTTCGCGGCGATGCACCCGGAACTGGTGGATGGTGTTGTCTCATTGAATGGGACGGCGAACATGCTGGAATACGCCCAGTTCTCGGATGCAATCACGGCGGCGTATGGCGGGACCAGGGCTGACAAACCGGACGTGTATCGACAGCGGTCCGCGGAACTTTTTCCGGAGCGCCTGACGATGCCAACCGCTTTTACGACCGGGGGCAAAGACCAACTCGTGCCGCCCGACAGCACACTGCGGCTGGTTAAGCTTCTGGAAAAACGCCGGGCACCCGTCCATTCGATTCATCGCCCCGATGGCGGGCACGACACCAATTACGATGACTCGCGAGCCGCGTTCGAGTTTGTCATCGAGCACGTGCTGCCAGCGCCGAAATAGAACCCGGCTGGCCGTCAGGTCGTCATCCAAGGGCTTGCAATGAAGCCACCATGGCGTCGCATATCGCCGGTCCCGACACCGGCGTGAACGGGAACTGGTTGCAATACTTCGGCGACTGGTACCCGGCGTAACTGCGGACCGTGATGTCGTGCTCATCCGGCAAATAACCGATGCGGCCATTGCTGTAACACGCCATCATCACGTGCTGCAACGGCGAACGTTGACGAACATCAATCGCGAACGGTGAGAAAAACTCCGAAGAATTCGCGACGATGCCGACATCGCCGAAACGCAGCGATTGGACCTCGGTTTCCAGCACTTCCGGTCGCGATTGATAATCGACGAGCATCTTGTCGGTCCATTCGATGTGGAACCGGCACATCGCGGCGACTGCTTTCCACTCATCGCCGCCGTGGCGACGGATCATGTCCTCCGGCCGATTGGTCATCGACCGGCCGATGGTTTCCCGCCAGTTCGATGAATCCTTCGTCGCGATTCGTCGTTCGGCTTCGCGACGCCCAACCATCAATTCCTCTTCCGTCCACCGGCGCGTTGGCAAGACGGAAATCCGTTGATCGGCACTCACCGTCGATGTTGATGGCGTGGCGTCGCGCACCAGTTTCGTCGCTTCCGCAATGAGCCGTTCGCCCGGTTCGCGCCACCGGGTTTCGGTCATGAATTCCCGATAGAAATTCGTATCACCGCAAGCTCCCTGAATATACAACGCCGTTGCACCGGGGAATGCGGCTTCGAGACCATCGGAGACGACACCGGGGATATCGCGGCTGACATCCCACGGTCGCAGTTCCGTCGTAACGGTGGGGTGGGCGCCGAAGTTCGCCACGACAGCAAGCGGGGTACCATCCGCGCGATTGACCCGCAACACCGTCAGGCGAGAATCGACGACACCGTTGGTTCGCGTCCGGTTAAAACTGATGTCCGGTACATTGATTGAATTGCAGAGGAACGTCGCCGGTTGACGGTTATTCCAGGCGAGAATCGCCGCCGTGGCTGCTTGCCGACTCGCCCAGTCTTCATAGAACGGGTCGCAGTCTCCCACACCGAGCAGACCGCCTGCCGCCGGGGCGTTGTGACTGTGCGAACACGTCAGCAGGATCGAACTCGCGGGGATCCCGATCGCTTCCGAGATCATCGACCGTGTGCGCTGGGTGAACGCCGTGTCAATCACCATGAGATCGAGCGCAATCAGCACCGCCACGTGGTCCTCGTTCTGCGCCACCAGCGCCGTTGCGGCAAGACGGTCGTGAATCCGCTGCCACCGGCGTTCCATGTAATAGCCCCAACCGGTGAGTTCCACTCCCCAGTAAGGCGTCAAGTCTGTCCGTGCCACTCCGACGTGCAGCATCATTCGTCTCGCTTGTTCGCAGCCTTTAGAAAGCGCTTACTCCCGGAATATACTCGTGCGGTGGCAAGCGCGTCAGCCTGGAGCAACTTCCTGCCGGTTTCGGTATGGGGTCCGTTTGAATCCAAAGGCGTCGGGGCGGGGGCCCCGACCTAAGATTTTGAATTCATTCTCACATCCATAGGTCGGGGCCCCCGCCCCGACTCTTCAAACGAACCCACCACCCCGGTTTCATAGGTGACTGATGAAGATTACCGCTGTCCGCGTCTTCCCCGTCTGCATTCCGCTCAAGCCCGAACGCCGGATGATCTCTGCGCTCGGCAAACACGACGTCTCGCCATTCGTGCTGATCCGGGTCGAAACCGATGACGGCGTGTTTGGTGTCGGCGAAGCGACCGTCACGCCGCGCTGGAGTGGCGAAACGATGTGGGGAGCCGCGGCGATCATCGAACACGTTTTCGCGCCGGTGCTCATCGGCGTCGATCCGTGCGATCACTTCGAGATCGATCGCCGGATGGACGCCGTTGCCGTCGACAACTGGTTTGCCAAAGCCGCGATGGAAATGGCGTGCTGGGACATCGCCGGTCGTGCCGCCGGGCAGCCGGTTTATCAGTTGCTCGGCGGAGCCCAACGGGGACTGACGATCCGCAACCGCTTCTCATTGGGAGCCTACACGCCCGATGTCGCCGCCCAACGCGCTACGGAGCGCGTGGCCGCAGGATTCGACACGATCAAGGTGAAAGTGGGCACGATTCCCGAGGAAGACGTCGCACGGGTGCAAGCGGTCCGAGCCGCCATCGGTCCGAACATCGCGCTGACGATTGATGCCAACGGTGGTTGGAACGCCGAGCAGGCCCGCTGGTCGCTGGAGCGATTGGCGAGCTGCAACGTCGCCCTCGTCGAACAACCGTTACCGCGCGGGAACTACACCGAATTGAGGGAACTGCGGCGCGCGACGGGGTGTCGCATTCTCGCCGATGAAAGCTGTTTTGATGAAGTCCACGCGCGCGAATTGTTCGCTCATGAATGCTGCGATGTGCTCAGCTTGTACCCCGGCAAGCAGGGGGGCCTCCGCAAGGCGATGCGGATCGCGAAGCTGGCCGAAGACCACGGCATTCCGTGTACCATCGGCTCGAACCTCGAATGGGACATCGGGGCGGCAACCATGCTCCACTTCATCGTGGCGACGAAAAACATGAACGTGGAAAACTACCCCGGCGATTGCCTCGGGCCGTTTTATCACGAGGTGTCGATCGCCAGAAATCCGTTGAAGATCGACGGTCCATTCAGCACGTTGCACGACAGTCCGGGACTGGGGATCGATGTCGATTGGGACGTCGTGGAACGGTACCGCGCCAAAAACTAACGGCCGGCTGTGCCACTGCTTCGTCCGCGAAGCAGTGCCGAGTGCTTCAAAAGGCGCTGCGAAGACACTGTTTCGCGGACGAAACAGTGGCACGGCTTGTCATTTACTACAAAATGAAAAGACCATGATTTCGGTCCAACGATGGCATCCGGAAGCCGCGACCGCTGGTATGATCGTAAGGCACGGAATGATTCACCATTGATTTGCGTCCACGTGAAAGACCCGCGCTCGCATGCCGCTGTTGAACTGGTTGCCGTTGGAATATCTGCTGGGCATGGGAGCATGGTTGGCCGCGCTGGGCATCGCGGCATGGATGTTGTTGCGCTGGCGGCAATCGCGGCGTCGCGCAAAGCGGTCACTGCGCGGTCCGCATGTCGGGTTAGCCGTCTGGATGGTCCTCGTCGCGCTCACCGCACCCGAACTGCTGTGTGCCCTCTTCTACGATGCGACCGATTCCTTCAGTCAGACGAACGTCTCTCGCCGCTGGTTTGAGCGGCATGTGAATCCCAATCGGGCCGGTTATCGCGATGATAGGGAACTGCCGCAATCGCGACTCAGCCATCGCAAGTATGTTGCGTTTGCCGGAGATAGTTTTACATTCGGACATGGAGTGCGCAACGTCGGCGATCGCTTCAGCGACCGTGTGGGACGCGAACTGAAGAACGAGAACGTCGTCGCGTTCAACGTCGCCCTGCCGGGGGTCGATATCCGGCAGTTGGTCAATGCCTTGCTGCTCGATTTCGATCAGAATTCCGTGCCGATCGATGTGCTGGTTTACACGTTTGTGCCGAATGATATCGAGTATCTCGATGAGCGTACGGCGGCATTTTATCAGCAGCGTGCCGGACGCGACCCCGCCTTCTTTCTCTGGAAAAACACGTACTTTTACAACTTGCTGTATCACCGGGTCATGAATTGGATGGGATCGAAATCGAACGATTACTATGGTTACTTAACGGCATCCTACGAAGACGGCGAGCCGTGGGATCAGTTTGCCACCAAGCTGAAGCAACTCGATGGGTGGTGCCTTGCGCGGAAGGCAAAATTGCAGGTGGTGATTTTTCCGTTTCTCACCTCACTGGGAGAACACGACCGGTTTCTTCCCGCATATGCCAAAATGCGTGAGCATTGCCGTGAGCACAACATTCCGTGCGTCGATTTGACGCCGATCATGACGGCGCATCAACGTGAAGGTTTGGTTGTGAGCCGGTTCGATGCCCATCCCAACGAACGGGCCCACGCCCTGGCGGCGGAAGCGATCGCACCCGCCGTGCGTGATTTGCTGAAACCGTAACACACGGTTTCAGTCGTCAAACGTCGTCTTCTTCCGCAGCAGGTGATGGTACTGCTGTGCGAACCGGTGGGCTTCATCGCGAACGTATTGCAAGAGCCGCAGCGCGAACGAATGCCGACTGAGGAGCTTTGGCTCGGATTGACCGGGCAGAAAGATTTCTTCTTCGCGCTTGGCAAGGGAGATCACGAACGGGGGCTGGATGCCGGTCCCTTCGAACGCCGCCATCGCGGAACTGAGCTGCCCTTTGCCGCCGTCGATCAGCAGGATGTTGGGAAACGCTTCGCCTTCCTGCTCCAACCGGCGAAACCGGCGGCTGACCACTTCCCGCATCGAGGCGAAATCATCGACGCCATCGACCGTGCGGATTTTGAACCGCTTGTAACCCGGTTTGAACGGCAGCCCGTCGATGAACTGCACGCAACTGGCAACGGTCTCGCCGCCCTGCAAATGTGCGATGTCCATACCTTCGATGCGCCGCGGCAACTCGGGAAGCTCAAAGATCTTTTGCAGTCCGCGCACGCCGCGCTTCGGGTCGATCTGAAAGACTTCCGGTTGCGCGTGCTCGCGCAGGTCGCCCCGCAGGTTGAGGTTTTCCAAAGCCGTGATCTGGTCGCGCAGCCGGGCCGCTTTTTCAAATTTCAACTCTTGGGCCGCGGCCGCCATTTCGGCCCGCAGTTCCTTGAACAAGGACGCTTTCTTGCCGTCGAGGAACATAATCAGCCGGCGAATGTCACGGCGGTAATCTTCTTTGGTAATTCGCAAATTACACGGGGCCGTGCATTGTTGAATGCTCGCGAGGAGACACGGACGGAACCACCGCCAGCGCTCTTCCTCCGGCTTGATGTCGAGCGCGCAGTTGCGGAACCGAAAGATTTGTTGCAGGACCGCAATCGCGCCGCGAAGTTTGCGGGCATTGGTAAACGGTCCATACAACTTCGTGCCGCGCGGTCGGGGTTTGCGGGTGAATTCGACGCGCGGGAACGGTTCGCGCACATAGATTTGCAGGTAGGGAAAAGTCTTGTCGTCCTTCAGTTCCGTGTTGAACCGCGGCTGGACATCTTTTACCAGCCGCGCTTCGAGCAGCAGGGCGTCGACTTCGCTGTCGGTGGTGATGAAATCGAGATCGCAGATTTCCGGAACGAGATCGCGCGTGCGAATATCCGTCAGCGCCGGCTTGCTGAAATAGCTCGAGGCGCGACTCCGCAGATTGACCGCTTTTCCGATGTAGATCACGCGACCAACGGCGTCTTTCATCAGGTAGACGCCGGGCGTCGTGGGAAAAGTCTTCACTTTTTCACGCGGATCGGCCGGTTCCGGCAGAGCGGCGTCAGCAGTGGGTCCTGCGGACATGGTTCCTTCCTGGGCTGGTCAAATGGAAACGCCCGCCCTGGCGATTTCCACTGGTCTGCGAACGATCAGAAGCCGGGTGCTGCTGTTCCGCCGCCCGACGGAGCCACGGGGGCGGGAACGGCTCCCCCTCCACCGCCGACGGGCCGCGGAGCCGCCGTCGGGATGACCGGAGCCGCAGCGCCACCGTACAGCAACGCCCGTCGCGTGGCATAGCGAATCGGAAACGACGACCACGTATTGTTCGGATACGGACTGCTTTGCTCGCCCACCAGTTCGTAACGGCCATCAAACGAATGCGGGGTTGTGGACAAGCCGCTCACCTGCAGTCCGAGATCGAATCGCGCTAACGATTTCTCACTGATGTACTGCACGAACGCGATCCACTGCCGATCGGGAGCCGCCATGTTGAACAAATTGGCACGCTCCGGTTTGAAACCCAAGAACTCGCGGGGCAGCGGTGCGGTGTGCAAGGCCGTCAGCAGGAATGCCATCGTGACATACCCTGCGGCGGCACCGAACAGATAACGGCCGATGGTGTCCACGATCCCGGGCACCTGGATATACGTCGGTGCGATTCTCTCGGTCCCCATGCGAAAGGCGAAGACGAAGGCAATGAACAATCCCACGAGGGTGATCATGTCCCACTTGTCGTCCCATTCCCGCACGGTTTTTGCCAGAAAGATCGCCGCCGGTTCGTAGAAGTTCATGGCGACCAGGCCCGCCAGCACGACGGACAGAAACGTCACGCCCGCACTCCAGGCACCGTCGTTCGACACCATAAAGGCGACGCCCGCGACAACAGCAATCAGAATCAGGTCGATCATGGAGTCGCTTATGGCTAAGGGCTAAGGGCTAAGGGGCGGAGGGTTGGAAGTCGCGGGTTGATGGACATTTTTCTCTGTCCCTTAGCCCTTAGCTCTTGGCCCTCGGCATCCTTACTTCACCACGCGTAACAATTCATCCAGCGACGTCACGCCTTTCACGACGAGACGCAGGCCTTCTTCTTTCATATACAGCATGCCGTTCTTGCGGGCTTCAGCTTTCACCGCGGTCATGCTTTGCTTTTCGCGGACCATATCCCGCACGCGATCGTTGATGACGAATAACTCGTAGACACCGACGCGGCCGAGATACCCCAAGCCATTGCACGTCGGACAAGTCCCTTCCGGATTTCGCGGCGGACGGAAGAACTTGTCGACCTTTTCCGGCGGCAACCCGGCCTTCTGGATATCGTCGATGTTCGGCTTGTAGGCTTCTTTGCAGTCGACACACAATTTGCGAACCAGCCGCTGGGCGAGAATCGCGGAGATCGAATCCGCCAGCAGGAACGGTTCCACGCCGAGGTCAATCAAGCGGGACAGCGCGGTGATGCTGTCGTTGGCATGCACCGTCGAAAAGACCATGTGACCGGTGTTGGCGGCCTGGCAGGCGATTTTCGCGGTTTCGCCGTCGCGCATTTCGCCGATCATCACCACGTCGGGGTCTTGACGCAGAATGCTTCGCAGCGCGGTGGCAAACGTCTGTCCGGCTTTCGTGTTAATCTCGATCTGGGTGACGTTCTCCATCTTGTATTCGACGGGGTCTTCCACCGTGATGATGTTCGATTCATACGCATCGATCTGCTTCAACGCGGCGTACAACGTGGTCGACTTACCGGCCCCGGTCGGGCCGCAGACGACGAACATGCCGTGCGGTTGCTGAACGGTGGAGGCGATGGCGTCGAACAGTTGCTTGCGCATCCCGAGATCTTCGAGCGTCTTCACCGACGCGCTCTGATCCAGAATCCGCAACACCATCTTCTCGCCGATTTGCAGCCCCTGAGAGGCGACGCGGAAGTCGATATCGCGGCCTTCCATTTCGGCCCGGAAACTGCCGTCCTGCGCTTTGCGGCGTTCGGTGATATCCATTGCCGACAGGACTTTGAAAATGTTGACGATGGCGTCTCCCGTCACCCGGTCAAACGGTTCCGCGGGATACATCACGCCGTCGATACGGAGCCGCACCGACGTTTCATCGTCTTTCGGTTCGAGATGCACGTCGGTCGAACGGCGCATGATGGCGTCATAGAGCAACTCTTTCGCCGCCATGTAACCCTTTGAGTTCTCCACTTGGCGCGAACGATCGACTTCCCCCGCACCTTTGGTCTGTTTGCCGATCAATCGAATCGGCGGACCGCCGACGTGGCTGACGGCGTTCTTGCCGCCGACATTGACCCCCATGCGGGCGAGCACCCGCATGGCCACCGAACGGAGATGCCGCGGGGTCAGCACCTTGCCGGATTCCGGAACGCGCTGATTGCGTTCATTCACATACAGTCCCATGGGCACCGCATAGCCCAAAGTCATCACGAACCACGCCAGCAGGAAATTCGGGCAGCAGAGGGCGAGCATGAATCCCACCACCCCGACAGCTAAGACCACCCCGTTCCACAACTCTTGGCGAACTTTCAGGCTCCCGGCATCTTCGTCAATCCACTTCGCGGTCCAGACCCACACGAGGAACAGACCCACGAGATAGAACAGTTTGAAGTAGCTGAAATAGTAGCCGGCAAGGTCGGGCCGATCGAAATACGACCCGCGATAGAACCCTTGCGGCGATGGCGGAAACTGTTCTGCGAGGCCGATCACACTCCCGGCAACCGGGGCAACGGGAGCATTGCCGACGGGAGCCCCACCGTTCGCGGGGGGCGAATCCTGCGCCACCGCAACGTTCAGGCACGAGAAAGCGACGAGAAGGAACGCGATTGCTTCCCACCGCATGGAATACCGAAGGCCCATCAAAACACTCCGCGGACAAACGATGGTGGTCCTTGCCCCACGTTGTCTCTCATGCGACCAGTCGCCTCGTCTGTAATTGGTTTGATTGTATCGTCAAACGGGGGCTGGTGACAAATGTTCGGGTGGGAAGACTCCGCCTGCGCGACGTCGATCTCTGCGATAAGACGCTTCCAATGGCGATTTGTTCCCCGGAATGCGCAAATTGCTGCGACTCAGGCGTCTCTGCGGGCGTGGAACAATTACGGAGATGCTCGTTTTTGCAACGCGCTCCCCATTGGGCAGGGTCGGGCTTAGCGGGAAATGACCACGCCCATGACGCCGAGAATCCGCGTCATGGGCGCATGGTGATGAAATCATCGCACCGCAATCGCTCACTATTCGACACGCGCAACTACGGCGGGTCGCTCTGCTTTCGGACGCGCCGCAGCCCGTTCTTTGGCCCCGTCCACCAACTGCTGCGCGGCTTGCACGTCTTTCGTCTGGAAGAGTTTCGCACTCGTCGCCGTCAGACTGCGCAACGGCAGATGCGAAATCTGATTCCAGTTCATTCCGTTTGAGATATGCCACGCTGCGGCTTGCATCGCGTCCTGATCGACCCGTGGTGAATAGTGTTCGAGCAACTCCGCCAGAACGGGATCGTTGGAATAGGTTTCGACCGACACCAAACGGTAGGTCATCTTGGACATCGGTTCCGGACGTCCGTAGTTGAGGCACACCGATTTCAACGCGAATTGTACGGACTTCCCCGCTGGAATGGTCGCGAAGCCGGCGAACTTGTCGAGATCCTTTCGGTCGGCCCATTCCGGCGGCACGGACTGAAAACCGTTGCCGAAAAATCCCTGGCCGAGCGGCTTCGGATTTTGATTCTGTCCGCCGGGTTGGATCGCATTCAGCACGCCGCCGACGCCTTGTCCCTGGTTTCCGGCGTCCGCCTGGCCCTGACCAAACGGGTTATTGCCGTTCGCGTTTTGTTGTCCGAAGAAACCGTTCCCGTTGCCGACCTGCGGGAGTATGTGGACACCGACGACCGCTTTAGGAATCGCCATGTTCAACGGTGCGTCCGTCGTATTCATGACGAACACATTCGATTGAAACGCATTGATCGGCTGCATGCGGATGGCAAATTGATCCGCTGCCTCCCCTTCAAAGAGCGGGACAATGGGGAGATTGGGGTCCAGAGTCAATTTGCGAATCGGGCCGGGTCGCGCTCCCGGTAACGCGACCACTCCGCTCACCAGCAACGCCAAAGCCAGAAATCGGCGAAAACCGTTGGACATGATGTGAGGACTCCCTGCTTTGTTGTGAACAAAATAGTGTTCATTCCCCCGACACGGTCACACCTCAATGGGACGCTGGATCGCGTGATCGAGAGACACAAGCGGCTAGAACGCGGAAAGTCGGCGATTGTCAACGTTCGAATCGGCGGATTCTGCCGATTTCCTCTAGACAGCCGCGGCGCGATCATTAAACTTCGCGGCGCTCAGCCCCCGGGTCATTCCGGCACGCACGATGGTTGACTCTATGTGAGTCCGCTTCGTGTCCAAAAGGCTTCGAGGTGAGGAACCGCGATGCGATCGATTCCAGCAGTACGGTGTTGCCTGGCAGTTCTCTGGACGGGGCTGTGTGGTTTCGGTTGTGCGCATCCTACCTACAGCCCCTATGGCCCCGGTTATGGATCGGGCCCGAATTACGGTCCAACCTATCCGGCCCCCTCGTACATGGGGCCGACTCCCGGGCCGACCTATGTTCCCCAACCGGGACCATCAATGGGATCGCCGACCCCGCTCACGAATCCGCCGGCCAATAATAATCCCTTGAATTTGCGAACGCCGTCCACTCCGCCGAATAATGATGCTCCGTTGTTCAATCCGAGCCCGAACACCGGCGGAACCGTGCCGCCGGGCCGCGATCCCTTGGATGATCTGAACAATGCTAATCCCGGAGCGTCGTTGCCGCAGAATAATTCCAACATGGCCAAGCTGCCGGTGTTTGAACGGGGGGGCCTCGCCGCCGCCGCACCGCCGGTTGTGGCAGATGTCGTCCAGACGGTGAGCGGAAGTAATACCGACCCATTCTTTGAAGCCCCGTCCCGACTGCCGGTCGAAACAAATGCGTCTCCGATGGGGACGCCGGAACCGGATCGCTCGCCGTATCAATATGACGGGCAATCTTACAAGTGGCTGAAGGGGGCCGTGGACTATGACGACAAGACGCAGACCTGGTCAATTATCTACGACATGACTCCCGACCCCGGTGACAAATACGGCGGCAGCTTTGCGATCACCGCTCATCCCGATCTCGGCAATTTCCAGGTCGGCGACATCGCCCTGCTGGAAGGGACGATTGATCCGAAACAACTGGATGCCACCGGTCGTCCGATCTACACCGTGACGAAAGTCACCGGACCGCTGAACCCGCCGGCGCAAAAACCCTGATGACGTCTTCGCCGATTCGCTGAGAACAGAATGCCGGACGTGCTTCATTGCCGTCCGGCATTTTTTTCTTTGGCGAACGGGTATTTTCGCGCCGCAGAATTGCATTTGCGGCAGCCGCAATTGTGATTGCGAATCCGTCCTTGTCGAAAGGCGGGGGCGGGGAGTATGTTCATGGACAGCGGATCGCATGGTCCCTGATCCGCACAATCAGGAACGGCAACATGATTACCTACCAATACCATTGTCCGACGAATCAACAAACGCTGGAGGTTCAACACAGCATGCGGGAAGCGCTGCGGACATGGGGCGAAATCTGCGCGAGAACCGGTCACGATCTCGGCAAGACCCCCGCAGAGACCCCCGTCGAGCGGCTGATTTCCGGCGGCCTGCATGTGAGCGTCGCGGGAGGCACCAGCCCGTCGTCATCGCTGTTACCGATGGCCGGTTGCTGCGGCAGCCCCGCCAGTTGCCGTCATCATGGTTAACGAACCCGCCCGGAGCGCGAGCGACGGGTGTCTTGTCTGCCGGAAGCCTCCCGCATGTCTGTCCCCGATGTGAATCCCGCCGCGATCGCAGACGTTCTGACACGCTGGTTATCCACACGGATTGCAACCGACCAATCCCGTTGGCTGCGCGATCGAATTCAAGCGGTCTCCGATGGTGACAAGAAAGCCTTGTTCCTCGCTTTTGGATTGGTCTCGCGCAAGCTGGGCAAAGCTGATTTGGCGTTGTCGGTTGAGGAACTCACGCAAGCGGAGTCCGCTCGCATCGGTTGGAATCCCGCGGCATGGACCATCGACCAAGCGGCCCGGACACTCTTGCTGTTGTCGTTCCCGGCCCCAGACGCCGCCACGTGGGTCGCGACACTCGATCAGCTCTTCGCCGCCGGGGAAATGCACGAACTCATCGCGCTCTACCAAAGTTTGCCGCTGTTTCCGCATCAATCATCTCATGCCTTGCGCTGTGCGGAGGGGATGCGGACCAACATCACAGCGGTCTTTCAGGCCATCGCGCATCACAATCCGTTTCCGAGCGAACAGCTCAACGATGATCAGTGGAATCAACTCGTATTGAAGTGCCTGTTCGTCGGCGTCGCGCTCGATCCGGTCGTCGGTCTGGACGCCCGCGCGAATGCCCCGCTGGCGAAGATGCTCACCGACTTCGCTCACGAACGCTGGGCCGCGGGGCGCGCCGTCAGCCCGGAATTATGGCGCTGCGTGGGCCCGTATGCCGATGACGCGATGGTATCCGATCTCGAAAAAGTGCTGAAAACCGGCAGCGAAATCGAACGCCAAGCGGCATCGCTGGCGTTAAAGAATTGTAGGCATTCCCGAAGCGCAACGTTGATCAATGAATCTGGATTGCACCTCTCTGGTTTGCATTGGTCACTTATCGCCGCCCAGAGTTATAATTAACGTACAGTTCAAGAACGAACGACCTCTACCGGAACCGGAGGGCGATGAATGACCGCCAAACGACTGGAAGCCGCAACGGATCTTGCTCGGAAACACTACGAAATTGAAGAGGGAATGTCTCAAATCGTGTTGTATTCTGCCGGGGATACTGCGAATGGTTCGGAAGTGGAACCTCTTAAGCTGCTCGAAGTCAATGCAAACACGATTCCTTCCGGCGTGATGCCCCTCCATTTCGGTGCGGCACCCGAGCACGGTTTCGTATATCCGTCTGTGATCATTGAAGTGACTCCCGATGAGTACAGGAATATCCAGGAGAAAAAACTCGTTCTTCCCGTGGGTTGGGATATCCCATGCCCGCTTCCTAAATCTCCCGTGAATACGGAAGCCGTCTAGTGGCGACACCTCAGGCATGGTCCGCCGCTTATGCCCGTCAGGCGTCGGCAGATCTTGGGACTTACGAAACGTTACAGGATGGGGAATACCAGAAGGTACCCGTATGTCATCGATTGCAATTTCTGCAAATGGCCTGCGAGAAACTGGTCAAAGCCCATCTTTGCGGCAGCGGTACCGACCCACTCGTCATGCAGTCCAGCCATGCTTATATCGCCAAAACGCTCCCCATCGTCTTGGGAACACTCCCCGAGTTTCTTTCGCTGAAGCCTGCCAATGCGAGAGAAATCAAATTCCGTGCGAGGCAATTGGCGCAGGAGATTGAGGTCCTTGCACCAGCTGTGAAGCGGGGCGGGGATCGTCCTGACAACTGCGAATACCCTTGGGAGGATGCCGGGGGACAATTGCATCTTCCGCTTGAGTGGTCATTCACACCATCGACCCTCGTTGCGAAACCAAGCGGAAGAACCATCCTCAAACTCATTCATGTGGCCATCGGTCGCATGGTTCGATAACTCGCGAAACGGAACTGGCATCCCCACCATGCACTTCATCGACCCGCACATTCACATGGTTTCCCGCACCACCAATGATTACGAGGCCATGGCCGCGGCGGGGGTAAAGGCGATTATCGAACCGGCGTTCTGGCAGGGGCAGCCGCGGACGCACATCGGCACGTTTCAGGATTACTTCTCGATGCTCGTCGGCTTCGAGCGGTTCCGTGCGGCCCAGTTCGGCATCCGGCATTACTGCACCATCGGCCTGAATTCGAAGGAAGCGAACAACCAGGCCCTCGCCGAGCAGGTCATGGATTTGATGCCGCTCTACCTCACCAAGGAAGGCGTCGTTGCCGTCGGCGAGATCGGTTATGACGACATGACGCCGACCGAAGAACACTTCTTTCGTTTGCAATTGGAGATGGCGAAGGAGGTCGACCTGCCGATCCTCATCCACACTCCGCACCGCAACAAAAAGGTGGGGACGTATCGCAGCATGGACGTCATCGAAGAGCATGGGATCCCACCGCATCGCGTGATCATCGATCACAACAACGAAGAAACGTGCAAGGAAGTTCTCGACCGCGGTTACTGGTGTGCTTTCACCATCTACCCCAACACGAAAATGGGGAACGAGCGGATGGTCGAGATCATGAAGCAATACGGCAGCACGCGAGTCATTGTCGATTCGTCCGCCGACTGGGGCGTGTCCGATGCCCTCGCCGTGCCGAAGACCGCGAATCTGATGGCCCGAAATGGCATCGCGCAGAGTGATATCGAACTCGCGTGCTACAAAAACGCTCTCGCCGCCTACGCTCAAAGCGGCCAGTTCAACGAAGCCGACTGGCTCGACCCCGCCCCCATCGATCAACGTACCCTCTTTGAAGGCAACAGCGTCCTCCGCGGCGGTCAAACTCCACGTGTGGAAGAGCCGAAGGACGAAGGCATTATTCGCTAATTCAAAAAAAGTCGTGGACCAGTTTTGAAGAGTCGGGGCGGGGGCCCCGCCCTATGGATGTGAAAATTAATCTAAAATCATAGGTCGGGGCCCCTGCCCCGACGCCTTTCGATTCAAACTGACCGACGACCCAAAAACGCATGGCGTCGTACGCCTCACTCCTGCGCTGCGTGCCGGCGCTGCCGTTGAGGCAACGCCTTCGCGACAAGCGTTCCCGTCCCGAGAATGCCGGTTGTGATGTAGGGCCGCAGACAGACCGGTGTATCACTGCGGCCACCGCGGCGATAGTCACGATAGAGCACGGCCGCGAGTTCCTGCGGATCGGCGTGATCCGCCGTTGTGAGGTACCGGAACACAAGTTCCAGCAACCGCGGCAGGGCAATCCCGTGGGTCCGGCCAACTTCGCCATGCAGCCATTCGGTGAACGCCCTGATTCCCGCAAACGGTGAACGATTTTTGTCCCAGAACCACGGCGTGGTCTCGACGAAATTGCCACTGTTGGCGATCAGGTCCCACGTCTTCGCGAACCGTTTCAACGACTGCATGGCAGTGAAATCGACGTCCGCGGTTTGCAGGATTTCATACGGCGGTTCCGCACTGTAAATCATGCGGTATGCGGCATCGTGACGGATGATCGGTGTACCGCGCAGTCGCTTCAGAATGCCGACCTGAATCTCCTGCGGCCCCAGCGACACGAGCCGGTCAAACCCCACGGCGAAGCTGTCGCGATCTTCGCCCGGCAGGCCGACGATGAGATCGGCATGAACATGCACGCCGGTGTGATCGCGGAGCCAACGCAGGTTATCTTCAGCGGCGGTGTTGTCCTGTTTTCGCGAGATCAGCGCCGCGACGTCATTGTTCCACGTCTGGATCCCCACCTCGAATTGAATCGCGCCGACGGGGAATCGCGCGACGAGTTCCCGCAGCGCTTCCGGAAATCGGTCGGGGATCATCTCGAAGTGCAGGAACAACCCCGGCGTATAGCGTTCCCAGAAAAATTCCAGAATCGCTCGACTCACCCGCAGATTGAGATTGAACGTCCGGTCGACAAACTTAAAGGTTCTCGCCCCGCGGTCGAACAACCGCTGCATCGCCGCGAGAAAGTTTTCGATGGGGAATTGTCGTACCGGGATATCGAGTGCGGACAGACAGAATTCGCACGTGAACGGACACCCGCGCGACGCTTCAACGTACAACACGCGGTGGGCGAGATCGTCATCGCTATAGAGATCATACGGCAATGTGACGTCGGCCAGATTGGGCGTCAGTGGATGAATCCATTTCTCCAAAGGTCGCTTGCCGCTTTGCAGATCGTTACACAGCGCCGCAAACGCAAAGTCCGCTTCCCCGGTGATGACATAATCTGCTAAGTCACACACCGGCGGGGCGTCATCGACGAAACTGACTTCCGGCCCGCCGAGCACGATGAAAACCTCCGGCCGCAAGCGTTTGAGTGCCGAAACAATTGCCGTGGTTTGCTCGACATTCCAGATATAAACGCCGAGCCCGACGATCAACGGGTCATCGCGCAGCAGTGTCTCGACGATCTCGAGCGGGGCTTGCTGGATGGTGAATTCGCGCAGCACCGTTTGCGATTGCAGCGGCCCCATGTTCGCGAACAGATACCGCAACCCGAACGCCGCGTGCGGGTACTTGGCATTCAGCGTCGCGAGCACGATATCGGGCATGTTTTCCTGCAGAAGCCCACGGATTCTGATCCGTGGGTCTCTTCAATTCATGACACAAAGGGAGGGACCCACCCATCGGAATGGGTGGGCTTCCTGCGTTGATCAAATCGTAATCTTTGCGCCGAGGACTTTCAGAAACTCGCGCAGCCACGCGGGATGGGCCGGCCATGCCGGAGCGGTGACGAGGTTACCATCGACATACGCATGGTCCATCGCCACCGCGATGTATTGCCCGCCGGCGAGTGTGATCTCCGGTCCACAGGCCGGGTAAGCCGTGCAGCGACGTCCTTTCACCACCCCGGCCGCGGTCAGAATCTGCAAGCCGTGGCAGATGGCCGCAATCGGTTTGTTGTGAGTGGCGAAGTCGCGGGCCAGATTCAACACGTCGGCATGCAACCGCAGGTATTCGGGAGCGCGGCCGCCGGGAATCACCAGTGCGGCATAGTCACCCGGCCGGATATCGGTGAACGTGGCGTTCAAGGTGAAGTCGTGGCCCCGTTTTTCGGTATAGGTTTGATCGCCTTCAAAGTCGTGAATCGCCGTGCGGATTTTATCGCCAGCGTTTTTGCCGGGGCAGACGACGTCCACGATGTATCCCACGGCCTGCAGCGCCTGCACGGGGACCATGAGTTCATAGTCTTCGACGAAATCGCCCGCTAACACCAGCAGCTTGGGAACCGTCATCGCGATTGCCTTTGCATGTCATTTCACAACGTCAACCCGTGTGCAAGGATCGCACGGAATACAGACGGGATGCAAGGGACTGCGACGGATTGGATTCGTGCATGCGTCGCTGAAATTATCAGCGTGGTGTCGACGACGGTTCTTCCCCCTTCGTCTGCACGGCTTCCGAATTTGTGCTGGGTGTTTCGATGGCAAGATGTTTTTTAAGTTGCTCGAAGGCTCCGTCAGGGAAGTCGAGCAAAATGTCGCGGGTGCTTGCATCGATGGTCAGGATGCCATTCTTGGCAGCGCCTTCGGCGGCAAACGGATTGCTTAACAGGGGAGCGAATCGCGCCGTCGCAATCGGCTCGCGGTCGGGTTGAACCCACATCAACGACACGTGGTAATCACCGGCTGGTAACCCGAGAAAACGCTCTTCGGGCGGCAGATCCGAAACATCGAATTGCTGGTTGATGATGTTCGAGCTCTTCGCCGGGGTCGTACGCCTTTGTGACGTATCGTACTTGATCGGCGCTCCCGTCGTGGGATCGAAGTAGACATACCAGGTTTTCGAGTCGAGGCCATCCGCCCACTCGATCTTACCAAGATGGGTCGGTTTTCTTATCAGTGAGGCCCGCACACGAACGTTCGCATCGGCGTACGTCTTTTCTACGAGCGGCGTGTGGAAGACGACATACGCCTTTGTGTCCGGCATCGGGCATTGAATGTGTTCCACACGTGGCAATGATTTGGAGCCCGGGGGGATCACGATCCGGTGCGCACATTGGCGACCGTCTTCAAATTCAACGTAGACGGTATAGCGGCCGGGTTCGATTGCCGGAAATGTGACTTCGCCGCGTGCTCCTGGAGGAAGTGAGACCCCCGTGATTTCATTGTTTTGTCGCAAAGGCCGGGCATTCCACGCAGGCCCTCCGGGCATCATTCCCATCTCGCCCGCCATCCCCCCTGACATCATTCCCGCCTCAAACTCGGGGAATTGAGCCAGGAGCGATTTACCTTCTTCATTGGCAACCGCAACCACGCATCCCGCCGCGGGCTTGTTGTCTTCGCCTTCCATCGTGAGCCGCAGTGTTAAACCGGTGTGCGCGGCCGTCGAGGTGTGTCCGCTTGGCAAGGGACCGCCGGCCGCGGCCATGTCGCCGCCTGCCATTCCTGGCAGCATCATTCCCATCCCCGACTCGCCGCCCATTGCACCGGCCCCCATGCCCATCGCGCCGGACATTCCCGCACCTTCCGTTGGTTGCGGCGGTGACGGAAGCCGCGACAGCAGTTGTTCGAGCAGCATGCGGTTGCCCATCGACTGCGACTGCATCGAATTGTAGCTGGCCGTCATGAATTGCAGTTGGTTGTGCAGAGCCGATTGTTGCTCGGCCATGCGGAACACAAGGAACACCACCGCGAGGCCGACAATGACCTTCACCCCTTGCCAAACGCGCGCAAAACGATTGAGCATGATGCGTCCCCACAGAGCTTGAAACCAGAGTTGATAGGCGATCCGCTGCGGATTGCCAAAACGGTCCAGCACGCGCTGCCAGGCGGTGCGTTCATCGGCGGTCTTCAAAAGTTCCCGGCGATAGGCACACGCCAGATGGTCCGCCAGTTCATCGGCGATGTCCTGCCGCACCGACGGCGGTTCGTCGTCGAACGGCAACGGCAAACCGGCAAGCACATCTTCGGGTGGGATCACGATGATTCCTCGCGGTCAGATTGATTCCGATGCGAACGTCCCGTGGTCATTGACCAGGGGCTAAGACGATTTGTGCCCCGAGAACGCCGTTCACTCCCTGCGAAAACGCCTTCCACGCGGCTTTTTTCTCGTCCAGCGTGGTCTGGCCTTTGATGCTCAGCTTGTAGTATTTGCGACGCCGGCCATCGACTTCGTCCCAGAAAGACGTGAGCAATTTCTGCTGCTCCAGACGATGCAGCGCCGGATACAGGCTGCCCTCTTTCAGATCGAAATAGCCTCGCGAACGTTCGCCGACGGTTTGTGCGATTTCATACCCGTAGGTCGGTCCCTCGGCGACGACCTCGAGGATCAGCATCTCGACTGTGCCCCATAACAACCGCGAATCCATGAGCGTGCCCCTTGCCTTGGCCGTCTATGTATTGAAGCATAGACAGCCAAGGTATGCTCGTCAAGCAGAAAATTGTGACTTCGGATGCGAATGAATGGTGGCCGGGCAGGGGTAAATCTGCTGTTGGTGCGAACGAGAGTGTGGCATATATTCCACGGCGGTTCGGAATGGCTCGTCCAAGGGATCGAACAGGATGTCGACTGTCGCCGCCGAGCGTTTGCCGGAATCGATGAAAGTTCCGTTGCTGGTCTCGCAGGCAGGGGGGCGGCGGTTCGCTGTCGCCGGGTTCTTTGTTGTACTCGCGGTTGTGTGCCTGGCGATCGATATGCCAGTCGCACGATTCTGTGTGGCCCGTCATACCCCGCGGTTTCTGGTCGATCTGCTGAAGAATGCGGAAACGTTCGGGCATTCCGCCGGGGTGACACTGATCGTGCTGACGGTGTTCTTCCTCGATTCCCAAGGCCGAAGCCGAGCCATTACGGCGGCGCTTTCGGCCCTCGCGGGGGGCTTGGCCGCAAATATCCTGAAGCTGTGCGTGGGCCGCTTTCGACCGCAGAGTCTGGAGCTGCAAACCGCGGCCTTGTCGGACACCTTTATTGGTCTGTTTCCCTTCGGTGCGGGTGGATCGGGACACCAGAGTTTTCCCTCGGCGCACACCGGGACTGCGGTGGGATTGGCGGTTGCACTGGCCGCATTTTATCCACGCGGCCGCATCTGGTTCGCCGTGCTGGCGTTGCTCGTTGGCCTGCAGCGCATTGAAACGTCGGCCCATTATCCCAGCGACGTCTGCGTCGGCGCTGCCCTCGGGTGGATCGCCGGACAGATTGTGTTAACGCTGCGGCAACCGAAATCCGCGTAGGGTTTGCCGAGTCGATTTCAGTCAAGAGCGGAGAGTCGAGAGCCAGAAGAATTCCCCGTCAGACGAGGGGCTTTGGCTCTTGACTCTCCGCTCTCGTCTCTCGACTCTGCCAGCCTCATTTCGGCTTGAGGCTGTGCGTGTGCCCGTCGAAGGTGAAGACCGTCGGCTTGTCGTCGATGATGCTTTCCAGATGGACCGGCCGCGCCCAGAGTCGATGCAGATTGGCGAGCGTGGCCTGGGCATAATCCTGTCGCAGTTCGATGCCCTGGAAGCGATGCCGCAGGTAGAGTTCGCCGCGGTTGCGGGCGTTGGCGTCGATGACATCAATGAACGGCCGACCGTGATTGGTCAGGCTGTTGAGCAACTGCTGCTTGATCTGCGGGAATTCGCGCGAGGCGATGTCGTACGTCGATTGGCCTTCGTTGTACGCGAAACTGAAGAGCTTGTGCTTGGCACAGAACTCGGGGGTTAAGAACGTGTCGATGAACGTAATATCATTGTGAATCCGGCGGACCTCGAAGATTTTCTTGCGACCGAGGCCGAGACCTTTATCCCACTTCCGGCGGGCTTCCCAGTTCTCGCATTCGTCGTATTCCGGACCGAACTGGCCGCGGTCCCAGCGCTCTTCGATTTCGCGGAAAAGTTCGATGCCGATTTTGTATGGATTGATCCGTTGCGGGCTCATGGCGACCGTGCCCGAGTGATGGTCGGCATAGTCGATCACTTCCGCATCGGTGAGACTGTGTTTAGTCATGAGCGTGGTGTGCCAGTAGCTGGCCCAGCCTTCGTTCATAATTTTCGTCTGTCCTTGCGGGGCGAAGTAGTAGGCTTCGTCGCGAATGATCGACAGAATGTCGTGTTGCCAGTCTTTGAGCGGCGCGTGCTGCAGCAGGAACAGCAAGATGTCGCGCTGCGGTTCGTCGGGAAACGACCGCTTGGCATCGCGTTCTTCTTCATCTTTATGACGCTGCTCCGCCTCTTTCTTCAGGACCTCCGGCGGATTGATGAACGGGTCCATGTACCCTTTCGACGGTAATCGCGTCTGCCGCATGAATTCAAAATCATCGTCGCGCAACAAAGCCGCATGGGGCATCGGTTCGACTTCATTCGGCCGCGTGAAATGGACCGAATGCGGATCGATCAAGTCTTCCAGCGACAGGCAGGCATCGATGAATTCTTCCACTTTGTCGTAGCCGTGCCGATCCACATAGCGGTTGATGCGAGTCGCATGGTTGGCCATCGCGTCGAGCATGTTGCGATTGGTCGGGGCAAACCACGCATTGCACTTGAAGAAATCGCAGTGTCCGTAGACGTGGTTGATGACCAGCTTCTGATCGACCATCAGATTCGTGTTAAGCAGGTACGCATAGCACGGATTGTTGTTGATGACCATCTCGTAGATGCGCTGGAGACCATACATGTGGGTCTTCACCAGCTCGTCGTACTCGGCCCCGAACCGCCAATGCGGATAGCGGACGGGAAAGCCCCCGTACGCGGCGAACATGCACAACTCTTCGAGATCGAGCACCTCGAAAATCGTCTCGAAGCAATCGAGCCCGTAGTGCTTAATTCGCTCTTCGGTCGCGAGCTGCATATCCCGCAACTCGGGCGGCAGCGTGCGATGTGTGGAAATCGACATGGCGTCCCTGCGATTCGTTTGACGGTGAGTGAATCGACGTTCAATTCATGGAAGGTCTCAATGAAATTCTATGCTTTCGGCAACCGGCGGAAGACGAATTCGTTGCAGCCGAGGTTACCGCCACAGGTGGTGATCCGTTCCAGCACAAAGCCGCGGTCGCGCAGGAAGGACACGACGTCGTCCGGCCGCGCAACTTCGAACGGGAACCCGCCGATCCAGTCGACGAGATCGTACCACCAGTGCATGCCGCGCACCCGCTGGCTCGCCATCAATCCGGCACGGCGTTCCGGCGACGGTGCGGGGATATTGCCGCCGTTCAATCCGTGAAACAGAATCCGTAGCACGTGTGCCGTCAGCTTCGCCGTCAACCGTGTCACGGCCCAGGGGACGCCGATTGCCACGACATACGCCGGTCGCAACCAGCTCGGCAATCGGACATAAAGCTGCTTCACGCCGGACCATACGCGGCTCCACACGCCTTGATCATTATAGAGCGCAATCCAGAACGTGCCGTCATCCGCAACGCGCTGGCTGGCAAGATCGATCGCCGTCCACATCGAACCGGTGTGATGCAGCACGCCCCAGGAATAGACCGCGTCGAACGTGCCGAGCGTTTCGAGATAGTCGGCATCGAGCACCGACCCTTGCTCGACTCGCCAGCGACTTTCATCAGCGTGCTCGCGCGTCCGGAGAGCGTTGGTACACCCGACGGAATCGTTGTCGTAGTCGAACGAAGTGACATCGGCCCCGAGTTGATACGCTGTGAGGCTGAATAATCCGCTGCCGCTGCCGATGTCGAGGAATCGCCTCCCACGCAAACCGTCCGGACCGAAAACCACCTCCAACGACCGCATCGCTGCCGCAATCCGTTCGGCGGTAACCGTCCGCAGAAAGTGCGACCAGTTCTGCCCAAAAGCAAACCGCGGCGGCTCCGGTTCTACGATGAGGGTCGACATCAAATACTCAATGGTGTTTTGGGTTCAACACGGCATCTCGAAGCGGCCGCGGGCAGACGTTCCAAGTGAGATCATAGGTGGGTTGCAGCGGCGCGGGAACATAGTGTTTTGCAGAGAGAAACAGGGGCATCGCCGTCAGGTCATCGCCGATGGCCACCGGTTCAACATAGGCCGTCTTTTCGGAACCCGCCGCGTAAGACATAAGCGTCAGCGGCCTCTCGATCGGTAATTCAAATTGGGTTTCACGAAAGGTGTCCCAAATGAGCGGATGGATTCCATTCGGGTCGCGGGGAGTCGGCGGGAACAGGTCGACAATCAGCAAATGAACGCCCTGACGGAGATATTGGATCGCTTTGTCCACGAATTCTTCCATCGCTGCTCGGCTGTGCTTGTTCCCCGGCGAGACGATCTCGATGACGGCGACAACACCACCCGAACGATGATAAACAACGATACGATTCGCCTTCTGCACATATGTGTCTGCATCGTCTGCGTGCGAGATGAATTTTGTCCGGGGCGGCGCGGTGAGCAGTGCCACCCCTGCCCTCTCTGAATCGGCGTAATCGTCACCGAAATCGGGATTGTGCAAGGTGAGCACATCGGGGACACGCTCCCCGGCGTATTGTTCGGCCAAGGCAAAGTACCCGGACGGCAATCCGCCCGAGTTCAAGTCGTCGGACAACGCCGATATCCACCGCTGATGAAAGTGGTGGAACAATCCGGAATAGACACCGGTCCAATCGTGAATGGGCATTGCTGGAACAGTTTCGTTGATTTTAGAGGTTTACCGGGGATATGTGGTCGAAAGAAAATGCGCGATCAATCATTCCGCACTACGAAATGGACTTGAAACTTTTACCGCACGTTGCGCGGGTTCATCCGCAAAATCATGGACCACGACCAGTCGCGAAGAAAATCCAAAGCCATGCCATGCCAATCTCGGATTATAGATGTCTCCTGTCGGCAGACCGGAAAACTCGCCGGTTTCATAGACGGCCCACTTCACGGTGCGGCCCATCAGTTCATCCGGTCGGAGTTTGAGTTTCCTGAATCGCTCGTGTCCCGTCCAGTCACTGGCAAAGCTCACGGGTTTCACGAGTGGCTTTCCATCAATCGCGTGGATTCGCAAGAGTTGCTTGCCTTCATTCGACTTGGCCTTGCTTGTCTCGGCGACAATGGTTCCCTCAATGGTACACACATGCCCGAGCTCGATCCCCAGCCTGCCGATCACCGTTCCGGATTGGATCTCGTCGACGGTCAATACAGCTCTCTGTTTGGCTTGAGCAGTCACGCGCGAATCGGACAGAACTTGCCACAGACAGGCCAATCCTGAGACGGCGACGAAACCAAGCAGCAGGCGCTGAGTGCGCATCACTTCCCTTTCCCCAGAAACGTGCGGATTGATTCGTAGATGCCGTCTTTGTCTTTGATTTCGCTGAGAACCAGATTCTCCCACTTGCTGGTGATCTTCCGCAACTCGCGGATGTAGTCGCCGCTGCCGTAGGGGCTTTCTACCTGGCCGTAACAGACGAGGTTGCACGTCGGCAGGAAGAACTCCTGCAGTTGCTTGATGCAGGCGTTGTTATCTTCGCCCCAGTTGTCGCCATCAGAAAACTGGAACAGATAGATGTTCCAGTCGCTCGGCGGGAAGTCGCGCTCGATGATGGATTTCGCTTTCACATAGGCCGACGAAATGCGTGTTCCGCCCGATTCCCGCGTGCGGAAGAACGTGTCTTCATCGACTTCATGCGCGACCGCGTCATGCACCACGTACCGCCGTTCAACGCCGTCGTACTGGCTCTTCAGCCACGTATCGATCCAGAAGGCTTCGGTCCGCACGATCGACTTCTGCTCGTCAGTCATCGAACCGGAAACGTCCATGATGTAGATGACCGCCGCGTTGGCCTGTGGCAGCGGATTTTCCGTCCACGCGCGGAAGCGTTCATCTTCGCGGGTCGGAATGATGATCGGCCGCTTCGGATCGTACTGGTCGGATGCCATCAACCGCCGCAGCGCCCGTTTGTAGGTGCGTTTGAAATGCCGCAACGAATCGGGACCGGTCTGGCGGATGCTGTCGTACTTCGTCTTGATCGCCTTAATGGTGTTCTGACCCTTGGGGACGATGTGCGGCAGATGCAGTTCCTGCGCGAGCATCTCCGCGAGCTCGTCGATCGTCATCTCGGCTTCGCGAATGTGCTGGCCGGGTTGATCGCCTGCCTGCCCTTCGCCGTCCCCTTCCTCCTCGCTGGATCCGATCGGCTGGCCGACATCCCCCTCACCCTGCCCGACGCCGCCGTTCCCCTTTTTGCCGTGGCGGAAATGCGGAATTTCGATGTTCGGCACCGGGATACTGACGACCTCACGGCCCTGCTTGCCGAGAATTTCGCCGTGCGTAATGTACTTCTTGAGATTCTCGCGGACCTTCCCACGCACAATCTGTTTGAAGCGCTGGTTATCGCGATCAATAGCGCGGGTCATGGGGGGCGTCCGTGGTCAGTTGCTAGTAGGAACGAAGATTCGCTCTCAGTATTCAGCAGAGATGTAACCAATCTCTTGAACTTCGCCTGCACGATTCAGGATCAACCAAGCCTCGCCAACTGGGTCGCCTTCACCCGAGTGCGGCCCATCGCTCTTGGCGGAATAATTAGTCCATGCATAACGCTTTCCGCCGCCCGATTCATCGGTCACCTTCGCAATGGACATCCAGTTCTTGAAGGCGGGTCCTGATAATTGTTTCAGATCGCTCTGTAACGTCGCATGCATCAGCAATCTTGAAATGTCGCGATGACGCTCTATCGTTTCTGACGAGGCTGTCCGTTTTTTCTCCTCAGCGCTCGCTTCGCAATGCCGTGACACCGCAAATGCAGTCATTCCGCTGGCTAACACGCAACATCCCAATCCAATCGCGATCTGAATCGTGATCGGCCAAGTACGCGCGGATGGTAGAGAGTCATCAGCAACAGGTAGGCTGAGATTCATGTTTCCCCCTTACCCGCCGCGAAGCACGCCGTCACATCAACTGCGAACTCAGGCAACAGTACTGACGTTGCAGTCTCACCGATGCGAAAGACGCCGTGTTCGGCGTATTCGTTCGCAGCGGCGGGTAACGTCAGCACGGTGATCGTTTCGGTTTCGGGGTCGACGATCCAGTATTCGGGGATCGCGGATTGTGCGTACTCAGTCCGTTTTTCCTGATAGTCACGCTGATGGTCGTTATAGCCCTTGCTGACAATTTCAATCATCATCTGTGCGCCGTTTGATGGCCGTTTGGGGTCAGGTAACTGTTCTGCGGTGATCCAAACGATGTCGGGTTCCCGAACTCGCCCCTCAATGGTTCGAACGCGCGCCGAATCCGTTCCTGTAAAACCCAATCGTCGCTGCCGGATAATGACTTTCAGCCGATCATGGAGCCAGTCGACAAGCCAGGCATGCACCCACGTTGGCATCGTGCGGAACTCCAGACAACCATCCACCAAATCCGCCCGGACGTCAGAGGGCAGCCAGAGATAGTCTTGCTCCGTCCACTCACCCTGCCGTGGAAACTCGGATAACATTTCCCATGTCCAGTCGCCGCGCACCGACTTCGGCGGGCCGCCTTCTTCGGGCGGATAGAGTGGATGAATGAAGTCCAGCACTCCATCGGTGAATTCGACCAAGCCTTCAAATTCACGCCCCAGATATTCTTCTTCGCTCCAGGCGCCTTGCCTGGGAAATTGTGTGACGAGTTCCCACGTCCAATCGCCGCGCTGGGAACGGGGAATCGGCGGGGTCTCGGCCTGCTGATCGACACGGAATGATGTCGTATGCGCACTCATGGTGTTCCTTTCCCCGCGGCGAAACATGCCGTTACATCCACATCGAACCCCGGCAGCAAGACCGCTGTCGCGATCTCACCGATGCGGAAGACGCCGTGTTCGGTGTATTCGGTTTGTCCCGCAGGCAATGTCAACACCGTAATCGTTTCGGTTTCGGGGTCGACGATCCAGTATTCGGGGATGTGGATCGATGCGTAGTCCCGCCGTTTTTCGACAAGGTCGCGCAGCCGGTCCTGCCGATCGCCACTCACGACTTCCAGTACCAAGTCCGCGCCAATCACAGGGCGACCACGATCAGGAACGTGCTCCGGCCGGACGAGCATCAGGTCGGGTTCTCGATGCCGGGTCAGCCCGATGACAAGCCGCAAAGGTGCTGGGTAAACTTTCCAGTTCATCTTGCCAGCGATGACCGCAAGCAACCGATGATACAGAAACATTTGAATGTCCTGATGAATAGGCGTCACCGTCGGCAGGAACTCCAGCGTGCCGTCGACAAACTCCACCAGGCCCTCAAATGACCGTGCGAGATAATCCTCTGCTGTCCACTCTCCTTGTTGCGGAAACTCAGTTACGAGTTCCCACGTCCAGTCGCCACGCTGAGAACGAGGAATCGGCTGTATTTCCGAAGTGCATTCGGATTCCATCGCGGGGGGAGTTTCAAGCGACATCGGTGCAGAACCTCTACGATCGGAGCATCTGGCCTGCCCACATCATTTCGTTGTGTGGGGTGTCTTGTCGAGTCGGCGAGTGCCCTCCCCCGGTCAATGACCGGGGGAGGGGATGGAACGCAAACTTGGGGATCGGCAAAGCGCAAGCGTGGAGTCTTAATTTCCCGCTTTCGCGTCGCCGCGGGCGAAGATGCTGGCGACGTATTGGAGCACGTCGGTGGCGGATTCGTCATTGTAACCGAAGGTGCGGATGAGTCGCCCCTTCACCACGTCGATCTTTTCCTGCGTGTCTTTGTCGATCACGTTCGACACCAGGCTGGTCAGCTTGATCGTGTCCTTCTGGTCCTCGAAGAGCTTCATTTCGAGGGCCTTGTGCAGACGTTCGTTCGTTTTGTAGTCGAACTTTTTCCCATCCAGCGACAACGCGCCGATGTAGTTCATGATCTCCCGGCGGAAATCGTCCTTGCGGGTTTCCGGGATGTCGATCCGTTCTTCGATCGATCGCATCAGGCGTTCGTCCGGTTGCTCGTCCTGACCGGTGAACTTGTTGCGGACCCGTTCCCGCTGCGTGTACGCCTTCACGTTGTCGATGTAGTTGGCACACAGCCGCGACAACGCTTCTTCGTCCGCGGCGATGGCCCGTTGCACCTCGTTTTTGACAACATCGGTGTACTCGTCCTTCACCACGGAAATCAGTCGGCGGTAGACCTCGCGAGTTTCTTCATTAGCGATAAGCGAATGATGCCGCAGGCCCCCTTCGAGTTCGTTGAGGACCATGAACGGATTCAGGCAGGTCGCTTCCGGGTTGTTGACCAGCGCGTTGCTGATCTTGTCCTGCACATACCGCGGCGAAATCCCCTGTAACCCTTCGTGCTTGGCTTCCTTCCGCAACTGCTCGACGTTCTCCAGCGTGAAGCCGGGCAGGCTCTTGCCGTTATAGAGTTTCAGCTTTTGCAGCACAGTCAGGCCGTGATGCTTCGGTTCTTCCAGCCGCGTGAGGACCGCCCACATGGCGGCGACTTCGAGCGTGTGCGGGGCGATGTGCTTGCCACGGACGCGCTTGGGGTTGTAGTCCTTTTCGTAAATCCGCAGTTCGTGACCGAGCTTCGTGACGTACGGCACGTCGATCTTCACCGTCCGGTCGCGCAACGCTTCCATGAACTCGTTCGATTGCAGTTTGCGATATTCCGGTTCGTTGGTGTGCCCAACGATGACCGTGTCGATGTCCGTCTGCGCGAACTTCTTCGGCTTGATCTTGTGTTCCTGCGACGCTCCGAGGAGATCGTACAAGAACGCCACATCGAGCTTCAGGACTTCGATGAACTCGATCATCCCCCGGTTGGCGACGTTGAATTCGCCGTCAAAATTGAACGCACGCGGGTCGGACTCGCTGCCGTATTCCGCGATTTTGCGGTAGTTGATGTCGCCCGTCAGTTCGGTGCTGTCCTGGTTTTTCTCGTCCTTCGGCTGGAAAGTGCCGATCCCGATGCGGTCCTGTTCCGAGAGGAAGAACCGCTTGCAGACGATGCCTTCGAGGACTTTCACCCAGTCCCCGGCGCACTTTTCCAGACGGTCCTGGAAATAGAACCGCGACAGGGGGCAAACATCGCCGGTAATCTCGACGAGATGGTCCTTGTGCGGATCGCGGCCCTCGTTGAGCGAGGCGCACACTTCTTCCCGCGCGGCGACCGGAATCAACTGCAACGGTTCGCTGTGCATCGGGTCCCAGGTGATGCTGCCGTCGTCTTCTTTCCAGCCGAAAGTGTAAACGGCCCCTTCCGGCTTGCGGCTGTAGCGTTGCAGGCCGCGCTTCAGCAACCGGGCCATCGTGCTCTTGGAACTGCCGACGGGACCGTGCAGCAGCAACACGCGCTTCTCGGCACCGTATTTCAGTGCCGCCGAGCGGAGAAAGTTGACGAGCTGCATCAACGGTTCGGTGAGGCCGAAGATGGCATCCTCACCGTCGTTGTCGGGATCATCAAAAAACTTGTATCGGATCAGTCCATCGCGGCGTCCTTCATCAACGGGGTAGGATCCGTACGCCGTGATCATGTCGTACATGCGGCGGTGAGCGGACCGGGCGATGTCCGGATTGTCGCGGACGAGATCGAGGTACTCCGCGAAGGAGCCCTGCCAGTATTCCAGTCGATATTGCTCGGCGTTCTGTTGCTCGGCAAACCGTTTCAGCAGCGATTGTCCAGTAGCCATGGGCCGCTCCTTCTGAATGTCGTTGGGGGAGATCCGCCGACGTGCAAGACGATTCTGTCCGCTGACTCGCGCTGAGAAATTGCCGCGCAGCCTCAAGCGATGGCCAACGCTGCGGGACTTCCCAACGCGAATCGCCGCCTGTCCCTGGCGGCACACGAAAAAGGTGGGAAAGATCAGTTTGCTGTCATCGCCGTGTGACATAACCGAATCGGTCACGTCAGTCGGGCAACACCGCTTCCGTTTCCGGGGACTTGCTCTTCAAGTCGATCCGGGCGTTTTCCACGAATCGCGAAATCTCATATTTCACGTCGCTGTCAAATTTCGTGCCGCTTCCATGCGGACACAATCGCCGGAGGTTTGCGACGGTCTAACTCCAATTATCTCACGAATGAAATGAGAGGCAAGACCAACTTGCTTTCCAGGCTTGTCGAATTTCACTGCACGCTGGCAAGGAAAACAGGCAGTGAGGAGCCCCGCCACGGGTAGAATCTTCTTTTTGACGGATCCATGGGGAACTTCCGTACCGTGACAGGCGTCATTGAATCCGTTCGATCTTGAGCGGGTCGACCACCAATTCTTGTGGGAATCATTCCATGCGAAACCTTTTGCTTTGTGTGATGGCCTGGAGTCTGGTGGCGACCACCGCGTTGGCGACGATCGACGGAAATCAACAGCAAATCGTGGACTTCACGAAACCGGACGCCGCCGCCAAACTGGCACGCTGGTCCGATCCGGAACACTTGGGTTGCACAGAGGCTGGTTTTGGCTGGGAAGGCGAAAAGAACACCTCACGCGATGGTTGGCTGGAGACGGAACCGCTGGCGATTGGCACGGCGTGGCGACCGCCCCAGGGAGCCAGCCTGCGTGTGAAATTGCAGACGAACTATCCGGCGGTAGTCGCCACGGGGCCATCATCGAAGGCGTTCTATTCGCCCAGCCTTTTCGTCCGGCACAGCCCCGATCGCGTCCATTGGTCCGATTGGCAGCCGCTGAAATTGGAGGAAGATCCGCGAAATCCCGGATCCGTATTGTACTCCGCCCACATTGGAGTCCCTTCCCGAACGAGCCATTCGTATCACGCAAAATTTTTGGAATGGTCGCGCCGCGATGACATCGCCTGGGGAAGCGATGAGCACGAATTCTGCGAATGGCTGATCAAGGACGATCCCCAGTTCTTCGAGAAGAATCGGCCGTTCGTCGGCTATGTGCAGTTTCTCGTCGAGGGATCGTTCAAGGGTGGCCAACGCCTCACGCGGTTAGAAGCCGACGTGAGTTGGGGCGTCGGCGGAATTCACACGATTCCCAAAAAGCCGGGGGCAGACAAACGGTCGCTGGGCATGGATGGGTGGAACTTTCGGGGTGAACCGAAGCCGGTTCCCGCCCAGCCGTAAATTTCACGCCGCGCCGGGTGATGATTGAGGCGGTCGGTACTGGGTCAGCTTGAAGAGTCGGGGCAGGGGCCCCCGCCCCGACATTTTTGAATTCAAACTGACTCACTCCCAGGCGGTCGGAATCATCGAAATCCCTTGCCCGAAACGGTAAGATCGTGTCCTCACGCAGTGTCGTCCCGTGACCGGATTCGTAAGGACTGTTCGATGAAGTGGCCGATCATTTTCGCCTTGTTGACCGGATTGTTCTGGGGCACCTACGGCCCCGCGCTCGGCATTGCCCGGGCGGCGGAAGGGAATAACCCGTTCAAACCGTATCTGATGATCGGGGTCGCGTACCTGATCTGGGCTGTGATCGGCGGGTTCGGCGGAATTCGTTACACCGGGGTGGATGCGAAGTTTACTGCGGACGGCATCACTTGGGGATTTATCGCCGGATCGCTCGGTGCCTTCGGCGCACTGACTCTCACGCTGGCGATGTTTTCTTTCCAGGGAATGAAGCCGCGGGCCGACATTGTGATGCCGATCGTCTTCGGCACGGCCGTCACGGTTTCCGCGTTGACGTCTGTCGTCATGATTTACGCCCGTGATCACAAACTTCCGGCCAATCCGTGGCTCTATCTGGGCATTGTCGGCATGGCGGTGTGCATTATCGTCGTCGCCAAGAATACGCCGCATGTTGCCCCGCACGCCCCGAAACCCGCGGGAGATGCTCACGCCGGGGTCACCACGCCACCACCGGCAACGACGTAAGGGGCGGGTGGAACAAAAAATCGCGAGTTTCGGGATCCGCAAAGCGCAAGCGAAGCGAGATTTATTATTCCCACTCGATCAGCGACTGCGTTTTCACGATCGCGCAGTGATCGGGGAACGTGTGATAGGCATGGATCACCGTCGAAGTTTGGGTGATTTCCAACCGCACCAGACTGATCGCTCCCGGTGCGAACCGGCTCTGCGTCGGGAACTCGTGGGCGAGGTCCGCTTTTTCGCAGTCGTCGCGCAGTTCGTCGTGCATTCGTAAGAAGAGGTCTTGATCGAGCGTCTCGACCTGGCAGCCAACGTCGTACCGCAGCGTCGGCGAAAAATTCAGGCTCCGCATCCGGCAACCGCGGACTTTGTGATCGAGCACGCAACTTTGCTGCGGCAGAATCCGTTCTTTTTCGGCGAGCGTTTCCGTGATGAACCGCTTCCCCCACTGCCATGTCCAGGTGTGCCCCGATGGACACAATCGCACGGCGACACGGATCGCCCCGGTCTGCATCACCACGCCCGCCGGTGACTCGAACAGCTCTGGATGCAGTGGGCGTGGAAAGAGCCGCAACATTAACGTCGAGACATCGGGACGGGCAAAGCGAACGGACATGGACGACCCAGTGAGACTCACTCGGGAACTCGCGACCCGTCTCCGATTATAAAGCGTTTCGAGGCGCGAACAACCGAACGGACGGGAAGAAGTTGGAAAGGTCTGCCGAGCTGGGTAGGGTTTGCCGAGTCCGCGAGGCGAACCACATGGTCGGAAATTCCAAGCTCCAAATTCCAAGTTCCAAACAAATCACAAGTTCCAAATTCCAAACGAAGAGGAATGTGGCCTGCGATGAAGAACGTTGCCCCCTGTTCAAACTCTTCGTTTGGGCTTTTCCTAATTGGAACTGGTTTGGAATTTGGAGCTTGGAATTAGGAACTTGGAGGATGAAGAGGTTCGCCTCGAAGATTCGGCAAACCCTACCCTGCCGGACCGGGATTGACTCACTTTCCGCTTCGGGCGATGATTTCCGCGGCGTGATCCGACCAGGGAGGGACGGCGCGCTGATTGTTCACGTGGCACGAGTGATTCACTTCACTCGCTCCGCTCGCCAGGGATGGCCCGCACGATGTCATATCATCTTCTTGAAGTCATGGAACGGCTGGGACGCCCGCGCGTGCTGGTCGTCGGCGATTTGATCCTCGACCGCTACGTGTGGGGCGACGCTGAACGCATCAGCCAGGAAGCCCCCGTCATTCTGCTGCGGGAAGAACGGCAGGAAACACGCCTCGGCGGGGCGGCGAACGTCGCCCAAATGCTGCGCGGTCTCGACGCCGAAGTCGATCTCGCCGGTGTGATTGGAGCCGATGCCGATGGCCGGGCACTGGAGATGGACCTGCATCGCGCGGGCATCGGCAGCAAAACGGTGGTCGCCGATCCGAGTCGACCGACGACGGCCAAGGTCCGATTCATGGGCCGGGCACAATATCGACATCCGCATCAGATGCTGCGTGTTGACCGCGAAGTCCGGCATGCAATTTCCGGCGGAACGGTTCAGCAGATGTTGTCCGCATTGTTGCCGCGGTTAGGCGATTACTCGGCGATTCTCATTTCGGACTACGCCAAGGGTGTTTGTACCGCCGGGTTGTTGCGACCGTTGATTGAAGCCGCGCGCCGACGTGGTTTGCCGGTCGTTGTCGATCCCGCCGCCGGGGGCGATTACAGCCTCTACGTTGGTGCGACCGGTGTGACACCGAACCGTTCGGAAACCTTCAAAGCCACTGGCCGCGAGATCAAATCGATCGAAGACGGTTACGCCGCCGGTAACCAGTTGGTGAAGCAGTTCAATTTGGACATGGCGTTCGTGACGCTCGACCGCGATGGGATTGTCCTGGCGCGGAAGGATGCCGAACCCGTTCACTTACCGACACGGCCGCGCGAAGTCTGCGATATTACCGGGGCCGGGGATATGGTCCTCGCCATGATCGGCGTCGGTCTTGCGGCG
Organism: Planctomycetaceae bacterium; assembly: GCA_021732785.1. Classification (GTDB taxonomy): domain Bacteria; phylum Planctomycetota; class Planctomycetia; order Planctomycetales; family Planctomycetaceae; genus DSVQ01. The sequence continues at coordinate 84,972 of JAKFUG010000028.1, forward strand.
AATGTTGATCCCGTCGACTTATGCCGACTCGCCAACGTCGCGGGCGGATTGGAAGTCGAACAGGTCGGCGTCGTGCCGATTCATCGCCAGGACATTCTCGGCGATCTCCTCCGCAACTCGCGCACGGCCGAAAGCAAGGTCTGCTCGCTGCCCGATCTCGTACGGCACGTCACCACGCGCCGCAAAGCCGGGCACAAAGTCGTCCTGACGAATGGTTGTTTCGACCTGCTGCACGTCGGCCATGTGAGTTATCTGCAAGAAGCGGCCCGCGAAGGGGATTGCCTCATTGTCGCCGTCAACAGCGACGACAGCGTCCGGCGATTGGACAAAGCTCCCGACCGGCCGCTGTTCGATCAGGAATACCGTGCCCGCATGCTTGCCGGGTTGGAAGCGGTCGATTACGTCGTCGTGTTCGACGAAGACACACCGCACGAAATCCTGCGGCAACTGCAACCGGATGTCCTCGTCAAAGGGGGCACGTACCGCGAAGACGAAATCGTCGGCCGCGAAGTCGTGTTGGCTTACGGCGGCCGCGTGAAGCCGTTGAGCATCACCGCCGGGGTCTCAACCACCGAAATCGTGCGGCGGCTGCGCGACAGCGAAGATGCGGCGATCATTCGTTTGCCGGAACCGGTCACCGAACTACGGAAAGCCGGATGAAACTCGCGGTGTTCCTGCCGAATTGGGTGGGAGACGCCGTGATGGCGACTCCGGCATTGCGGTCATTGCGCACGGAGTTCCCGTACGCGGAAATCATCGGCGTGATGCGGCCGGTGATCGCCGATGTCCTCGAAGGAACGGGCTTGATCGATCGCCCGTTGCTTTACAACCCGCGCGGCAAGAATCCATCCCAACGCGGCTGGCCATTCTTGAAATCACTACGTGCCGAGAAGTGTGAAGCCGCGATTCTCTTCACGAACTCGTTGAGAACCGGTTGGCTGGCGTGGCGCTCCGGCGCGACGGAACGGATCGGCTTCGCGCGCGATCTGCGCGGCTGGTTGTTGACGAATCGATTGGTGCCGAAGTCGAAGTCGGTACCGAATCCCGTCATGGATGAATACAACCGTCTGGTCGAAGCCGCGGGATGTCGCACACTCAGTCGCACAATGGAACTGGCGATTTCTTCGGGCGATGCGGCTGCTCTCGAATCGTTCTGGGCGAAACATCCGGGTTTGAACCGGCAGCGGGTCGTCGTGTTCAACACCGGCGGGGCGTTTGGACCGGCGAAGAACTGGCCACGGGCGTCTTTCGCCGAGTTGGCTCAACGCATCGTGAAACAGACCGACCGCACCGTGCTGGTCGCTTGTGGACCCGGCGAACGGGACGACGCGCAGGCCATCGTCGCGGCAGCACAATCCCCGCGTGTGGTGACCGTCGCCGATGAACCGCTCACCATCGGCCTCACGAAAGCCGTGGTGAAACACGCCGAGTTGATGGTCACCACCGATTCCGGCCCGCGCCATTTCGCCGCCGCGTTCGGCGTTCCGGTGATTACGCTCTTCGGCCCGACGCACATCGCATGGAGCGAAACATCCTTCCCGCGCGCGATTCACTTACAGGAAGAAATCGCCTGCGGCCCCTGTCAGCAGCGGACGTGCCCCCTGGGTGACCACCGCTGCATGCGCGACTTAAGCGTCGACCGTGTGTTCCGGACAGTGATGAGTCAACTGTCACGTCAACAACAGAGCGCCGCATAATGGCGAGCGGGGGGACGTGAGTCCCCCCGGTGATTCCGTATTTGTATTCGATCACTTGTTCCATCCATCGACGAAATCTCATCACCGGGGGGACTGACGTCCCCCCGCTCGCCAAGTGGAAATGACCATGCGGATCGCCGTGGTTCGTCGAGAATGCTCGCTGAAGAAGGCCGGTGCCGAGCGGTACTGCGTCAATCTGTTCCGACAACTGCAAAAGCTGGGACACGACGTCACCGTCGTCGGTGAAGCGATCGATGAAGAACTCCGGAAAGAAGTCGCATTCCTGCCGGTGACCGTGAATCGCCTGACGTCGTGGACGAAGAACCAATCGTTCGCGGAGAACTGTGCGACGCTCGTCCGGCAGCACGGCTTCGATGTTGTCCACGGCCTGTCGCGCGTCGATGGTCTCGACACGTATCGCCTCACCGATCCGCTGCAAACGCATTGGGTCAACGTCTATTACCGGCAGCCGTGGAACCGCTGGCTGCAAACGTGGAACCCGCGACACCGGGCGATTTTCGCCATCGAAAAACGACTCTTCGGCAATACCGGCCCGCGGCGAATCATCGTGCAATCACAACTCGATGCCCGATTGTTGCGCGAATACTTCGGTGTTCCTGAAGAACGCATCCGTCGGGTCTGCAACGGGGTCGATACCACGCTGTTTCATCCCGGTGATGGAACGGATCGCCACACCGTGCGCGAGGAACTTGGTCTCGCCGCCGAGCAACCGCTGCTGGTGTTTGCCTCGATGGATTTCCGCCGTAAGGGACTCGGTTCCCTCTTCGCGGCGATGCGGCAATTGCGGTGTCGGGACGCCGCGCTCGTGATCCTCGGCAACGGTGACATCCGCCGTTATCAACAGATTGCCAAACAGCAGGGTGTTGAGAAGCGGGTTCATTTTCTCGGTCGGCAATCGGGCATGGCGAAGTTCTATCGCGCGGGCGATGTCTTCGTGCTGCCGACGATTTATGAACCGTTTCCGAACGTGAATCTCGAAGCGATGGCGTGCGGCACGCCGGTCGTCACCACGGCGACGGCGGGGGGCGCGGACATCGTGCAGGATGGCGTCAACGGGTACGTCGTTCCGGACGCGTGGTCGATTCCCGATCTCACGGCGCGGATCGACACCTTACTCGCATTGTCATTCACACAACGGCAAACGATGTCCGCGGCGTGTCGGGCCACCGCATTGCAGTTCCCCGTCGAACGGAATGCCCGGGAAACGGTCGCGGTTCTGGAGGAGGCGTGGCGTGAAAAATTTCGCGTTTGACCGCTGGGACCACGGGCGGCTGCTCGTGAATCACGACTTTGCGGCCCTCTTTCAGTCGGCGAAGTGGAATACGTTCGTCGCCGTGTGGGAAGCGACCGCACAAGCCGCCGTGGCGAAGGATGCCGGGACGGAGCGCGTCACCTGTCGCTTCGAATTGCCGGGACCGAATGGACCGCAGGCGTTCTACATCAAACGGCACTGTGCGGCGTCGTTGTACGAGACGATCAAACCGCTGCTGCAAGGCCGCGTGCCGTGCCTCGGAGCGAAGGTCGAATGGGATGGTTTGCTCGCGTTCCATGCCGCGGGCTTGGCGACGATGTTGCCGGTGGCGCTGGGGCAGGGCGGTAGCGAATCGTTCCTCATCACCGCCGAGTTGCAGGGCTGCACGAAGCTCTCGGAATGTCCGGCAGACGAGCAAACGGACTGGGTGGTCCCCGTCGCGGAAGTCGCCCGCCAGATGCACCGTGCGGGCTTGCATCATCAGGATTTTTACCTCGGCCATCTGTTACGCCCGAACGATCATGACGGCCCGATTCACATCATCGATCTCGGTCGCGTGCAGAAACACAGCCCGTGGTTTGCTCGGCGATGGATTGTGAAAGACCTCGCGCAGCTAAACTTCTCGGCGAAGTCCGCGCGCGCCACCGACCGGCTGCGGTTCTGGCAGGCGTATCAGGGGCGACCGCTATCGGGCGGTGACAAAACGCTGATTCGCCGCATCCTCAGCAAGACCGCGCGCATCGCCCGGCACTCGCGGAAGAACGGGTTGTAGAGGATTGCACCCCGGCTGCTCGGAAGCAGCCGGGGTGCGACTCTTCCCGGCAACAGGAGTCTCCCGTCGTCTCCACTGGACGGCCGCGGGGTTGAATGCGAGAATGTTGATGTGTCCTCGAAGACACATGGCCTTCCCGCCTGCCGAGTCCCGCCGTATGAACAGTTTCTTCCGCTCACCACTGGTGATGGCCTTTTCGCTGGTCGTGACAACCTCGTATGCCGCGGACTCGCCCCTCTTTGAAAAAGACGTGCGGCCGATTCTGAAGGCGCACTGCTGGCATTGTCACGGCGAGGAAGATCAGCACGAGGGCAAACTCGATACCCGCCTGGCTCGCTTCCTGTTCAAGGGGGGCGAGACCGGATCGTCCATCGTTGCGGGCGATTCAAAGGCCAGTTTGCTGATTCAACGTGTCGTCTCGGGAGAGATGCCCCCCGGGAAGAAAAAACTGTCGCCGCGCGAGTTGGACATCCTCACGCAATGGGTCGCGACCGGGGCGAAGACCGCGCGGCCGGAACCCGAGATGCTGGCGGACGGGGACACGTTCACCGACGAAGAGCGCTCGCACTGGTCGTTCCAGCCGATTCAACGTCCATTGCTTCCTGTCGTGAAACAAACCGAGTTGATCCGCACGCCGGTCGATCCGTTTCTGCTCGCGAAACTCGAATCGTACAAGGTGAGTTATGGGCCGGAAGCCGAACGGGTGACGCTCATCCGTCGGCTTTCATTCGATCTCACCGGATTGCCGCCCACGCCCGCCGCGGTGGATCGGTTCCTGCAGGACGACAGTCCGGATGCCTACGAGCGGCTGGTGGGTGAGTTCCTCGCCTCGCCGCACTATGGTGAACGCTGGGGCCGCCACTGGCTCGATGTCGCGGGGTACGCCGACAGCGATGGCTATGCGGAACAGGACCTCGAACGGAAGTGGGCCTACCGGTACCGCGATTATGTCGTGCGGTCCTTCAACGGCGATAAACCGTGGAATGAATTCCTCATCGAGCAGATCGCCGGGGATGAACTGCTCGCGCCGCCGTATGCGAATCTGTCTCCCGAACAAGCCGACTATTTGATTGCCACGGGTTATCTGCGGATGGGGCCCGACGGTACCGGAGCCGGCGGTGTCGACCAAAACGTGGCACGCAACGAAGTCGTCGCGGAGACGATCAAGATCGTCTCGACTTCGGTGCTGGGGCTGACTGTCGGGTGTGCCCAGTGTCATGCCCACCGGTATGACCCGATTGCGCACGCCGATTATTACCGGCTGAGGGCGCTGTTCGAACCAGCGTACGACTGGAAGAACTGGCGGGCACCGAACGCCCGCTTGGTTTCGCTCTGGTCCGATGCGACACGGACTGAAGCCGCCGCGGCCGAAGCCGAGTTTCAACAAGTCACGAAAGACCGGACGGCGGCTCTCGATATCATCGTGCAGGAAACGTTTGACCGCGAGCTGGCCAAGCTCCCCGCGGAGACGCAACCCCTTGCAAAAGAAGCCCGCGAAACGGCTGCGGACAAACGGACCGACGCGCACAGGCAGCTCATCAAGGAATACCCGTTCCTCAACGTCGACCGCGGCTCGGTCTACCTGTATCTCCCCGATCGGCTTACCAAATTCAACAAGGAGTGGGACGAAAAACAGGCCGGTGTGAAGCAAAAACGTCCCGCCGATGATTTCGTGCAATGCCTGACGGAAGTCCCCGGTCAAACCCCGCCGACGAAACTCTTCTCCCGCGGTGACTTCAATCAGCCGCGGCAGGACGTCGGCCCCGGCGAACTCGCCGTCCTCAATCGCACCGGCTTTGATATCCCCGGCGACGACCCGGCATTGCCCACCAGCGGCCGCCGTTTGGCGTATGCCCGGTATCTGACGAACGGCCGGCATCCACTGACCGCACGTGTCATCGTGAATCGCCTCTGGATGCACCATTTTGGCCGCGGTCTCGTGGGCACGCCCGGCGAGTTCGGGGCGCTCGGTGAAAAACCGTCGCATCCGGAATTGCTCGATTGGCTGGCTACGGATTTCATGGACCACGGCTGGCAAGTGAAGCGTCTGCATCGGCAGATCGTCCTGTCGACGGCTTATCGGCAAGCATCGACACGGCGCGATGAGCTCGATGCGATTGATCCCGAAAATCGTCTGCTGGGACGCATGTCCGTACGGCGTCTCGAAGCGGAATCGGTTCGTGATTCGTTGCTCGCGCTGACCGGAAAACTCTCCGACAAGATGTATGGCCCGCCGGTGGCCGTCACGCCGGATGAAGTCGGACAGATCGTTGTTGGCGTCGACACACGCGATTCCGCCGGGCGACCGACAGGGAAGAACGTCGGTATCGGCGAGGATGAATTTCGTCGCAGCCTGTACGTGCAATTTCGCCGGTCGATGCCGTTGAGCATGCTGGAACCGTTCGATGCGCCGGTGATGTCGCCGAATTGCGAACAGCGCGCATCGTCCACCGTGGCCCCGCAATCGCTGTTATTGATGAACAGCGAATTCGTCGTCGATCAGACTTTCTCCATGGCTGATCGTGTGCGTTTGGAAGCCGGCGATGATCTCCCGGCGCAGGTCTCTCTCGCCTGGCGATGGGCGTTCGCGCGAACGCCGACGGACACCGAACGGAACGCGGGGGCGGGATTCCTCGCCGATCAAACCACAACGCTGGCTGCGACCACCGCGAACGAGAAAAACAAGCCCGATCCCGCTCGATTGGCGCTCGCCAACTTGTTCCACGCGCTCGTCAGCGCGAACGGGTTTCTCTACGTCGATTGACCGACAATCCCCGCAAAATCGTTACGACTGCACTGCCACGCGCGAGTTGTCGTGCGAAATTTCCACCCCGTCTGCTGTGTTCCGGCAACACGTTCTAGATTTCAGCGTGGAGTCATCCACTCGTTGCGTATGATCGGGAGCATGTCCGGCACTTTGCGGACTTCGACGCCCACGCTGCGGTTTGGTGACGAGTCGCTGAGTGCTGATTGAGGACGCAGGCATGAGCAGTACGCTGGTGGAACAGCCGCCCGTGGAAGCACCGCCGGAAGAGCAGAACGAACGTCATCAGATGGACCTGTCGCTGCTGGAAGACCGTGTCCCGAATGAATGGAAATCGACCCGGCGGTTGACCGCCTGCGTGGTCGTGCTCGGCGTCATTTTCTTCTATTTCTGCTTGAAACCGCTGTGGCACACCGATCTGTGGGGCCACTTGTCTTATGGCAAACTGATCGCCACGACGCGAACGCTGCCGACGACCGAACCGTTGATGCCCCTGTCCAAGGGGGAGCCGATGGTGGACTCGGCGTGGCTCAGTCAATTGATCGGGTACTGGACGATTTCGTCGTTCGGTTATGCCGGCATGCAGGGACTTTCTGCGTTGTGCATCACGGCCGCCGCGGGGTTGTTGCTGCATCGATCGCTGATGCGAACACGGAGTTTGTTCTTCGCGATGACGGCGTTAATCGCCTTCCTGTGGCTCGATTGGGCCCCGCTGGTGGTGGTTCGTCCGCAGCTCGCGGGGTTGGTTTGTTTTCTGATCCTGCTCCACCGCACGACGAGTCGGCAGCCGCGCGCCGCCGACTGGGTGTTGATTCCACTACTCCACACACTGTGGGCCAATCTGCACGGTTCGTTCCTCGTCGGCGTGGCATGGCTCGGAGCGTTGGCGCTGGGGCGGGCCCTTGATCTCGTCCGCCGTTCGGGGACGCTGCGCAGCCTCACTCATGATCAAACCGTGCGGCGGTTGTTCGTGTGGTGCGAATTGGCTGCCGCAGCCGCATTGATCAATCCCTACTGCATCGGTCTCTATGGGGAAGTCCTGTCCTTCGGACAGCAAGCCAATCTCGCCTCGCTGACGGAATGGCAAGTCCTCGATGTCCGCAGCCCGCACGGCATGATCTTCATCGCGACGATTGTGGTGCTCGTGGGACTGTACCGCATCACCCCCCGGCGGGTGGCCAGTTGGGAAGTCCTGACGCTTGTTGGCTTATCAATCGCCAGCTTGTGGAGCGCCCGGTTCATGGTGTGGTGGGCACCCGTCGCGGCCTTGTTGCTGGTGACGCATGCCCGGGCCTCCCTGCATCGCTGGATGCCGTGGCAAGCCAGTCTTGCGCCGTCACCCCGGACGGGCAAATGGTCGCTGGTCTCGGTCGGGTTAGCGTGGATTTTCTTCGCCTACAGTCCGCTGGGGATGCGGGTGATGCACCATCGCGAACCCGCGGGGGATCGCGCGTTATCGAGTTTCACGCCGATCGCCGCCGTGAACTATCTCAAAGACCATCCGCCGCAGGGGCAGGTCTTCAACACCTACGAATGGGGCGACTACCTGCAATGGGCCGGACCCGAAGGCGTGCAGATTTTTCTGAACTCGCACGCGCATCTGGTGCCGCGGGATGTCTGGCTGCACTACCTGCAAGTCATCGGGGAAGCCGACGGCTGGGCGGATATTCTCGATCGTTACGGCGTCAATGCCATCCTGCTCGATCATCTCAACCGGAACGGACTCATCAAGCGGTTGAAGGACGATCCCAAGTGGAAGATTGGCTACGACGACAAACTCGCGATTGTCTTCGTCCGCCGCAAACCCATTTGAAATAAACCCACAGAAGCCCAGGGATTCTTATCCCTGGGTCTCTTCATACCGAGATCACGCATCATGACCACCCGTACCATTCCCGCTGCAGCCGTGTGGGCCGCGCAACTCGTCGTGATCGGCGCGTTTGCCGCGTCGTTTGCGCTGGCGACCCCCGTCGAGAAAAAGATCCTCGTCCACGAGATCACCGGACTCAGCGCCGCGGAAACGGTCATCGTCCCGCGCGATCGGGCCTTGATCATCGAACCGCTGTACAACGATCCGGAAGTCGTCAACGACGAAGAACTCGCGCAGGTGCTCGCGCAGATCGTGCCGCGGTTTTCCAAGAAGCAACTCAAACCGAATTATGTCGAACATGCACTGCGGACATGGTGGTTGAAAGCGAAGTTCACCGACCCGACGGTGATGTCCGGCGAACAGATGAAGGATTACCTCGTCGATCACGGCCAATATCTCGCGTCGTGGGGTGACGATGTCGAACCGCTGCTCCAGGAACGTTCCGACGGTGTGGCCATTCGCTGGGGCAAGGATTACTGCGCGTCGGTGCATCACGATCACTGGTTGGCGTGCCTGACCGAAGCGGGAATGACGTTGCAGGAACCGGTCTTCACGCCGAACCGTCGGGATCGGAATGCGAACGATGTCCTGCAGGAAGCGATTCGCGACTTCCGGCTCGATGAAGTGGAAACCGAATGGTCATCCCTCGCGTTCGGATTGTGGCTCGCCCCGCAGAAATCGTGGCGGAACCGCTCCGGCCGGGAATTGTCCTTCGACTTGATGGTCGACCGCCTGATCCGCGGTGACAAAAAGCTCGGCGTGTGTGCGGGAACTCACCGGGTTTACTCGCTGATGGCCCTCATTCGTCTCGATGACGAGTACCACATTCTCTCCCCCGAAGGCCGAACAGCCGCATGGAGTCATTTGGAAAAGGTGCGGGATCTCATCACCGTCAGCCAATTTCCGGACGGTCACTGGCCGTCCAACTGGCCGGACGGAGCCGAAGCCGTGACAAAGCCGGTCGACGAGGAACTCTTCAAGAAGGTGATCGCGACCGGGCATCATCTGGAATGGCTGGCCATTGCTCCAACGGAACTGCATCCCCCGCGGGATCGCATTCTGAAGGCCGCACGTTGGGTCATTAAAACGACTGTCGTGCAGACGCAGACGGATATCGGACAGCGGTACACGTTCTTCAGCCACGTCGGCAACGCGCTGTCATTGTGGCGGAAGACGCATCCGGCCGATTTCTGGATGCAGTGGGAAGCCGATCATCCGGGCTGGCTCGACACCCCGGCAGATGCGACCGCGGTATTGAATCAACCTTGAAGGAAAGCACGAAATCCGAAAGTCAAAATCCGAAAGAAATCATAAATCCGAACAGGAAAATGGGATATCAGGACAAAGTGCTGCCCCGGGATGTTTTCTCTTTTGGACCTTACGATTTCCTTCGGATTTCAAAAAAAGAAACGGCCGCCGATGTTGAATCGGCGGCCGTTTTGATTTTGCAAATCGCAAGCGCGGACGTTTACTTCATGAAGAAGTCGGTCGGGCCGCGGAAGGTGTAGTACGGATACTGAATCATCGCCGGCGGTTGCACGGCGGGCGGATAGACCTGGTTTTCCGGCCATTTGTACTGATACGTGGCGATGTTCTTCGGACAGCCGTGGCCGCAGTGCTTGCAGCCCGAGGGCGGGCAGGCATTGCCGTTCTGGCAATACGGGCAGCCGTCACCACCATCCATGGATCCGTCGTATCCACCCACCTTGTAGGCCCGCTTGTTGCCGCGGTCGGTGTAGTAGCCTTCCGGTCCGGAGTAGTAACCCCCTTCGTAGCCGAAGTTGTTATTGCGGAATCCGGGATAGGTTTTGAAGTCGGATTTCGGCTTGTTCTTCAGTTCGCCATAACCGGGGGCGGAACCGATGATCGGCCCGAAGGTTTCCGGAGCGGCTACGGGAGCAGCAACCGGGGCCATCATCGGCATATCGGGATTTTGTCCACGAACCATCGGCGCGGTTTGAGCACAACCTACACCCGTGGTGATCAGGGCCAGTAACGCGGCCACTCCCCAATTCAACTTGCCATTCATAAGGAATCCTTCCTCATTCGGTCCGCCGGAGGGGACTGATCGTGTGATGGGCGCTCGCCGGTTCCACAGTTGGTTATCGGCGTTCTGGGCATCAAAGTACGGAGAATCGTTGCAGAACGAATTCCCCGATTGTCAGGATTCATCGGCAGACGTTGCAGAATTTCTCCAATCGGTATAGATTGCCCAAAGCGGAATCTCTGGCAGGGTGACGGCGACATGGGCGTAACTCACGTCGCTGTAACCGTTTCGTGCAGACGCCGACGCGAAGGAGTGTAGGGCGTGTTTGTGACAGCATCGACTCATTGTTTTGGCGATTGCACTTTTGAAGAGGCGATCGGGCACCTTGGCGATCTCGAGTACGACAAAGTCGAGATCTGGATGGACGAGGGGAGCAATCACCTGAAACCGTCCGTCGTGGCGGCCAATCCCGACCGGTTCATTCAGTTGTACCGCGATATCACCCGCATGACCGCGATGGCGATTCACGTGGAAACCGACCCCGGTCACGAGATCTTCGATGGCATTTGCCGCCTGGCAAAATTGATGCGGATTACCCAAATCACCTTGCCTGCCGGACAAATCGGCACGCCCTTCAACGAAGAAATTGACCGCCTCCGCAGCCGGTTGGTCACGTCCAACGCGGCGGGCATTCGGCTGTCGCTGAAAACGAAGACGGGCTACCTGACGGAAGACCCGCAAACCGCGGTGGAGTTGTGCCAGGCGGTGCCGGGGTTGGGACTGACGCTCGACGCCAGTTATTACATCTGCGGCCGGTTCGCGAACCAGCAGTTTTCGCAGGTTTATCCGTACGTCTATCACGTCCACTTGCGGGATACATCGAAGACGGCGGTGCAGGTGCCGGTGGGATTGGGCGAGCTCGATTACAGCCGGATCATCGCCCAGTTGCGGCGGTACAACAACACGGCCAAGGTCCTGTCCGTCGAGATCCTGCCCGAGTTGCTCGACGGTTCGGACCGCGCCCTCGAAATGCGCAAGATCCGGATGTTGCTGGAATCGCTGTTGTAGACGATCCGGATCGAACCAGGAGCGACCAGCACCCCGGCTGCTTCCGAGCAGCCGGGGTGCTTTCTTTGTAGATTGCGCTCTGCTATTCAGCATGCGGCTGATGATCGGCATCCGAACCGTTCGTGGCATAGACCGTGACGGTCAGACCCACATTCGCTGCCGCACATTCCGTGAGGAACTCTGGCGGAAATGAGAATTGCTGGGACACCCTCTCTTCGCCAAAAAAATACTGCCCGAAATCCAATTCCAGGCATTCAACCCCAGCGGTCTGCGATAATTGGAGTAGTTCGGCCCGATTGGCGTTGAGGAAGGCTTGTGCGCGGAGAATCTGAGCACACCTGCTGAGATCAGCATCCGCAACGTCAACATACAGCGCGTTGGTTTTCGCCAGGTAATCGGAGTCGAGCGCAACGGGCTGATCGCGAACATGAACGCAATATGGTACCAGTGATGATTGCTGAAGAAATTCCTCGACATCAAAATCGATCCCGCAGGCACGCAGGACGCAACCCGGCATGATGTGATCCCCTTTGGAGTTGTTGCAGCATGATCGATCCGCTAAGCGGTAAGCGGGGGCACGTCTCTTTGTTGTGATTTCGGCTCCGTGACGAATAACCCGATGGCCGCCATCAAACATGCCACGAGATGCACCGTATTGATGCGCATCGACCAGCGATGCAGCGTCACAAACGCCATCGTGCGGGGTTGTCCCGGCGGCGTCACCATCGCAGCGAGGGGCGTGTAAATCCAGACGTAATCCGCCGCCATTAATCCCCCTGCGAGCAGTAACATCGCCAATGCCACTCGCAGGCCGCGTGTCCATCGGTTCGCGGACGCCACGACGGTTGCCACAAACGACAGACCCACCAGTGACGCCCCGGCGAAGTAGTACGCCGGAAACCGCAGCGTGACCAACCGGTCCTTCACCTCGCTGGTGAACTCCGGCACCGTGACTTCCCGTACGCCCACGACCACGAACAAGACGGCCGCGCCGATCCATGCGGCAATACAAAACCGCGCGATCGCGAATGCTGCGCGGGTGCCAAATGGCAGAGATGCGTTCATGATGTCCCATTCTCCTTGTGAACGCTGAGAATACCGCGTGGAATTCACAGATGCGACTCGAAGGTGAACGCACGCCATTGACATCTCGAGCGCGCTCGTAATGATGAAATTGCTCATAAAGAGTTGCGACCTGAGACAAGCGAGAGTCCCATGACTGAGATCATCAACACGGAACAGGCCACGCTGGGCGGCGGTTGCTTCTGGTGTCTGGAAGCCACGTTTGAATTACTGCGCGGTGTGAAATCCGTGGTCTCGGGCTATACCGGCGGGCAGACGCCGCGGCCGAATTACGAAAGCGTCTGCACCGGGCGGACCGGTCACGCGGAAGTGATCCAGATTACGTTCGATCCGGCGGTGATCACGTTCGACGATCTGCTCGACGTCTTTTTCGCGATCCACGATCCCACCACGCTCAATCGCCAGGGGGCCGATCAGGGAACGCAATACCGCTCGGTCATCTGTCCGCACAATGCCGTGCAGGAACAGCGGGCGCGCGCGAAAATCGCTGCGCTCGATGCCGAGGGCGTATGGCCGAGCCCCATCGTGACGACGATCGAACCCCTCACGGAGTTCTTCCGGGCGGAGGCGTATCATCAGGGATACTTCCGCGACAACCCGGACCAGTCGTATTGCCGTGCGGTGATTTCGCCCAAAGTTGCGAAGCTGCGGCAGAAGTTTGCAGCACGCTTGGTGTAGCCCCCGTCGAGGACGGGGGGACGACGTGTGATCGAGCGCGGATTTTTGGGATCCGCAAAGCGCAAGCGAGCTATGCGACCCGGTGACGTGGCGTGCAATCGGCACTCTGCAACCGGTCGCGGTAACCGTCGAGATGTTGGCGGTACAACCGCTCCATCCCTTCGGAGAACAGCGGCAGTCCCATTCCAAGCGCCCGACGCACCTTACGGGTTTGCAGCGAAGTTTCACCGCGTCCGTAACCCGTGGCCCGGTCGGTGAGTGATTCACACCCGGCGACCGTCGCAAACGGCAACGCAAATTCATGCGCGAGCCGCCGCGCGAATTGAACGGGGTTCACTCGCTCCGCGCCGGCAATGTGATACGTCCCCGTCAGTCCCGATTGCCACGCCTTTTGCAGCACGGCGAACAGATCGGTCACCAGAATCGGCGACGCATGGCGGACGCAATCGAGTTGCAGCGGTTGATGACTTTCCAGACTGGCGAGCAAGTTTTCGAGCCACCCGTTGTCTTGCGGACTCCAACCGAAAGCATGCGTGCGGATGATGAGCGCATCGCTGCGCTGTGCCGACGTCGCGGTTTCGATTTGCCGCAGAATCCCCGCTTCGGTGCTCGGGCAAAGGCTTTCGCTGTTTTCCGAATGAAACATCCACGGACCGGTGAAGACGGAGTCCGACGAGATCAGAGTCAGCGGAGCCTGATGATCCGCCAGCGCATTCAACCAGGCTTTGGCCTGTGTGAGATCGGCTTCGGTGGTACGAGAATTTCCCCAGCCGGGATTTGTGCCGGGACCGCAGTAAACAATGCGGTCGGGACCGATCCGGTCCACAGTACGGCGAATGGCCTCGGGACTGGTGCTGCGACAGACTTCGTGGACGTAGCCCGGCGTGGCCAGTTCCGTTTTGAGTGCGATTCCGGTGACCGGTTGCAGACCGCTTAAGCTGGCGATCATGTTCGCGCCGACCATGCTGTCGACGCCGACGATGAGAATCGTGTCCACGCGCGTGCCTCCCTGCGTTGCGTGTAATTCGACGAACCAACCAACAACCGCGAGGCGGGGCCGGTTCTGAACCGCGAGTTATATGTTATGGCTGCGTCAGCCGCCAACCCCAGTTCCGACTCACCAGCCCGAAGCGCCAGCGCCGGGTGCAATTCATTGATGAAGAAACCCGGCGCTGGCGCTTCGGGCTGCTGACTCACCGTTCCGATTCATCCAACACGGCGATGTCGCGCAGATGACGGTAGTTGCCGTTGTAATCGAGGCCGTATCCGACCACGAAGACATCCGGGATGTTGAAAGCGTAAAGATCGGGGACCATTGGCGTCTGGCTCCGATCGGGCTTCCAGAGCAGCACCGCGGTCCGCAAGCTCTTTGCGCCGCGATCCCTCACCGCTTTGGAGAGGGCCGTCAAGGTCCGGCCGGTGTCACAGATGTCATCCACGAGCAACACATCGCGCCCGGTCACATCGGGAAGCAGATCGAGCGAAATCGTCAGTTCCTCGGCGGTGGTCGTTTCCCCGCGGTAGCTCGAGGCGCGGACAAACGCAATCTGATGCGGCGTGGCGATTTCCCGGATGAGATCGGCGACCAGAACGACACTGCCATGCAGCACGCCAATGACCGTCAGCGGCCGGTCGCGGTACCACTCGCTGACCGTACGTCCGAGTTCGCTGACACGCTCGGCAATCTGTTCTTTGGGAATCAGAATCTGCATGGGAATCGTTTGTAGAAACGAAGAGACCCAGGGATCGGAATCCCTGGGCTTCTGCGCGAGACAAGTTAGTTTTTCGCGAGTTCGGCTTCGATGGCCTTGATGACTTCCGGCGCGTCGGGCTTCACGCCGGTCTTGAAGCGGGCCACGATTTCGCCGTTGCGGCCGATCAGGAATTTTTCGAAGTTCCAGCCGATCTTGCCCGGATGCTTCGGGTCCGATTCGGGGCTGGTGAGGAGCTTGTACAACGGCGTCGCGTTGTCGCCGTTGACGTCGACCTTGTCGAACATGTCAAACGTCACTTTGTAGTTGTCTTTGCAGAACTTGGCGATGTCTTCCGAAGAACCGGGTTCTTGCGCACCGAACTGGTTGCAGGGGAAGCCCAGAACCGACAGCCCTTTTTCGCTGTATTTGTCGTGCAGGTCTTGCAACTGGTCATACTGCGGCGTAGCACCACAACGGCTGGCCACGTTCACGATGAGCACGACCTTGCCCTGATACTTCGACAGTTCGACTTCTTTGCCTTGCAACGATTTCATCTTGAAATTCAGGACCGGCGGCACACTCTTCTCCACAGCTTGAGCCACGGCCACCACGGCACACACACTCGCCAGCAGACTCGCGACGAACAATTTCATTTGATAACTCCTGAACGACCCCACCGCCACGAACATCGATGCGGACCATCGCGCGACAGTCCGGTGAACATCAACGCACACTGATGATAGTGTAACCGTTCGGTTGGCCACAACCAGTGTCGAGGGTGGCAATTCCGCGGACAAGGTGATGGGCGGTGGGCAAAAACGGATGTCGTGCCGTTGTTTGACCTGGCAGCTACAATTCGACGTCTATCGTGTAGGGTTTGCCGAGTCTTCGAGGCGAACCATTTGATCGTCGCGCCAATGTGGTTCGCCTCGAAGACTCGGCAAACCCTACGAATTGTATCTCTATGGGTTACTCCAGCCTCCAGCAATGCGTCGCCGATCTGGACCGGACGAAGCAACTCGTTCGGATTCCGCAGGAAATCGACGCGCACCTCGAAGCCGCAGAAATCCAGCGGCGGGTCTATCAGGCCGGTGGCCCGGCGGTGCTGTTTGAGAACGTGAAGGGCTGCCAATTCCGGATGGTGTCGAACTTGTTCGGCACGCTGGATCGCACGCGGTTTCTCTTTCGCGATGCGCTGACCGCCGTCCGGCATCTGGTCGAACTGAAAATCGACCCGGCGGAACTCGCAAAACGGCCGTGGCGATATCTCGATGTCCCGCGGACGTTGTGGTCGATGTGGACCCGTCGGGTGCGCACTGGCCCGGTCTTTGCGAATGAAACGACCGTCGATCAATTGCCACGGTTGCACAGTTGGCCCAACGACGGAGGATCCTTCGTCACGTTGCCGCAGGTTTACACGGAGGATCCCGATCAGCCCGGGTACACGCGGTCGAATCTCGGGATGTATCGCATTCAATTGTCCGGCAACGAGTATGTGCCGAACAAAGAAATCGGGCTGCATTATCAGTTGCATCGTGGCATCGGCGTGCATCACGCGGCGGCGGTGCGACGGGGCGAACGGCTGAAGCTCAACATCTTCGTCGGTGGTCCCCCGGCGATGACACTGGCTGCCGTGATGCCATTGCCGGAAGGGTTGTCCGAACTGCTGTTTGCCGCGGCGCTCGGACGGCGGGGCATCCGGATGGCGGCGCGACCGGACAGCCTGCCGGTGTGGGTCGACGCCGATTTCTGCATCACCGGTTCCATCGACCCACTGGCAACCAAACCCGAAGGACCGTTCGGCGATCATCTTGGGTATTACAGTCTGGCCCATCCGTTCCCGGTGATGGATGTCAGCCATGTCTATCACCGCAAGGATGCCATTTGGCCCTTCACCGTGGTGGGCCGACCGCCGCAGGAAGACACCTCGTTCGGGGCAATCATTCACGAAATCACGGGGCCGATTATCCCGACCGTTGTGCCCGGTGTGAAAGCGGTGCATGCGGTCGACGCCGCCGGGGTGCATCCGCTGCTGCTGGCGATGGGCAGCGAACGGTATGTCCCCTTCGCTAAAACGCGGCGGCCGCAGGAACTGCTGACGATTGCCAACGCGATTCTCGGACAGGGGCAATTGTCGCTCGCCAAGTATCTGTTCATTGCAGCGAAAGAAGACGCCGCGGAGTTGGAGATTCATCACATCGCGGACTTCTTCCGGCACATGCTCGAGCGCGTCGATTGGGAACGGGATCTCCACTTCCACACGCGGACGACCATCGACACGCTGGATTACTCCGGGGATGGATTGAACGCGGGTTCAAAAGTCGTGATCGCCGCCGCGGGACCGCCCCGGCGGACGTTGCCGGTAGAAGTTCCCGCGGGGATGTCGCTGCCGAGCGGGTTCGACGATGTAAGGGTGTGTTTGCCGGGGGTGGTGGCGGTAGCGGCACCACGGTTTGAAAAACTGCCCAGGGATGGCAATCCCTGGGCGTCAGGGGATGTTGAAGCCGCGGTGCAACGATTTTGTACTGCAATCAATTCGGATCATCCGTTGAATGCGTTTCCGTTGATTGTACTTGTCGATGATGCCGAGTTCACCGCGCGGACGCTGAATAACTGGTTGTGGGTGACGTTCACGCGCTCCAACCCCGCCGCGGACATTCACGGCATCGGTTCATTCACCCAGCAGAAGCACTGGGGCTGTCGCGGGAGTCTGATCATCGATGCCCGCATCAAACCGCATCACGCTCCGCCGCTGATCGAAGACCCCGCGATCACGAAGCGCGTCGACGCCCTCGGAGCCCCCGGCGGTCCGCTGCACGGACTCATCTGACAATACAAGTGGCAAGGCAGGTCGGGCTAATATCGGAAGCCGTTTTTGCGAATATGCACGTAGGGCTCGCGGTCGTTGAAAGTGGGCCCGCGGTTGGCGGACGTAATTTCAATGGCGTAGAGCAGGTGGTCGCCGATGGACCATTTGTCGCGGACGGCCCCTTCCATCCAGCCGAGGGCTGCCGCCAGCATCGGCAATCCGGACGGACTGCGAACCACGGGGATCCCGGCGAACGCGGATTCATCCGGCGCAAAACCGGCACCATAATGTTTCAGAAACTGCTTCTGCTCGCCCGCAATGATGCTCAAGCCGAGAACCGGTCGTTCTTCCAGCCACGCGTTGACGTACCGTTTGGCATTCACGGCGACGGTGAGCATGGGCGGGTCGAACGAAATCTGTTGCACCCAACTCGCGAGCAGACCGGTTTCCTGTCCGGCGTGATTGGCGACGGTGAGAATAAACAGGCCGCTGGGGGTCCGCCCCAGCACGCTGGCAATCGGCTCTTGCAGATCCGGAGGCGTATCCATGGTGCTTCTCGCGGTGCAAATGATCGAAGACGAATGAGAGTACGAGTAGCGTCGAGTGCCGCGGGGGTGATGTCAAGGGAGGGTCAGTTGTCCGTCGTCAGTTGTCCGTTGTGAGGAAGTCTTTCCAACGGACAACTGACCACGGACAACGGGCCTCCATCCCTATCGCACGCTGCTGCGCTTCGGCTCGGTGGCCAACGGCGCTCCGTCCGCGGGGACGTGCCGGTACTCGAGCGCTTTCCGCAGAATCTCCGCGGCGGCGGGAGCAGCGACGCGGCCCCCGAACGCTTCCCCCCCGATGGTGGCCTGATTGACCACCACCAGCACCAGCAGTTGCGGCTTCTCCACCGGAGCCCCACAAACAAACGAAGCGATATATTTCCCATGGCGATACCCGCCGGACGGCGCGAGACTCTGCGCTGTCCCCGTTTTGCCGAAGACGTCGTAACCTTTAATCTGCGCCTTCTTGCCGGTGCCGCGGGTAATGACTTCTTTCATAGGGACCGACACCACCCACTCGGCGGAATCGCGTCCGACGGCCCGAACATTGCTGCTGCGGATCGAGGCGGTCTCGGGATCGACTTCACTCATCAACAACCGCGGTCGAACGAGCCGTCCCCCATTCGCCAATGCCGCATGAGCGCGAATGAGCTGCAACGGTGTCGTCGCGATTTCGTGACCCATCGGAATCGAACCGGTGGAGTACGTCGTCCATTGATCGAGCGGTCGCAGAATACCGGACAGTTCGCCCGGCAACTCAATCCCCGTTGGCCGGCCGAAGCCGAAGCGTGTTGCGGCGGCGTGCAAGCCATTATTGGTCAATCGCTCGCCGATCTTCGCCATGCCGATGTTGCTCGACTTCACCAGCACATCGGTGAGGCTGAGCATGCCGTAACCGTGATGGTCGTGCAGCACGCGGCGACCCATACGGTACTGTCCCCGCTCACAATTGAAGAAGTCGTCCCGCTCGATGAGTTGCTGATCGAGTCCATACGCCACAATCATCGGTTTGAACGTGGAACCCGGTTCGTAGATGTCGGCAATCGCCCGATTTTTCCAGGCGTCCGACGACGCCTCCTCGGGATGATTCGGATCAATCGTCGGGCGCGACGCCATCGCCAGCACGTCGCCGGACGCGGGGTCGAGCACGATCGCGCAGCAACTTTCCGGCTTCCATTCGGCCATCAGTTGATCGAGTTGCGTCTCGGCGAAGATTTGCACGACGCTATCCACCACGAGGGTTACGGACTGTCCGTCGCGCAACGGACGGGCAGGATCGGCCGTGATATCGATGACGCGTCCGCGGGCATCGCGCGTGAGCGTCCGTCGCCCCGGTTGTCCCTTCAGCGACTTCTCGCAACCTTCTTCGATGCCGCCGCGCCCAACGCCGTCAACATCGCGCATGCCGATGACTTGCGCGGCCAGCATGCCCTGCGGATAGATCCGACGATATTCCGCGCGAAAACCGTAAACATCATCGGGAAGTTCGAGTTGCCGGACGAGTTCCACTTCGTCGTCATTCAGCCGACGCTTCACCCACAGGAAGTGTTTGTCGGCATTGCGGCCGAGCCGTTCGAACAGATCGTCGGGGACCATCTGCAGCGCACCGGCGAGCTGTTCGGCGACCACCCACGGCTTCGAGAGTCGCGACGGGATGACGTACAAACTTTGCGTCTGCACACTCGTGGCGAGCAAGCGTCCCTGGCGATCGAAGATGTCTCCCGGCCGCGGGGCAATGTCTTCCACGACTTCGCGCTGTCGGGTAGCACGGTCGCCGAGTTCGTCCTGTTGCCACAATTGCAATTGGACCAGACGTCCGACGAGGACCAGCCATGCGATGCCGACAACCGTGACCACAATCCCGGCGCGACGCCGCAGGCTGGCCATCGCGATGATGTGCGGGTCTGGCGTATTGGGGTTCATCGCTCGCCCCTACTGCCGGGCTTTGCCACGAGGATTGTTACCGGCGATGACGGGCTGGCTGCGTGGCCACTCGGTAAGCATCCGCGTGGCCGTGCGCCGCTGGTGCGTGGCCAGGCGGAGTTTCGTCGTGCGCTGTTGCAGTTCGTCAAGTTGATACTGCTGCTGGCTGACGCGACGGCGCAAGGTGAGCGTCTGCTTTTCGAGCGTCGTGCCCGCCAGCGAGACCGCCACCACCAGCACCATGCCCGCCAGAAAACGGAAGTACATCGGATGAACCCAGGAGGCACGCGGTCATTGGGGGCCCATGCGGTGCAAAGTGGGACACGACGTCCGAACCACGCTGGCCGTTTAGCGGAGCACCGCGTGTTCGATTCAATCCCGCGTCGCTTTGCACTCTTCCCCCACAACAACCGCGCCTCAATTGGGGATCATCGACGCAAGCTTCCATCCTCGATCAACACAACCCGGCTGGCATCGGCGGGGAGTTTCAGAACGGTGCCGACATTGAGGGCATTGCCGTCTGTAAGGACGTCGCGGTTCATTTGATAGATCTGAATCCAGCGGGACGACCGTCCCAAATAGGATTGCGCGATCTCGCTGAGAGTGTCACGCGTGCCGACACGGTACATCGGCTGCTGTCCCGGTCCGACAAAGAACCCTGCCGGTTCATCCGGCTGGTAACGGTCGGGTTGTGCCCGGCGTAATTCCTGTACGGCCGGGGCCGCGCTGCCCACAAGCTGCGGGTACTTCGCGTGCAGCCACGCGGCTTTCGGCGCGGCGAGCTTCATTCCCGGCTTCAGCTTCTGCGGATCGTTCACAATCACCGAATTGTGTTGTTCCAGCGCTCGGAAGTATTTGCCGTCGCCATACAGCCGCTTCGAGATTTCCCAGAAATTGTCGCCGGAATGGGCGACGTAAATGTCGCCCGGCAATCCGAGACTCTGCGGGTCCTGCACCACATCCTGCGTCCCCGCGGCGGCGAGCAATTGGGGATAACGCGCTTGCAATTCATTCGCGGTCGGCGTGGCAATCTTCAACCCCGGCTTCATTTTTGTGGGGTCCGTGACGACGTTGGCATTGTATTTCGCGAGCGCTTCGAAATACCGGCCGCTCCCGTAGACCTTCTTCGAGATCGACCAGAAGTTGTCGTTGGGTTGGACGAGATACGTTTCCCCGGAAAGCGCGACCGGCGCGCCAGGGCGGGCTGTTGTGCGGAACGGTTCGGGTGTGGCACGAATCGGTAGCGGCTCATCGCGGGCAGGAAAAGCTTCTCGGCGAACGGGAGCCTGTTCCGTACGAGGTGAAAACGGTTCGGCCCGGACAGGAAATGATTCGGCACGCATCGGGATGTTCGGGACGGCTGCGGGAGCCCCAAACGGATCGGGTTCACTCATGGGGGGGGCGGCACGCAATCGTGGCGGAGGCTGACGTTCCGGAACCGCCCGAATGGGTTCGGGACGGCTCTCTTCGACGAAGAACGGATTCGGTTCCTGCGCAGCGAGTTTCTGAACCGCCACCGGTTCCGTTCGCGCAGGGAGTTCAATCACCGGCTCGGCAACCTCGGCCCGCTCCGCGACCCGTGTGACCGGAGCCGAGGAACGTGCGGAGACCTCCACCGGAGTTTCCGCAGCCACATTATTGAACCGCTCGGAATTATTGATCGTGTCTGCGGCGGGACGTTCCGCCTCGAATTCCATCCGGCGCGCGGGTGGGGCAGCGACTTCGGAAGGAAGTACCATCACGCGTTCCTGCGGGACTTCGATCGCAACGGATTCTGTCGTTTCCGCCGGCATTTCAATCACCACCGGTTGACGCGAGGGAACTTCGATGGCTTCTCCAGCAAACGGATCGGGCTCCCGCGCCGATGTCGCCGCGGTTTCGACTTTAAGCGTTTGTTCGGCCTGCGAGGTCACCGGCAGCGATGTGGCAAACGGGTCGGGTTCGACGGTCGCCGAGTTTGTGGCAGGTTCGGCTTGATTCGCGAAGGGATCGACTTGCTCGGGAACCGGTGTGGCCGCAGCCCGTACCGAGGTTTCCACCGGGGCGGCAAACGGATCAGGTTCGGTTGAAACGGTGCGTGTTTCCGTCACAGCGGCGGCGCGGGCCGGGGACTTCGGCGCGGCAAAAAACTCCTGTCCGTCGAGGTCCACCGGCAACTTGGGTTTGGGTCGCGCGGCGGTTGCCGTCGGCTTTTGAACCGGGAAGAGTTCGTCGCCGTTCGATGTGGATTCAATCGGTGTGACCGGTCGCCGCGGCGATGGCCGTTCGGTGGGAATAGCGGCGAGCGGTGTCGCAATGGGGCCTTCGTTTGCCGGCGGGTTGAGTTGCTCCGGCGGTGTTTCACCCGCGTCGGGTGCGACTTCCGGCGACTGTGTGGTGGCAATCAAGTCATTCGGTTGGTGCATCTTCTTCCAGACAAGGAAGCCGAATACCGACGTCAACGTCAGCACCAACAGCAGGCCAAATTTCGTTTCGCGGGTCATGGTTTCATCCTTGAACCGAACACAGCGTGTTCACGACGAGCACGATGTTAATGGAACGGTCTTTACGGTCTTCGACGGGCAATTCGAATCTTCGCCGAACGGCTGCGTGGGGTGACCCGCTCTTCCGTCGGCGTGGGCAAAATTGGTTTCGGGGTGACGACATCCCATACGGTGGCGTCACGAAAGGCGTCTTTCACAATCCGGTCTTCGAGCGAATGGAACGAAATCACAACGAGCAAGCCGCCGGGCCGTAAACACGAGGGGAAACTCTCGGCGAGCGCTTTCTGCACGTGTTCGAGTTCGCGATTCACCGCCAGCCTCAAGGCTTGAAACACGCGGGTGGCCGGGTGCTTTTCACTGGGGCCTTTGTGACTGGTGACCGATCCCACCAGATCCGCGAGATCTAACGCAGTGAGGATCGGATGTGTCGTCCGCTGTCGAACAATTGCGGCAGCGATTCGGCTCGCCTGGGGTTCTTCGCCGTAATCGTGAAAGATTTTTACGAGTTCCGTCTCCGACGCTTTGGCCAGAAATTCGGCGGCGGTCGGGCCTTCCGCATGAAATCGCAGATCGAGCGGGCCATCGGCGTGAAAGCTGAAGCCCCGTTCCCGATCCGCAAGTTGATCGGACGACAATCCGAGATCGACCAGAATGCGATCCACCGCGGCAATCCCGTCGGCTTTCAGAAAGTCGGGCAATTCGACATAGCTGCCGCGATGGAGCGACACGCCTTCTGTCGGCAAGACAGCGCGGGCGCGGTCGAGCATCGTGGGATCGCGATCAATGCCGATGAGCCGTCCGTTTGGGCCGATCTGTTCGCCGATTTTTCGGCTATGACCGCCGCCGCCGACGGTGCCATCGACAACCGTCAGCCCGGGGGTGAGTTCCAGTCCGCGCAGCACTTCGCGCATCATCACCGGGACATGCACGGAAGGTGCAGTCGAATGCGGCGCAGCGGCAGCGGGCTCGGATTCCACGCGAAAACCAAGGGGTGAAGTGAATCCGCGACCGGTGAGACGCACACCAGCGACGAACCGTCACGGACACGGGAGTAGACAGGATGAATTCAAGACGGGAGATTTCGCGTCACCGGCGGAACTCGCCGATGGACACAGCGGGGTTGTAGATTCCCCGCGAATTTTTGGGAAGAGCGAGGTGGGATTGAAGTCGCCCTGTCGCTCCGCGACAGGAAAGTTAATCGATTGGCGATGTCCGCAGATGGCAAGCGGCTATGTGGAATAACCCGCTGTGTGCGATTCGGCTTTCCTGTCGCGGAGCGACAGGGCGACAAAAACGGAGACCCGCTGGACAACGGCATCCAGCGGGTCTCGTCTCACAGGCACTGAGTTTTCCGCCAGGAGCGGCATCCGTGCCACTCCGAGACTTCACGCCTCAAGGCGAAACACTCCGACGGCCGCCGCTCTGCCGATTGGCGCCCGCCATCTCCCAGCCGCAACGATCCGTGCCACGGCTGGCCTCCGCAAAGCCCGGCAGCCAGCGGAATCGCGTTTCCCCACCATAGTGACATGGCAGAGAATGGTGTGTCGTTCCTTCATCTTGGTCTACGGAGCCATGAAGGCTTCGTTTGCCAACCGGTCAAACTCCGGGTTCAACCGGCTGGAAAAGGCATCCCAGGTCGCTTTGTCCCAGATTTCCGCATGATCCTGCACCCCCAGCAAATACGCGTCGCGATCCAGCGCTGCGTACTCTGCTAAACGGTCCGGGATTCGTATCCTTCCCTGGCCATCAAAATCAACGCGTTCTGCCGAAGAGTAAAACAACCGCAAATAGTTCTGGTGACTGGTCTTACCGGCGAATCGAGTTCCGAACTCCGCAAAGCCGGTCGGACTGTAGGCCACCAGCGACCGATCGGTCCCCGGTGCAATGTACAAATAGTCAACGGATGGGTCGCCGAAGTCGTCGCGGAGCCGCTTGGGAACCGCCAGCCGACGCTTGTCATCCAGCGTTCGGAGATAGGTTCCGGTCAGCGGCATGTTTACCACAATTCCCCACAACGTCCCACGGCGGCCCAACTCTACCAACGTTTGCCAGAGATGCAAGTAACAACTTTGTGACGGAGTCCATTCCGTTGTGGAAGGCGCGGCGCAGACCGTTATCCGACATCACATTCGGAATTTTGAGAAATCTTTTCCGCGCGCGATTTCCGCGCCGGTTCAAGACCCGCCGGAGATCATCTGGCGATAGAGCGCCGTGTATTTTCCGACCATCGATTCGGTCGTAAATTGTGATTTCACAGACTGTTGCGCAGTGACGCCAACGGCAATCGCTGTCTCCGGTGATGCAAGAACGGCGGCAATTCGTTCCGCCAACGCTGCCGGATCATTCGCCGGAACCAGCCATCCTGTCTGGCCTTCCGCGAGGAGTTCCGTTGTTCCCTCCACTCGCGTCGAAACCACGGGCAGACCGGACGCCATCGCTTCCAGAACCACGTTGGGCATTCCTTCCCACCGAGAGGCGAGAACGAAGAGGTCGGCCCCCGCCAGCAATTGCGGCACATCGGTCCGCCGCCCCAGAAACCGGACCCGATTTTTCAATCCCAGCGATACGGAACACAATTCCAGTTTCTGCCGATCGGGACCATCGCCGACGAGGACCAAATGGCTCTGTGGAAACTGACGGGCCACGGTCGCAAACGCCGTCAGGAGATCGTCAATTCCTTTTTGCTCTTCGAGGCGACCGATGCTCAGCAGGACGATGGCATCCGCAGGGAATCCCATCTGCTGCCAGTCGATGGGATTCGCTTGGGCAAACAATCGCGCATCGACGCCGTTGGGGATGACGATGGTCTTCGCGGGATCGAAGCGGCACTCTTGCTCGCAGTAATCGGCCACGCCGCGGCTGACACAGACGTTGCGTTTCACCAATCCGTTGGTCCAACGGTCAATGCGGCTATAAAAACGGCTGCGTCGGTCGGCGACGCGAATGCCCGAGACAACATGCGGCACTCCGGCAGACCACGCGGCAAAACGCCCGAGAATGTTCGCATGGAACAAGAATGTTTGCAGCAGCGCGGGTTGAAACGCCCGCCAGTCTTTTCGCAGCCGCCAGAGAATCCCCGGGGCGTCCCAGACATACATTCCTTCCAGGCAATGGACCGGAATTCCTGCGTCGCTGAGCACGCCGGCATACGGTCCCGCCGGTCCCAGCGACCACACCTGCGGCTCCCATTCGGTGCGGTCCAGGCCGAGCACCAACTGCGTGAGAATCCGTTCCGCCCCCCCGGCATCGAGTTCCGTAATGCAGAAGGCAATCCGGGTGGGGGGCAAGCGCTGGTCCTCTATTATGATGGGTGAAGAGACCCAGGGATCGGAATCCCTGGGCTTCAGGGGGTTCTATCTGATTCTAGGGGTTCGATGCTACACTTTGTCGTTTTCTGATCGCACTGGGACAATCGCAACGCATGCTTTCACTGACGCACATTGATGCTTACGACTACGCCCTGCCGCCGGAATTGATCGCGCAGGAACCGCCTCGGGAACGTGATGGCGGGCGGTTGATGGTTCTGGATCGGCAGACACGGACGATTGCGCATCGCCAGATCCGCGACTTGCCGGAGTTCCTGCGGCCGCGCGATTGTTTGGTGCTGAACAATTCCCGCGTCGTTCCGGCGAAACTGCAAGGGGTGCGGACAAAAACCGGCGGGAAGTGGGAAGGACTGTTTCTTGGGCTGACACCGGATCGCGATTGGAAACTGATCGGTCAAACCCGCGGACGCCTCGAATTGGGCGAAACGGTGACGGTCCGTTCGTCGCCAGATTCGACGAAAACACTCGTTCTGAAATTGCTCGACCGCGGTACCGAAGGCGTGTGGATCTGGCGACCCGAGTCGTCGGTCGATGCCTGGACATTGCTCGATCAATTCGGGAGCGTGCCGTTGCCGCCGTACATTTGTCGGACCGAATTTCGCCCGGAAGATCGCGAGCGCTACCAAACGACGTTCGCCCAGGAACCGGGGTCGGTGGCGGCTCCCACCGCGGGGTTGCACTTCACACCGGAGTTGCTGGAACGTTGCCGGGAGCGCGGGGTGGATCGTGCGGAGGTGACATTACACGTGGGGTTGGGAACCTTCCGTCCGGTGAATGTGACCGATATCCGCGAGCATGTGATGCACCCCGAATGGTGCCTGCTTTCTGCATCAACCACTGCAAAGTTGCGACAGGTGCGCGACACCAGCGGCCGCATCGTGGCGGTCGGAACGACGGCACTGCGAACTCTCGAAACCGCGGTGGCGGCGAATGGCTGGTCCGGTTGGGAAGGGGAATCGCGATTGTTCATCACGCCGCCGTATGAGTTCCTGGCGGTGGATGTGCTTCTGACGAATTTTCACCTGCCGAAATCGACGCTGCTGATGCTCGTCAGTGCCTTCGCTGGTTACGAATTGACGCAGTCGGCGTATGCGACGGCCGTCGCCGAACGGTATCGGTTCTTCAGTTACGGCGACGCGATGCTGATCGTTTAACGAGAATGGCTGCCGCGGAGCGAACCCCGTCGCGTTGCCACTTCTGTCGCGGTCGGATACGCTCGTCCATTCGCGAAAAATGTCCTCCCCTGAGCCGAGGACGAACTTCGCACCCCGAAAACGACGTCCTTACCATTGCGAATGAGTTTGCGGCATGGCCGATACTGGTGATTCATCCAAGCGCCCCACCAAAGCTCCCCGGCGTGTTGTCCGTGGAGGTGACGATGCCCCGAAGCCCGCCTGGTCGGGCACCGGCGCACTCCTCTTCATCGGGATGTTGATGCTGCTGTTGTGGGCGTGGCGTTCTTCGCCGACCTCGCACGGTTCGCAAGTGGCCTACACGTTCCTCAAGAACCAGGCCAAAGACCACAACGTCGAATGGGCAAAGTACCGCGGCGATTACGTTGTCGGCCTGTTCAAGAAAGCGCCCAAAGGCCCCAACGGTGCCGAGTTGTCCCAGAAGTTCAATGTCGGACTCCCGCCGGAAGATCAGGGATCGTTGCGGGCATTTCTCGAAGACAACGGCGCGGAAGTTTCCTCCGAACCGACCAACGATGTCAGCAATTACATCACCGGGCTGGTGGTGGTGACCGCCATCACCATGTTGATCCTGTGGTTTATGATCCGTCGGCAATCCGACCCGTTCTCTTCGGGAATGGCCGGAAGCTTTATCCGAAGTCCCGCGCGACGGTTTCGTCCGACCGATCATCAAACGACCTTCGATGACGTCGCCGCGATGGAGCACGCCAAGCGCGAGTTACAGGAAATCGTCGAGTTCCTGAAGACGCCAGCCAAATTCCAGCGCCTTGGTGCCCAGATTCCCAAAGGCGTATTGTTGATGGGCCCGCCGGGAACCGGCAAGACATTGCTGGTGCGCGCCGTGGCCGGAGAAGCGGGCGTGCCGTTCTTCAGCATCAATGGGTCCGAGTTCATTCAGATGTTCGTCGGCGTTGGGGCCAGCCGCGTCCGCGATTTGTTCCGCACGGCAAAAGAAAACTCGCCGTGCCTGATTTTCATCGACGAAATCGACGCGGTGGGCCGCATCCGCGGGGCCGGTTTCGGCGGCGGTCACGACGAGCGCGAACAGACGCTGAATCAGATCCTGAGTGAAATGGATGGTTTCCAGCAGACGGAAGCGGTCATCGTGGTCGCCTCGACAAACCGCCCCGATGTGCTCGATCCCGCTTTGATGCGACCGGGCCGCTTTGATCGGCATGTCACCGTCGATCGCCCCACGCGCTCCGGACGAGAAGGGATTCTGAAAGTCCACGTTCGTAATGTGCCGCTCGATGATCATGTCGATCTGAAAAAGATCGCCAATAGCACCATTGGTTTTTCCGGGGCCGAGTTGAAGAATCTCGTCAACGAAGCCGCGTTGCATGCCGCCCGTGAGAACCGCAATTCGGTCACTTCGGATGACTTTGAAGCCGCGCGCGACAAAGTCTTGATGGGACCGCAGCGCGAGGAAATTCTGAGCGCCCACGAACGGGAAATGACGGCGTATCACGAAGCCGGCCACGCCCTGCTGGCGTGGGTCCTGCCGGATGTCGATCCGCTGCATAAAGTGACAATCATTCCCCGTGGCCGGGCGCTCGGCGTGACACAGTTGCTGCCGAACGAAGACCGCTACAACGTCGGTGAACGCCGTCTGCATTCGCAGTTGGCCTTCATGCTCGGCGGTCGCGCTGCGGAGAAGATGATCTTCAACGAATACTCCGCGGGAGCCGAAGACGACCTGAAGCGCGCGACGGGAATAGCCCGCCGGATGGTCTCGCGGTGGGGCATGAGCGACGTCATCGGCCCGGTCGCTTTGGGTTCGTCCGAAGAATCGCCATTCCTCGGGAAAGAGTACAAAGAGCAGCGCGACTTCAGCGATGAAACCGCCCGGACAATCGACTCCGAAGTCCAGCGGTTTCTCGTGCAGGCCGATCATCGCGCGATGCAAATGCTCAACGAACACCGAGCCAAGCTGGATGCACTGACGCAATCGCTGCTGAAAGAAGAATCGCTCGACTACCCCCAAATCGTGGCCGTTCTCGGTGAACCCGCCCCACGCTCGGACGCGGTCCCCCAACCCACGGTGGAACCCTGATGATCGCTTGAGTTGTCGGCACGTTTCGGCGGTTCTGTCCGGCTGTCGGCACGCGTGTGAGTCACCCTTCTCAAAGCGGTGCCATCAACGACTCGCGGGCGGATCGAGATCGGTTAGTGGAGGCCAGGGTTATGTTTCTCCCGCAGCAAACTCCGAACTCGCTTGGCAGAGAACTAGGCCGGAAGTTATAGTACCGCTACCGGAGAGGTGGCTGAGCGGCCGAAAGCACCGCATTGCTAATGCGGCGTAGGGGAAACTCTACCGCGGGTTCGAATCCCGCCCTCTCCGCTCCTTGTTTTTCCGTCGCCGCAAACTGTTCTGGCAAAGCGATTTGCGGCGGTGAGTCCTGATTGGCACATACCCTATGTGCCAAGTTTGTGCCAATCAGGCCCCAGTAGCGAGTTGGTTTGAAGGCTTCACGAGCTTCTCAAGCTGCCGTTCGGGTGAGGTGCTCCTTTTCTAAAGACCTCACGGACCTGACCGCCGTCCCGCTGAAGACGGTTCTACAGCTTCACCTGCTGCATCTGGCGAATCGACTCCTCGTCGTGCAGATGATAGTAGCGATGGACCATGCGGCTGTTTCGATGCCCAAGCTCAATTCATGAGCACGCGTTCCGCAACTTTGCGATTCGCACAGTTTGAGCAGAAATAGTGCCGGAAGCTGTGCAGCCGCCCGTCGGCGAAGCCGACTTCTCCCGATTCGGACGAAAAGCAAGGAGTCAGTGGCGTCAGCACATCTCGAATCAGAATGCGGCGCACGGTGTCGGCTTTGATTTTGCCATCCAGCGGTCCATGAAAGATCCTCCCATCGGCATGATGTGGCATGCTCGCCAGAACCTTCCGACATCAAACCGCCCGTTCCTTGAAGCCACACTCAACGGTGATTCTCCCCAGCCGGAGGCACGGTTGATTTCCGCACCGTATTGCACCAACAGGCCCAGCATGTCCGCCATTCGCTCATCGTCGTGACGGGCGAATATGACATGAACAGGAATCGAGTATCCGTGGGGAGTCAAGTAATTGACATCGGCTCCGGCATCCAAAAAAAACCTGGTCTTCGACAGACCCCCGAAGCAGGCTGCGACACCGAGCGGGGAATACTTCGCTTTCTCCAGTGGGGCATTGATGTCGGCTCCGGCGTCTAACAGGAACCGCAGCATCGTCTCATCGGCGTCCGGGCTAAGAGCCGCACACCGAGTGGTGTGTAATCCGTCTCATCACGGGCATCAATGGAGACACGTTTCGAAAGCTCTTTTCGAACGCCTTCGATGTCCCCTTTCGCTGCCGCTTTAGGAATCTTCATGCTGATTTCTCTTGCCGCACGCAATCCACGAATCACGATGCTGAGTGTTGCTAGTGACTTCGACAGGTGTTTTTACAAACGAGGATCCACCGGCTCACTCTCCAGCGCCAGTACCCCGAAAACGCACTCATGGACTCGACGCAGGGGTTCGTGACGGATAAAGCGTTCCAAGCCTTCGATGCCGAGGGCGAATTCCCGGAGAGCGAGTGATCGCTTGGCCCCGAGGCCTCGGCTTCGGAGCCGTGACAGATGCTCGTCGGCGGTGTAATCAGGGCCATAGATGATTCGCAGGTATTCTCGGCCCCGGCACTTCACTGCGGGCTGCACCAGTCCTTTTTTGCCTCGCATAATGAAGTCCATCGGCTTGATGACCATGCCTTCTCCGCCCCGAGCCGTGAGATTTTCCCACCATTCCATTCCAGCCTGTTCGCTGTCGGGATCGGTGACATCTACGACTTGATATTGGGTTGCCAGCAGGAACTGTGGGGCTGGCTGACAAATCTTGGTCAGTCGTTCCATATGCCAGCGGTGATTCTGGTGCGTATGCACCTTGCCATCGGTTGCCAACAGATGGAACGGAGCCAGTCGGAGATCGTCCAAAGAGTTTACCGACCAGCAGTATTGACGGTAGGCCGATACGAACTTGCCGACGTTGTTGCCGATGTCTCGATACTTGGTCAGCAAGCCGCCGATGGATTCGGCAGCGTCACCGGACAACCGGTTAGTCGCCCGGTGGAGGGCTGACACCACGACCGGCAATGACGCCTTTCCAGCGGCACCGACTGCTGCATATTGGGATCGTAAAAGTTCTTGTGCCTTGGCCGACCACGGCATCAGTTCACAATCGAGGCAGACCCACGTCGTATTCATCTCCTCCCAGAAGTTCGACGCCGTGAGTGAAGTCCGCAACCGGTCGAGGAACTGCCGTTCGAGTGCGGCGTCATTGATAAACCGTCGACCGGTCCGGGTGTAGACAATTCCAAACTCGTCCTCCATCACACCAAACCGCTCCCGTGCCGCGGCTTCATCCCGGCAGACAACGACGACCGCCCGCGATCCCATGTGCTTTTCTTCGCAGATGACCTGTGGGACACCCTGGTTGCGGAAGTACGCAAACGCTTCCGCGGGATGCTCCAGCAATCCGGGCTGCTTGGTGGTCTCGCTCGGCGACATCGTGGGTGGAAGGTAGATGAGCCACTTCGGATTCGCAGCAAATCGGCTCATCACTTCCAACGCCGCGGTGGCATTCTCTTCCCGGATGGTGACGGTGTGATGTAGCCGCGTCGAGACGATCCGCTTGCCGATGACGTCGTCCGCATCGAGCAGATCGTCATGAAGCTGCTGGGCGGAAAGAGCCGGAGCCAGTTGTTCCACCGGCAGAAATGGACGGGCCGCTTCGCAGTACGTCTGCCGGGACGGGACGGAGACGAACTCCTTCTCGGGATATCGCAAGGCCGTGAGTTTGCCGCCGAAGACACAGCCGGTATCGACATTCACCGTGCGGTTGAGCCATTCCGGTTCCGGTACGGGCGTGTGACCGTAGACGACCATTGCCGGGCCACGGTACTCCGCCGCCCAGTTGTGCCGCACAGGAAGTCCAAATTCGTCCGTCTCGCCAGTGGTCTCGCCATACAACGCGAAGTCCCGGACCTTGCCGGAACCCCGGCCCTGCATGTCCTCCTTCATCCCGGCATGGGCGACCACCAGCTTGCCGTTGTCGAGGACGTAGTGGCTGACGAGGCCGTCCAGGAAGACCGCCAGAGATTGGCAATAGGAACCTCGCACCTCGTCCGGCAAAGCATCGATCTCCGCCATTGTCTGGGCCAGGCCGTGTGTGATTTGGACGTCGCGGCCACTCAGTTTCTTGAACAGCTTCATGTCGTGGTTGCCGGGGACACACAGGGCTGCCCCGCTCTTCACCATGCTCCGCACAATGCTCAGCGTGTCGAGCACTCGCGGGCCGCGGTCCACAAGATCGCCGACAAAGACCGCTTTGCGACCGGCGGGATGTTGATAAGCGGTCGCCAGGCAACCAGGCTCCGATTCAGCCACTGGCAATGCGGAATAGCCCAATCGGCTGAGCAATTCCTCCAGCTCATCGGCACAGCCATGGACGTCACCGATGATATCGAACGGGCCGTGTTCATCGCTCCGGTCGTTCCACAACGGCACCCGTTCGATGACGGCCGCCTCGACTTCCGCCACGCTCTCCAGCACAAAGACGTGCCGAAAGCCTTCCCGCTTGAGTCCTCTCAAGGCCCGGCGAAGTTGGGTCGTCTGTTGTCGGATGACGTGCGGTCCGAACGCCCGGTCTTGCCGATCCCGGTTCCGTTCGTGACAGAGGTCTTCGGGCAGATTCAGGACGATGGCTACGGGCAGGCAGTGATACTTCCGAGCAAGTGCGACCAGTGGGGCACGGGCCTCGGGTTGAACATTCGTCGCATCGACGACCGTCAACCGCCCACGGGCCAGTCGCTTCGCCGCCACATAGTGCAGCACCTCGAACGCATCGGTCGTCGCCGCCTGATTGTTCTCATCATCGCTGACCAGCCCCCGACAATAGTCCGACGATAGCACTTCGCTCGGCAAGAAATGCTGCCGTGCAAACGTACTTTTGCCAGACCCACTGGGGCCGATGAGAACAACGAGGGAGAGCTTGGGGATTTTCAAGTGCATTCAAACACCCCCATCTGTGTGGGCGAACCAACTTTTTCATCTACGGGGCCAACTGGCACGAACCGCACTGTATAGCCGTGTTGTTTGGCGACCCGGTTGGCCCAGTCCTGGAACTCCTGCCGGGTCCACTCGAAGCGGTGATCCGCATGGCGAAATTGACCGGCAGGGAGCGTCTCCCACATCACGTTGTATTCACTGTTGGGGGTGGTCAGCACGACCGTCTGCGGACGGGCGAACTGGAACACCACTCGCTCGAAGGCTGACAACCGGGGCGGATCGAGGTGCTCGATGACTTCGACAACTGCTGCCGCATCAAAGTTCGCCAAGCGTTGGTCTCGATAGATCAGCGATCCATGAATGAGCTTGATCCGTTCGGCCTGACGCTCCGGCAGTCGGTCGAGATTGAGCCGCCGTTGGGCGATCTCCAGCGATCGGATCGAGACATCCATCCCCACGATCCGCTCGAATTGCCGGTCGGCGAACAGATCCCGTAGCAACTTACCTTCACCGCAACCCAGGTCCAGCACACTCCGGGCATCGCTGGCCCGCAAAGCAGCGAGAACCGTGCCGAGGCGTTGTTCGTTGAGGCTAACCGTCTGTTCGAGCGACTCTTCCGGTCCCACGGCTGCGGCGTCCTCTTCGACGTCAGCAACCGGTTCTTCCTCGACCAACCGGGCCAGCGCTTCTCGATACAGATTGGACCGATGACGGAGATAACGTCGAGTGATCTGGTCTTTCTCAGGATGTGTGGCGAGCCAACCGGCTCCTTTGTCCAGCAGTTTTTCGAGTTCGTCATCGCCGACGAAATAATGCTTCTGGTTATCGAATACCGGAATCAACACGTAGAGATGCGTCAGCAATTCCGACAGCCGCTTCGTGCCGGTGATCGTGACGGAAAAGTACGGACTCTCGCCCCATTCCGGAAAGGCTTCATCAAAAGGATGCCGAATCGTTTCGACGGTGTAGCCCAAGGGCTCGAACATTCGTTGCACCAGCCCCTCGCCACCCCGAACGGGCAGCACATCGATCCGGGCACTTAACGGGATCGGTGTCTTCGCCAGTTCTTCACGATCCTTGCAGCGGCCAGACATGGCCGATCCGAACACCTGTGAGATCGCCACGCTGAGAAACGATGAAGCGACATAAGGCCGGTCGTTGACATATTGGCCCAAAGCGAAATGCGAATCCCGTCCCTTGCCACGGACCATGCCCACCGGGTCCACATCCAGCAGCAGTGCCGCTGAGGTTCGCCCTTCCGAGACTTCGGGATAGAATACGTGAGCCTGCCCAAAGCTCAACGCAAAACTCTGACACCGCTCCGGATGCTTATGCAGCAGGAAACCGAGATCGGTGGCGGGTTTGTGTTCTGTAGTAATCGTCAGAAGCATCAGTTGGTCTTGGTAAACGGATGATTGGT
>JAKFUG010000033.1 GCA_021732785.1 Planctomycetaceae bacterium
ACAGCGGCCCGGTAATGAAGCGGAACTCGCGCTTGCCGGTCTCGCGATTCTCCTGCAATACATCGGTCCCGGTGATGTCCGCGGGCATCAGGTCGGGGGTGAACTGAATGCGGGCAAACGTCATCGACAACGTTTGGGCCAGCGTGCTGATCATCAGCGTTTTCGCCAGCCCCGGCACCCCTTCCAGCAGGCAATGGCCGCGGGTGAAGAGCGAAATGAGCAATTGCTCGATGACGTCATCCTGCCCGACGATGACCTTGGCCATCTGCTCTTTGATGGACAGGAAGGCCCGGTTGATTCGTTCAATCGATTTCTGCAGTTCCGCCTGCGTGACCGCCTCTGGCATTTCAAACTCACTCGTGAGACCGCAATCCGTGGTCGACAACTTCAGGCCGAGTCAGCCCGAAGTTCCATGCTAACACCGGTTTCCCCCCGCCGCGACCCTGCGGGTTGGAGAATTCAGACCGGCTGCGGAAACACGCGACAGAGTTTGGTGTGGGGTGCCACGGGCGTCTCGTCCGCCCGTGTCTTTGATCGCATCACAATCAATTCGAGGAAGACAATCGCATCGCCCGTGCTGCCCACTCGCACTGACGGACAAACTGCCAGTGCGACCCCAGCGTGAGAATCCGCGACGAACTGTAAGCCGCCGATGCTGCAGAAAGACAAGGACGTGCCACTGCTTCGGAGTCCGCGGAGAAGCAGTGGCTTCGAGCGCTTACCGAAGCGTTCAGCACTGCTTCGCGGACGAAGCAGTGGCACACATACTTGCGTGTTGCCGTTCAATCAGTGCCACCCTGCCAAATCGAGCATTGGAACTTCGACACTGGGTTCCAGAATTCCGACGAGCGGCGTCAGCAGCGGCTTCCCGGCCACCATACAGACACCCCCCAGCGCCATCACCACCACCACTCCCACGCCGAAGTAAATGAGCCGGGGAACACTTTGCCCCCCTTTTTTCTTCTTTCCACTCGGGCGGGCTTTGCGTTGACGGCTGGAAGGCAGAGGGCGTTCGTCGTCGAAACCATCCTCATCGCTGGTCCCCAAGACTTCCCCGCAAGTCCGGCATTTGATTCGTATCCCCGGTGGAGGGGCCGACTTCAATTTCATCGTGGCCTGACAATGAGGACATTCGACAATTCGTGATGACGACATGGCCGCTCAATCTCGTCGGTAAGGTGGAACGCATCTTCGAGTTTGATCATCCTGCCACAACAGTATCACCGAAGAAAGCGGTGGGGGCAGGTGCCACCACGAGGACGCCACCCATTCCGCTTGGCAATCGAGGTCGCCGACAATGTTCATCGTGTCTGTGAGCACCTGAAAAGCAGATGAATCTTTGCCGACACAAGGCTTTACGCTGCATTTCGTTTGTGGCTATGATGTTGAGAGCGCCGACGGACGGGGATAGGGAGGGAAGAGTTTCGCCGCGCGCCGAGGTTTCGCGGAAAGCGGCTGGCGATGTTTTGGGAACAGAAGATCCTGTATGCGGTGTTGTCCGACGTGGGCTTTCGTCGGCAGAACAACCAGGATTCCTGTTCTGTCGTGCTCGCTCCCGATCGGGAAAACTGGCAGGCCCGCGGGCATTTGTTTGTGGTCGCCGACGGCATGGGCGGCCATGCCGTCGGGGAACTCGCCAGCAAAATGGCGGTCGATGTCATCCCGCACACGTTCGATAAGCTCCGCGAACAACACCCCGTCGCGGCTCTCAAAACGGCGATTGAAACCGCCAACGCGGACATCAACGAACGGGGCACGCTCAACCGCGATTTTCTGCGGATGGGAACCACCTGCACCACGCTGTTGCTCTCGCCGCTCGGGGCCGTGATCGGACACGTCGGTGACAGCCGCGCTTACCGCATTCGGCGACGACAAATTGACCAGCTCACCCGCGATCACAGTCTGGTGTGGGAATTGATCGAGCAGCGCAAAGTTCATCCGCGCGACGCCGATCGGCTTTATCCCCGCAACGTGATCACGCGCTCGCTGGGACCGGAACCGCAAGTTAAAGTCGACATCGAAGGCCCGGCCCCGGTGTATGCCGGCGACATTTTCGTGCTCTGTTCCGATGGGCTGACCACGCTGGTGAATGATGCCGAAATCGGCATGATCGCCGCGGAACTCCCCCCGGCGGATGCGTGCCGATTATTGGTCAATCTGGCCAATCTGCGGGGTGGGTCGGATAACATCACCGTGATTGTCGTCCGCGCGGGAGAAGTTCCCTCGAATGCTTCGGCTCCCGAAATCCCCGTCCGTGACGATAGCGGCGGCGGCGGGTGGGGCACGTTCGTGGTGTGGTGTACGCTGGCCGTCTTGTTCCTGGTGGGAACCGGATTGCTGGCCCTGACCGAACACAAACTCGTGGGCAGCATCATTCTGGGCGGAACGGTTCTCGGCGGTCTCATCTGGTGGTGGAAACAGCCGAAACGCGAAGCCCTCTACGTCGAGGATTACGAAACCGGCGGGCAGTCGACCATCATCTGGCGACCGTATCGCACGGCCCTGGCAAAATTAACTCCCGATTTCGTCCATCTGCTGGCTAAAATGGAAGTGGAACTGCATCACGCCGCCGTCGATGAACGCTGGCCGATTGATCTCGCCCAGCGCGACGACGCGTTCCGCAAAACCCAACAGGCAATGACCGAAAAGCAATACGGACGGGCCTTGAAAGAATGTGCCCGGGCCATCGACCTGATGATGGCCGGCGTGTTGTGGGAACGGAAACAAACGCAAAAGAAACCCAAGCCGACCGACCCTAACGCCAGCACCGCTAATCCGCCCGCGAAGCCGACATCCCCCCCGACGCCCCCGCCCGCGAACCGCGAATCTCCTGAATCTGCGAGTAAATCATGACGTCTCCGGAGAGCACTCGCCCCGAACGCGAATTCAGCCGCCGCCAATTTCTCGGCCGCAGCGCCTGTCAAGCCGCCACGGTTGCCGCCGGGATGGTCACGCTGGCCCCTGCAACCGAAACGGCGACACCGCGCGTCCGGGTGGCGATTATCGGCGTTCGCAACCGCGGGCGCGATCTGGCCGGATTGTTCGCCGCCAATCCGCGAGCGGATGTGCGCGTCCTGTGCGATCTGGACCCCGGTGTTATCGGCAGTGCGGTCTCCGCCGTCACGGCCGCCGGCGCGACGGCTCCGCAGATCGAACACGATTTTCGCCGCGTGCTCGACCGCAAAGAGATCGATGCCGTGGTGATTGCCACGCCCGATCACTGGCACGCGGGCATGACCACGCTGGCCTGCACCGCCGGGAAAGACGTTTACGTCGAAGCCCCGGCAACATGGTGCCTCGGTGAAGCCCTCCCGCCCCTTGCCGCCGCGCAACGATCGAAACGAATTGTGCAATGCGGCATTCAGGAACGGAGCAGCGATCATCTTCGGGAAGCGATCGAATTCGTGCATTCCGGACAGCTCGGTGCCGTGCGCTTTGCCCGCGCATGGGTGGTCCATCGCCGCAAGCCGATCCCGCCCAAATCGAGCACCCCGGCCCCCCTCGGCGTCGATTATCAGGCCTGGCTCGGCCCCGCGGCGGCGCGGGCGTTCAACCTGAATCGCTATCACTTCAACTGGCGCTGGTTCTGGGATTACGGCGGCGGCGAACTTGCCCATTGGGGGACGCACTGGCTGGATGTCGCGCGGTGGGGGCTCAACGTCGAATGGCCGCAACGGGTCTCCGCCAGCGGGATGATCGCCAGCACGCAGGACGCCGCCGAAACGCCCGACACCATGACCGCGCAATTCGTCTATCCGAATCAGACCTTGGTGTGGGAACACCGACTTTCATCGGGTTACGGTGTCGAAGGCCGTAGCACCGGCGTCGCTTTCCACGGTGAAAAAGGGGTGCTCGTGCTCGATCGCGGCGGTTGGCGGGTCTACGACGGCGTCAGCGCCGGTTCGTCCGGTTCCGCCAACAGCATGCAGCAACAACACGTCGATAACTTTCTTACGAGCGTCCTCACGCGGCAGCCACCGACGTGCGATTTGTGGCAAGGCGTGATTTCGGCGGGGCTCGCGCATCTCGGCAACATCGCCTACCGCGTCGGCCACGAAATCCAGTACGACCCGGTCCGTGGCAAGTGCCTGAATGACACCGCCGCGACAACACTCGCACAGGGCCGCACCACACGCACCGTGTGAACGCAACCGTTTAGCCGCGCCGCGCCAGGGGAGCGCTCGCGTGGAGCGCGCGATACGGGTGGTGCGCTTCACACCAGCGCTCCCCTATCGGGTCGCGGCTAAACGAGCCGGGCGGTTCGGGTGGCGGT
The DNA here is from genome assembly GCA_021732785.1 of Planctomycetaceae bacterium. Lineage (GTDB taxonomy): Bacteria > Planctomycetota > Planctomycetia > Planctomycetales > Planctomycetaceae > DSVQ01. Next base: position 4,274 of record JAKFUG010000033.1, read on the forward strand.
TTCGTCGGGAGTTTGCGCGGCGATGTCGTGGAGGGCGTAGCCGTCTTCCGGCCAGAGGTAACGCTGGGTGGCGGTGGTGCCGTCGTGGTCGCATGCGAGGAGTGTGAGATCGCCCGGCGTCCAAAGACCGCCGCTGTCGCCGTGGCGCAAGCGGACGTCGGCATGCACCGTACGAACGTCCCCCGCGATGAGTGGGGCCAGGTTCATTTCATCCGCTGAATCGTTATCGGGGAGGGACAGCCAGCCGGCCACTGTGGGAAACAGATCGCGCGTGGTGACGAGTGCCGACGTGCGGCCGGGGTCGATGTCCTCCCCGGCGACGATGCACGGCACTTGCGCCTGTTGCGGATCGAACGGGGCGATGAGCGGCGTCGGTCGCGGAACCGGCTCCCAGATCGCACCCTCCCACGCGAAAACACACAACCGCTGGCAACCGGGCAACGCGCGAGCGGTCTCCAGCAGTTCTCCCAACCAGTGATCGAGCAGCGACAGCACGGTGGCCCGCGTCAGTTCATGATCCACGAGGTCTGCATCGGTCATGGATGACAGATCGAAACCTTCTTCGGCGAAGTCCGCGGCGTACAGTTCGAGGGCCGTCCGGAGTATGGGACAGGGTTCCGGCAAGCCAATACCGTGAACCCAGATCAGCCGCGGCGCGGATGAATCCGCGGACGAGGAAATCTCGGCGATGGCGGCCTGCGCGAGGCGGGCGAATGATCGTTCGGCGAGCGGCGCATCGTCGGCATCGTTCCCGATGATTTCCTGGACATGCCCCCATTGCGGGTCATTTCCCAAAACCGATGCACCGGATTCACGAAACAGAGAAGTTTGGATGCCTGCTAAACGCAAGCGAGGGAGGAAATCCTTCCACATTTTTTCGTGGGCGCGATCCTCTTTGTTGACCGCCGCAACGCAACGATCGAACAGGAACCCTCCCGCGGCGAGGTGATCCCAATTCGGCGTGTCGATCCATTCGTGTCCGTAACACCCCAGCGCCGGCCACGGCCAGCGATCAAAGGTGACGACCACAACGGTCGACGGCGCAACGGAGTCGCTCATCGCAACACACCCGGACACAGCCCGGAGCGCCAATGATAGACGTCATCGTTTCCCGAGGTCACCCGTCGCTTGCGCTTCGGGCTGGTTGGGGCGTTATGATTTTGCGGCGGTTGGGCGGAGTTCATCGCGCCAGCGCGGATGCTGCAGCAGGCGTTCGACCTGGCGTTCATGCAGTTGGTCGAACCAGTTCCCGTCGAATTCATAGATTTCGTACATCCGCTGCGACGGGGTTCCCTGCGGATGGGTCTTCCGTGAGGTTTCCGGAGTCTTGAGCATCGCCGCGGGGACAATCAGTACCCAACTGGCGTCTGCGGTCCGTTCCCACGTGGGCTTCGTCCAGCGAAACCCCACTTCGCACATTTCTGCCTGAGTCATCCCGCGGCCTCCTTGCCCGGTGTCCGATCTGAGCGTGAATCCATTCACACCCGGCGGTTGATGCGGCTTGGATTATCAACCGGCAGGTTCTGCGGGTCAAGGTGAACTCCGCATCGAGGTTCGTAATCCGGTAAAGCAGTAAATTTGGTAGAATCGGTAAAATCGGATGAGTTCACCGCTAGTCAAGGAGTCCTTTGCGAAGATAATTTCACCGCAGATTCGCCATTGTGATCCATCGGAATGTCAGAGACGTTTCTGGTCAACAGTCCGGTTTCAATCTGCAAAGGGTTCTGACCTCATCAGTCTACAGAGCCGTTCGCCAACATGGCGGCGGACAAATCTCACGAGGAAAGGGACAGCATGCGGTTGATGATGATCGGGAGTTTCGTGATTTTCACGGGTTTGAATCTGGCTTACGGAGGTGAGACGCCCAAAGAAATGAAATCGGCGGGAAAACCGAGGGCGGTTTGGATTGCGGTGCCGGGCGAAACGACGCTGATGAAAGTCGAAGACCCGCCCGCCGGGTTGGTCGTGCGGAAAACATCTCCGCAACCGACTGAGGGAATGGAACTTGTGACGCGGAGCGTCAACCGGGAGCTCAGGGACGTCGCGCATGCGCTGCGAAGTTTAGATCAATCCTACTCGCTGCGCGGGTTTCAGGGCTGCGGTGCCGCGACGGCCGGATCGGTCTTCATCGACTGGCGTGCCAAGGGGTTGCAGAAGCCGGAAAACGTTGTCGTGCTTCCCCCACCACCCATCGTTCTCGGGATTCCGAAAACACGGTGCTGTTGCGAGGATTGCCGCCGTGAGTGGAGCATTCTCGATGAGTGCGATTGTCCCTCGGAGCAGGATTCTCCCCCCGCGATCCCCCCGGGACCAATTCCTCCCCAGCCCAATCCGTAGCGGAAAGTTCTCGTCGAGCGGGCATCGTTTCGGTCTGGAACAGTGACACGAGTGCGTTCTGCGCCCATTATTCGGGCAGATTTTCGCGATGTAAGTGGTAAAAACGGTTCAATCTGCCGGCGAACAACCATTTTACCCAAATTGCCGAATCGGGAATTGACAACGGTTAAAACAGCTTTTACGCTCAACCGCGAGAAACGGGCCCCGACTGCTGTTTTGTGACCGTAGTGTTGCCCCTCCCACTTCACTCCCCTGAAGGAATGTGCCATTATGTTCGCAGCGACGATTTTCGAAGTGTTGTTTGAAGTATTGGCTTCGGTCATTCTGACCGTGGTCTATGACCTTGCGGACTTCATCAATCTGCTGATCGCGTTCTTCTTCGGTTTCTAGGATGGTCTCCGGGGAGGGAGTCCTGCGAAACTGACCGAACCAGAAGACCTGACGGGCCCGGCTGTGTGCCTCACTGCCGGGCTCTTTTTGTTGAGGGGACACGCTTCCGTAAGTCATTTCCACGGTGCGATTAACGTCGCCACATCGCCTTCCGAAAAGATCACCGGTTCCCGCGGCAAGCGGGCCCAGTCGAACGTGTCGAGAAGATCAATCGGCCAAATCGGTGTCGCATCCGCCTGCAAGCCGCACGTCCATGCGAGAAAGCCGACCAGCCGTTCTGGTCGCAGACCCGCGTCCCGCAAGGCAGACAGCCGCGTATCGCCGTGCCGCTTCGCCAATCGGCGGCCATCGGGACCAATCACGAGCGGAACGTGTCCAAACCGCGGCGGCGGCCACCCGAAAGCGGCATACAGCGCGAGTTGCCGGAAGGTGCTCGGGATCAGATCGTCACCACGGATAACTTCGGTGATTCCCATCTCGTGGTCATCCACCACCACAGCGAGTTGATACGCCGGTGTCCCATCCGCTTTGCAGATAATAAAGTCGCCAAGTTCATCCGGCGAACACCGCTGCGCACCGACAACGAGATCGACGTATTCCTTCGGCACAAACGGGAAGAGCGACCACTCCTCATAGCGGAACCGCCACGCGAACGGTTGTCCGACGAGCGATGAGGCCTCAGCCGCCGTGCGATGACGACAGGTGCCGGGATACACCGGACCTTCCTGTCCGAGATGCGGCGCACTGGCTGCCGCTTCGATATCGCTCCGCGTGCAGGTGCAGGGATAGACGAGTTCGCGACGTTTCAGTTCGTCGAGCGCGGAGTGATAAAACGGCAAGCGCTGTGTCTGGATGAACGCCGTACGAGCCCGAAGCGCAAGCGCCGGGTGCATTTCTGTCCCGCGATGTTCAGAAAGAAATGCACCCGGCGCTTGCGCTTCGGGCTCGTTGTTCGCATCCTCCGGCCCCGCGTCCCAATCCAGCCCCAGCCACCGCAGATCATCCAGCGCCTGCTGCACGGCCCACGGCTTCACCCGCGGCGAATCAATGTCCTCGATCCGCAGAATCACCCGCCCCCCCTGCGACCGGGCGGACAACCACGCGAGCAGATACGTCCGCGCGTTGCCGACGTGTTGCGCCCCGGTGGGTGAGGGAGCGAGACGGCTGACAACTGGTGATTGAGTTTCATGTTGCGTCGATGAGAATTGCATAATCTCGCCCGATCAACGCCAACGATACCAACGGCTCTCAAAATCTCGCGGATACACACCTCGCAAGGGATATTCGATAACCGAATTCTCTTCTAACCAATTCTGCGAGACTGGCCACCAAACCGTTTGTGCTGTGCGGAATCGCTTCCAGTATGTGGCGTTCCAGGTAGAAATGGATTCCCAAGTCATCTGCGTTTCGTCGGCAGGAAATTGATAGTGCGAAACTCGATACAGGATTTTGGAAGGAGGCCTTAACAACGGAAGCGCTTCCTGCAACCGATCCTGTGATAAGGCCGTTACCCTGATGGAGTCTGGAAGAGTTCCCGACTGACTATCGGGCCAGATCGTCACAAAATAGGACCAATCCACCGCTGCAAATTGTTCCCATATCTCACCACCGGCCGGAGTCAAAGAGTACGAGAGGTATCGTGGCGGTAATCGCGGACGACAATCTTCCCTCAGCGCCGCGATCAAATCTTCTCGGGAACAATGAATGACTCGATCTTCATCAGATGAGTCCAAGTTTTCATTGAAGGTTATCCAACCTCCGGCCTGCATACGCATGAGTGTTGATAACAAATCGTCAAAATCTAACCCGTGAGAAGGTTTGTTGAACTCGGCGGCGACGCCCCGATGCCCGTTTGGACCGAACGTCTCTGCAAAGATCAATGACAGTCGACAACCGTACAAGACGGCTGTTTCCAGCAGCCAACATTCACCGCGTGTCAGCGAGATCATTGTCTATAGCACGACTGCCATGAGCGAGTAACCGACGTTCTTACGCCTTCACCAACTGCCGCAACACCGTGTGCAGAATGCCGCCGTTGCGGTAGTACTCGACTTCGACGGGGGTGTCGATGCGGCAGGTGGCGACAAAGTGGACGGCGTCGCCGTTGGCCTTCTTCGCGGTCACTTCCACGGCTTGCAGTGGTTTCAACTTGTCATCGATGGCGATCTCGAAAACTTCGGTGCCGTCGAGACCCAGCGAATCGCGGTTTTCGCCCGCGCGGAATTGCAGCGGCAGGACGCCCATACCGACGAGGTTCGAGCGGTGGATGCGTTCAAAACTCGTGGCGATGACGCAGCGGACGCCGAGGAGGTACGTCCCCTTCGCCGCCCAGTCGCGGGACGAACCGGTACCGTATTCCGACCCGGCGAGCACGACCAGCGGCGTGCCGTCGGCCTGATACTTCATCGCGGCATCGTAGACCGACATCTGTTCGCCGGTCGGCAGATACTTCGACACGCCCCCTTCGACACCCGGCACCAGCAGGTTCTTGATGCGGATATTGGCGAACGTCCCGCGAGTCATGACGCGGTCATCCCCACGGCGGGCACCATAGCTGTTGAAGTCGAGCGGCTTCACGCCCCGGCTTTGCAGATACAACCCGGCGGGAGCGCTCGCCTTGATCGAACCGGCCGGGCTGATGTGGTCGGTGGTGACCGAATCCCCCAGCGACAACAGACACCGCGCTCCGGAAATCCCCGTGATCGGGCCGGGTTCTTTGGGCATGTTCTGGAAGAACGGCGGTTCATGGACGTACGTGCTGCCGTCGTCCCAATGGTAAAGCTCGCCGGTCGCCCCGGCGATCTTCTGCCACTCCGGCGGCCCCTTCGTGGCGTTGCCGTACTGCTCCTTGAACATCTCCGGCGAGATCGACGCAGCAATCGTATCTTCGACTTCCTTCGACGTCGGCCAGATGTCCTTCAGATACACATCCTGGCCGTCTTTCCCCTGACCCAGCGGTTCATGGGTCAGATCGATGTCCGTCGTCCCGGCGATGGCATAAGCCACCACGAGTGGCGGGCTGGCGAGGTAGTTTGCGCGGACATCGGGGCTGATGCGGCCTTCAAAATTGCGATTCCCCGAGAGAACCGCCGAGGCGACGAGGTTGCCCTTCTTAATCCCTTCGGAAATCGGCTCGGGCAATGGACCGCTGTTGCCGATGCACGTGGTGCAGCCGTAGCCGACTGTGTTGAAACCAAGCTGATCGAGCGGTTTGTCGAGCCCCGACTTTTCCAGATACTCGGTGACCACGCGGCTGCCGGGAGCGAGGCTGGTCTTCACCCACGGCTTCTGCGTCAAACCTTTGGCGACGGCATTCCGGGCGACCAACCCGGCGGCGACCATCACCGACGGATTGCTGGTGTTCGTGCAACTGGTGATGGCCGCAATGACCACGCCGCCGTGCTTAAGTTTGAACACGTTGCCGCTGGATTGCACGGCGACGCCATCGAAGCCGTTGTCGTTCTGAATCATCATCGATTCAACGGCGGGGCCCCCTTCGGATGTCATCGAGGCCGGTGTCGACGCCGCGGCGGGTGTGGTCTTGCCGAAGACGGTGGCGAGATCCTGCCGCCATTGCGATTTCATCGCCGCCAGCGTGATCCGGTCCTGTGGTCGCCGCGGTCCCGCCATCGACGGTTCGACGGCCGACAGATCCAGTCCGATCGAATTCGTGAAGACCGGCTCGGGGGACGCATCGGTCCGGAACAGACCCTGGGCTTTGTAATACGCTTCGACGAGTTCCACTTCCGCATCGGTGCGGCCGGTGCGGCGCATATACCGTAGCGTTTCTTCGTCGACAGGGAAGAAGCCGATCGTCGCTCCATATTCCGGGGCCATATTCGCGATGGTCGCGCGGTCGGCAAGCGTCATCGACGACAAGCCGGGGCCGTAGAATTCGACGAACTTCCCGACGACGCCGTGCTGTCGCAACATCTGCGTGACGGTGAGCACGAGATCAGTGGCGGTGGTTCCTTCCGGCAGTTTCCCCGTCAGTTTGAAGCCGACGACTTCCGGCAGCAGCATGTAAATCGGCTGACCGAGCATCACCGCTTCGGCTTCGATCCCACCCACACCCCAACCGACAACGCCAAGACCGTTGATCATCGTCGTGTGGCTATCGGTTCCGACGAGACTGTCCGGATAGGCGACGCCGTTCTTCGTCAACACGCCTTTGGCAAGATATTCGAGGTTCACCTGATGAACAATGCCGGTCGCCGGGGGAACCACACCGAAGTTCTGGAACGCCTGTTGGGCCCACCGCAGCAGCAGATAGCGTTCGTGATTTCGCTCAAATTCCAGCGTGACGTTCTGCTCGAGTGCATCACCGGACGCGAACGCATCGACCTGCACCGAGTGGTCGACGACGAGATCGCACTGCACCAGCGGGTTGATCTTTTTCGGATCGCCCCCCATGCGGACTATCGCCGCGCGGAGTGCCGCCAAATCCACGACCGCGGGCACGCCGGTGAAGTCCTGCAGCACCACCCGGCCGGGCATGAACGGGACTTCGACCTGCGCCGGAGCCGCGGCGTTCCAGCCCGCGACCTGCTTCACATGCTCTTCGGTGACGATGAAGTCGTCGACGTTCCGCAGACACGATTCCAGCAGCACCCGCATCGAAAACGGCAGCTTGTCAATCTGCCCGAAACCGCGTTCCGCCAGTTTCGGCAGCGAATAATAAGTCCATTCCCCTTGAGACGTTTTCAGCGTTGCTGCCGCACCCAAACCATTCGCACCGGCCATGTCGCACCCACTCCGAAAAACCACCACCGCGAGGGAATTCACCCGCTTTCGCGCTCCGCTGAGGATACCGCGAGCGGCATGGCGAATGAAGTCCGCGCCCGTGGAATCGCGAGTTCAATCCCCTGCCCCGTCGGCGGGAGTTTCTTCCCACCCTTCAATATCGTGATCTTCGCCCACATCGACGTAAGCCCGGCAGTGGGGACAGAGCTGCACGGTCCCTTTGAGTGTTGCGGGGAAATTCGCCGATTTTCCGCACTTTTCGCAGGTGGCACAAATCGGAGCGGCTTCCGATCCATCCTGTTGTTCGGCCGCCCGGCGTTCCGCGGACCGGCGATCGTATTCCGTTAACACCGGACGCGCCCGTTCGATGTCATCGCGCTCAATCCAGACCTGCGGCTTATGGATTTCGGAAACCGTCCCGCCCCACCAGACGCCGACCTGCGAGACGTCTTCGATGACCATCGCCTCGATGCCGGACTCCACGAGCAGATGGCAAACCAAGTGGGCTTCGATGTTGTTCCCTGCATTGTACGCCGCAAAGGGATCGCGAAGAGGCATGATTGAGGGTCCTGTTCCCTTGGAAGTTGCGAGCTGACTGAAGGTTTGTCCGATGGCGTCTGTGCGCCAGCAGCACGGCTTTCAAAGCTCCAGGGTTCGATTTACGATCGCTGGCTGCAGATGTAATCCCAGCACTTGGATGAGTCGATCAATCACGTCGCTTGGAAGGGTGGCTTCCCCGATTAAAAATGCCCGCAACGTCGGCCAGTCCACCTGAGCCCGTTCCATCAACGTCGGGAGAAACATCTGCTGTCCGTGAAGAGCATGGATTGCCCGTCGCAGTTCCCCACTGAAGGTTTCTTCGGCGGCAGCGCTGGAGGCCAGGCGTAAGTATTCATCGGACTCTTGCCGTTCGGCGGATGCGGTCTTCACGCTCTGCTGCCAATGAGCACGTTCTTCCGGCGTGAACTCCCGTGCGATTCGCCACGGCCGCGTTGGATCATCCATTGCCGTTCCCGTCATACTTCGGTCTCTTCGTACGCCGTTACCGGCAGAATTGTCGCCGCATCAATCATTTCAAAAATGCATCGGATCTCGCGGCCCGTTGCCGTTCGGCCGAACACGGTCAAGTTCTCGCTGCTGTTGCTTTGCTCGATTGCCTTCACACTGGCAGCCATGACGACGTGTTCGAATTCCTCTGGGGTGATGCTATGCTCCGCAAGGTGGCGTTCGATTTCCGGCGTCCAGATGATCATGAACCAAGGCACGACGACTGCCACGTTGCCGATTGGGGAATTATACCCGATCGCGAATCAATCCCCAGTGAGAAGGGCCTTCTGCAACTGTCAGAGGGTGTGCGTCTCAATTCTGGGTCAATCCATAGACTTCGTGTCTTCGCTGGGAGAACAGTGCAAAGTGACCAATGCAAAGTGCAAAGTGCAAAGTGGGTAGACGTCGCAGCACACGCTTGCCGGTTCGTGGAACGGAAGACGTTCCCGTCCGATCCTTCCACTTTGCACTTTGCACTTTGCATTTTTCACGCTTCATTTTGCACTTCCTCGGATTCCACCCAGAATCGAAACGCACACCCACTGTCAGAGGGACCGCCCCTGATCCCGGTCTTGTGACGTTTGTGACCATCGCATAGCATCCCCCCGCTGTTTTGAGCGGATGGGCGACGATGAGTTGTGAACATGGGATGCGAGACGGGCATGACATCTTCCGCGGACGAACGGCCCGAAGAGCATCTCCTCGGTCAATATATCCCGCTGCATTACCATTTCAATATGCTGCGGGATGAGTCGCGGATGCGGCCGTTTCGTGAAGCAATCGAGCTCACCGTTCCACTCGGCGGCACGGTTCTCGAACTCGGCGGCGGTACGGGCGTGCTGTCGTGGTTTGCGGCACAACAGGCTCGGAAGGTGTATTGCGTCGAACGGAATCCGGCGTTGGTCCGCGCGGCTCGTTCATTCCTCGAACAAAACACGCATGGCGACCGCGTGGCGGTGGTGCAGGCGGATGCGATAACGTATCTGCCCCCCGAACCGGTCGATGTCGTCATTTGCGAAATGCTGCACGTCGGCATGATTCGCGAAAAACAACTGGAAATCCTCGCCAGTTTTCAGGAGCGCTATCGACGGACATTCGGGCCGCGGCTCCCCAAGTTCATTCCCGATACCACCCTGCTCGCCATCCAGCCGATTGAGCAGGATTTTTGCTTTCACGGCTATCACGCGCCGGTACCCATGTTCGACCCTGCAGGACCGCACATGGCCGACCGTTGCCTGGCCGATCCCCACATTTACAGCACGATCGATTACCGCTCGGAATTGCCCCTCGAATTCGCCGTCGATACGCGACTGACGATGCAACGGCGCGGGCAATTCAACGCCGTCAGCTTTCTGACGAACAATTTTCTCGCGTTTCTGCTGAATGAACAGCGGGCCGTGCAATGGATGATGAATCAACTCATTCTGCCGATCGCGGAACCGATGGAGGTTCTTGCCGGTGACAGCGTTGCCATCCAGTTTGCCTACCGCGCGGGCTGTTCACTGGAATCGCTGCAGGAATCGCTCCTCGTGACACCGATGCCGCACGCGATCCCGATCCAGCCGCATCTGGCCCAACGCCGCGCAGCGTGAAGACCGCCTTTCAAGGTAGCCATCACGCTCCGCGTGATGAGCGGATCCCATGCAACGTGCTGAATTGTGGAACTGCGACGGAAATGCAGTACCCATATCGTTCGCGTGTTGAAGCGTGCCGCTCATCACGCGGAGCGTGATGGCGACTTTAAGTGCGACAGTACCACGCGGACGTCCATCACGTTGGTATGCGTCGGCCCGGTTTGAATCAAACCGCCGGTTTGCTGCAGGAAGGGGTAAGCGTTATTCACGGCGAGAAAGTCCGCCGGCATCAAGTTGAATGCGACCGCTCGCTCCCGGACGGCGGCGTCAGCAATGCCCCCCGCGGCGTCGGTCGGGCCGTCTTCGCCATCGGTTCCCCCGGAGACGAGCACCAGGCCGTCCAGATTTTCAGGCCACCAGCGCTGCAGTGCGGCAAGCGCGAGTTCCTGATTACGACCGCCGCGTCGCGGGCCGGCAAAGGGAACCAGTTCCACAATCGGTTCGCCGCCGCTGAGCCAGCACCAGCCGCGTGATGTCGTGGGACGAGTCCGTTCCGCCAGACACCGTTCGGCCAGGGAAACACCGATCTCCCGCGCGATACCCCGCTGGTTGGTCTCCGTTTCGGCAATCGCATAACCGCGTTTCACGGCTTCCGCGGCCGCGGCTTGCAATGCCGTGGCGTTGTTGCCAATCACGCAGTTTTGAACCTCAATGCGCGGTCGTTTTTGCTCGGCGAGTTCCTGCGAACGGCGGTGCAGCACATTCCAGACGGCCGACGGAACTTCCTCGTTGCGAACATACTTCCTGAGAATCTCTGCGGGAGAAGCAGAAGCGGTCACCGGCATCACCGTCGGCCCCGAGGCAATCACGTTCAGTGGATCGCCGACGACGTCGGAAATAATGAGCGCGACCGCACGCCCCGCGGGAATCGCGCGTGCAAGCTGTCCCCCTTTGAACCGGGACAATGCACTCCGCACGGCGTTGAGATCTTCAATCGGAGCGCCGCGCGACATCAGCAACCGCGTGACCACTTGCTTGTCGCTTAGCGAAATCCCAACGGCGGGCGCGGGCAACAGCGCACTGCCACCGCCGGAAAGAAGCACCATCAGCAAATCGCGCGGCGTCATGCTGCCGACCAGTGACAGCATTTCATTCACCCCGGCGACGCCTTCCGCCGTGGGTTCGTTCACACCGGCCGGACGTCCCGCATGAATGCGGATGCGCTGCAACGTCCGCACGCAATCGGCCGGGACGTTCAGCAATCCGTGCAACTTGGTCGCCACGATGTCGGAACCGAGCGCGGCTTCCAAACCGGCTGCCATCCCGGTTCCGGCTTTGCCTCCGCCGATGACCAGCAATCGATCGATTTCGCGGAGATCAAACGCGCGCCCGGCGATTTCCAGCGTGTTGCCGTCGCGATGAACCGCGCGCACTACCAACTGGTCCGACGCCACCGCAGCCACCGCGGCATGCCAGATGCCGAGAGCATCATCACGCAAGGAAGGGTCTGTCATCACGCAGGTTTTCCGCAGAGACGGACACGGCTGCGGAGTCTATCGTGCCGATGTATTCAATGCGAGAGAATCCGCAGGGTGGGGCCGCGTCGGCGATGACACGGCCGGTTACGAACAAAAGCCGCGGAAAGTGATTCCCGCGGCTTCATGAATTCATCTGGCTCTAGACTCTCGTCTCTCCACTCTCGACCCTCAAGCGCCGGGACGCAATCTCATGTAGGCGCTGATCACTTCATAGAGATCGGCCGAAACTTTGATTTCGTCGTCGGCGAAGTCATCGAGCCAGGTGCGACTGCGCCGGTTGGCCTCGACCAAAGCGCGCGAGATATCGCCGAGCTTGACCGTAACGTGGGGCGACATCGGGATGACGTCGGCTTCGTCGCCGGTGAAAAGACGTAAACGGTGCCGCATCGCCTATCCCTGGTGCATGGACCACTTTCGTGACAGAACGCATCCTTGCGTTCCCACCCATGTCGCGACGAATCGCGCAGACAACCTTTTATCGACGCAATCGGTGATTGACCTTAACGAGATTTCTGCAAACACGAGTCCCGCGGGTCGTGCCCAGCATGCCGATCAACCGGTCGCCTCCGCCGCACACCGGCAGAATTCGCCGGTGAAACGCCCTCGGCTCACCCCCGTTCCTGCTGATAGATGGCGAGGATCACGTCTTCCACCGTTTTGAATTTCTGCTTCGACTTGCCGACGTTGTCCAGCTTTTCGCGGGCTTCGACGGCGTTGTAACCCAGGCTCAACAGCGCTTCGAAGGCATCGCTCAGAACCGACCGATCGGCCGACGGCGTTTCGGGGAAATCCTTTGCGACCATCAGGGCAAACTTGGTCATCTTGCGGCGCAGTTTCGCAATGATGCGCTCACTCATCGCCGGGCCGATGCCGGGGAGCAGGCTCAATTCCTTGACGTTCTGTTGTTCGATCGCATCCGCGACTTCCCGCACCGGGCGAACCATCGACCGCAGTGTTTTCTTCACACCCATGCCGTCCACGGAGCAGACGAGTTCAAAGAATTCCTGCTCGGCTTCACTGAGGAACCCGACCAACCGCGGTGTGAGCCGACCTTGTTGCGGATTGCCCTCGATGTATTCGATGGTCTTGAGCGAGACCGCTTGCCCCATCTGCGCCTGCAGTTGTCGACGGACAAATTCGGGGACGAAGACTTCGTACTCGAACGCCCCGATATCAATGCGGGCTTCGCCGTCGCCGAGTCGAACCAACGTACCGGTAATGCGAGTTATCACGCGGGAATCCTTTCGCCTGTTGAGCGGTTGCGGCGATATGGTAGGCTAGAGGAGTGCGAGCGAACAGTCTGAACAGAGAGGTCTTGCCATGTCGCCGGTCAGCACGATTGATCCGCCGCAAACCATTACGGTCTCCTTGCCGGAACCGATTCCCGCCGCAGTGACACCGTCCGTTCGCACTCTGACTCCGCCCGACGTAGACCCGAACTTGCTGGTGGAGGAGATCCCACCGTTCCCCGTCCGTCCATTCACGTTGGATCAGTACGAATATCTTGTGGATGTAGGCTTCTTTGGCGAAGCGCGGGTGGAGATGCTCGATGGCTTTGTGGTGAATAAAATGACGCACGGCTCATTGGCCACAGTCCTCGTCAATTTTCTTGCTGATCTACTGAAGGCCGGAGTGGGATCAGAGTGGTGCGTACGAGTGCAAAGTCCCATTCGACTGAGTCACAGTGAGCCGGAACCCGATGTTGCGGTTGCTAAGGGGGGGCAGCTTGATTTTCTGAAGCGACATCCTGTTCCTGAAGAATTGCCGTTGATCATCGAAATTTCGGACTCAACCCTCGCCAAGGATCGCGGACCCAAATTGCGAGCTTATGCGCGCGCGGGAATTCTCGAGTACTGGATCGTCAATTGCCTGGATCGACAAATCGAAATCCATGCCCAGCCACAGCCTTCGACTGAACCGCCGAGGTACGCGACAACGACAATCCTCCACCGCGGAGAAACGGCGACCGTGCGCATCGAAGGCCAACCGCCGATTGAAATCCCTCTGTCGAGATTATTCGGCGAGTGACGACAGCGGGTTACGCGACACATAATAGTGGCACAGTGCGACCGCGGCGGCGTCGGCGACGTCGTTGGGTTCGAGGATGGTCGCCAGCCCCAACTCGTGTTTGATCGCGTGCTGCATCTGTTCCTTCGAGGCTTTCCCGCTGCCGGTCAGCAACCGCTTGATCTGCGTCGGCGTGTAATGCACGACGGGAAGAGTGTGATCCCGCGCAACGAACAGGATCGCTCCGCGTGCATGGGACATCAGCACGGCGGTCTTCGGAAACTGGCCGTGTGAGAACACGAGTTCAATCGCCAGCACGCTCGGTCGAAATTCGACAATCACTTCGCGAATTCCGCTGGCAATCTCGAACACGCGCTCAGCGAGCGTCTTTCCCTGCGTCGACCGAATCACGCCACCCTCGCGCAACACCGGCCCCGTGGAAGTGCGTTCCATCACCGCATAACCGGTGCGGTTGAGGCCGGGGTCGATGCCAAGCGTGAGTTCACCCATCCGTGGCGGCTTTCAATCGTCTCGCGCGGCTCGGGCGAAGGCTTGGAATGCACTGACCGGACCATACTCGACATCCGGCTTCGGTCCGGCTTCCACAACGACCAGCTTGGGCAGCATCCATTCGGGAATACGGAGTTTCGTGCGATCCAGCCGTGTGCCGAGATGAATCGTCATCTGTATCTGGCGTGCATTCATACCGGGGAGGATTTCGCGATCCGCGCGCACGGAGATCGTTTCACTGAACGTCACATCCCAGTCATAGGCGATGGTCTCGCTGCTGCCGAAGAAGCGATTCGGCCCGTCGAAGCCTTCGTCCTCGACGACCATCACTGTTGTCCCTTCGAGTTTCAGCCGGTTGAGATCGTTGATCATGCGTTGTGCGGCGACTTCCCGCCCGCGGTAGAGATACGTCACGGAGTAATGGCCGTCCCACCACGTCGGGGCATCCATGAAGTGGCCGCCGATGGCCGTGTGTTGTTTGAGCAGATCGCGAAACGCCTCTTCCTCGGGCCAACCGTGCCCGAGAACAATCTGCCCCGGCTTGACCGGTCCAAAGATGACGAGCGCGAACACCGGTTGGGCGGAGGCGAGTAAAGCCGCTGTGATGATTCCAATGAAAAGCAGCCGAAGTGTCATAGGAGAATTCTCCGAAAAGGCGTCAATCGTGACGCGCCGCTCTGGCAAACGCTTCGAACGCGCTCACGGGGCCGCTCTCTTGAGGTAACGAGGAGGCCTCGGACAGATTCAGCGGATCTGGCTCCATCCATGCGGGGATGCGCAGCTTCCTGCGGTCCAATCGATCGCCGAGGTAGATCGTCATTGTGACATTCGGCGAAAGTTTTCGCTCCAAAAGGGCAACGTTGTCCAAATTGTCTGCGATGAATGTGGTCCCATCGATCGTCAACTTCCAATCGTAGAACACGAATTCCGGCTTGTTGACGTCGACCGACTCGAACGCTTCGCCTTCGACAATTTCCACCGTCGTGCCGACCAGTCGCAATCGGTTCAGGTCGTTGATGATTCGTTGGGCAGAAACTTCCCGCCCACGAAACAAATACGTAGCGGAGAAATGCCGACCGGTGACGGAATCGATAAACCGGCCCCCGATCGACCCGTGCTGGCGGAGCATTGCCTCCAGCGCTTTACTCTCGGGCCAAGCCCCACTGAGTCGCACCTCGCATGGCTTCAACCGTCCGAAAATGACCCAGGCATGAGCCGGTAAGGCGGTTGCCAAGACGGCTGCTGCACAAATGAAAGCGATCAGACGGCGTGAACGCATGGGCGGAGCCTTCGGCGTTGGTCGCGAACGCACGGTTCTAAGACGTCGGCGTTAAGAAAAGGTTCCCGTCGATTTCGCACCCGTCACGGGCCAACAAATTGCATGCAGATCGTTAAGTCCAATCACGAAAGTGTTTAGGAAGTGTGCCACTGGCTCTGCCAGTGCAATGGATCACAAGGACTTACGAAGACAAGACACTGGCAGAGCCAGTGGCACACTTCCGTTGACTCCCAACATCGACCTAACCAAGAAGTTCGGGCCGACATGCAATTTGTTGTGGCTTCGGGCTGGTTGAGCATCACCCGCGCCGCCAGAGGGTTTTATCAGGGCGGTCTTCCACGGTGATTTTCAGTTCGGTCAATTTGGTGCGGATGAGGTCGGCGACCGCAAAGTTTTTTGCTTTGCGAGAGTCGGCCCGGATTTGCAGGATGAGTTGCATCAGGCCTTCGACGAGGCCGTCATCCTGTCCGCCCGCTTTGGTCTTGGCTTCCCGGAAGACGCCGAGGAGTTGCGACAGTTCCTTCAGCACCGTCATTCCGGCGGTGAGGGCGGCAATGTTTTCGGGAGACGGTGTGCCCACGTCGAGTTTGTTGTCGCCGATGTAGGCGTTGAGCGTTTTGCGGAGATCGAACAAGGCTCCCACCGCGCCGCCGGTGTTGAAGTCGTCGTCCATGGAGTCGAGGAAACGGGCGCGGAGGGATTGGAGTTCTGTGTTGAATTCAGAACTGCCCAGGGATGGCAATCCCTGGGCTTCGGTGCGGGTTTTCGGGGGGGTGATTGCGTAGAACGATTTTCCCGTGATGCGTTCATACGTCTCAAAGAGACGATAGAACCCTTCGAGGCTCTTGCCGGTTTCGGCGAGGCGTTCGTCGCCGAAGTCGATGGGGCTGCGGTAGTGCGTCGCCAGCAGGAAGAACCGCACGGTTTCGGGATCGTGGTTCTTGAAGAGTTCCTTGACCGACGCGGCACCCTTGGAACCGGCGAGCTTGTTGGCTTCCTGTGCGGCTTGATCGGCGACGAGATCGCCCTGTTTGCTGTGACCGCCGCCGACTTTCCCTGCCTGTCCGCTGGCTTGCATCAAGCCGTTGTGCAGCCAATAGCGGGCGAACGGTTTGCCGGTGCAGCTTTCCGACTGGGCGAGTTCGTTTTCGTGATGCGGGAACATCAGATCGAGACCGCCGCCGTGGATGTCGATTTCGTCGCCGAGGATTTTGCGGGCCATCGCGGAGCACTCGATGTGCCAGCCGGGCCGACCCGGTCCCCACGGGCTGTCCCACGCCGGTTCGCCCGGCTTCGAGCCTTTCCACAACGCAAAATCGGCGGGGTGATGCTTACCGTCCAGCGTTTCGGCCCGTGTCCCGGCGAGCATTTCATCGAGGCTGCGATGGCTCAGCTTGCCGTAATCCGCGTCCTTCGTGCATTCAAAATACACATCGCCGTTCAAGGGGTACGCGAACCCCTTGTCGATGAGAATGCTGATGATTTCCTGCATCTCGGCGATGTGCTGCGTGGCGTACGGGAAGTGGTCGATTCCGTCGACGGCCATCGTTTTGAGATTGTCGAAGTAGTCCTGAGTCATCAGCTTCGCGAGGGCATCGACGGTGGTGTTCAACTCGCGGGCTTTGTTGATCAGCTTGTCGTCGACATCGGTGATGTTGACGACCCACGTGACCTGGTAGCCGCTGTACGTGAGGTACCGCTTGACGGTGTCGAAGATGACCGGGCCGACCATGTGGCCGATGTGAGCTGGCTTGTAGACCGTGGGGCCGCAGAGGTACATCTTCACACGGCCGGGTTCGACGGTCTGAAAGTCTTCCTTCTGCCGGGAAAGAGTGTTGTAGACACGCAGGGGCATCGTCGCATCGTCCGTGAGGGTTGTTCATTGGGGCAGGTGTCCACATCCGTTAACCCGCCGCAGGGGAAGAAGATAGCACGAATCCACGCGGACGGAAACACCGGGTTCGCCTGCGAATCGTTGCTTGCGATTAGCGGGTTGACCGAGGCCGCTTTGACTTCGGTAAACTGAGGATTTGTATCTGCGATGGATCGGTATTTGGAAAGCGACGCTTGATCGGCAACGGTCTGGGAAACTCACCGTAACGATCAATAATGGTTTGCTGGACGAGCCCGAGAAAACGGAATCTCTCGTTCATTGTCAAAGTTTGAAACCATGCCATCCGCGTTTTCTTCCACGCGCGCCGCAAATGGGGTGGCAGACATTCGCGGAAGACTCGATCCGCTTCGCGACGTGTGACCATGGACTTCTTCCTCCGTGATCAATACCGTGTCACCAACCCGTCATACAGCTCCGGCTTTTCTTTCTGCAACCATCGCAAAAAATCGCACAGGGCGGTGAAGCGTTTCGCTTTGCGGTCGGCTTCGGTCAGCGGGTCGGGGTTGAGCATCGTCGCTTCCCGGCCGCCGGGGACGAAGGCCCCTTCGCCGTATTCGTAACCGAAGTTGGTGAGATCCTTGCCGCACAGGGCCTTCAACCCGATGTTGCCGAAATGCCGCGGCATGTACCGTTCGTTTTGCACGGCTTCGATGAGGACCGCGAGGGACCGGGCGTCGCCGAATTCGCCCAGCGATTTTGCGGCGACAAACCGCGTCCAGTCCGATTGGCTGCGGTCGGTCATCTGCGTCCACAAGACCGGCGCCGCGGCGGACCACTGTTGTGTCCCGGCGTGGAATTGGCTCTCGTACCGAATCGCGGAATTGGATGAATCCAGCCCACAACGCAACACGTATTCCCGCAGGCGGGGATGGTCCGGGAACTGGGTACGGAAGAAATAAAAAGTATCCGCGTGCAACCGCTGCTCGTCCGGTTCCTGTTCCAGAATGTGCAACATGACCGTCACCGCTTCCTCGCCACGATCGTTCCAAGCCTTGGCGACATCGGACCGCTTCCGCCAATGCCCCGCGGTGCGGTATTCCTCCGCGAGTTTCCGCGTCTCCGCCGAGAGACCCGCCCATTTCACGGCAAGGTCCGCACTCACCGGCGGTTCTGTCTGAGTGTCTGCTGGCGGTGCAGCGAACGCGATGAAAAAGACGACCATCATCGACATGATTCACGCTCCTCAAATTTCCACAACCACTACGCCGGCGGCGACGTTTCCCGCCAGATTTCGTCAAATTCGTCTGCGATTCCCAAGGTCGCGGCCCATGTTCGCAGATAGGTTTCGTCGAGATCGCCCTGCATAAAGCGAACATCAGCGATATCAAGCATGTCCTTCGGACGTTTTGCCAGCGATTTCAAAAGGATCAAATCTTCGACGGTAACCACCCAGAGCATCAATCCCTCGACGAGTTCCTTCCGACGCCGATTCAAAACTTGGCGCTGGAACGGTGTCTCTGCCAGGAACACATCGATGTCGATCAGGTGATCTTTGACATACAGCCCAAACTTGATGAGCGGCAACCCGGCCACTTCGTCAACCCAGCCGGCGCGGTAGGGGGAAGCGACCGAGTAACCAAGACTCTCGACACGATCAAACAGTCCCGGCAATTGTTCACGGTCGAGCAGGATCGTGTAATCCAGATCAAATGTGGGGCGGGGGAGCCCATACAGACGGACTGCCAGCCCCCCCATCACCGCATAGGGAATGCGGGCCTGCTCGAAAATGTTGGAAAACTCTGCTAAAGCGGACGTGAGATCTTTCATGGCGCTTTCGATTGCTGAGACAGAGCAACCCGCAGATTCCGGTTCCGTTCATCATTCTGACGTCGAAGCAACTCGAATCGGCGCGCGACCACTTGAGGAGTGCCGTGCGTCAGGTACTTCCACTCTTCCCGGATGCGCCGCAGCGTAAACACCAAGCGTTCCGCGTTCGTCATCCGGCGGTACATTTCCAACTGTTCGGCACTCAGCATGGCGTGGTCTCCGGCAAGCGTGTTGGTTCCACCATACCGCGCCGGTCTGTTCGTCGGAACACGAAGTTCCCGTCGATGTCCTTTCCCCGCGGCACCGAGTCGATTAGCATCCCTGCCGTACCTCTCAATTGGGAACTCGCCTTCCGTGTCGCATCCTGCCATTGAACCGCCGCGACCGTCGTTGAGTCTGACCGATGCGATCAGCCTGATCGTGGGTATCGTCATCGGCAGTTCGATCTACAAGACGCCGCCGCTGATTTTCTCACAGGTGGATACGTGGTGGCAGGGACTCGGGCTATGGCTCGTCGGCGGATTCATCTCGCTGACGGGGGCGCTCGTCTATGCGGAACTGGCGACGACGTATCCCCGCATGGGGGGCGATTACAACTATCTCACGCGGGCGTTCGGGCCGTGGTTGGGGTTTCTCTTCGGCTGGTCGCAGTTGGTCGTGATTCAAACCGGGAGCATCGGGGCATTGGCATTCATCGGGGCCGAGCATCTCGCCGCGATGGGGCATCTCCGACCTGCCGCTCAACCGTGGATTGCCGCGGTGTTTGTGGCCGGAATGACGGCGTTCAATATGATCGGCCTGCGTCCCGGGGCCCGGTTGCAGAACGGATTGACCGCTGCGAAACTCGTGGGCCTCGTCGCGGTGATCCTGGCGGGATTGTGTGCCGGGACTGCGACGGATTGGACGATTCCGGTCGATCCCGCAGCGAAACGGGCCGGTTGGCCGCTGGCGATGATTCTCATTTTGTACGCCTATGGTGGCTGGAACGATGCGGCGTTCGTGGCCGCGGAAGTCCGTAACACCAAACGGAACATCCCGCTGGCTTTGCTCGGTGGGCTGAGTTTGATCACCGTCATTTACGGGTTGATCAATCTGTCGTACCTGCGGACCCTCGGATTGGCCGGCCTGCAACATTCCTCGCGACCGGCCGCCGACGTGCTGGGATTATGGCTGGGGCCGTGGGGGGAATTCGCGATGAACGGCTTGGTTGCCGTGTCGGCTTTGGGCGGTGTGAACGGGTTGATTCTCTCCGTCTCGCGATTGCACGCCACTGTCGGGGCCGATCACCGCGCATTCCGTTGGCTCGGACAGTACACCCGTAATGAATCGCCGATAGCGTCGCTCGCCGTGCAGGGGGCGATCACCGTGGTAATGGTGCTCACGCTGGGGACCGATGTCGGCCGGGCCGATCTGAACCACATCGTCACCACGCTGGGGTTTACGGCCATTCCGTGGGACCGTTACTACGGCGGATTCGACACGCTCTTCGCCGGTTCGGCCCCGGCATTCTGGTTGTTTTTCCTGCTGACGGGGCTGGCATTTGTGGTGCTGCGGTGGAAAGACAAAGACGTCCCGCGACCGTTCCGCACGCCGTTTTCGCCGATCACGCCGCTGCTGTTCATCATCGCATGTGGCTGGGCGCTCAAGTCGGCGGTCTTGCATGCTTGGCCGTTGTTACCGGTGATGGCCGTGCCGTTGCTGTTGGGACTGCCGGTGTATTTCGTGACCACATGGTGGGACCGCGGTCGTTCAACAAAGTAGCCCTGTCGCTCCGCGACTGGAAAGCCGAGTGATCGTTCGGTGTGGATTGGGAATCGTCGTACAAATCATGCTCGAGGTCGATTGGCTTTCCTGTCGCGGAGCGGCAGGGCTACGATCTGAAGAGCCAACCTCCGTTGAAGTTCTCTTAATTCAGGAATCGGGCGAATGAAAGCGTTTGCGGTTCTCGCGGGCTGCGTGGTGATGACGGCCGCAACGATGGTGACCGGCGCGGACAATGCTCCGACAGCACCCAAAAAGAAGCCCGACGTCGGCTATTACGCCACGACGCAAGATGTCGTTGAAGAGATTCTGAAGCAAGCCAAAGTCACGAAGAACGACACGGTCATCGACCTCGGTTGCGGCGACGGTCGCTTCCCCATCACCGCGGCAAAAATCTACGGCTGCAAAGGCATCGGCTATGAACTCGATCCCGAATGGGTGGCGAAGGCCAAGGCGCGCGCCCAAACCGAAAAGGTGACCGATCTCGTCGATATCCGCGCCGAGGATATCTTCACCGCCGATCTCCGCAAGGTGACTGTCGTCTGCCTGTTCCTGCTGCCGGAACTGAACACGCGGCTGATTCCCCAGCTCGAAAAGCTGCCGGAAGGGGCCCGCATCGTGACGCACGAATTTGATATCCCCGGACTGATCCCGGACCGCAAGACGGAGTACATTTCCAGGCAGGACGAAAGCGAGCACCTGCTGTACTTCTACAGCGTGCCCTTGAAACGCGCACCCGTGGGCAAACGCGCCCCCGAATGATACCCCTTACGAGCCCGAAGCGCCAGCGCCGGGTGCCTCTCCGACTGCGATCCCGCAGAATCAACCAGACAAACCACAATCGTTTCAGATCCGCAAAACAGGATTTGCATTTGGTCCGATCGCGTCCCTACCATGCAAAAAATGCTCCGTTCACCGTGCGTTTTCAACGCATTCGCGGCTGAAACAGAATCGAGAGTCTTCCGGAAAGGGCGATGTCGTGACCAACTCTGTGCGCATGCTGATCATTCCGATGGTGCTGGCGACGGCCGCCATCTCCGGCTGCCGGCCCTGCCGATGTCTCGATGGCACCCGCTTCGCGCAAGACATTCCCTGCGAGGAATGTTTCACGCAATGCACCAAGATCGGCTCGGCCCCAATGCAATGCCGTTTCGATTCACCAGCCACCGAAGTCTTGTTGCCCGTGCCGGATCCGAAATTCGCGGTTGAGGAATAAGCCAATGCACCCGGCGCTTGCGCTTCGGGCTGGTTGAGACATTTACTCTGCGACACTGTCTCTAATCGCCGTATGGTAATAGGCGGTAGCTCGATCATACGCCGCTCTGGCCGCTTGTTTTTCTTCCTTGCGGATGCGGCGTTCCTTTTGTTCCCAGCAGACGTCGACCGCTTTGCGTAACCACTCCGCGCTCTTGCGGCTGGCGCGGATCGGTTGCCCGCCGACTTCCACGAACACCGGGTTCGTGTGGACCGACGGCAGAATCCGCACGGCGACCCAGCTCGATTTGTCGAGCGGCAGATCGAACCGCTGCGGCTGTGTGGAACCATCCGCGATGATTTCCTTTCGCGCGACGACATGCCCGTTGACGATCACCTCCACCGGTACCGTGCGTGTGTCGCCGATGCGGCAGCGCTCGAGGTGCCAGTACGGTTTTTCATCAAGGCGCTTCGACCGGATGGCTTGCGTCTGCGGCGTTTGTTCTTCGCTGAGCAGGGCGGCGACATCAAAGGTTACCGCGACTTTCCCCGGTTGCGCGAGATCAACCTGGCTGATGTTTCCCGTGGGGGATTTTTCACCGACGCCAAGGCCATTCACCGCGAAATCAAAGATGTGGCTGAGACCATCGCCGCAGTAACTGCGCCCGTCTTTGACGCCGAGCACCCAGTCGTCGTAGTCCAGCGGTTGATCCTTCGGCATCTTGACATAGATGCGGCCGAGCCCAACCTTGTCGCCGTAGATACACGGGAAATCGGTCTCACCGCTGATGCGCGCTTTCAGACCCGTATTCAGAGTGTGGTACCACACGTTGAGTTCCCAGATGGCGGGCGTGTCCACGGCGGAGAGAAAATCGCACGCGCCGTTCGCCGCGGTGACGACGTACTCGTTCGCGCCGATGCCATCGAACGGCGACATCGCATAGTCCGGCAGTTTGTCCGCGGCTTTGCCCGTCCAACCCGCAGGAGCGCCGCCCCACGGTTGCTTGACGAACTGCCGTGAACCATCGGGCATGATGTCCGGCAGCGCGAGGCCCCAGCCGCTGTGACTGTAGCCGACCACCGCCCCTTGCTTCTGTCCCCATTCGAGCACCGGCTGCGTCCAGCTCGGCCATTGTTCGAGGAACTCCGCGCCGGGGTAATCGTCTTCGGTCAGCCGCAGCAAGCACAAATGCCCGGCGTGAGAGGAGGGGAAGCCCGACACTTCCACATCGTACCGCATGAGGTAATTCGGCTTGGACAATGCCGACGTTTTGCCTTCGAAATACTTCTTCTGCGTGTACCAGCACGGCCCCCAACTGAGGACGCAGCCGACGTTGAGGTCTTCACCGAGAATGTGCCGCAGCATGTCCTCCGGGCCGACCCCTTCGGTCGGGCTGTCGTAATGGGCACACCCCGCGGCATGCACGTGGTGGTCACCCGAGAACCATTGCCGGTCCGCGGCATGAATCCAGCGTTGCAGTTGGAAGTCGGCTTTCGCCGCCCCTTTTTCAGAAACGGAGATGGTCTGCGTCTGCGACCGATACTCCGGTCCGCGGATCGACGTGACGGTATAGTCACCGGGCGGCAACGACACCGTTTCCCCGTCGGTACGATAGATTTGATCGTGGAAGAAAAAGTCCGGTGCGAGCCGTCGGGCCGGATTCGGATACACCCGATTGAATTTATCGCGAATGACGAACGCTGCCGTGGTCGGTTTGCCGTCGAAGTCTTTTACGCCGAATGTGACTGATACCGCCGGCAAACACTCGAAGAGAATCGGCACCGTGTTGCGGAACCCGAGGTCCTGCGTCCCCTGCCCCACGTGAAATCCTAACTGGGCTTCGCGTTTACCCGCATCACGACTGAAGAGTTGCAGGATGCGGTATTCGAGTTCGAGTCCCGACAGCGTGGGCTTGAGCGGTTGATTCCCGAAAACCACGGCGTCGAGAAAACGGTTCGGCACGTCACTCGGCTGCACGAGTTTCTGATCGGTCATCGGTCGTTCCCGCGCTCCCTTGCCCCGTTCGTACACGGGCAGCAGGTTGACGCTTTCCGTTTTGAGCGGCGCGGTGACTCCAGCTTCGTTATGGACTTTGACAAGAAATGTCCGCCAGCCCTGCTGGATCAGTTCCTTCTTGACCGGGCCTTCCACCACCGAGACGCGGCTTTCCGGATTGATGATCACCGCGGCGACGCACAGCGGATCGAGAATTTTCTGGACGATGCCGAGCGTCTCTTTGCCGTCTTCCAACTTCAAAGCGGCCTCAATGGTTTCGCGATCTTTCATCGATAATGGTGTGCCGACGAAATCGAGGGCGGAGATCAACCGCTCGATACTTGCCGCGAGGGGTTGGGCTTCGACCTTGGTGACTTTCGGCCAGGCGGTGTCGGCGGCGAGTAATGTGACGGGCGAAAACACGAGGATGGCCAGCAGCGAACGCAGACGGGGCGACATGCGCGAACTCCTCGAACGACGATGGGGAGAGGACGCCGGCCATTGTGCGACGCGATGTTCGAGTCCGCAAGAAAGTCGAGCATCCCCCGCTTGCCGCTTAGCGGAAGAAAAGGTGCCCATTCGCTCGAAGAGAATTCACGACATGCGGGCATCAGCGATGAACGACCGCACGCGCTCGGGATCTTTCACGCCCGGTGACGATTCCACGCCGCTGGCCACATCCACACCCCACGGTTGGACGGTGCGAATCGCGTCGGCGATGTTCTCCGGTTTCAATCCGCCCGCGAGTAACAACGGCGGCAACGCGGTGAAATCGTAATGCGATCGCAGCGCGGTCCAATCGATGGTCTGGCCGGTGCCGCCGTATTGGCCGGGGGCATGCGCATCCATCAGGATTGCCGCGATTTCCACACCGAGCGTGCGGCACGCTTCGACATACTGCGGAAGTCGTTGCCAATCGCCATCGGGCGTCCACGATCGAAAGACCTTTGTTCCAGCGGGACAACATTCCATTACCGCGGCGATATCGGAAGGACTTTCTGATCCATGAAACTGCACGCCGTGGAGGCCGACCTGGTGAACGATCGCCGCGATTTCTTCCGCCCGGTTCGTGGTTGCATGCACGAACACGCCGATGGCTTCGATTCCGGCCGGGAGCGACTTCACAATCCGCGTCGCCACTGCCAGATTGACGAAGCGCGGCGACCGGGGGAAAAAATTGAGTCCGATCGCGTCCGGGCGACACGCGGCGACCCACGCCGCAGTGGCTTCATCACGGACGCCGCAGATTTTGACCCACATCACCGGTTCTGAGTTTCGCTGTGAAGGAATGCCGAGTCGAGTTTCATCCGACAGACATGGTGCGCGAAATGGATGTTCGCCACCATGTCTGCACCGGAAATTCTACCGCACGCCGAACGCAACGGGGGCTTTCGGTGCGGGAACGACATTCTTGGGCGGCGGTTCGGTCGCCGGTTGTGCGCAGAGCCGTTCGACCTCTTCCCGCAGCCGGTCCACTTCCGCCAACAGCCGGGGAATATCTTCCCGAGCGGCGGCCAAAAACTGGCCATGAGCGACGCGCGGAAGTTTGACATTCCCGCCGCAGTCGCCGTTCCCTGCGCAGGTTACGCCGATCACGCGGTGGTCCGCGGTTTCGATAAATCCGTCTCCCCGGTGAATCCAGGGACCGTCCACACAGCCGCTCAGGCGTGCGCGAATGGCTGAAAGTTCATGTGTTTCAAGGGGTTTCGTCATGGCCCGACTGACTCCCGAGTATTTTCGAAATGGTTCGTCACAATGGGGACTTGCTCGTAGAAGACGCAGGGTTTCCGCCAAAATTGAACTCGTTTTTTTTCCGCTTCTGAAATAAATCTGAAAATAGGGAGAAGTGCGTACAAGAATGGCGAGCGGGTAGGCAGTTGCCACCCGACGCGCAACACAATTTAGATATGTATCCACGATAATGTGTTGTTCAAAATCTGGCCTCTTTGGCTTTAGAAATCGATCTCACGGCCGACAATGTGTCGAACATCTGTGATGTCCAAGGAAGCCTGGTTCATGTCAAAAAATGAGTTGCGTCGCCTGTGTGTGTTCTGCGGTTCTTCAGCGGGCCGGCATCCGGGTGATGCGGAGTCCGCCGCCGCGTTCCTGCGGTTGTGTGTCGCGCAGGGGACCGACATCGTTTATGGCGGCGGCAGCGTCGGTTTGATGGGTGTGGTCGCCGATGCCGCCTTGGCCGCCGGCGGAAAGGTCATCGGCGTCATTCCTGAATTTCTGGCGACGCGCGAACTCCGCCATGACGGGCTGACCGAATTGCACGTGGTTTCATCGATGCACACCCGCAAGGCGATGATGGCCGATCTCGCCGATGGCTTCGCGGCACTTCCGGGCGGCTTGGGAACGTTCGAGGAACTCTTTGAAGTCCTGACGTGGGCTCAACTCGGATTGCATCGGAAACCGATCGGATTGCTCAACTCGCGCGGATTTTTTGAAGGGTTTCTCGCGCAAATCGACCGGGCGATTCAGGATGGTTTCTGTCGGCCGGAACACCGGGAGTTGTTCGTTGTGGATGACGACCCGGCACGATTGCTCGCGCGGATGCAGTCGTATCAGCCGCCCGCATTGCCGAAATGGGTCACCCTCTCCGCGAGTGACGACGTGACGTGACAGGCATTATGATCGCGCTGATGGAGCAATCGTGCCCGTTTCGGGGCTCGATGCCGTGGCATACAGTTTCTTCGGAATCCGGCCCGACAGAAACGCTTCGCGACCGGCCCAGCAGGCGTGCTTCATCGCATGGGCCATCAGCAACGGATCGCGGGCGCTGGCAATCCCGGTGTTGAGGAGCACGCCGTCACAGCCGAGTTCCATCGCGAAAGCCACATCGCTCGCTGTTCCCACGCCGGCATCAATGATGACCGGATAGGTGGGATCGTCTTCCCGCAGGTATTCCAGGCAGATGCGGATGTTGTTCGGATTGAGGACCCCTTGGCCGCTGCCGATCGGACTGCCCGCAGGCATCACGGAAACGGCACCCGCGTCCTTCAACCGTTTGGCGGTGATCGGGTCATCCGTCGTGTAACACAGGACCTGAAAGCCGTCTTTCACCAGTTCGCGCGTCGCTTCGAGCGTGGCAACCGGATCGGGGAGCAGCGTTTTCTTGTCGCCGAGCACTTCGAGCTTCACCCAATCCGCACCGGGGTTTTCGAGCCCCAGCAGAATCTCGCGTCCCAACCGGGCCACCCGCACGGCATCCTCCGCGGTGAAGCACCCTGCGGTGTTCGGCAGAATGGTGTACTTCGAGAGATCGATGAAATCGAGGATATTCCGGCCGGTGGCATCGATAAGGCGTTCCCGCCGTACGGCAACGGTGATGATCTCCGCCCCGCTGGCCTCCAGACAATGCTGCATCAACTCGAACGTGGTGTATTTGCCGGTGCCGACAATTAAACGGGAACGAAGAGCATGGGTCCCGATCTTCCACGAAGTTTCCAGCGGAGCAGCAGTCGACACGGGCGGCAGTCCTTCCAATTCCATCACGGAGTGTCCATTGATGTTCTCAGTCTACCGCAAGCGGCCTGGAGAATGCATTCCGCCACCGTGATGTGAATTGGCGACGGAGCGGGCATTTCGCGGAATATCACCCAGTGCCAGGAGTCGAACTACGGTGGAGAAATGGCAGTCCTCGTTCGCATTGACCGGGCATTCTCCGTACGGGAGCCGAACATGTCGCTGGTTTATCGCATTGCCGCCGATGTGGTGGTGATGCTGCACGTGGCTTACGTGCTGTTCGTGATTTTCGGCTTGCTGCTGACGATGATTGGCGGCCTGACCGGCTGGCGATGGATTCGCAATCCGTGGTTTCGCGGAATTCATCTGACGATGATCGGCATCGTGGTCTTTGAGACGTGGATGGGGATCACGTGCCCGCTCTCCGTCTGGGAATGGCAACTGCGGGAATGGGCGGGAGAAGCGAGTTACCGTGGGGATTTCATCGCCAACGCGCTGGATCGGCTGCTCTTTTACGAAGCCCCGGAGTGGGTCTTCACGACCGGCTACACGCTGTTCGGCCTCGCCGTCGCCGCGACGTGGGTCTGGGTGCCGCCGCGGCGTAACTCGGCGATCAAACCCTTGTAAAAAAAATAGACCCAGGCAGCACGGCGGCGGCCTGGGTCTGAAATCGCGTCTTGCCGAACGGTCAGACAGGACTACTTCACCGCACCCGTGAAGGTGTATACGCCGGTCGTGCCGAGGCCGAAGCCGGTGAGAGTGGACGGAATCACCTTGCCGAACCCGACCTGGAGCGCGACGAAAGCTCCGAGGTAGGTCTTGCTGACGCTGGTGCCGATCACGATCGAAATGTTACCGCCCACTTCGCGGTATGTACCCGCCACGTCGGCACCGGGAACGTGAACAAGCATCGCGTTGGTCATGCCATCGAACGCCACCGCGGCCTTGGTGCCATCGCTGACGTCGATCTTATAGGAGTTGCCTGCCGCTGCCGCGTAGCTATTGCTGGCCGCAGCCAACACCAACGCACACACGAACCCACTCACCGCTACATTCCGCATCATTCTCAAATCCCCCCGAAAGAAGTGTTTCAACAGCGCAGGTCTCGAAGCCTTCAGGCGGTCCTGCGACCCGTTTCTCCGCCTGACCGTTGCTGACTCAACCGTCTCAATCAGCCCATTCATCGAATATGGCCCATTGCCCCCAATCGATTCAGCCGTGCGGAGTGTACACTGCGGACTTCACGATTTCCAACCACAGACGTCCGAATCTGCAAATACATCCCAAATTGACGCCATGATCACATGTGAACTGAATTCCACCGTACCGTCAATCCAGAACAAGAAAACACAAGACATTAACCCCAAATAACTTGCAACAATCCAAACAAATTTGCCCATGAAAAAAAGAACCCTGAACAGATTTCTGTCCAGGGTCCTTTGGCTCTTCATTCCGGTGATTCTGAGGCCTGCCCGCGAGAGCATTACCTCCGAAATCCATCGTCACAATCAGTTCTTCGCGGTACCGTAGAAGGCGTAGGGGCCAGTCGTGCCAATCCCCGTTCCGAAGATGATCACTGGGCCAATCCGGTTGCCAGGAAGACCGAAGTTCAGATCAATCACAGTCCCATTGAACGAGCCGGCATATCCGTTGTCAAAACCGGCACCTTTGACATTGGACACGATGAGTGCCAAGGGCGCTGCAGCTGGTGTTTCTGTGAATGCACCATGCACATCCCCATCTGGAGTATGGACGGTCACAGCCGCGACCAAACCAAAGGCAATCCCTGCATCTGTTCCATCGGTCGATGTGACCTTGAAGGAACGGCCACGCGCCCGGGCTTCACTCGTCGAGGTCATCGCACAGACAACCATGCACACCATCGCCATCAAACTTAAATTACGCAGCATTCCAACATCCCCCAGAGATAACTCGTACCTCGCATTTGTTTTGAGGAATCCCGAGTCTGCGAGGCCCGCACTCGATTCCCAGACTAGCTCATCGGGCAAATCACGCAGGCCAAACAAAACGACCCATTCATCGCAATCAACCCAATGTTTCGACGAGTCTAAATGAGGGCGGTCACAAGCGTCAACTGCTTAGTAACGAATCTCACTCAAAAACAGAAAATTCATCAAATCTTGCTTATTGGTATTTTCACTTACACCCTCTCTGTCAGAACTATCCGGCAAATTCATTCCCCACCTTGCGGGCGCGCGTCGGCTTATCGACATCGACCCCCAACGCCACACCAATTTCAACGAGCAGGTTCCACCCCGCCGCCATCTGGACGAAGCCATTGGCGTCCGCGACCGCCGGGAGGGCGATCGTCGGGAACATCGTCGGCCGACTGCTGAGGGCGATCACCGACAGGCCCACTCCCTTCACCAGCACATCGTGGAACTTCTGTTCCGATTCCGGATACGGTTCAATCCACACCACCACATCGTCGGCGTTCATGATTTCTTCGATGCCATGTACGGCGTAGGTGCCTTCGAGGAAATCGCTCCGCTTGCGGGTGATTTCGTTGGTTTTCAGCGTGAGTTCTTCGCCGACACCGTCGTTTCGGCCCGCGAAATAGATCGTGCCGGCTTTTGCCAGCCGGTCGACGATGGCCCTGTCGATGGGTGCCGTCAGGGCCTGTTGCACGGCGTCAGCCAGTTCGTGTTGCCGTTTCGCGAGGAGTGGTTCCCCCGCGATCGCTTCCACCAAAGCCTGGCAGAAGAGAGCCTGTTCGATCACGCTCTTCGTCGCCGCGACCGCCCCTTCCTTGCCGCATTGCAGCACGAAACCGGGACTCGCCAGCGATTCCAGCGTCGACTGCGGCATCGCGGTCAGGCTGTAACGGCGGTCATGCCCGGCGTCCTTCAATGCCGTAAATAGCCGAATCACCTCGGCGGTGCGGCCGGAGTTCGACATCCCGAGCACGGCCCAGTCGCGCAGGTCATAATCCTGCGATTGCCGCCCGGCATCGGTGTGCAGTCCCAACCGCCAGCCATGCCGGCGCGAATGGGCCATCGCATTCTTCGCGGGAAATAACCGGCTGGAACCCTCACCGGTGAAATGCAGCTTATTCGCAGCGCGAATCGGGTCGACCAACGGCCGCACGACATCGGCGTTGAAGGCGCGAATCACCTGCGGCGTCTGCAGCATGTCCTGCACCAGACCGAAACCAGAATAGGGGGGCTGCTGACCGTTCATTCTTATCTTCTTTCTATTCGCTGACTCGTTCCCATGCTCTGCGTGGGAATGCTTGGGTGCGACGCTCTGCGTTGCTTGATTGAGACTGTGATTATGATCATCGACGCGGAGCGTCTCGGCCGTGCGTTCCCACGCGGAGCATGGGAACGAGTTGCAGACTACGCTTTGGCCCGTTTCGCCGCGAGGGACACATACTGCGGGAACTCGCCCAGCAACGGTTGAATGTATTGCAGAAACGCTTTGGTCACATCGAAGCCATCTTCGCTGATGAATTTGTCCGGCATCGGCCGCTCATGCACGGCGACTTCACCCAGAGGAATGGTACCAAATTCCATGCGGTACGGTTCGCTCGGTTTGTTGGCCCGCTGCATCGTGACCATCACCCCGCCTTGACCTTTCAGCGCGAGTTTCACCGCCTGGCGACCGCACGCGAAGGCTTCCTGAAAATCGAGCTTCACGCCGCGATCCGCCGCACACATCGGCAGTGATTCCGAGATTTGAAACTCGCCGCGCCACCCGTAGGCGTCGCTGATCATTTTGTGCAATGACACGGCCGCGCTGGTGCCGCCCATTGCGCCGAATTCCACGTTGCCGAATTTGTCTTTCGTCTGCGACGCACTGACAGGATTGCCGTCGGCCTGCTTGATCCCCTCGCCGCAAACAATGCTCACGAAACCGTGTTTCTTGTGAACGTCTGCGACTTTTTGCAGGAAGCGGTCGCGGTCGAAGGTTCGTTCCGGCAGCAGCAGAATATGCGGTGCTCCATTTGCCGATCGCGCCGCGGCAGAGGCGGCCGGCAACCAGCCGGCGCTGCGACCAATCGACTGGAAGATCACGAACTGATCGACCTTCTGCATGTCCCGCGCCAGGACGCCCGCCTGTAGCACGCTCAGCGCCACATACCGGGCCGCGCTCGGATACCCTGGCGTATGGTCGGTGCCGAACAAATCATTGTCGACCGTCTTCGGCACGCCGACGCCGATCAATTCGTGGCCGTTTTCGTTGGCATATCTGGTGACGCGGTGGATCGTGTCCATCGTGTCGTTCCCGCCGCAGAGGAAGAAGTAGCGGATGTTGTACTTCTTCAATTGCTTCAAAACGGCGGGGAAATGTTCGTCCTTGAGTTTCAACCGACTCGAACCGAGGGCGCTGCCGGGCGTGTGTTTCAAGCCGGTGCGGACCGCCGCCGATTCGCTGCCGAGGTCGACGAGATAATCGTTGAGGACGCCCTCGATGCCGAACCGCATGCCGAACACGCGACCAACCGTTTTCGACTTCAGCGCCGTCTCCACCACTCCAGCAAGCGACGAATTGATCACCGATGTCGGCCCGCCCGACTGCCCCACCAACACATTCCCCACCGCCATCACGCACCCTTTCGCTTCGACCCCGAAAAACACGCCCCCTGAGTTTCCGCACGCCACGCGGAAAGTCAATCGAGCCATGAATTTCTCTGGCTCTGCCATGAAAATCAGCAACGACGACGGGTCGCCAATAGCATCCTCGCCGCGTCGGTATCTGGCATTTCAGCGCGATTTGCGTGATCATTGGGAACCATGACGACTTACGCTGGATCGGTCCGCCATTTCAATAAGGACTTCCCATGCGATTGTGTGGTTCGCCCTGTCAGTGGGTCGGAATCGGTTTCCTAATGGTGACGCACACCATTCTCGCGATGGAGGAAACGACGGCAGATGTCCACCAGCGGCTCACCGCCGTGTTCACGCAAGCCGACACCAGCGAGGATCGCAGACTTTCCCTCGACGAATTTCTGGCTGGACGGGACAACGTCCCCGTCGCCAAGCGCGATTTCCGGATGTGTGATTTCAACGACGATCAGCATCTCTCGCTCGACGAATTCCTGACCGTGCCCCTCGTCGTCGAAGCAAAGCATCGCGGTCCCGTGCCGGACATCATTTCGGGGCTGGTCGATCAAATGGTCGCCGCTCTCGATGCCGCGTGCGACAACTGGGACAAACAGCCGCAGCTAGAATTGAATGCCGACCGAACATACCAAGCGCTTTCCGGTCAGTTGCAGCGATGGAATGGCGGCGATTTGCAGATCGGCATGGATTTCGACAACAACGGTACGGTGTCGCGTGCCGAAGCCCGACGGTGTATCGAGATATGCATGGGAATTCAGACTCTCGACGGTGTGCTCCTGCGATACCCCAACGGACAGGTGGTCAATCAGCCGCCTTTTCTGGAAGCCGACATTAATCGGGACAACCGACTCAATGGAGACGAATTTGCCGCAGCCAGCCGAAACGCCACCACGGCTGTCGAAGGGTTTGCCACTGCGGATCAAAATCACGACGGATTCGTTTCTCTCGACGAATGGGTCGGCATGAAAAACCGTGTGCTCTTCGATCCGGTCGAGGAATTCCGCAGAATGGACAGCAACCTCGATGCGCTGCTCGATCGTGAGGAACTCCTCAAAGGAACACCGCAATCTCAACAGGAATTGGCAAAGCGCGTTTTCCCCACCTTCGATTGGAACCGCGACGGCGTTCTCACGCTGGCTGAGTATCGCACGACGATGCAGGCCAATCGCATCATGGATTGGAGTCAGCCGCTCTACGCTTCACGAGAGGAACCAGAAAAGCTCATCTTCTGGGAGTTCTATCGTGACCACCGCGTGATCATTCCCTTCCTGCGGGCGATGTATTTTCATCGCCTGGACGCGAATGGCAACAAGACGCTCGATGCCGACGAATGCAGTTTTCGCCCCCGAGAACCCGATACCTTCTTTGTGATGAACGAAGACGGCACGGGCTGGAAGCAGCACTATCGGTTTGAAGAATACAAGGTCCTCGCCGGTCCCACGGTGTCGCCCGATGGCAAGACGATTGCCTTTGAAGTCGGGGCGATCACCAGGGCAATCAGGAATGAACCGCTGATCTTCCGGATGCCATTCCATGGCGGAAAACCCAAGGCGCTGATTACCGGTCGATCACCCTCTTGGTCTCCCGATGGGAAATCGCTGGTTTATACGCGGCACGGAGGCGCATCTGTCAACGGACTCGGAATCTGGCAATTGGACCAGATCGAAGGCGATTTCCAGACCCGGTTTTTGGTGGCCAATAATTGGGAGGCCGGCTGGAGTCCCGATGGCAAACAGATCGCGATGACAACCGCTGGGGTGCTAAATATCTATGACACAACGGAAAAGACGGTCGTGGATGTGCTGGCACCCGTATCAGGTCCCTATCGAGAAATCCTTTCCAACATCGTCTGGTCGCCCGAGGGCAAACGGTTGTGTTTTGTTGGTTTTACCACCACTGGTTTTGCCGAAGTCGCCGTACTCGATGTGTCCGGAGCCATGCCCAAACTCACGAGTCGTCATATCCTTAAGTCCTCGTTTTTTGTCTGGTGTGCATGGCATCCGTCAAAGGACCGCGTTATTTTTTCCACCTACTGCAACGAGCGAAAATTCACGCAGCTCTACGAATTCAACCCGACAACGGACGACCCACCCAAGCTGATGCCCGGCCAGGACCCCGCACGCAATAACACCGACGCGTGCTGGACGCCCGACGGCAAACGCTTAATCGTCATCAGCGGCGATTATTGAAATCAAATCGTAACAGCCCGAAGCGCGAGCGCCGGGTGCATTCCTCTCAATGCAGACCCGGCGCTCGCGCTTCGGGCTTGTGAAAGCAATCATCGCGTTTCGGCGAGGATCGTCTGCAATTGCGCGAGCGTGCGGGACAGCAGCACGCGGATCGCACCGTCGGACTTGTTCAGCCGCTGGGCAATGTCCCTGGTGGGCCAACCGTCGACATACCGCAGCCGTAATGCCACACGCTGTTCTTCGCTTAATGCTTCGACGGCTTCCTGCAGTTGGATGCCGCGCTGATCGCGCGAGAAAGCCTGGCTGGGCGACGTGAGACTCGCAACCAGCAGATTGATGAATCCGAACGGATTATCGCCGTCAGCGCGGCCATCCATCGAAACTTCGCGGGCGGCACTCCGTTTTTGTGCCGTGACATGATGACGGTAGGCATCGATGATCCGCTGCTCGCACATCTGGCAGAGCAATTTGAACGGATCGCGATCGGCGACTTCAAATTGTTCCGGCGCGGCGACCGCCGCCAAAGCGACATCTTGCAGAATGTCTTCCGCTTCGAGTTTCGACTTCAGCGCCGGCCCCAAATTGCGGTGAATGTAGGCGAGGAGCGGCAGCCGCTGTTCTTCCACAAACGCCGAGAGGGCTTCGATCGTCGAAAAACGCGGGGGAAGTTTAGCCGGTTCCATACACGCCACATCAAGCACGCCGTCCACACGAAGCGGACTTATAACACGTCTTCACTCTCGGGAATCTGCTGCAATCCCTTCCCGAATCGAATGCGAACCGTGTTCTGCAAACCGTAAATTCGAATCTCGCCGAGCGAGCCATCGTAATCGGCATGCACCCAGCGGTCTTTGGGCAAGTGATCGCCGACGCCCAAACGCTCGCCGGAATGCAGATCGAGCAAGTCCACGCGCATCCATTCGTGGTTGTGGTCGGCCTTGTCGCGCACCTTGCTGACACCGACTAAGAAAGGCACGGGCAAACGCCCCCATTGCATCAACCCCAATTTCGGAACGGTTTGCCGCCATGCGACGGACGTGCCGCCGACATCGATGGCCAGCAGATCGTCCTGGATCTGCATCAACGGTAAGGCGTGATCGCTGAGCGGAGTGTAATAATGCTCTGTCCGAGCAACCTGTTGTGGCCGGGCCAGATTCACAAAGTATCGCCCGGCCTGACGAAACACGCGGAGTGTCGATAACCGACCGGCCTCGGACGGATCGAGCGGACAACGGACCAGCAACTGGTTCCGCTTGACGTCGAGCACGCAGAGTTCATCGTCCGCTGTCAACCAGACCAGTTCGCGATCGGGAGTCAGGCTGACAAACTGCCGGTCACGGACCGAATCTTCGAAAATGACGCGGTCTTCGATGGCATCCCAGATGCGAAGGCGTTTGCCATCCGTCCCTTCCGCGACCCAAATGATGCGGGAACCGATGGCGAACCGTAACGCCGTTCGATCGGCTTCGAGCTTTCCCGTGCGGATCACATCCCCCGTTGCGGCATCGAGCAACCGGTAACTGACCCGGTCTTCACCCAGAATGCCGATCACATCATCATCCGCAAAAATCCCTAACATCCGATCGGCGAGACCGGAATTCGGTTCCAGATCATTGCGACGCCATAAAATGGTCCCGTCCGCCGGATCGACGGCGACCAGCGTGGGACGCGAAGAGAAAATCTGAAAGAGCTGCATGCGCGATGTCGCCGGGCCCGGGATGGGCATGGCGCTGCGCCCTTCCCATTCGGAGAGCGTTTGCGTCCAGGCTTCGCCATCGGTGACGGACTGCAGCACCGACACCATCCGCATCTGTGCGGTTAATCCCACCGCCAGCGAGTTCTCAAAAATGGATCGCCCATTGAGCACCGGCGGCGTCATCGCGCCTTGAGGGACGCGCATTTCAAAGCGCGGCTGTTGTGCATAGCGGTCCCAAGGCATCAGGACCGACTCCGCACCATCAATGCGCTGCCGCCACTCGAAGCCCATTTCGTCTCGCGGGTGCAAAACCCAGCGGGGAAACCGCGAGGATTGAAAACTTCCGTCGCGCAGGGGATTTCCGCCGCGCTCATTCGCATCGGCCGACGCCGGTGCTACTCTGATGGAATCGACAACGGCACGCCGAACAGACCAGGCGACCGGGCTTCGACCGCGATAAGCCGCGGCAACCTCGCCTGCACCGGATCGCCGGGTAACATATTTCCGACCGGTTACGCCGTCGCCGCAATCCATTTCGGCAAACTCGGAAGCCAGGCGTTCCCATTGCTCCGCGGCCGACGCAGGCAGGTTGACACCGGCATAGAGTTCCGCCAATTGCTTCACCGCGACGGCGGCCACGCTTCCGTCTGTCGACTCGGCATTGCGTAAGAGCCAGACTTCCGCCGCATGATAGTTGCCGCTTGCCATCGCGGCCTGGGCCAGACGCGGACGCACTTTTTGTCCGATCGGGCCGCGGCTGAAAATCGTCTCCAGAGAACGCGCTCGCGAAATGTCGGTGGAGTCCTGTGTCTCCGCGCTGAATCGATTTGCCAGAAAATCGCGCGAGGCCGTGTCCGGCAAGCGACGCAAGACGCGCCGCATCCAACCCAATGCACTCAGAGACAAGGTAGGATCCGACTGAACATCGTGGAGTGTCTTCCCTGGACTGGCACTTAAGTCTCGCATCGCCACGGCCAGCCCGGAAAGATCGGCTCTGGAGACCTGCCAATCTCCCAGAGCGACCAGCCATCGGGACCGATCTTCACCATCGCGGCAGAGTGGTTCCAGATGTCCCAGCCACTCCTTGCGTTTTTCCGGTTGTGTATTCAACAGTGCAAAATAGGCATCGCGCAGCAAGGGGTCGGTTCGTTCGCCCCATGCAGCCCCGCCAATCTTTCGGACCGCTTCCAACTGCTGAGCGGCGACCGGCAATTCCCCTTCCGCCAGCGACACTTCCGCCAGTTGAAACTTTTGTTGGGGCGTGAAATGGGGTGCCGTTTGCGATTGCAGAAGATCATGCCGCACCGATTCGGCAAAGCGATATGCCGCAACACCGTCGGTTCCCAGCGCAACCACGCCGTCGCGCGTCACGGCCAGATGACCAGTGGGTTGCCGTTCCGTTGCCGCGCCGTCGGAGAGAATTTCCCCGGTTTCTTGCGAAATGCGCCACAAACGGCCATTGGATAAGGGGACCAGAAGCACACCCATGGTCGCCGCACCGAAACCGCTGGGGACCGCCGGCAAGCGGACCGACCATAATTCGTGCGAAGTTTCCGTGGAATAGGCCCGCACCGCATTCCGACCGAACACGATGATGGCCTGCTCGGTGACCTGGCCAATATATTCGCCATCGGGCTGGCTCAGCGCCCACTTCACGCGTCCCGATGCGACATCCAGGCAGTACAGCGATTCGCTTTGTCCCGCCAGATAAAACACCGAATCGCCTATGACCCACGGGCGCAAGTTGAATGCCGGATTGCGCGCCTGTGCCAGGACCGGAGGTTGGCGAAAGGCGGCGGCATTGCGCGGAAGCGGCAGTCGTGGATCGACATGAGCATGGACCCACACAAAGTTGCCATTGGTCACATCGAGCGCGACCAGACTTCCGAGCTGCGTGGGACAAAACACCAAACCATGCGACAAAAACGGCGTACAACTGCGGAAAAATCGTTGCTGGTCATCGAGAATGGCGGCATCCGGTTCCGCAATCGGCTGAATCCAGCGCACATGGCCGGTCTCGGGATTGACCGAAACCGCACAGATTTCACGATCGGATTCGGTAATCGTCAGCAAATATCCCGGCAACGCCAGCGGAGGCCCGAGAAACGTGTGATCACGCAGGGGACTTTCCGCATCACGAACACTGTCTTGCAGCGACCACGTCCGCCGATCGTTCCCCATGAACTGCGGATTGGCGTTGATCGCAATCAGATCATTTTTCAGGGCTTCACGACGCATTTCAATCGGCAAATCTCGCAATGCAGCCCCGGAGGACAGTGTTTCCAGGGCAGACCGCACGCCATCCACGAGATAAACCCGGCGACCATCCGTTGTTAAGCTGAAATAGGCCGAATGGGTCGCCAGCATATTTGCCAGCAACGAAACTCGCTGACCAGCACCCGTTTCCTGATCACGCGGTCCGGAAAGGGCTCGCGCGTGGAGCGCATCAAACCCAAGGTCCGTCTTCTGCTCCCACGTCATCCGCCCCGTGCGATGGTCGACGGCCCGAACGCGATCGCCGTCTCGAAACACGACCTGACCTTGTACGATCAAGGGTTTGGAAGCAATCGCTGTGGATTGATCACCTTCTCGCTGTTGAGCTTGCCACGATTTCCAACGGGTATCAATTAACGAATACCGATGGCTAAAGTCGAGCGGGAGACTCCATTCCGGCCGTGACATGACCGCCGCGGATCGATGTTTGACGGTCACGGACGACTGGCCCGTAGTCGAGACGGGCTCATCACGGCTATCGATGGGAGCCGTTATCTTGTCCGGAACCTCTTTCTGCGTAGTCCGTTGCAGCGCCAGATCAATGCGCCGCTGAACAGTCTCAGTGAGAAGTGTGCGATGAGCCGGCTCATGAATCAGGCGCGCTGCCAGCGCTGCCGCGACTTCTTCCGCACCGTTATCCAGAGAGCGGATCATCAACTCGATGGCAGCCTGACCGCCCGCTTCCGTCAGAAAATAACGACGGACGATCTCCCAGAGACCGTCGATCGATTCCTGGCTTCGCGCCTTTGTGAGATCGGCAGACGCGATCGGACCAATGAGCCGACGATAATCGGCGAGTCGCTCTTTCGAGGTGGTTGACAGCAGCTTTTCCGTCGTTTGACGAATGGAGTGCGCCTGGCCATCAGCCGAGACCGTCATGGAATCGCGCGGCTGATCGAGAATCCATTGTGCCGCCGTGGCGAAATCACTCGCATTGCCACTTTTGGAAAGCCGCTCAACCACGAGGAGCGCTTCCAGATGGCGGCGATCGCGAACATAGCCGCCGGGAGGGGCGATACCGGGAGCGAGCTGCGTTTGGGCGTTGACCCGAGAACCGATGGCGAGAGGGAGAATGAGAACCGCGGCCAGCAACCACGTCTTCACGACGGCTCGACTGCGCACATGCCGCACGACGGTTCACCTCGCAGGAGGATAATCCATTCCTTGAGCAGTATACCGCACTCGAGTGAAGTTGACGATACGGATTTGCGGGCGGTGCAAACAAAAAACGCCTGCAACCGATTGGTTGCAGGCGTTTTGTAAAGGACCCGGCAATGACCTACTTTCGCGCTTGTGGGCACTATCATCGGCTGCGTCAGCTTAACGGTCGTGTTCGGAATGGGAACGTGTGTTTCCTGACACATATGGTCACCGGGAAATCCCTGCAACACCGGTAAGGATGCTGCAAGGCTATAACAATGGTGGCAAAGTGAAGTGAAATCTGTGTCTGAAGGCTAGACGCAGTGTTTATTGCGACCTGACCATGATTGCCTCGAAGCCCTGTTGCCGAAACAACAATCTCCGAGAGACAACAATCAAAGTGGTCAAGCTTTCGTCCGTTAGTACCGGTCAACTGAGACCATTGCTGGTCGTACATCGCCGGCCTATCAACCTGGTCGTCTACCAGGGGACTTCAGGGCTTGCGCCCAACGAAACCTGATCTTGGGAAGGGCTTCGCGCTTATATGCTTTCAGCGCTTATCCTGACCGGACATAGCTACCCTGCGCTGCCACTAGCGTGACAACAGGAACACCAGAGGTCCGTCCCTCCAAATCCTCTCGTACTAAAGAGAAACTCCCTCAAGTTTCGTACGCCCACAGAAGATAGGGACCAACCTGTCTCACGACGGTTTAAACCCAGCTCACGTACCGCTTTAATCGGCGAACAGCCGAACCCTTGGGAGCTTCTCCACCCCCAGGATGCGATGAGCCGACATCGAGGTGCCAAACCCCGCCGCCGCTATGGACGCTCGGGCGGGATCAGCCTGTTATCCCCAGAGTACCTTTTATCTGTTGAGCGACGGCCCTTCCATTCGGAACCGCCGGATCACTAAGTCCGACTTTCGTCTCTGCTCGACCTATACGTCTCGCAGTCAAGCACCCTTCTACCTTTACGCTCTACGCCTGATTGCCAACCAGGCTGAGGGTACCTTTGAGCTCCTCCGTTACACTTTAGGAGGAGACCGCCCCAGTCAAACTGCCCAACTGACACTGTCCACCGGTGGGATTCACCACACGGGGTTAGACTCCTAGTAGGGCCAGGGTGGTATTTCAACGACGGCTCCATCAGTACTGGCGTACCGACTTCATAGCCTCCCACCTATCCTACACAAGAACTACCAAGAGCCAATATCAGCCTGCAGTAAAGGTTCATGGGGTCTTTCCGTCTATCTGCGGG
The DNA here is from genome assembly GCA_021732785.1 of Planctomycetaceae bacterium. GTDB lineage: Bacteria > Planctomycetota > Planctomycetia > Planctomycetales > Planctomycetaceae > DSVQ01. The sequence goes on from JAKFUG010000033.1 coordinate 44,921, forward strand.
AACGTGGTATCCTCACCACAACTGCAATTTCACCGGGTCGCTGGTTGAGACAGTGCTCCAGTCGTTACGCTATTCATGCAGGTCGGAACTTACCCGACAAGGAATTTCGCTACCTTAGGACCGTCATAGTTACGGCCGCCGTTTACCGGGGCTTCGGTTGCGAGCTTCAGCTTGCGCTTGACCCTCTTCCTTAACCTACCGGCACCGAGCAAGCGTCAGTCTCTATACATCCTCTTACGAGTTCGCAGAGACCTGTGTTTTTAGTAAACAGTCGCTAGAGCCGCTTTGCTGAGACCTCCTTGCGGAGGCACCCCTTCTCCCGAAGTTACGGGGCCAATTTGCAGAGTTCCTTAACCAGCGTTCTCCCGAGCGCCTGAGGCTACTCGCCTCGCCTACCTGTGTCAGTTTTAGTACGGTCGCCTGTCTCGCTTTTCTTGGTTCTACATCAGGAAGCTTCATCATCCAGGGACTCGGCCTTGCGGCACGGACTAATCTAACAGTCCGACTTCGATCCGTAGAACGTCCCTTTCGTTGACAGGGCGGGGCCGGAATATTAACCGGCTTTCCATCGGCTACGCCTTTCGGCCTGACCTAAGGGACCGCCTTACCCTGGGCGGATTTACCTTGCCCAGGAAACCTTAGGCTTACGGCGAACAGGATTCTCACCTGTTTTATCGTTACTCATGCCAGCATAAGCACTTCCTCACCCCAACACCGTTCCTTCCGGTACGGCTCGTATCTGATGAGGAACGCTCTCCTACCGTTCTTTCGAACCCGCGGCTTCGGCAATCTGCTTACTCCCGATCATTTTCGGCACTAGAACACTCGACCGGTAAGCTATTACGCACTTTTTAAATGGTGGCTGCTTCTAAGCCAACATCCCGGCTGTCACCGTATTCTAATGTCCTTTGTGACTGAGCAGATTTTGGGGGCCTTAGCCGGCGATCTGGGTTGTTTCCCTCTCGACCGTGAAGCTTATCCCTCACGGACTAACTCCTGAGATAATCGCAATGGTATTCGGAGTTTGGTTAGGCTGGGCAGGCGGGTAGCCCCCCATGCCAATTCAGTCTCTCTACCCCCACTGCGGAGTGGCTCAAGGCTAACCCTAAAGTTATTTCGGAGAGAACGAGATATCCCCACGTTTGATAAGACTTTTACTCCTCCCCACAGGTCATCCCCCAATTTTTCAACATTGGTGGGTTCGGTCCTCCACGCAATCTTACTCGCGCTTCAACCTGCCCATGGGTAGTTCACGTGGATTCGCGTCTGCCGCCATCGATCAATTTCGCCCTATTCAGACTCGGTTTCCCTGAGGCTCCGATCCTTAAGATCTTAACCAAACCGACGACAGCAACTCGCTGGCTCATTATTCAATAGGCACGCCGTCACCCACATAAGGGGCTCCGACAGCTTGTAGGCATGTGGTTTCAGGTTCAGTATCCTCCCCTAGCAGGGGTTCTTCCCATCTTTCGCTCGCGCTACTTGTTAACTATCGGTCGTCAGGGAGTATTTAGCCTTGGGAGATGGTCCTCCCGGATTCAGACCAGGTTTCACGTGCCTGGTCCTACTCGGGGACAGGACTAGCTCAAGATCCGATGTCGGGTACGGGACTGTCACCCTGTGTCGTGCGGCTTTCCTTCCGCTTCCCCTATCAATCTTGATACATGTTGTCCGCCCCACAACCCCGTCAGCCGAAGCCGACGGTTTGGGCTTTTTCCTTTTCGCTCGCCACTACTTAGGAAATCGAGGTTTCTTTCTTTTCCACCGGGTACTGAGATGTGTCAGTTCCCCGGGTTAGCTCGGGTATCTTGGGATCAACGCTCGTTTGACAGCTTCCCCAAGCTTTTCGCAGCCTTCCACGCCCTTCCGCCTTCTGACGCCGAGACATCCCCCACATGCCCTTAGTAGCTTGACCACAATGATTCTTGCCTCTCGGTTTGTATTAGCACTGGATTATTAATCCCGAGCCAACCTTCCCCGAACGGCCATCACACTGTCACCACAATCTTGCACCCGCGGATTGCTCCGCGAATCAACAACTGTGGCTGTCAAGTCGCCACTGTTCCGACCACGATATTTGGTCGGCTCCATTGCTATTGCCAATGGATGCTGTTGTTTTCCAACAGCTTTCGCCTAGCTACTTCAGACAACTGACACGCGGTATACAGCAATAAAGCTGCACGCACGTGTTTTAGATGCCACGTTCACTTTGCCACCGAATTGCCAAAGAACAATGCCGACGAAGCATCGACTATTACAGTCGCGTCTCGTCGGCTGACCCTTTTGTGGGCTTCAGCCCTACCACCGAGTCGACGAAGCGATTCGCTTCACCTTTTCGCTGGCAGGGCTGGAGACCGCAGATGCGTCAGCCGTGTGGGACCAATCTTATTGTCGCTGTTCTCGACCGTCAAGCAACCGGGCGAAGTTTTTTTCTTTTTTGCTTCGCCGCGGCTGAAAACCGCTCTTAAGGCCATTTGCCGCAATGGGATGCGGTGTTTCAGTGGAGACGACCGGGATCGAACCGGCAACCTCAGGCTTGCAAAGCCAGCGCTCTCCCAGTTGAGCTACGTCCCCGAGCAGAAAATCCGAAACCCGAAACTCGAAATCCGAAAAATGCTTTTGGCTCAATTCGGATTTCGAGTTTCGGATTTCGGATTTCTACCGAGATTGGGCGTACGTGGACTCGAACCACGGACCTCAGCTTTATCAGAGCTGCGCTCTAGCCAACTGAGCTATACGCCCGTCTAACCAACCATTGAATGGGAACTCAACGGCTTCCACCGTATCGGTCATTGACTCTCATCGAGACCAATCGGTTCGCGGATTTTGGCATTTCCGGCCGGGCGTGTCCAGCGTCGCGCCGCAGAAACTGATTGACGCAGCAAACCGAACCCACTGAACGCGGTCTTTGAGCCCTGTTTTCTAGCCTTTTAGCCTTTGCACCTGTTCTAACGCCAACGCAATATCGCTCAGCGTGGCCGTGGGAATCAATCCGCCGACCAACCGCCGGCAGAATTGATCGAGCATGACCTCGGCGCCACTCCGCTCCAGTTCGAGATGCTCGACATTTTCTGCAGAATCCGCAGTGCTCCAGCGGATCCGGAAGGAGCCCGTGAGAACCGCCCTTCCCCGTTCGCACTCCACAACGGCCTCCAAAGCGATATCCCGAGCGTCGAATAACTCGTTCGGTTCGTGGCAAAGTGTGATTTCGGCCGGTTCGAGATCCGGTCCGCGCGCTTCGGGGCGAAACGACAGAGCCCACTCGCCCGCATTTTCGCCGAATTTCGTCGAACTTAACGACAACAATTCCGCCCGGCGGCGCGTCACATAACAACACCAGTCGATTGCCGCAGCGACAGCACAGCCGGAATCTTCGCCATCGCTTCGCCTGGGGGAATGAACTTGAACGCGAAGGTGCTTCACGGGCCCCAATCGCGTTGCGATCAACTCGCGCAGCCGCGTTGTGGCGGGTTGAAAACGGAGCGATAACTCCGGCACGAGCATCACGCCGCGCGTTTGGGCGCACTCGGCCAGGTGATGCCAATCCGCCGCCGATTCGTGCCAATTGCCGCCGAAAAACAGCGGTTTTTGGCGATCGCAGGCAAATTCGAGCGGCGTTAATCCATACCAGCCCGCGTCGAGAACCAGCACGCCGCTTAAACCGGGGTGCTCGATGACCTGCATCAACCCCGCGGCGACTTCGGCCCCGGTTTCCTGTGCCACACCCTGAGCGCGACTGAGAACGGGATCATGCACGACCCGGATGCCCATTCGCTGCGACAATCGGCGCACAGCCGGTCGGTACCGTCGCTCCCAGGACGGACCGACACCGATCAACCCCAGGGAAAGCAGACCTGGAACGGGGCCGCGCCGCAACAGCTTGACTCCTGTCAGTGCATATTGACAACCGGGGGCATGATACGCGAGGACGAATCACAAACACAATTGGCATTTCGCTTTCCGGGCCGAAATCGCCGCCGACTTGACTTCTTTCCGCCGCATCCGGAGCATTCTACCAGCGGCCCAACGCGGCGAAAGACCTTCGAATTTCGACGATGCGGCCCCTGCCCCGCGAAAAGGAATTCCCTTATGTCCGCATCGCATCCGACCAACAACCCGCATCGCTTTCATGAAGTGATTGAACTCCGCGGGCACATCATCGACAGCCTGATTCTGCCGAAAGTCCTCGACGAAATCACCACGCTGGGCGGAGAATACGAAAGTCAGGAAGTCCGCATCGGCCACCATCGGCATGACCCGAGTTATGTGCGACTGGAAGTGCGGGCCCCCACGGAAGAATGCCTCGAAACCATTCTCGTCGCCATCGGCCAACACGGGGCGGTTCCGGTCACGCATCAGGATTGCCGCCACGTCACGGCGGACATTGCGGGGGCGTTTCCCGAAGGGTTTTACGCTTCGACTAATGAGCCGACCGAAGTGCGGATTGCAGGGCATTGGGTGCCGGTCGAACGGCAGGAAATGGACTGCGGCATCAAGATCGATGTGGCAGCCAACCGCGCGGTTTGTGTGCCGATGGTCGAAGTCCAACTCGGCGATCAGATCGTGGTGGGACGCCTCGGAACGCGCGTGCAACCGGTGGGACGGGATGTCGATCGCCCCCACTCGTTCGGCTTCATGAACAGCACGGTTTCCAGCGAAAAACCGAAGAATGTCACGGTTCGCGAGATCGCCGAGCAAATGCGGGCGGCCGCGCGCGGCGACGGCAAAATCCTGATCGTTGCCGGCCCGGCCGTCGTTCACACTGGCAGCCGCGAATTGATGAGCTGGATGATCAACAAGGGCTATGTGGACGTCCTCTTCGCCGGCAATGCACTGGCCACCCACGACATCGAGCAGTCGTTCTATGGCACGAGCCTAGGAATTTCGATGGAGCACGGCGGCGGCACCGAAGAGGGGCACGAGCACCATCTGCGGTCGATCAACCGCATCCGCCGCATCGGCAGCATCCGGGCCGCGGTCGATCAGGGCGTGTTGACGCAGGGCATTATGTATGAATGTATTCGCCGCAACATTCCGTATGTATTGGCCGGCAGTATTCGTGATGACGGCCCGTTGCCGGATGTCATTACCGATTCATTAGTCGCCCAGACTACGATGCGCGATCTGGTACAGGATGTGACCTTCTGCCTGATGATTGCGACGACGCTGCATTCGATCGCGGTGGGGAATCTGCTGTCGTCGAAAGTGAAAGTCGTGTGCGTCGACATCAACCCCGCGACGGTCACAAAACTCGCCGACCGCGGCACGTTTCAATCCATCGGCCTGGTGACCGACGTCGAACCGTTCCTGCGCATTCTCGTTCAGGAATTAGGCGGGCCGTAGGCCGAGTCGTTGAAATACAGAAATACCGTGAAGAAACCCGCTTAATTTCGCAACATCGCGGGAACGTGGCAGGCAATGCACGAATCGACCACTGCCTGGGCGTTGCCGCGCAGGAGGGTGTTTTCATCATCCCGCGGCGGCCACAAGCAGGCCGTCGCCTGTGGGGGAAGTGCATTCGACGTGTTCACGTGCGCGGACTCCGGCGGCTTGCCGATGGCGAAGACGCCGAAGGCCATGCCGAACATGGCGACTAACGCCATTCCCAATGCTTTGCGGGAGTAGCAGCCCAAGCCGCGGCGCGGAAACCGGCGGGCCACTTCCGTGGCAATCGCGACCGATTCGTCGGTGAGCAACGGTGAATCACCCGGCGTCCAACTGCGGGCAGACGGCGTGAAATCGTCGTGTGACGCGGACTGCAACCAGTCCAACGCGGGCGATAATGTCTGCTGCATCGCCCGGCAACGCGGACACTGTTCGAGATGCCGCACGAGACCGGCATCGGCCGTGGCATTCGCTTCCGTCAACCGTTCAAAGGCTTGATCGCAATTCATGATTCCCCTCCCGACAACATCTGCAGACGGTCCGCGAGGCGTTCCAAACCGTGTTTCACGCGCTGCTTGGCCCCACTCACGCTGGAGTCCATCGCCGCGGCGATTTCTTCAAACTTCAACCCGGCAAAAAAACGTAACCGCAACGCATCCGCCTCGGCTTCCGGCAACTGCGTTAGCGATTGATGCAACAAATCCTGACGTTCACTCACCAGGAGTTGGTCCAAACCACTTTCATGACAGCCGGCGTTGGCATCCGCGCACATGGGATCGATGCTCCCCCCGGCCCTGACCGGTCGGCTTTCCCGTTGCCGGTGCTTTTGACACAGCCGCAACAGGATCGTCCACATCCACGTGCGAAACGCGAATTGCGGGTTGAACGTGTGCCGGGCCGCGAACGCCGCGAGCAGCGCTTCCTGCACCAAGTCTTCCGCGGCCAACCGGTCGCCGAGTTTACTGGCCGCGACACGAATCAACGGACCGCGATAGCGACGCACCAACTCTTCAAAGGCGGAGCGGTCTCCGACTTGCGAGCGGCACATCAAATCTTCGTCGCGCGGTTCCATCAATGAAGTGTAATCTGTTCGGGTGATGGGTTTCCAGTGGCGTTCTGCGGGGATTCGACGGGAAGCGGGTTTGGCGAGGCGAAAGACTGCTCTAGGCTGAAAAGCGTTCACCCGCTAGAAATCGGCAGTTCCTGCCGGTCGCCGGGCCTGCGTCCGTTCACCGGGAGAGCATTTTCCTGCCGGAACTCCCATTCCGGCCGGCACCGGGTGAAGGTCGAATCATGCGGATTTCCTGCGGTTTTTCAATGATATTGATGTCGGCAAGCCTGCTGTTGGCGGGATGTGCCGGTCCCGCTTACGGCCCCTCGTCGCTGGGCCGCGGCAGCCCGCCCGTGTACATGGGCCAACCACCGATTTACTCGCCGGTCACCGCTCCGACTCTGCCGACCGCTCCCGTGACTGGCGGTCCCACCACGCCGACGCAACCGGCCGGACCCTCCGCGGGGCAACCGGGCGACCTGGACCTGTCGCTGCAACCGACCTTGATGCGGTCGACGTTCCTCAAAAGCCCCGGCAACGGCCAGGTGGCGACGATGGGCCAAACGATTGATGGCCGTTCGGCTCCGCTGGGCCTCTCGAGGGTGATGACGCCCAAAAAGACCATTATCGGCCCGGATTCCGCGGCAGGGCAGAAGAAACAGGCCCGTGTCGAAATGGCGGCCCGCGTCAATGGCATGCCCGCCACTCCCAACGAAGACTTGCGACGTCGCAGCGGCAAGACCATCAAGGATTTAACGTACCTCAACATCTTCGTCGGTGGTCCCACGAAATGGAACAGCACCGACCGGCAATGGATCGATTATGCCCTCGAAGCGGGGATGACCGATCCGTACATGAACCATGTCATCATGCAGTATTTCGATAACCAGCCGGTGTCCGCCGACTTTCGCGGCTCGTTCTGGATGTCGGGATATCAACCGCAAACTGTCACGCAATACAACCTGAAACAAGTCACCAAACTGCTGTATCAACAGGGCAGCTTCAAGGGGATGCCGCTCGATTCGACAATCATCAACTTCTTCCTGCCGTCCGGCGTGATTCTGCAAGACCCGGATGCGGGTACCGGCGCCTATTCGGGACTCGCGCGAACGATTCCCGTCGAAGAAGAAGCCAGTTCCGCGGACGGTCTCGGCGGTTACCACGGCTCGGTCCACATCGATTCCAAAACGACCGTTTACTTCTCCGTGATGGTCTATTCCGAACGGCGGCCGAACGGTGCGGCGAATGGGATTCCTGCCTTTGCGGAACCGTGGAAGAGCATCACCGCGACGGCGTACCACGAATTGCAGGAAGCGCGGACCGACCCCGATGTGGACGACGCGATCACCACCGGACAGGAGCGCTATCTCGGCTGGACTTCGGATCGCGGACAGGAAATTGCGGACTACCCCGTCGAAGCCGCCAAGTCTCTTTCGCAGGTCTTCACGGAAATCCCGCTCGCCGATGGCAGCGGTTCCGTCCCCGTGCAGTTGATGTATTCAAATGCCGTCCACGGACCGGAGGGACCGCTCGCGAAACCCTACGGCGGATCACCGCTGCCGCCCGCGAAACGCAAGACCCCGAAGCCCGGCACCACCGGTGGCACGCCCGGTCCGACCCCGACGCCCACCCCCTCGGGTTCCGATCCGTGGTTGCAGTACATCGACAAAGAATGGTCGCAACTGCCGGATGCGGTGAAAGCCCAGGTGATCAAGCTGATCCAATCCGCCGCCAGTTCGTCGGGCTCGGGAATCTAACCGATCGTTATGGAATTCGTGTGCCACTGGCTCTGCCAGTGTCTTTTCGATCCGAAAAAGGCGGCACTGGCAGAGCCAGCGGCACACCAAGTTCAAGTTCACCACGGCATCAAGCACGGCGGCGCTAATCGAACAAGCCATCAAACGGTGCGACCGGCCACCACGGAGATCGTGCCAGCAGGTTGAAACCAGCGAGCAAAACGCAGACAAGTACCGCGAAGTGGAAATAATCACGGCGGTTAAATCGGCTCGGCACGCTGACGGCGAGACATAATACGAACGTCAGCCATCCCAACGCCAGTAAGTTCATACAGGCTCTGACGCCGTACCTGTGGTGGCCTAAAAGCGTCCGCAAATCTTCGGGGGGATGACGGGGCAACCGCAGCATCTCGAACAGAAGCCACTCCGCGAACACAACGTGGATCGTCAAGACCACAACAATCAGACGAATGTGATTGTTGTTCACGATTCGACTTCCGTTAGTTTGCCTTCTGGCGCTGTTTCGCGGCCAAAAATCTTCATCCGCCGAAATAGACCGCCGCGATAACGCCACCGAGAATGAGGGCCATAACCAACATCCAGATGGCAATCGGCATCGGGCTGGCAATCGGAATCCCCTTGCGCTGCGCGAGGGCTTCCATGGCCTGTTTCGAATCGAACAGATCGTGGCCGGTGGCATCGCGATAGTGCTTGATGGCCCCGACGAAGTTGCCGCCGCGCAAGTGATCGACGAGCTGGTGTTCCAAATCCGCGGCCAGCTCCGCCGACGATTCGGGAAGTTCGCCGGTCTTCAACGACTGTTCGAGCGCATCGACGAACGACTTGGCCTCGGCCAGTCCCACGCCGGTTTCTTCGCGATAGCGTTTGATGGCCTCGATCTTCATTCCGTGCCGCAGTGCGTCCACCACGTCGCGCCGCCACGGTTCATCGGACATGGTTCCGTCTCCGAAACATGCTCCCGCGCGGAGCCACAAACAACGAGGCGTTTCGTGATGCAGACCCACTTTACTGATCCCCGCGGCGGAGTCATACCGAACGGCCCACATTGGCGTTCGGCCAGCGAGCCGACTTGAAATGCTTAAGTCCACGACCACACGATGAACGGTAAAGCCCGCTTCCGCGCGGTGCTCATTGGACATCAGGGGCTCGGGATTTCGGCCTTGTTGGTTCGCGTTTTGCGAACTAACATTGAGGGCGATGCTGCCGGGAGTCAAACTCAAAGACTACCGGCTAGAAGCCGGTAGGTTCGGGGGAAATCGTGAACTACGGACTGAAGTCCTTCGCTCACGATGGGGTCACTTGAAAATCGTCACCGCCGTCCTGGGGTTCGGTTCCTTCCTGTTGCCGGATGTACTCCATGATCACTTCATCCGTCACCGTCCCGCTCGAGGCCACGAAATATCCCCGCGCCCACAAGTGGCGGCCCCAGTATTGCTTTTGCAGATGGTGGTACTCCATCAGCAGCTTTCGAGACGTCTTCCCCTTGATGGATTGCATGACCTGGCTCGGGGAGATGTTCGGCGGGCAAGACAGCAACACGTGGACATGGTCTCGTGAGACGGCCCCTCGGAGGATCTCGATCTCATGCGTGCGACAAATCTCCCGCACCAGATCCCGCAGGCGAACCCCAACGGGACCGCTTAAAACCCCTTTGCGATACTTCGTCACCCACACAAAGTGGTATTTGATGTCGAAGCGGGTGTGAGCCCCTGTCCGATAGTTTTCCATCCCACCGATTGTAACACCGCAGCGTAAAACCTAAAGGTTTCGCCTGAAGGCGAGGGTTTCTGACCCATTGCGAGGACAATGAATGCGGGTGATCTCCAAGGCGAGACTGCGAACTTTCTGGCGGGCTCGCGGCTGCGATGACGCAACGGGACCGCTCCGTAGCATGGCAAACGTGGGCCGATGTCAAAACCGAGTTCGGTTCCGCGAGCCTCGTCGGCAACTGTGTCGTCTTCAATATTGGCGGCAACAAGTATCGACTGGTAACACGCATCCTGTATCCGAGTCAAAAAGTGTTCGTGCTCAAAATCATGACGCATGCCGAGTACGACCGCGATCAGTGGAAAGCCGATTGCGGTTGCTATCAGCCACCGCCGTCTCGTCCTCGAAAGAAGCAGAAACCATCATGACCACGAAAGCGGCCAAGTCGTCCTTCCGGTTGAAGGGCAGAAACCGCGATTCCTATCTGGAATTGGTGCTCGCCTTTCCGCTGGCCTCCATCCAGTCGGAGGCTCACCTCGCGGAAGCGCAGGGGGTCATGGACTCATTGCTTGCGCAAGGGCCGCTGGACGGCGGGGCGGAAATGTATTTGGATGCGCTCAGCGATCTCGTCGGCACCTACGAGGATGAGCACCACACCGTCGAGCCCGCCTCCGATGCGGAAATGTTGCGGCACTTCATGGACGCGAAGGGCGTGACCCAAATTCAACTCAGCCGTGAAGCCGGGCTGTCGAAATCCAGCATCTCCGAAGTCCTCGCGGGCAAGAAGCCGTTCAGCCGACAGATGATGCGGAAACTGGCCGAGTTCTTCCAAATTGATGTGGGGATACTCGCCGCCAATCTCTGAGTCTCGGCAAACCCTACGATCTGTGCTGGCGTTCGGTTATTATCGCACAATCATGACGAATGCGGTCTCCATTGTTGTGCCGGTCTATAACGAGGCGGAAAGTCTGCGCGAATTGCAGCGGCAGATTGCGGCGGTCGCGAATGAGCACGCGCTGAGCGTCGAGGTGATCTTCGTGGATGACGGGTCGCGCGACGACTCGTGGAAACTCATCACGGCCCTGGCCAACGAAGACCCGCGCGTGTCCGGATTGCGGTTTCGGCGAAACTTCGGCAAGGCGGCGGCGCTGACGGCGGGGTTACGGATCGCAAAACATCCGCTCGTGCTGATGATGGATGCCGATTTGCAGGACGATCCCGCGGAGTTGCCGGGGTTTTTGATGACGCTCGATCAGGGATACGACGTCGTCAACGGCTGGAAAGAACGCCGGCTCGATCCCTGGCACAAGGTTTATCCCAGCAAAGTCTTCAACGGCATGGTCGGCTGGATGACCGGGCTGAAATTGCACGATCATAACTGCGGGCTGAAACTCTTTCGTCGCGAAGTCGCCGACGAGATTCGGTTGTACGGCGAACTGCACCGCTTCATCCCGGTGCTGGCCCATGCCCGCGGATTTCGTGTGACCGAGCGCCCGGTCCATCATCGCCCCCGACAATTCGGGCATTCCAAATATGGTGTGAAACGCTTTCTCCGCGGCTTTCTCGATCTGCTCACGGTCTCGTTTCTCACCAGCTATGGACAACGCCCGCAACATATTCTCGGCGGCGTGGGCATCGCGTTCTTCGGTGTGGGAATGCTTGGCCTCGGTTATCTCGCTTTGGCCTGGGTGCTGATGAACGTCTTCCATGCGTGGACACCGACGCCGATTGGTGTGCGGCCGCTGCTAGCGTATTCGCTGGCGGCGACATTGCTCGGAGCGCAAGCAGTGTCGTTCGGATTGCTCGCCGAGTTGATCGTCCATTACACCAGTCGCGAGAGTGATGCCTTCAGCGTCGCCGAACGGACGGACTCCAAATGAAAGCACCCCGCGTGATCAACGCGGGGCGCGGATGACACATCGGCATCAATCTACCGATGAAGCGTTAGAAATCGCCGCCGCTGGAGTCGCCACCACCGGAATCTCCGCCGCCGAAATCTCCCCCGCTGCCGCCGAAATCGCCGCCGGAGGTGCTCCACGTGTCATCGGATGAGGACGACGAATCGCCCCAACTCGACGGAGATTGCGGGGAATGTTGTTCCCCGCCGAAGGCAGAATTCGAACGGTGGTTGAATGAGTCGTACAGCCAGCTTCCGGCCATGCCGCCCAGCAATCCGCCGAGCATGCCGCGACCAAACCCGCCACCCCCACCGCCATCATAATTGGGACCATAACCGCCGCCGCCAGAGCCCATGGGACCACCCGGCCCGCCGGAGAAGGCCCGACCGATGGCGGAAATGACCATCAGCACGACCACGATCACCGCTCCGATCATCAGCATGCCGCCGATGGTCCACCCCCCGGTTCCTGTCGTCGGTGCCGGTGAATATCGGGGGGCTTGCGCCGGTGCGGAAGGGGAAATCGGTCGCGATGATGTCGCCACCGGGCGCAGACTGGCGTAGTCCGTTTCGATGTGTTCCACCGCGTTACTTAAGCCGCGATCAAATTCTTTTTCACGGAACGCCGTCAGGAAGGCATCCACCACAGCTTTTTTGTTCGCGGTCGTGTAACCGGCCGCTTGCAACTTGCCGCTCACACCGACTTCCACATGACCGGGCTCTTTCGTGATCAACACGAACAACCCTTCCGCGTGGGCTTGCTTGGCCCGTTGCTTCAGCCAGTCGGAATAGAACTGCGAGCGCTCGCTGGACGACATCGCTTCCACGGCCTTCGCTTTACCACTCGGAAGGGTAGCATACGTCTCGATGGTGACACCGTGATGGGCTTTCGCCTGAGCCGCGTTCAACTTTTCCTTCGCGGCAGCAACGGTATCCGCACCGAAGATCCCCGCATCGTCCCGGATTTCCGCTGCGTGCAGAGTCCACGCGGTCAAACAAATAACGGTCGCCAGCGCGATCCGTTTCACACTCGATGGCCAGTTCGTCATGATCTTGCTCCGTGAGGAAACGCGGTGTCATCACGACACGGCGTTTCCATAGCTAAGAAGCAAGGTCGATGCCGGATCAAATAAATCGCCCGGCTGACACGACCGAATTTGCGAGACGCGGGGCCAACTTGTTTCCCGGTCGCGAGTTGGGGCAATTCGCACTAACGAGTTAGCACAGGGAGTTGCACTGAACGAGCGCGGTCGTCCGTGGTCGGTTCTGGCAGCAAAACTTCCAGTGGAACGGGAGCTTTGCGCTTCGGCGGACCAAGTACGGTCAACCGGGCGACACGCCAGAAGCCCTTCCACGAGTTGAACGTCTCGGCGACCGCGGTCGGTTCATAGCCGCAGTGAACCATGCAGTTCGCACACTTCGGATTGCCGCTCGCGCGGCCGTACTGGCTCCAGTCGGTCGTGTCGAGCAGTTCCTGAAATGTCGCGGCGTGGCCTTCCTGCAGCAGATAACACGGCTTCTGCCAGCCGAAGAGGTTGTACGCGGGGCTGCCCCACGGCGTGCATTCCAGATCCCAGTGCCCCTGCAAAAACTCCATAAACAACGGCGACAGGTTGAACCGCCACCGCCGTTTCCCCCCGGCGAGCATCCGCTGGAAGAGATTGATCGTCTGCTTCTGTTGCAGGAACAGCTCCTGCGTCGGGGCTTTTTCGTACGGATAGCCCGGCGACAACATCATCCCTTCGACGCCGAGGTCCATCAGCGTGTCGAACATCTCACGGATGGCGGCGGGGTCGGCGTTGTTGTAACACGTGGTGTTCGTGGTGACGCGAAATCCCTTCGCGATGGCCACTTTGATCGCCGAGATGGCGATGTCATAAATTCCTTCGCGACACACAGCGAAGTCGTGTTCTTCCTTCGGTCCGTCGAGGTGAATCGAGAACGTCAGATACTTCGACGGCTTGAACTTGTCGATGTGCTTTTCGAGGAGAATCGCGTTGGTGCAGAGGTAGACGTACTTCTTCCGCTGCACCAGACCGGCGACGATTTCCTCAATCTGCGGATGCAACAACGGTTCGCCGCCGGGGATGGAGACGATCGGTGCGCCGCACTCCTCCGCCGCATTGAAACACTGCTCGGGCGTGAGATTCTGCTTGAGAATGTCCGCAGGATACTGAATCTTGCCACAGCCGAAGCAGGCGAGGTTGCAGCGGAACAGGGGCTCCAGCATGAGCACCAGCGGGTAGCGCTTATTTCCGCGCAACCGTTGGGTGATGACATACTTGGCAACCGTCCACATCTGCGACAGGGGCACCCCCATCCGTTCCCTCCTCGTCCGTGATTTTTCGTGCAAAAGCCCATCCGGTGTAGCAGGTTTCGCGAGGAATGTCAGCCCCCAGTTCACCGGAAAGTCAGTCCATAGGCCGCGGTGAATGTCGTTCCAGACGACCGTGTTTCCGCAAATGTTGGATTAGGACGAGTTCGACTAGAGCCCAACTCAACACCAGTAGTCTCCAAAATAGAAAAAACTGAATCAGCAACTCATTCACAATTACTTTGTCCGAAAATAGCCCACGCGGCCGTAGGATCACGGCGATAGACAAGCAAATCCCGCAGGCGAGAACCACTCCCCAGAACAAAAGCGTGATGCCGATCCAGCCAATCCGATACGTAAGCCGTGTTTTACAATAAGGACACCAAATTAAATTTGGCCATCCAGAATGAAATACCGGCCACACTCCGATGTCGCGCCGACACTCGGGACAGTGCTTGCCATCGATAGCGTGTTCATCGCTCATGTCCGATACGCTAAGTGGGCTGTCGCAGGAATTCAATCGGAACTTGAGTCGCAGTGCGATCGCGACAGCTCCACTCCCTGACTAGGATCGTTTCGTACTACAATCTGCTTTTATGCCGATGTCGTTGAGAATTGAAAATGCGTATCGCCGACCTTACCGTGTTTTCCGTGCGGATTCCGTTCAAGAAGAAGATTACGCATGCGTCGCATTCGCGGACGGACACCGATTCGCTGGTGGTGCGGTGCCGGTTGATGGACGGGACGGAAGGCTGGGGCGAGGGGCTGCCGCGGCCGTATGTCACCGGGGAAAATCTCGATCAGGCGAGGGATGTCATCCGGGCGACGGATTTGGTGGGGCAACTCGGCGGCGACTGGCCCGAACTCCCTGCGAGTGTCGAACGTCTCAGCCGATTTGATGTGCATCGCAAGGCTGATGACGACCGCGGGTGCTTCGGCAACTCCGCCCGCTGTGCGATTGAGTTAAGCGTGCTCGATGCGCTGTGCCGAGTGCATCAGCAACCGTTATCGAGCATCACCGCGTTGCTGCCGATGACCGCCGCGATTCGCACGCAGGTCGACAGAGTCCGCTACAGCGGGGCATTCACCGCGATGACGCCGTGGAAGCAGATTTCGCGGGCGCTGTTGATGCGGGCGTTCGGTTTCCATCAGGCGAAAGTGAAAGTCGGTGTCCCCGGCGTCGATGATATCGCGCTGCTGAAAAGGCTGCGGAGTTGGCTGGGGAATGCGGTGGATATCCGCATTGATGCCAATGAAGCGTGGTCGTGTACCAATCTGCGGGAGAAACTCGAACCGCTGCAACCGTTCGGCATCACCGCGGTGGAACAGCCGGTGCCGCATGCGGACATTGATGGTCTCGCCGCGCTGCGAGCGCAACTCGGTGTGCCGATCATGTTTGATGAATCGTTGTGCAGCGAGATCGACGCCCGTCGGGCCATCGAGCGCGGTACTTGCGACCTGTTCAACATCCGCCTGTCGAAATGCGGCGGGGTGTTACCGTCGCTGAAACTCGCCGCCCTCGCGCATCAAAATGCGCTGGGTTACCAACTCGGTTGCCAGGTCGGCGAGACCGGCATTCTTTCCGCGGCGGGACGGGCGTTTGCTGCCACGGTCAAAGACATCCGCTATGTCGAAGGCAGTTATGACCGCTTCCTCGTTGCCGAACGGTTGACCAAAGAAGATCTGACGTTCGGCTGGGGTGGGTACGCGCCGACACTCACGGGACCGGGGTTGGGGATCACGATGGATCCCGATTCGCTGCAACGGGTGATATTGAAAGAAGAAACGATTCGTATCGGATGATCTTACGAGCCCGAAGCGCGAGCGCCGGGTGCATTTTCTTCGTTGAGAAGAGACCCGGCGCTGGCGCTTCGGGCTTGTATGACGCTCAGAAAAACTCGTCGTCGACGAGCAGATCGCCTTCCGTGAGGACTTTCAGTCCCGCGTCTTCCATCGTCTTCACCGCGCGGTCGACGTCGTCGACATAGATCGCCACTGCGGAGCGACCGCCGCGGTGGTATTTGAGCATGAATACGTGGTGAATGTTGATCTCGGCCTTCATGAGCGCCGTGCAGACCGTGGCGAAGGGCATCTCGTCTTCGGGGAGTTCCACGCCGACGACGTCACTTTCGCTGAAGAGGAAATTGGACAGTTCCAGCTTTTCGCGGGCGCGATCGGTGTTGTTGAAGATCAACCGGACCATAGCGAAGTCGACGGAATCGACCATGCTCAGACCGAGAACTTTGACGTCCATCGTTTCGAGGTGCCGCATCAATTCGTTCAATCGGCCGACGCGGTTTTCCAGGAAAATGCAGAATTGCCGCAAGCACGGCCAGTTCTGACCGTGCAGCGTTTCCGGTTCGGCAAACTCGCCTCCGTGAGCATGTTCATCCATCATGACCATGACCGCCTTAGAGATCCGTCATCGCGCATTAGAAGTCAAAGCGACGGTGAATGGCAATGTAGGTAATTCCACCATGATGGTCAATCTCCGTTGAAACGGAAGAGGCATGTCCGAACCCGTTCCCGACGCCCTCCCGCCGAGTGAAAATCTGCCGAAGTGGCAGATGGGATTGGACTTTCGACAATCGCCATCGTGCCCTTGTCAGCATGACGAAGCAAAACAGCACGACGATGCTGCAAGATTTTTTCGGCGTAACCCCCTATAGAAAAACATGTTGAAGCGACTCAGCAACAACAGAATCGCCGACCGTTCTGATGGAACACGGTTTGCTATTCCAAAGACCAGTGAGACAACTTCCTGGAAGGATTCTCCATGGCCATTTTTCGCTGGGGACACCGCTGGGACCCGCTTCAAGACCTGGAGCGCGAGGTTGATCGACTCTTGTCGTCGGTGCTGTCGTTTCAGGGCATCCGCTTCGGTCGCCAATATCCCCCGGTCAATGTGATCCAACTCGAATTGGAATACGTTCTGACGGCAGAGCTTCCCGGCATCCGCCCGGAAGATTTGGAACTGACGGTCGCGAATGGCGTGCTGACAATCAAAGGGGAGCGCGTGGGCCCCGAGGGCATCCCCGATGAGCGCTTTCGCCGTCAGGAACGTCCACGCGGCAACTGGCGACGATCCATCTCGCTGCCGGATTCCATCGAAGAAGACAAAATGACGGCCGAATTCGTCAACGGTGTCCTCAAGGTCCATTTGCCCAGAACACCGGTGGTGCGGCCGCGACAGATCAAAGTGGTCGATGGCAACGCCTGAAATCATTCGCCGCGACTGACCGTGGACGGAGCATGAGAATGTCTGAAACGCCCCAAGCACCCACACCGTCGGCAATCGCCGTTACGACGAGTGGTGCGGCACCTCCGCCGACAGAAGCGCAGGTGGTATTCACTCCGCCGATCGACATTTTTGAAACGACTGCGGGACTGGTCCTGCTCGCGGATTTGCCGGGGGTGGCTCCGGATTCACTCGAACTGCAAGTGCAGGATAACAAGCTGACATTGTTCGGCCGGGTGGACGCCACGCTGCCGGAAGGGGCGCAGGTGATCCACCAGGAGTATCGCGTGGGGCACTTTCTGCGGTCGTTCATCCTCAGCGATGAAGTCGACCACGAGAACATTTCCGCAAAGCTGAATCACGGAGTTCTGGAAGTGATTTTGCCGCGGGCGCAGCAGGGTGAACCCCGCCGCATTCCCGTGGCGATTGAATAGATTTGAGGATCATCGAACGAGGGCCGTTCTTCAACGCGAGTTTGGCTTACAGGAGACGCAGCATGTCCGCATTTGGAAATGGCGGTGGTCCGCTCGATCGTGTCCGACAGGAATTGGATCGCTGGCTGGATACGGCCCGCACGACCGGTGAGCGGGCGCTCGACGCCGTGGGCCTGACCTCGGAAACGCGGCCGGCCACTCCGGCAGTGGATGTGCTGGAAACCGAGACCGATCTGCACGTGTTCGCCGACTTGCCCGGTGTCGCGGTCGATGGCGTGGACCTGGCGCTACAGGGACAAGTCCTGCTGATCAAGGCACATCGCAGTGCCCCGGCGGTGATGACCGAGGCCACCAAACCGGTGCTCCGTGAACGTCATGCCCTGTTGTTTGAACGATCCGTCACCTTGACGGCGGCGATCGATCCCGAGTCGGTCCGCGCCGTTGTCCGGGATGGTTTGCTGCACATCACCTTGCGGAAACGTCCCGAAATCCAGGCCCGACCGATTCCCGTCCAGCGCGGGGGCGAATACCCGCCAGTGGATCCGTCACCGACGCCGCCGATCAGCTAATTCGTGGCTTCATTGGGTGGCCGTGGTGGGATCATCGACGAGTAAACTCTTGTCGACACCCCACACGCAATACGGATCCCCGCGACCGGTCTTGCCCAATTGCTCTTCGACTTGCCAGACCGGGGCACCGTCCCAAGTGGCGGCGACGGCCCAGCAGGTCATGGGGGCCAGTTGATAGCGCCACCCCGTGCTTTGACCATCGTGAAAGGCCTCCACGACGAGCAGCACTTCGGGATCGGTGCCGTTCACGAACGCGAAGACGGTGCCCGCAAGCACGCCGTGCTTTTCCGAGGTGTATTGATAGACCGGCTGTGATGACAATCGCAACTCGAAGCGCGAGGGGGCCGATTTTTCTGTCGTGCGGAAGTCTTCGGATGCCGTGAATCGCCGGGCAATGGCCCGCGCCTGCACCAGTCGAGCAGCCGGTTTCTCCGCAGGAAGATCGACTTTCTCCAACATCTTGAACGCCGAGTTGGCGGCTGACGGACTCCATACGGGCTTGCCCGATAACGTGAACCGGAGCGGTTCGCCGATCATCGACTGGCATTCATGCAGCCAGAGATGCTGCGGTGCCGGGAGCTTGAAGACCTGCGCGAACACCGCGGGGCGGTTGTCCTCGTGCCAGAGAACCAGCAGTCCGTGTTCAATCCCGCTGACCGGATTGGTCCATTTGAGCGCCGGGTGGGGATGCAGCGTGAGCTTCCGCGGGGCCGAAGTTCCGACCTGCGTTTCATAAGCCTGCGCGGTGGCCATCATGAAGGCCACATTCCGATCGGGCGGCGGTTCCTCAACGGCCCAGACTGCCGACACAAACGAAACGACGAACCCGCTCATCATCAGTGCAGGCGTGCATGGCGATGGCATGCGATCGATCCCGTAATGGAGTGATTGTCGATCGGGATCGTCCCATCGATCCGACAAGACCCACGATAGACATTCCGACTGGAATTGTCAACCGGGCGATTTCACTTCCGCTCGTTCAAGCCGCCGACGATGCCGCGGGCGATCGATTCCTTTTCGGTGGACCCGGTCAGCGATTCGGTTCGGTCCCACGCCTCCTGGGCTTTGCCCATCCGGGTCAGCACCAGCGCAGCCCATTGATACGCCTGTTCGCGCAGGACGTTCTCCTGCTTCGCCAGCAATTCCCACACGGCGGGGATCTCGCCCCGGTTCAGCAAGGCCATCATCCCCCGAATGGCAATCGCTTCCCGTTGATCGCCTTTCAGCGACTTATCATTCATGACTGCCAGACCCTCGGTCGTCCGCCCGGCGATAAAATGGTCGATCGCGACAGCCATCAGCGGCGGTGTAATTTTCCCCGAAGCATGTTGCCCATACGTGGCCACCAGTGCATTCAGGTCGTCCGTGGCTTGCGTCTTTTCAAAACGATAGTGCAGCCAGCCTGGGACTGCGGACCCGAAATACGGTTCCTGCTGGGCGGGCTCCGGTGCCGACGTGCGCCGGCTGACAATCTCCCAGACCGCGGATTCCAACCCCAACCGCGCGGCCCGACCGAGCGCGCGGGTTTGAAAATCGAACCGGGTTGTCGCGCTGGCAGACAATTCGTTCAATGCCTGACGATAGATATTCAGGGACTGACGCGCATCGTCGTCATTCCGCAAATCGAGATCTTTCTTGAGCCGATCCCGCATGCCATTCAGCCCCAACCGGTCGAGGTCTTTCTGCAAGGTACTCGCCGCCGGTACGGAGGGACCGATGGCCCGCGTGATCGACAGCATGCGCACGAGCGAGGCGGCAGCGGCGGTATTGTCCCCAATCGCCTGTTGCGCGAGCGACACTTCTCCGGCGGCGGTAGCCATCGCCAACAAATCGCCGGCGGGTGACGGTCGCCACTTCATCAATTGCTTCAGCGGGGGAATTTCGAACTCCGCCGGAACGGGCTGGGATTCGAGCACGGCCACCGCTTTCGCGGCGAACGCCTTCGCGCTGTCGGTCCCTTTGCGACTGGCCGCGACGCGGGCCGCCCGTGCCCAGCCATAAGCCTGATAGGCAGGGGGCAGACCCGCCAATTCTGGCTCCAGTTCTGCTGGAGCCAAAGCCGGATTGAGCCACACGCGGGCTTCCAGCCATCCGGCCAAAGCCGCGCGTTGCGGGATGCCCGCCGGAGCGGCTTTCGCAAACGCGAACGCTTCTTTCTCCTGACCGCGGAGAACCAGCACGGCCGCCGTGGCCGCCGTTTGCGTGGCTTCCCGGGGGACAATCGGGAACAAATCATACAGCGGCTCGATGTCCGTTAACTGACGATCAAATTCAAACCAGCACATGACGAACGCCAATTCGCCATCCACGTCCGCCGACTGACGATCCGCCAGGACTTGATGCGCCTCGGCATAACGCTCTACACCGGACAAGGCCGTGGCGAGATACGTGGCGGTGACCAGGCGATCGCGTCCGAACTTGGGGAGTGTGGCCGATTCCGCCAGCGCGGAATCCAGCGCCGTTTTCGCGGCCGCGTCTTTCTTCGCCGCGAGTTCGGCCCACGAGACTTCGATCCACGGGATCACGCGGTAAAACGGCACATCGCGACCCACGGAACCGAGGGCACTGATCTGGTCGCGGGCCTCTTTGATCTGACCGGCGAGTGCATACGCTTCCGCCGCCAACCGTCGGCAGAGGGGCTTGCTGCGGTTGTGACTTCCCGATAACAGGGCCAGTTCACTCATCGCTTTCAGAATGGTCGTTTGCAATTCCGCGGTCTTGACCGCTTTCGCCGCGGTCTGATCCACCTTGACGGGCGGAACGGTGTCGCCGGGCGTTTCGGGCCCCACTTTCGTCGCGGGGCTACCGGAAACGAGCTTGCGCTTCTCGGCTTCCTCTTTCATCTTCCGGATGTCTTCGGGCGTGAGCAATTTTGTCTGGGGAGTGCTGCCGCCGGACATCGTGACGAAGAAATAAGCTCCGCCTCCCAACACGGAGACGACGACTGCCGTGATGATCCCCATCATCACCACATTGCTTTTCGGCTTCGGCGGCGGCGGGGCGGCCTTCGGGGCTTCGGGAGCCGGGGCTTTGAAGAGCGGGACCATGCACTTGGGATTCGCACACTTCACCATCTTCCCCGCCGCGGAACTCGGGACAAAGCCCGTTGTTTCGCACATGGGGCAGATGACTTGCAACGTGCGGCCCTTCCCCGCGGTGGCGGTCGCGGCGATGGCGTCGCTGGCCTGCAACATCTCGGCATCGAACGGGAAGTCGTCCGCGGCGGCTTTCGGATCGGGCTTGCCGCCCGGCTTCGCTCCCGGTTTGGCAGCGGGACCACCGGCGGGCTTGGCGGCCGGTGCGGCCGGCTTGGCACCGCCGCTGGGTTTTGCCCCCGCTTTGGCCTTCATCGACGCCCCGCAGAAGGGGCAATCGGCGGCATCATCGTCGAGCACCGATTGACCGCAACTCGGGCAAACCGCGAAGTCCATGGAGCGCCTCTCTGTTCAACCCGCAATTTCAATCCGCAGGTGAATCACGATTTCGGATTAATCCACAACCAGAATGCTGCGACCCTGGGCTTCACGCAGCACTTTTTCCGTAACACCGCCGATCAAGGAATGCGACATCGCGGAAGCCCCGCGGCGACCCATGCACACCAGGTCGTAAGCGTTGTGCTGCATTTCGGCGATGATCGTCAGCGCCGCCGCAACTTTCTTCGATTCCGGCAGACAATCTTTGAGTTCGATCTTGGTTTGCACCATTTCTGCGGCCACCCCGGCGGCAATGAGGGCCTGCTTCTGTTCGGCCAACAGTGTCTCGCCGTCGGACTTGGCCCGCGTCGCCCAGCGTTCCGCCAGCGAACGCGTGGTTAACCCCGCCTCGGGAATATCCGTCAGCACGAACTCTGGCAGAAATTCCGCCACATGGTAAATCGTCACTTGATCCTGACCGCCACGACCGGCCAGCAATTTCCCGACAAACTGGACCGCTTTCGACGACGCTTCCGAACGGTCGACAGGCAACAAAACTTTCACAGGAGCATTTCCTTGGGGAGAGCGATCACCAACACCGATGCGGCCCATCCCGCGAGTGGCAAGACAAGGATGTCTCTGAAGCCGGATCGGTCCACCTCACGGCTCCGATTCGCCGCGATCTTCCATTCTATCCGGAAACACCGAGGTGGAACAAATGTGCGATGCCCTCTCGCTGGTGTGGGTCATGGGTCAGGGGCACACGGAGAATGAACGCTTTACTTCTTTTTGATGTAAGTCAGATACAGACCAGCAATGATCGGTCCGCCAACGACAATCGTGGCAAGGTACGCGACCGAACTCAGCGAGAGCGGCACGAATTTTTTCCAGAACATGTCCCAGAGCAAAAAGGTATCGAGATTCCACAGAATGACGAAGGTCATCATGCAGAGGACCATGCCCAGCTTCTTGCGTTCTTCGACTTCGGCATCCGAATATTCGGCCTTCGCGCTCGGAGCCGCCGTTGTTTTCTCCGTCGTCTTCATGCCCATGCTGGATTTCTTGGTCGGCGGGGCTTTTTCCTTCCGCATGCCGGCGGCGTAGTAACGGTCGATGTTTTCCTTGATCGCGCTCGGCGTCGCGAGAACCCCCCGCATGGGGACACCGCACCGCAGGCGGACTTCCTCTTCGAGTTCGTCGCTGGGTTCCACCGAACAGGCCACCAGGACGCGTTCGCGATCGATGAAGAGGGGCAGACATGTAAATCGCCGCACCACGGCCTTCGGCAACATGTCGAGCGCAGCCTCGTCCGGAATCATGTCTCCCAGATCGACAAACGAAAGCCCCAGCTCGTTCGCAAACGCCCGCGTGGCCTGCTCCGAGTCCACGTATTTCAGTTGGACCACGGCGTCACGCAGCGAGAGTCCGGTGCGCTCGGCATGCGCGACCGCTTCCTTGGCCTGCGACGCCGACAAGGTCCCGTCGTCCTGCAGGTAGGCCGTCAGCGGGCGACGCCCCGTGGTTTCATCGCGATCGTCGATGACCCGTCCCTGGCTGCGGTCGTAGTCCTTTTTGCCTTCGCTGTCGGTTAAACACAGCATCGCTTTCGCCAGCTCGTTGAGCAGCGTCTGCGATTGATCGGAGTATTGCCCGGTTGCGTATTTTCGCACATGCGCGTTGAGCTTTTTATAATTCTTGCGGATCTTGTCGGCGTCGTCCTCGAACTGCACGAGGCGTAACAGCGCGTAGTGATCGGGCGGGCGCGGGCCTTCAGGAATCCCCAACCATTCCTTGTAAACATCGAGCGCCACGGGCAAACACCTTCTTGAAAAAGAGAGCGGCAGAACGCCGTCCGCGGGAATTGAACCACCAGTGAATCGTGCCACACCGATGCAGCAGGGTCAACCGGCCCGAGTTTCCCGCCGTGGGAACTCCGCTCATGATTGGACGTTCCCCGCTGACGGAGGATTCCCTGAGAACGTAAGGGACGAACGAAATTCAACAGCCCGACGGTCGCACCGATGAGCGAGAGAATCGTCGAGGGATGAGTGAAAAAGGGGGTAGTGGATCAGTTAAAATCCAAAGACGTCGGGGCGGGAGCCCCGACCAATGATTTTTGGTCAAATTTCTCGTCCATAGGTCGGAGCCCCTGCCCCGACTCTTTAAACTGACCCTCGACCAAAAACGGCTGGAACTCTTGCGTCACGCATTCAACGGGGTATTCTGAAACGGTTAGGCAACCCAAAAGGATTGTGACAAACATTCCTTAAGATGACTGTGAGTGCGACCATGCGGTTGTTTCCGATGTCCATTTTTATCCCCGCGATTCTGATCAGCATGTCCGTTCTCGCGGCGGATGCCCCCATCCCCCCCGCGCCCGCATTGGAAGATGCGGTTCCCCAACCGACATCCAATGCCGTGCAACTCTCGTCCGATGGCCTGCTGCCCGGCGTCATCATGGTGGCAGATCCGGCCACGGGGCTGGAATCGCCCGCGACCGAATTGACCGTTCGGTTCCTGCAGAAGGGGGAAATCAAAACCGTCGCAAAGCCGGGAATCGGCGGCGTTTTCCAGGCGAAAGGCTTGGCCTCGGGACGTTATGCCGTGATTGCGTCCGGTAAGGCCGGATACCTGGTTGCGGAAGTGGAGGTTGTCGCCCCGCCTCCACAGGTGCCACAGGTTCGTCCCACGAAATTCGTGGCGGCAACCGCGCGGACACAATTTCGCGGGCTGGCGGTTCCTCCCGCGGATCTGCCGATGGTGCTGAAACTCGCCAATTCTTATGTCCCCCCCACAGCGCGAACGGCGGGACCCGCGCCGCTCGTTCCGAACAAGGATGTCCTCACGGCCGACGATTTGAAAAGTGGTTATGCCCAGTCTGGAAAGGGCTCCGCTGCGCCGGACGCTCCGTATGTGGTGGAACGGCAAGTCGGGGGCAAGGTGCTCGGCCAACTGCATCGGTTCCACCCCATCACGGGACAACCGGTGCAGTTTCACCATCTGAATGCGTTCCTCGTGCAAGGAAACGCGCTGCCTCAGAAAGTGCTCGTGGCCTCGAATGGGAACTTTGAGTTTGCGGATGTCGCCCCGGGGCATTATTCGGTGGTCGCCGCCGGGGGGGAAGGATTCATGGCGTTCGGCTTGCATGTTGTCGAAGGCCAGGGAGGCGTGGCTTCCGGTGCGAACAAAGCCCTGTTTGTGAATGTGAGTTTCAAAGCCAGGCGAGCGGAACTGGTTGTGATCGACGGAACTGTCATCGACCTGTCGAACTTTCCCGAAGCTCTGCGCCAACTCGCGGTTTCGATTGCGGCTTCTCAGGGCAATTCTCCCACGCAAGGCAACGCTCCTCCGGGTTCCCTGGGAGCCGGGCCGGGCGGTGGTGGCGGAGCCGGTGGTGGAGGGGCCGGAGCCGGCGGTTCGGGTTTGGGTCTCCTTGGCGCGGCATTAGGCGCCGCCGGTTTGGGGCTGGCCGCGGCGAATGGCGGCAGCAGTCCATCGTCGCCGTAATTAGGTGAACGTGTTGCTCGAATCGGCCCGTGGCGCTGGCGATTGCCAGACGGTGCCCGTGCCGGACAGATCATTCTAAAATCGATATCTTGTGTCCCGCTTCCTTTTGGGCCTGAGTCGATTCGTCTTTGCCGCGACCCTATTGGCCGCCCCGTGGCTGTTTTCCGGTCGTCCCCTGCCCGTTCAAGCTGGCTTGGCGATCGGTTTGAGTGCGGCGTTCGGGTTCTGGCTGCTGTCGAAATGGCTCGACCCAACCGCACGAACTGGTGGCTGGACCGGTACGACAACGGTGCTTGTCATCGTCTGGTGCGGGTTCATCGGCCTCGCAGCGCTGCAGTTGTTTGGTCCGCTGTCGCCCGGCTTACCGCCCCATCACGGTGTCGTGGCACGAATCGCCCCGGACTTCATTGGGCCGAGTCCCGAAGCGGAAACCGGCACGCAATCGACGGCGCTCACCCGCACGCAGCTAGCACGCCTGATCTGGCCGCTGGTGGCCATCATCCTGGGGGCACAGCTCTATTCCCTCACCGTTTATCGCCGCGGGTTCTACTTGCTGCTGGCTTTGAACGGCGTGGCGTTGACTGTATTCGGCATTGCCCAACGGCTGACCTGGAACGGAAAGCTGTACTGGCTCTTTCCGCCGCCGCATGAAGGGCAGAACTTTGCGTCGTTCTGGAATCGCAATCATGCGGCGGGGTATTTGAATCTGTGTCTGGCTGCCGCCCTCGGGCTGTTGTTTGCGGGAGTTCGTGAATCGCCGTACGAATGGTGGCCGCCGCGCTCCAGCGATGACCGTCCCACCTGGCGGGCGGCGCTGGTGCAATTGCTGCTGGTTGCGATCCCCATCGGCGTGATCGCGACCGCATCGCGTGGGGGAATTTTGTCCGCGGCGGGGGCATTCGTCGTGCTGATCGCCTTCGCCTTTCGCACCCGGCAAACGTCGATTGTTCGGTTACTGATGACCTCCGTCGTGATCGGATCGATCCTGGCGGCGTCGCTGGGAATGTGGCAACTCGCGCGCGCCCGCTTTGACGGCTTCTCTTTGGCCGCCGCGACGGAAGAAGGACGCTGGCGGCATTGGCGCGACATGGTTCCCGCACTGAACGACGTCTGGCGGTCGGGCACCGGCTTGGGAACCTACCGTTACGCCAATCGCCCGTACCAGAATCATGCACTCTCAACCACGTACTGGAATGCCGACAACGAATATCTGGAGCTCGCCATCGAAGGAGGGCTGCCCGCGGTTCTGCTGCTGATAATGGGTGGCGGAACGTTGCTGTTCTTTCTCCGTTCCGTGTGCCGTTCGGTTTGGATGGACGACGAAGAGACGGCCGATCTGGGTCCGGTGACGGCGTTTCTGCTCATCGCCCAGGGACTGCAAGCCGGGACCGATTACGGCATCAGCATTCCCGCCAATGCGCTGACCTGCGCCGCGATGCTGGGGGCTCTCACCGGCAGCCGTTTCCCCTCGGTCGGCGAAGTGGCCCACGATGAAGCGGGGTGCCGCTGGAAATGGTGGGCATGGTTTCCTTTTTTGATGGTGATCGGCGGCATGACCGCCAGCAACCGCGAGTTCTCGTCCGCGGCAACGGCAGCGAGCTTTCTGCAATCGGTGCCGGATTTTGAATCTGCCGAACTGCGCGACCGGTCCGACTTGTTCATCGAGGCTTCCATCGCCCATGCCGAACAATTGCTGGCGCGGCGACCGGATGATTTTGAATTGCACCGCTGTCTGGCCGAACTCCACCTGCACCGCTATCGCCGGGAATTGTTTGCCCGCGCGCAAGCTCCCCGCCGAGTTCCGAAACCGCCATCGCCGGAGGACGCGTGGATGCAAACCCACCCGGCCGTGTGGGACGCGCAGTGTCGACAAGCCGCCCATCAAGGCCACACGGCGGCAATCGACGACATCCGCACGGACCCTGCCTTCCAGCGCGATGTTCCGCACGCTTACGAAGCCTTTTTGCGGGCCCAACAGCTTTGCCCGTTCGATCCCCAAACCGACTTGCATCTTGCGTCTTTGTCGTATCTGTGCGGGAATGGCCAGGAAGATCGCTCGCGCTGGTTACGCACCGCCCTTGTGGCATCGCCCGGTGAACCGAAATGGCTCCGGGCCATCGCGCTCATGACGGAACCGGTGATCGAGGACGATCTCGCCGCGTTGTGCTGGCGGCGGGCGATTGAACTCGATCCGAACTTGCAGGACACGATCTATCGCGAAGCCGGGCGGCGACTCTCCCCGGCCGACACGTTGGAGCACGTGGTGCTCGCGGACGCGCCGAGCCTGTTGCGTTTCGCGGAACTCGTCGATGATCCACTGATTCAACAAATGGCCGCCGATCGACTGGCGACGCTGTTGAATGCGGGCACCGGTCAACCGCAGGGTGAGACGTGGATGCAACTCGGACGATTGGCACTGCTGCAGGGACAGACCGAGGCCGCCTGTGAGCACTTTCGCAAAGCTGTTCAAATCGAGCCGCTCCGCTGGGAGTTCCGCCTGCGTTATGCGCAAGCCCTGGAGGCTAAGGGCGATCTCACCGAGGCGCTGGAACAAACCAAAGCCGGGCTGCGGATGTCGCCGGAGCAACCCGAATTGCAGAACCTGCAGAAGCAGTTAATTTCTCGATAAACGACGTCATTTCATTTTTGAAGTTTGCCATCTCAACTTGCCACTGCTTCGTCCGCGAAGCAGTGCTGACCGCTGCAGGAAGCGTCCAGAAGACACTGCTTCTCCGAGGACTCCGAAGCAGTGGCACTTCCTCACTTCGAATCGCGTATGCGGTGAATAAAAAACTTTCGGAAACGCATTGACCGTAGCGATAACGCATGCGCGTTGTTTCCCCCCTTGCGCGGTGATTACAATCGCAACCTTGAACAGATTTGAAGAGAATATCAGGGATACATGCCATGCAGCGGCGAATGAGTTGGCACTGGGGAGCATGGATCGTCATGGCCATCGGATGCAGTGGCGGTGAGGCTCCCACGACCGCGCCGCCGGTCCCGCAAGCGCCGGCCATCGCCGAATCGGCGGGTCCGAAAGGGCCGGATCATTACCGCGTGAAATTCGAAACTACGAAAGGCGATTTCGTGGTCGAGGTCCATCGCGAATGGTCGCCGAATGGGGCCGATCGCTTTCGTCAACTGGTGCAGGCCGGCGTGTACGACAACTGCAAGTTCTTTCGGGCCGTGAAGGGTTTCATGGTGCAGTTCGGCATCGCCGCCGATCCGAAAGTCAGCAACGAGTGGAAGGAAAAATTCATCCCCGACGATGCGGCAGGAAAGTCGAATCAACGAGGCACCATTTCCTTCGCGAAACCGGGCATGCCGAATTCCCGAACCACGCAGGTCTTCATCAACTACGGCGACAACTCCCGGCTCGATGCGATGGGCTTCACACCATTCGGCGAAGTTGTCGAAGGCATGGACATTGTCGATTCATTGAATCAGGAATACGGCGAAGAGCCGACGCGGTTGCAAGGCAAAATGTACGAAGAAGGAAATGCCTTTCTCGAACAGGCGTTTCCAAATCTCGACGCCGTAAAAAATGCCACTCTTGTCGCACCCGCCTCGACCACTGCGAGCGAACCTGCGCCAGATTGCGAGTTCTAAAACTGTTCACGAGTCTGGTGAAACAACGCTTTCCGTTCGCCCGGCAGCGTGAAGTCGAAGCCGCATTTCTGGAAGAATTCTTCCGATGAGGTGATCGTGATCACTTCGAAAATGCGTTCCTCTTTCGCTTTCTGCAAACACGCCTGCACCAGCGCTTTGCCGATGCCCTGCCCCTGATACTGCGAGCTGACCGCGAGGCTTCGCAGTTCCGCGAGCTTGGGCGAATAGACTTCCAACGCCGCAAAACCGACGATCCGACCGGCGATGATCGCGAGAAACCCGTTCTTTGTCAGGTCCTGCAATTCATCGTGCGTGCGGCGCAGCAAGCGGCCCTGCACAACGAAGGGCTCGATGAAGGCATGCAGCGCATGGACATCTTCACGCAGCGCCGGTCGAATCGAGAACGGCAACGGTTCCGCAGCGGTCATGAAAACGGACTCTTCCGGACAAGAATTCGGTCGAACAATCGTCGCCGTATCGTCCTCTCCCCCACGAATGTCGTCAAGACCGAGTCGGTGCGCCGCATATCCTCAGCCGGAATGCCAGAGTCACGTTTTTGAGTTATGGCAGCATCCGATACGCGTGAATTTGTGTGCCACTGGCTCTGCCAGTGCTGTCTTTCGCTTTCATCAGAAAGACACTGGCAGAGCCAGTGGCACACACCATCAAGTTCCGCGCTGTACGAAGCACTTCGCTAGGGCGTTCCGGTTGGGTCAGCAGCGATGTCCGGTTCATTCCGCCAGCCGATTGCGAGACACACGGCGGCCAGCAGCGGCAACAATCCGATGGCGCCCAGACCCAGATCGTAACGCTTCGTGGCGTCGATCATGATGCCGAACAATTCCTGCAGCGGCGACAACACCAGCCACGCCACCGTGCCCAGCACGCCCGACACCTTGCCCTGATGTCGTCGCGACAGGTCTTGCGCGAAGGCGTAGTAGCACGGAAACAATCCCAGCAGGCCCATCGAGATGATCATCATCACCACGAAGAACGGCCATCCCGCGGGCAACACCGGCAGGAAGACCGACAGCGACACGAGCAGCGCACAGCCCGTGAACACCACGCCGCGGGCATACCCGACGGACCAGCTTCCCCGCGCCAGCCAGACGGTGAGCGCCCCCGCGCTGAGACAACCCACATCATGGGCGATGTAGAACCAGAACATGAAATCGAGCCGTTCCGCACGGGTGAAATGGCGATCGTTCTCCAGATAACCATTCAGCCAGACGCGAAAGAAGTGATAGCTGATATTGATCAGATTCACGACCAGCAGCAATGTCAGAAACTGTCGACTGAAGATGACTTTGAGAAAGCCTTCGCCTTTCGCATCCTGGTCGGCGGCCGGCGGTTCGGGCAAGAGTTCGTTCTGACGGATCGTGAACCACCAGAAGAACGCCCAGCCGAAGCCGATCATGCCGATGACCCGAAATGCCGGTCGCCAACTGCCGGCGTCGTCCGTCAGGTAATACTTCAAGATGAGCGGCGTGATGATCGCGCCGATCGCCGTCCCGCTTTGCAGCACGCTGTTGCCGAGCGTGCGCTTATCCGGCGGCAATAACCGCTGCGTCGTCTTCAGCGCGCACGGCCAATGCCCGGCTTCAAACAGACCGAGAAACAACCGGCACGCAAACAGCCCGGCATACGTTTCGACATATCCGGTGAGAAAGCCCATCGTCGACCAGGCAATCAGCACCGCCGGATACAACCAGCGGATATTCGTCCGGTCGACGATGAAACCGAACACCGTCGCTCCCAACGCAAACGCCCAGCCGAACGCGAATTCCAGCCGGCCGTAATACTTGTTGCCGTGCGATTTTCCGCCTTCCACGACATCGTTGAGATGAAATTCTTTTTTGATTTCTTCCGACGAATTGCTCAGCGTTTGCCGGTCCATGTAGTTGATGGTGCTCGCGCACAGCAGCAGCGCACAGATCCACCAGACACGCGTGGGTGTTGTCCCATCGTTCATGCAAACACTCTCCGCCGAAGACCCGGACCGGCCGCGGCACTCCGCATCAACCGATTTCAATGTGAGTCAGTTGATCGCCTGTGGCGCGGGGAATGTCAAGGAAGCGGCTCTTCGACCCCGAACGGGGTCACAGACGGTAGCCGGTGGTCGCAGCGAAGCGAAGACCACCGGATCAGGGCCGTTCACATTGCACCCCGGAGGGTGTGCCAGAGGTATTGACCGTCACGCTGATCTTCTGGCACGCCCTCCGGGGTGCATTTCCATTCCGTCCGCAACCGGGGGTCTCCGCTGCGCTGCGACCCCCGGCTACCGTCTGCGATCCCTTCGGGATCAAAACACTTCGCAGTTCGATGTTCGATAGACGATCAACCGCCCGGACCGGTACGCTATCGGGATGTTTGCTGGTTCTGTGTCCGTGTCCGGAAGAGAGATGCTGCGATGGTCAAAACTGCCTCCACGATGTTGCCGCTGGGAACCAAAGCTCCGGCGTTTTCGCTGCCGAATGTTGATGGGAAAACCGTTTCGGTCGGGGACTTCGCCGGGTCCAAGGGACTCGTGGTGATGTTCATCTGCAACCACTGCCCGTTCGTCAAACACCTGCGCGACGCCCTCGCCGTGTTCGGCAAGGAATATCAAGCGAAGGGGTTGTCCGTCGTCGCGATCAGTTCCAACGATGTCGCCACGCATCCCGATGATTCGCCCGAGAAGATGACGCTCGAAGCGCAGTCCGCGGGGTACACGTTCGCGTATCTCTATGACGAATCGCAATCCGTTGCCCAGGCCTACAAAGCCGCCTGCACGCCAGACTTCTTCCTGTTCGATGCCAACATGGCCCTCGTCTACCGCGGCCAGTTCGATGCCAGCCGCCCGGGGAACGGCAAGCCCGTGACGGGGGCCGATCTGCGCACCGCCTGCGATCGCGTTCTCGCGGGGGAGTCGCCGCTGATCGAACAACGGGCCAGCATCGGCTGCAACATCAAGTGGAAGGCGGGGCGAGAACCGGCGTATTTCACGGGGCAATCGGCGGTCGAAGTTTAAAAGGATTTTAGCGGCGCGAGTTCTGCGATTCTGCGAAGCGCAAGCGATTGAATTCACACCTTTATTGGGCGAACGATCATGCACCACTTCCATCGATGTGTTCGCCTGGGGATGACATTCGCAGCATGGGGATTGCTTTTCCTCACGGCGTTTGCAGAGGACAAGGGGAGCGACTGGCCGCAGTTCCTCGGGCCGCAGCGGAACGGGCACTCGACCGAAACCGGGCTGATCGACAAATGGCCCGCCAATGGACCAAAAGAAGTCTGGCGTAAACCCGGCGGTGTCGGCATGTCCGGAATTGCCATTCAAGGGACCACCGCAGTCACGCTGGTACAGAAGGACGAGAAGCAATGGCTGCTCGCACTGGATGCGCAGACGGGGAACACGAAGTGGGAAACGCCGCTCGCCCCCGAATATCGCAACGGCATGGGCAACGGCCCGCGCGGCACGCCAACCATCAGTGGGAACTTCGTTTATGCTTTCACCGGGGAAGGCATTCTCGTTTCCGCTGAGCTTGCCACGGGCAAAATCGTCTGGTCGAAAGACACCGTCAAAGACCTCGGCGGCAAGCCCGCGGAATATGGCATGGCGTGCTCGCCGCTGTTCGACAACGGGCTCGTGATCGTCACCGTCGGCGGGACCGCGGGTACGGTGGCTGCGTACGATTTCCAGACTGGCAAGCGGAAATGGGCGACCGGCGACAACCCCGCCGGTTACTCTTCGCCGACATTGTTAACGCTGGATGGACGCAAACAAATCGTCGCTTTCGTCGGCAACGCGGCCCTCGGTTTGCAACCTGCTTCCGGGGCCCTGCTCTGGCAATATCCGTACGAAACGAACTTCGACTGCAACATCGCCACGCCGATCGCCGTCGATGGCAACGTCTTCCTCTCCTCCGGCGAGAACCACGGCAGCGTCATGCTCGCGCTCAAGCCGAAAGGCGAACAATTTGACGTGAGCACCGTATGGCAATCGCAGGGAACGAAAAGCGTCCTGCGTAATGAATGGCAGACGTCGATCCTGCTCGACGATTACCTCTACGGGCTCGATAACGTCGGCGGTGCGGGGCCGGTGACACACCTTACCTGCATCAACGCCAAGACCGGTGCCCGCGTCTGGCAAAAGCCACGCTGGGGCAAAGGCAATCTCATCGCCGCCGACGGCAAACTGTTCTTCTCCACGATGAACGGCGAACTCGTCATCGCCCGTGCGAACCCGAAGGAATACGAAGAACTCGGCCGCAAGGAATACATCGGCACCACGCGGCAAGCCCCGGCCCTCTCACGCGGCATGTTGTACCTGCGCGATGATTCTGAGATTGTTTGCCTTGATGTACGGCGGTGAGCCGTCCCCGATCATCGCTGACGAGAGCGATTTCCTTCATTCCGCTCAAAATCGCGTGAGAATTGCGTCCACCGCGGCTTTATCCTGTCGGAATGTGAAACGACTCTCTCTCGTGATGCCCATGTTGATGGCTTCGCTGTGTGCCACTGGCTCTGCCAGTGTCTCCTTTTTGCAATCACAACGGGTGAAATCCAATTCAAAGACACTGGCAGAGCCAGTGGCACACAAAAAACGTTTCAGCGACCCCCTTCAAGACGTAGTCCGTTCATGTCGATGGCCTCGCCCGAAACCCGCTGGAGTTTGGTGGTTCGTCTGCAGGACGAGCGGGATGAAGCGGCGTGGCAGGAATTCATTGCCGAATATGAACCGTTTCTGCTGACGTATCTCCATCGGCGGGGCTTGCAGGAGGCCGATGCGCGGGATGTCGCGCAGCAGGTGATGACGTCGATTTGCCAATCGGTCGCCAACTGGAAACCGGATGGCAAGCCGGGGGCCTTTCGCCGGTGGATCGCCACGATTGCCCGGCATGCGGCGATCAAGTTTTTACAACGGAAAGCGCGGCAGCCCGACAGCGGCGGCGGGACCGCGTTCCTCGCCCGCATGAACGAAGTGGCGGATGGGGAAGACGACACCGCAGCCCAGCAGGAATATCAACAGGCGGTCTTCGCCTGGGCCGCATCGCAAGTGAAAGACGAGTTCCGCGAAACGACGTGGAAAGCCTTCTGGGAGACGTTGGTCATGCACCGTCCGATTGATGTCGTCGCCAAGGAACTCGGGTTATCGACGGGAGCCGTGTACATGGCCCGCAGTCGGATTATGGCCCGCTTGCGAATTCAGGTGGCGAAGGTGCTGGATGAAAGGGGACCACTCCTTGTCGGTGGAGAGCAAACATGATTCCTCAAGCCCCGGATTGTCCGAAAGAGTTACTCACGCGCTGCCTGCAGGATTCGCTGGCCACCGTCGAGGAACAACACCTGGAAGCACACCTCACGCAATGTGCGGCGTGTCGTGCCGAGTTGGAACGCCTCGCCGCCGAGGAACGCGATTGGGGAACCGCGGGCACCATCCTGCGACAGGTGGCCGATCGGGAAAAACCCACTCCTTCCGTTGAAGAAGTCGACGGTGCTTCGGGCGAAGGACCGGAGTGGTATCGCGCCTGTCCTGTCGATTTCGCCGTCGATTTTCTGATGCCCGCAGCGACACCGAACGGACTCGGCCGGCTCGATGACATCGAGATTCTGGAAGTCGTCGGTCGGGGGTCGTCGGGGATTGTGTTGAAGGGCTGGCAGGAAGCGCTCAAGCGGTTGGTCGCCGTCAAGATGCTGCGTCCTGAAGTCGCGGAGCATGCCGCCGCGCGGAGACGATTTGTCCGGGAAGCGCAAGCCGCGGCGGCGGTGATTCATCCCCATGTGATGCCGATCCATGCGATTCAAGCCCAGGGGCGGTTGCCGTATCTCATCATGCCGTTCCTCGATTGCGAATCTCTGCAGCAGCGGTTGGACCGTCAGGGACCGTTGGAACTCGTTGAGCAACTCACCATCGGCCTGCAAATCGCGCAGGCTTTGCAGGCCGCGCATGCTCGTGGGTTGGTCCATCGCGATGTGAAGCCCGCGAACATTCTACTGGAAAAGAAAGGCCATCATGCGTGGCTCGCTGACTTCGGTCTGGCCCGCGCGGTTGATGATGCGTCCCTGACGCGCACCGGGGTGATCGCCGGGACGCCGCAATACATGTCGCCCGAACAGGCCCGCGGCGATGCCATCGATCATCGCACCGATCTCTTCAGCTTCGGCAGCGTGCTGTATGCGATGGCCGCCGGGCGTCCGCCGTTCCGTGCGGAAACCACGTTCGGCGTGCTCAAACGGATCTGTGGATCGAAAGCCCGCCGGTTGCATGAGATTCAACCCTCCACGCCCGATTGGCTGGAAACCTTGATCGATCACCTGCATCAGAAGTCGCCGAACGATCGGCTCGGCTCGGCGGCGGATGTCGCAGAATTGCTGGAAGACTGCCTGCGACACGTGCAGCAACCGGCGATTTACGCGCTGCCCGATGATCTGTGCATCACGCTCACGTCCCCTTCTCCGCCCGTGCTCCGGGAACACGTCCCGGTCTCGCGCTGGTGGTTCCTCGTCGTCTTTCTGCTCGGAGGCGTCGCCATGTCTGCCGCTTTATTGCCCGTTGGTCTCGTCGCCATGTGGATGCTGGCCGGCACAGGGATGCCCCAGCGCCAGTCCGATCCGAATATCCTGACGGAGATTCCCACCACAGTATCGCCTGCCGAACAGCCCACCGTTGAACCGCTCACGATCGTCAAGAAGGCACGCGCTGCCGATGTGGCGACTCCATCGAGCCATCTCGACACCGTCCCGGAAAAGAATTCGGCGTCCACTCCGGATGGATCGGCGAACCAGCTCGCTCAGAATGCACCGCGGAACAAGAAGAAAAAAGCCGCCGCGAAGGAAGCCCCCAAGGACGCCCCGGCGGTCGGCGACGAGAAATACGCTTCGGCCGAAGAAGCATATCGCCTCGGCACAGGTTTCCTGTATGCCCAGGAAAGTGCGAAGGCCCAGGAACCGCTCGAAGCCGCACTCCGAATGGCCCGCGATGACGAATATAAAGCCAAAGTCTACCGGGCACTTCTTCCCGCATACACGATTGCGGCCGAGTGGACACTGAAAGCGACCGCCCTGGAATTCATCATCGCGCATTCGGAACGAGCTGCCGAACGGTCGCTGGCGCGATCGGAACTCCTCAGCTTTCTCCGTCAACGTGGGAAAACCGCCGATGCTGCCAAACGGTATGAGGCGAAGTTGAAGGAAAACGCGGACGATGTCGGCACGCTCTACATTCTGTGCGAATTCTACGGCCGCCTGGTGGATGATCCGCAACGAGCCGTGGTGATGCTCGAGCGCTATGCCCGCATCAAAGAGCAGGACGAAGAGGGCTTCAGCGTCTCCGATGCCGCCGATCTTGCAGCTCAATATGTGAAAGCGAAACAACAGGCCAAAGGTGCGGAACTCTTCGAGAAGACGGCGGCGCGGGACGACAGCCTCGCTGCATGGCATTACAAGGAAGCCGCCGCCGCGTGGCTGGCTGCGAAGGACAAACCGAAAGCGCTCGCCGCCGCGAAGAAATCGGAAGCCGATCAACCGGAGCGCCGGTCAGAACAGTTGGAATACTTCTGGCACCGCAATCTGGCGGATGTGTTCCTCGATGCTGGCGACCCCGTCTCCGCCATCCCGCATTACGAAGCCGCTGTTGGTCTTACCAAGATCGAAGGCTATCGCA
The DNA here is from genome assembly GCA_021732785.1 of Planctomycetaceae bacterium. Lineage (GTDB taxonomy): Bacteria > Planctomycetota > Planctomycetia > Planctomycetales > Planctomycetaceae > DSVQ01. Next base: position 81,447 of record JAKFUG010000033.1, read on the forward strand.
AAGACAGCGAACAACGCCTGATGGACGCCCAACGCAAAGCGGAAAAGCTAACCCCCGAGACGAAATGATCGCTTCCCAATGATGACCAGCGGGAAATGGGGCATCCGATGTTTGGCAGGAACACCCGTGAAGAATTCGGCGTTCCTGAGCCCTAACAGGGCGTGATTCGATAGCCCAGCCCGAGGGGCTGGGGTAAGACGGCCAGAAATACGCAGCCCCAACGGGGCGGGACTCTTTTCTCACAACAATGTGACGCCCCGTTGGGGCTGGACGAACTCATCCGCTTCCCTGACCCAGGGCTGCGCGAGGACGCTGCGCCCTGGGCTTTCGAATCACGCCCCTTCGGGGCTGAAATCCCATTCTTTTCACGCCGTCCCATCATCGGATGAAGCAGGGAAAGCGAAATTCATCCCCCGCTTGCGATCACGCCGAAAAATTCTTATGACACATCATCGATCCCCTTCCTGCCCCGCCGGCCCAGGAGTCCATGATGTCTCGTCTGCTGTTCTTCGGCGTGATGTGTCTAACCGTGACGTTGAGTTCTCTATCCATCGCACAGGACCGTGAAACCAAGGTCCGCAACGACAAGAAACTCCTCGAAGCGAGCGACTTCTGGATCTACAACGATCTCTCCAAAGCCGAGCGCGACGCCCGCCGGATGAAGAAGCCGATTCTCGTCGTCTTCCGCTGCATTCCCTGTGAAGCGTGCCATGAATTCGACGAACAGGTGGTCGAGCGCGAACCGGTGATCCGCGAGTTGCTCGACAAGTTCGTCTGCGTCCGCATCCCGCAGGCGAACGGGCTCGACCTGTCGCGGTTCCAATACGACTTCGACATGTCGTTTGCCATCATCTATCTGCACCACGATGGCACGATTCTCGGTCGCTTCGGTACCCGCACCGGACGCGACAACGAGAAGGACGACATGCATCTGCTCGGGTTTGCCGATTCGATGCAGCGCGTGCTGAAACTCTCCACGGACTTCAACCAGCAGAAGAAGTCTCTGCAGGCGAAGGCGGCGAAATCGTCACCGATTGCCGTGCCGGAAGAGTTTCCGTCCCTGAAAGGAAAATACACCGACAAGCTGAACTACGAAGGCAAAGTCGTGCAGAGTTGCATCCATTGCCATCAGATTCGTGAAGCCCAGCGGATGGTCTTACGGATGGACAACAAGCCGGTGCCGGATGAAGTGCTGTTTCCATGGCCGGGGTTGAGCGTGATTGGCTTGAAGATGAATCCTCAAACGGCAATCACCGTCGATGCCGTGCTACCGGACAGCATCGCGTCGAAAGCCCAGATCCAACCGGGCGACCGCCTGGCAACGATGCAGGGGCAACCGCTGGTGTCCGTCGCCGACGCGCAGTGGGTGCTGCAAAACGCTGGAACATCCGCCACGATTCCGGTCGAACTGGAACGCAATGGCCAGCGAATCAAAACGACGCTGGAACTCCCCGACGGCTGGCGACGACAGGCTGACATTTCCTGGCGGGCGACGACGTGGGACCTGCGACGGATGGCGTTCGGGGGGATGCTGCTGGAATCGCTGAACGCCGAAGACCGCGCCAAACTGCCGGTTCCCGCTGGCAAACTCGCGCTGCATGTGAAGCACGTCGGCCAGTACGGCGATCACGCCCGGGCCAAACAAGCCGGGTTGCTGAAGGACGATATCGTCATCGGCTACGACGGCCGCAACGATTTCCAGACGGAAACCGAACTGCTGGCCCACGCGATGCAACACAAGCACCGCGATGACCCCGTGCAGATCGAAGTCCTGCGCGGGGACAAGAAGATGACTTTCACCGTCAAGTTGCAGTAAGCGCAGCTTCGTACCACATCGACCAGAGTCGGGGCAGGGGCCCCGACCTGTGGATATCGCGGCAAAAACGGCCCAACCATAGGTCGGGCCCCCTGCCCCGACGCATTTGGATTCAAACTAGCCCGCGACCGAGCGACCCTACGTTGCCGGGGTGGCTTGCTTCTTGTTCTTCTTCGGATTCGCGTTCGCGGGAGCGTCGGGCACGCTCGGCGGGGTTTGTTCTTTGCTCCAGGCATCCCACATGGCTTGCAGCGTCTTGACTTTGTCCGGATCATTTGCCGCCAGGTCGCTGGATTCGAAGGGGTCTTTGCCGAGATGGTACAACTCGGGCTGCGGACCGCCGCCGCGCGATTTGACGAGCTTCCAGTCACCGTGGTGAATCGCCCATTGTTCGCCGAAGCGCCAGTACAGCGTTTCATGCGGCCGCGCGATGTTCTTGCCCGTGAAATAGGGGAGCAGATCAACGCCATCGAACTTCCACGCGGAATCAACCTTGCCGCCGGCGGCGATGAGCGCCGTCGGCATCACGTCCAGGTTCATCACCGGCAGATCGTACGTTTTTCCTTGGGGAATGGTCCCCTTCCACTGCACCAGAAACGGCACGCGCGTGCCCCCTTCGTAAGTGGTGGCTTTGAATCCGTGCAGTCCACCGTTGTCGGACGTCGTGCTGGGCGTCGGCCCGCCGTTATCGCCGATGAGGAAGTACAGCGTGTTCTCTTCCTGGCCCTGCTTGCGGATTGTTTCGAGCACCCGGCCGACGGCGTCATCCATCGCGGCCATCATCCCGGCAAACAGTTTTCGCTTTTTGTCAGTAATATTGGGGAACCGATCGAGATACTTTTGCGGGGACTCAAGCGGCGCGTGCTGGGCATTGAACGGCAGGTACAGGAACTTCGGCTTGTCCTTGTGCTTTTCGAGCCAGTCAACGGCACGGTCGGCGTAGGCATCGGTGGTGTAGAAACTGTCGTCGTCGATCTTCTGGATCTCTGGAGAGACGCGACTGTCGATGAACTTGGTGGGATGAAAGAACGGCGTGTTCGCCAGCGTGCCGAAGAATTCATCGAAGCCGCGCTTCGTGGGATGAAACTGTTCGGCGTCACCCAAATGCCACTTCCCGACACACGCCGTGGCATAACCGCGGTCCTTCAACCGATCGGCAATCGTCCGTTCGCTGAGAACCAGCCCCGACCTGTTCGCCACGCTGTTGAATTCGTGACCAAACCGCGTGGGATACTTGGCCGTCATCAACCCGGCCCGCGACGGACTGCAATACGTCGCCGCGACATATCCCTGCGTGCAGCGCAGACCGTTTTTGGCGAGGGTATCGATGTGCGGTGTCGGGATATCTTTGCTGCCCTGACAGCCCAGTTCGCCCCAGCCAAGATCATCACAATAGAAAATGACCACGTTCGGCTGTCGCTCAGCGGCCGCCGCAACGAACGGGAAGGAGGGAACACTCAGCGCGAGCAGCAGGAGCGATACAGTAGACCGCAGGAACATGCGAGCCCTTTCCTTCAGTCGTGAGACCGTGAGGGAATGTGTCGGCGTTGGAGCGTTAGTTTACGGAGCGACAAATTGTCGCACAACAGGCACTGCGGAATTGGTGCTTTTTTCATCGATCCGTGGCGATCGGAATGGCGTCATCTCGTGCGGACCTCGGCACCGGTCCGTGAGCGCAGCAGTTCGAGGTTCGCTTTGAAATGTTCCTCGTTGTTCCCGCACCAGGCGAGCACTTCTCTGCCCTTGGCGGTTTCCAGCCAGATTTCGTAGCTGCCACCGAGCGCGGGCATCAGATAATCGAAGATCCAGATGAAGACCACCATCACCGGACCGAGCAGAAAGAACGTCCCATAACCGGTTTGATTGACGCCGTACTTCGTGTAGATGGAGACCACCGCCGGGAGTTTACACCGGTCTTTACCGAAGGGAATGAATCCGAGGTAGAACCGCGTGTGGAAGGCGTCTCCGTCCAGCCTGGATTCGCGATACGTCCCGGCCAGCACGACGGGAACAAAGCACGCCAGAAGTTGGTAAACGACGCCGATCTTCCATGCCAGCAACACGGGAATCAACATGATGCCGAGCGCCACGAAGCGGCCTTGAAGTTTCAGTTCGGGCACCAGTTGTCGCGACATGATGGAGGAATCCGACGTCGGCGTTGCATAGAACAACCCGGCGAGTTTCATGCGAGGAAAGTACCAAATTCCAACGTCCAAATTCCAAACAAATCACAAGCTCCAGATTCCAAACGAAGACAAGAATCAGAAGTGCGGCCAACAAAATGGGGCTCATTTTTCCCGTTTGGAATTTGGTCCTTTTTTGGAATTTGGAACTTGGAATTTACCGTAAGTACTCCACGAGGGCTTCGCGCCACGGTCGTAACGAACGGCCGATCGTCTTTGTCAATTTTTCGCAATTCAACACGCTGTAACCCGGCCGCGGGGCTTTGGCGGCGTACTCGGCACTGGTGATCGGAATGACGTTCGGTGTCAGGCCACGCTGCCGGAAAACTTCTCGCGCGAACTCGTACCACGTGCAATCGCCGGCATTCGTGGCGTGGTAGAGACCGTAAGCTTCGGTGGCGAGCAGCGCCAACAGCGCCTCCGCCAGATCGCCTGCATACGTCGGCGTGCAGCGCTGATCGTTCACGATTTTCAATTCCGGTCGTTCACGCCCGAGACGGACCATCGTGTCCACAAAGTTCCCTTTGCCGCGGGTCGACTGGCGTCCATACAGCCCACACGTCCGCACAATCCACGACTGCGGGCAGTTCTCCTTGACCGCCGATTCCCCCACGCTTTTGCTCGTCCCATAGACATTAACCGGCCCACAGACGTCGGTCTCCGCATAGGGAGTGTTCCGTCGCGAATCGCGCCCAAAAACGTAATCGCTGCTAATGTGCATCAAGGGCACGCGATGCACGCCGCACCAATGGGCGATGTTGCGGGCCCCCCACGCATTCACGGCATACGCCGCCTCCGGTTCGCCCTCGGCTTGATCGACGAGGTTATAGGCCACACAGTTCACGACCGTCGTGGGAGCAGCGGCGGTCAGCGCGTGGCTGAGCGCGACGGCATCCGTAATATCGGCGGCATCGCGTCCCAGCGGAAGTCCGCGATCTCCCAACCGGGCCACAATTTCGGAGCCGAGCTGCCCATAACCACCGAGGACAATCACGCGGTTCATGCAGCCCGAGTTCCGAAGGAGAGGTCCCGATACCAAAATCCACCGCCGATCGTACCGACTTCAGCGTGTCGGTCAAATTGAATCGTACCGACGAGTCCGGTACGATTTTCAAATTGCATCAGGAGTCTTGAAGCTACGGCTTCTTTGAAAAAGGATCGAACGGATGGTCAACTTGCAGCGATGGTGCCTCGGTCTTTTGATGATGGGAGTGTTGACAGGCAGCGCGCTCGTCATGTCGGCTCGTGCGCAGGATGCCGAGAAGAAAGAGGAAGCGAAGGCCGAAGAACCCAAGAAAGAAGAGCCGAAAAAGGAAGAGGCCAAGCCCGAAGAGAAGAAGGCCGACGCCCCGGCCGAAAAGAAGGAAGACAAGCCTGCGGATAAGCCGGCCGACAAACCTGCCGACAAACCCGCTGCGGAAGCCCCGGCCGGGCCGAAGTTCCGGGAATCGATCATTCACCTCGACAATCCGTCGGGCGTGTGCGTCCATCCCGTCACTGGCCACCTGTTCGTGTCGTCACGCCAGGGCATCTTCCGCCTTGCTCCCGGCAAGCCGCCGAAGATTTATTTGGAAGTCACCGGCTTCCCGACCGACATTTACGGCAAAGGCCCGATGTACAACATCGGACCGCTGGGTGTCTCGCTATGGGGCAATGATCGCCTGATCGTCGCCGATGGCAGCCGCAAGGATGCCGAAGAACTCGTCCGCATCTACAAGATTGGCGACGCGCCGCCGGCCAAGCCGAATGCGGAAGACACCGCCGAATTCACACTCGGCCCAATTCCCGCCGGCGATGTCAGCGCCAAGGGCGAAGGCAACTTCTACGCTTCCGTCATCTGGAATGACACGATCTACATCACCGCCAACGGCGATGACACCAAGGGCTGGATCCTCAAGTCGGAAATCAAGGACGGCAAGCCCGGCCCGCTTTCGCCCGGAATCGCCACGAAGGAACAAACCGAAGTCGATGCTCCGATCGCGATCACCGTCACCCCGGACAAGTCGGCACTCGTCGTCGGTCAGGGTGGCGAAGTGAGTGTTCCCGGCGATTCGCTCCTCACGATGTACGGTGCCGATGGCAAGATCACCAAGAAGTTGAAGACCGGTCTGCACGACATCACCGGTTTGGCGTACAGCCCCTCGGGCAAGCTCTACGCCACCGACTTTGCATGGGCCGACACGACTCAGGGCGGGCTGTTTGAACTTGTGATCGAAGGCGAAGAAGTGAAGCCGAAGAAGATTCTCGGTCTCGACCGCCCGACAGCGCTCGCCTTCGACAAAGAAGGCGGCCTCTACATTACCGTGTTCAGCCTCGGCAAAGACACCGGCGACAACCCCGCCGGCGGTTTGATCCGTCTGGAACCGGGCCTGTAAGCACCACCGCCCGTGCGACAGGAAACGCAAAAAGCCCGGCGTCTTTCAAGACGCCGGGCTTTTGCTTTTGCGATCACGCGGTGGGATCATTCCGCGGCGCGAAACCGCAAGCGGTGATGAGAATTCTCTCTACCTGCCACCGACCGCCTGCCACCCACCACCTTGCCTCAGCCCGCGGTCCGTTTCTTCATGAAGGCCAGCGCGTTCCTGGCGAGGTATTCTTCCGTCGGGAACATCCGCCGCCAGATTTTCGTTGCGGCGGCGAGTGCCGGAAGCGCAAGACCGAAGGCTTCCACCATCAGCCAGCCGTCGTACTTCAGTTCTTTCAACGTTTTGAACGTCGTGTCCCAATCGACGTGGCCCTCGCCCGGCGTCGAGCGGTCGTTCTCGGAAATATGCACGTGGACCACCTGGTCCCAGCAACCCTTCATCGCGGCGGCGAGATCCTTTTCCTCAATGTTCGCATGGAACGTGTCGTACATCATCTTCAAATTCGGATGATTCACTTCGCGGCAGAACTTCGCATCATCGGCGGCGTTCGTCAGGAAATAGCACTCGAACCGGTTGAGGTACTCGCACACCAGCGTGACGTTGTTCTTCTGGGCATAGTCCGCGGCTTGATGGAGCGTGTCCTTGCCCCAGTTCCACTCATCGGCGGTGGGACCGGCTCCGCTGAAGGTGCCCAGCGCCGAGTGAATCGGGCCGCAGAGGTGCGTCGCGCCGGACGCCGCGCACATGTCGATCGCCTTCTTCAACCGCTCGACGGCGGCATCGCGAATGGCTTTGTCCGGTGAGATCGGGTTTTCGGCATCGGTGCAGACCGTCACCGCCGTGCGACCGAGTTGCAAGGCATCGAGCTTCTTGCCGAGCTTCTGAAACTTGCCGACTTCCATATCAAAAATCGGCAGTTCGACGCCATCGAAGCCCCACGCCTTGAGGTTTTCGAGCAGCGGATAATGATCCTCGGTCACGTCCGAGGTCCACAACAACATGTTCATGCCGAACTTCATGGATGCAATCTCTCTGTTAAAAATGGAGCGGCGGAATCGGTCACCGGTTCCGGCCAAGGATAATCTGTGGTCGGCAGGACATCCATCACCCGCGAGCGGACGATCTGCCGCGCTTCGGCCAGCCAGCGCGGGGCCTCGTCCGGCAACGGTGCCAGTTTGACTCGCCGCAGGACCTGATTCAAGCGCCGCAGGAGTCGGTCATCGTCTGCATAATCCCGCAGAATCTCTTCCTGCCGATAATGCTCAATGAGCCACGCCAATCCTTCGGGATTCTGGCCGGTGATCTGCGCCACCACGGCTTCCACTCGGGCCGCATCGACTTCGGCGAGCAGTTCGTAGTACGTGTCCATCTCGCGCGGAAACCGTTCCCACAACACCGCGTCGAGGAGCAATTCGAGCGCCAGATGCCCGAGGAATCCGCAGCGAAAACCGTCGGTGCCGCCGAGCCGGTCACGGAACAGCAATCCCAGTTCGGCCGTGACTTCCGCAAATCCGCGGGTGCAGTGAAACCAGCCGTCATCATCGAGATGCCGCTGCGCCCCGGTGGCGAGCGCCGCGATGAATGGATCGTCACTTTCGAAAAACGGCGCGAGCGTTTTCGGCCGCACACGCACCTTCCGATTCACCACCGACAGCCAATCGGGCAAAGCCGTTCCCGCAATGAAAACCGGGTCACGCAAATGCGGCAGCGCATGGGTGAAGTAATTCATTTTAAATGATCGGGCGAGCGGGGGGACGTGAGTCCCCTCGGTGATTGAAATTCATAGTCGATGACATCGTAGCGAGGCGGCAATCCCAGAACGTCGGCGCCAAGATCCCACATCAAGAAGCGGGCGGAAAAAAGAGAATCACCGGGGGGACTCACGTCCCCCCGCTCGCCATCGCCAAATATCATCACGGCGACGGCAGCGTCGCGACGAGATCATTCACGAGTTTCGCGAGTTGCTCGTGCGTCAGCCGTAAGGGCGTTGGCATCCGACCGGGAACACCCCGTTCGGCAACGAATCGCTGGAGGGTAAACTGCCCGCCGCCCTGCGACGACAACTGTACTTCGTAGTATTTTGTCTGACCGGGAAAGGACGTGCTGTCGGGGGGATTCGAGCGGATGAGGATTTCGCTCCCCTGCTCGTCGAACTCCAGCGGCTGCAGCGTCTCCAGCAGATACGTCACCCGCCGGCAGAGCCCCGCGGCCCAGCGTTTGAGCACATCCATCGTCGAAGTGGCGAGGGCCGGGATTTCGAGCCGCAACTCTTCGCACGAGACGCCGACCGCTTCCACACTGGTGAGCAGCAGCGACAACGCCATGCCGTTGCCGTCGCTGACCGAAACCACCATCGGCGGCGCGAACGACTGCCCCACGAGCGGCGTCAATGCGGCGGCGAGATCCAAGCTTAAACTCATACCAATAGTATGCCTCACGAGGGGAAGCGGGGAAAGTGAACCACGACGTCATCGCGGACGATGGGGCATAGGGACGGGGACGCGATCAATCTTGTGAGCGGCACGGCGCTAGCCGCCGGTTCTTCGTATTCCATCAGGAACCGGCGGCTAGCGCCGTGCCGCTCACGAAACCCAACGAAGAAGCCCAGGGAGCGCCTCCCTGGGCTTCTTTCCGATCACAAGATCACATCCCGCTGCGATTAGCGGTTGAAGTCACTGGCATTCACGATGCCTTGACCGCGGCGTTGTCCATCCCAACTCAAAAGCTGCGCGTAGACACCAGTATTCATATTCGCCGAAAGCCCTTTTCCGCTTCCATCCGCGAAGAGGAAGTTGCAGGTGCCAGTGTGGTTGGAACTCGGTCGGGGCGCTGCACCTCTTGCAGCCGTTGGATTAATATTAATCTGACCGAAGTAGGGTGAGGTCAAATTCACGCTAAATCCTGAGGCGAATTTAAGCGGCTGTGCGGCAGTTGCCGCTAAAGTGGTGGGAGTTCCCGCACTCGAAACCGGAAGCGGAACACCAAATCCAATGTAGTCAGCATCGCGAGAAATCCAATTACCTGATTGCAAGTTTTCAGCAATGAGAATCGTTTGCCCGAGACCATCACCACCAGAAATATCGTCGAGAGTCACTGGGGTGATTCCATAGCCTCGCCAAAAAACTCCCGAAGTCCGAGCAATCGCAACATCAGCAGCGTTGACCGTACCACTGCCGTCATAATCGATATTTGTCGCAGTGTGAACCGAAGTTGATGCGTAAGGATTGTCACCCCCCCAAAGTCCTTGAGAAACAAACCCCATGTTGGCTGAGTAACTCAGACCGAGCGGCACCTTGTGATTATTCTGATCGACAGGGCATGAGAAGACGGGAACCCATGTGTTCATTGCACCCGGTGCTGATCCAGCCGGAGCGTAAGTCCCAATCGAGAGCGCACCAGTTGGGAGTGTACCACCTAATGCAGTAACTTCATCAGTCGAGATAAGATACGTTCCGGTAGATCCCTGAAATTCACGCGCCAAGTCAGAACGATCCAGTGCTGAAAGGAGTGCCACAGGCCAACCATAACCTGGATTATTGGTCACGTCCCCGGTTGAAAAACCTGCAGTCCCATCATTATCTGCCAAGGTGCTGGTTTCGAGATCCGGCAGTCGACTACCATTCGACGTCGCGACATTCGTAAAGGCGATGCCGAGTTGGTGCAGGTTGTTCAAGCACTGCATGTTGAACGCCGCCTTGCGGGCCGATTGCACGGCGGGGGCGATCAACGAGATCAGCACGGCGATGATCGAGATCACCACCAGCAGTTCGATCAGTGTGAAACCGCGACGCGGCTTCGGGGTCATTGCGGAACGCACGCGAATCATGAAAAAGCCTCCGAAAAAAAATTGCCGCCCATCTACCGCGGTCAGAACTCAGCCTCTGGAGTGGGCGGGCACCATACCCGCGCTCCGTGTTTCGTCGTCCATCACCGAATCATCATAACCGTATGAACCACTCGAACCGGAACGTTTTCGCCAGCGACAAGCCGTTCCGTCAGATTTTTCAAGATGTGCCAGGAGCCCACTTCAGGAACGAATTCTCAAACCACTGCTCAACAAAGTTTCTGTCGATTCTTTTCAAATTTCTGCCGCGGATTCCATTTTCAGCCGCTTTTTACTCTCGCGAAGCCGGGCTTCCCGGAACGTCACGTTCGGAATTCCGCATGGAATCGAACGAAGTGTTGCAATTTGCCCCTCTATTATGCGGAGTGTGCCCCACTTGTCACCCCGAAACCCGCTTCCTGTCATCTTTTTAGCAATTCCCCTGCCAAGACAGCTTAAAGTGGTGATCTCGCGAACGTTCACCATCCCGTGCTGCTGAATACTAAGGATTTCCGAGCAGATCCTGCTGAAACTCAATCAACGCTCGGAAGTTAAACGTCTTCGACTGCGGATCGTAGGCCTTTTCGATCTGCGATCGGTCAATCACATAGAACCGCCGATACTCCGGTTGCCACCCCGAGTCATTGCGATTTGGAGGGGTCGTAGGCAGCCCGGTGGTGTCAGCGAACGGTTTAAGCGGGCCGCCGATCTGTACCGCCCCGGACGCCGTGCGATTGGCGCGGAAGAACTTGACGGACGCGAAGACGGCGAACACGTTGCTGCGCGTGGTCACGTTATTCATCAACTTGTTGAGCAGCCGCGAACGGACATACGGATCGAGCGCGGCGACTGGATTTCCCATGCCGTCGTTGCCGCGATGTTCGTTCTGCGTTCCCAGTTCCCACATCTGCCGGGGCTGGTTGGTACTGGTGTCGTTGACGGGATAACCATCGCCCGGCCAGGAACGCAGCAGCGTATGTTCGATGGACGCATACTGTGGAATCACCCCACCCAAGGTTCCTGCCGCCTGAGTAAACCCGCGGAAGGGAACACTGTTGCTGGTCCCCGGAAGATACAAACCGGTCGTGGCATCCGCGGTGGCCAGATAAGAGCCGTTGCGGCCGCCGTCGCGTGACGCCAGCAAGGCTTCCCACCAGCTATCGGTGACGACACCATTGTCGGTGCGGAAGAGTTTGGGAGGATGCAGCAGATCGAGTGTACCCGTCACCCCTTTCGTCGCTGAATCTTCCGATCCGTCGAGCGTGCCATTCAGGTTCGTGTCTTCATCGACCTGCAGAGACATGATGCTGGGATCATCAATGAGGGCCGCCAACGCTTCCGGATGCCGAACCGTATTGATGTTGATTTTGCCCGCCACGCGCGAGTAATCGACCGGGTTGGGGAAGCCGGGAATGGCGGCTTGCATGCGCGAGGGGACTTCCACGATGTCGAGCAACCGATGCCAACGAGTCGCCGTCGTTGCCAAACCCGATCCCCCGTTTGGCATGATGAGCGGTCGGAACATGACTTCGGCGTCGGACGGAATCGTCGCCACTGTTGTGGTGGTCGACGTCGTGTCACTCGTCAACGTCTGATAGGTACCATTGATATCCAGACCGGTGGCGATCCCGGGCAGCGGTGCACGGCTGGAGGAAATGGCATTGCCCTGCAAGCCAATGATGTCGGAATACCCACCGAGCGTGACCTGCAACAACTCGCCGACCGATGCAAAGTCCCGATCAAACACCTTCTGCCAGTTCGTAAAGGCACCCGGACTGTTGCCGTTGTTCGCAGCCAGCGTATTGCCATATGGTCCTGACGGGCTGTGGAAAATATAGCCGTTGGTGCTGGCGGTACTGAAAGGCTGCCCCCGTTCGCGGCTCCGCAAATTCGCGAGTTTGGCAGTGATGTCGGCGGCCATGTCGCCCGAAGCGAAGGTGACCGTGCCGCGCGGACCAGTCGACATGGTATTCGATGGTGCCGTCACGGTGGAACTGCTGAGGGCGATTTCGTCCACGAGGACATAAGGATTATCGGCTTCTTCGGCGGCCGAACTGGGGAACGCACGATCGGGCGACAGCCGTCGGTACAACCGGAAATACAACGGAGTTGTCTTGCTTTGAATCATCGAATACACGATGTTGTCATACAAAGCGCCTGTCGTGACTGTGGAACTGGTGCCGTCGGTCAACACATAATTCGTCGCCTGCGAGGCCTTCTTCAAATCCAGATCGAGTTGTTGTTGGGCCGGCATGATCCATGTGGTCATATCGGCATCCCAATCACTCGGTGCCGAGCCGGTAATGCCCACTTTCATCACACTTGGGTACGTGCTGGCAGCGCGCGGATTGTCAGCCGAGCCAATGGTAAAGGTATTCCCTTCAGCCACCGACATGCCGCGCAAATCTAATCGACGAACGGCCTGATAATTTGTCGCCGGTACGAACAGCGATTGATTGGCGTAATCAGGCCCGACTTCGACGCGCCAGGCGCGGTTCGCAAAGCTGACTGTTCCCGGCCCAGGATTGCGGAGTTCGACATAAGAAAAATGAGTACCATTGGCAAATTGGTCATCCCATTCGGTGAAGCCCAGATTGCTGCTGGCAACTTCCTCAGACCGTGCGGCGGCCGCTTCACTGAGCGTAAGGCCGGTCTGCTCGACGCCATAGACGACAAACCGGTCGCCACTGCCATCTCCGTTGGTATAGGGATCGTCATCGACCGCCCAGCCGTTGGCATTCGTGGGATCGATGTCGAACTCGAACTTCGTGGCGATATTATCCCGGTCGAGCGAATCCACCAGGTTCACCGCATACTGTGCGAACTGGCGAATCATCGCCTGATTCGCCGCCGTCGACCCGAAGCTTGCCGTGGTTGGATTCGTGCCATCGGGCCAGCAGAGAGTGTACATCAACGCAAAGAGATCGCGGGCCATGAGCTGGCGATCGCGCCGAGCCCAGTATTCCTGATGCGCTGCAGACGAGAAACTACCAACACCTCTACCACCGGAAGGATTTGTAGGATATGGCGCTTGCGCTCCTATCGCTCCCGCGCCCAGCGTCGTTTGATCGGGATGCGGCGTCAAAGGGCGATAGCTGAGCTGAATGTTCGGCGGCAGTTGGTTCTGTTGGAACGACGGCAGTGGATTCCCGTTCGGGCCGACTAACAACTCGTTCAAATTGAGTCGCAACTGGTACCGGGGCTGGTCGAAGTTGTTTTGTTCCACTTCGATCAACCGCCGCAGCACAGGCCGAAACAGGTCGGTCGGGCTGTAAGGGTTCTGCGTCCCCAAACGTGGCGGAAATTCGAGTTTGCTGTCGTTGTCGGCGTCGGCACTGAATTCCCAACTGCGATTGGAATTGTAGCCCACAGAATGTTGTTTCCGGTCCCAGCTGCGGGTGGTGAACTTGCTGCGGAATTCCTGCGATTCACGGGAGTTTGATGCGGGAGCGCCCCATGTCGTTGCCGTGGCTGTCAAGTTATACGGAGCCAGTTGCGTCAGCCGCGATTGCCCCCCGGTAGTGAAGGCGAAATCACTGCTGACCAGATGCAGCGCCCGCATTTCTTCCGCACCGAACAAGGCGTCTTCGTCCTTCTTCGCATCGGCATCAATGACCATTTCTCCGGCGTCATTGAACAGGCCTTCATATTGAACCGAATTTGCCAATCCCGATGTCGGCCATTGCACGGTCGAAGCCTGCGAACTGTTGCTGTAACGGGTGAAGAGAGGCCATCGCCCCGGCAACCCAGCGGAACTCCCATAGTTTCCCTGTTTCCCCGAAGCCGTGTTCCAGTAGCTTCCCAGCCCCGTGTAATCGAGCGGCTTGCCGAATGGTTGATAGGCCGAACCGAAGAAGTCACCGGCGATTTTCATCCGGTCGCCGTTGTCATCGTACTGGGTCTGCCCCGGACCCGGCCAAGGATTTGTCAGCAGTGTGGGGCTGCTGAGCGAGCTGGCGGGATCCACCGAAAAGTACCGGGGTTGCAGACTGCTGCCATTCACAATCGCACGGTACAGCAGGTGTTCTTCACCCCAACGCCCGGGGACGAGATCGGATGGTGCCGTGCTATATCGGCCCATCAGCAGGTACAGCCAATCGCGATTAGCGGCTTCTTTCCAGTTCCCTGGCGCCGGTGCTCCCACCGTTGTGCCGAAGAACGGGTCAGCCCCGTAGGCACCGTCGTAATTCCCTGAGGAAATACTACCGCTGGTGGTCGGCGGACGGCGGTTAAGCGCCCACAGCGGATTGACCTCCGAGGCAAACAGCCCTTGATTCGATTTGGAAATGAACGCATCGTTATTTGACGGCCCCCCGAAGGGAACCGTGTCGAGATTGACGTTGCTATTCCAGACGCGGGCCATATTGCCATGCACGTTCAGATTGAGCAGCGCGTCGACATCTTTCACCGTGAAGGAAAACATGGGGACGTACAATTGCCCGGTAGCGTCTTCTAACGGCGGGAAGTCAAGATCGAGCCAGACCCCTTCCCACACGCCGTCGTTGTCGTTGTCGACGTCGTATTCATATTCAATTTGCGTCGTCGCAGTCGGGGGTGCGGACAATGACCAAACCCCTTGTTGTCCTCGCTGCGGGGTCCGGGCAGGCGTCGGGGCACCGAAGACCGGACTGCCGGGAGGTGTGATCGGGAAGCCGACGACGTTCGTTCCCCACAGTGCTTGCGCGGCGGCATCTGTCAGATAACGGCTGGTTCCGGAGGGACCACGCGACCCCACATATTGATGTCCAACATGAGGCCGGAGCACCTCGTTCGCCGCCGCTGAAGTAAACCAGGGCGTCGCATGAGACCCCTTGATAGAAGTGATCTGGGGGCGATGAAACGAGGGAATAATGATTCGGCGACGGCCGAGTGCGCCGTCATTTGTTCCGCCCGAGTATCCTGTGCCGAAGGGTTCGTAGCCGTCGTACGAGAGAAACACATTGTTCACGTCGGGGTAGGTGTACTCGGGATCGCGATTCGCCAGATCGGCCGGCCTTCGAATGTTGTTGGGATTTGCGCCGTCCGAGTCATTGATCAGGTTGTACAGGGCATCCGCGGGAACGAAGGCAACACCATTAAACGGTGCGAAGTCCAACTTGCTGCCGCTGGCATCCAACCCGAGCATGTTGGGCAGCAGGGCGTGACGGCGATAAGAAAGGGCACTGTTGCGGAAGCTGCTGCTGGGCGGGCCTTCGATCAATTGCCGCACACCGAAATCGAACAGCGTGTCCGCATCAATGTCGAACTGCTTCACCTTAGCGGCGTCGCTGTAGTAGTTCGCCGAGGCCCGCTCCTGGGCGGCGAAGATGTAGAAGATCACTCCCAGCGAGGCGAGCATTGCCATCAGCACCAGCACGATGAGCAGCGTCGACCCGCGGCGTTCATCCCGCTGCCGTCGGAGGTGAGATTGCACACGTTGTCGCTGGCGGCGGAGTTGCAAAGCAGTCATGGTTCTATCCTCTCGCTAGTGGGCCCGCGAGTGATATGGGGACGCCCAGAGATTGCTATCTCCGGGATATTTTTGAGGCATCAATCCACCAGTGAATGCACGATGGTTTGTTGCCGCATCTGTTCACTGGTAACGTCATAAAACCGCACGGTAATCTGAATCGCCCGTAACGGCTTCCAGTTCTCGACCGCTTCCCAGATATAAAAGTCGGTGTTGGAGGTATCCGGGACTTGAATGCGCCCCCCCGCTACTGCCGGCCATTGCTGCAGCGTCGGCTCGGGCTGGGCGCCGGGCGATCCCTGCACACGGATACAACGATAATAAAAACGGAGTCCATTGGGACGCTGATTGTCGTCCGGCGGATCGGGTGGACCGACATCCTGCGTCGGAAAGACCAGATCACCGGCGACATAGGTTTGTGAGGTATCCCACACCGACTGCTGCTTGACCGCCAGATTCGCCGCTTGTCCCACAGCGTAACCATAAGGTCCAGAGGTCGCCCCGGCACCATAGATCACATGACGAAATGGCGGCGGGTCATCGCCTGCCGAACCGTCGATATCAATTCCAGGAACCGGATGCCAGGTGTCGAAAACTCGGTTGATGTTGTACGGAGCCGCAAACGGGCTACCCGTGTTGATCGGACCATGTGCCGTGTTGCTGCGATTACTCAGCGCGAAATCGACGGCGGCGGGGTTATACACATCGGCATCGGCGACAGCGCGACCAATGTCGACAAATGCCCCGGCTCCGCCCAGCGCACCCGCGTCCCAAACTTTCACGTCAAAGCCATGCACGTTGGATAACAGCAAATCTTCCCCGCGGCGGGCACCGAACGCGAAATCCGGAAACGTGTTGTCCGTGAGCGGATTTGTCGTCGGATCGACATCGAGGTTGATC
Organism: Planctomycetaceae bacterium; assembly: GCA_021732785.1. GTDB lineage: Bacteria > Planctomycetota > Planctomycetia > Planctomycetales > Planctomycetaceae > DSVQ01. The sequence goes on from JAKFUG010000033.1 coordinate 97,984, forward strand.
GTCGCCGTCATGGGGTTGCCGACCGTCGATAAATCATGCGGATAGCGGAAGTTAAAGTTTGACGTCTCTTCGTGCGTAAAACGACCAAAGAAATTCGCCGAGGAATCAAACTCGCGCGAGCGGCCATTATCCGTTCGGTGTCCAAAGCGGTAGCGTGGATTTCCCAGCGGAAACTGGGTTAATGTCGAGGCATTGCTGAGGTCGTCGGCACTGTGAAAGACGGCTTGAGGAGGGATTGGGACATTTTGGTACATAGGCAATGAGCCATTGTTCGGATCATCATAGATGAACGCGGAATGATCGAAGTCATACCAGAATGTTGTATTGTTATAGTTGGCATGATTGATCCCTCCATAAGCCACCGGATTCGGTGTTGGCCATGACGGATCAAGCGGAGTGGCGTTGAACGCATCACGGCCATCGTTGAACGTCGGCTGACCATCCGTTCGGGTTCCGACCGGCAAGGCCTTGCGAATGAGCAGGATGCGGCGGTAGAGCTTTCCCCCACGAACGAAATACGAGACTTCCGCCGCTGGGGCTTCCGCGGTGCCGTTGGGAATCGTCCAGCCATCATCCGCTTCGGGCTGATTGGAAAAATTCAGGTAAGTGACATTCGGCGTCTGCGAGGTGTCCGTCGATGTCCAGCCACTCGATGTTGTCGCCCGGCCATAGTACGAACTAAGGTCCGTGTTCTTGCTCAGCGCGTTCACATTCATCGTGAACTGCAACCCATCGTCGAGATCGTTCAGCGGATCGTTCTCGGAGATGTAAAAGTAGCCTTCTCGCAGCGGTGCATTCACTTCCGCCAGCGATCCGTCTTCACCGACCGCCCATGGCATCACCATGCGGAAGGTTCGCTTGTCGAGATCGGCTTTAATCACGTTCTGGAACGTCCGCGAGCGTTGATCGTTTTCGGCAATGCCGCGCTGCGTGGTGATCGTCCCGCCCGCCAGTTGGAAGACCTGGGCGAACAGCGACATCATAAGCAGCACGAGCGCCACCGCAACGAGCATTTCCACCAGTGTGAAGCCCACGGGCTGGTGTCTGCGGAAGCTTTTCTGTTTGGTCAATCGCATGGTTCAGTTCTCCCACGGCAGACGGGGCTGCAGCGGATAGACGTCAATGATGCCGGGCATAAGAATCGCGCCGGGAAAGCTTGCTGGATCGGAGGCATTCGCGTCGGTGTTGTAAATGCCGCTGTTTTCCTGCACGGGGTTATCCAGCCAGACAATCGCCCCCGGTCCGGACGTGAGTGCCGTGGCTGAGGCCGCATGCAATAATCCCTGAGCCACGGAGGCATCGGTCACTTCGGTAAATTTGAGAATCCGATACCATCGGTTGTTCTGCGAATCGCAGATGAATCCACCTTTTTTCAGGAACGGTCGTTCGCCTGCCGGTACGTCAGAGTTGTAGCGAATCACGATCAGCGGTCTGGGAGTGATGTCGTCGCCATAGCCGAACTCGGAAGCGTTGTCGGTTGTGCCATCGTTGTTGTCGTCGACACCGGAGACGCCGGGCTGACCATCGGCACCGCTCCGCAGAACCGCCGTAACGACGCCGAGCGGACTGACCGTCAAGTCCGCCACGTCGTCGGCGGTATTCGGGGAGTTATCAGCTCCCGCCCAGCTATTGAGATTGAAGTGCGCGGGATGAATCAGTTCGTCCGCGGGGTCGGTGGAACGGCGGAAGAAGACGATCAGATTCAGGTACGACGTCGGGCCATTGCGCCGACCGGCCAGCATCCACGAATAGCGGGCCTCGAAGGTTTCCACGCGGGCTCGCACCGGCGTAAAGCCCGCGGGTAACGCCGCCGTCCAGGTGAGTTCTTCCACCCCCGCCGAGGGTGAAGTGATGCCCGACAGTTGCCGCACATACGAAAACTTCCCGGTCGCATCGAACAGTGTCACGCGGGCGGAAATGTCCTGTTCTGCGCCCGTGCCGACAAGGAAATTCACGATGCTGTCGTTATTTCGATCGAGCGTCTGGATCAGCGAGGTCGGCAAGTTCGTCAACTGCAGCATCGTCACCGGCGCGGCGGGAATGGTCAGATCGGCCGAGTCCGTCTGCAACACCCAGCTATCGGGCAGCACGGCCATTTGCCGGGCACCGAACTTGGCCGCGATATCATTATTGCTATTGATCGCCGGGAAGAACGTCATGCTGGACGGATTGACGGCCGAGCCGGGAACCCCGCCGCGGAAGCGCACAATGCGATAGGGAGAATCGTACGGCGGCGCATTCGGGCTGACGACGGTATTATTGGTTATTGCCAGCGACGTCCGGCCGAAGCCATTACGGATATTGGCAGTACTCGACATGGGGGTCTGGCCGTAATCGCGCAGGTCTTCAGTCCGGTTCTGCCAGCCGAGGGGATCAACGACAAACACGCGAGCACCGCGCGTTGTCCAGGTGATGTCGTTGTCGACAACGGTATTTCCCAGACTCGGCCAGTTCGGTTCGAGTGACCCGGCCATACGAGGATTTGAAGCCGCCGTGCATTCGAAGAAGAAACTGGAAGGCGTCGCACCGACGACGAGATCACCGACCGCATACACCTTGCCGGCTTGCCAGGCTTCGGTCCCGGCGAAAATCTCCGGCCGTGCTCCTGCCATCCCCTCAAAATTGTAGCGCAGTTGAGCCGCATTGGTGAGCTGTGTCGCCTGTACCGTGCGGAGCACGGACAGCGGAAACAATGTCGCCACCGCGATCACACCGATGCTCATCACCAGCAGCGATACCAACACTTCGCTGAGCGTCACCCCGCGGCGGAATTGGTGATGGTTCGTGGTTAGTAACGTGTGGAATGTCCTCATTTGCCGGCGACCTCCCCTCGTTCGGAATAGAAGAGCGGGTCATCGGCGATGCCATCCGCGTTGGTGTCAGTCGCATTCACCGGGCTGACCACCACGTTCCCCGTCCGCGTGAAGATCGATACGAGTATTTTGTCGGGAATGGGCGTCGCCGGATCAATTCCACCCGGTAACGCCGCCGCAGGGTTGTCCCTGAAACCGGCATTCAGTGTCAGGTCGGCTGCCGCCTGTTCGGTGAGATAGAAATGGATAACTCCCGACGCCGCAGCTAAACCCGTCACTCCGCCGCGGGGCGAAAACATCAAATCCATGCGGTTCGTGTAACTGAAACTCGCCGATCCCACCGGAGGCCCCACGCGCCATGCGGGCGGCAACCGGGCCCCCGCTCCATTTGCGGCAGAAGGATTCGCCGAACAGCGATCGAGATCGATGACCACGCCGCGCGGCAGTTGCACCGCTTCCGCGTTCTGCACCACCGACGGCGGCAATTCAATTTCCGCTTGATCAAAAAGCTGTCCCGTCGCAACCGGATTGCGAATCTCGGTCGTCAGGTAGACGTCCTGATTCGCCCCCAAAACATCGATTGACTGAATCACATACCATGTCCCGCGGCTATTCGCCGGAATGCGCATCCGTAAGCCCGCGGTCAGCAAACCCCGGTTCGCCAATTGGGTCCAGTTGGGAATCTGGTTGGTGTCGCGCAGTCGCACGCGCCGCATCGGATTCGTGGCACTGTTCCAGTTCGCGGCAAACCCATCGGCGGGAAGAATACTAACCTGGCCCTGCCACGGATCGGTCGGTTCCACATATACCATGCTGGCGACAGTCCGGGGATTCGTCTCGTCACGCAGAAACCGCACACCCCGCGGCTTCTTCGCATAAATCGCCCGGTCTTTGGCTCCCAGCAGATACGATTGCAATGTTCGGCCCGCACCGCGTACGCGGTCGACATTGTTGTTCACGCGGATGGCCGTCGCTGTGATCGCCAGCAGAATCAACAGGATCGAAACCGCAATCAACAATTCCAGCAGCGTGAAGCCCGCGGAATGCCTTCCGGGGGGTGTTCTCTGCGGTCGTAACTTTCGACGGCACATGTTTCCGTCCCTCTACTTCTGCTGCTTCTGACGGTTCGTCAGGTTGTCGTTCAATTCACTGTTCAGGATATTCGCCAGGGTGGCCGCGGTGGCCGATGCCAGACGTCCCATACTGCCCGTGTTGTCGAAGGGTTCGTTCAATCCCAAGGCTCTATCGGGCCCAGATGACACGATCAGCGGCATGTGATAGGTGTCCGGCGTGTGATAGAGCGTTTCATAATCGGCCGGGACCATGATCGACGCGTTGACCGTGGCCAGATACACGCCGACCTGATCATCTGGATCGAGGCTGAGGGGATCGATATCGCCCGCCGCCGTCGGCGGAGCCGGAAGTCCTTTCATCAGCAATCCCGCCAGAGAGCGATTGATCGGTGTCGCCGGACCACCCGGGCGCAACAGCCGTGTGGGCCAGCGGTAGAACCGCAACGGCTGCCCCCAGGCGTCGATGAGTTCCAGGCGTCCGTCACCATCGGTGTCGGCTACTTCGGTTGAAGCAAACTCGCTGTCATCAACCGCTGGAACGCCGAACGTATCGGCCTTGGTGAGCATCCAATACAGCATCTCGCTGCTTTCGAGGCGGTCGGCTGTATTCCCGGCGAACGGTTGCCCTGCCGTCCCCAGCGAAGGGTTGTCACTCATTGACTGGGCAAAACCGTTTCGGTAGTAGTCTTTGTAGACCATCAGCAGCAGCATCTTTTCGTTCAGACCGCTGATTCCTCCATTCTGCATTTGTTGCTTTTTGGCGGCAATCCGCCCCCGCACTTCGTTCTGTTTCTGCGGCGTGTCCATCAGCGTGCGGAAGGCTTCCAGACGCTGCTGCAGCATGCCGTCGAGCTTCAGCAGTGTCGTGCGTGTCGCCGCTTCCTTCGCCTGGGTGAGTGCCTTGCCGATCGCCATCGTCAGAAATGCTGCCAGCACGGCAATCAACGAGACGACGATCAGGATCTCCAACAGCGTGAAGCCGCGGCGAGTTTGTCGGATGTCGTTTTGGGATCGTTTCATGATGCACTTTCTCCCACCCACCGGGCGCGGTTACTTATCCGACAATCGGCCGCTGTGGAAGTTGGTAATGTTGTCGGCTTCGGCAGCGCGGTCGGCGGCCGTCCAGGTCGTGACCGGCAGCGGGATGCTTTGAGTCCAACCCGGCAACCCAATCGGTTGCGTCGGCTGGAATGGTCCGCCGATACCGTATTGTCCATCCGGCCCCGGGGAAATAATTTGATACTTCGTAGCCAGCCATGCGGGGCTCGTGGACGTGGCTCCTTGCAAATACCAATACCGGAGTTGGTTCTGCCCCGGAACCGGCGGCGCACCAAGATCACCTAATCGATACCCCTTCCCGCCATAACTCGACACATACACATACGGGGCGGTTTGGCTCGGCCACGGATCGCGATAGGCAAAAAAACCAGGATTGAATGTAGATTCGATCAGCCGGTCATTGCGGAACTCGAAGAAGGGTCCCTGGCGATTGCCTCCCACGGCGAACGGGTTCGCCGGGTTTTTGGAAAAGCCGTTGTGATAGACCCTCTCGGTGCCATCGCGATATCCATTCCCGTTCGTGTCATCGACGGCAATCGCTCCGCCCAAGAAGAAGACAAGACATTCGCTGCCACCGAGGTCGAACGTGTCGGTCATGTCGTTGTCGCGGTTGATGTCGTGGCTCGTCCCGAAATCATATTGCGGCCAGAGCTGCCGGATGATGGAACGACTTCGTGCCACCGCCGGGTTATTGGCATTGGTTGTCCAGTCGTTGGCATTCTCATAAAAAATGATGCCGCTCGGCGGTTCGATGCTGCCGAAGTCACTTTTGAATTGGGCAATCGCGGACTCCAGCGCAGAAATATCCGTCCGCACCTGCACAACCCGAGCCCGGAGCTGGGCACTGCCGAGAGCGGGGACCAGCAACGCCACGAGGATGGCGAGGATGGTGATGACCACCAGGACTTCAATCAGCGTGAAGCCACGGCGGGGGAACGACGGTTGTGAGGGGCGCGGGCGATTCATCGCTGGGTCTTTCGTCGCGGAGTCGGATGGATATGGGGTCCGCCGGCCCGCCGGTCACCCGACCGGCAGGGACAACACCGTGTCTCTTGCGATCGCCGGGGAAGGGCTTTCCCCGGCGATCGGTGCATCGTTCAATGGTCCGCATGGCCCGCGGTTGAAGAGACCCAGGGATCGGAACCCTGGGCGTCAGGGGTTATGACAAGTCGTTGAGCAGCTTGATGAGGGGCATGAACAACGCGATGACGATGAAGCCGACGATGAGTCCGAGGACCACCACCATCAACGGTTCGAGCAGGTTCACCAAGGCTTCGACCAGCACCGAAACTTCTTCGTCGTACACGTCAGCGACTTTATACAACATGTTGTCGAGGGCCCCGGTTTCTTCACCGACCGCCACCATGTTGACCACCATGTCGTCCACGGTGCGGGTCTCTTTCAGCGGAATCCACATCGATTCCCCTTCGCGAATCGCCCCGATGATATGGTCGTAGGCTTTCACGAAAATCTGATTTCCCGAAGTGTCCCGCGTGATGGCGAGGGCTTCGAGAATCGGCACCCCCGAGGCGATTAGCGTTCCCAGCGTTCGGGCGGTTCGCGCCACAATCGATTTGCGGAGAATGGTTCCCAGCAAGGGAATTTTCAACGAGAGCCAATCGGTGATGAAGATCCCGGTTTTGTTCTTGCGGATGATCTTCAGCATGATCCAGACCGCCAGCGGAATCACCGGGCCGAGATACCAGTAATTCACCACGGCATCGCTGGTGCCGATGAGCACCTTCGTAATGGGCGGCAGATCGGTCCCGAAGTCTTCGAAGATCTTTTTGAACTTCGGAATGATGTAATACATGATGAAGCCGACGATGAGCGTCGCCACGGTGATGACCGCCGCGGGGTAGATCATCGCCCCCTGCACCTTGCGTTTCAGACTTTGAGCCCGTTCCTTGAACTCGGCGAGCCGCTGGAGAATGACTTCGAGGGCACCGCCCGCTTCCCCGGCTTTCACCATGTTAACGTAGAGATTGTCGAAGGCTTTGGGTTGCTTGGCCATCGCTTCGGAAAGTGTGCTTCCCGATTCGATGTCTTCGATGACCCCCATCAGCGCATTCTTCAATGCGCCCGGCTTGGATTGGCCTTCGAGAATTCGCAGGCTGCGGAGAATCGGCAGACCGGCATCCTGCAGGGTGGACAACTGCCGGGTGAACGTGCAGAGCTTTTTGCCCGACACGCCCCCCATCGTGAAGGTTTTCCCCTTCTTGTTGGCCTTCTTCTTGGGGGCCTCGCCGGTCTTGGTCTTCTTCGTGTCCTTCTTGGTCGCCCGGCCTTTTTCGGCGATCTTGGTGACGAAGAAGCCTTTTTCACGGATCTTGGCCTGCGCCTCCTGTTCGGAGTTCGCTTCCACCACGTCCTTGACTTCCAGGCCCGTGTTGTCCATGGCCTCGTAAGCGTATGTCGGCATCGCAAGGCTCCTTCGGAGCAAGCTGAGAGTCCAGAGTCGAGAGTCAAGAGCCAGAAAAGGCAATTCGCATTTTGTCTGGCTCTTGACTCTCGACTCTCCGCTCTCGACTTTCCCTAATCCATATCTTCCACTACTGTTTCGCGAACAATTTCATCGATGGTGGTTTGACCATCGAAAATCAACTTGAGGCCGGCTTCCCGCAGCGTGGACATTCCCTCGTTGCGGGCCACGTTGCGGATTTCATCCACGCTGGCATTGCTGCTGATCAAGTCCCGGATGTCGTCGGTGACATCGAGCAATTCATGAATGCCCGTTCGGCCCTTGTAACCGGAGTTGTTACACCGCTGGCAACCACGACCATAATAGAACTTATATTTCCGTGCCTGCTGCACCGGCAGTTGCAATTCCATCAGCAATTCATCGCTCGGTTCGAACTGCGTCCGGCACTCGGTGCAGATGCGTCGCACCAGCCGTTGCGCCAGAATGCCTTCCAGCGACGCCGTGATGAGGAACGGTTCGATCCCCATGTCGCGCAACCGGGTGATGGACGACGGCGCATCGTTCGTATGCAGCGTGCTGAACACGAGATGCCCCGTCAGCGCACTCTGCACGGCGACTTCCGCCGTTTCGTAATCGCGAATTTCACCCACCAGAATCGTGTCCGGGTCGTGCCGCAGAATCGCCCGCAGCACTGTCGCGAACGTCACCTGGATGTCCGGATTCACCGGCACCTGGATCAACCCCTTGATGTCGTATTCAATCGGGTCTTCCGTGGTGATGATCTTGGTTTCAATGTCGTTGAGATCGTTGAGCGCGGAATACAGCGTCGTCGTTTTTCCGGACCCGGTTGGCCCGGTCACCAGCACGATGCCGTTCGGACGCTTGATCATCGTGCGGAAGCGCGACAGCGTGACGGCTTCCATACCGATCTTGTTCAAATCGAGTTGCACCACCGTCCGGTCGAGCACCCGCATCACCACCGCTTCGCCGAACAGCGTGGGCAACACGCTCACCCGCAAGTCAACCGCGTTGCCGCCGACGTTGAGTTCGATGCGACCGTCCTGAGGCAAGCGGCGCTCGGCAATGTCGAGTTCCGACATGACCTTGATGCGGGTCACGATGGCATTGGCCAGATGCCGCGGCGGCGGAACCATCTCGTATAACATGCCGTCCGCTTTCACGCGGACTTTGAATTCGTCTTCAAACGGTTCGAAGTGAATGTCGCTGGCCTGATCCTTGATCGCCAGCAGCATGATCATGTTCAGCAACTTGCGGATCGGCGCGGCATCGGCGGCTTCGAGTTCACCGGCAAGATCGAACCCGCGCGGGCCGGTTTCGTCTTCATTGCCTTCTTCCATCTTGCCGATGACGTCTTCGATGCTCTCTTCTTTGTCGGCGTAGTAGCGGTGAATCGCCGCTTCCACGTCCTTCAGGTTCGAGACCGCCCCGCGAACTTCCACGCCGAGGAAATTGCGGAGATCGTCGAGCGCCGCGACGTTCTGCGGATCGGCCATCGCCACCGTCAGCACGTCGTCCTTGATCGACACCGGCATGATCTTGTAGAGCTCGGCCATCGTCATCGGGACGAGTTCGAGCACCTTCGGCATCACCGTCGTCTCGGCCAGGTTGACGATCGGCATGCCCCACTGTTCGGCAAGGGCTTCCGTGACCTGCGCCTGTGTCACCAACTGCAAACGGACGGCGACCTGGCCGATAATCTCGCCGGGGCTGCGCTTCTGTTCTTCGAGCACGTCCCATAGCTGATCCTCGGAGAGGTATCCGAGGTCGATCAGAATCTGTCCGAGCCGTCGATGAGCCATTGAGGTGAGTCTAGTGCTAAGGGTCGAGAGTCAAGTGCCTAAGGAAATGCGTTTTATTGCCCGGCACTTGACACTTGACTCTTGGCACTTGACCAACAGCCAGCATCATTTGGCCGGAACGATCACTTGTTATTCCTTGTCTTCGCCTTCATCTTCGTCTTCCGGATCATCATCCAGAAGGCCCTTCTTGGCGCGGGCGATGCGGGCCTTCAGTTCGCCGGGACCGTTGGACCGCATGATGCAATCATCTTCTTCACACAACCCGTTTTTCCAGAGGTTGTATAGCGCGTCGTCGAGCAACTGCATGCCGTATTTACGGCCGGTTTGAATCGAGGAATTGATTCGGTATGTCTTGGCTTCACGAATCAGGTTGGCGATGGCGGGGGTCACCACCAGCAACTCGTAAGCAGCGACCACGCCCTTGGGTTTCCGCGGCATCAGCGCTTGCGACAGGATGCCGATGATGGACGCCGACAATTGCGTACGGATCTGTTCTTGCTGGTTCGTGGGGAACACGTCGATGATGCGGTCGACGGTCCCTTGAGCACTGGAAGTATGCAGCGTGCCGAACACGACGTGGCCGGTTTCGGCCGCAGTAATAGCGGATGAGATTGTGGCCAAGTCGCGCATTTCACCGACGAGAATACAGTCGGGGTCCATTCGGAGGGCGCGTCGCAGGGCTTCGGGGAAGTCGGGCACATCGACGCCGATCTCGCGCTGGTTGATCGTCGCTTTCTTGTGCGTGTGGTAATACTCGATGGGGTCTTCGAGGGTGATGATGTGCATATCATCGTTGTCGTTCAGATAGTTAATCATCGACGCGAGGCTGGTCGTCTTGCCCGACCCCGTCGGGCCGGTCACGAGAAACAGACCGCGCGGGCGGCGAATCAAATCCTTGATGATCGGCGGCAAACCCAACTGTTCGAAGGACAGGAACTCATTGGGAATTCGCCGGAGCACCATGCCGATGTGGCCGCGTTGCTTAAACACCGCGACGCGGAAGCGGGCTTTATCACCGAAGGCGAAACCAAAGTCGGTGCCGCCCTGCTCTTGCAGTTCCTGTTGATTTCGTTCCGGCGTGATGGACTTCATCAGCGCGACGGTGTCTTCCGGTTCCAGCGACTTGGTTTCCAGCCGGACCATGTGACCGCTGGCCCGCACCACCGGCGGTTGCCCCGTGGTGATGTGCAGATCGCTCACTTTTTCGCGAACGACTGTTTCCAGCAGCTTGTCGATCTGGATGAATGCCATGGTCTACCGTCTGGTTCGTGTCGCAAGTGCGCTGAACAGATGAGCGATGTGCGGTTTCCCGCCGCGTTCCCGAACAGGAACGTGACCAGATATAACGATCCGTCCACCCCTTGTCATGCGTTCGCACGCATTCCACAAAGGTTGACCAGCAAATTCTGGAATTAAGGCGAATTTCGACTGCGATTGAAGGGGGACGTCTGTGCGTGCTCGTCAATATCTTCGCGCTGAACCTGGCAACGGGAACCGCACTGATGGCGGCATGGCCCATGCTTGCAAGGAGACAGCGATTGGGGGCAGCGAGAGAAAAATCGAATGCAAATGAACTCGCCGCGGTCATCCCGATTGTTCGTGAACCGTCGGGCGAATGGCAACTAAAAGTTCATAAATTGCCCGCCGCTCTCCAAAAAGAAATCTTGACGTCGCGATCTTCGCTTGCCGTTCGCGAAGCCGTCCTGCACAAGCAGGCCCACCAGACCACTAAAACGTCTCGGGCGTCTGTTGCAAATTGCAACAGGCGTCAAGAGCAATTCCTGACCTTGAGTAGGGACCTACGTCCCCTTGTCCAACTTGGAAACTTCCATCGTCGTTGTCCGGCCGGCGACCGCTTTATCCAAGGCATCTTCCACCAACGTTTTCATCCCGAACAGCCGGGCTTGCCGCCGCAGGTTCTGTGCGGGTTCACTTTTGAATGTCATTTCCCGCAGCGTGGAGTTCATGACCATCAGTTCAAACACGGCACAACGACCGCGATAGCCAGTGTGCTGACAGTTATTGCAGCCCTTCCCGCGGATGAATTTCCCGGTTGCCAACTGGTCTGGCGTGATCCCGAACTGATCGATTTCGCTTTGTTCGGGCGTATAGTCTTGCTTGCATTTTGGACAGACCACACGGACCAGCCGCTGGGCCATAATCGCCATGACGGACGAAGCCACGAGGAACGGCTCGACCCCCATGTCGATCAAACGTGTCACAGAACTGGGCGCATCGTTCGTGTGAAGCGTACTGAAAACCAAGTGTCCCGTCAAAGAAGCTTGGATTGCCATCTCAGCGGTCTCGGCGTCGCGAATCTCTCCGACAAGGATCACATTCGGGGCCTGCCGAAGCATCGCCCGGATGATGCGTTGAAAGTTGAGTCCGATGTCCGCTTTCACTTCCACCTGATTGATGCCGGGCAGGTAGTATTCGACCGGATCTTCCGCGGTGATGATCTTCCGATCAGGTCGATTGATTTCGCCCAGCGCGGAGTACAGGGTCGTCGTCTTGCCGGAACCGGTTGGCCCCGTCACCAGAAAAATGCCGTTCGGACGGCGAATGAGCGTTTGGAACTTACGGTAGTTTTCCTCCCCGAAGCCGAGGTTGCGAATCCCGACCTTGATATTGTCGCGGTCGAGGATTCGCATCACGACCGCCTGGCCGTGGTTGGTGGGGAGAATACTGACCCGCAAGTCAAAATCGCGGCCGGTGATGCGGGTCTTGACGCGACCGTCTTGCGGTCGGCGTTTTTCCGTAATATCCATCCGCCCCATGATCTTGATACGAGAGATCAGAGCACTGAGCAAACGTTTCGGTGGACTATCCCGTTCTACCAGCACGCCGTCGATTCGGTAGCGGACGCGAATTTTGTCCTCGAACGGCTCGATGTGGATGTCGCTCGCGCGCATCGTCACCGCTTCGTTCAGAATCAGGTTCACCAGTTTCACGATCGGCGCGGCGTCGTCGCCGTCTTCCAGTTTCCCCCCACCCGCCGAATCGGTGACCGTAAAATCGATCGCCGTTTCGGTGAATTCCTGGAGCATCGAGTCGACCGACTCGGTCTGCGAATCACCGTAATGCCGGTTGATAGCCGCCTGAATCGCCTCTTTCGAGGACACCGCGACCTTCACTTCCCGGTTGAGCACGAACCGCAGTTTATCAAGGACTTCGTAATCCATAGCGTTACTGACCGCCACTTTGATCACGTCGTCTTCGACTTCCAGCGGAATGACGTAATTTTCGCGGGCGACCGACTCCGGCACGAGTTCGATCACCGTCCGTGGAATCTCAATCGTTTCGAGATTCACGAACTCGTACCCATACTGGGACGCCTGCATCGCCGAAAGGTCGGACGTCGACACATACTCCAACCGGGCGAGGGCATCTTCGATGCTTACGCCAAGGCTGGCCGCCATGTCGCGGGCTTCTTCCAATTGATCTTCGCTGATGACGCCGTCACGGATCAGCTTCTGCAGATAATCTTCTGCCATACGATCAGCATCCTTCGGGAAAGCCGCCGGAACCACCACACAGGGCAGCCGAGCTTCATTCGAACGAGGTTAGTTTTGACGAAAGCCGACAGACAGGACAGCCGCCGTCCGCAAAATTTGCGACCGACGAACCGCTCTCTATTATCGTGGCGAAGCGAGGCAGTCTTGTCGACTGATCCTTGCTCAGAATCTAAGTATTTGACGCGGCAATGATTACCCCCGGCTCTCTCACCGGCTTCTGGCGTCATTTTTCCCCGCGCTGACGAGCGACATCAGGCGCGCAAACCTTCGCGGCGTGACGAATTCCCCCGCAATGAAACGAAAATGACTTTCCGGAATGAGCCGCAAACTTTATACTGACATCCGTCATCTGAGACTCAGAAGGAAGTAATTCGCGACGGGATGAAACTTTTCTCCTGACCGCGATTCGCTTTTTGAACGAGTCCGGACGCTTCACTCCTCGGTGAAGTCCGACGAATCCCCACATCGGGGCGGTAGCTCAGTTGGGAGAGCGCTGCGTTCGCAATGCAGAGGTCGAGGGTTCAACTCCCTTCCGCTCCACTCTTGTTGAAGTGCGGTTGATCAGATTTGATCAACCGCTCTTTTTTTGTTTACAGTACAGGACTTGCGCAGTCCGCCGAGCGTCTTGAAAAAGTTCAACTGGCCCACGGGAGAAACCGGTCGAATTTGTAATTCATTGTTCCAAAGCTTTTGCGGAGTTCAATCCGTCCCTTCCGGGCCTCGGGCGATTCGGATTTTTGCTTGAAACAGGAAGTCTTGCGGCAGTGCAAAATGGGGAACGGTCCAGGGCTCATCATGCCGTTCGACTTTTGACGTCGGCGCCCGGTCGTGGGGAATGAAAGTCGCTGGTATACTCAACGATGGCTGTCTGGTTGGCCGCCGTTATCGGCGGGGATCGTCGTAACAGCCAACTCGTTCGCGTTGTGAGCCAGGGTGGGTGGTGATGGCGATGGGTTGCGCACTGGCGCTGGGGCCGACAGGTCGG
>JAKFUG010000042.1:0-29991 GCA_021732785.1 Planctomycetaceae bacterium
TCATCTGATGCTCAAACGCCTCGAACCCGTTGAGCCTCCTGTCACGTTCAACTACCGACGCCAGCAACACACAACTCCCGCAGCCGCAGCGGCATAAGCACCGCCAAACTTCTCGGATAGCCTCTCAGTACATCTCCCCGCCAATGGGGGCACAATCTCACGCGGCGAGTGTGGCGGGGGATTCGCATTTGACCAGGATTTTCGCGATGGATTTTTTGGTCCACTGAAACGGGTGAGCCTGTTCGTTCCATTCTCGGACAAACGCGTGCAGCCGCTCGGCCAATTCCGCCTTGTCGGCGAAGTCGGCGATGGCCAGCCGCTTGCGCTGCAGAATGCTGAACCACTGCTCCACCTGATTCATCCACGAGCAATGCACCGGCGGGTGGTGAAACTGGAACCGCGGATGTTTCTCCAGCCACGCCTGCACCTGCTTGCCGGTGTGCATCCGCAAGTTGTCCATCACCAGATGGATCTTCGTGATGCCGCCGGGAATCTCCCGGTCCAATTGCTCCAGGAACTCGAGGAACTCTTTCTGACGCTTCCGTTCGGCGGTGTGCGCGTAGACCTGACCGGTGCGGGTGTCGAAGGCCGCGAACAGATTGAGCGCTCCCTTGCGTTCGTATTCGTGCTCGACGCGGACCGGCAACCCGGGCTTGGCCGCCAGCGTTGGCGACTTCCGCGTCCGCGGCTGCAAACTCGTCTGCCGCCGCAACCAGGCTTCCAATTCATCCCGCTGTTCCTGTGTCACCAGGACGGCCGTACGATTCGACATCGAACATCCTTGTTCCAAGAGTGAAGACGGATTCGGTGCTCTCCGATCCCCCCAATCATAAACTGTGCCCCCATTGGCGGGGAGATGTACTTAGAGCAAGATTGTTTGGCGACACGCGATTATTTCCCGACAACCAGTTCTTCGATGGGAATCGTGGCGAACGCCGTCAGATTGGCTGCGGCTTGGGCCACTTCATTGAGCAGGTCCAAACGCACGCGCTGATTCTGGATGAGGCTCGCGCGCGCTTGAACGACGCGGACAACCTCCACTTCGCCCGCCAGGAATTGTTGTTCCAGACTTTCGAGTTCCTTCGGCAAGTCGGTGATGCCGTCCGTCGCATCTTCTGCCAAGGCTGTTCGTGCCATTTCGTACCGTTCCCACGCCCCTTGCGCTTCGAGTTCCGCGCGTCGTTGCAATTGCTGCCAGGCCATCACGCGCTGGTTGAATTCGGCGATTCGCTGTTGTTCTAAAGGCCGTCCGGAATTGATGACCGGAAGATCCATCTGTGCGCGAAAGCCCAGGAACGAAGTCCCATCCGCCGTCCGTTGGTAGTACGGTCCGATTTGGAGGTCGGGAGTCTTGGAAGCCGTTGCGAGGTCCATCCCGGCTCGTGCCGCGTCGATGTCGGAACGGGCCGCCAGCACATCGGGACGTGTGGTGACTCGGCTTGCGATCGCGAAGTTTCGCTGGTCGGCGTTGGAGTCGATGCCGGAATCCGCGAATCCCAGGGAAGGATGGGTCCATGTCAACGAACGCAGATCACCTTCAATCTGGATGGGGTCGTCTGGTGAAACGCCGAGCTGGCGTTTGAGATCACGAAGTGCCGTCTCATAGTTCGCTTTTGCCAGTCGGACTTGTTGCTTCGTTGAGCGGGCATCGACCCGCACAATCGCGACATCCGCGGCGGTCGCCTGTCCGGCATTCAACTGCTTCTCCAGGATGTGTAACAGTTGCTGATTGTTCTGATCGCTGGCATTCGCGAGTTCGAGAATGCCACGTAAATAAAGGGTCGTGAAATACAGCCGTTCCGTCTGGGCGACGTTCTGCAATTCCGCCTGATGGATGTTCCAGCGGGTGCTGTTGAGGGTCGAAGCGGCCCCCTCTTCCCGAAACTGTTGTTGATGAGCAAGCTGAATCGTCTGCATCAACAGGACGTAGTGATAGGTCGTTCCCGGACCCGCTTGTCGTTGATCCTGGAATGGGGTCGCTTGAACCTGAACGAAGGGATTGAACGGGTATGTTTGCGCGACGCCCAAAGCAGCGGAGCTGACTTGATCGGCCTGCCTCAGGGCAATCAGATCGGGATTCTGCGCCAATCCCAGTGAAATGCTTTGTGGGAGGGTGAGCGATGCCACGAGCGGAGCGATGGGGGCCGGCTCATTTGCGGGATCGACGCTCTCTGCCGCCGTCAGATTGATTTTGGCTTCGGGCTCACTGAGGGCTTCTAACTCATCGCCACCCACATGAGTTTGGGTTGGTGGCGTTTTTGCCAGTGAGGATGGAGTTGCACGTTCGGCCGTCGAGATCGCCGTGGTACGGCAGCCCACACACAGCACGGCCAGGCAGATGAAGCAGTATCGTTTCGCCATCAGACGCATCTCACACCCGGATCGAATCCGCAGAGCCGTTCTCCGCCGTGGGGCGGATTGTGCTCAAGAGCGCGATTTCATCGCGTTTCCCTTCTTTCGGAGTCAGACCGATCATTCCCCGAGTGCAAGTTGTGCCGGTGAATCGGAGTTAATGTTGCGAGTGGGATGGTGACGCGCGGACCATTTCGATGGCGTCGACTTTAGCGATCGTATCGGTTGTGCGTGCAGTGTTTCGCAGCAGTGACGGGCGGTTAACGATCCACGGGCACCACGGCGTACCGGCCCCAGAGCAAGTAGAGCGGCGGCAGCAGGAAGAGATTCAGGAACGTGGAGGTGACCAATCCGCCGACGATGACCACCGCTAGCGGATACTCAATCTCGTGACCAGGCTTGTTTCCGGAGATCGCCAGGGGTAACAGGGCCAACGCGGTTGTCAGGACCGTCATCAGGATCGGAATCAATCGTTCCTCGGCCCCGCGTAGAACCAGATTCAGTCCGAACGGCTCCCCTTCGGATTCCTGGAGATGGCGATAATGGCTGACCAGCATGATGCCGTTCCGGGCCGCGATTCCCAACACGGTGACGAAACCAATCAGCGAGCCCAGTGAAAGCACACCACCCGCCATCCAGGCGGCGACCACTCCGCCGATGAGTGCGAAGGGGATCGTCAAGGCCACCATCAGCGTGAGTTGGACCGACTGAAAGTCGATGTAGAGAATCAACAGGATGCCGACGAGCGACAGCGCCCCCAAGGCCAGCAGACGCTGCTGCGAGGCTTGGCGGGCGGCATATTCACCCAGGAATTCGGGGTGGTAGCCCCGGTCAAACGGTACCGCGCGAACTGCGGCTTCAATGTCGCGGGCGACGGAGCCCAGGTCGCGTCCTTTGGCATCACAAGTCACATCGATGCGGCGCGACCCGCCATCGCGTTTCACTTCATTCGGCGCGGGGATGATGCCGATTTCGGCGACATCCTTGAGGGGGACTTGTCCACCGGTGGGCAGATCGATCCGCAATTCATGCAATGCCGCGAGATCGGTCCGCGAACTTTCCTGCCCCCACACGACGACATCGAATTTTTTCTGATTCTCATACACCTCGCCGACTTTGGTTCCTCTCAGCAGCGTTGTGACCGCACGACGAACCTGACCGGGGTTCAGTCCCATTCGCTCCGCAGCGGCAGCGCGCAAACGGACTTCCACCTGCGGGACCAATTCCTGCGACTCGACCTTGAGATTGGTGATCCCCGCGACTTGGCTCATGGCGGCTTCCGCTTCTTTCGCCTTGGCGCGTAAAACCGCCAGATCAGGACCGTAGATGCGCACGACGATACTCGAACTGGTCCCTGTCAAAACTTCCTTGACCCGTTCGCGCAGATAGGTCAGCAAGTCGCGTTTCAAACCCGGATAACCATCGACAGCGGTCTGGATCTTGTCGATGGTCTGCTGATAATCAACGTCGGTGTCGATGCTGATCCAGAGTTCCGTAAAATTGGGGCCGTAGACTTCATCGCCCCCTTCCGCGCGGCCGATATGACTGCCGAAATTACGGACGCCGGGAATGGCTCGCAGTTCACGGCTGGCCAGAATCGTGACGCGGTCCATCGCCGCGATCGACGTGCTGGGCTTTTCGACGAAGTGCATCAGAAAGTCGGTCTCCTGGAAGTTCGGGAGAAAGCCTTGCCCCAACCCATTGAAGAGCCACGCCGTGGCGGCAAACGCCACCACCAGAAACGCCATTGTCGATTTCGGTCGGAGGGTGAACCACGGCAACATGCTCCGATAGGGCAACCGCAACCACCGGCTCAGCGGCGGCTCGTGAGCCGCCCGGTTGTCGCTGGGAAGCAGCAAGAGTGACAACGCAGGGGTCACAACCAAGGCCACCAGCAGCGAGGCGACAATGGCCAGCACATAGCCGATGGCTAACGGACGAAAGAACGCTCCCGGCAAGCCTTCCAGAAAGAAGACCGGCAAAAAGACCAGTACGATAATGACCGTCGCATACACGACGGCGCTGCGCACCTCCAGTGACGCATCCAAAACGACTCGGAACGCAGACCGCGGGTGTTCCATCGCCCGATTCAATCGCAGCCGGCGGACGATGTTTTCGACGTCGATAATGGCGTCGTCCACCACTTCACCGAGGGCCACAACCAACCCCGCGATGATCATCGTGTTGATCGTCAAGCCCCACCAATAGAGAACGAGGATTGTCGCCATCAGCGAGAGGGGGATCGCCGTGAGACTGATGACCGCGGTGCGCCAGTCGTAAAGAAAGACGATCAACACAATCACCACCAGCACACAACCGGTCACCAGCGCGTGCGTCAGATTATCGATCGATCGCTCGATAAAGGTTGCCGGACGAAAAATCGTCGCATCCATTTCCACGTCCTTTAGTCCCGGCTTCAGGACTTCCAGCGCCGCTTCGACTTTGCGCGTGACTTCCAGCATGTTGGCGGCGGGTTGCTTTTCGACGATGAGCAAGAGTCCTGGAACGTCGTTGATGATGGCGTCGCCAATCGCCGGCGGGGAGCCGATTTGCACCTTGGCCACATCGCCCAGTCGCAAGACCGCCCCTTCGCGATAAGCCACCACCGTCTGCGACAATTCTTCGGGACCGCGCACGGGGGACAATTGTCGGACCGCCATCCGCTGGTTCGGGGTGTCCAGAAAACCGCCGGCATCGAGCACGACGGCATCCGCGGCCGATTTCAGAACGGTATCCAGCGTCACCTCATGGGCGCGCAGCCGCTCCGGGTCGATGAGCACCTGCAATTGCTTGTCACGCTGCCCCCAGATAGCGACGTTCGCGACACCGGGGATCGCCATGATGCGGGGCCGAATCGTCCAGACGGCCAGTTCCGTCAGATCGCGCTGCGATAATTTGTCTGACCACACCCCGATCTTCATCATCCGGCTGAGGGACGACAGTGGTTGCAGGATCACCGGCGGCCGCGCCACCGACGGCAAGCGCGGCGTCTCCACCGCCAGGCGTTCCTGCACGAGTTGCCGGGCGCGGTACAGATCGGCTCCTTCTTGCAGCAGCAACCGGATGGATGACAAACCGATCACGGACTTGGAGCGGATGGTCACCAGGCCCGGCGTGCCGATGAGGGCATTCTCCAAGGGAAAACTGACGAGGTTTTCGACCTCCTCTGCGGACAATCCCGGTGCTTCCGTCTGGATTTCCACGTACGGCGGGGAGAACTCGGGGAACACGTCCAAGGGAAGCTGGGGAATGAGCTGAATGCCGACGACGATCAGCAAGACCGCCAGTGCCAGCACTGCGACTCGCATTCTCAGCGCCATTTCCACCAGCCAACTCATACACCATCTCCGTCATTTTCTGCTGCATTGCGGCGAGTCATCGAACAATCACTTCGCGAAACCGAACTCGGTCCCCGCGATCTCCGCCGCTCCCGCCGTGATGACCTTCATTCCCGCTCGCGCCCCGCGCGTCACCGCGGCCCATTCGCCGTCGATCCAACCGATGTCTACGCGGCGGCGAACGAATTGGCGTTCGGCCGTCTGCTCGTAGACCCACTGACCGCCGTAGATGTCATGAATGACCGCCGACCAGGGGAGCGCTAATTGTTTCGCCTCGCCTCGCAGTGCCAGATGAGCGGAAACCCTTTGCCCCGGCTGATACTTCCGATCGGGATTAGGCAACTCGTAGTAGACATCGACCGCGGATGCGAGCGGGATCGCCGTTGGCGGTAAGGCCGCGGGCTTCACGAGGATGTCGCCCTCGGCATACCGCCCACTCAACAACGTCAATCGTGCAGGTTGTGAAAGATCGATCTCATCGAGATCACCGACATAGATGGGGACTTTGACCCAGAGCACATCGTCGTTCATCACTTCAAACAGGGGAGCTCCCGCGGCCACGATTTCCCCCGGTCGGACGGGCGTGGCGCGAAGAATTCCCGTCAACGGCGAGGGAATCGCGATGGCTTCCAGCGTCCCGGCTTCCTCGTCGAATTGAACGCTGTCGATTTGCTTCTTCCGTGTTCTCGCCGCCGCGAGAGCTTTCTCAGCGAGCTGGAGTTGGGCTTTGGCCTCGTCCACCGCGCGGACCGTTCCGGCCTTTTCCTGCAACAGTCGCTCGGCACGTTCGAGCGCGATTTGAGTGGCTTCGACTTGAACGGTGGCCTGTTGGAAGAGTCCGTCGGCATCGATGCGCGACTGCGCCAGAGTGTTCTTGGCTTCCGCAAAACGAATTCGTTCAGCCGGTGTGAGGACGGCACGCTCCGGCGAGAGAAGCGGCATTAATTTCAAGAGCGGCGCACCTTCCTGGACGCGTTGTCCAACCTGAAAAAGTGCCTGCACATCGGCGGGCTTCAAAGTCCCCGCGAGTGGTGCGGAAACCATCACCGTGGCCCCCGTCGGCAGCACGATATCCGCCCCATACGGCCGCGTACGGAGCATCGTCCGTTCCTCCACCGTCGCGGACACCAGGCCCAGACGACGCACAGCGTCTTCCGTCAACTCGATCGTATTGAGTTGGGCCTCGGCCACGGGATGGGATGTCTTGGCCGGTTTCTCGGCGGCTTTGGTGTCCGCCGGTTTCGATGCGGCGATCGGGAACCACTGCTGCTGATTGGCGAAGATCACCAGAACCAGAACGACGCAGAAGACTCTGGCGTACATCCATCCGGTTTTCGGTGGCGTTGTCGACATAGGGGGAGATTCCAAGGACGGATGCTTTCACGAGAGAGAAGAGACGTGCGAAGTAATGCTCTCCAGGTCAGAGCGGTTTGCCGGTCGGATCATGCCACCCGTCTGCCTGAAGGCCACGGGCAGGCGAATCGTGACCGTTGTTCCCAAGCCTTCTTCGCTGTGGATACAGATTTCGCCATTGTGGGCCGACACGGCCGTCCGTGTAATTGCCAGACCCAGACCCGCTCCGCCGGTCTGAGAATGCCGGGACGAATCCACGCGATAGAAACGGTCGAAAACCCGTTCCAGATGTTCGGATGGGATGCCGACGCCCGTATCACGCACAACGATCTCGGCGAACCGCTCCTCAATGCGACATGTGATGTCGATGACCCCGCCCGCGGATGTGTACTTGATCGCGTTGTCCACGACATTGAAGAACGCCTGACTCAGACGGATGTCATCGCCGACGACCTCACACGATTCGAGGTCGCTCGCCATCACGACCACGCCACGAACCTCTGCCAATGGTCGTAGTTTTTCCACCACGTCCAGCAACAGAGCGTCGACCCAGACCGATTCCCGACGGCACTCGGTAATGCCGGCGTCATGGCGACTCAGGCTCAATAATTGATCCGCCAGGCATCCCAGACGGGTCGCTTCCTCCACCACTACCATGAGCGTTCGCTCGTATTCTTCTGTTGTTCGTGGTTTCCGAAGAGCCGACTCGGCTTCCGAACGCAGGATGGCCAGGGGAGTTCGCAATTCGTGTGAAGCATCGGCCGTGAATCGCTGAATCTCATCGACGGCCCGTTCCAGTCGGGCGATCAACGAGTTCAAGGTCGTTGCGAGATGCCCCAGTTCGTCGTGGGGATTGATCACTGCAATCCGGCGGTCCAAATCCGAGATCGTAATCGTCGCCGCGACGCGAACAATTTGTTCGACGGGAGCGAGGGCGCGGGCAGCCAGGAAATACCCCACGCCCAAGGCGACGGAAATGGACAATGGCAACAAGGTGAGCATCAGCAATTGCAATGCCTGCATCTCCTCGTGCAGCGGCTTCAGCGGGGTCATGGCTTGCACCGCAACGCGACCGCGCGGACCATCGACCGCGGTGTGGGCCATTCGATAATCGTGATCGTTGACCAAATTTCGTGTGCCAAACTGCCAGGTTTCGTTCAACTCAGCGGGAACGAGCGAAATCGCTTGGTCACTCGTCAGCCCCGAACTCGCAAACAGCACGGTTGCACGGTCGTCGGAAACCAGAAAATCGTAGATGTCGTGGTGAAAGAATCTCGCTTGAAGATGCTCCTGGAATTCTTCCGCGGTCTTGGCCAATTGAACTTCGAGGGCCAGTTCCTGCAACTCTTCCCGCAAGGCGGAGTCGGTCCGTGCCAGAAGTTGCTGGCGGGTCAACAGCAGCAGACTTAAGCAAAAGCCAATCAGAATGACCGCCAAAGCTGCCGCGTACCACAGCGTTAGTCGCCAGCGAATCGACAGGTGCTTCATGGCGCATCTCCCAGCACATACCCACGCCCGCGAACCGTGTGCAAGATCGCCGGACAACCGGGCCGATCGAGTTGTTTTCGCAACTGAGTCATATGCACTTCGATGACGTTAGTCCAGGTCGCGGTGGGCTCCTTCCAGACGTCACGGGCAATCATCTCACGGCTGACAATCTCGTTGGCGTGACGCATCAGAAAGATGAGCAGTTCTATCTGGCGATTCTGAAGCTCCAGCGCAATCCCTTCGCGCGTCGCAACGCGGTTCAACAGGTCAATGCTCAACGAACCCAGCGATAACAGCGTCGACTCCGAATGCAGATCCCGCCGTAATAACGCGCGCAGGCGGGCCAGCAGCTCGTCGAGCGAAAACGGCTTCACCAGATAGTCGTCGGCTCCCGTGTCGAGGCCAGCCACGCGATCGGAAATGGCATCCCGAGCGGTGAGGATCAGCACTGGTGTTCGGTTGTTGGAGGCTCGAATCTGAGCGAGCCAATCGAGACCATGACCATCCGGCAGCATCAGGTCCAGCACAATGAGAGCCACACTCGGGGACAACAAACGAGTCGCTTCGGCCAAAGTTGGGGCGGATGCCGTCGTGTATCCCGACTCTTCCAACGTGCGGACAATATTCCGCAACAATCGCGGAGCATCTTCGATCACGAGGATATGCGACATCAGCGTTTCGCGTGGCAAGTTTCGGATGCGGACGCCGTCACAGCGACTTCTGGCAGCACGCAACAAGCGGCCGGAAGGTCAATCTTCGGACTTCGATGGCTTGCGAGGAAGGCGCGGAAGCGAACATAAACTCGAATTCACGGGATAAAGGGGAAGCAATTCGGACACACCAATCGACGTCATTCTGGGTTGGATGTCCCCGCGTAGTGACAACCATCAGCCTGCTTCCCGACAAAACCATGCGGATTGCGGTGCTTTTGCGTGCTTCTGACACGAGCGACCGAGCGCGGGGACTTGCGTAACGACGCGTGACCGGATTCACAACAATCAGGAGTGTATCGCCGCGCGTTCATCGCAGGCCAAGAGGCAGTAGCATTTCCGACCAGCGCGAGATAAATGAACGCCGCCTATCGAACTGAAAAGGACAGGGCCAATTTAGCGCGGGCTCGCCGTCAGGGTGACGTCGTCCACCCACATCTTGCCGGTGGCACCGTTGAGGCCGACGCGCAGGATCATTTCTCGCGCTTTTTGCGGCACGGCAAAGGTTTTTGTCGCCCGCTCCCACCCTTTGGTATCGCTCCACGGGCCCATGATCGGCTCGGCGATCACCTTGCGTTGATCGTCGTAGAAGTGGATCACGAACGCGGGCTTCTCGTAACTCTCGGCACCGTTGCGGGCGTTTTCAAGTTTGTATTGCAGGCTGATCTGGACGCTGCCGATTTTCGAGCCGTCCACTGCCATGCCTTGCAGCGATTGAGCCGGACGCTCGGCTTCGCTGCTTTCATAGAGGGCGCAGGGAGAACCATCGGGGCCGGCGTCCGGGGCGATCGACATCATGCGCTGATAGTGCCAATGGTCGGGATAACCGTCCTTGTTGTCGTCAATTTCGAAGCCGCCGTTGGCGATTTTCGGATGGAGCGGATCGGGCCGGATCTGGCGTTTCTCTTCGGATTCTCCCGTCATCGGCACGAAGAGCGTGTTGATCAGCTTGGTCGCTTTCAACTTGCCGTCCTGCTTTTCAAAGAGATGGAACACCTGGCGATAGCGCTCGCCGAGGGGCACGATCATTTTGCCGCCGTCTTTCAGTTGATCGACGAGCGGTTGCGGAACGTTTTCCGGCGAACACGTCACGATGATCTTGTCGAACGGGGCATGCTCGGGCCAGCCGAGATAACCGTCGCCCACCTTGGTATGCACGTTGTCATAATTCAGCCGTTTCAACCGTTCCGCGGCCTGTTTGCCCAACGGTTCCACGATCTCGATGGAATAAACTTCTTTCACCAGCGCCGAAAGAATCGCGGCCTGATAACCGCTGCCGGTGCCGATCTCCAGCACCACGTCATCCGGTTGCGGGTCAATCGATTCCGTCATGTACGCCACCACAAATGGCGGCGAAATGGTTTGTTTATAACCGATGGCCAAAGCGGCATCGTGATAGGCCAGATTCCGCACGCTCAGCGGCATGAACTCGTGGCGGGGAACCGTCCGCATGGACATCAACACGCGCGGGTTTTTCACCCCTTCACGCTCGATGTATTCGCTGACCATCTTGTTGCGGGCATCGCGAAAGGAATCCCGCGATTGGGCGGAACCGGGGGTCGGCAGACTCAGCAGGAGTGCCACAATCAAACTGCAACCGCACGAAAGACGCGTCATGAGCGGGACTCCGATGGATGGGACCGACGTGATTGTATCACGTTAGTCCGGCTGTCCCCCACCCGGTTTTCCCTGTCGATTTCGCAGGGGTCCGCTGGAACGGCCAATCAGGTTGTGGCCAGCGCCTCGGTGGCGCGGCTGCGAATCGCTGTATTCGTCGAGCGAATATGACCGGGTACCGCCGCGGCGTCGGTGGGATTCAGTCGCACCGAGGTCCGCTCGCTGGGTTGCGGATTCTTCGTGGCGACCACCTGAATTTCGGTGCAGAGCGCCGGGGCAACGCGACCGATCCCGCAGTTGAGTTGCCACCACCAGCGATAGTTTTCGAGCGGTCGCAACGGGCCGCCGGAAATCGTGCGGAAGCCGCGGGTTTGCTGCACGGTGACGTCGCAATATTGGTTCATCGCCCGCAGGAAACTGCCGCGCGTGAAGGCCTGCAGGTGTCCGCGCGTCTTTTTGGTTCCGATCAGTCGATCCCAAACCGGAACAACATGCTTGCGGATCACTTGTGCCGGGGGCGTGAAAATCGGCACGCCGAGAATCAGCGTTCCGCCGGGTTTCAGCACGCGTGACAACGTTTCCAGCGCGACGTCGATGGTCGGCAGGTGCTCCAGCACTTGTTCGCAGATCACCACGTCGAAATGATTCGACGGGAGAAACGGGAGTCCGCTCAGCAGATCGCCTTCCCGCAGAGAAGACCAGGCATCACGCTTGTAAAGATTGTCCCGGAGTTTGAGATCGACGCCGTGAAACTCGATGGTGCCGAGATGATTATGTTCTTCGATGTACCGCATCGAGACGCCGTTCCACACGCCGACATCGAGCAGTTGAATCGTTTCGCCGCGCTGAGTGGCTTCTGCCGCAATTCGCGACATGTCCTGGGCGATGGCGTAATAACGCGCCTGCCGCAGGCTGTAGCGTTCTTTCCGCGTGGGATCGACACCGAAGGCACAAGGCGCTGTGTGATTGGTCATGCCAGATCCGTGGCAGTTCATCAGGAAGACACACCCTCGCACCATCCTTGGCGGGAGGATCGCGGGGCATCTTACGGTTCTGCGAAATTGGGGCAATCCCAAAACGGCA
The DNA here is from genome assembly GCA_021732785.1 of Planctomycetaceae bacterium. Taxonomy (GTDB): domain Bacteria; phylum Planctomycetota; class Planctomycetia; order Planctomycetales; family Planctomycetaceae; genus DSVQ01. The sequence goes on from JAKFUG010000042.1 coordinate 11,942, forward strand.
GATTTTGCCGGAAAGAGAAGCGTGCGTCACTGACTTGGCGAAATTATTTCACCGTCGTGTGTGAGACCGGTTGCACGATTTGATCACTGCGACCTAACAGCACGAGATTATGCTGGCGGAGGAAACGGCGCTGCTTGGTCAGGACCGTGACATCGTGCGGCAGCGCGTCTTCGAGTTGATCCAGCCGGTCATCGCGCGTGAGCAACAAGCCCTCGGGATGGGTCTCGAAGAACTCCGCAATCTGCGTTTTTTTCAGGCGGTGAACATGCCGCTCGGCGTAGAACACGAGATTGGGCGCGAAGTATTCATACGTCGCCAGGGTGGCCTCGGCACTATTGGGGAGCGCTTGAATGTAGCGGCCGAAGGTTAAGCCGTCTTGATGTCGTGCCACCCACGCGGGGCAGATGCCGACCACGGTGACCGCGAGCGCTACCGCAGAGATGGCCAGCGTGCGAACGGCCCGTAACCGCTGGTGTTGGCACACATAGCCATACGCCACGCCAGCGCCGACGAGCGGGAAGAGCCCAATGAATCCCAGCCACCATTCGTCCGGCAGGAAATAGGTGGCAGCGAAGGGAAAGCCCACGAGAATTAAGGCTCCCACCGCCGCTTGAATGCGACAGGCGTGGCGGAAGCTGATTCCGCCAAACGTGGCGGCTTCCCGCCGCCATTGCGTCAAATAGCTGCCCACCAGCAAGGCGAGCGCCGGATAGGCCGGCAGGACGTAGTTCGGCAGCTTTGTCTTCGCCATCGAGAAGAAACCAATCCACGCCGCGGCCCACACCACGAGGAACAAATCGCTCGCATGGCCGGTCCCTTTCATTCGCAATCGCTGCGCGGACCGCCAGACGGCCAATGGCAGGAAGACGGACCAGGGGAGCGTGCCCATCAACACCACCGGGACGTAATAAACGAAAGGGCCGCGATGGTTTTCCATCGGCTTCAAAAAACGTCCGACGTTGTGTCCCCCGAGAAAGCCCGCGAGCCATTCGCCTTCCGTTTGAATGCCAACGGTGACATACCACGGCAGTGCAATTGCGGCGACAATCAGCGCTCCCAGGGGGACGCGCATCGCCAGGGAACCCCGCAGGATGCGCATTGGATTCAGCGTTTGCAGCGTCGTGATGCACCACCGTTGCCACCAGACGCGGGGAACCGGCTCGGGCTGAACCAGCCGTTGATCGAGTTGCTGCCGAATCAGCAAAAACAGCCCAATGATGGTGCAGGGCAGCAGCACGCCGATGGGGCCTTTGGCCAGCACGGCGAATCCCATCGCGACATACATCGGTACGGCATGCAGCCAGGTTGCGGGGACGAATTCCTGCCATGATCGCCGTGACAACTCGGTCCCATCCACATTTCCGAACCGTCCGCCGTGTCGCACCGCGGTGGCCCACACATAGGCAAGAAACGCCGCCGTCGTGCAGAAAATCAGTGTCGAATCCGGTGTGACGGACCTTCCCACCGCGGAGAACATCAGGCACGTGCAAAGAACGATCGCGCTCCACAAGCCGACTTCCGCCTGGAAGAGTTTGCGGCCGAGGTGATAGACCCACAGCGATGTCCCCACCGCCAGTAGGGACGAACCAAATCGCGCCGCGAACTCACTGATACCAAAGGCGGTATAAGACGTGAGCATCACCCAATAGACGAGAATGGGTTTGTCGGTACGCAATTCGTGATTGAAGGTGGGGACGATCCAATCCCCGCGGAGAAACATTTCACGCCCGCAGACGGCATTTTTCGGCTCGTCTTCATCGAAGAGGGCCGCCGCACCGAGGTTAGTGAAGAACACCAATCCCGCGGCAAAGATGATCAGGAGCTGGTCACGCCACAAGGTCGTTGTCGGAGGCCGATCCATGGCCGGGCATCACTTCACAAAGGCGTTTACCACAACGAAGCCCCCTCGCCTCGCCATTCATCGCCGGAAACTCTAGACGACAACCCCATTGGAGAGCAACGGGAGAATGCGGCCGTTTCGTCGAGAACGGGATGCGATTTCGACCTGGCATTGTCTGCTGCAAATTTTCCCACAATCATCCCCACAAACTGGCATTGAGGAAAAATTCACAGGTCGCTATGTTCCTACGTTGTTCCGTTCATGAACCGATCGCGAGTGTTTTTTGACGGCATTGAAGACGGCAGGAAACACATTCTGGGTCATCCGTTCGTCTGGTGACTCTCGCGGCTTGACACTGATGACCATCGGACCTGAGCATTCGGGTCGGCAAGGAGGCCTTCCTCATGTCATACGGCCCTACCCAACGCCAGCAACAATGTGCGGTGCAGATTCGCTGGATGATCCGGCGCGATATGCCCGAAGTGCTGGACATTGAACAACAGAGCTTCGAGTTCGCCTGGACCGAAGAAGATTTCCTGTGCTGTCTCCGCCAGCGGAACTGCATCGGGATGGTTGCCGAGCACCAGGAACGCATCGTCGGGTTCATGATCTATGAACTGCTCAAATCGCAGTTGCACGTCTTGAACTTTGCCGTCGCGCCGTGGGCCCGGCGGATGGGCATCGGCGGCCAGATGGTCGATAAGCTCGTCCATAAGCTCGCTCAGCAACGCCGGACGGAAATTCGGCTGGAAGTGCGGGAAGGCAATCTCCCCGCCCAATTGTTCTTCAAGTCGCACGAATTCGCAGCCACGAACGTTCTCCGCGGCCATTACGAAGACACGGCGGAAGACGCCTACGTGATGCGGTACGTCCTCGACCACACCGCGGATGCCGTCATGCCCTTCGCGCCAAAGAATCGCATCTCGGAATACGAAGACGCGTAATTGCCAAAACATTCACATGAACCGAGAGCCGGGCGACAATCGCCCGGCTCTCGTCGTTTCCGAAACGCGCTCGACAATCGCTTGTCGCTTAGCGGAAATTATCGCTCACCGACTTCCACCCCCAGCTCGTTCAGCAATTCACGAACTTTCTGACTGACGAAATCGCGCACGCCGCGGAATTCTTCCGGTCCCATTTCCCGCGGATCGGGGATTTGCCAGTCCACCCGGCGTTCTGCGGCGATGAAGGGGCACGCATCGCCGCAGCCCATCGTGACCGTCGCGGCATAACCCGCCTGCGGCACTTCCTGCAACGATTTGGACGTATGCTGCGTCAGGTCGTACCCCAATTCGGCCATCGCGGCGACGGCTTTGGGATTCACCTTGCCCGATGGACGCGAACCGGCGCTGAAGGCACCGACTCGATCGCCGCCGTGAATTCGCGCAAACGCTTGGGCCATCTGGCTGCGATTGGAATTCTCCACGCACACGAACAACACCCGGATCGGTTCATCGGACATGATCGTCCTCCGCCACGAGTTCTGTGGGAGACGGGACATGCACCAGACGGTCGACGGGGATCGCGAGCAGCGCTCCAAAGACCGGTGCGGTGAGATAAATCCAGAGCAGATGCCAGTCGCCGGTGAACAACGCGGGGGCCAGCGACCGGGCGGGATTCATCGATGCTCCGCTGATCGGTCCCCCAAAGATGGCTTCGAATGTAATCACCGCCCCGACCACAATTCCTGCGGTAATTCCTTTCTCTTTGCCTCCGCGGGAAACCGACAGCACCACGAACATCAGGACGAAGGTGAGCGCGATTTCCAGAAAATAGGCCTGCCGCGCTTCCGTGCCGTTCGGTCGCTGTTTTCCCCACGGACGTGTGGCCCCGAAGTTATGCGGGTTGAGGACTAAATTTCCCGAAGTGTGGCCCGGCGGTGCGACTTGAATCACATGTGGTTTCGCGGGAAAGACCGCCCACAATGCGGTGCTGCCGATGACCGCCCCCAACACCTGTGCGGCGATATAGGGAAAGACTTCGCTCCACGGAAAACGTCCCGCCGCCGCGAAGGCGATGGTCACCGCCGGATTGATATGGGCCCCGGAGACTTCGCCGATGGTGTAGATCATCGCCAACACCACCAGGCCGAACGTCAAGCCAATGCCGACGTGCGTGACGGCACCCCCCGTCATCTGCTGAAACACGACGGCTCCGGTGCCGCAGAAGACGAGAATCGCGGTCCCCACGACCTCGGCCCAAAAACGCGATCGCATGGCTGCCCCTTCAAGGAAGTAGCCACAGCCTAACATGCGAAACCACTGTGCAACAGCGTTGCGGAAACCGCAAATTCCCGAGCGGATCGAGGACTTCATCGATCCGCTCAGCCTCATGAACGAGCTCCAATTCGATTGAGGAGCGGTGCTATCGGAAGTGGTCACCGACTCAATCTTTCCACTCGCAGACCATGCGTCGAAGCGATCTCAAGATGCGGTTGAAATGCGTTATGATGGGGCAACTTGAGGGCTCTTCACTAAACCGGCGAAAAATGGCCGAAACTCGCGACGAAGGCGTTGAGTGCGTTGTTTGCGTAGACTGAGGGGGACTTTGAGGTTGTGAAAACGGGCTCAAATCCGTTACAGTCTGCGCCACTTTACCTCACACCCGCGGCAACTCCTTGCTGCATACGGGTCTGCGACAAAGCGCACGTTGACAGAGGTGCGAACCGCCAGTAAATTTCGCCTCACTTCGCTGCCGCACTCAACCTTGAGTGAGACACTGAGGTCGCCCGATGGACCGGGACACGAGTTGCATGGATGCCGAGCTACGGTCGCAGACCGCTGCCTTCGCCCCTTGTGCATTTCCTGATGGGACGTGCTGCAAGAATTGGCGTGTGCCTGGTCTTCGTCGGGCTCGGCTGCTGGGGATGTATGCGCCCGGCGGTGATCCCGCCCCTGGTGTCCATTCCCTCCAGACAACCCGCGTTGCCGCCCGTAGCCGCACCCGTAATACCGCTAGCCCCCGAGTTTGATACTGACCGCAACTTCATTCCGCTCGACCCGATCGCCACCAACCCATGGCGGCCGACCATCGCCCCCCGGGATTGGAAATACATCGTTCTGCATCACACGGCCTCCGACGCCGGCAATGTGGAAAGCATTCACAACCAGCATTTGAAGAACAAAGACAAGAACGGCAAACACTGGCTCGGAATCGGTTATCACTTCGTAATCGGCAACGGGCAGGGAATGGATGACGGGGAAATCGAACCCACCTTTCGCTGGAAACAACAAATGCCCGGTGCCCATGCCGGGGTGACAGAATACAACCAGCGGGGAGTGGGGATCGTCCTCGTCGGGAATTTTGAAAAGAGTACCCCGACCCCGAGACAACTGAAGTCTGTGAAAGAGCTGGTGAGCATTTTGGCTCGCGAGTATGCGATTGATGCGGAGCATGTGATCGGACACGGAGACGTCAAGGCCACGGAATGTCCGGGCCAGTTTTTCCCGCTGAGTAACGTCCGCGCCAGTGTGGCCGCAATGAGCGGTCATGGCGGGCAGGCCCTCGCCCGTGTTGCCCCCGGCAACCTGGAACGATAGAAGGAACGGCTGCGGAAATGAGTGAACAATTCCCCCACGCGTCGCGGTTGACCGGGTACTTCAATTTTGAACGTGCTCACAATCGCAATGAGTTTCCCGCCCCGTGGAAAGCCCTCGGGATGACGGCGGCGGCCGACGAAGCGGAAGTCCTCGATTACGATCAAATCCCGACGCGGGACGAAATGGACGCCGACCCCGATTGCGGACCGGCGATTTCCCTGATCGACGAACCGCATGCGATCGCCCTGCCGGATATTTACGAGCCGGGTTACAACTACCCGCTCATCGTCTGGTTCCACGGCAACGGCCAGACGGAAGACGAAATCTTCGACGTGCTGCCGCAAATCAGCGAGCGGAATTACCTCGCCGTTGCCATGCGGGGGAACCTGCCGGAAGAGGGCGGGGCACGCTGGTCGACCTCCGTCGGCGGAACGCTCGAAATGGCCCGCCGTGTGGAAGACGTCGTTCGCGGGATGCAGGAACATTTCTCCGTCAACCCGCAGCGGGTCTATCTCGCTGGCATGGGGACCGGCGGGACCGCGGCGCTGGAAGTCTTTCTGGAACGTCCGGATGCGTTCGCCGGTGCGGCCTGCCTGTGCGGCGAGTTCCCGCAGATTGAAACACCCCTCGCACGATTCCGCGGACTGCGTGGTCGGCGGTTGTTGCTCTCAACGACATTCACCTGCCCGGACGTCAAAGTCATCGACATGGTGAATTCCGGCCGGATGTTGTACGCCGCCGGACTGCAAGTCGGCACGCGGATCTATCAGCAGGCGGGTGAAGCCGCCACGACCAAGATGTTCCGCGATGTCGACCAATGGATCATGGACGGAATTCAGACCGCGCTGCACGCATGAAATCGTACGAGCCCGAAGCGCGAGCGCTGGGCTCATTTCACGCGGGAGGGAACCCGGCGCTGGCGCCTCGGGCTTGTGAAAACGTTACTTCTTCGGGGTCGCCGTCCCAGCGTCTTGCGGATAGACCAGCAAGCGGTCGTGGACAAGCAGAATCAGGTCCGCAAGACCGTCGCCGGTGACGTCGGCAATCATGGCTTCCCGGGGTTCGGTCAGCGGGATGTCATCGTCTTTCTGGAATGACTTTTCTTCGAACACCTTGAAATACAGGGCGTGACGCAGGGCGTTCTCCTTCGTGAACTGCACAATTTCCAGGAAGTGGCTACGAGTGTCGGTGATCGCGAGGTCCATAATCCCGTCGCCGTTGAGATCGCCTGCCACCACGTCCGTCGGGAATGTTTTTTCGAGCGTCGTTTCGTAGGACGCAATTTCTTCCAGCGCCGGCGTGGAACCGCCGGCATACAGCACCGCGAACTGGTCCGCTCCGAAGAGCATCAGGTCGGGACGTTGATCGCCGTTGAGGTCGGCCACCTGACATTGCTGGAACGCGATCTCGCCGAGATCTCTCTCTTTCCACGGCTGATAGACCGCATCCTTGCGCTGCATCAGCCGCAGTTTCTTCACGCCGGTATCAACGAGCGCAATTTCGGGTTCCGGCGTGTCGTCGAGATTGATCAACGCCGCCCCGACGATCTTCGCCGCCGATTCGTGGGCATTGATTTGTTCGCCGACCTGCCACCGATTCTGCGGTGACACTTCGAGATGCCGCGCGAAATTGTCCTGCGTGATCAGCAGTCCGGGATGGTCGTTCAAGCGGCAGGGGAACACGGCTCGCGAACTCATCGTCCCGGTGCCGACCGTTCCGCCGATCGTGACTTCCGAAAATTGTTTGGACTCGTTCAGCTGCAAAACAACCGGCGGCTTGCTCCCCTGCATGAGCAACAGTTCGGGGCGCTCGTCGCCCACCACATCCACGGCCAGAATGCGCTCGGGAACGGACTTGATGGTGACGCTCATTCCCTTCTTGCCGCCCAGACTCGCGTGTTCCTCCCATTCGGTATTCGCCGCATTGCGGTACAGTCCCCACAGCGTGTAGACCGATTCGCGACCTTCCCGGCTTTTCGTGAGGTACACCATTTCCATCCGACCATCGCGGTCGATGTCGATGAGTTCCAGCCCGAGCGGTTCCTGATCAATCGGCAAAGTTTCCGGGAACAGCAAACGGCCCTGGTCCCAACGCGAAATGCCGATCGATTTCTCCGTCGCGCTGTGAACAACCAGATCGGCGGAATTTTTGGAGAGGACCGGCCCGGCGCGGAAAATGTCGCTGCCGCTGACCATCGGGTACGGCGTGCCGAGGTCCAGACCGCGGGCTTTTTCCTGACGAAATAGCAACACCCGCGATCCATCGGCATCGCTGACGGCGACGTCATTCAGACCGTTGCCGTCGAAATCGGCGATTGCGACATCGCGTTCGCGTCCCGGTGCGGCTTTGCCGAATCCGTAACGGACCAGCCGGTCACGGACTTCGTGCGGACCGAAGGTCTTGGTGATCACCCGTAGAATCTTGAGGCGGCCGGTGCGGGAATCAATCGTCAGGATTTCGTGCCCCGGCTTGCCATCGACGTTGCGAATCGCCACGGCCCGCGGCTTTTCGAGATCGAACAGGTATTCGGGTCCCAGGTTCCCCGTCGTGTCCTGCAAGCGGACGCCGAGCCCCCGCGTGCTTCCTTCACCGGCGAGATAACACAGATCGGCAAGGTCGTCCCCGTTCAGATCGGCGACCTGTGCGAGTCCCATTTTCTCCGATGTATTCATCAGCCGTGTGATGGGACCAAATTCGCCGGTCGGCTGTTGCTTCAGCACGCAGAGTTCGCTTTTGCCGATCAGGACCAGGTCATCGCGGCCATCGTTGTTGAGATCGCCCGCGGTAAGACACCACGACCCGGCCGCGACATCCGCCACGCGAAGCGTCTGCTTCTTCAGCCACTCACCGGTTTCGGGCTGGAAGTGGATGATGAGTTGATCCGGCAGCCCGAAGTAAGCAAGATCGGTCCGCTTGTCGCCGTTGAAATCGCCGACGGCGACTGCGGAAACATCGACATCGACCGGCAATTTCCGTTGTTCAAAACGCCAGGCGTCATCGATGCGGTTGACGTCCGGCCGTCCTTCGGGCTTGGTTCCCGGCACCGCTTTGGCACGCTGCAGCAACAGGTCGAGCCGATGGTGCGTGTTATCGATCACGACCAGATCGGTCAGGCCATCATGGTTGAAATCCCCCGGCAGCAGATTCGACCCGCGGTCCCCCAGTTTGGAAATTTCCAGCGGCATAAAGCCGTAGTTCTGCGCGATCGAGGCTTCGTCCGCGGCGCGCACACCGAACGTCGAAAACAGCAGGATCGTGAGCAGAGTGGATGAAACGGAGCGGGAATTATTCATCATGTTTCTCGATCATAAGGGCACGCGCGCTGCCGATGCTTTCAATTTAGCCCTGTCGCTCTGCGACAGGAAAGCCGATGAAAGTTGGGCATCGGTGGTTAATCGGCAATCCTGTCGCGGAGCGACAGGGCGACTTTATGCCGACGATCCCGTCGATTTTCCTTTGATGACGGTCACGATGTCTTTCGCATCCGTCATGACATGCCGCTGGCCTTCGTAGGCCACCAGGAGTTTCTTCGCGAGGAGTTCCTGAGCCACCACCCGCCCGGTCCCCTGTTTCGTGACGACCGTCGCTCCCACCGGCGGCAGTTCCTTGCGATGCTCTTCGTAAGTGTCGTATTCATATCGCAGGCAACACTTGAGCCGACCGCAGCGACCGGAAATCTTGTTCGGATCGAGCGTCGCCTTTTGCAGCTTCGCCATCTTCATCGAGACCGGCGGCATCTCGCGCAGATGGGTATTGCAGCAGACGGGTTGGCCGCAGTCGCCATAATCGGCGAGCAATTTGGCTTCGTCGCGAATCCCCATCTGCCGCATTTCGATGCGCGTGTTGAGCGACTTAGCGAGCCCCTTCACCAGCTCGCGGAAGTCCACCCGGTCTTCCGACAGGTAGTAGAACACGACCCGCTCGCGACCGAAGAGGAATTCGCTGTCGATCAGACTCATCTGCAAACCACGCTCACGGATCATCGCCTGGCCCGCCTGGAACTGCTCGCGTTCCATCTGCATGACGGTGTCGCGTTCGACCTCGTCTTCGGGCGTGGCGACGCGGACAATCCGGCCAGATTCCTGCTGGTTGCCGAGATAGTTTCGCGTTTTGTCAGTGGCGGGACAGAGCACGGTCCCCCATTCCAGCCCGCGATCGGTCCGCAGGATGACCGCGGTGTTGCGGGGAATCCATTGCGGATGCTTGAGACTGAAATCGCCCACGATCCGCGTGACGCCAAACCGCGCGACATACGCTCGGGGTAACTCATTCAAAGGGCGGGATTCGTTTTCGTCCGGAAGATTCTCGGGGGAGGCAGACCGATCCATGGATACTCAGTTCACAGGCCGAAAGACCTGATTCGATGACGCGAAACCAGACCCGAATGCCGCCGGGAACGACGGAAGACTGATCCGGTGAGGGAACTGAGAGAGAGTATATCGACTTTGCGGCCGGGAATACCATTTCGGAAGCGTCCCAGGGATGGCATTCCCGAGGCTTCTTACGGATTCACTTCCACATAGCCTTCGCGGTAGTACGTGCGGTCGATGCGGTTGCCATTCTGGATGACGTAGTTGTTGACGCGGTAGGCGCTGCGGATCGAGAAGCCCAGGCCTTCGCGATAGTACGCCGTTCGGTAAGCCGAACGGCTCTCCGGGACTGGGTAATTCGGTTCCGTTCCCGGGGGTGAAGCGTGGCTGAAATACGACCGCTTGAACATCCAGTCCTCGGCGTCCGACCGTTCGGGAGCGCACGCCAGCAGGACCGTCATCGGCAGGATGATCCACAATCCACAGTTTCGCGATGACATGGGCACCTCGCTCGTCCAGAGCCGCGAGTGTTGCCGAATCTCATCGTTTTCAAGGGCCTTGTGGCACTTTGGAAACGTTTTCCCGGCAACTTCGGGCTGCATGGACTACCACGCAACTCCCATGCCCGGTTCTTCGCTTGCGGTTTCGCGCCCCGTGCTGAACGCTTCGCAGTGTTCCCGAGTAAAGTGCGTCGGTGATTCTGCAAAGTGGCAAGCAAATATCATCCATCATTGGGGACGGACCAATCGATTTGTTGCAATCGTTCGAGCGCTTGTGGTTCCGTCAGATCGAATCGCAAGGGAGTGATGGTGATGTATCCCTGCTGCATGCCTTCCAGGTCGGAACCGGGGTCGGCGTGATGGCTGCGGATCGGTTCCCAACCGGTCCAGTAGTAAGCGCGGCCGCGGGGATCGATTCGTTTCTCCATCGTTTCGGTATGGCGGCGGACCCCCATCGCGGCGATTTTTACACCGGCGGGCCAACCCGGTTTCGGCGGCGGGAAATTGACGTTCCACAATGTTCCTGAGGCAGGCGACCGAGCCAGCAGTTCCTTCACCAAGGTGACTGCCCGTCGTGCGGTCGTTGTGTAATCGGGGGGACCATCAATCCATTGTGATAACGCCACCGAAGGAATCCCGAAGAACGCGCCTTCGATCGCGGCGGCGACGGTCCCGGAATAGAGCACGTTGATGCCGATGTTGCAGCCGGCGTTGATGCCGCTGATCACCATATCCGGTTTGCGCGGGCAAAGCTGCAGGATCCCCAGACGGACGCAGTCGGCGGGGCTGCCTTCCACCTTCCAACCGTAGAATTCACCGTCGCGGTACTCCCGGTGCGCGAGCAAGGGGTGCAGATACGTGATGCCATGCCCGACGCCGCTTTGCTCGGACGCCGGAGCGGCGAGTGTGACGTCGCCCCACGGCAACAGGGCGTCATACATCGCCCGCAATCCCGGCGCGTGGATGCCGTCATCATTCACGAGCAGCAAGCTCGGCCGTGTATCAGACATGAATCGAAATCTCTCCGTGGTTGCTGAACGTTAAGGCTGTCAGGCCATTCCGCTCCCAGCGTACGCGGTTCGCGGTTGGCATCCAACTGAGTGGAATCCATTCGGTGGCGGCGTAGGATTGTGAACTGCTGGTGAGCAGAACGACATCCGTCGCTTGCGCTCCGGGCTGTGAAAGAGGAAACCGTGAGTACGGGACGCATCTTCGCCGTGATTCCGGCCGCCGGTCTCAGCCGCCGGATGGGGCAACCGAAATTGATTTTGCCTATCGGCAACACAACGGTCATCGGTCGCGTGTTGACGGCGCAGCAGGCCGGCGGCGTGACATCTATTTCGGTGGTCGTGCGTCGCGATGATCTCGAATTGCAGGACGCCATTCGGAAGCATGCCGTTGAGCCACTGCTGCCCGCGGTTGATCCTCCCGACATGCGGGCGAGCATCGAATACGGTCTCGCGGAAATTGAACGGCAGTTTCAACCGATGGCCGAGGATGCGTGGTTGTTGTTACCCGCCGATCATCCGGTGATGGATGCCGCATTGATTCAACGAATCATCGCCCATTGGCGGTCAATCGCGGCAGAAGTTCTCATTCCGACCTGCCACGGTCGGCGTGGTCATCCGCTGATCGCGCGGTGGCCTACGGTGGGGGCTGTCCGCAAGCTGCCCGCGGATGTGGGTGTGAATGCCTGGTTGCGGTTCCCGTCCACGGCAGTCACGGAGTGGCCCATCGATGATCCGCGGATTTTGTGCGATTTGGATCGCCCGGAAGATTATGCCCGGCTGCAGGCGGAGGAACTGCGATCCCCATCCAGTTAACGCGAAATCTCGACGACCGGTTTTCCCAGGATGTGCATGTGGGGCCTGATGCCGAGACCGGGCGCAGTGGATGCTGCCAGCCGGCCGTGCTCTCGTTGCGGGGCACCGGCCGCGGTGGAGACCGTCACGTAACTGTTGAAATCGGTGCTGGTGAAGAGAAACTCCGGCGGCGTGCTGTGCGCGAGGTGGGCGATCGCCGCGGTGGCGATGTCGCCGCCCCAACTATCTTCCAGCGTCATGGCGATCCCCATGCTGATGCAGAGATCGCGGGCCTGTTTGATTTTGGTCAACCCGCCAAGCTTGCTGATCTTCAGATTGACGACATCCATCGCCAGATCGGCTTTCGCGCGGAGCAGCACGTCGAGGCCATCGATATTTTCATCGAGCACGAACGGATGATCGCAATGCCGGCGGACGCTGAGGCATTCCTCGTATGTCAGACACGGTTGCTCGATGTAAACGTCGACATCGCGCACGCCGCGGACCACGCGCATCGCTTCGTGCTGCGTCCAGCCAGTGTTGGCATCGGCAATGAGTCGATCCCCTGTTTGCAGCACTTGCGCGACGGCATGAATGCGAGCGATGTCTTCGTCGGGGTTCCCGCCGACTTTCAATTGGAAGCGGGTATACCCTTCGGCCCGGAGTTCGGCGACGCGCTGCGCCATGACTTCGGCCGGTTCCTGCGAGATCGCCCGATAGAGCGGATAATCTTCGCCATAGCGGCCCCCCAGTAGCACGCACACGGGAAGTCCGCACGCCTGGCCAAGAATATCCCAGCAGGCGATGTCGATGCCGCTCTTCACATACGGGTGCCCTTTGAGCGCGGCATCCATCCGGCGGTTGAGCTTTCCCAATTCGCGCGGGTCTTCACCGAGCAGGTGTGGACCGAGTTCGCGCAAACCGGCACGAACCCCCTCGGCATACGCGGGCAGATAGAACGGACCGAGCGGGCAGACCTCGCCATAACCGACGAGTCCGGTGTCGGTCTCGACGGCGACGATCGTGCTGTCGAAGACGGAAATGGACTTGCCACCCGACCATTTGTATGTCACTTCATGAAGCGGGAGTTCGACCCGATAGGCGAGAATGCGCGCGATCTGCATGGATGCTGTTCCGTGGTGGGACGATGGGTGATCGTGACCAGCCTAACGCAAAATGTGCGCGGATCGAAGAGACCCAGCCATAAGAATGGCTGGGCTTCTAAAGGGACTATTTTGCGCCGGAACCGAGGAAGCTGAAGAGGCCGCGGCGGGCCGCTTTTTTATCGTCCGGGCGTTCCTCACTGTCGCCGCTGTGGCTATCGAGCAACACCGCCAGTTGCTGGACGCTTTTGGTCACCTTGGCCCGCGGTGCCTGGGTCAGCAGCGGAACGCCGTTATTGCGGGCCTCCACCATGGTTCCGTAATCGTTCGGGATCGAGGCGAATACCGGGCAACCCAGCGTTTCCAGCGCCTTGTTCATGCTGATCTGACTGTCTTCCAAACCCAGACGGTTCACAACGACTTTGAGTTTGTCTTTCAGATCGCTCGTTCGCTGGATGAATTGCGTGATCCGGACCGCATTGCGCAGGCATGGCAGATCTAACTGCGTCACCATCAGGATGGAATCCGACACATCCATCGCGGCCAAATCCAGCGGAGTGAAGCTCTTGCTGAGATCGATGACGAGATGCGTGAACGTCGCTTTGAGAAGGGCAATAATACGTCGGAACTCGTCCGGCGTGACCGGGGCTTGAGCCGCCAGTTCGACCGGACGCGGCAACAGGAACGCGCCGCAATCGTGTTTGGTCAGCGAGCGCTTCAGCAACGAATAATCGAGCCGCGAGATATTGTCCGCGACATCCTGAATCGTGTAATCCGGGATGATGTCGAGCCACACGTCGGCGTCACCGAGCGCGAGATCCAGATCGATGACCGCGACGCTGCGCCCCGGCACCTGGGCCAGGCAACAGCCCAGGTTGATCGCCAGCGAGGTACAGCCCACGCCTCCGGAAGCGCCGAGAACGGTGATCACCTGACAGTTTCGCGTTGGTCCGGACTCGCCGCTGCGTGTCGAGGCGGTCTGACGAACACGATCCAGGGCTGCCAGAAAATCTTCGAGCTTGAGCGGTTGACTCAGGAATTCGCGCGCGCCGCCGCGGATCGCCTGCAGAATCAAACTCCCTTCCTGGGAACTGCTGAGGACCAGAATCTGACAGTTCGGCACTTCGGCATGCACGCGGGCAATGAGTTCCAGCGCTTTCTGCGGATTGCTGTCCAGCGAGACGAGCGCAAGATCGGGCTGCGATTGAAGCACGACATCGGTGAAGAATTCGTACCGCGAACACTCGGCGTCGAGCCAGACGGTATCGATCCCCAGCATCAACGTCTTGAGCGCAGCCCGACTGACGTCGTTCGGATCGACCAACGCCAAACGAGTCACATTTTTCATGACGAACTCACCTGTCTGCAAAACGAGCGCCGCGGTGTAACGACGAAATTAATCAAAGGAAGGCGACTTGACGGCAGTCCGGGGTGGCGAGGCGTTGCGTTTTCCCGATGTCGGTTCGATCAACCCCCCGTCTGTTTCTCCACTGCGATAGCCCGCGGGTGTGACAGTCGGCTGAGGATTGGGCGTGGTTCCATTCAGCGGGGCGGAATACCGGTTCCGATTCGCAGTCCGTTCCGCAGCGGACGATCCGCGGGCATTCGCCCCCTCTTGCATGGGCGGCGGGGGAATCGGCGTGGTTCCGGGCGGCAGAATCAATTGAGGATCGCTGTTCTGAATCGGCATCATCGGGGCTGCGGTCGCGCCGGGAACAATCGTCGGACCACTCTGGTACGAAGGAGGCGGGCAATGGGGATTCTGGTCGCTGTAGTTCGGGACTTCGATAATCCCCTGGCCATACAGTTCACGATCGGTGGGGAACGTGGTGAATTGGCCGACGCCGCCGGGGGGCAACTGATCGGGCGACATCCCCGCGACATATTCCGGCGTGATCATGACGAGCAGTTCGGTTTCCGCCGTGTCATACCGGACGCGGCGGAAGGCGGCTCCAATCCCGGGCAACTCGCCGAGGAACGGAATTTTGTCCGTCTGTGCGGTGTAGCGGGTGGAGATCAACCCGCCGATGACAACCGTCTGTCCGAATTCCATTTCGACGCTGGTTTGGACCGTCCGTTTGGTCAACGCGGGAACCGTTGTGCCGCTCAGTGTGGCGGCATTGTTGAAATCGCGTTCGGAGACTTCCGCGGTGATTTGTTGCCGCAGGCGTGTCGGTGAAATGATAATCGGCAACGATTCGAGCAGCACGCCGAACTCGCGCCATTGAATGGTCACGGTCCCCAATCCGCCGGGAACGGGAATCGGGAATTCGCCGCCGTTGACCAGCCGGGCTGGTTCACCACTGCGGGTGACGAGCAACGGTTCGGCTTGAATTTTCAGCAAGCCTTCCTGCTTCAGCGCCTGGATCAATCCCTGAAAGACGAACTGATCGGACGCAACGCCGAGGGCCATGGACGCATTCGACAAGCTCGAACTCGTCAACCCGGCCGTGGCAGGTCCACCCAACGGGACGACGAGCGACGAAAGTGGCGAAATCGGGCCGGGGAGAGAGGCGAACGTGGCATTCTTTCCGCCCGCGATGAAGTTGATGCCGAAGCGGCGGATTTGTGACCGCTGCACTTCCATCACCTGCACGCGAAGTTGCACTTCCTGCGGGCCGCCGACTTTCATCTGGTTCAGCACACGTGGGAAGTACAAGGATGCAAGGGCCGTGATTTCGGAGATCTGCTGCGGTTCGCTGACCCAGCCCCGCAGCAATACGCTGTCGCGCACCTTGATGGTGGAGATCGCGGTGTTGGGATACGTCCGTTTCAACACCGATTGCAGCAACCGGGCATCGCCGGTCACAAAGATTTCAATCGAGTACGATTGCTCATTCTCGTCGGTGGCGACAAGGGTGGTGACCCCTTGTTCCAACGCCGACAGACGCACCTGATTGGGGGACAGCGGGGTGACCGACAGCACGGCGGGATCGAAACCGTCGATCCGTTTCACTTTGCTGGGAAACTGAATCACCTTCGCGAACCGCTCAGCAATTTCGATGCTGCTGTGCGGCGCCGCAACAGTGACCATTTCTCCGGCCAGGGGTGCCGCCGTGGGTGGGCTTTGCGACCATGCCGTGTGGGGCAGGAACCCGCAAGTCAAAAGAAGCAGTGCTGCCCATGGCGCGCTGCTTCGTGTGCTGAGAAGTTTACGCATCCTTGCCCCCTCGTCGCCGATGTTGACGGTCATTGCCGGGTCCCCCCCGCAACCGTCCCCATCGGCCTTCCCATTCTTTCAGGGTTGTCCGGTGGGCCGTTTCTGGCCACCGGTCAGCCATTGCTTCATCGGCGCTAACAGTGAAGTGGGAGCCCCCGTCTTTGCAGCGACCGGTGTTGCCACCGTCGTTGCGTCGACATTCGGGAGATCCACCTCATGAATTTTGCGTTCATCACCCTGGAAGACTTCAATTTTCCACGTTGCCTTCACGGGCTCGGCGGGAACTTCCGTTGCGATTGGCCCTTGCAGGAATTCACTGAAACTCGGTTCTTTTGGTTCTTCACGCTGGACAACGGGTTCTGGCGTCGGCGTGGACACCGGCGTTGCTTCCGGTTTGTTTCGTGGTGTGTCGGACAGTTCGGCCCGGAGTTCGGCCAGTTGCGCTTCGTCCGTTCCCTGCGAGCCAAAGAGCTGCGTGTCTTTAATGCTCCGCATGGTCAGGTTGACCGCTCCCTTGCTCTGGGCGAGCGCCATGATTTCCGCCTGTAACGGCGTCAACAGCAGCGAAACGTTCTTGACTTCCTTGCTGGTCCCTTTGCCATCGTTCACTTCCACGCCCATTTTCAGGTCGCCCATGGCGAAGACCTGAATGTATTCGAGAATCGTTTTCGTGTAGGACTGGTTCCCCTGTCCCGATCGGCTCATGTTGTAGGTCAGCACCACATCCACCCGGTCGCCCGGTTTCATGATGCCGCTGTGAATCATCGTCGAGGTGACCGGAACGCTGGCCAACCGCATTCCCATGGGGATTTCGGCGGACGTTCCAAACACCCCCTTCTCATCCAGTTGGGCCTGCAAAATCACTTGTCCGGCATACGCTCGCGTCTTCAGCGAACGGTCGGCAAACTGCTCTTCGTTTTCCACCGCCCCTTCCGGAACGGCATTGATCGGCAAATCCTTGAACGCCACCAGATCCTTCGTCAGGGCGACACCGACCAGGACGTCGGCACGGGCCACCAGCACCCGTTTGGTTTCCGCAGCGGGCCCACGATTGGCCGCCATCATTTGTTGGGCTGCCACCATGGCAACCAGGCCACAACCGGCAGCCACAGCGAACAGAATCAGCGATTTCGGTTTCATGACGGTTTCTCCGCGAATCAAGGCGGTCGCGCTGGCGAATCAGGAATTTCCTGTTCGGCCGATGCAGGCAGCCTCGTACGCGGGAGGCACAAAATCCTCCCCGTCAGAGACTACATCGACCGGTCGGTGGTAAACTCTTCAGTTTATGACGCGCCTGACGATTGTTCCGAACAGGCACGGTGCTTTTTGTTCACATGTCTCAAATCAGTCCGGCGTAGACGAAGTAGATGATGGAACCGATGCAGATGGGGATGCCGTAGGGCAGCAGCAGCATGGTATGTTTTCGTTCGGCGGCGATGGTGGCGAGTTGCCGGGGATCTTTGATGGTCAGCCATTCCATGGCGATCAGCCAGAAGTTCTGGTAGTGGTGCCCGAGCTTCTTGCGGTAGGCGGCCATCGCGACGGCCATGATGGCTCCGACAATCACGGAGACACAGAAGGCGTACCACGTGGTGGCGGCGCCGACCCAGGCCCCCATGCCGGCCATCAGTTTGACATCGCCCGCGCCCATGCCGCCGACGGCATACAGCGGCAGCAGGGTCGCGAGTCCCATCATCATGCCGAGCAGCGCGGCACCCAGTCCGGACCAGCCGCCGACGGCAGCGCCGTAAACGAGACCGGAGAGGACCATCGGGTAGGTCAACCAGTTGGGCACG
>JAKFUG010000042.1:30091-107096 GCA_021732785.1 Planctomycetaceae bacterium
CGGCAGCAGGGTCGCGAGTCCCATCATCATGCCGAGCAGCGCGGCACCCAGTCCGGACCAGCCGCCGACGGCAGCGCCGTAAACGAGACCGGAGAGGACCATCGGGTAGGTCAACCAGTTGGGCACGCGGAGCTGCTTGCCGTCGATCCAGGCGGCCCAGATGAGGAGACCGCTGACGAGTTTGACTTCCCAGTGCTGGGCGAGCCACGTTTCCATGGAGAGCAGAGACCAATCCATTGTCGCGAAACCTTTCGTAGATCAGGGGAATGATCGCCTGTGCTGTGAGGACAGCCGCGACCCACACAGAGACCGATTCTCTCTGCAAGGGTGGTGACTGTGAGCCTTTCATCGGAAGTCAGTCGCCGGGCGGAATTCGGCCCGCCCGGCGGCATGAAACTTCGTCCGCTGACGCCGCGCACGCTTACTTGAGAGCGTCTGCCGAGGCCTGGAATTTACCGGAGGCGTTGGTGCCGATGGCCTGAATGGCGGTGAGGCACACGATGACGATCAGCGCGAGCATGACCGCGTATTCGACAGCCGTCGGGCCGTCTTCCGAGACGAGAAACTTCTTGATACTCGTGGCAAACTGATTCATCGGTAAACCCCCTCTGTGCTTGGGGATGACGGTCCTGATGAATGGACCTCATCCTTTTCCGTGGGGGCGTGGCGATGTCGAAGGCAACGTTGCCTTCGTGCGCTCGCTCTGCCAGAAACCCACGAACCCCCTGTCGAACCGAACGCCCGGACTTGTTCCGTAGCGAATCAAACGACGATGTAAACCTAGGTCATGCCGGAACTGTGTCAAGCAAAATTCAAAGATGAAAAGAGCGTTATTTTTGAAAAGAAAAATGCGTTGTCCTTGTCAGAATGACAAGGACAACGCACGCGGTGATTCGCAGGTCTGTCAGCGGTGAAAGCAAAGGACAAGCGTCTTTAGATCAATCCGGCGTAGACGAAGTAGATGATGGAACCGATGCAGATGGGGATGCCGTAGGGCAGCAGCAGCATGGTGTGTTTTCGTTCGGCGGCGATGGTGGCGAGTTGCCGCGGATCTTTGATGGTCAGCCATTCCATGGCGATGAGCCAGAAGTTCTGGTAGTGGTGTCCGAGTTTCTTGCGGTAGGCCGCCATCGCGACGGCCATGATGGCTCCGACAATCACGGAGACACAGAAGGCGTACCACGTGGTGGCCGCGCCGACCCAGGCCCCCATGCCGGCCATCAGTTTAACGTCGCCCGCGCCCATGCCGCCGACGGCATACAACGGCAGCAGGGTCGCGAGTCCCATCATCATGCCGAGCAGCGCGGCACCCAGTCCGGACCAGCCGCCGACGGCAGCGCCGTAAACGAGACCGGAGAGGACCATCGGGTAGGTCAACCAGTTGGGCACGCGGAGCTGCTTGCCGTCGATCCAGGCGGCCCAGATGAGGAGACCGCTGACGAGTTTGACTTCCCAGTGCTGGGCGAGCCACGTTTCCATGGAGAGCAGAGACCAATCCATTGTCGCGAAACCTTTCGTAGATCAGGGGAATGATCGCCTGTGCTGTGAGGACAGCCGCGACCCACACAGAGACCGATTCTCTCTGCAAGGGTGGTGACTGTGCCCGGTCTTCAGATTATCAACGAAGCCCAAAGCTGAGATGAAACAGGCTGATGGCGCCCAGCAGGAGCGTGATCACCGTTTCCACCAGCATCCCGCCGGCAATTTCTGTCCAGAATGGCAACATCAACGCGCCCGATTTTGTGAGAGAGCAGGACGGGGGATACAGAGCCGGTCGTCCTGCAAAGCGAACTTGACAGGACGACCGGGTGTTCAACATCGAGGCGATCACGCCTGCTTACTTGAGAGCGTTGGCCGAGGCCTGGAACTTGGCGGAGGCGTTGGTGCCGATGGCCTGAATGGCAGTGAGACACACAATGACGATCAGCGCGAGCATGACCGCGTATTCGACAGCCGTCGGGCCGTCTTCCGAGACGAGAAACTTCTTGATGCTGTTCGTGAACTTGACCATGTCCGACACTCCGCTTTGGCGAGTCCGCCCGCAGGCAACGCTCGCACTGTTTTGACGAGAGACTTCAGTCCGTGAACCGCACCACGCGGCCAACGGTGAAATCTCGGCACCCCTTGGGAACGTGCGCGGCGGGTGCGTTTCCGCCCCATTTCCGCGACACCTGAAACCTAGGTCACACAAAGAGGCTGTCAAATCGGATTTCGAAAGATTTTTTCCGCGGCGATTTTCCCACCCGCCGGATTGGTATGGAGCCCGCCCTCATTTTGGCCGGGGACGGATTTTTCCCGCCGTTTTCGCTCTGCGAGACGCTACCGCGGCCGATAGGTTTCCACGTGGATTTGTCCGTCCGACGTGATGCGGCAGCGCACACGGCCGGTTTGGGCGGTGCTGTGCCGTTGCGTTTCCGGCGGGAAGTTGGACTTCACGCGATCCAGAATGTCGCGATCCGCAGCGCTCGCGACCACCCATGTCGGATTGGTCCATGCGCCGAGTTCCGCCGGATTAGCATTGCGGCTGCCGTGATGCGGAGACAACAGCAAATCGACCGGCCGTCGCGGCGAACCGAGCAGCGCTGCCAACCCGTCACGTTCCAGATCACCGGTAAGCAGAATCCGCCGCCCGGCGTACGAAATGAGCAGCACCAGACTATTGGCATTGTCCCGCTCACCACGAAACCCCACCGCGGGATGCAGCACTTCCATGTCCATGGCCGGATCGAGAACGATGTGGTCACCCGCGGCAATCAATTGGCCATCGCCGGCCTGTTCGCCCCAGGTCGACACCACGGCGCTGGCGGTCGGTGTACGACTGCGGAGAAAGGTTTCGTGGATCAGCAACGTCCCGCAGGAGAGCCGGTCGGTGAGCATCGGCACGGCATTGCAGTGATCACTATCCGCATGCGACACCACCAGCGCATCGAGCCGACGCCGCTTTCGTTGCCAGACGGCCTGACACACGGCATTCGCCGCCTGCTCCGGGTTGCCGAGACTCCCGGCGTCATACGCCAACAGTTTTCCCGACGGCGTCTCGATGATCACCGCCAGTCCGTGCCCCACACCGAGGATGTCGCATGTCAGTCCCGATGGCCCGGCGGAAACCAACCCGGAAAACAATCCCACGTTGATCCAGATCAACACCGCGAAAACCACAGCCCGCACGGCTCGGCGACCTTGGCAAAGTCCCCACAGCAGGCACGCATAAAATCCGAGAACCCACCATCCGTCCGGCCCGGCCACATAGCCGTGCCCCGAATCCCACGAGGCGGTCCATTGCGTTGCCAGCACCAACCCCTGCAGCAACAATTCGAACACGAACAGAAACGCGGGACTTAAGCCCGGCGCAACGGCGAGGACAGCCAGCCAGAGGTACCCCATCCAAAGCATCAGCCACACGTACGGCCCCATGAACACATTGAGCACGAAACCCACCGGCGAGCACAAATGAAACCGCCACAACACCAGCGGCAACGTGACGAACCACACCGCGGCAGTCGTCAGGTTGGCTTGCCATATCCACGAGCCGAGTGGTTGCCACAGCATGCGCCGCCACTTTTCGCGGGCGGTCAAATCGGGGGAAAGCCGCGCTGGGACCGCCCCGTCAACAAGGTAAGGCACGACATGCGCCAACGCCGCCACGGAGAGAAACGACAACTGGGCGCCGGGGTTGAACAGGTCGGCAGGATTGGCGGCGAGCAGAAACGTGAGGGTCAACGATAATCCCTGCAATGGACTGATCCGGCGGCCGATCAATTCCGCGAATTGCACGAGCGCCGCGAATGTCGCCGCGCGCACGATGGGCGGATTGGCATCGGTCAGCCAGACATAACCGCCGAGGCCCGCAAAGACGACAATCGCCGTCCAGCGGTACGACAATCCCAATCCCCGCGCTCCGCGGACCAGGCCAATCCAGATCACGCCGACGTTGACCCCCGAGATCGCGAGGACGTGCAGTGTGCCGCTTTCCATAAACGCCAGCCGCAAGTCGCCCGGCAATTGCGTGCGCGTGCCGAGCAGCAACGCCTCGGCGACCGCGGGGGTGGTGGTGAACGTGCTTTTGGCGAGGGCGGCACGAGTGTGCTGTCGCAATTCGTGACGAAGATTGCTGATTCGGTCCCGCCACCGGGGGGCAAACGCGTCTACTTGAATGGCTTCCCCGGAGCCGACGCGCAAGACGGCCTCCATGCCTTGGCTGCGCAACCAATCCTGATATTCAAAATCGCCGGGATTGAGTCCCGTCCGCGGTGGCATCAGACGACCGTTGATTGTCACCGCGGTTCCCGCCAGCAGCGTGGTCATCGGACCATCCACCACAATGCGCACGCGTCCGGAAAGTGGTCGAGGATCACCACCCGGTTGCGGAAGTTGCTGGCAATCGAGCAAGGTGACCGTTTCGAGCTTATC
This sequence comes from Planctomycetaceae bacterium, assembly GCA_021732785.1. GTDB lineage: Bacteria > Planctomycetota > Planctomycetia > Planctomycetales > Planctomycetaceae > DSVQ01. The sequence goes on from JAKFUG010000042.1 coordinate 34,502, forward strand.
GCCGCGGTTCACCGTCCAGCTTGGCTCGAGAATCATTCCTTTCAGCGTGATGGGGCGGCTTTCGTCCTCCACGAGATGGGCGACGCTATCAGCCAATCGCGTGAACCAGCGGACGTGATGCCAACCGCCAAACGCGGCGGTCCAGGCGACGAAGAGACACACGGCGGTGTGCCGCACGGAAGCCCCCCACATCACGCCCATCGCGGAAACGGCAATCACCAGCCACCACAAAAGTGGGACTTCCAGCGACCGATCGAGAATAATCCCCGCGACCGCGGCCCCGGCAAGCCCGGCTGCCGGCGCACGGCCCGTTGCGGTTCGCTGCAGTCCGCCGGGATCGAGAAAGGAGAGCATGGGATTCGCTTCACAAACCCGTTGACGTGAAGGCCGGTCGCACGTTTTGAGAGGAATCATGGCAGACCCGCCGCCGATGCGGTATCGTCGAAGACCGAAATCTCTCCGACAAGCGCAGACGTTTTCCGGTCATCCTGTCGCAGCGACATCCAAATTCGCCGTTCCTCGAGGGTTCGTGATTCGCGATGAATTCCCACCAGTTCGTCAATTTGCTGGAGGACTCTTCGTATGGGTTCCTCGCACTCAACTTTTTGTGGGGGATGTATTGCGTCATCCTGATCTGGCGACGGATCGGGCAACTCCGTTTCCGTTCCATCGAAGCGGAAACGGAATTCATTGACACGTTGCAGGGCCACCTTAAGACCGGCAACTATGAAGCCGCCACGAAACAATGCGATTACGATTACCGCGCCTTGCCGCGATTGTGCTTGTTGATGCTGGCCAATCGAACGCTGACCTACCCGCAACTCCGGCAACTGGTCTCGTCGAGCCTCCAGCGCAACATTCTGGCTGACCTCGAATATCGCATCAGTTGGATTGTCACCGTGATCAAAAGCGGACCGCTGCTCGGTTTGTTCGGCACCGTGTTAGGGATGATGGGCGCGTTTGCCCGCATCGGCACAGGCGAAAAAGTGCAACCCTCACAGATCGCCGATGAAATCAGTATCGCTTTGATCTGTACGGCCATGGGGCTGGGAACGGCGATTCCGCTCGGCTATATCCTTTCGGCATTGAACATTCGTGTGCGATCGTTGCAGGACTCGCTCGAAGCCAGCGTCGCCCGGGTGCTCGAACACTTCCGTCATTAAATACTGTCCTTACGATTCCCATGTCGCACGCTGCTTTCCATTCCGAAGAGGACGAACCGCTGTCGCGGCGGAAGCCGATGCACGATGAAGCCAAGTTCGACATCACCGCGATGATCGACCTGGTTTTCATGATGAACATCTTCTTCCTCGTGACCACGGTGGGAGCGGCGCTTGCCGAAATGGATTTGCCGGTGGCCAAGCACGTGGTGGCGGCCGATCTCGATGCCGCGGTGGTCTTCTCGCTCACGGTGGATGCCAACGGTGGTGGCACCTTTCTCTATGTCGGCGATGGCGTTGATGGCGAACCGATCACCAGTCCCGAAGAGCAGACCAAGGCCATTCGCACCGCCGTGGAAGCCGGACTGGGCGACCAGAAGACGACCGTGCTCATTAAAGCCGAAAAGAATGTCCGGCTGCGCGATCTCAATCGGGTGGCGTCCGCGGCCTCGGCCATTCAGGGCGTGGAATTGAAGCTCGCTGTGATCGAGATGGAGTGACGGAATGGCACGCCCTTTTCGTTGTCCCGAATGCAAGCATCCCCTTTCGCTCACACCGCATGAACGAAGGGCCGGGGTCGTGCTCTGCGCGAAATGCGGAGCACCGGTCGCTTTGCCGAAAGAGCAATCTCATTCCAACGTGCAAGCTGCGGCGGAGGGGAATGACGGCCCCCTGGGAAGACCGGGGCAGGAGATCGATCAGGAAGAGCTGATCGACATGACCGCCATGGTCGACATTGTGTTCTTCCTGCTGATTTTCTTTCTTGTGACATCGATGCACGCGCTGAATTCGTCCATCCCGCTTCCGGCACCCGATGCGCAAAAGGGGGCGGGCAGCAATTTGCAGACGCTGACCGATTTCGAAGAGAGCGCGGATTATGTGGTGGTGAATATCGACCGCAACGACGCCGTGCAAGTGGATGGTCTTCCCGTGGGTGGTCCCGATGATCTGCTGTTACGGTTGCAGGAACTCCGTCGCGCTCCCGCCGGACCAAACAAAATGCTGGTGGTCGGCCACGGCGATGCCTCGCACGGCGCTGCTGTGATGGTGCTCGATGCCGGTCACGAAGCGGGTATGGACCGCGTACGGCTGTCGATTCAAGGCGATGTGGATTAACCATCGCCACTACGGCGCGACCAGCAATCCGAGAATCGTCTGTGCATACAATCGGTGGCCGCAATCATTCGGGTGATTGAGCCCGTTGCCGATTAGATCGAGATCGTGCTTGTTCTTGAGCAGTTCCGTCCAGACAGCGGTGACGTCAGCCAGCGCGATGCCCGGACCGGTGAGTTCCTTCAGCACATCCCGATATGCCGCAAACATTTCTCGCGGCGTATGGACCCATTCGGCATTGCCGAGCATCGGGGCGACGAGAATCATTTCCGTTTCCGGTGCCGCGGCGTGGACACGGTCGATGAAGCTCTTCGTCTGCTCTTTGAACCAGCCGGGATTGCGGCGGCCGACATCGTTCATCCCGTAGGCAACAAGAATGAGATTCGGCTTTTCTTCGAGCAACTTGTCGAGATCGCTGTTGCCATTCACAATGCTCCACCCGCCGACGGCCCGGTTTTTCAGCGTGATGGGGGCATTGTAGGACTTCTGCAACTGAGCTGCGACCAGTTCCGGAAATGCGGGCATGTGTGGGGCAAACTTCCACAGGCCCGACGCGTCGCCCCCTGCGGAAATGCTGTCGCCGCTGACACCAAGGGTGAGCGGTTGGCCTTCCCGTAAGCGGGCGAATGTCCGCGGCAAGGCACTGGCTGCCAATGCCGGTTTCGTCGCTGACCATTCCCCACCCGCCCGGCGGTAGGTGATTTCGACCTGCCGATCGTGGAACCAGCTTCCGGTGTGATACATCAGGCTTTGATCGGGATTGCCCACGCGATGTTTGTAACTGTCGGGCGATCCCGTCGGGACATAAAGATCGGCCGCTTTGATCAGCGGGAACTTGGTCGTCGTCGGGAAGACAAGCGTCTTCTTGTCGCCTCCCAGTTGAAAGTCGTTGCCGAGTTGAAAGGTCTGTTTCCCATCTGCGGATTGGACTGTCAGGATCTCATCGGCCGCGAACGCTAACCGGCCAATGGCAGGCTCGCCGTCTTTCGCCTCCAGCAAAATCGTGCTTTCGCGATAAACCACCGCCGACACCCACGGCGGCTGCAATAAATGCAGCTCGGGCAGCATGTTGATGGTCGCCGCGCGTGCTTCATCCGTGGGAACATCGGCGGCGTTTGCAGTCATGGAAAGCGTCACAAAGCCCATGACGAACCAGCAACCAGCGAACAAGAGACGCAGCATGGAAGCACTTTCGGTGTCAAACGGGAATGGCGGTAGATCGATTAAGGCAAGCGATTCCGAAACATCATTCAACTTCCGTATGTTACGTCGGCGGGCCGGAACTGTCTCGTGACAGCATGACATTGATCTCGCACACGCTTGACCGATTCCGGGTGGAATGATAGTTTCAGCCAATCTGCCGCGGGTGTAGTTCAATGGTAGAATGAAAGCTTCCCAAGCTTTAGGCGAGGGTTCGATTCCCTTCACCCGCTTTAATTGCAAGTGCTGCTGATCGTTCTGGTTGCGGTATCCCGTCTCCTGGGGATGGTGTGGCTTTCCTGATCGGGAAACGTGTCTATCGGACACGTTTTGTCGAGGATAGTCCGCTTCGCAACTCAACCGCGGGGAATCTTGCCCACGGTTCGATCCAGGAAACCGAACGCGTGCGCGTTTCGACTCCTCTGGGTTGTCTCCCTTTCGTCTGGCGAAAACGCGCGAACCTGTTTTTACGGTTCCGCGTCCAAGGTGCCAGGTGATTCGATTCCCCCAACCATTCCACAGAAAGGAGGACGAGATGCCAACTTCTTACCCATGTTGCAAACGCTGTGATCGACCCCTGTGGATGGTCCACTTGGGTCACGCTCTTTTGACGTGATGTCTTTGAGGATTCACGTCGTCTTTCCGTGAAAGATTCTCAAATGGACGTGAATGTTCTCCAGCGGCAATTCGCCCGCATTGGTGCTCGCGCACAAGTGCGCTGGATGGACGGCCGCCGAATTCGCGGAGCGATGGCGCTCGATATCGGACGGGATCGCTTCGGCGAGTTGTTCGATATCCAAGTGTCAAATGAGGCTCCGGCCGATGTGGAAGTCCTGCACCTCGAACCGAAGCAGCGGCATCTGTTGCTGATGTCCCGATCAGAAACGGACGAGAAGCACAAGTTCCTGTGCGGTCACGATGAACGCCATTGGTTCGTCGCGGCGGTACCGGAAAAGAGTGCGGTCTCAACGGTCCGCACGGCGATGGAAGCGCTGAAGCCGCAGGAAATCGTGGGTCGGCAGCGACGGTTGCAAGTCCGACAGAAGAACTGGAACCGCCGACGGAATGATGCGTTCATCCGTCAGGGGGAATGGTTCTTCGTGCCGGATCCGCAATTGATCATCAACTCGAAACTCGTGTTGACGAACGAGCCATTGCGACGCGGCGGTGGTAAGCCGCATATGGTCGAGTTTCTCTACCGTTCGGGTGGCGAAGTCGTCTATGTGTCTGCCCAGAAGCCGAACGGTTTGACGCAGGGGCAATTCAACGTGCTCCTGTCGCGCAAGCCGGAAGCGAAGCACTGGGCGTGGTCGACGCTGCGGCGGAACCCATCGGTGTACGTGAAGGGCCGCGTGCGACATGCCGATCATGCTACGATCACGTTGCGCGATTGGCACCGGGTGCTGATGAATACGGAAACGCAAGCGGCCGCCATGCGACACGTGGCGTTTCTGGATTGATTGACTTAAGGCGAAGGGACGGAGAATGCTTGATCCGTCCCTTCGCTTGTGAGTTACTCGCATCACAACCATCGACTGCTGCGTGAGAGTTTCTCAGCGCCCCGTGATAGTGCATCGTCACGTCATGATTTTCGGGTGATCGTGCGCGGGAATAGTGAGTAGCGAATAGGGAATAGCCAAGGCAAAACAGCGATTTCGAAGAACTTTCTGGCTATTCGCAATTCCTTATTCGCGATCACCCCTTCCGTAAGGGATTCCCCCCCCCCAGTTCGATGACGATCGGCGAGCGAACGCTCCCTCACAACAAAGAAGCCCAGTCAAACAGCGTGACTGGGCTTCTGGTTCTATTGGATATCGGTTTGGACATTAACGGCGAGCGAATTCCAATCCGGGATCGTTTGCGGGACCGTCAATCACGGCAAAGTGGAAGCCGTTGCTCTTGGGTTCCACTTTGCCGACCATGCCCCCGCCGTCCTGGAATTCAAGCGCTAAGGTGCTCCCTTCCAACGTGTACTTGCCGGTGAACTCGCGGGGTTGATCCCCTTGCTTCACATTCCACAGGAAGGTGCCGTCGTCACGCAAATTGAGGGTGATCCGTCCCTGATTTGCAGTGGCAGCTTCATAGTTTCCCACAGGCTGCGGCAAGACCGGCGTTGAAGACTGCGTTGGTGGAGTGGCGGGCGGCAACGCATTGGGCTCTGTTGCCGGTGCGGTCCCGCCATCGGCAGGCTGCGATTCCGGGGGTGTGAGCAGCCGAATCATTTGCCGCGACACGGCATCGTTGGAGGAGAGATCGGCCGCTTTCTGAAATTGTTGGCGAGCCGAATCGGTATGCCCCGCTGTCATATATTGATAGGCCAGTAGGAAGTGCCCGTTCGGTTCATCGGGATTTTGTCGAACCGAATTCTCTAACGCCCGCAGTTGCGGGGTATATGTGTCCACAGAAGGATACAATGAGATCAGCGAAGACCAGTTCATGCCTGGGCCTACTGACAACACTGCATACACGGCCGCAGAGGCTTCCGGATAGCGTTGCATCGCGAAGAGCGTCAGCCCCCGGAATTCGTGGAGTGACGGATCATTCGGATTTTTGGCGACCGCAATATCAATCTGCTGAAGGGCAGTCTGATAATCGCCGTTGCGGAAGGCATCGCGTGCCGCCTGGAAAGCCGCGGCGACATCATCGGGCGGCGTAGACGGTACGCCCGGATCAACACTCGCTACGTAGGCAATGGGTTGGCTGTAATTGTAGCCATAGCCGGCTCCACTGCCATAATAGGGGTTCAGGTACGAGCCGTACCCGGTATTGTAATACAATCCACCCAAAGCCCACGAAGTCAGCCCGATTGCCGCCCACGGACCCCACGGACGGTTGTACCAGCCATAACGGCCATACGGACCGTATCCGCCGTACCCACCGTATCCATATCCGCCATAGCCATATCCGCCGCCATAACCATAGCGGCTATAGGCGAAGCCCGGTCCCCATACGTTCCAGTTTCCGCGGTTCCAGCCGTTGTAACGGTATGGATTCCAGTGATTGGGATAATTGTTGTTGCGGTTATTAAAGTTGTTATTGCCGACGCGGGCATTGATGTTGTTGTTCGTATTGAAGTTGTTGTTGATCCGGTTGCCGAGAGCATCCGGACGATTCACAGTCACCCGATTGGGGTTGTTCAAGTCAGGATGGTTCAGCGGATTGTTGGTTCGGTTGAGAGCGTTCCCCACCGCATTTTGTCCGGGATTGAGACCGGTGACATTGGGCCGATTGAGCCCGTTGGCCGCATTCCCCGGCAACGACCGATTGGTCAGGGGCGTTTGACCCACGTTCGGCGTGTGGTTCGGGATGTTTTGTGGCAGATTGCCCCGCAAATTGGGCACGTTCTGGCCGAGAGACTGCCGTGGCGTTTGAAGTTGCGGTGTCGATCTTACCGAAGGAATATTTGGCACACTGCGGTTGATGGCCGGCGCACTGGGGCGACTGAACGACGGGACGCTCCCCAAGTTGCCTCGCGGGACGCTGCCACCGCCTCGAAATGCTCCGCCTCCGATGGAGCCGCCGCCGCCGCCATGAAAGCCTCCACCTCCCCCACCGTGAAAGCCGCCACCACTATGACCTCCGCCGCGCTGGGCAAAGGACGGGGTGGCGAGTAATGCGAGAGCCACGAAGGTGGCTCCCAACCGATGAATTGTTCGAACAGTCATTTCCAAGCTCCTTTCACCGATAATCGGTGTTTTTCTCAAGTGAAATTCATTGTGAGTGTTCGTCAGCATCTCACTTACTTCGATGTTGTTGGTTCAGATGCGGCTTCACTGAGCGATTCCGGTGCAGGTCCGCGCCGGACCATCATCACGGGTTCGCCATCGTCGATGAGCACGCCACCAATCACGCGGTCCCGGGCTTCCATCTCGGCGTGATCGCTGCTGAGTCGTTTCATTCGATGCGTGGACGTCGTGGTTCGACCATCCGCGAGGACACCGGTCAGTTTGACGATCCACGTTTCTTCATTCCGGGCCCAAACACCGCTGGCAAACCCGCCCTCGGAGTCGAACACCCAGGACCGGAGTTGCTTCAGTTGCGGATCCCAGGCGATATGCACCGTTCCATCGAGTGTGCCTTCCTCGGGGGTGTCCACATGAAACTGGCCGACAATAAACTGCTCGTTGGACGACCAGCGATAAGACGTGCTGACAACGGATTCGTCGCTTTCATCAATCCAGTCGCCAATCAGCCATGCAATCTGGGCCAGGTGGTTATCGACGGCAGCTTCCGTAGGCAGATCGCGGGCGCTGATCATCTTCCAAGCGTTCTCTTCTTTCGAATACACGACGGCGTAACGCGCGACTTCTTCCGCTTCTCCGGGAGCATGCACGATGCGCGTCGTGCCCTCTTCGATGGCGACCGCCTTTCCGAGGACCCGGATCGATTCGATTTGAATCGTCATCTTGGCTTCGGGGCTCCGTTCGAAGACATTTTTGAAGATTTTGGAAATCTCCTTCGTGCCTTGAGAGACTTCGCCGCCGATACTAATGATTTCCCCATTGGTGCTGAAGAATGCCGTCAGAGCGTCAGCGTCGTGTTGATTGAACGCTTCTTCCACATCGCGAACGATCTTGCGAATCGCCTGCTCATCGGGAGACGCCTTTTTCGCATCTTCATTTTCAGCGCGACGGTCAGGTAGTGCGTCTTTATCGTTCGCGTCGACCTCAGGCTTAGAGGCCTTCTGAGCCGCGGGCTTGTCCTTTTCTTTCGCCGATGTCTCTTTTTTGACTTGGCTTTCCGCTGCATAGAGCACCAACGTGCCTGCCAGCAAAGTCATCATCATTCCCACGACGCGCAGCGACATCTTCCTACTCCTGATAAGCGGCTTCCGTGCTCAGACGCGAACTCTGAGACACACCAGTACGTTCGTGCGCAGCAACGACTGAACCGAGTCCGATGCCGAATTCGCGGCATCGTCGTGCGCACACTGCGGTACGATTCGTTGCATGCGGCGTGCCGCGGAGTCAGAACCGTCGAATATGACGAGAATGCTCGCGATTGTCAGAAAGAGGACGCGCACGATGAGTGCCGGTCACGCACGGTGGTAGATCAGCTTCCACCAGAGTGGGTGAGAGATTACCGATCATGCCCCTTTGTCACAGCAACGTAAGCATGCTGACGTGATCACACACTGGGCAGCGACACGGTGGGCAAAGAAAGAAGCGGCATCTCATCTTGGAGACGGACCGGCAGTATTGATGCGCTAAATCACGGACGTTCATTTGGGAGTTTGTCAGCAAGGTCTGACGTTCACCTCGGCCCTTCCGGGCGACCAGCGCATTCGGCAACGAGCCAACTCCTGGCCCGCGCGGTTCTTCGCCGTCCGCATGCTGAGTGCGTGACGGCGAAGTCCGCCTCGGGCGGAATTTGCGGTCCTACAGATTGATCTCGAACCCCTTGCGATTTTCACGCGCGAGGAACGAATTCGCTTGAGTGTCGCCAATGATTTCTCGCTTGGCGGGATCCCACTTGAGTTCCCGGCCGAGACGCATGGCGATGTTCGACAGGTGGCAAATCTCCAGCATGCGGTTGTGCGACCAGACATCGGAAATCGGCTGTTTTCGGGACTTCATGCCTTCGATGAAGTTCGCCGTATGGTTCGCGCTCACCTTCCCGCCATAGACTTTTTCGATCGCGTCTTCCGGCAAGGGCTTGTCCTTCAGCTCTTCCACCGGCTTGCCGGCGATCTTCCCACGGTTGACGAAGAACCGTCCCTCGGTTCCTTCGAACAGAATGCCATTGTCGCCTTCGCTGGTGATGATCATCTCCACATCGTTGGGCATCTGCACGCGGATGGTAAAGTCGGTCGCGGCATTGTACTGATCGTCCACAACGGGATTGCCATCTTTGTATTCGACGGGCAATTTGTAGTTGACCGGCGTGACTTTGCTCGGCCCCGTATCGGTCGCACCGAGGGCCCAGCAGGCGATGTCGACATGATGGGCCCCCCAGTCGGTGAGCTTTCCGCCCGAGTATTCGTGCCAGTTTCGGAACGAGTAATGGCAGTTGCTGTAGAGGGGCACTCCGCCGCCGTAGCCCTGTCGGAGTTCCGGCAGCGCGCGATAGGGAACCCTGGCGGCCGGTCCGAGCCAGAAGTCCCAGTCAATCCCCTCGGGAACCGGAGCGACCGGAATGACGGGCGAGGCTTCCATACTGTTGATGCCGCAGGTCACTTTCTTCACGGTGCCAATGCGGCCATGGCGAATCAACGCGATCGCCTGCAAGAACCGTTGATCGGCCTCGGTGCGCTGCATTGTACCGACCTGAAACACGCGGCCCGTTTCCTTCACAACCTTCTCGATCAGCTTGCCTTCATTGATCGTCAGCGTGAGGGGCTTTTCGCAGTAGACATCTTTGCCGGCGTACATCGCTTCAATGGCGATCTTGGTGTGCCAGTGATCGGGTGTGGCGATCATCACCGCGTCGATGTCTTTCCGTTCGAGAATCTTGCGATAGTCTTTGTAAGCATCCGGTTTCTTGCCCTGCTGCTTCTCGACCTTGGCAACATTTTCTGCCAGCACATTCGCATCGACGTCGGCCAGCGCTGCGAAATCGGCGAATCCGAACGACTTACTGGTAATGGCCCAGCCCTGGTTGCGCAGGCCAATGGTCGCGAACACCGGCCGTTCGCTCGCGGCTTGAAAACCGAAGGCCCGGTTGGCTGAAGGAAGCAGAATGCCTGCAGCGCCGGCGGCTGCGATGCCTTGAAGGAACTGCCGCCGCGTTGGTTGCTGAGATGTGGCCATGAAAGAAAATCCGTAGTTGTGGAACTGAACGTCATTGACCGGGAGGGAAACGCCAAAGATAACAGAAATTGTCGTCCGGATGAACATCTCGATTGGAAACCGGCGGGACTGCAATTCCGTGAGTCACCCCGTTCTTCGAGAGTCTTCCCAGGGCTTGTATTGGTCGTCGCCATGCAAAGGCATTCTTGCGTTTTCTCGGAATGCAGTTGGTTTGGGAGTGGTTGATCGGCGACCACTCCGTTCGATCTGCGGCCATTTTCCGAGAGGCTTGCGACCTCGCTGCGCCCGCGCATTGGTCTGAAAATCCGACAGGATCGCCCAATTTCCCGCGTGTGAAGCGGTCGATCCAATTTTCTCACATTTGGATGCGGCATTTGCTTCCCGAGGCTGGCAATTCCGTCTGGAAGGGTGGTTTCAGCAACCGCCCGAGCAGCGATTTTCCATCGCCTGCCATCGATTTGAAACGAGGAGACGACGCATGAATCTTGAGAGTGGTACCATTCCGTCCGTTCGAACACCGCAAGCCTTGAAAACGCCCACCGAAGTGAATCCCACTCCTCGTTTTGACCATGCGAAGTACGATGAATCCTCCGAACTGACTCATCGCCCGCCGGCGTACCGAATGGTGGAAAATACGGCTTTGGAAACGGCCGTTTCTTCCGAGCGCAGAAGACCCATCACCGTCGTGGTTGTCGACAGCAATCGGGCCGTGGCGGAATTGCTGGGGGACTGCTTGTCGCATCATTCGTGGGTCGAAGGGACCCGTGTCTGCGATACGGTTGCGGAAGCGCTCCAGTGGATTGGAGCCGCGTCGGTCCCGCTGATTGTCTCCGAGGTTTCCTTTCGGGATCAAACGGGCTTCTATCTGGCGCAGGAAGCCCGCCGACAATGTCCGAACGCGAAAATTGCGATCTGGGCCGACCGTTTATCGGACAGTATGCTCGACCAATTCTTGCGGCTGCCCGTGCAGGGGGGCTTCCTGAAGCAGGATTCGCTGGCCTCTCTCGTGACCGGGTTGGCGAATATCGCTCAGGGAAAAACGCACTTCTCGACCCTGGTCCGACAACGGTTTGTGGACGGCGTTGCCCGGCCGGGAGCGGTTCGCGGTGCCGTGGCATTGAAGGGGTTTTCTCCCCGGCACCTGAACGTGCTGTTGCGACTGGCCGAGGGCGATTCGGTCAAGATGATCGCGATGGCACTCGGGGTTTCCGTGAAGACGATTGACTGCCTCAAATACCGCATGATGAAACAACTGCAACTGCACGACCGCGTGGAACTCGCCCGCTGGGCCATCGGCGAGGGATTGATCACCGCATAATCGCGGTGATTCCGTTGGCATCTCGACACATCGCCCATCACGTTCCGGTTCTCGATCACCCGGAATGTTCTCGCATCCGGTTTCTTCGAGGGAACCGCGCCACAATGCCCAGCGGTTGCCGGCCGGAATTCTTCGTTCATGCACGTCTGAGCAGCCTCGATTTTCGAGAGCCCTGTTTGACGCTTTACCGGCCAATTTGAACGTTGCGAAATCAGCGCCACAGTTCACTTCGGCACGTCTTCACGGTTCAGATTGTCGTCTGAAACGCGCATCCTTCCGCCTGCGGGTTGCGGCGATGAATTCCGTCGCAAATCTTCTTGAGAAAACCTCTTCGGCGCTCAGCATTCGACGCTAATCGACTTCGACGTCCGAGCTTCTCCCCGTGTTGTGAGGTGTCTTCCTCTGTTGGCACGCCGGATGCGTAGTGCGGCCACAGCGAATCACCGCTTTGGAATCACGATCATGGCCGAATCTCCCGAACCGATCCCTGATGCGGCAACCGTTTCGAGTAAGCCCACGCACATTGTGGGTGTGGGTGCCTCCGCCGGTGGTCTGGAAGCCCTGGAACGAATGTTTCAAAATATGCCGACCGAAACCGGTATGGCGTTTGTCATCGTGCAGCACCTTTCGCCCGATTTCAAAAGTCTCATGGACGAATTGCTGGCAAGATGGACGAGTTTGCCCATTCATCGCGTGCAAAACGGAATGGAAGTCGAAGCGAATTCGATTTACCTGCTTCCGCCGCGGAAAGAAATGATTATCTCAGCCGGGAAACTTTTGCTCACGGATAAAGATCCCGAGCATGGGTTGTCCCTTCCGATTGATCATTTTTTGCGTTCCCTCGCCCAGGACTGCGGTGCGGCGTCCGTTGCCGTCATTCTGTCGGGAACCGGCAGCGACGGTTCCCGTGGTTTGGAAGACATTAAACTGGCGGGCGGGCTCGTCATCGCGCAATCCGTCCGGTCGGCCAAGTTCGATGGCATGCCCAACGCCGCTCGCGAGACGGGGTTCGTGGATCTCACACTCGACCCCGAAGAGATCGGCGACGCCCTGCGCGATTACCGATCCAGCATTGATGTGGAACAGTTTGCTGCCGATCATACGCACACGGTCGCCGATGAAGATTCGCTCTCCGCGATTTTCCGTCTGCTGCGCGATCGGTATGGAATCGATTTCTCGCATTACAAATTGAACACGGTCGTTCGTCGGACCGAGCGCCGCTTGCAGATCGCGCACGTCGAATCGGTGCAGGAGTATGCCGCCCTGGTCGCAAATGATACCGAGGAACTGGATGCCCTGTATCGCGATCTACTGGTGGGGGTCACCCGTTTCTTTCGTGATCCCGACGCTTACCACAGTCTGGAACAACATCTCGATGACATCATCGCGACAAAGAAGCCGGACACCGAACTGCGGACGTGGATTGCGGGTTGTGCCACGGGGGAGGAAGCCTACTCGCTGGCGATTCTGCTACACGAACGCGTGCAAGCCAGCGGTATCCCGTTGACGATCCGCGTCTTCGCCACCGATGTGCATCGACGCTCGCTGGAAGTCGCCGGGGAAGCGGTCTATCGTCCGGAAAGCCTGACGGAAATCCCGCCGCATCGCATCGAGCAATTCTTCAATCGTCTCGATCACGGTTACGCCTTGAAGCAGGTGATTCGCCAGTCGGTCGTGCTCGCCCAGCACAACATCATCAAAGATGCGCCCTTCACGCGGATGGACCTGATTTCCTGCCGGAATCTGCTGATCTATCTCCAACCCATTGCGCAGAAAAAAGCGATTTCGCTGTTCCACTTCGGCCTGCGGATGGGGGGCTTGCTGTTTCTCGGACCGAGTGAATCGCCCGCGGAACTGGAAGAAGAATTCGATATTCTCGACGCACATTGGAAGATCTATCGCAAGCGCCGCGATGTCCGATTGCCGGTCGACTTGCGAATCACCCCCACCATCCCGGGCCGGCTGGTTCGCGCCTCGGGATTGCCGGAAATTTCTACCGGAGGCTCGCGCTCCATTGATGCCATGCTGCTCGGCACGTACGACTCGCTGCTCTCCGAGTACATGCCACCGGCCTTGCTGATCAATCAACGACACGAATTGCTGCATGTGTTCGGCGACGCCGGGCGCTTCCTGCAACACAAGGCGGGACGAACCGGGAGAAACATTCTCGAACTGATGGAATCGCCCCTGCGGTTGGCCATCTCCGGTGCGATTCAGCAGATTCACAACAAACGCAAGCAGGAGATGAAGCTCCGCGGGATCAAGGTCGACACACCGACGGGCCAGGAACGGATCGCCGTCACTGTCCGTACGGTGGTCAATCAACGGACGCAATCGGCGGATCTGCTGATTCTGCTGGAAACGATGCACGATAATGCGTCGGCGGTAATTCCGCCTCCGGACGCCCACGAGGCCACACCGCTCAACCCGGCCTCCGCCGAACAGATCGAATCGCTCGAAGCCGAACTGCGGTACACGAAAGAAAACCTGCAGGCGACGGTCGAGGAGTTGGAGACCAGCAACGAAGAACTGCAAGCCAGCAACGAAGAACTCGTGGCGTCGAACGAAGAACTGCAAAGCACGAACGAGGAACTCCATTCGGTCAACGAAGAACTCTACACCGTGAATGCCGAACATCAGCGCAAGATTCACGAATTAACCGTGCTGACGGACGACATGGAAAACCTGCTGGCAAGCACGCAGGTCCACACGATCTTCCTCGATCGCGAACTGCGGATTCGCAAGTTCACACCTCACATTGCCGAAGTCTTCAGCTTCGTGACCAGCGATCTCGGCCGGTCGTTCGATAGTTTTTCCCACCGGTTATTGCGCGACAAATTGTCCGCGGAGGTGGCACAGGTGCTCCAGACCGGCGAACCGATCGAAGCCGAAGTGCAGGACATCACCGACCATTGGTATTTGATGCGAATTCTGCCGTACCTCACCAAAGGACAATTGGAAGGCGTCGTGTTAACACTCGTCGACATCGATTCGTTGAAGAGTGCGCAGCAGGACCTGGCCCGCCGCGAATTCGAATTGCGGATGATCGCCGACCGTGTTCCCTCACTCATCAGTTGCGTGGACCGGAATCTCCGCTACACCTATGTCAACCAGCGTTACAGCGAGCTCTTTGGCAAGTCACCCGAAGAGATCGTCGGAACTTCCATGGTGGACTTGCTCGGCGAGAAACAATTCGAGGAGATTCGGCCGCAGATCGAAGAGGCCTTGTCGGGAACTCCCGTCGAATTTGAAAAGCGTTTCGAACTTCCCAACGGTCGCCGCTTCTGGGCCATCGTCAGTTATTCGCCCGACACGACCGGCAGCAACGGCCTCGTCTCCGGTCTGTTTGTCTGCAAGCATCTCGTCACCGCCATTAAGGAAAGCGAACAGCGCTTCGAACGGGCTGTCCGCGGCACCACCGACGGCATCTGGGATTGGGACATCACCACCGGGCGCGTGTATTACTCGCCACGGTTCGTGGAACTGGTGGGGCTCGACCCCGAGGCAACGCCCTTCCTCAAAGCGGACGTCGATCGCCGGATTCATCCCGATGACCTGCCGCGCGTGCAGGCGGCGGAGCAATCCCTCTTGCGCGATAACCAACCGTACGACGTCGAATATCGCATGCAGGATCGGGACCGGAACTATGTCTGGTTCCGGGGCCGTGCGGAAGTGGAACGCGATGCCGAGGGACACCCGCTGTATGTTTCCGGTTCGGTGCAGAATGTCGAGATGTACCGCGCATTGGTTGCCGAAAAGCAACTGCAGGTCACACAGCGCGATCGCTTTCTGGCCACGTTATCGCACGAACTGCGGAATCCACTGGGTGCCGTCGTTAACGGCTGCCGCGTGCTCAACAAGGTGACGGGGCTCGCAGATGAGGTGATCCCGATCGTCGATGCCATCTCGCGGCAATCGCAGCACATGGCCGCCTTGCTGGAAGATCTACTCGATGTGGCCCGGATCACCGAGGGGAAAATCGAGATTCGCAAGCAGATTTTTGATCTCCGCGAAGTGATCGGCCCGGCGATTGAATCCGTTCAACCGCTGCTCGATTCGCGGCAGCAAAAACTCGATTTGCACTTGCCGGAAGAACCTGTGCCGGTGGCAGGGAATGCCGTGCGATTGCGGCAGGTGGCGTCTAATCTGCTCTCGAACGCTTCAAAGTACAGTCCGCAAGGAACGCGGGTGAAACTGCAACTCGAACGCGTGAACCACCATGCCGAGATGCGTGTGATCGACGAAGGAGACGGCATTCCCCCCGAGATGCTGCGCCGCGTTTTCGAACCGTTTGAGCAACTCGGCCGGACACACGATCGGACCGATGGAGGCATGGGGCTCGGCTTAACGCTCTCGCAACGTCTCATTCACCTGCACGGCGGCTCGATTCAAGCGAAGAGCCAGGGTGCCGGTCGCGGCAGCGAGTTCATCGTTCAACTCCCCACCATTGAAGCGGTTAAAGTCGAAACGGACCTGCATTCTTCCCGACGGACGCGCGGCAACAAACTCCGCATCGTTGTGGTGGAAGATAATGCCGATGCCCGCGAACTTCTGGGCCGATTGCTCGAGCACGAAGGGTACGAAGTCCGTTCGGCGGGAACGGGTCCGAAAGGCTTGGAAATCATCCAGGAAGCCAGCCCCGACGTGGCCCTGGTCGACGTCGGCCTTCCGGGAATGGACGGCTACTCCATTGCCCGCGCAATCCGTCGCCAACCAGAATATAACGGCATTTACCTGGTCGCCCTCACCGGCTACGGGCAATCATCCGACCGTCAACAGGCGAAAGAAGCGGGCTTCAACTCCCACTTCACCAAACCCGTTGACTTCCAGGAACTCAGTCAACTGCTGAACCAGTTCGAGCCCCAGCCGACAACTTCGGACTCGGCATAAATACGCGGATTCCGCACGATTCGCCGACGCCCGCTGGTCTACCAGCACTAATGGGCATACAAACGTGGCAGCTTGCTCGCGCGGGCGATTGCGATTTCGTTCAGAATACTGTCTTCGACTTGCGCGTCAGGCGTCAATCCTGCGAGGTATTGTAAACGCAGATTGCAATCGCGATTGCGATCGGCCTTCAAGAGCCATTCGGTCAGATCGGCACCGGTGGCAACGAACGTTTCTTCCAATTGCTGCGGGCTGCCGAGATCAATTTCTGCCAGCGTTTGCCGCAATTGTTGAGGCGATCGAACCAGCCGTTCCATCATGCGTGTAAAATCGGGAGGGTGGCCCGCGTTGCGACCGACGACGACAAGATCGTAAGCATTCCGCCGGCTTTGTCCGCTGAATAGCAGCGATTCGGGAAAGACGTCGAGCATTGTGGCCAGTTCGCATTGCACGGCCGCATGGTTACTTTCATACAACGGAACCCATTGCGTTACGACGCCATCGGGGTTCAAGCGCCGGCGGCAGAGTTCATAGAATTCGCGCGTGTAGAGCGTTGCCGATCCGCGCACCCAGGGGTGAATCGGATCGGTGGTGATGACATCGAACGTTTCTTTCGTAGTGGCGAGGAAGTGCCGGGCATCGTCGAAGACGATTTCTGTTTTCGGATGATTGAGAACGCCCTGGTTGTACTGATCGAACAGAACACGGTTGGCTTCGACCACGGCGGGTTCGATTTCACAGAGCACAATGCGCTCGACGGACGGATGCAACAGGAAGGACCCCGCGGTCATGCCGCTGCCGCAGCCCACCACCAGCACCGTGCGGGGATAGGGGTGCGCCACGGCGGGAAGATGGCCGAGCAACCGCTGTGTCCGCATGTCGCTGAGCGTGTTCGTGGCTTCAATGCGGCCGGAAACATGAAAGCAGCGATTGCCCTGTTGCGATTCCATGACCGCAATCGCGGAATCTAATCCTTCACGCACGAAGAGGACTTCGCGATCAGTGTTCCACCATTGCACATAATTCCCGTGGGCGATAAGTGCCGCGGGGGTCGCGGGAAGAATGCAGACGAATCCGAGGACCACCGCCAGACCAGCAGGGGCCGCCCACCATGCGGTTGTCAGAATTCGAAGGTTCCCAAGGTGACCGGACGTCATCGTTGTTGAGCGTAATGATTGGTGCAGCAAACAAAGTCCACACCCGCCCGAGATCGCCGTGAGAATTTGCTGGGCGACGTGGCTGCCCCACCACGGGTGAATCATCAGACTGATGGTTAACGATCCGACGATGGCCCCAAACGTATTCGCTGCGTAGAGGCGGCTGACAATCCGTGTGGAATTCTGCGCGGGTGCATTTTCCATGGCCGCGGCAATGGCCAGCGGGAACGTGGCCCCCCACAGGCACGTGGCGGGTAACAAGGCCAGCATGGCCCGCAGGATGTCGTAGCCCATTCGGTCCCACAGGGTGGAATTGGCGACATGGTACGAAAACATGCCGGGCAGGACGCCGACGATCATCATCGCGGTGTATGGGATGGCGACCATGAGCAGAAGTTGCGTCACCGCCAGCCAGAACAGGGGAGATTGGATGCGCCGTGTCGCGGCAGCGGCAAAGGAACTTCCCAAGCCGAGGCCGCACAAAAACACCGCCAGCAGGATGGAAAAGGTGTAGGTTGTCGATCCCAGCAACAAAGCCAGCAAGCGCGTCCAGACGACTTCCGCTCCCAGCGCGGTCATCCCCGAACAAGCGACGGCGAACATCGTCCAACGGAGTGATGGCGACGAATTCAGGATCGGCTGCGACGCTTCAATCACAGGGCTGGCCGGTAATGCCATTGTTCGGCTGAGTGACAACGCCACGACGGCGCACACCATGTTCAAGGAGATCGCCACCCCCGTCGCCACGGTGACATCGAACACGCGCAGCAGGTACAAACCGGCACCGAGGCAGCCGCAGACGGCACCCAGCGTGTTCGCCCCGTAAAAGAGACCGAGTCGCGAGGCACCGGCCGGTGTCGCGGCGATCCCGCGGGATACGGCGGGTAATGTCGCGCCCATGAGAATTGTCGGCGGGCAAAGCACGCACAACGCCGTGATGGCCCGGTACGGAAGATCGCTCATTCCCGGCGATCCCCACAGGGCGTAGAAATCTCCCAGTCGCGGCAGGATGAACAGGCTGGCCACGCCGGTGACTGCGATGGCCACCTCCAGAACCGCATAATCGAACAACGGATGCCGTGACGATCGGGCAAAGCGCAGGTAGAGCAGGCTGCCCAGTCCCATCCCGCCCATGAAACTCGTGAGGAGAATTCCCAGCGTGACGGACGTGGCCCCCAGCACCAGCCCCAACTGTTGAAACCAGACGATTTCATAAATCAGCGCCGCACACCCGCTGGCGAGAAACACCCCCGTCAGTACCGCCGATTGCCACTTCGTCCATTCCATCGGACCGCCCTCCCTGGGAAAGATCCGTGGCAGGCTACCACTCCGCGGAAAAAGCACCTAGTGCAGTCTGAAAACGGGAGTTGTGGCAAACTGTGCGGATTGTGGCGAATTGTGTCACGACGCGAGGAATCCGCAATCGGTTGAGTCTGGCTGTTGCACCGGTTTCATTTTTTTCTCCGTGATGACCCGTCGATATTTCTTCTGTGGTGCCGAATGGTACCCGCCGCCTGCGTCAGGAAGTCGCCCCTCTTTCCTCGCGTCTCCCCTCTGATGGACGCGAAACTGTAGCCGCGATTGCCCTCGGCGCGACGGTCTTCCAGACAACGTTCATTTGAGATCTCGCGCCGGAGGTACGCATGCGGCACTGGCTCTTCCCGTTCGCCCGATGGACCGCAGAACGGAAGGCCAATGGAATGGCTGGCTTGATCGCCCTCACGGCCTTGGGCGTGCTTTATCTCGAGATTCCCCCCACGCCGGCCGGTGCGAATGCTGTCTCCCGCGCCGGTCACAAAAATCGCCCGGTTGTGATTGCGATGACGCAACCAACTCAGGCGATGGCAAGCGTGAGCGAATCGGCCAACTCCGCCGATGCTGCGTCATCGCCCGAAGAGCAGATGCGTCAGACGCTGAAGCTGAAAATGACGTTGCTGGAAAAGGGTCGCACGTACCTCGAATCGATTCCGGACTACACGGCTCAATTCGTGAAGCAGGAACTGGTCCACGGCGAACTGCTTGAAGAACAGTCGATCAATTTCAAGTGCCGTCATCGACCGTTCAGCGTCTATCTGAAATGGGAAACGGGCGACGAAGGTCGCGAAGTCCTGTTCATCGAAGGCCAGAACGAAGACGAAATGATCGTTCACGGCGGCGGTTGGAAGGCCCGGTTGCCGGCGCTGTCGATTTCGCCGACGAGCTCACTGGCGTTGAAGGAATCGCGTTATCCGATCACCAATGCGGGGTTGCTCGAACTCGCGAAGACGATGCTGCAGGTGCATCAACAGGACATCAAGGCCAACGCGATTGCTCGATGTGAGAAACTGGCGGACCAGGAATTCGACGGACGGCCGTGCGAAGCGTTCCTCGTGGAATACCGCGATCCGCAGGTTTCTCCGACGTATCGCAAGTCGATCACATTGCTCGACAAAGAATGGCATGCCCCCGTGTATGCTCGTAACTTTGGCTGGGCCAACGAAAGTTCGACCGCCACGGGTGATCAGTTAGATGAAGAAACGCTGATCGAATACTATACCTATGCGGACATTCACTTCCGTCAGCAACTCGCGGAAGTGGACTTCGATCGGACGAACGAAGACTACCGCTTCAAATAACGCCAACGGGGTGCGCTCCTGCCCGTTGCCCCCCCGAGACAACGCTCATTTTCCATCGGGAAAGCGAGCGTTGCCTCGTTTTACGAGGGGCACGAGAGCCAGAAGGTTTTACTGGCTGACGCTGCGCGATCGCCATCTCCCTCCTTGTTTCGGCAGCCGTGCAAACCTACGATGGTGGTGAGGCGACAGGCGGCGATGCGTCGTTCATTCGCCGAAAGAGGGGCTGTGAGGATTCCATGGACGAACCGGCGAAGACAATTCTGATTATTGACGACGATCGCGAGATCGCGTCCACCATTCAAACGGTGCTCACGCATGCCGGGTATCGGGTGTTTCTCGCGATCAACGGCGTCGAAGGGCAAAAGCAGATTGAGTCCCTGAAGCCGGATCTGGTCATTACCGACATGATGATGCCGCGCATGGGCGGCTTTCCCGTGCTGGAATTCCTCAAGACGCTCACCGATCCGCCCAAGGTGATCATGATGACCGCGAACGAGGGAAGTCGACACAAAGCCTACGCTGAAATGCTCGGCGTTGTCGACTATCTCCGCAAGCCGTTTCCCATGGAAGTGCTGCTGGACTCGATCAACCGCGCATTAGCGCCGTCCGACTCGAAACCCACCAAAAAGGCGGCACGCAAGAAGACGTAATCGCTTTCCGGTGGCATCTTTGACCGGAGTCAGTTCGTCTTGTAACCCAGGCTGTTCTCGATGTCGCGGGCCTGCTTCGACATCAGCAGCGGTTTGAGAGGGTCGTGCTCATCTTCGAGCGGACGGTTCCCGCGGCCTTCCTTGCCCACCATGTTCCAGCGGTCGGGCTCTTCTTCCACCTTCGGTTCGTGTTGACCGGAAGCCAGGCTGCCTTTGTTGCCCAGCATCGAGCACCCGGTTGTTCCGAGGCAGGCGACGAGACATCCCAACCAGCAGACATTGAGGGCGATCTTGCGCACGGACAGGTCTCCGGATCAAAGACGGGAGCAGGACCGGCGGTCGGCATGCAAGACGTTGGCCGCCGAGGGAAGTATCGTGCATGATGGGGAAACGTGGCGAGAGCACCCTGGTGGTCTACCCCGTCGGAACGCTTTGATTTTCTGAGAGTCTGGATATGAACCTGCCGGAACTGCCGCTCGATGTGCTGGTTGTCGCCCCGCATCCCGATGACGCGGAAATCAGCCTCGGAGGAACCATCCTGCAAAGCCGGGCTCAGGGTCTGCGCGTCGGCATTCTTGAACTGACGAACGGCGAGCCCACGCCGAATGGTTCGCCGGAAATTCGCGCCCGTGAAACCGCAGCCGCAACGGCGATTCTGGGGGTGGAATGGCGCGGCAATCTCGGACTCAGCAACCGCAGTCTCGAAAATACGCTCACGGCTCGGCGCGAACTGGCGACCGTCTTTCGGCTCACGCGTCCCAAAGTGATCTTCGCTCCGTATTGGGAAGACGCCCATCCGGACCATGTGGCCGCCAGCAGTTTGTGCGATGCCGCGCGGTTCTGGGCGAAACTCAGCCGGACCGATATGCCAGGCGAACCTTATCACCCGCCGCACATTTTTTACTACTGGAGCATTCACCTGCGGATTCACCCGGCCCCCGCGGGAGTGCTCGATATCAGCCCGGTGATCGATCGCAAGATGGACGCGATCCGCTGCTACGAAAGCCAGTTTCTGATTGGCAAATCGCCGGAGTTCCCCACGGCGCTCGATGACATCTACGATCGCGCGCGGTATTGGGGCTGGTCGATCGGTGCCAAATTCGGCGAACCCTTTGCGAGTCGCGAGCCGCTACGGATTTCCAACCTGTTGTCATGGGCGCGGCCGGGCCAGTGATCGGTCGGCGCGACCCATAAAATGACCACGGCCCGATTGCATTGATCGCAATCGGGCCGCAGTCGTACTTGTTAACCCATCACCGTGGTTACGGTTGCGGGGCCGTGTTGACGATGATCGAGCCGTTGGCCTGACCATTGAACGGGAAGATAAACCAGGGGAAACCGACCCCGTTCAGGTTGTCGATGGTAATCACGTTGTTGACGGTGCCGTTGAAGTTGATGACCCCGGAGGTGGCGAGGAATTCGATCCCGTGTTCATCCCGGAAGCCATCGTTGTCGGTGAAGTTAAATGTGTTGCCGTTGATGTTGAAGAACGCGGGAGCCGAGACCGCCTGTACGGTCAACCCGCGGGCCTGATCGCCCGCGGCATTGATGATGTTGTTGTTGATGGTCGAAGTGGTGTTGGCTCCGTAGGTGAGAATCATCCCGGCCGAGCCAAAACCCCCGAGGGTGATATTGTTGGTGTTTGCCAGCAGGCTGGTCGGTCCCTGCATGTTGACGTTCAGAGCCGTATTCAGCGCCCCGGGACCTTGCAACACGTTGTTGGTCACGGTGACGAGTGACAGATCCGATGTGAACGGATCCAGGTCGGTGGTAAATCCATCAACGATATTAATACCAGTAGTAAAGTTCCCCAGGAACGTAATTTGGTTGGTGTCGATCAAGAGCGATTCCGGTCCCGACCAGGCCACGTTGACCGCGGATTGAGCAACGGGATTCGGCACGTTCAGCAGTACGGTGCTGTTCGTCAGCGTCAAACTCATCGCCGCACCGAAACCCGTTGCCCTCGTCGAGACGCGGATGGCATCCGATACGTTTTCCGTGACATTCAGTTGGTCGAGGAAGAAGACATAGGAATCCTGCAGTGTATCGGCGTCGATTCCATCTGGCAGGATCAACCCCCCTTCCAGAAAGATTTCCGGAGAACCTGCGGCCCCGTCGTTCTGCAGGAAGCGGGTGTTGACAATCGACACAAAGGGGACGTTGAGCGAATGAACGCCCGATGCGCCCGATTGAACGATGCTGGACGAGAAGACTGACAATGTCGTGGCGGTTGCCGGATTCAATAACCCGGTGACAGGGTCTGTCAAGCCAGACACATCGTTGCGGACAAAGATCCCGTCGGTGGTCCCGAAGATCCCGTTCTGAACGAAGTTCATCGCGCGAATGGAGATCGCACCGGTATTGCTGGCGAAAATCCCTTCGTTGCTACTTTGAACGATGTTGCCCCCGGCACCGACGATGTCGGTCCCCGGATCGATGATCAGTGACAGCCCGGTTCCACCGGCCGTGTTATCGACCATGCGAATGCCTTCGTCACCCGATTGAGTCGATGAGACGCTGGTAAACCGCATGCTGGTGACGGAGTTCTCCACGTTGATCGCAGAGTCGAACGTGCTCGTCAGGGTTCCCGCCTGCACGAACAGCCCGCCGGTGACGGGATCGGTGGTGCGCACCCCGGCATTCAACGCGAAGAGCCCTTCGCCGAATGTACTGTCGATATTCAGGGTTTGAACCGAGACCGTGCCCGGATTGTCGGTGACCGACATCCCGCCCACGGTGTTCACGAGACCGTTCGCAGTGATACCACCCAGCGAACCGGTAATCGTCAACGTCTGGAAGTTAATGGTGCTCGGATTGGAATCAATCACGACGGCCGTATCAAACGACGGTCCCAGGTTGTTGTTCTGGACGTCGAAGTTATTCGCGATCGAAGTCAGGCCGCGGAAAATCACGTCTCCCTGCTCGCCGATGATCGAGATTCCGGTGTTGCCGCGATCGTCGATCGCCACCGTATTGAAGCTGACCGACGATTGGTCGTCGCGGATATCGATGCTGATCCCGGAGAAGTCCGCGATGCTCGTGATGCCCAGCACGTTGAAATTGCCGGTGTTGTCGGCCACCAGCGGGTCGGCATTGCCGATGCTGATGGCAATCCCGCCGACGCGATTCTGAGGAACCGGAGGCAAGGGCAACGGCGGCGTGACCAGCAACTCCGTACCGCCCGTCAGCGTGATATCTCGGAAGATGGCATCGCCCGAACTGGCCTGGTAACTGATCGCAGCCTGATTCGGTGCGCCCGCGCCATTGATAATCGACAGCGAATTGTTGAACCGTATGTCGCCGATGTTGTCGTGGAGCGAGACGCCGCCCACCGACCGATTCGTGATGCTGACGGCATCGTTGAAAATCGTTCGTCCGGAATTGGCGAGCGTCAGGATTTCAATCCCCTCACCGTCCGGGTTGTCGAGGAAGACGGCCCGGCTGAAGCTGAAGACGCCGCCGCTGCCGTTGATGTTGATGCCGTCGACTCCGGGTGTCGTGTTCGAGATGCGGACGTCACCAAAGGTCGCGGCGCCGCGGGCAGTGTTGATCGCAATTCCGCCAGCGTTGTTGTAGATAATCGACGACGGCGTGGCCCCGAAGAGGTCCACCAAACCGCCGGTCGTGCTATCGATCTGGACCGCATTTCCGCCGGCGTTCGCGAAGTTATATTCGATATCCGCCGTCGCCGCCGTACCATCCCCTTCGAAGGTGATGAGCGGGGCGCCACCGACGACGTGCAGCCCCACCTGCGCGGCATTGAGAATGTGCGTGCGATCGAAGGAAACGGTATTCACGTTGGTCAACAGCACGCCGTCGGCTCCGGCGAAGTTGATGTCGACCTGGCGAACGACGACATTGTCGACCGAATCGCCAAAGATGCCATTGCCGGTCGTACCGGAAGTCGAGACCGTTTCGTTGCCGAGGCGGAAACCGCTGAATTCCGCGTTCGACGCCAGGGTCACGCCATCGCCGATGATGTTGGTGAAGATCGGTCGCAACTCGGCCACGGCCGGGCTCGGATCGTCATTGGCTCGCGGCAGATTCACCAGTCCGAATGGCTGAATATTGATCTGGTGGACGACGCCATCCGCTTCACCCAGTACGCGAACGTTCGGTTCGAGCACCACACTCGTGTTCGTATACGCGCTATTAGTATGCACGAAGATAATGTCACCTGGGTAAGGCGACACCGGCACATTAAACGGCGGATTCGTGAAGACGTGCGCCTGGGCCTGCGCGATCGTCAGGAAGGGGTCTTCAACCGTTCCCAGGAAGGGCCCGACATTCGGATTCGCCGGATCGTTGGCGACGTGTTCCACAAGATACGGAGTTCCGTCTGGTTTGAGGGCCACGATCCCGGTTTCCAGCACATCGTTCCGCGCGACCACCGCCGTGTATTGACGTTGAACCGGCGTTGTCATGCGGCTGAACTGCGTCCGCGGTCGATTGGTGTCTTCGCGGAATCCGCCGTATTGCAGCGCGACGCTGAAGACCACATTGGTGTCGAACTGCTTATCGTTGGTGACTTCCAGCGACATGGCGATGTTGGGAGTCACTTCCCCTTGAAGGCGACCTTTCCAGCCCGATGTGCTGCCCACTTTGGGACCGTTGAAATGGTACCAACCGGCAAACATCCGCACGTCGTGGCCTTCGGCAAAGCGGCCTGGCAAGGGGACACCGACTTCGTGGTCGAGTCCCCGCATCTGCGTGCCGAACGTTCGGATCTGGTCGTACAGAATCTGATTGCCCTCGAATCGAATCGAGTTTTGCAGGAAGCGAAGCCCCAACTCTGCCTGGTCTCGGGAAACTGGAAAATACGTATTCAGCCGCGAATCCCAGTTTCGGCCGAGCGTTTCGAACCCCATCCCCGCCTGGCGGAACAACGCGCCCGAGGTATTGTCGTAGTCGTAGTAGGCGTTGATGCCGACGATGCGGTCCCACTGGCGAATGTAATGACGGTAACCCGTTCCAACGCTGGCAGCCCATCCGTCCCGGTCGCTGCGTAAGCCCCGCGCATTGCCGAAGAGCATGCCATCTTCCAGGAAGAAATAGGGCATGACTTCCACGGGAGCGATGCCGCTTTGGCGACCGATCCCAGGGCCCGTCACATACCCGGCACGCCATAAAGCCCCCAGGGACGAACCGCGCTGGCCGGTCACCTGGTCGCTATAGAAGATGCTATCTTCCAGCGCACTGCGGGATGGGTCATTGGACTCTTGCCCTAAGCCGAGGCTGGGCCAGATCGCCAGCCACAGGGCGATGCCGATCCAGGCGCAACGCCAGCCAAGGGGCATTAAGTCACTCGTTCGACGCGGATTGAACCACTGCATCGAAACACCTTTGCGGGTACGGACATTCACGGCCGGCGCCGTGACCAGGCCGAATCTATGCGGACACAATGTGATCTCGGGAGAGAGACGGCGGGTTTTAGCGGGCCGTACTTCCCCGATCAATGTGAATCCCCCGCCGCAAGTCCGGTTTACCCCCCAGAACGGGGCATTCCGACCGGAATTGCAAAAAGTGCATCTGCAAATCGGCGGAAATTGCCACCGCAACGCCCAAAAACGCCGCTGAAAGAGCATGCCCGCACGACATCTCGTGCTCCGGGACGGAAGGGACTGTCCCTAATGGGTCAGTTTGAAGAGTCGGGGCGGGGGCTCCGCCCGATGAATGTGAAAATCAACCGAAAATCATCGGTCGGGGCCCCCGCCCTGACGCCTTTCCATTCAAACGGACTCACCAGGAGACTGTCAGAGCCGTGCGGGAGAGTGACCCGCGAATCGCCGCCGCGCTCTTCCACGCACATTTATAGAGTACGACGGCCTCTTTCCAGCACAAATCCCGCTGAAAAACCGTTCGGAACCGGGGTCCGCTTGCCGGCGATGTCGTTCACAAGGGCACAGAAACGACTTCATTGGTGGCCGCGCTGCGGGCGACCGCCTCAGTGAATTCCATTCCCGCCACACCAATCTCAAAAGTGTTGAGCCGGACAGGTTCTTCTTTCCGGATCGCCGCCATGAATTCCTCTTCCACACGCCAGCGCCCACAGCGTTCCGGGGGAATTTCGACGCGGCGCATCGTGGCATCGCCCGAACGGCCAATCCACAATTGTTCGCCGTCGGGTTCAAACCGCACCTTGATCGTTCCCAACGATCCATACAGGTGAATCTGCTTGCCGGGGCCGAACAGCGAGATTCCACTGAAATGGTACAGCCCGCGGATTCCCTCGGCGGCTTGGGTTAACACGTGCGCGTGGTCCGGCACGGTAACGGGAATTTTTTTGGGACTCGCCGGGTCCCAGCGTTCGGGTTCAAAAATCTGTGACTGGCAGAAAACTCGCGTCGGTGCGGGAAGCCAGCGCATCGCGGTTTCATGCAAAATTCCCAGCGAAAGCGTGTTCAGGCCGCTCTTTTCCCGATCCTGCCGCCAGTGCAGCGGGCGGCTGTAATCGTGGAATCGGTGATCCACTCCCAACACGACGTAATCCCGCAGCGTGCCGAGGAACCCATCGCCGATCATGTCCACAATTCTCTGACCGACGGTGAGTCCGAACGGGCTGGGAACCAACATGGCGACACAATCGGGATGCGCCATCGCCGCGGCCTGCATGGCCCGGGCTTCGGCAAGATTGCGGGCCATGCGGGCTTCTGTGAGGACATGCTTCCCCACCGCGAGTGCTGCACAAGTCACAGGCGCATGCAAATCGGGCCAGGTCCCGACGACCACGGCGTCAATCTGCGGATCGGCGACTAACGCTTCCCAGGACGGAAACTGCCGCGGAATCTGGAGTTGGCCCGCGGCTTTGGCGGTGGATTCGGGGGTGCTGTTCGCTACGCCGGTAATTTCCACGCCAGCAATGGCTCGCAAGCCCGGAATATGGCGTGTCCGCGTGTTTTCCCCGGCCCCCACAATTCCCACTCGAATCATCCCGCGCACCTTCACAGATGACCTTCCGCAATCCCTACGCCCCTCAGGCGAGCTCCCCAGTTTAGCCTCCCGTTCGTCCGCAGGCTACTTGAGGCAACACGGACAGTCTTCAATTGGGGCTGCGGGGTCAAGCTCGGAGGAAAGTCCGCCTCGATGCCGGTGCCAACATCTGTTCGTAAGGTCAGTTTTTGGTGAGTGGGAGCTGTTGTGCAAGGTTACTCGGCGCGAATCACCTTCTGCAGAATGTAGAGATCGATTACCTCGGGCTGATCGACATTGTACCCCGCTGCGATCCGCAGATCAGAGTCAACATAGCGATTCCATAACCGCCCCTGGACACCATTAGGCCCCGGAACCTCGATCACCGGAAGCTTGCCCGCATCAACGGCCCGAACCAGCAAGGAGAGGGGTAACACCTTCGGGATATGGCCGAAAAACACGCCATTGAAAACGAAGGTCAATGCGATCACATTCCGTTTGGGTTGTCCCGCAGTTCCCGCACCAGCGGGATCAACAATGGTATACGCTCCCTTGAGGTAGTTCTGCAAAGTGAGCTTCGCGCTGAACAGAGTCAGTTCAAACTCCGAGACGTTGTAATAGAAGCCGTTCTCGACCACCTGAAAAATGCGATCGCGCGGTTGTTGGAGCGAGACCGGACCAAAGTCGAAATTGAACGAAATATCCGGGTCGTCGTACCACAGATTTTTCCATGGAACCTGCGTCAGAGCCACTTCGTTCACTGGGCGGTTGTCGACGTACCAGGCTTCTAATTGTGCAATCAACGGCTCCAGTTCCGCCCGAATGGCGGGTATATTTTCTATGTTGGAAGTGTTAGCCGCAGTGATTTCAATGATCTGCTGCTTCACGGCTTGCAGTTCCGGTGGCAAATCGGCGGCTGTCGCCACAGAACCAATTCCGACGATGGCGGTCGCCCATACTGCCGTAACAGAGAGAAATTGAAGCATGCTGACGCTCGTGAAAAATTTCAGGAAACGGAATCGCACAGCAGATTGTAGTCGGGATCAGCGTTTCGGCCAGTTTTTTGCCACGCAACCCCCCCGATTTCGATATCGACCGGTGGTCAACGGGCGTGTTTCAACATGGGTCTCATCCGCATTCCCGGAATCCTCAACTCGTTTTGAAACGTGCCGCTCATCACGCGCCGTTCATTGTGAGGATCGGTCTCAAGGGCTGCAAACTCACGGACGATGAAGCCTGACAGACCATGGAATGAGTCGGTCCTGTGCCGTGTCGGCCGCGCGATGGTCGTCATCGTACACGTAAGACTCACCCGGGTCAGCGTGAGCCGCGAACCTGCCGGCAACGAATCAATACTCGTTCGCTTGCTCCGTCCCGGCATCAAAAGATTGGAAGGTCGATTTTTTCACCTGTCGGATGACCTTCTGGTCGATCTCGGCTCGCAGTTTGGCGATGGCGTCGGCGATCGGCATGGCCCCGAGTTCACCGTCGATGCGATCACGGACGGAAACGGTGCCGTTTTCGACATCGCGGCCGCCGACGACGAGCATGTATGGGATCAACTCCACCTGCGCGTCACGAACCTTGGCGTTGATCTTGCTGCTGCGGAGATCGCACGAGACGCGGAAACCGGCCGCGCGGAATTGTTGCTCGACCTGCTTGGCGTATTCCTCGAACTTCTCGCCGATGGACATCACGCGGACCTGTTCCGGCGCGAGCCACAACGGGAACGCCCCGGCAAAGTGCTCGATGAGCATGCCGGTGAAGCGTTCCATTGACCCGAACGGAGCGCGGTGAATCATCACCGGCCGGTGTGATTGGTTGTCCGCGCCAATGTATTCCAGTTGGAAGCGTTCGGGCAGATTGTAATCGAGTTGGACAGTGCCGAGTTGCCATTCGCGACCGATGGCGTCGCGGACCATGAAGTCGGTTTTCGGCCCGTAAAACGCCGCTTCGCCGGGGCATTCGGTATAGTTCAGACCCGAGTCTTGCAGCACTTTCCGCAAGGTGCTCTGTGCCTGTTCCCACAATTCGGGTGAGCCAACGTACTTGTCCGACGCCGGGTCGCGGCTGGAAAGCTGCACACGGTAGTCGTCGAGGCCGACACTGCCGAGCACGAATTTCACAAGGTCGAGAGTGTCCTTGAATTCCTGTTCGACTTGCTCCGGAGTGCAGAACAGGTGCGCATCATCCTGGGTGAGGCCGCGGACGCGCAGCATCCCGTTCAATTCGCCCGATTGCTCATGGCGATAGACAGTCCCGAACTCAGCCAGCCGTACGGGTAAGTCGCGGTAACTGCGCGGTTGGGCTTTGTAGATTTGAATGTGATGCGGGCAGTTCATCGGTTTGAGGAGATAGCGTTCGTTCTGCTTTTCCCAGGCGCGTAGAAATTCGATTCGTTCGGTTTTTGATCCGCTCAGCGGCAAGCGTGACAGGTCGACACCCAAAACGCGCGCAGAATCGTGGAGCTTCGCTTCGTCGGCGGCGGTGAGGGAATCCTCCTGCAGCTTGCGAATCCAGAAGTCGACGAGTTGCCCGCCGTCATGACCGTACAGCGGCGCGAACTGCGAATCCCGGTAGTACGGAAAATGGCCGCTGATTTCGTAGAGTTCCACCCGCGCGATATGCGGGGTGTAAACCGGCTGGTAACCCCGTTTGAGAAGTTCCTGCTTGATGAAATCTTCGAGCAGCGACCGAACGGTGGCCCCCTTCGGCATCCAGAGGCACAACCCCTGGCCGACATCGCCGCTGATGGTGAAGAGCCCGAGTTGCTTGCCCAGCACGCGATGGTCGCGGCGTTTGGCTTCGTTGACCTGTTCGAGGTAGGCATCGAGGTCCTTCTGCGAGAACCACGCGGTGCCATACACCCGCTGTAATTGCTGGCCGGAGGCGTCACCCTTCCAGTAAGCCCCGGCGACCGACAACAGCTTGAACGCTTTGATCCGCTTGGCATCGGGCACATGCGGGCCGCGGCAGAGATCGACGAATTCGCCCTGCCGATAAAAACTCACGCTGCCATGATCGGCGAGACCGGTCCGAATGTGTTCCGCTTTGAGTTTCTGCGACATTCCTTCCACGAGCGCCACGGCTTCATCGCGACCACACAGAAACCGCTCGAACGGTTCGGCAGCGTTAGCGAGTTTCGCCATCTCGGCTTCGATCCGCGGGAAATCGTCCTCGCTGAGTTGATGCGACAACGCCATGTCGTAGTAGAAACCGTGGCCGGTGGTCGGACCGAAGGCCAACTCCACGCCGGGGAAGAGCCGCATCACCGCGCGGGCCATCAGATGGGCACATGAATGCCGCAGCAGACCAAGCGCTTGCGGGTCTTTTTCGGTGAGAATCTGCACCGGGACCGGACGGATTTCGGTGACTTCCGCGAGCGGCTTCATCAG
Source organism: Planctomycetaceae bacterium (assembly GCA_021732785.1). Classification (GTDB taxonomy): domain Bacteria; phylum Planctomycetota; class Planctomycetia; order Planctomycetales; family Planctomycetaceae; genus DSVQ01. Next base: position 65,655 of record JAKFUG010000042.1, read on the forward strand.
ATCGATGGTCGCCCCGGCGGCAATCGCACCCAGCGCGGATTGGGCCAGTCGTGGGCTGATTTTCTGAGCGACATCGAAGGCGGTGGCGTGATCGGCGAACTCGTGAACCGAGCCGTCGGGCAGAGAGACAGACAACATGGGCAAAACGCTTTCGGGAACGTCCCGCTCCGCAACCGCCCGGCGACGACCCGCACGAATGAGTCGTCGCCTGAAAGTCCGGAATGATCGGAACTTGCGACACAAGACCGGGCTTATACCGCACCGCGCACGGCACCGTCAATCGCGGAGCAAGTCCCACGACGTGGCGACAGCGTTTCGCCGGACTTCACGAAGCGGTCATTCCTGACGGACATCGTCATAGAGACACAATCGAAGTGTCAGGTTCGAGTCGTGGGCCAGTTTGAATGCAAAGACGTCGGGGCAGGGGCCCCGACCTATCATTTGAGTTGATTTTTCACATCCATAGGTCGGGGCCCCGCCCCGACTCTTCAAGCTGAATCACGTGTCAGGTTCGGCCGACTTGGGCGGAATGATCAATGGGTTTCCATGTCGAAAACGTCGCGGCTTGTCCAAGGTGCTCGCCATTGGAAGAAATGAGATTCCACACAGTGGCCTGTTCGATCAGGAACCGCTTACCGGTGGAACTGATGCGGATGCCGCGGTAATCGTTCACAAAGCCGTCGCGTGCCGTCCGTTCCAGCAGGCGGGCCCGCTCGTCGCGATGCAACGGCTCGGCGGTTAACCGTGAGGGCATCGTCAACAGCGTCGGAATGTCGACTTCCCACAGTTTCAATGCGATCTGATTGCCATAGTTCAAAATGGGATCGGCCTGCGTGCCATGCGAGACGGCCACAAACGGAGCGTGATACAACGCGGCGGCTTGGTCCTCCACCGACCCCGCGCGCGGCAGGAGTTGTTCCCCAACCCAGCGATGATACGAATCGAGCAGGATTTGCGTGTGGGTGATCCAGTTGTGGTCGCGCCAGGGGGTGATTGTCACGAGATCATTCCGGGAGTCGGAGGGCACGCGGTGGAATCGGCGCGGGGCGCGAAACCGCAAGCGGTGTCGGGACGGTCAGGGTTGCGAACCGGCTTTGGCTTGTTTGATCGTAAAATCGATCAACTCCTGACAACGGAAGAAGCCTTCCCAGAAGTTATGGCCCTGACCAGCGGGGACTATGATCGACACGGCGTCCTTCGCCCCGGCGGCTTCGTAACGCTTCACGAACTCCGCGGTGTTTTCTTTGAGGGGGACCACCGTATCGACGTCACCATGAATGATAAACACCGGGATTTTCTTCGCTGCAAGGATGCCGACTTTTTCAATCGGGTTGTGCTCCGCGAGTTTTTCCTGCAACGCAGCCGGTGTGAGACCGTAAGCCGGGGCGGCACGATCCAGACCGGGGTAAGTGCGAAAATCGAACACGGGATAAATTCCCGCGATTCCGGCGACTTTGTCCGGATTCGCGGTTGCCCAACTCGTCACCCACAATCCGCCGCGGCTGCGACCGAGCAGGCACGGTTTCTTCGCGAAACCACGTCGCATCGTGAGTTCGTTGTACATCGCCGTGAACAACTCGCGACCGGCGGGGCTGCCGTACCCTTCGCCGACATCAATTCCCGCGACGGCGACACCGGCAGCGAGAAATTGTTCGTGCATCCATTTCTCGTGGCTGTCCGGATACCCCGCCAGCGCCGGGGCGTAAAACACCCACGGCTGCGGCTTCGTTCGTTTGGCTTCGTCGGGCCAGAGAATGAACGCCGGACGGCCCGCGACGAGAAACGATTCCCCCGGCAGAATTAACTGCTTGACCGGTTTGTCAACGTCCGCCGTTTTGGGAAGATCGGCCTTCGCGAGTTGGTAAAACTCCGTGGCACGGCGCTCCCACTGTTGCGCGAGGTCTTTCACCAACTCGGGCCGCTTTTCCGCGAGATTCGTCGTCTCAGCGCGATCGGCTACCAGATCGAACAATTCCCACGGTTGGTCCTTCGCCGCGACGAGTTTCCAGTCACCGCGACGGATCGCCCGATGGCCCTCATGCTCCCACCACAAGTCTTCATGAGCGACGACACCATCACGGGCAAACGCCGGCACGAGACTGTGCCCTGGCAACGGCGGCGCGGGGTTCGCGGGATCGGACGGCCGTGTTGCACCGGTGATTTCCAATACCGTCGGCACGAGATCGATGAGGTGTCCAGGCGTGTGACGCAATTCGCCTTTGGACTTGATCCCCGCGGGCCAGTGGACCACGAGGGGTGTGCTGATGCCTCCTTCGTGGACCCACGTCTTGTGACGTCGATTCGGCGTGTTGGCCACGGTGGACCAACCCGGTCCAAGGCAGAGATGCGTGGCTCCCGATCCCGGCGGGGCATCGGGATCGTGACCATCACCCCGGACCATGATTTCCGCACTGGCACCGTTATCGGACAGGAAGCAGATCAGCGTGTTTTCCCACGCCTTCATCGACCGCACTTGTTCAAGAACGCGGCCGATCTCCCGGTCCATGCGATCGACCATCGCCGCATGGATCGACATCTTGGTCGCCTGGAACTGCTGTTGTGCGGTTGTCATTTCTTCCCAGGGAAGCGGCCGATTCACTTCGTTCGGGCCGAGAATCTCAAACGCTTTCGGGAAGTCGTACGGTGGCCCAATGTCGCGTTCCACAGCGGACAGGGGCCCCTTCGTCAGCCCGATGTCTTGTTGCCGTTTCCAGCGGTCCGCGCGGAGCACTTCCCAGCCTGCCGTGTATGTGTCCTTGTAACGGGCGATATCTTCCTGCGGAGCATGCAGCGGGAAGTGCGGGGACGTGAATGCCACATACGAAAAGAACGGCTGCTCACCATAGTTCTGGCGATGATCCTGCAGACAGCGAATCGCATGATCGGCAACCGCCGTCGTGGCGTAATATCCCGAATCGGCGGCGGGTGAAGGAATCGGCTTGTCGTCTTCGGTCAACTGCTTCGGTTGGAAAAAGCGATTCTGATCTTCGAGGAGGTAAGACCGATCAAACCCAGTCGCGAGGGGGCGGCTGTCGACATGCCACTTCCCGGAGATGTACGACCGATAGCTCGCCGGACGCAACATCTCCGGCAGCAACCTGGCCCACGCCGGACGGTTTCCCTGACTGCCGCTCGGCAAGCCGGGCACCTTATCCCGTCGCACCTGCTGCGCGTAATATCCGGTCAACAACGCTGCACGGGACGGCCAGCACCGGGCCGTGTTGTAGAACTGCGTAAACCGCAACCCGTCGGCCGCAAGTTTGTCCAATTGCGGCGTCGCGATTTCGCCGCCGTAACAACCGAGATCGGAGTAGCCGAGGTCGTCCGCGAGAATGATCAGCACATTCGGTTTCGCCGGGGCCGCGAGACTCGTTGTCGGCAGCCACAATGATAGAACGATCCACGTCCAGAGAATTGCATTGCAACGCATGAGGTTCATCCCGTTGTTCTGTACGAGCCCGGAGCGCGAGCGATGGGTGCATTCCGATCAAAAGGAACCCGTCGCTCGCGCTTCGGGCTGGCGAATCTATCGCGTCGGCTCCAACGCCGTGTTCGTGACCGTCGGCACAACCTTCTGCAGCTTCAACCATTCGGCGGCGGGTTCGACCCACGTGTGAATTGCGGTGCCGCTCACTGGCCGGAGACCGTATCCGTGACCGCCCGCCTGATAGACATGCAGTTCCGCCGGGACTTTCAGTTCCTTGAGCTTGGCATAGAACCAGAGTGAGCCCATGGATGAGGAACCGTCATCGTGCGTATGAACGAGAAACGTCGGCGGCGTTTGCGTGGTGATCGGAAAGTCCGCCGAGAGTTGTTGCGTCGTGTCGTCGAGCAATTTCCACGGATAAATCAGCATCGCAAAATCGGGCCGACACGATGTGACATCAATGGCATCGACCACCGTGTAAGCGCGATTGCCAAAGCGCGTGGCGGTCAATGCGGCGAGATTCCCCCCGGCGGAAAAGCCCATTAGGCCAATCCGTTGGGGATCGTATTTCTGTTCGGCAGCCTGGGCACGAATGACACTCATGGCACGCTGGGCGTCCTGCAAGGGACGTTGCCAGATCGGCGTGCTCATGTCCTTGGTGCGATAGCGCAAGACGACGCCGGTGATCCCCTGTTCGTTCAGCCATTCCGCGACTTCCGAACCTTCTTTATCGACAACCACGTAGTTGTAGCCGCCGCCGGGCATGATCAGGACCACCGCCCCATTTTTCTTGTTGTCCGGCGGTTCGTAGAAGGAGAGCGTGGGGTGCGTGATGCTTCCCATCCGCGTGGTGGTGGGCCGCTCTACGATTTTCGTCGGGATTGCCGTACCGACATTCTTGGCGGTCTCTCCGGGGGCCATTCCCGGCCAGACATCCAGAATCCGGTCGGGATCGCGTCCCCACGCCGCGCTCATGCAGACCAGCATCAATCCATTGCAGAGCCACAGTTGCCAACAACACCGCATCCGTCGATTCCTTTCACGGGAGAAGTTCCGCGTCACCGGATGACACCACCATCCCATTGTGTTCGCCCCATCATCCGCAGTCCGCACCATGAATTCCAGTCGCAGAGTTGTACCCGGAACCGCGGATCGTGGTTCAGTTTAAAGAGTCGGGGCAGGGACCCCGACCTATGGATGTGAAAATCAATTGGAAATCATAGGTCGGGGCCCCTGCCCCGACATTTTTGAATTCAAACGGACTCACTACCGAACCGCGAAACCTCCTTCGCAATCGCCGGGGCCGCGGGCTACGATGCGTCATCAAGGAGAATGCTGATATGGCATGTGTGCAGCGACCAATCTGGGTGGCCGTGGGTTGTGCTCTCGGTTTCATGGCGACCGCGGCAACGGCGATGGAGGCCAAGCCAGCCCCGCCGATGGCCGCCGCCACCGTGCAGGATCTCGTAATCCGCGTGAAGCCCTCGGTCGTGGTCATTACCTTTACGGGTCGTGAAAACGATCGTCAGGGATTGGGTTCTGGATTTATCGTCAGCTCCGATGGCTTGATCGCCACCAATCTCCACGTCATCGGCGAAGCGCGACCGATCTCGGTCCAGCTCAGCGACGGTCGCAAATTCGATGTCACCGCCATTGAGGCCACCGAACGGCATCACGACTTGGCGTTGTTGCGGATCGATGCGAAAGACCTTCCCGCTTTGCCACTGGGCAATTCGGATGAATTGAAAGATGGCGAAGCGATTGTGGCGATCGGTAATCCGCTCGGATTGGAACGGAGCGTGGTCGCCGGGGTGTTGTCGGGGCGGCGGGAAGTCGAAGGCCGCACGATGTTGCAGATCGCGATGCCCATCGAACGGGGCAACAGCGGCGGTCCCATTCTCGATCTCGCAGGCCGCGTGCATGGTCTGGTCACGTTGAAATCCTTGAAGACCGAGAATCTCGGCTTTGCGGCTCCGGTCAATCAACTCAAGCCGCTCATCGAAAAGCCCAATCCTGTCGCGATGGCGAAATGGTTGACCATTGGCGTGCTCGATCCCGACTTGTGGAAGCCGCTGCCGGGTGGCCGCTGGCGACAACGGGCCGGTCGCGTGCAGGTGGATGGCCGCGGCGGTGGACTGGGCGGCCGCTGTGTCTGTCTCTCGACGGTGGCGGTTCCCGATGAATCCTACGAAGTCGCCGTGAACGTGAAGTTCTCGCCGAACGATGGCGCGGCCGGACTCGTCTTCGCAGCCGATGGCGGCGATAAGCATTACGGTTTCTATCCGAGCAATGGCGAACTGCGGCTGAGTCGTTTCGATGGCCCGGACGTTTATGCCTGGACCGTATTGCAGCAGGTCCGCTCGCCGCATCTGCGTAAGGACGACTGGAACACGCTCAAAGTCCGCGTCGAGCCGATGCCGAATGGTTGCTCGAAAAACAGCCGGAGGGGTTGTCGCGCGAAGCGATTGAGGAATTAAATCGCGCGATTGCACGCGAAGCGGCACGCGGGGAGTAGGGTGATCCGGAGTCGTGTCGGCGCGGGCGCGAAACCGCATGCGCGGGAAGAAATCTTTCAGACCGATTCGGCGATCATCGCATTGACGGCTTCGGCGCTGCCGAAGGCGAAGAGTGAATCGCCGGCGTGGATGACCGCGGACGCCGGCGGGGGCATCAGTCGCTCCCCATCGGCGCGGCGGATGCCGATGATCATCACTCCCCGCTCGCCAAGGGCTGTGTCCATGAGACGCTTACCGGCCAGCGGGCTGTTTTCGCTGACTTGAATGTCGGCCAATTCCAGTTGGCTCCCATGTTGATCGGTCACTTCCAGAAAGTCTTCAACGCTGGGATTCAGCATGAATCGGGCCATTTTTGTCGCCCCGCTGCTGTACGGGCTGACCACGCGATTCGCGCCGGCGCGTTCCATTTTTTCTACTGCCTTTTCATCACCCGCGCGGGCGATGATCTGCAATTTTGCGTTGAGCAATCGGGCCGATAGCACCACGTAGACGTTGTCCGCATCGGTCGGCAAAACCGCGGCCAGGGATTTGGCAAAGACGATTCCCGCACGACACAGCACTTCATCGTCGGTGGCATCACCGACGATATGCAGCCACCCTCGTTCGCGGCTGACCGATTGCATTCGCTCGGCGCTGTTATCAACGATCACAAACGGTCGTTTGCGGGAGTGAAGGTGCTGCGCGATGGTCTGTCCCATTCGGCCATATCCACACACGATGTAATGGTCGCGCAGCCGATCAATCTCCCGGTCCATTCGTCGTCGCTCCATCAAGCCGCGAAATTGCAGGGACAGAATCAATTGACCCAGCACACCGACACAATACGAGAAGACGCCGATCCCTGCCATCAAATAGAAAATGACGAACAGTTTGGTCGCGTCAGCAAGAACCAGGTCGGGGCGCGTCGCTAATCCCACAGTCGTCATGACGATGACCGCATAGTAGGCGCAGTCCAGCCACGGCCAGCCTTCGCACAAGCGGAACCCGCACGTACCGATGACCGGAAAGAGAACCAGCACGCCGATCACAACGGCGATTTGTCTCATCGTACTCCACAGTTCCATCGAGAGCAGACATCTGGACGCGGCGACACTTTACAGTCCGAACAACCAGTGGGATAGCCCGGATGTTGGCAAATCGACGGCGACGAGTTTCGCCGGTCGACCGAGATGTGCGAGCACATTTTCGGCGGCGAGAAAGCCACTGCGGACGGCTCCTTCCATCGTGGCGGGCCAGCCGGTTTGCGTCCAATCGCCCGCGAATTGCAGACGCGGAATTGGCGATTGTTGCGGCGGTCGCAAATCGTCCGATCCCGGCGTGACGGAGAAAACCGCGCGATGTTCGGTCACCAGTCGCCAATGTTGTAACCGGGCATCATTCACTACGGGCCAGACGGTAGCCAACTCCGCAAGCACCTGATCACGGATGCTTTCGCTGGATTGTTCGAGCACCTGCCGACTGGCGCTGATGACCACCTGATAGTAATACGGACCGTCGCCTTCAGTGCGCGTGAGCGAACGGTTGAAAACCCACTGCACGAGCCCCGACACAAACACCGCGTGCGGCAGATTCATCAGCGGTCGATCCACCCAGAAATGTACGCTGGAAATGGGGGCGGAGTCTAAATGGGACAACTTCGTGATCACGTCCGCGGAATCCCACGGCTTCGGCAGCATCGCCGCGACACGATGCCAAGGCACCGCAAGAATCACATGATCGGCGGTGATCCGTTCGCCCGATTTCAACTGCACGCCGGTCACGGTGTCGTGTGAGACTTCGATCCGTTCCACACCGGCTTGTCGCCGTACCGTGCCGCCGTGGGCTTCGATCCACTCCGGCACGCGGCGACCAAACAATTCATCCAGCGATTCCGTTGGAATGTCGACCGCCCATCCGTCGCGATGCCGCAGGAAGCCGTCCACAAACACCTTCCGTGCGGCAACCACGCTGATGCGGTCGAGTGATTCGCTGAGCGCACTCACCAACACGACGGTCCAGAACCGCTCGATCGCACGCGGCGTCTGACGGTGGGAACGCAACCATTCGGAAAACGGTCGCGGGTCGAGTGCGGACGACTTCGCCGCGAGGGCTTTCAATCCGAACGCCAGAGACAGCTTGTCCCGCCATGTGAGATAAGACAATCCCGCAAAAGACCCCGCTAGATGCAGCGGCGCGGGGAGCGCACTCACCGCGAAGCGATGCACGCGGCCATTGTCCGGGTTGATGAAATACAACTCGCGCTGTCGTTCGAAGCAGCTTTCAATCTCGGTCGTTTTGCAGAACTTGTGGAAGCTGGTACAGCAGCCCATCGCGACGTGCTGACAGTTGTCGACCCACTGTTCGCTGTGTCCATCGGGGAAGGAACTGGCGCGGCCGCCGAGCCGTGGGCGGGATTCCAGTACCGTGCAACGGACGCCGTTCTCGCAGAGCGCCACCGCAGCCGCCAGTCCGGCGAGACCGCCCCCGACGATGAGCACGTGATCCGACATTCGGCGAGGGGTTCCAACAACGCGAACTGGTGATTCGGCAAAGCGCAAGCGGGGTATGTTTACTTCTGCTCACCGAGAAAGTGCTGCATGCGCTCGTGACGATAGCGGAATATCGTCGTTAAATCCCGCTTCACCATCAGCCAGTGGACGAACGCGCCGCCGGGGACTGCGTAATCGACCGTATCTTTCACCAGCGTGCCGCCGTCCTGCGCTTCGAATTCGTGCAGATGATGCCACAGACGGTAGGGCCCGACGAGTTGCCGATCGACAAACCGCCGCGGCGGCTCCCACTCGCTGATCTCGCTCCGCCATCGCACCGGCAGGCCGTGCAACCGGAGCTTGTAATCGATGGTGGTCCCCGGAGACATCGGAATGGGTTTCGGCGTGACGACATGAAACTGCAGCCACGGCGGCGTGATGTCTTCCAGCTTGTACGCATCGGCGAAGAAACCGAAGACTTCGTCGATGCCACGCGGCAACCACTGTTCCGTGCGGAGTTGGTAGGCACCGCGAATCGTGGGATGTTTCTCTATGGTCGGCAGCATAAATGTCCGTCTCGGCCGTCGCTTGTGCTTGGGGAAGATCTTATTGGACGCGATCTGGTGATTCGGCAAAGCGCAAGCGTGGGGAGTGATTACTTCTTCAATGCGTCCACGGCAATTTGTTGCACCGCCCGACGTAGTTCATGACCGTCACCGCCGGGCATGGCGGCCCGAGCGACGAGAATGATCACGAACAAATCCTGCTGGGGATCGATCCATCCCTGTGTACCGAACGCACCACCGTGGCCGTAGGTTCCCGCCGACAACATCGCCGTCACGCCCTTCGGTTCTTTCACGACGGCAAAGCCGTAGCCGAAGCACATGCCGTCGACAAAACCCGTCGTGAGATCCCCCGTTTGGTTTTTAGTCATCTCGGCCAGCGTCGCCGCTTTGATAATCCTTCGACCGTTGATTTCTCCGCCGTTTAACAGGCAGCGGTATAATTTCGCGAGATCGGTCGCCGTCGAACACAACCCGCCCGCGGGCATTGGATGCCGGGCGTTGAGTTCCAGTCCGATGAGCGGCCGCGGGACTTCCACCAGCTTGTCATCCTTCGATTCATACACAACGGCGATGCGCGGCCGTTGGTCGGGGCGAATGAAGCACTCCGTGTCGTGCATGCCCAGCGGGTGAAAAATGTTCCGTTTCAGATAGAGATCGAACGGCTGCTGCGTGACCACTTCCACAATGCGACCGAGCGTGTCGATCCCCGCGTTACAGTACGACCATTTGCTGCCCGGTTCGAAATCGAGCGGCCGCTGCGATTGCATGTAGATTGACTCGGCGAGGGTGAGATGCCGCGTGAAATAGAGTTCACCGAATTTTTCCGGATATCCGCCCGGCATACCCGAGGTATGGGTGAGCAGATCACGAATGGTGATCGGCCGGGCTGGCTTCTTCAGCGTGATGTTGCCGAGCGGGTCCAACGGGCCTTTCAACATCTGGCCGGTGAATTCGGGCAGATACTTTTCGACGGGATCGTTGACATTCAATCGCCCCGCATCCTGCAATTGCAGCACGCTCAGCGCGACGATCGGTTTGGTCATCGAGGCGATGCGGAACACCGTATCGGCGGTCATGTTCTCATCCGTCGCCAGATTGCGCGAACCAACGACTTCAGTGTGCGCGATGCCGAGTTTCGAGCCGATTGTGACCACGGCCCCCGAGACAACATGATCGTCCACCGACTTCTTGATCGCCGCTCGCAGTTCGGACAGCTTGCCGCCATCGAATTCCGCCGCAATGGCCTGCGATGCGAAAGTGATCAGCGTGATTGAGGCAAGAAGCAGTCGAGACATGGTGCGACCTCGGTGGTGTAAATGGGACATCGCGAAGAATGCCCATTCTGACGAGATCGCTTCGGATCAACAACGAAACTGGAGTGGGGCAGTCTGAATTCAGAGAGTCGGGGCAGGGGCCCCGACCTATGAATGGAAAACGAACCAAAAATCATAGGTCGGGGCCCCTGCCCCGACTCTTCAATCTGACCCGCGATCCATGAAACCACAAACGGCTCAGGCGAGCATTTCGTTGATGACACGGCTGCTGTCGGGGAGCAGCGGGATCGGGCGACCGGTTTGATCGGGCAGGATCGAATGCGGGTCGATGCCCAGCAGATGGTACATCGTCGCGAGCGCATCTTTCGGACCAACGGGAGTGGAGACGACTTCCCCAGCGTGCTTGTCCGTTGCGCCGACAACCCGCCCGCGAGCCACGCCGCCACCGGCAAAGAGTGCGGAATAGGCTTGCGACCAGTGATCGCGGCCGCCGCCTTTCGCGTTGTTGATCTTGGGTGTGCGGCCGTGTTCGCTGAGACAGACCACCAGCGTGTCTTCCAGCATCCCGCGCTGCTCCAAATCGAGAATCAATCCCGCATAACCGCGATCAAAGCTCGGCAGCAACTGGTCGGTCATGCGCGGGTAATGATTCCAGTGGGTATCCCACGCATCACCGGCGAGGCCGTATTCATCCCAGAAGACGCTGACCAACCGCGTCCCCGCTTCCAACATGCGGCGTGCGGCGAGACACCCCTGTCCGAAAAGGGACATGCCGTAGAGATCGCGCGTCGCCTGCGATTCCCGGCGGACATCCAATGCTTCGGAAACCTTCGGCGATTGGATCAGCGAGTACGCCATCTGCTGCGTTTCGGACAGACTCTGCACGCGCTCCGATTCCGCAAACGCGCGGCGGGCGGCGTCGAACTGATCCACCAGGCTACGGCGGCGATGCAAACGGTCGAGCGTTAACTCCTGCGGCAATGTGGTTGACGACAACCGGAAATGGCTTTCCGGATTGCAGGCGACATACGGATCCCAGATTTCGAGGTCCATATCACGGAGCGTTTTCTGGACCGACCGTGACGCCTTGCCATCGTACTCCGTCCAGACCGGGTTGTACTTCGATCCGAGAAACGCGGCATATGGACCCGCTCGATAGACTTCGCCGGTGCGTTGCGAACTGAAGGGAAACGGCAACGCGACGTTTTGCGGAAATGTCGGCAGCCCGCCGCGCTGCTTGCGGTCCATGTATTCGACGGCGCAACCAAAATACGGGTGATGTTTGGGATCGCTCGGTGCGAGTTCCATGTTCACGTCGATCTGCGGCGTACCGGTCATCGCCCAGGCCACGCCGTGGATTGGATATTCGTGATGCAGCGAGCGCACGACGGTTACGCGGTCCATCATCTTCGCCATCTGCGGCATGTGCTCGCAGACATCCAAGCCTGGCAGCGATGACGGAATCGGTTGCATCGTGCCGCGGATTTCCAGCGGCGCGTTCGGCTTCATGTCGACGGTTTCGAGTTGGCTCGGCGAACCGTAGAGAAAGATGACGATGCAGCGTTTCGCACGGCCGAAGTTATCGGGCAGCGAAATTCCCGCCTGAGCAGTGGACCGATCGGCTGCGAGCATGTTCGACAAGGACAGCCCGGCAAGACTGCTGCCGCCGACTTCGAGGAAGTCGCGACGCGTCAATCCGGTGCATAACCGCTTGCTCGATCCGAGGACGTTCAACATCCGGCCCGCTCCCGCCAAAAATACATCAAGGACAGTTTATGGCATCGGCGAGCGTGCAGCAATACCATTGGCGTTTAATCATAGACTCTGAACGTAGGGTTTGCCGAGCCTTCGAGGCGAACCGGATTGTTTGACAAGATTGGTTCGCCTCGAAGACTCGGCAAACCCTACCTACTGCAAAGCGGCAAACGGCGGGACGATGCTATGTCTCGGTGCGGAAGCGGAGCCAACCGATGCTGAAGAACGCGGTGGCGAAGCAGAGCAGCACGGCACAGTAGGTTGCGATCACGCGGACATCGATCACGTCGACGGTCAGCACGGACTCGAACGCCTGCAAGGCCCAGGCGTGGGGTGTGCCGAGGCTGAGTTTTTTCATCAAGGGTGGCAACCACATCCGCGGGATGAAACACCCGCTGATGCCGCCGAGGATGAGGACCATCGACGTGCCATATGCGGAGACCTGCTGGTCGGTCTTCACCCAGGTGGCGAGCATCAGTCCCAACGACGTTGCCGCCGCGGAGGTGCACAAAATCACGGGGATCAGGTAAAGCGGTTCCGGTCCCAGCGACATCGTGAACAGCAACCGGCCACTCAGAAACAACGCCGCGGTTTGAATCACCGAGCAGATGTAAAACGGCAGCGTCTTCCCGACGAGGACTGACACGCGTGAGATCGGTGCCAACCGCAGTCGTCGCAGAGTGCCGATGTCGCGTTCGGCAATGAACGACCGGGCCATGATGTTGATCAGGAAGAAGACAAACATCACCGTGAAACCGGGAACGAGGAACTGATAGACCTTGTTCGGTTCCGCCTTCGGTGCTTCCGCAACTGCGACGGGCGGTTTGGGATGCTTCCGGGCTTCAAGAATCTCCTTGGCCTTCGCCTTAAGAAAATTATTCTTCATCGCCACGACCGGGAAAATGGCGCGATAAAGTTCACTGACCAGGAAGTATTTCGTCAGACCGCCTTCGGCGACGGAGGACTTCACGTCCATCTTCACGTCCATCGCTTTCAGTTGCTCTTCATGACTGGCTTCCTCGTTGCCAAAGAGATTGTCGGTCGTCATTTCATCGACGCGCTCTTCAAAATCCGGACCGATGGTCACCACCGCCGCGACTTCGTTCTTGCGCAGCGCGGTTGCGGCTTTTTCGTCGGCAGTTCCTTTCGGGACATCGTTGAAGATCTCGATCCGAATGTCTTTGTATTCCTGGTATTGTCCCAGGACCATCGTCGACGTTTCGCTGTTATCGTGGTCGACAAAGCCGATGGTGTATTGCTGCTTGTCGCCGCCGGTGAAGAGTTGCCCGGTGGACATCCCGAGGATGGCGATGAAGCCCATTGGCAACAGAATGAGCAGCACGAGCGCGCGGCGATCCCGGACCAGCAGTTTCAGGTCTTTCCGGGTGATCTCCAGCGCGCCGCCCACGGTTGTTGTCCTCTTACAAGCCCGAAGCGCGAGCGCCGGGTTCTTTGTTCGATACAAATTCAAGAACCCGGCGCTCGCGCTTCGGGCTTGTTCGTCGCTCAATCGCGTAACTTGGTACCGGTCAGTTGCAGGAACAATCGTTCCAGGTTCGTTTGCTGCGTTTCGATCCGTTCGACTTTCGCACCCGCCGCTTCGATCTTTTCGAGGACTTCCCGCAGCCGATGGGCACGATCGTCGCCGTCGCCGGGAACGACGAGCGTCTGTCGGCCCTCGTCGCTGGTTTGAATGGTCGCCAGGCCCGTGACTTCCCCGTTGAGGTGTCCCGAACCCAGCGCAATATGGACATCGGCGGACATGCCACGCAAGAGATTTTCGACGGAGTCGTAAGCCAGCATTTTGCCGTGGTCGATGATCGCCACGCGCTGGCACATCGACTGGACTTCTTCCATGTAGTGACTGGCGTAGATCACGCCGACGCCAGCCGCGGAGACATTCCGTACGCAATCGAGCAGGTGCGCTCGCGATTGCGGATCGACGCCGACGGTCGGCTCGTCGAGGATCAACACTCGCGGTTGATGGAGCAGCGCGATGGCAAAGTTGAGGCGGCGTTTCATCCCGCCGGAATACTCGCCCGACTTTCGCGCCGCGGCGTCCGTCAGGCCGACCTGATTCAACACGTCTTCGCAGCGACTTTGCAGAGTGTTGCCGCGCAGACCGTAAAGACGGCCGAAGAACCGCAAGTTTTCCCACGAGTTCAACTCCGGGTAAACCGCGAGGTCTTGCGGGACGACGCCCAATTCACGGCGGTCAGCGGGTTTGGACGGCTGAAACCGACGACCGTCGAGCAACACTTCGCCACCATCGGACGGCAGCAAGCCCGCGATCATCATCATCGTGGTCGACTTACCGGCACCGTTGGGGCCGAGCAACCCAAACACTTCACCGGCATGCAGCGCAAAGCTGACATCTTCGACCGCGAGATGGTCGCCATAGCGTTTCTGCAGATGTCGCACTTCGAGCAAAGGCATCCGACGAAAATCTTTCCCATTTCGTCGCCAGTCGCGATGCCCGGCTTCGTTCGGCAAATTCAGCCGACAAGCGCAAAGTGCATCGCTGTGCCAATGGCGGCACTGGCGAATCCGACACGCAAATTATCGTTGATCCGGGACGGCAGCGATTCCAGAATCCCCGCGATGAACACCGTGACGCCCGCAACGGCCGCCGCAATCATCCACGAAACCCCCGGACGCGATTCGCCCCAATACACAACTGTACCAAGAATACCACCCATCCCCCAGAAACAGAGGAGTCCTGTGACCGTCTTCCCCGAATTCCACGGTAATGGACGACCGCCCAACAGCAAACCTCCCACAGTCGCCGAACCATCGCCAAACGCGAGAATCGCTAACGTCAGCAGACACAACTCTTCGCGACCGCGGCTGACGCACATTGAGAGGAGGACGGGAAAGGCATAACCCAGAATCGAGCCTCGGCCATCGTCTTCGCCGGGGCGGGCAAAGGCGGCGAATTGTCGCAGCCCATTGATGACGACCATCGCCGTCACGCCAATGACGGCATAGAAGAGGTACGGTCCCCACGGATCGGGATGGGGAATGGCCCACAGCACGAACGGGAACAATCCGGGGAGCATGTGCAGCAAACGCCGCCGCATTTCGGCACCCTGAAGACGAGCCCATCCCGGCGGTAATGCCGATCGGACGCCTTCATGGGGGACGGGAAAAACCCGCAAGGGCCAGGCGGTTGTCAGGGCTTCCGTTTCGGAATTCAGGCGGCGTGCACCCATCGTGGGTAGAGCTTTCGCACTCGAGACGAGGGAACCGCGTCTTCCTCCAGGCGGCGGGGCCCGCGATCGCGCTCCGCGTGATCGCACTGGCAGACTCACCACGTCATCGGCGGAATTGGTCCGTGACATCGCGCACGATTGCCATTGCAGGTCTGTTTGGCATCGCAGGCAAAGTTTCTGATTTCCACAACGTTGACGCAGAACGCAAGGTCACCCTTCAAACGTTGAATCGTACGGCGTACGTCAAGTTTACCGCCGCGCCGTTCGCAAGTTCTCGCTCTCATTTTCTTGAGCGTGTCCGATTTTTCTGCGGAGCGTTTCTGGTCAAAAAAATCGACATCGGACCGAAAACGGGGCATCTGGAAGCGAATCGAGCGGAAGCGAACGGCGGGGACCGATCGGGCGACGATCGCGGAAAGATGTGGTACCATTTTGCGACCCCTCGATCCCTTGAGTCAATCTGCTCAAAAAATGATATCTGGAGTCTCGTAATGCGCTCAACAACGTGGACAAATACCCGGAGGTTTTCACCCGCAATTCCCTTGCTCGTCGTGGCCGGCATGATGGGGCCACTTGGTGCGGCGGAATGGCAGCCGAAAACCGCGCCGTTGATGACGCGATGGGCGAAGGACGTCACTCCGGAGAAGGTGCATCCCGAGTACCCGCGCCCGCAGATGGTCCGTGAGCACTGGTTGAATCTCAACGGCCTGTGGAATTACGCGATCGTCGGTAAAGACGTCGACAAGCCAACCGCGTGGGACGGGCAGATTCTCGTGCCGTTCCCGGTCGAATCCGCCTTATCCGGCGTGATGCAAACAGTCGGCCCGGACAAAAAACTGTGGTATCGTCGTACGTTTTCCGTGCCGAAGGACGCCGCGTGGAAAGACCAGAACGTCCTGTTGCACTTCGGTGCCGTGGATTGGGACACCACTGTCTGGGTCAACGGCAAGGAAGTTATGAAACATCGCGGTGGATTTGATCCGTTCTCGGCGGACATCACCGCGCACCTCAAAGCCGGCGGCGATAACGAAATTATCGTTTCCGTCTTCGACCCCAGCGACGCCGGTTACCAGCCGCGCGGGAAGCAGGTGCAGCAACCCAACGGCATCTGGTACACGCCCACCACTGGTATCTGGCAAACCGTGTGGCTGGAACCCGTGCCGAAGACGTACATCCGCGGCGTGACGATTTCCACCGATCTTGATCAGACCAATTTGACCATCAAGACCGACGTGGCGAACCCGCAACCGGGTTGGAGGATCGGCATCTGTGTGGCCTCGCAACCGAAAGCGATGCCGAATCAACCACCGATCCAGGGATTTCACGGCCGCAGTTGGCAGTTCGATCTTCAGGAAGCACACGAGATTCACATCGACACGCGCGGAGTGAACATTGCCCCGCACTTCTGGTCACCAGACCATCCCCATTTGATCGACGTGTATGTGGCGCTCGTGGCGGACAAGGACGCCGATCTGCTGGGTTTCGCTCAGGAGTGGATGCCCAAAATCGATATTCCCGGTGAGAAACCGGCTGCCGCAGTTCCGCTGAAAGATTGGGTGAAAAGTTATACCGCTCTTCGCAAAATCTCGGTCGGCAAGGACAACAAAGGCGTCACCCGCGTCCTGCTCAACAACAAACCGCTGTTCCAGTACGGCACGCTTGACCAAGGCTTCTGGCCGGATGGTCTCTACACCGCACCCACCGATGCCGCGATGAAATACGACATTGAGATCACGAAGCAGTACGGCTTCAACATGATCCGCAAGCATGTGAAGGTGGAACCGGCGCGGTGGTACCACTATTGCGACCAACTCGGCATGCTCGTCTGGCAGGACATGCCCAGCGGCGACCGGAATGCTCAATGGGATCCGTTCGGCAAGTTCGACCGGACGGAATTGAAACGCTCCAAAGAGTCGGACCTCAACTTCCGTGAAGAATGGAAGCACATCATCGACTCCCGCCGTCACTTTCCGTCCATCGTGATGTGGGTACCGTTCAACGAAGGTTGGGGCCAGGCGGACACGGTCGCAATCACCAAATGGACCAAAGAGTACGACCCAACGCGGCTCGTGAATTGCGCGTCTGGTGGAAACGACTTCCCCGTCGGCGATGTTGTGGACGTGCATCGCTATCCCGGGCCGTTCGCGCCCAAGCCGGAAGAACATCGGGCGGCGGTTCTTGGAGAATACGGCGGGCTCGGCTTGCCGTTGAAGGGGCACACCTGGCAAGGGGAAAAGAACTGGGGTTATCGCAGCTTCACCACTCAGGAAGCATTAACCGAAGCGTATCTCGACCTGATCGACAAATTGCAACCGATGATCGACCGCGATGGCCTTTCCGCGGCGATTTACACGCAAACGACCGATGTCGAAATCGAAGTCAACGGCCTGCTGACGTATGACCGTGCCATCGAAAAACTGCCGGTTGCGATGCTCGCGGAAGCTCACAAATCGTTGTGGAGGCCGTCGGCGAGAACAAAAACCCAGATTTTGTTGCCGACCGCGGAAGAAGCGGACACCGAGTGGAAATACACCCTCGATAAGCCGGCCGACCACTGGATTAAGCCGGAGTATCCCGCCGTCACGTGGGAAGCCGCGCGAGGCGGTTTCGGTGAACCTTCCACACCGGGAAGCAAGGTGAAAACAAATTGGAAATCGCCAGACATCTGGTTGCGGCGTGAGTTCACACTCGACACATTGCCAACAGGCGAACTTCGCGTGCGACTGCATCACGATGAAGACACAGAAGTCTATCTCAATGGCGTGCTGTTGAAGAAACTGGCCGGCTATTCGACGGACTATCTCACATATCGAGTCACTGCCGAAGGAGCGAAAGCGCTCAAGACCGGCCGCAATGTGCTCGCGGTGCATTGTCACCAGACCGGCGGCGGGCAATACATTGATGTCGGATTGGAAATCGTCACACCGTCGCCATGAAGATTGAATGCCCGCGCCTTCCCCCACAAAACTCATCTTGACGTAGGAGCGGTTGCGGCCTAGCATCCCAGTCGACACGTCAGGTTCTCGAATGGTGTCGGCCGCATTCGCGGTGATGTCACAATTCATGACTCCCGGTGCCAGTGGTCCCATAACGGGCTGGCTGGCTCACTTCGGAACGGGAGACTGCCGCGTTCAGAAAGGGTTCACGGAATCGAACCGCGATGCTCTTCCGGCGAATAAACTCAGGTTGGACCGCCCAGGCGCCCGCAAAGGTGAACCTGTTTCTGCGTGTTGTTGCCCGCCGACCGGATGGCTTTCACGAGTTAGAAACCGTGATGGCTAAACTTTCGCTGGCGGATGAACTGCATTTCGAGCCTCTGGCCGGAAATACCATCGCGCTGGCTGTGCGACTAGCCTATCCGCGGTCACTGGGTGCGATGGAAATCCCCCCGACCGCAGACAACCTCGTCTACAAAGCCGCCGATTTACTCCGCCGCGAAACCGGAACGACGCGCGGCGTCGGCATCACGCTCACCAAACGGGTTCCGGCAGCAGCGGGATTGGGAGGGGGATCGAGTGACGCCGCCACAACGCTGCTCGTCTTGAATCAGATGTGGGAACTCGGATTAAGCAACATGGATTTGTGTGGTCTGGCGGCGCGGTTAGGGAGCGATGTGCCATTTTTCGTCGCGGACAATGCCTGTGCCTTATGCACAGGGCGGGGCGAAAAGTTGGAACCGATCGTCCCGCGGCAGTGTCTGCATTTAGTATTGGCCAAGCCAGCGAGCGGGCTTTCGACGGCGGCAGTCTACAAAGGCTGCACGCCAGAGCCCCATGGTCCGCAGGCAGAAAAATGGTTGCAGGATTGGCAAGAAGGAGGCGTGCTTCAGGCGGCACAGGGTTTGCATAACTCGCTCCAGACGCCGGCGGAACACCTCAATGCCGACGTCACGGGAATCAAGGATCGATTCTCGCGACTTCCTGTGTGCGGCCATCAATTGACCGGAAGCGGATCGGCTTATTTCGGAATCTGTCGCGACGCACGACAGGCCCGCCGTTTCGCCGCAGTCTTGCGTCAACAGGGAGTTCCCTGGGCGGTCGCGGTGACCACCAGGGTATAGATGCACCGCAAGGAAGCATGACAGCGTGCGTAAGAGACTTCGAGGACCTTGGCTTCCTTGCCACGAAGACAGGGGACGCCGCGGGTAAGACACCCAGAAGGAGCAGGGACGTGGAGATTACTGAGATTCGCATCAAGCTGATGAGCGATCCCAACGATCGCCTGCAGGCTTTCTGTTCGATCACATTCGACGGATGCTTCGTCATTCGCGATCTGAAAATCATTCAGGGAACAAAAGGTTCCTTTGTGGCAATGCCCAGCCGCAAGCTCACCGACCGTTGCCCGCGGTGCTCTGCCAAAAATCATCTCCGTGCCCGATTCTGCAGCGATTGCGGCACACGATTGCTCGAAGAACGGGCAATCAAGGCCGATGACGGACGCGCAAAACTCTATGCGGATATTGCCCATCCCATCAATTCCGACTGCCGCGACATGATCCAGCGGAAAGTCGTGGTCGCTTATGGCATCGAACTCGAACGCTCGAAGTTGCCCGGCTACATCTGCTCGTACGACGATTACGGCGAAGAATGCTTCGCCGCACTAGGAGACGATACCGAGGAAATTCTGGATCTGCCCCGTGTTGCTCCCGCGGAGATGACGCGCCGGCGCGAAGGCGTTCCCGGCTATCCCTCCGGTGCCCATCTCCGCAACGGTCGCGACAATGGCCGCATGGTTGCGGCTCATCGCGTGGATGCAACCGAAGAGGATAATTTCGGAGCGGGCCTGATTTAGTCGTTGCGCCGATTTGTCATTCAATTGACGGCGTTTTCGCGATAGAATTTCCGTTGCGGGACACTCTCGCACTCGGGGAGAAATCGTGATGCTGACTTTCCTGCACCGTTCACACTTCGCGGGTTTCGTTGTGGTCTTGTTTCTGCCTTTGCCACAGACGGCGGTGGCTCAAGCGGTGGCTGTGCAACAGCCTGTGGTGCGAACGATGGGCGTCTCGACGACGGTGTCGGTCCCGGATCGCGGTACCACTTATCTGGGCGGCATGAATTCCGCGGCTTCCGGTCGCATTTCGCCGGGGCCGTTTCGTCCGGGAACGAATTCCGGGTTGGAGCGTTCCGGATCGTCGATGAGTGTTTCGGTCTTCGTCCACGATCTTCAGGCGATGGACGAAGCGCTCCTGAATCAGGGGCCGACGACTCCTTCCGAGAGCGATATGTGGTCCGCGCGGTTGAATCAGCGGCGCGCACAATCGAATGCCGGTGTTAATTCGGCTGTTGTCGAAGATACCGCAAGTCAGGCCGCGCGCTACGAACAGCTTGCCCGGGAGGCGGAATCGCGGCGCAAGTTTTCTATCGCCCGCATGCACTGGCAGGTCGCTGCCAAACTCGGTTCCCCCGTGGCACGGCAGCGCTTGACCGCCCTCCAACCGTAAGCAGATGCTGGACGTCCAATGAAAACGGCCCGGAGAAAGAGCTTCTCCGGGCCGTCTCATTTTGCGATCACTGCATTGGAAACATTAGTTCGCAGCGGCCGTCGTCCGACCGGATCGAACGGGTTCCGCTGGCTTGGTTTCCGGAGCTTCTTCGGAACGCTTTTTGGCGTTCGCCAACAGGGCTTGTGCTCCCAACAATTGTGCGTGTGTGAAATACGGCGTCGGTTGGGCACCCCCGGTGTGCTGGACCGCCTTGTTCGCCAATTGGTCAAAGCTCATTTTATCCGTCAGATGCCAGGCCGCGGCTTGCGCGGCTTGCGCGTCGACCTTGCCGGAACCGACGGATGTCAGCAGTTCCTTGAGGACAGGGTCATCGGAGAATTTCTCCACCGGAACGAGGACGTACTCGGCCTTGACACTCGGTTCCGGTTTGCCGTGTTGGAGACAAACGGAGTTGAAAGGGATCAGGCCGATTTGTTCGGGAGGAATGCTCGCGGCCCCGCCACCGAAGAATCCACCACCGCCGCCTTGTTGACCGCCGCCGAAGCCGCCGCCGCCACCGAGTCCACCGCCGCCGCCGAAGCCGCCGCCGGTTTGCTGTTGTCCGCCGCCTTGTCCGCCGCCCAATCCGCCTTGTCCGCCGCCGAACCCACCTTGTCCGCCGCCGCCAAAGCCACCGCCACCAAATTGCGCGAGGTGTTTCGGAACCCCGACCGCCGCCTGGGGCAGCTTCACGGTCAACGTCTTATCGGTTGTATTTTCAATGAGCACATTTCCACCAAAGGAGTTTTGGGGAATGAGCTTCACTTTCAACTGGCCCGATTCCACACCTTGGAAGAGTTCTACCTCTTCCGCATTGGGATCGTACGTCAGCTTTCGCAGCGGCCGTTTCACATTCTGCTTGCCAGCGGCCCACGTGGACGAGCCGCCACTCAGAACCAAGCATGTCGCAGCAATCGCGACCGAAACCGCACCTAGCACGGCGATCGAACGGCGGACCATCGCACACCCTTTCAGAAGAATTCACGGGACAGGACCGCCTCGCACGACTCTCGCAGCCGTCCGACGTGGTCAGTTATCTTAAACCTCGCCGTCCTCGGCGAGCAACGAAAAGTTTCTTGTCGACAAAGAATTCAGCCATTCTCTGTCGGTTCTGTCGCAGCCTCCGACTTCACCGGTGAGGCTGCCGTCCTTGCGCCACCGTCCGTGCCGGATGATCGTCTCACCGTTTTCGTCCACGTCACACACAAATCCGCAGTCGGACGCCAAGTCGCCGTGCAGTCGGGAGAACCGTTCGTGTCCGGCCAGCAAAAACGCATTGCCCATCAGACTTTACGCCGACAGCACAGCGGGCAGGAAAGGCACAGTCGTCAATCTGCCAAGGTCCACACCGCTCCCCTCGCGGCTTCACACCCGAGGCTGGCAACGTAATTTGATGAACGAAATCAACAGAATTTGTTCAATTCCACGGAAAGAACTTCGGCGGCGGGTTAACGCTCCGAGCTTAAGAGCGACGACAACGCGGTATCGAAAGTGCATGTAAAGCGATTTACAGCGAGTATCAATCAGAGTATCTTGATGCGAAAGCGCGTCCTCGAAATCCTCCACTGCCGGAAACAAAGATGGCGAGCCGCCACGCGCACCCGCATGCTTTCACCGCTTTGAATGCCCGTGACCACGAAGGCTTGGTCGTTTCCGGGCGACGGAGCATGCTCAAAGCCAGTCTCGCCGGGATGGCCGGATTGACGCTTCCCGGTCTGCTGGCGGCGAAAGACGCGACTCCGGCCGGTAGCCCGTCTTTACGTCAGAAGAGCGTGATTCTCCTCTGGATGACCGGCGGTCCGAGCCATATCGACACGCTCGATCCCAAGCCGGACGCGCCGATCGAAATCCGCGGGCCGTTCGATGTTATTCCCACGGCCTTGCCCGGTGTCCAAATCTGCGAGTATCTGCCGAAGTATGCGGCGATGCTTAACGACTTCACGATGATTCGATCGGTCGATTGCCGGCACTCGAATCACGAACCGAATATGGTGATGCAGACCGCGAATCTCGCCGCAGAACCGCGCGAAAACAAGGAAGCCGAAAAGTTCCCGGCGCTGGCGTCGCTGATTGCCAAACATCGCGGCGACAGTTCGCGCGAGATTCCGCCGTATGTCGTGCTCAATATGAAGTCCCGCAGCCATCTCGCGTGGGGTGGTTATCTTGGAAAGGCGTACGATCCGTTTCAGGGAAACGATGTCGCTTCCCTGTTCCAATTGCCCGGCGAATTGACACACGAACGGCTCGTCAATCGCCGGGATTTGTACGCCCATCTCGATCGCATGCGGCGGGATCTTGACCTTGGAGGGTCACTCGAAGCGGCGGATCGGTTCACGCAGCAGGCGGTTGACATTGTGATGGGGGCCCGGGCCCGCGATGCGTTCGACATTTCCCGCGAGTCACAAACCACCCGCGATCGTTACGGCAAGCATGAATGGGCCCAGCAAGTCATGCTCGCCCGGCGATTGGTCGAATCCGGCGTGAGTTTCGTCACCATCGATCTCAGCAACCACGGGGCATCCGGCACGTGGGATACGCACGGCGACAACATCCCCCCGTATGGCGGCATCTGGAATGGACTCCGTCCGTTGTTACCGGTGTTCGACCATCTCTTCACGACACTCGTCGGTGATTTGAAAGAGCGTGGCTTGCTCGACGATGTGCTGGTGATCGCCATGGGGGAATTCGGCCGGACGCCACAGATCGGCACGCAGGGCAGTTCCGACGGCCGCAATCACTGGCCGGTGGTGATGTCGATGACGCTCGCCGGCGGCGGGATGAGGCACGGTCAGGTGATCGGCAGCACCGACCGCGACGGTGGACAGATCAAAGAACGTCCGGTCACTCCGGGTGATCTCGCCGCAACGATCTTCCGTCACATGGGCGTGCCCGAGAACCTCATGTACAACGACAACCGCGGCCGCCCCCGCAACGTCTTCGAAAGCGGGGCTTCGATTCGTGAGTTGTTCGGATAGCCCACGCTATCGCATTCGCACTGTTATTGCCGCCGATAAGCTGGCTCCTGCCACGAACCGCAAGAATGGTTGCGGCGAGTTCGGGCAACCACGGAGTTTTTACTGCATGGGAGTGACTGGTGAGGTTGCTAAAGTCCAACCGTCGTCGGCGGCATTGGACGGCCACCAATCATTCGTTGAACTTCGCGGCGGCCGCACGTCGTGGCGCGTAGTTAGCATCGTCGCCCCAAATTTTTTCTTGAAAACTCGCCCGTCCGGAACCGACACGGCACGCTTGATGATGTGCCGGCTGCTTTTTGTAGAAGTCCTGATGATACTCTTCCGCGGGGTAGAACATTTTCGCCGACACAATCGGAGTGACGATCGGCTTTTTGAAGCGTCCCGTAGCACCAAGCCGCTCCTTCGAGGACTCGGCAGCGCGACGTTGGTCCTCATCGTGAACAAAGATGGCCGTGCGATAGGAATTTCCGCGATCGGCAAATTGTCCGCCGGCATCGGTCGGGTCGACATTCCGCCAGAAAACTTCCAGCAAGTCATCGTAGCTGACGCGTCGCGGATCGTATCGGACCTCAATCGCTTCCACATGACCGGTTGGCGATTGCGAGACCTGCTTGTACGTCGGGTTCTTGACGAAACCGCCGGTATATCCCGAGACCACGGTCATCACGCCGGGAATTTTCTCGAAGGGCTCCTCCATCGACCAGAAGCAGCCTCCTGCAAACGTGGCGACAGCGAGAGGCGATTGGCCCGGCGTTTCACGAGCGGTTTCGCCCGAAAACAGGTGAGAATTCACAACCAATCCACCCATCAGCAATACGGTCAGCATCGCGGTGGATTTTGTAAAATTTGACATGCCACGCACTCCTTAATTACACGTCCGACATCATTGTCCTGTGAGTTCAGTATCGATGGATACGCGGAAATCCGTCGAAAACGGTCGTCGTCGGACCTTTCACCGACTGAGATGCACCAACCACCCCGAAGGTGACACGACGCCTCCTGGTGCTTTCGCCTGCGGCCAGCGCGGTCTCGCGTTCATGGCGGTTCGCGAATCAGTCGGTCCGAACCGACTCGGGCCGGAATTCAAACATAAGTTTGGCGGCATCGATATCGCTGGTGTGTCACTGGCTCTGCCAGTGTTCTGAAGATCGTCGTGAAATTCCGAAGAGCACTGGTGGAGCCAGTGGCACACGGAGAAGAAGACATCACGCGGCGCGAACGGCATCATGCTTCGAAGATCGCGGTTTCACACCGCGGCCGACGATCAAGCCGTCGCGCACGGCAACTGTCTTTTCTAACCCGGCTTCCTGCAACCATTGGACAAGTGTGGCCAGGCGGCAGGGTTGATGATGCGGTGCGGTCAAGCGATCACACATGGCGAGCCGGGCTCGATCGCGCAGGGCATCCGGCGTGCAGGTTTCCAGTGCATCGGGCGGAGCAATCGGTAGCAGTCGTTGCAGCCGACGGCCAATGCCGGGCACTTTGCCAAGCGCGAGTTGCACCGGGAAGAGTGCATTCACCAGCGTCTGTCCGATCGCCATCGCGCGGGTCGGCGGCATGCGTGTCGTGAACCACCGTAACCACGCCGTCGGGCCGATCTGCCGGAACCATCGTGGGGGGGCAATGTCGATTGCCAGTTGTCCTCCTTCGCGGAGTTGCGCCGGCAACGCCATCAAAGCGCGATGGGCATCCGGTGTCCGATGCAGCACGCCGAAACCGTACACGCCGTCAAACAATTCGGCGCGAAACGGCAGCGAGAAGACATCGGCCTGCACCAGATGCAATCGGGGATGATCGCCCAGGTTGCGCTGGCAGACATCAATTGCCGAGGAGTAATCGACCGCGACGACATGGGCCCCGCTCTGCAAGGCGATCTCGGTGAAGCGACCAGACCCGCAACCGATTTCGAGCAGCCATCGATCTTTTAAATCCGCGGCGGACCAACCCGTCATGCGATGAAAGCGATCCCGCGAGTGATGCGTTCCCAGCGCACTGTCCAGGAGCGCGTGACGGAAAGTGTCCCACAGCGCACCAAAGCTGTCTGCGTAATTGTTGACCGGGGCGAAACGCGGGATGCCATTCACCAGCGGATAACGCACGACGCACCGCCAGCAGTCGAGCCAGCCGCCGCGGACGTCCTCCGGAGTGCCGTCTTCGATCTGCAACCCCAGCCGTCCCCGACATTGAGGGCATCGCAGACGGTCATTCAAGGCTGGTCGCATGCTTCCGCCGCCCCGTCTTCCAGGCCATCCCCATGATGGCCGGGTGTCAATTCGAACCGGCATTTTCTGCCAGATGCAGGATGGGACTTGTAGCGGCGCGGCGGAATTGCCTCAAGAGCGGATTCCGATGTTTGAGTCCGATTTCGACGAGAAAACAAGGGGTCTATCAGCAGAAAGGCCCAACCGTTTGGCTGGGCCTCTGAGGAAAATAGCGAATGCAGAAACGCCTATGCCACTTGGCGATCTGGAACGAGTTGCGGCCGACTGGGCATTTGTAGGATGACTTCCGGCTCGTCCACACTCAGCGGCATTTCCTGACAGACGCGTGCGAACAAGCGGAAGAGATCGTCCAGACGTTGGAGCGGGGCACTCGCCGGTGATTGCCCGGAGGCTTCCAGCGTGGCGATCAGTCCATCTTCGCGGGGAACCGAATAGACGAACTGCCACGCGCTTCCTCGCGGATCGAGTGATTCCTCATTGCCTTGCCAATCGAGCACAAGTTCGGCTCGGCCATCGTCCGCGGTGCAGCAGCGGAGCGCAAGACTGGTCCCCCCCATTTCTTCGACGCGCTGGGAAACCTTCTGCCAGATTTCCAATCGTGAACGGGGATCAAAGCGATCGATCCGAGCCAGCAGAAATCGTGTGCGCAAGACACCCGATGTATCCGCAAGGAGGACGCCCAGTTCCTGGATATGCCGGAAGAACAGGACGGTTTCCTGATAACCAAACACTCGTCCGACAATCAACATCGCCAATACCGAACCGCAAATGGCCAGTCCGGCAAATTCGTTGTCGAGCATCGACGCTGTGAGCGCGGCCGCCGACATGACGAGACACAACCCGCCGATCGCAAGGAGCGCCTGCTTGCGGGACAAACCGTGATCTTGCAGTCGATGATGAATGTGTCCGCGGTCGCCTTCACCGATCCCGCGACCATTCAGTTTGCGACGGACGATTGCCATGAAAGTGTCGAAGATGGGCACACTGATCAGCACGATCGGCACGGCGAGCGTGTATCCGGTTGCCGACTTCGACGTCGCCTGGATTGATAACGCCCCGACGAGAAAGCCGATCGTCAAACTGCCGCCATCGCCCATGAAAATCCGTGCCGGCGGCCAGTTTTGTGTCAGGAATCCCGCAATACTGCCCGCCGCGACCAAAGCGATCACCGCGGCGCCATATTGTTCCTGCATACCGAATAAAGCCGCGACGGTGAGCAGCGAAATCGTTCCCACCGTTCCGGCGAGGCCATCCAGACCGTCGATCAGGTTGATGACGTTGGAGCAGGCCACCAGCCACAAAATCGTGAAGGGAATGGAGACCAGTCCCAAGCTGATTTCCATGCCGAGCACATGCACGGAGTCGATCGCGGTGGTCATGAAGGCGAACGGCAAACTGGCGAAAATCTGCCCGATCAGTTTGGTCCGCGGCCGCAGGGCGATACGGTCGTCGATCACCCCCAGAATGCAGAAAAGCCCGGCAGAAATGAACAATGGGACGGCTAACTGCACCGTCATCGGGTCGTACAACCATTCCTGTTTCAGCACGGCCGCAACGCCCATGACGATTAACATCGCCGAGGAAAAAGCCGCGCCGCCGATCACAGGCGTGGGTCGCTTGTGGAGCTTGCGACCGCCGTCGGGTTTGTCGACCAGGCCAATCCGTGGCGCAAGAAAGCGGGCCAGCCCTGTCAATGCTGCGCTGAGAGCCAGAGCCGCCATCGGCGCAACCACCCAGGGTGCCGTCAGCAATCCTTGCATGGCATCTGACCTTGTGTCACGAATCGTTCAGCACCAGCGTGATCGCGCACGGCGATCCGATCGGCTGTCCGACATCGTGGAGCCGCGACGTCTTCATCCATGAAGAAGCCGAAACTCAGTGTATTGTCGATTGGGAACGGATCTAAGGAGAGCGGAACGGGCTCGCAGATCACGAGTCCGCACGAACGGACATCTTCCTCTCCGGCTCTCACCAAAGAGGTGGCGGAGTATATGCGCCACTCCATTCCGGTCAAGTTCAGATCGGCAACTTGTGCTGATTAGCGTCGCGTCTCTCAGCCATCCCAATTTAGGGGGCCGGCGGCACGGCTACGGCCGAGCGGCAATCGGTACAGAGGTATTCCACCACCCACTTGGGCACGACTTCTTCTTTCTCCGTGACCGTTTTGATCAGCTTCGTGCGCGTTTTCACGTCGGCACATTGCGGGAACCAGAGCCAGTTCCGCTTCTTGTTATACGGTTCGTCGCCGCAGTTCTCATTTCCAGCGGAACCATCCTGACAACGCGTCCGTTCGCTCGGTCCCGGGATGCAAAAATCTTCGTGTTGATAGGAATACGTGGTCTTGGGAACCTTCTTGGTTTCACAGACCATGCGGCAAACTTTTTGCGGGGCGCACGCGCAGCCGCAACCTTCGCAGCACGACCGCGGGGTTCCGGCCCCGAGCCATCGCGGAAAACTGCACACCATTGCGGCTGCGATGACGAGCCATTGCCGTCGGATCATGCTAGGTCTCACTGGCAGGGGCTTGGGTTTAGAAGTCAACATGCACGCGCGACACGAACAAATCCGCCTGACTCCAGCCGCGGGCCGAGTTGTCGAGCATGGCATGAATCCAGTTCGCCTGGATTTTTGTGTGCGTGTTGAGGAACCACGTGATGCCGAACGTGGTGTCCTGCAGGATTCCGTTACCGGCTTTGCTCGTGCCGGTGAACGAATTGGTCGTCGAGTTGTAGTAATGGCCATCGAGCTTATCCGGATTGCGCAAGTCGATGATCGACCACCGGGCGGCGACCTCCCAGGCCCCCCAACCCACCACGCCATCTTTTTTCAGCGGGATAAAGTCGGTGTAGGGGACCAGTTTCCCCAGTGTTCCCGTCTTTTTGTCGTAAACACGGTTTTCGCCCGTGAGACGGTACGCGATCTGGCCGTATCCGCCATGATAGAAGACCGGGCCGACAACGCTGTTCACGGACGTCGCCATGTACTCCGCGGTGATGCCCAGCGGTCCCCATTGATAGACGGTTTCTAATCCGGCGAGGTGGAAATTGTCCGCCTGGTAGCGCCCGGTATCGACGAACGAAGGGGTGCCATTCACTGCGCTGCCGAAGCTGCTGCTCAAGTCTGGATAGCCCAACGAACCGAATTCCGGCGAGGTGCGGGCCTGATAAAAGGGCTTCGGACTACCGGCATTTCCGGCGGTTCCACTGCCGAAAGCATCGTTCGCGCCGAGGACGCTGTAGTTGTAAGCTCCGCCGATGTGCCATAGGTAACGGTCCTGGGCGAACTCGTCGTAATACAGCAAATGGGTCATTCGACCGGAGAACGCATAACCGCCGACATCGCCAAAATCAGTCGCGAAACGGTCATCACCGAGCGGGGCGTTGTTGAAGCCGCCCGATCGATAGATGCTTCCCGCCCACGCGGTCATTTCGTCGTCGCTCGTATCGGAAGACTGGATCCCAATGCGGCGGAAAGGGACGAGCGCCAGAAATGGCAGCGATCGTTCGAGAAATGTCAGATTGCGAAAACCGGTCAGCGAGTCGACGCTGAACGGTTGACAGAATTGGCCGATTTTCACCGCACCCAATTCCGGGATGTTGCTCTGTTCCACCCAGCAGTCAAAGAAGCTCGGCCGCCCGGCGGTCGCAAAGTCCATTTCAAGCTGGTAGGCCGTGAACTCGGCAACCTTGCCATTGACCGCCAGCCGGGCACGACGAAACCCCGAGCCGTCCTGCGCATCTCCCACAGTGCGTCGATTGTCCGGCGACTGCGAGTAGATCGCGGAGTCAAACTGCGTAAACCCCGTCATCTTGAAATTGGGGAACTCAGGAGCCTTCGCCGGTTCTTTAGCAGGCTTAGCCTTCTTCCCGTCGGCTTCTAATTGGTCGATGCGTTTTTGCAGTTTTTTCAATTCGGCCGACAATTCGTCGGTCGATTGTTCATCCTCGTTTTGAGGGGGACTTCCATCCTCCAGAATTGCCGTAAACGCGGACTGACCGTCCTGTGGCAAGGGAGGCAACAATTCCTGGCCTGCGGCACAACATGCCAGCCAGAGCGAGACCCACACGGTTGCCAGAGTGACAGACATCCAATTCATGCGGTCGCGGACCATGTGTGCCATCCAGGTTTCCGCGGTTTAAGCCGTTGGGAAACAAAGCGTTGATCAATCTGGAAATAGATCGATGCACCTCCGGTGGTCCGGTTGGCACGGCAGGGCAGAGTTTAACGATTACATCAACTTTAACTCGTCACAATGTCATTGCAGACTTGAGTTTCTCGCCCAAAGAAATTCGTGGGGATGCGAAAGCTCCGAAACAGACAATCGCTGTAAGCAATTGTGGGAGAAGAGGATCCCGCAAGTTATAGGCGGGATGAAACGAAACCTGGCCAGCGGGGCTCGCTCCTCCATGAGCGGGCCCCGCTGGCCAGGTTATTCGTCGACAAAAAAGAAGAACCCCTGTGGAAAGCTGACCCCGTGCCTATGGGTGGGTGTTGGGGCGACTGAAGAATACCGCAAGCAGAGTGGGTTAGACCGCTTTCGGAAGCCATCAAACGCAAGGCACAACGATCAGTACAGATCCACAGGGGTTCGGGCTGGGTAGTGTGAACGGATCAGCATTAAAGCACTTCGCATGCCGGATTGAATCAGCGCCGAAAATAATCGATCAACTCGATGCGATCTCACTGCATAAGTTGCACTCATCCAAGGATTATCTCATGATGGAATGCGTTGTGGATCCAGTTTGTCGAACAAATGATTCTCGCTGAAAAGGGCGATTGTTCGGCGCTGGAAAACGGCTGTCGGCGCTTTTTCGGCGCTGATGGCGCTCAGGAGTCTCTGGGAATGATGGATCATCCAAGCCGTTGGCTACGCCTGTGGCTCGTCCTGTTGGGAATGATTTGCACGGGCTACTGTCTGATCGTGTTGGCCATTGTGGCTACGTCGTCTGACCCCGGATGGCGTTGTCTGCTGCTTGATAAGCGCTCCGAAAGGGCCGGATCAGGCGAAGACACGGCCGGGGTTACGCTGACACAAGTCGGCTGGGGCGATCAACCATCGCTCGGCCTCGCCGTGGGTGATCGGCTGATCGCCTGGAATGACCAGCGGATTGGTTCTTCGGCGGCGTTATCGCAGTACCTGCTGATGTACCGGCCAGAGGGTGAGGGGCCGGCGGTCGTCACGATCGAATCGCCGGGTCCCGTTCCGGTTCGTCGCACGGTCGCCGTACCCGCCGAACCTGCGCCGATGAGCGAGAGCGTCTTGACACTGCTCTTCCTGCTGCTGGAATTAGTGGTGCTGGGTTTGAGCGGCGTCGCGGTGTGGCGACGTCCCTATGACCGCCCCACGCGCGTGTTTTTCGCGATGTGTGCCATCAACATGGGGGCATTTGTCGGTGGCTTTCACTGGTGGTTACTTTCCGGAAGTTTGTGGCTCACGCTGCCGTTTGCCTTGTGTGGCTTGTTAGTGCCCGTGGTGACGCTGCATTTCTTTCTCGTCTATCCGCGTCCGAAATGGCCGCTGCTTCTCTGGCCGCGGGGAACCTGGGTCGCCGTCTATTCCATTCCGGTGGCAACCGCGGTTTGGTTTGTCGTCGTGGAAGCCTTGCTGTGGAACAATCTGTCCCACCCCGAGTCGCTCTCCCAGCGACTGCTCACCACGCACTGGCTCAGCGTGATCCGCAGCAGCGTCTATCTCTACCTGTTGATTGCGGCGCTGTACTTTGTGGCAACGTTGGCGGCCCTGGTCCACAGCGTGGCCACCACGCGCAACCCGCTCGAACGGAAACAGGTGACGTGGATTCTCTGGGCGGGGTTAATCGCGTCCGGATTCATCGGCTACACGCTGATGCTGGCGTATTGGGACCGCGACACCTTTGCTCGTGGCGGCGGTCGTTTTCCGATGTTCATCGCCAGCCTGCTGTTTACGTTGGCCTACGCCGTCGGCATGGTCCGGTTCAAGCTGATGCTTCCTGAAACCTGGACCGGGAAACAGTTTGCCTACCAGATGCTGCGGATTTCAACCAGCATCGGCGTTGCCTGTCTGACGGTCGCGATCGGGCTGTGGGTCGGCCGGGGAATGGCCGGATTGCCGACATGGTCGCTGTGGTTGCTGGGAGTTTCGGTCCTCATTTTGCAAGTGGGGCTTGTCGGTGGACGAGATCTGATTCAACAGGGCCTCGAGCGCCGATTTTTCCGCGAACGTCAGCGGTTCGACAAGACGTTACAGAGCATTCACCGGTCGGTAGGACAACTCGCCGATTCGCAATACCTCTCGGAACGGACGCTGGCCCTGTGTCGGGATGCCCTGCAAGCCGACTGGGCGGCACTCTATTTGTACGATCGCTCCGGCGGACAATTTCGCCTCACGGCGGTGGAAGGGGTGGTCACGACATTACCGTTGCAATGGTCCGCGCCGGCGACCTGGATCGCCAAGTTAGGTCAGGACGGACCGTGGTTTGCCGGCGGGCGAGAACTCGATGCGTCCACCGCCCCCCTCTCCGCTTTCGGTGCCGAAGCGGTTCAATTGTTGGAAATTGATGGTGATGCCGCCGGTTTGCTGTGGCTGGGTCCGAAACAGGCCGGCGGACTCTACACGACGGAAGATGCGACGTTTCTCGCCGCGCTGACGCAGATCACCGGCGTGGCCCTGCATTGCGCGCGCGTCCATCAGGACATGGCACAAATTAACGAACAACTGCGGATGAAAGTCGAACGGATCGCGCAGCAAAAGCAACAGATCCTCATGTTGCAGTCGGAGCTCTCTTCGCGGCAAACTCCCGCCATTGAAAGCGACGAAGATTTCCACCGGGACACGATCAAGGGGACAAGCCCGGCCCTTTCGCGCGTGCTGGAGACCGCCCGTAAAGTCGCGAGTAGTGATGCCACGGTCTTGCTGCGCGGCGAGAGCGGCACCGGCAAAGAACTGCTCGCCCGCGTCCTGCATGAGAACAGCACGCGACGCACTGGCCCGATGATCTGCGTGCATTGTGCCGCGCTCGCCCCGTCGTTACTGGAGAGCGAACTCTTCGGACATGTGAAAGGGGCTTTTACCGGCGCGACGACGGATAAACGCGGACGGTTTGAACTCGCCGAAGGCGGGACATTGTTTCTGGATGAAATCGGTGAACTCACGCAGGAAACGCAGGTCAAGTTGTTGCGAGTTCTGCAGGAACGCGAGATCGAACCGGTCGGCGGCAGCACGCCCGTGGCGATCAATGTCCGTTTGATTGCGGCCACGCATCGTCCGCTGGAGCAAATGATTCGCGAAGGGAAATTCCGCGAGGATCTTTACTACCGATTGAACGTGGTCAGTCTCGCCTTGCCGCCGTTACGGGAACGGAAAGAAGACCTTCACGAACTCGCCGCGGGCTTCTTGCACACCGCGGCGTCTCGCGCCGGCAAGCGCGTTTCCGAGTTTGCCGATGCCGCGGTCGACGCCCTGCTCCGTTACGAGTGGCCCGGCAACGTTCGCGAACTGGAAAACGTGATCGAACGTGCGGTCGTCCTCACCGACGGCGAAGTCATCACCCTCGCCGACTTGCCGACGGACATCCAATCTGGCCTGCGCGGCGAACGTGTGTTGACGCACACCGATACGTCACTGACGAGTCACCCGACCTTCACGACGATGTCGGACGCCGACTGGCGCTCACTCTCCACTCACGAGGAACGTCGCAAACTGCTCGGTGCCTTGCAGCAATCCCAGGGGAACAAGGCCCGTGCCGCCCGCCTGCTTGGTTTGCCTCGGAGCACTTTCTTCAGCAAGCTCAAAAAGCATTCGTTGGCGGAATGATAAACGCGCGGGGAAGGTGTATTCGGTGATTGGTGGGCATGAAATGGTTTGGCGTTCAGCCCCGAAGGTGGCGTGATTCGACAGCCCAGGGCGGAGCGTCTTCGCGTAGCCCTGGGTGAGCGGGGCCGGAAAGACCCAAGCCCCATCGGGGCGCAACGCTTTGGCCCGGAAAGCGTCGCGCCCCGATGGGGCTGCATGCTTTTTGAGATCACCCACCCAGCCCTTCGGAAGACCTCGGGCTGGGCTATCGAATGTCACCCCGTTGGGGCTCTGGAGTCCGGAATTGTTCACGGATGCACGCACCCCGGGAAGATCAGCAGCGCCGTTTCTTCCCGATTCGTTCCCCATCACGTTATCATCGCGGACGTCATTTCTTCATGACGGTGATCGCGCCATGACCGACGTCACACAAATCCTTAATGCCATCGAGCACGGCGACGCCGCGGCAGGCGAGCAACTCCTGCCGCTGGTGTACGACGAATTGCGTCGATTAGCGGCGCAACGGCTGCGGAATGAACCGCCCGGCATGACCTTGCAGGCGACCGCGCTGGTGCATGAGGCGTTCTTGCGACTGGTAGGGAACGATCCCCAGTTGCCGCAGTGGGAAAACCGCGGTCACTTCTTTGCGGCGGCCGCGGAAGCCATGCGGCGGATTCTCGTCGAACGGGCCCGCCGACAGCGGAGTTTCAAGCACGGCGGGGAATTCGAACGCCACGATATCGGCGATTTGCCCATCGCGGCCCCCGAAATTCGTGAAGATTTGATCGCGCTCGACGCCGCACTGACGAAGTTCGCTGAAGTCGACAGGTTGGCAGCCGATCTGGTGCAACTCCGTTATTTTGCCGGGTTAACGATGGTGGAAGCCGCACAGGCATTGGGGCTTGCGCCGCGGACGGCGGATCGCACATGGGCCTATGCCCGCGCCTGGTTGCATCGGGAAATCGCGGGAAACGAAGCCACCGATCGGCCGTAGGAAAGATTTTTGGCGCGAAAATCAGGTCACCGTCGCATTGGTCTTCAGAGAAACAAGACGGGGAACCACGGAATACACGAAACACACGGAAGAATCCGGAGAAGAAAGATTTGCTCCCAGTCTGCCTCCTCTCCCCCTTCCGTGTATTCCGTGGTTCCCTCCGCCTTTCCCTTTCGTATTTTTCGTGCCTTTCGTGGTTCCGCATTCGCCTTGAAGAACGGCAAATCCTATGACTGAACGTGAAATCTTCCAGGCGGCCATCGACATCCCTGAGATGAACGACCGGCAGTCGTATCTCGACAGTGCCTGCGGGACCAATGTCGCGCTGCGGGAACAGGTCGAGCAACTGCTTCGCGCCCACGAGAATGCCAGCCGGTTTCTGGAAACGCCCGCGGCGGAACAACTCACACCCGGCACCGTGGACGAAACCGAAGAAACCACGATGTTGCCGAAATCATCAGCCGCGCCACGGTCCGAGTCCGTAGAAGACGGGGTCTCACTCGAATTCCTCGTACCGAGTACCAAGCCCGGCGCGCTTGGTCGCCTCGCGCATTACGAAGTCCTCGAACTCCTCGGCCGCGGCGCGTTCGGTATCGTGCTGAAAGCCTTCGATGAAAAACTCCACCGGATGGTGGCCATCAAGGTGATGAACCCGGAACTCGCCGCCACCTCGCCGCCGCGGAAACGCTTTTTGCGGGAAGCGCAATCTTCGGCAAAAGTCCGGCACGAGAACATCGTGGCGATTCATGCCGTCGAGGAACAACCGTTTCCTTACCTCGTGATGGAGTACATCCCCGGCGGCACGTTGCAGCAGCGGCTCGATCAGAAGGGGCCGCTCGAAACCGAGGACATCCTGCGGATCGGCCAGCAAATTGCGTTGGGACTCGCCGCCGCCCATGCGCAGGGACTCATTCACCGGGACATCAAACCCGCGAACATTCTCATCGAATCCGGCGTTGAAGAACGGGTGAAGATCACCGACTTCGGCCTGGCCCGCGCGACGGACGATGCCAGTTTGACGCAAAGCGGCCTGATTGCCGGGACGCCGATGTACATGGCCCCCGAGCAAGCCAAGGGGCAACCGCTCGATCATCGGACCGACCTGTTCAGTTTGGGCAGCGTCCTCTACACGATGGCATCCGGTCGTCCGCCATTCCGCGCGGCGAACACCATCGCCGTGCTGAAACGGGTGTGTGAAGATATTCCGCGGCCGATCACCGAAATCATCCCGGAAACGCCGTCGTGGCTGGGCGACATCATCAGCAAGCTGCACGCGAAGGAACCGGACGATCGCTTCCAGACGGCGAAGGAAGTCGCGGACGTGCTGGGGCAGCATCTGGCATTCCTGCGCGAACCGATGAAAGCTGCACGGCCTGCCCCGATTGATCTCCCGGTGGAATTGGCGACCGTAGAGACGCCGAAAGTCCGTCGTCCCGCCAAGCCCAGCGGTTGGACCCCCACGGCGGTGGCGCTGTCGATCATCGCCGGGGTGCTGCTGATTCCCGTGGTCGGCCTGCTGCTCGTGGTGTTCGCCATCGCCATCCCGGCGTACCAGGCGTCACAATCGCTTGCAACCCAGGGGACGCTGGTCATCGAAACCGACGACCTGTCGGTCTCCATCGGATTGGATGACCGCCAGTTATGGGGACCGGGCGAATTCCCGGCTGAACTGCGGCTGAATCCAGGTGCGCATATTGTCCAATTCTTCCGAGATGGCAAGCCCGTGGGGAGA
This sequence comes from Planctomycetaceae bacterium, assembly GCA_021732785.1. Taxonomy (GTDB): domain Bacteria; phylum Planctomycetota; class Planctomycetia; order Planctomycetales; family Planctomycetaceae; genus DSVQ01. The sequence continues at coordinate 102,052 of JAKFUG010000042.1, forward strand.
GAGCGCATTCAGATCACCACCGGGCAGAACGTGGTGGTGCACTGGCCCGATCAACCGGGTGCAGAACAGGCGGACATTGCGTTCACGCCCGAATGGACGCCGCTGTTCAACGGCAACGACTTCACCGGCTGGCAGAAGAACGATCAATGGACCATCGAAAACGGAATTCTGGTCTCACGAGTTCCCGTGAATGCCCCGCGCCCCCCCGCGATGCTGGTCACCGAGCGCAACGATTTCCGCAACTTTCACGCGCGGATCGAAGCCAAAATCAACAACGGCGGCGATAGCGGTTTCTTCTTTCGTTTCGGTGAACCGGGCGAACACGCATTGCAGGTGCAAATCGCCGCCGCACCCACGGGCATGGGCAGCGTGCTGCGTGAGACCACAACACTTTCGAAGTCGCGACGGACGATTCCTCCCGACACGTGGACCACGATGGAAGTCCTCGCGCAAGGGCCGCAAATCTCCGTCTTCGTGGATGGTTCTCAAGTCGTCCGCTGGACCGAATCCCCCGGCAACATTCCCGCTGGTCCGCTGGCCTTCGCCGCCGGTCCCGCCGGGACGGTAATCGCGATCCGCAAAGTGGAAGTGAAACGACTGCCCCCGTTCACCGCACCGTCCCGTGCCGTCACCCCGCCGACCGCGATCGCCCCGTTTGATACCGCGGCGGCGAAAGCCCATCAGGAAGCGTGGGCGAAGCATCTCGGCACGGACGTGGAGACGATCAATTCGGTCGGCGCGAAGATGATCCTCATTCCGCCGGGCGAGTTCCTGATGGGGGCTCCCGATACGGATGCCGACGCAGCTCCCCAGGAGAAGCCGCAGCATCGGGTGCATCTGACGAAGCCGTTTGCCATCAGCGCGACGGAGATCACCCATCGACAGTTTCGTCTGTTTGTCGAGGCGACGAAGTACGTCACGCAAGCGGAGTCTGACGGTCAGGGAGCATTCGAGGTCAATCCGCATGTCCGCAAACCGGTTTATACTTGGAACAGTACCGAATTGAAGCCGCAGAGCCGAGACGAGTTTCCTGTCCGTTGCGTGAGCTGGGAGGACGCTCGTCGGTTTTGCGAATGGCTGACTCAAACGGAAGGCCGCGTCTACCGCCTGCCCACCGAAGCGGAATGGGAATTCGCCTGCCGCGCTGGTACGGCCACACGCTACTCCTTCGGCAAGGACTTCTCCGATACACCGTCGCCTCCCGGTACGAGCGGCGCGCCGTTGTGGCCAGTGGCTCAGCTTCCCGCCAATCCGTTCGGCCTGTTCGACATGCACGGCAGTGTCAATGAAATCTGCTGGGACTCGGGGCGCACCTTCACGACGGAACCAGTGACCGATCCGCTGGGGAGCCTTGAGAGGAACGTGCCCGCCGTGGTTCGAGGCGGAGCCGTCAGTTCGAATCCAGCTCGTCTTCGTTCATCGAACCGTTACCTCACCGATGCGCGTCAGTTCCCCGAATCAAACTTCGCGACGCTGATGAAAGGTTTCCGCATCGTGGCCGAATTCGGGCCGTCGTCTCAGGCCAAGGTTCCGATGGGCACCGCCATCGCTCCGTTCGATGCCGCGGCGGCGAAAGCCCATCAGGAAGCGTGGGCAAAGCATCTTGGCGTGCCGGTCGAGTACACCAACAGTCTCGGCATGAAGTTCCGCCTCATTCCGCCGGGCGAATTCACGATGGGCAGCACGGCGGAGGAGATCGCAGCGGCCCTCAAGGATGTCGGCGGAGACAAGTACTTGCAGAAGTGCATCCAGTCCGAAGCTCCGCAGCACAAGGTGATTCTGACACAGCCGATTTATCTGGGAGTGAATGAAGTCACGCAGGCGGAGTATGAAGAAGTCATGGGCGTGAATCCCTCGCACTTCGCCCCCATGGGCATGGGCAAGGAGGCGGTTGCCGGGCTGGAGACGACCGAGCATCCGGTGGAAATGGTGAGCTGGAATGACGCGGCCGAATTCTGCGCCAAGCTGAGCAAGCAGGAGAAGTTCAAGCCGTTCTACTTCCGGGCGGGTGAGACCATCACGCCGCTGGACGGGACGGGTTACCGGCTCCCCAGCGAAGCGGAATGGGAGTTTGCCTGCCGTGCGGGGACGGCCACAAAGTACTGGATTGGGGACAAGGATGAAGACCTGGTGCGGGCGGGCTGGTTTGGCGGAAACTCCGGGGGCCGGACGCATGCGGCGGGCGAGTTGAAGGCGAATCCGTTCGGGCTGTCCGACATTCACGGCAATGTCTGGGAATGGGTGCAGGACGGTTGGGACGCGTCCTATTATGGGCAATTCCATGATAAACCCGCGATCAACCCAAACAGCCCATTTTCCACCGGTTCCCAGCGCGTGATCCGGGGCGGCCATTGGAACAGCTCCGCGTCCCTCTGCCGGTCGTCGAATCGCCACGCCATCAACCCGTCGACCCGTTTCAACCACGTCGGATTTCGGGTGTCGCTGGTGGTCGAGGCCGTGAAAGCGGCTCTCTCTCAAAGCACAACAACACTCGCCACGACAGCAAGACGCCGGTTCGCCAGCGACGAATGGATCGACGTCCTGCCGCTGATCGATCCCGCACTCGACAAATGGGACGTTCCCAATCAAACGGGCAAAAACGCCTGGCGAATGGACAATGGCGAATTGGTGGTTGGCCGAGATCCGCTCGGTTCCAAGCTGCTGCTCCCCCTCGATTCGGAATGGCAGGGCTATGAGTGCGAACTCGAATTCACCCGTCGTATCGGCAGCAGCGGCTTCAATATGAATCTTCCCACAAAACCGGGGGAATGTCCCCTGTTCTTCGATCCCCCGGGTCGCGAAGGAGTCTATCTCGGAATGAAAACCAAGGGCGTGGCCATGGTGCGAGAAGCCCAGATTGTCACCGGACAGCGCGTGACAACGCGCGTTGAAGTCCGCCGCCAGGAATCTGCTGATCACATCACCGTCGCTGTCAACGGCGTGACAGTCGGGGAATGGACCGGTGACCGCAACGCGATCGCGTTCAACTACTACGAAGGTTTCCCCAACGACCGCCGCGTGAGCCTGTGGATTCATCCGGGCAACGAGTTTGTGTTCCACCGGATTCGAGTGAAGATTCTGGACGACGGTACAGCGGAGACGCTGCGCGCCGTTCCCATCGCCGCCGTGCAGGCAGCGCGTGAGAACGTCGCGGAGAAGGAACTCTTCCGTGACCAGATGCAGGCGAGCCACAAGGCCGGGCAGGCCACGGCGCTCCAACTCATTTACACCGAGATCGACCTGTCCGAAGCCCGTGCCCATCTGCACAGTCTGGAAGGCCAGCCGGTAGAAGTCCTCGCGGCATACACACAGCTTGTCTCCCTCCGCGAGCGCGAACATCAACAGATTGCCGAAGAGGTGAAGGCGGGCCGTTTGACGGTGGATGACCTGTCGCGGGCCGATGCCAGCCTGCGCGATGCGGAAGGCCGCCGGGAGCAGGCCAAAGCCGCCATGCCCGCCACGCTACTGCCCTGGCAGCCCCTGTTCAACGGCAAAGACCTCACTGGGTGGAAGCCACATCCCGATGAACCAGGGAACTGGCATGTCGAAAACGGCGTCCTCGTCGGTTCCGAAAAGCCGGCCTATCTCTTCTCGGAGCGCACGGACTTCACTGATTTTCATCTGCGGGCCGAACTGCAAATCAACGAGGGCGGCGATGGCGGCATCATGGTCCGCAGCCCGTTCCTGAAGCCCGGCAGTTTGGGTCTCCCCGGTTACGAAGCGCAGATTCAAGCCGGTAAACCACTCGTCGAGGGTTGGACCACCGGCGCGATCGGCGGCTCGTTCCCGCAAACCGGCTGGCGTTTGCTCGTCCCCGCCGCGGTGCGACCGAAAGCCGATGACAGGTTCGTGCTGGAAATCATCGCGAAGGGGAACGAAGTCGAAACCCGAATCAATGGAGAAAAAGTCGCCTGGTATATCGACCCGGATCGTGCTTTCACCCGCGGGCACATTGCCCTGCAACAATCCGGGCCAACGACGACCGTGCAGTTCTACAAGATCGAAGTGCTCCCGTTGACGCCATAAACATAGGAGTTACGCAGTTGCCCGTTTTTCGGGGGTTTGGGCTGACTCGCAAACGCCCCACTCTACTCATACCTGGCTATATTCCGGTCAAACACGGGTCTGATGGGGCAACTGCGTAACTCCTAAAACAATGGTTGTCAAAAAAAAACACAAAACGGGCTGACTGGTGTTGATCCCTGCGACTCCTTTACCGCGGGGGAATCGCCAATAAGATCTGGCAGTCTGATCTCGTACCGATTAACCTGCCAGTGTGCGCAGCGGGTGCATTCGCCATTCAAAAGGTCCATCATGTTGACATCAACATCGCAAGATGAACTCGTGCAGGCGGCCGAGCTGCTCTATCACACGCGCTTTCGTTCGGAGCTGGAACCGGCTCACAATGGCAAATTCATCGCGATCGAACCCACGTCCGGCGAGTACTTTCTCGGCGAGACGTTGAGTGAAGCGTTCAATCCGCTCGAAGAACGCATCCGGATCGACTGCCGTACGCCATGCGCGTGGGTTCACAGACTGCGGTTCATCTAGAAACCTGGCGATGATCGCGGGCCGCATTGACGAATACGGCCGGGCTTTGCTGGAAGTCGTACTGCAATCTTCGCCGGAAAAAGATCCGCATCCCCTAGGAGCCTGTCCGCGTAATTGAAGCCAGCGGGTTTGGTGTGATTTTTCGGGGGAGTGATCGCGGCGTGGGGGCTGGTGGCCGGGCTGCCGCCGGGCGGCCTACGCCATCGCGTGGCGGAAGAGTTTCAGCAGGTTGTGCGTTAAGCACACCAGTTGCCATTCGGCCTGCATCTTCTTCAGGCCCCGCAGCGCGAACTGGCGAAAACCGCCACCCTGTTTGATCTGGCCGAACACCGGTTCGACCTGGCCCTTCCGTTTCTTATACGTCGCTCGGCCCGTTTTCGTCCGCAGCGATCGGGCCATGCGCTGCTTCGGTGTGAGTGACTGCGGGATTCGCCCCCGCGGCACCGGCGGTCACTCTTCGTGATGCTTCAACCGCTGCGTCGCGATGTACGGAA
>JAKFUG010000018.1 GCA_021732785.1 Planctomycetaceae bacterium
TGATCATCGAATTCGCCGTCCAGCGCCGCCACGAAGGCTTGAGCCTCCGGGACGCCGCGATCGAAGGGGGCAAGCTGCGCTTCCGGCCGATTGTGATGACGTCCTTCGCCTTTATCGCCGGTCTCATTCCGTTGGTTCGTGCGACCGGTCCCGGCGCAATCGGCAACCGGACGATCGGCACCACCGCAGTCGGCGGCATGCTCATGGGCACGTTGGTCGGAATTCTGGTCATTCCCGGCCTCTATTACCTGTTCGCTAAAATCTCCGACGGCCGCAAACTCATCCAGGATGAACATGACGAGCCGGTCACGGAGCTGTTTGAAAGCCATCCGACGTCGGGACATTAACCGCTGCGCGCGGTCCGCGACGGAGTGGGCATGAGCGGGCAGCGGCCTCACTCGCCGCTCGACAGAGGCGCTCTCCGTGCAGCCTCTCGTCGGCTGGGCTTTGCGGCGCGTTCCGTCTGTAACGGCACCGCGAAAGATTCTGTGTAAAGAATGGGCGTGCTCGCTCAACGTCGTTAAAGAACGCGCCGACGTTGCGCCCGTCTTTCTGCATCGGGGTTGCCGCAGAAGCCTTTGACTCTGAAGGTGTTGTAACCAAATTCGATGAACAATCCGGGCGGAACCGCGTGCGGACGTTTCGCGGCTAAACTTTGCGGGAAGAAAAGAAAAATTCCGCCGATCGCGCATTCCAAAAATCGCAATTTGAGGCGTGCGTGGGTTGCTCTGCCGATGAGCAATAAGCCGGTTATGACTTCGCTCGTGCGCACGAAGGCCGTTCCTGCACGATCACCAGATCGGGTGGAAATGAAATCCATGCGGACGACACGTGGAAAAACCGGTTCCTGCCGCATCAAGCACGGGAACCAAGTGTTCCCATTGATGCCATTGGCGATAGTCAAGGACGGACTCCATGCCACAGAACAACCAAGCGGCGCGTTGCTTACGCGCCCATCCCCGACCAAAACGGATTGCGACCCTGACGGCGGGGATCATCTTGCTGCTCATGTCCGGCTGCCGCATTCCCAATCTCTGCGGCCCGGAACCGGGACGAGTCTTGCCGGCGGACTACAACGGCGTCACGAGTCCCGATAACTCGGCCCAGTTGAGTATCAACGAATTCTTCGACGATCCGGCGCTGACGCAATTGCTGGTCGAGGGACTGGGCCAGAACCAGGAACTGAAGATCCGGAATCAGGAAATCCAGATCGCCAGCAATGAGATTCTGGCCCGTCGCGGGGCGTACCTTCCCTTCGTGGGTTTAGGGGCCAACGGCGGCTTCGACAGAACCAGCCGTTTCACTCCCCTGGGAGCCGCGGAAGATCAACTCACGGCACCCGGCGGCCGGCGATTTAACGATCCGCTGACGAACACGCGGCTCTCCGCCGATCTCGTCTGGCACGTCGATATCTGGAGGCAATTCCGCAATGCCCAAGCCGCGGCGATGGAGCGTTACGCCGAGGCGATCGAAGCGCGGAATTACTTGATCACACGCATTGTTGCCGAGATCGCCCAGAATTATTACGAGCTGGCAGCCCTCGATAAACGGCTGACGTATCTGAATCAAACCATCGAGATTCAACAGCAAAGTCTGGAGGTCGCCAAAGCTCAAAAGGAAGCGGCCCGCGGAACCGAACTGGGTGTGCAGCGGTTTCTGGCCGAAGTGCGCAAGAACGAAAGTCAGCGGCTGATCGTTCGACAGAGCATTATCGAAACGGAAAACCGCATCAACTTTCTCGTCGGTCGTTTTCCACAGCCCGTTGACCGTGGGGGGTGGGATTTCATCAAGCTCGACTCGCAAGCTTTGAGAGTCGGCATGCCCGCAGAGCTCCTGCAAAACCGACGCGATATCCTCGCCGCCGAACGGGAAGTGGCCGCGTCCGGGCTCGACGTGCTGGTCGCCAAAGCGAACTTCTATCCCAAGCTCGACATTCGGGCCACCGTGGGCTTCGAGGCCTTCAACCCCCGCTATCTGTTCGATCCGGGCTCTTTCATTGCCGGGACCGCTGGCGAACTGATGGCGCCGCTCATCAATAAGAAAGCCATTCAAGCCGAATACATGAATGCCAACGCCAGGCAGTTGCAGGCGATTTACAACTATCAACGGATCGTCCTCAACGCGTTCATCGAAGTGGTCAACAGCGTGAACAAAGTGGATAACTACCGAGGCAGCGTCGCCGTCAAGTTAGACCAGGTGCAAGCGCTGGAACAGTCCGTCGCGGTCGCCACCAATCTGTTCCAGGGGGCCCGTCCCGAAGTCGAATACATGGATGTCTTGTTCGCCCAGCGCGACCTGCTGGAAGCGCGCACCGTCCTCATCGAAACCAAGCAGCAGCAACTTTCCGCCATCGTGAATGCCTACCAGGCACTGGGGGGCGGCAGCCTGTTCCTCGAGCAACTGTTCGGCCCGGACGGAATGCTCATGCCGCTGCCGGAAGAGCCCGAAGCCGGCGAAGCGCCCAATCCCCCGCCGATTCCGCCGACTCCCAACGGAATGGCTAGCCTCAAAGGGACTTCGTCCAAAGGGGAGACGGCCGGGTGGGCTTCCATGACAGGCGAAAAGGCGGTCCCTGCGGCGTACGATCTCATCAATGTCCCTGCTGAACAGGGGCAGGGAAAAGCGGAGGCGAACTCCGACATCCTGCAGTCCAGCGGGGAAGCCCTCGACGAAACGAATGAGAATCCGGACCGGCCACTCACCCCGGCGGATCCGACAGTCCTTGACGACATGTAGCCCTGCGACGTGACCGTTCCAACGGCAAGAACGTCGGCCACCGTCGACCTTGGGACCCACACGGTGGCGTCGCGCGGATGATGCCGGCGGTGCGGTGACGGGGACTCTGACTCGCATCAAGCAGCGTATCGCACGGCCGACCGCCGACTCAGATTGGCCGCGGGCGAGTCACCACGAACGATTCGCAACCAATTATCGAGGTTGGCTCATCCGTTCCGTCATGTGCGTTTCATCGCGATGGCCGCGTTCATCCGCGCGAAGTTCGCGGCGTTCCATCCGTTCCTGAGTCCGTTCCACCAGTCGTTCCCGCCCGCGTGCCGTGAAGAACGCCGCGGCATGCGCCGCTAAACCGGCTCCCCAGCCTCCCGCAACCCACAAGACCCACAACTTGTCGGGGTTTCGCGTGAGATTCAGTACCGCTAATCCTGCCACCACCAGGACGTACGCCGCCAAGTGAATCCAGAACCCGCGCTCGACCCGGGTTGCCGCCTGTTCGTGCGTGATCATTTTTGTCCCTTCCCTTGAGATTTCGGCTCGCACTCCTTTACGAATCCGCAAGTCTCGTGCCGAACAGAGAGGCGACAAGGACACCGATCACGGGGTTCGTCCGGGGAGAGTAAACCGGAATATCGAGCCGACGCCGAGCTCACTTTCCACGGTGACGATGCCGTTGTGCGCCTCGACGAAGGTCTTGACGATGGCGAGACCGAGGCCCAAGCCGCCGTCCTTATCGGGATCGGTTTCGTGTTTGTCGAAGACCGTTTGGCAGCGCTCGGGTGGAATCCCGCTGCCATTGTCGCGGACGAAGCACTCGACATCGCCGCCGGTGCCGGTCTCCCGCGCGCCGATGACCACTTCCCCGCGCGGCGTGTAGTGGATCGCATTGGCAATCAGGTTCTGGAAAATTCGTCGCACCAGGCTGGCATCGGCGTAAACCACAAAATCCTCGGCCACGGCATTGGTCAGCCGCGTGGTACTTGTCCCGGCCACCGGGTGAAGGTCGTGAATGAGCGCTTCCACCAGCGGCCAAAGATCAAACTCCCGGCGCTCCAGTTTGACGCCGACCTCGGTTTCCAGATTCGTATTTTCCTCGATGACCTTACCGATCAACGTCTCCAGGTGGTTCACGTTTCGGTTGAGCGCCTTCAACATCTGTTTGGCTTGTGTCGGATCGGTCAGGCCTTGAGCGACGAGCAGTTCCAGGACTCGCGCGGAGAGCGAAATGGCATTGAGCGGGGTCCGCAAGTCATGGGCCACGAATGCCAGATACTCTTCCCGCCGGTGCTGAACCTCGAGCGCCTTCTGAGACGCGAACGATTGCACGGCCGCTCCAATGGCTCCATCCAGCACGCGGTTGAGAACATGGAACGGCCGCCCCTGCATGTTCAAGCCGTTCCGCTCGGCCAAGTCGTGAATACACCCGCGGAGGATGTTGTACTCGGCGACGACTTCCTCGATGTCGAAGCCGTCTTTCACCCGCTGCACGCCGTGGGCCGGCGGACTCCCTTCAAGCAGCGCCTGAGTGATCGTCTCATTGACCCTGGTTCGGAGAGCGATGGCGAGTTCGGTCAAAAGAATCGGAATGTGATCGTTGAGCGTCGGCACGTCGAGATTCCGCGCCGCCGGCAGTGCTCGCACTTGTGTCCGCCATTCCGCGAGTAAAGCCACGCGGTCGTGCTCGATCAACTGTGCCAGTTCGTTGAGGACATCGATAATCTGTTTCCCTTGATGAACGTAATCAGCGGAGACTGCCTCGTCCGTCGAGATATGTTCCGCCTTGTGAACTGTGTCGAGAACCGCCGCGAAAGTCAATCTTTTAGCGTGAAGCTGTCGAGTGGTACCCCAGTGCTGTCGCGCAGTCCCGTAGGTTGGTCTGGGCCAACCGCGGTCGACGAACGGACATGTGGCTTACATCTTGTCGATATGCTCGACATCCAGGATGGGCTGCCCGATTTTCGGCGCGGCCTCACGCGGCAGGCGAATCGTGAACGAGGTGCCGCCTTCGACGCTGGATGTGACATCGATTCGTCCATCATGCGATTTGGCGACTTCACGGGCGATGTACAAGCCCATGCCAATGCTGCCGGGGCGGTTCCTCGTCGGATGGTCGGCACTGGCTCCGCGGATGAGCGGGTCGAAGATTCTGGGAAGTTCACCCGCGGGAATCGGCTCGCCGCCGTTGTGAACGTCGATGAAGACATTCGCCTCTTCGCCGCGGAGCGAAAGCGTGACGGGGAAATCGGCGGAGCCGTGCTGGAGGGCATTACCCATCAGGTTGGACATGGCCTGGCGGATGCGATCGGTATCCCACCGGCCGTTCAGGTCGCCATCGATGCGGAACTCGATTTTGCGGTTGGGGTGGGCGGCGCAGAATTCGGCAATCAGTTCACCGCCCAGGGCAGCGAGGTCCATCGAGGCGGGTTTGACAGGCATGCCGGCACCGAGCCGGGTGCGCGTGTAATCGAGCAGATCGCGAATCATTCGTTCCATCACGGAAGCGCTGTGGGCGATCGTTAAGCCGCACGCCCGTACCTCGGCCTGGTCTTCGCTCACCATCGGCAGGAGGATCGCGGACATCGCAATCGCACCGAGCGGATTACGCAAGTCGTGACTGAGGATTGCCAGAAACATGTCGCGGGCCTGATCGACCCGCCTGGTATAACTGGCGATGGCTTTGGAGAGGGACTGATCGATCGATTCGTTGAAGCGTGTCAGATCATCGACATCGCGCTCGTCGGCACCGGGTGCGGTATCGTGCCAAAGCTGGAGTACGCTGGCGCGCAAGGCGCGGTACTCGCTCATCACTTCCAGCATGTCAAACCCGAGCCCCAGCCGGTCCACCGCGTGGGCATCGGACGCGCCATCGAGGGCGTCGTTCTCAAGCGGACGATCCAGCCCCTTGGATTTCTTCGCCCGTTCGGCAACCGTCTGAGGCGATTTCATGTCTCGCGCGGTGGCTTGCAGGATTTCCGCGGCGTGATTGCGCAAGGCGAGTTGATCCAGATGCTCCCCCGCACCGAGGCTCCGCGCGAAGATCTCCCACCCAGCCAGAATCGGCTCGACATTTGACAGAATGAAATCCGCAAGACGCATCATTCACTCCAGAGTCGCTTCTTTTTTTACGTCGGCAGACCGACCTGTCTCATTTGTCGAATTCATCGTAGGGCGCACAGAGCGCGAAATATAGTCCGTTGGCTAAATTAAGCGTTTGTCAGACGACGGCGGCGTTCGGGTAGTTGGTAGTTGGTAGTTGGTAGTTGGTAGTTGGTAGTTGGTAGTTGGTAGTTGGTAGTTGGTAGTTGGTAGTTGGTAGTTGGTAGTTGGTAGGGTGGGCTGTGCCCACCTTTGGAGAATTCCGGCGTTCTCGACAACAAGAATGGTGGGCACAGCCCATCCTGTTAGACGCGTTCCCTGACGGTCGCCGGGGACCATTGGCCAGCGTCTTCGTGCGCCAGTGCTTCGACCGGTCAAGGATGAGGTTGGCACATTGACGACATCACCGCCAAGACAATGGCGGCCCACAACCGCCGCCAGTGGCACACCATGTCGACGTTGGAACCGTCTTTGAGATTACTCGTCCAGCGCCGCGGCGTTGCGGTCGCGCGAGATGGGGACGCCGATCATGTTGCCGGAGAAGACGAGTTTGTTGTTGACGTAACCCTGGAAATCGAACTCCGCGCGGCGGCCTTTGCGGACGCGGGTGACTTTCGCCATCACCAGGAGGCGGTCGCCGGGGAAGACCGGGCTGCGAAAGCGGACTTCGTTCATGCCGCCGAAGCCGAGGAAGTCACCCGCACCGAGCAAGTCATACTTGCGGGCATAGAACCCGGCGAGTTGAGCCGCGACTTCACAGAGCATGACGCCTGGCATCAGGGCGAACTCGGGCATGTGACCGCGGACCCAGAATTCCTTGTCGGTAATGTCCTTGTAACCCACGATGCTGTGCGTGGCTTCTTCCACCCACAGGATGGCCGTGAGCTGCTCCATCTCGAACCGTTGCGGGTTGATCTCCCGGATGTGGTCGATCCCGTACAACGGCTTGTTGAAGTCGAAGTTTTCCAGCGGAAACAGCGGAGCGGCGGGCATGGATCGTCCTTGTCGACCGGCGGTTCCGTTAAATCCCCAACAGATCACGGACTTGGATCAATTGGGTCAGGAGCCGATCCGGTTTGACGGCCGGGTCTTTGAGGTCGGCGGCGGTGGCCTTCAGGCTGAGTTTCTCCCCCGCGAACAAAGCCGTCCGGAATCCGACCGACTTCGCGATGACCAGGTCTTCACGCAGCCGCGAACCCACAAACAACACTTGATCGGGAGTCATTCCAGCGTCTCGAAACCGTTTTGCCGCTGCGAGATACAACGACTTCGACGGTTTCCGCACTCCTTCGAGGAAAGAGAGCGTCGACAGGTCCGGCGAAATCAAACCCAATGGTTCCGGGAGTTTACCTTCCGCCTGTAAGCCCCGCAACACCTGTGTGGGCGTGAAGCATTGGCCATCGGCGAGCAGCCCCTGTCGCACCCCGGCATCCGCGAGGGCCATCACGATCGCCGCAGACCCCGCAGACGCTTCCCAGCCCTGCAAACTGCTATGGTAGAAGTACGCAATCTTCTGGCTCAGGTCGTCCAGATCGCCGTATTGATCGACGTCATACTGGTAATCATTCTTATCGAGCTTTTCGAGGATTTTCTGCCAGACGCGGGCGGCGTCAATCTCCGTCAGATCCCCTTTCCGACCCGAGCCGGCCAGCCGCAAGTCGTCATAGGCATTCGTGTACAGCGACAGCATGTACTCCCACGGCTTGCCCGGCTTGCGGGACATGCTGTGCCACATGTTGAATTCCTGAATCGTCTTATCGAGAGCGACTTCCATGCGGAGGGATTGCGGGTGGATGAACAGCAATTCGCCGTCCGCAATCCGCAGCAGCGTGCCGTAGACGTCCCACGCAATCGCCTTGATCCCCGGCAGCGGCTTGAGAAACGGGGCCGCGGCAATCGGTTCCAACTTCGGCGGGGCCGGCCAGCGCAAATCCCGCTCGGCAAGCCATTGCGCATACTCAGCGAGCGACTGCGGCATAAATCCGATCACCTTGGCAGAAAATGAAGTCATGGGTCAGAAACAAGAATTCTACGATGTCATCGACAGCGCTGTCACGGGTGCGCCCTGCTTGCGCTTCGCGGATCACTCCGACCGCGTTCTCACAAACTCCGCCGCTCTATCAGAATTCCTTAGACAATTTTTCTCTGGACCGTGATCATGTTCTCAGACGTCCGTTGATGGCGTCGCGACTCCGCCTCGAAGAACCAACCCCATGCCACATCAAATGCCCTACCGCCGCATATTGTATGGCTTGTTCGTAATCGGCGCGGGTTTAACGTTGGCAGGGTCGGTCATGACCACCAAGGCGGTCGCCCCTACCGAACCGGTAATCGTCCCCTCTGCGACGACAACGCGCGTCACCGCCCCGCTGGATGCTGACGGATACGTCGACTACCTCGCCGCGCTCAATCAGCATCGGGGACAGGACATTTCACCGGAAGAGAACGCCGCCATCCCCTTGCTGGAAGCGATTGGATTCACCGACCACGGTCTGGCAGACACCAACCTCATTCGCATCGAATTGGGGTTGCCTGCATGGGCACCGGGAATGCTGAATCTGGTTTCGATTGGAGAATTCGTGGATGAAAAGACGGCGGGCTTCAAAGAGAACGGTGTTGTGATCGACGCGGAGAAGTTCCAGGCCGTTTCCAACCGGATTACTCAGCAGATTCAATCCAAACCGCAGCCGTGGAAGGAAGCCGAGTTTCCCGATATGGCGGAACTTCTCCAGCGGAACACCGATTCCCTGAAGCTCGTTTCGGAAGCCTCGCTCCGACCGAAGTATTATCGACCGATGGTGCGGAGAGACCCCCACGAAACCCTGCTGGGTTCTCCGCTGCCGGATGTGCAGGCATACCGCGATTTAGCCCGACAATTATCGATGCGGGCGATGTTGCACCTTGGTCATGATCGCGTGCAGGAAGCGCAGAATGACCTGCTGACGCTGCATCGGCTTGCTTCGCAGATTTCGCACGGGGCAACGATCGTCGAAAGTCTTGTGGGGAATGCGATTGACGAGCGCGCCACTGCCGCAGACGCCCAATGGGCTGCCCACCCGCAAACCACTCGGGCACAACTCGCGACCTATCGTCAGGAGTTGGCAAATTTGCCGCCGATTGGCGACTTTGCCAATCAACTGAACGATACCGAACGGTTCGTGAGCCTCGACCTCATGCAAGCCGTCGCGCGGGGCCGCGTGAAAGCAGAAGATTTTTTTCCCGTGGTGAGACCGATCACTGCCGCGACCAGTTCCGAAGAAAGCCATGTCGAGCTCTTCCCCGATTGGGTTCTTCCCGAACAAGTGATGCACAACGTCGTCGGATGGTCCGCGGACTGGAATGTCTCCCTGGCGACCATCAATCAACTGTACGATGAGATCGCGGAGATCGTGAAGGATCCAAATCCGCGAACTCGTGCTGCGGCACTGGCGGCCTTCAACACGAAACTTCACGAGGAACGCTTGGAACTGCAAACCTATGGTGCGGTGGTGTCCTATGTTTTGGGGAGCAGCCAGAGCCGCGGAGAAGACACGGGAAAATCGTTCGCCGCCGAACTCCTGACGGGCCTACAAACGTATTTTGAGACCGACAACCGTGTGAAGATGCGGCGGCTGACGACGATCGCAGGCCTCGCGATTCTCGAATACCGCACCGTGAAGGGAGCCTGCCCCGTATCGTTGAAGGATCTCGTTCCTGACTATCTCTCCGCAGTTCCGGAAGACATCAACACCGGCGAGCCGCTGAAGTACGTCACTGAAGGCCTGAATTTCAACGTCTACAGCGTTGGCAAGAACCGCGAAAACGATGGCGGTCGCGCTGACACGAACAATCAAAAGTGGGACGATGTCGGTTTCACGATGCCGCCACTGCCATAATTTCCCTCACCCCAAGGCCAATGCCATTCGGCTTGGCTCAAACTCTGAAACGAGGTAATTCCTATGATTTCATGGCTGCGCACCATCTCTGTGCCTCCCCTCGCGGCACTTGCATGCTTCGCGACGATGGGATTGTTGTCGTCGCAATTGATCGATGCCGCCGAGCGTGTGGAACCGGTCAAGCCGGTGATCACGCCGTCACCGGCCACAACACACATCACCGCGCCGCTGGATGCCGAGGGGTACGTCGATTACCTCGCCGGGCTGAATCAGCATCTGGGGCGCGGGGTCGCAGCGAATGAGAACGCGGCGATTCCCATTCTGGAAGCGATTGGCGTCGCCGAAGGCAACGTGGAGGTCATGAACCTCATTCGCGCCGAGTTGGGCATGCCGCCGTGGACACCCGGTTCCATGCAGATGTTCTCGATGGGCGATCTCGTCAAAGAGCGAACCGCAAAATACAGCGACAACGGTGTGGTGGTGGATTCAGCCAGTCAAGAAGCGGAATCGAAGCGGATTCTCGATCAAAACGGTCCCGCGATGGAGAAACCGTGGAAAGAAGCCGACTTCCCGGAAATGGCGGACGTGCTGAAGCGCAATGCGGCGGCGTTGAAAGTCCTCGCGGAAGGGGTCAAGCGACCGAAGTATTTTCGCCCCCTGGTCAAACGAAATCCCGAAGATTCCCTCATCGCCATTCTGCTGCCGGATATTCAGGTCAGCCGCGAGTTTGCCCGCCAGTTGGCCATGCGGGCCATGCTCCATCTGGGCCACGGTCGCGTGCAGGAAGCGAAAGACGACATGCTGACGATGCACCGTTTGGCAGCGCACATTTCGCACGGGGGCACGCTGATCGAAGGGTTGGTCGGGGTCGCAATCGACTCCATCGCCGCCGCGGCCGATAACCGCTGGGCCACCAACCCGCAGGTCAAACCGCTGGACATCGCGGCGTACCGAGCTCAATTGCAAACGTTGCCTGCGGTCGGCAACTTCGCCGACCAACTGGATCACGCCGAACGCTACATGGGGCTGGACGTCACCCAGTCCATTGCCCGCGGGCGGATGACGACTACTGCGCTCACGAACGATCAGGTGATGAAAGCAGACGACATCGGTTCACCGTTGCGACCGGAGCGCCTCATGGAAAGCCTGATCGGCCTGTCGGTCGATTGGACGGTCGCGATGCAAACGTTGAACCAACAGTACGACCAGTTATCGGGCATGGCCAAGAATGTCGACCCGCGGGCTCGGGACCAGGGTCTGTTGGCAATCGATGCTCAGTTGCGGGCCAACAAAGCCGACGCAGGATCGTTCAAGACGGTGGTCTCGTCCGTCCTCGGCGGCAACAAAGGGCGTGGCAAAAACATGGGCAGCACGCTCGGGCAGATGCTCGTTCCCGCTGTGGTGCAAATTTTCGAAGCCGAGAACCGCGTCCGCATGCGGCGACTGACGACCATCACAGGCTTCGCAATTCTGGAATACCGGGCGGTCAACGGTGCCTGTCCGACAACCTTGAACGATCTCGTTCCCGAATATCTGCCGACAGTCCCGCAAGATGTTTACACCGGCGAAGCGTTGAAATACACGAACGACGGGGCCCACTTCCGGGTCTATGCCATCGGTAAAAATCGACTGGACGAGGGCGGGAAAACATTCACCGCCAATAAAACCTGGGACGACGTCGGTTTTTCGGTGCCGCCGCAGCCATAACCGAATTCCGTCCGCGTCGCGAAAACAGCACCCCGGTTGCGTCACCGCCGCCGGGGTGCATGCTTTTTGATCGGCCGGGCCAGCACTGAACAGACAAAGCGTCGGCATTGTTTCGTCGGCCTGCGGGTTTGGGTATACTCGCCGACGTTGATGTTGCCCGTAGCCCTGCCGAAACCACACCGCC
Source organism: Planctomycetaceae bacterium (assembly GCA_021732785.1). GTDB lineage: Bacteria > Planctomycetota > Planctomycetia > Planctomycetales > Planctomycetaceae > DSVQ01. Next base: position 11,596 of record JAKFUG010000018.1, read on the forward strand.
CTTGCGAAACCTCCGCGGCGGCCCAGTGTTTAGAGGATTGGGTCCCACACGGTCCCCTACTGGGCGGGTTGCCCCTGACGATTGACTCGTGCCACAAGCGAACAGTCTTCCACCGTCGTCGATCGAAGAATCGGGTTACCTTCACGACCCCGAAGTGCAGTTGATGCTGCGCGCGCGGGAAGGTGATGACACGGCCTTTTCCGAACTGGTAAAAACTTACCAGGATCGGTTGATCAATATTTTTTACCACATTGTCGGGAGTCAGGAAGCCGCCGAAGATCTGGCGCAGGAAGTGTTTCTGCGAATTTACCGTGCGCGGCACGGGTACGTTCCGACGGCTCGGTTTTCAACGTGGTTGTTCCGGATCGCGAACAATCTTGCCAGCAATTTGCGGCGCGATCAGGGACGGCGGAAGGAAACAGCCTTTGCCGGAAGTGAATCGGGACCGCTCGGCCCCCGTCCGGCGGAACAACTGGCGGCCGACAAATCTGCCTTAATGCCCGCCCGCCAGCTCGACAAACACGAGTTGCTGGGAATGGTGAAGAACGCCCTGGATACGCTGAACGACCGGCAACGGATTGCCGTGCTGCTCCACAAATTCGAAGACATGAGCTACCAGGATATTGCGGAAGCTATGGAATTGACGCCGCAAGCCGTAAAATCATTGCTGTCACGGGCTCGCGAAAATCTGCGGACCGTCCTCGAACCTTACATGCAATTGGGAAAATAACCACGTTTCGAGCGCCGTGCGAACGGACTCACCACGTGCCCGTACCGATTCGAAGTTGATTTGCTATGCAGGATCGTGCCCTCCGACTGAACGCCGAGCAACGGGATAATCTCGTCGCCTATCTCGACGGCGAGCTGGAGGAAAATACGACCCAGTACATCGATCAGGTGCTGGCCAAAAGCGAAGTCGCCCGGCATGAAGTCGAAGCCCTCGCCCGGACGTGGGAATTGCTCGACCTGCTGCCAAAGCCGAATGCCACGGAGAACTTTACCGAGCGGACCCTGACCACGCTGAAGGTTTCGGAAGTACGCACGCAGATCACGGACCAGCCGTGGTTTGCCTATGTCCGCAAGAGTGCCGTCGCCGTGGTCTGGGTGGTGGTGCTGGCAGCCGCGGCTTCGGTGGGTTATGTCGCCACGTCGCGCTGGGTCCCCAATCCCCATGACGAGTTGCTGACCGATCTTCAGCTCATGAAGAATCTCGACGTGTATCTCGAAGCGGACTCCATGAGTTTCGTCAACGAGTTACAACGCCTCGGGAGCTTCAGCCCCCCGGCCGATACGGCACCGGCGCGGGAACTTGACTCCGGCATGCTCCCCACGGCTCCGGGTGAATCCCGGAAAGCCGCCCTCTTCGACCTGGCGTCAAAACTCACCGTGAGTGAGCGCGACTTGGTGAATCGAAATCGGGAACTGTGGAAGAAGCTGCCTGTCGAGCGGCAGATGGCCATGCGGGCCTTGCATCGCGAGTTGGAAGCCGCGCCGCTCTCGACCCGTACAACCCTCGAAACATATTACACCTGGCTGCAGACGATAACGCTCGGACAGCGTGACGACTTGCAGACGGCCAAAGATAACCCCGAGCGAGTGGCACTCGTACTGAAGTACAAAAACGAACAGGATGCCTCGCGCGAGACCGAGTTGTTCGATCTGAATCTCGATCTCAAGCGAATGAAGCCGGTCAGCCGGCCGTCGACATTGACCGCGGCGGATTTGAAAGCCATTACCGATATTCTGTATGCGAACCTGTCGACTCCCGCCAAATTTGAAGTTGACCGCGGGACCCCGCTCCTCATCGAGAAATACGCCAAGATCATTCACGCCGCCGCAGAACAGGACGGCGGCTTCTTCCAAAAATTCCCGAACGATGAGGTCCTCGACCAGATCATTGACGCCATCTCGGAAGAACCGCAGCGGAAGTTGCAATCGAAGGATCCAAACTTTCCGAAGCGCTTCGCTTTCCGCGGGATGCTGGGCTGGGCCTTGCAAGGCATGCTGATGTCGGAAATGGGCAAGTTCTTCCCAACGGACGAACAACTGCGCGATGTCTTCGTGAAACAATCGGCGGCGGAACGGCAGGAACTGACGCAGTTGAATTCCAAGGATCTCACGCGGGAATTACTCAAGAAGCACTTTGAAACGATGATGGAGAATCCCGAATTCAAGCGGCATTGGCAGGTGCAGGCGGAACTCCGGCGGATGTTTCCGATGGAAGGCTTCATGCACGATCGCGGACGGGGTGGCCCGCCGCGGCCGCCGGGTGAAGGCGGAGGCTTTGGATTCCCGCAACGGGGTGGACGTCCGCCTGAGGAGCGCGGCGACGGTCCACCGGGTCAGGGTCCGCGCGGAGGTGGTCCGCGGGGTGATGGTCCCCGTGAAAACGGTCCCCGCGAACCGGGACCGCCGCCGAACTGATTCGTCTTCCCCGCCGCGCATCGCTCATTTCAAGACGGTCACAACACGGAGAGGTGCAACATGGCGGGGCGGATATTGGCGGTTTCTCTCGGCCTCGTTTTTTGCGGAGGGATGACGGCCGCGACTGCCGCCCCCCCAGTGGAATTGCTCGGTCGCCCGCTTTTGCTTCACGAAGACTTCACGTCAAAGGATGCCTCAAAGTGGGAACTCGCCGATCCGAAAGCCTGGCGGTTCGTCGATCAGGATGGGAATTCCGTCTTCAATCAATTCGAACAGAGCAAAGTCGAGACGCCGGTCCGTTCGCCGTTCAACCGTGCCGTGGTGAAAGATCTGGTGGTCGGCAGCGGCGTGCTGGATGTCAAACTGCAATCCACCGCGCGCGACTATCCGCACCGCAGTTTGTGCCTGTTCTTTGGGTATCAAGACCCGGCGCACATGTATTACGTCCACTTCGGCCAGAAGACCGACGATCATGCCAACCAGATTTTTATCGTCAACAACGAGCCGCGGAAAAAGATCTCCACGAAGACCACCGCGGGGACTCCGTGGAACAACGAATGGCATCATGCCCGCATCGTTCGCGATGTCGATTCCGGAAAGATCGACGTCTTTTTTGACGACATGGAAACCCCGGTCATGACCGCGGTCGACAAAACCTTCACGTGGGGTCAGGTCGGCATCGGTTCGTTCGACGACACCGGCAACTTCGACGACCTGCTGATCTACGGCGTGAAAGCGGCACGACCGGCTGCCAAGTGATGAGTGATGAATGATGAGTGATCAGCCGAATGAGATTGCCCGCTCTCTGACTCATCCATCATCACTCACAACTTATCACTTCCTCACCGCACTACCGTCTTGCGTTCGATGTTATCGATATTCAGCACGTGCTGAATGCGAATGAACCGCGGCGGATTGGCTTTGAAACGGGTCCGGCTTTCCTGCGACTCGAACAGATAGAGTTCGCCGTCATAGAACGCGCCGTAGCTCGCCGTCCCCGGCACCGCCCGGTCCGTTTCCCACAGGACCACCGGATCGCAACCCAACAGTCGCGGGGCGAAGTCTTCCGGCGCGGCACGGAACGAATCGTACTCCTGCTGGTTCAACAGGTAGTAGGTCACCCCTTTGAATTCAAAGGCGAAGTCTTTTGAACCCTTCGCCCATTCTTTATTCACGAGGATGGAGACCGGGCTGAATCCGTCGAGGCCGATGATCGGCTTGGGAGACGGTTCCGGATAACGCTCGCTGTCGGTGGGATCAATCGGCGGGCGATTGCGCAGTCGATTCTTTTCGCGTTCGACGGACGCGAGTCGTTCGGCGTCTTCGTATTTCCTGGCGCTGTTGTCGGCGACAGCCAGATAGCGGCCCAAGTCCTGGAAACCGCTCGCCTGGCTGTAAATCTGGCCGGACTGCGGATCAAAAATGATATCCGTGGGGAGACTATGCACGCCGAAACGCTCAACGAGCCGAATGTCTTCTCGCGTGCAGCCCTGCCCCGCGTTAATCTTCACGCCAATGATGCGGGTCTGCAGGATCGTCTTAGTCTGCGGCTGATTGAGGACTTGCTCTTCCATCGCGCGGCAAGGGGGGCAACTTGGTCCGTAGAAATGGACCAGCAGTGGACGCTTCAACTTGTCGGCCTGTGCGAAGGCTTCGGCAAAGTTGGTGTACCACGCCTTTTCGGTTTGAACGGGTGATGACGGAGCCGCCGAGAGACAGGTGGCGGTTAACCCCAGCACAATGCAGGTGCTCCGCCAACCGTTCATAATCTGCTCCGACCGCGGATGAAATCACCGTCTGTGGAACGGTGAGTTTGCCGAGGATGATAACGCTGCGGAATGTCCGGGCTGGCTCAGGCGGGCGCGGCCAGAAGCCATACCACGTTCATCGGCCGCCGGAAGGCTTCCGCCCCGTCAACAATCTGGAGTGCGGCGCGAGCCATTCATCCGGCAGAACTTGCCACGACCGTCATTGCTGTCCAATCCAAAACGCGGACATCAGAACTCCAGCCAGCCGAATCGTTCCGGCGTGTGGAAGCTGGGCTTGAGCACTGGCGAGAATGCCAGCCCGGTGCCGTGCTTGCGGTCGTGTCGGTAGAAGTTGGCCCGCCAGCGTGTGCCGGGTTGCGGTTTCGTGTCACCGAGGGATGCCAGCGGAATGCGGACTTCGACACGCCAGACCTTCGCCGGTTCGTCGACTTTGACGACGTACTCCATGCGACTACTCCACGGGAAATCGCTCTTGCCGGTATCGAGCCGCAAGTCGAGCGCTTCGCCGTTCGGTGCCCATTCGTATTCGGTGTACTTTCGCAACTGCGACGGATCGGGAGCGATGAACGCTTCGACGACGTCATTGTCCCACAAGCCGATGCGTTCTTCTTTCTGCACCGGGTTAAAAACGCTCAATTCGGTGAAGGGACACTCGTATGCCAGATAGAGAAATTCGTCCGACCACAACGCCCGTACGGGCGTGCTGAGGTTCGATACCGCGGTGCTGGTCCGCGAGTGGTACTCCATCCGCGCGGGAACGGCGGTCGCCCATTCGGGTTCGCTCAACACGCCATCGGGCACAAAGTCGCGATCAATCCGCATTGCCTTCAGAGTTGGCAGCGGTAACGTTCGAGCAAACATTTTGCGGGCGTTATCGAAATAGATTTTACGACACACCGCCGGGGGCAAATCGATGCTGTTGATCGTCCAGTTCCCCTGGATCGGCGTCATGTGCGCCCAATCGCGATCCGACGTTTCAAACCACCGCCAGCACTTCTGGAAGAACTCCACCGCATCATCATCGGTCGGTTTGTCATTGTCGCCGCCGGAGCCGAGAATCAGCTTGCCGTAGACCATGAAATCGGTGGCGAACAGGATTCGGTCCTGATGTTTCTCGAACAGTTTGCGGACCCTGGCCGGATCGTGCCGCCCCACTTCCGGAATGCGGGCGGCCATGTCGGCGTACATATTCGGGCGGGCGTCGAGCGCTTTGTCGACCCATTCCAGATCTTCCGGATTGTTCGCGAAATGGACACAGATGAACGTCGTTTGCGGATGCCGGGCGATCACGCGATCGAGCGCTTCCAGCAATTCCATGCGCGGCGGAAAGCGGGCCGGGTCGCCGAACCACCAGCTCTTATGATCCTTCAGTTCCGTCCAGCGTTCGTTCTGGTCGTCGTACGGCAGCCAGAACGCTTTGGGGTCGCCGACATGAATGGAGACCGGCATCCCGAGTACACCGCACTTCTGCCATACGGCGTCGAGTTTCGGATCATCGATCCTGATCAACTGCCCCGACTTGTCCTTGAGGAACAAGCCCAACCGCTTGAACTCCTTTAGTCCCACTGCCCCGAGAGCGTGACCGTCTTCGATTTGTTGTGCGGCCTTCTCACTCCAGCCGGGTTCGTCCCAGCCCGCATAGTCGATGAGCATCGAGTTCACGAATCGCCCCGGATGCGATTGATCGGCAATCCGCTTCGCAGATTCAAATGCCGACGGCTCCCCCGGTTTGTGCGTGACGGTTCCCGCGCCCAGCACCACACCCAGACCGACACCGGACCGATCGAGAATGCCGACAGCGCGGTCAAACCGTTCGGGCCTGGGTTCGATGTGCTGATGCAAATCGATAATGCGTTTTTCGCGTCGCCAGACATCCGGCGACATCGCGTCGGCCAGCGGGTGCGGCAATGGCTCGGCGGCGGTGACGATTTCGTCCGCAAAACTCACACAAATCGCCAGCATCACCGTGATGAAACTCGTTGAGCGCCACATTCGCCGTCTCCCTCGTGCTTCTCAATGTTCTGGACGAAGTGACCGCAGTGTAGCGACGTGGACTATCCAGCGCCAAAGGCGAATGTGATTGCAGAATCGGCATGAGCAACGTACTGTTCGAGAGGAAATCTCAACGGAGGCAGTGATGCGGATGGTGGCGATGGTCTTCGGCGGGATGACAATCCTCTGCTTGTCGATCCCGTGCTCAGTCGCGGCGCAGTCCTCGTTTACGGACGATGTCGTCATCGACATCCCCGACTCGGAACTGAACTTGATGCCGTTGATCAATACCGTCACGGAAGCGCAATTCGTCAACATGTCGGGGTCGAACGAGAATGTGCGGGCCCGACTTCTTCAACAGTACCGTTCGCGACTGCAAAAGATTGACGAGCAGTGCTTGCTCACCGATGAGCAACGCCAGAAGCTGCAACTCGCGGCCCGAGGGGACATCGCGCGACTGATGAGCAAAGTGGATCATCTCCGCGAGAAGTATGTCAATCAACCGATCCCCGCGGGCGGAATGATCGTCGTCAGCGAAGAAATCGTGCGCGATCTGATGGTTCCCCTGACACTGCCGTTTGGCGAAAAATCGTTGTTCGCGAAAGTCTTGCACCACCAGCTGACCGAAGCGCAATCGGAGCAGTACCAGGCGCTGGATCTCTTCGAGCGGCGAGATGCGGTGCGGAACATGGTCGCTCCTTTTTTCCGCGGGCTACAACCTCTCTCGCTGGTGCAGGAACGTTTGATCGTCGAGCGGATTGTGTCGCGATATCCGGCCTGGCATCCGCATGCGGTGCCGATGTTGTATGCACACTACATCGCTATTCTGGTCGCCGATGACATGAGCGATGAACTGCGACCGATTCTGGATGACACTCAGTGGCAGCACCTGCAATCTCAGATCCCTGCCGGGCGACGTCTCGAACCCCGGCTGCGCAGTTTCGGATTATGGCCGATTCGCGAAGAGCCGATTCGCGGCCGCCAATGAGTTTCTCTGAGTCGGTCATCGAACCCGTTACACGGCATCGAACGCCGCGGGCGTTTGCACGTGCCGCATGACCGATTCGGCAATATCCGCGGCGGTTTCGTAGAGGGTCCATTTCTCCGGAGGCAATCCGGCACAGGCGGCTTCCATGCGGAGAATGTCCACCACGCGGCCGCGGACGGTGCGGATATAGATGTGGGCAATTTGCTCCGGGAAGTCGCGCATCAGGCTGGCATAGATGTCCGGGTCCTGCTCGCCGGCATCGCCGATCAGCAGGAACTTCCGCTGCGGATAAGCGGCGATAATCGGTTCGATCGCCGCGCGCTTGTGGGCCTTCTGAGGCGAGGTCGTCCGCATTTTTCGGGCGGTCTCCCGGAGCCGAAAGCGTTTCAGATGAAACGAACCCAACGGATAGCCGTGATCGATCCAGAACTGGAACAACGGTTCGTACAACTGCCACGGGCTACCCGAGACATAGTGAAACGCGGCTCCCAGCGTGGCACAGCGCTGGTACAGATCGGGCATGCCAAGAATGGGAGCGAACGCGCGGGAAAACGTGTTGTGAAAGAGGTCGCGCCGGTTCGGAACGTTGCTGTGCTTGAGAGTGTCGTCGACGTCGGAAATGATCGACACGCCGTGCGGTTCGAGCAACTGCACCTGCCCGCCGAACGTTCGTTCGTCGCCATTGGCCAGCAAGGCTTTGTATTTGATCCAGGGGATAAGGGGCGTGGAGGGTTCGGGGACGATGTCGAGCGGATTCACGCTCAACATCAGTTCCGTGCGCATCAGCCCCGCGGCGTCGGTGGGGCCTACAGTGTGATCTTCATGACCGAACGTAATCGTGACGTTTCGCCCCGCGGCAGCATGCACGAGGAATTGCCGCATCCGCGTGCGAAAGAATTCTTCGGCAGCGCGATCGACCCGCATGAGGCGACGAATGAGTCCCAGGACCGGCTTGCCCCGCAGCCAGGTGACGCGCGGGTGATAGACGCAGCCCTGGATCACCACCGTCCAGCCGCCTTCGGCATTGCGCGCGCCGAACGACGGATAAAACACCACCGCGTCTTCACGCGATAATGTCGTACGGGGACGGCGAAACGGCAAAAACAACGCCACCGGGCAACCTCAGTGCGGCAAACAAAACGAAACCACCGTGCAGGCAATTCGTGAGGAAACAGTTTAACCGATGGCGATCACAATCGGTACGAACAGAGATCGATTGTCATGGGGGATGGGGTGCATCCGGTGTTTAGTGGAGAACATCCATGAACAATTCCGGACTCCGGAGCCCCAACGGTGTGTGACTCTTTCGGTGTGTGACGCTTTCAGCATAAAGCGTCGCGCCCCTTTGGGGCTTGACGATGTCCTCCGATCCGCTCACCCAGGGCTGCGCGAAGACGCTTCGCCACTGGGCTCTCGAATCGCGCCCCCTTCGGGGCTGAAGGCCCACCTTTCTGCAACCACCAGTCGCCCGATGCACCCCACGGGGATGAGATACCACATAACCCACCCCGGTAGCACAAGATCTGCTGCTCTGACATCCGACTCGAATTCGCGGAGGCTTAATTCCCTGCGTCGCGGCGAACTTCGGGTGTATTCATCAACTCTTCGTGACCCCGCAACTGCAGAAGTTTGCTCCGCACCTGCTGACGCAACACGACCCATTGCTGCAAGGCATTCCGAAATTCTTCCGCGGCGAGAACCAGGGCCATCGGCGATTCCGTACTTTCGGCAGCCACGCGAGTCATGGAATGCAGCCGCCGCTCCACCTGCTCATGCAAATGGACAGCGCAGGCTTCGCTGAGCGTTTTGATTTCCTGCGCGATCGTCCAGACATGTTGACGGTCTTCATGACGCTCCGAGTCGGTCAGCTCCCGTTCAAAGGTAACCTGCACGGCGGATTTTTGCGTCTGTGAGTCGATCAGTCGTCCGAAAGGATTCCGGCTGGCACGGGCCTTTTCGATCGCATCTTCCGCACGGTTCAAACCGACGCGCGCCTTTTCAAAGTCGGGACGAACCTCCAGCGCTTTTTGAAAGCTCGACACCGCCAGTTGATGGCTGCCGATTTCCAGGTAGACATTGCCCAGATTTTGGTACGCCTCGGCCATTTCCGGATCGATGCGGATGGCTTCTTTGTAGGCGGAGACGGCCATGCTGGGCTGCTTGAGATGGCGCTGGGCGATTCCCAGATTGTAATAGGCGTCGGCGCTCTTGCGGTTCCGCTGAATGGCCTTCCGCAGGATGTCGGCCGCATCCTTGTGCTTGCCCATCCGGTTGAGCACGGCCCCCCAATTGACGTAGTGCCGGGCTTCCGTGGGCTGCAACATGGTCAACCGCTCGAAGTTATCCAGCGCCGCCGCGAATTTGCCGGAGATGAAACAGGCCATCGCGAGCCCTTCGCAGCCCTCGACGGAATCGGGATCGGCTTCCAGCAGTTCCTGAAAGGCAAGAATGGCGTCCGAATAATTCCGTTCACGGGTGAGCGCTCGGGCGCGCTGCAGCAACGGATCGTGAGTCGTTGAGGGCAACGTTCAGCCTCCGGAGCGCAGAAGGGTCGAATTCCATCGCGCGTGAAGAGCACGCGAGATTGTGGAGTATACGAGTTTTTCCGGTCCCGCGTCAAAACGTCTTTATGAACAAGTGAAGAATCTGCCCTTCTTTTACAATGCGGTCGGACATCGAAAGCCGATCCGCACGCCTCTGGAAAAACTTTTGTCCACTTCCTCATTTCCGCGTGAGAAGTGCCGAGTGAACGGATTCATCCGGGAGGGGAAGCGGGGATTGCGAAGGCTTCGCACGGAGGGCATTATGCTGTGGGCGCTTCGCGTTCCGGTCTTCATTCGATTCCGTTCCTCGGTTTTTCCTGCCAAGTGGCAGCCAAAGGGCGACTTTATGGCGATTGCAGTTGAATGCGATCTCTGCGGCAAGCAGTACAAACTCAACGATACGCTGGCCGGAAAAAAAGTGAATTGCAAAGCCTGCGGTTCGTCGATGGTCATTCCCGGCGGGGACGATGACGAGGTGATGGAACTAGAGGAACGCCCCGCGCGTCGTTCGGGCACCGGGAAAAAGCCCGGCCGCGGGAAGAAAAAATCCTCTGGTGCGGGATTGATCATCGGGCTGCTGGTGGGCGGCGGGCTGGCGGTGCTGCTGGTGGGGGGCATCGTGATTTACGTGGCGATGAAGTTGTTGACCCCGCAACTCGCCCTGAACCCGGTGGCCCCCACGCCGCCCCCCGTCACACCCGCGGGACAAACTGTTCCTGTCATCGTCACCCCGGCGATACCGAACCTCAATGCTTCGTCCAACACCACGCCCCCGACACCGACGACACCCAACAACACCGCGCCGACCGTTCCCGCCGTGGCTTCTCCCAAAGCAAATCCCGATTCCAAGTTCATCGTCGAACCGGTTGCCCCGATCAATTGGACCGCACAAGCCGATCCCCCAGCAACGCCCTTGCCTGCCGACTGGAAGTCCGACTTTCAAATCCCCGTTACCGCGCGACGAATCGACGACGACCACGTGACATACCCCGTGATTGCCAGCCCGTATGTCATGGTGGGGAACAATGAAGACCCGAAATCGCAACGGGATCTGTGGAACCTCTCGACCGGCAAAAAAGAAGGCAAACTGAACGGGATCAACTTCCACTCATCCTACAAAACCAGTCTCAGTCCAGACGGACACTATTTTGCGTTCGGCGGTTCCGGCGATGGCATCAGCGTCTTCGACGTACAGAAGAATAAGCTTGCCGTCGCGATCCCGGTGAAGGGTCTGGAGTTCAACCTGGGAAGCCTCGCCCTGGTTCCCGGCGATCGGTTGGTCGCCCTTTCGTCGGTCCATGACAGAATGCGGGTCTGGCAGATCCCGCAGGGCGATCTCCTCCATGACATCGATCTCGGCAAACAGTTCGCTTATCCCGAAAAGACGGCTTACAGCCCCGGCGGGAAATATGTCGCCGTCGAAAGTGAATTCCTCAAAGGCTGGACCACCGTGTACGACTTAACTACAGGCAAGTCGGTGGGAGAACTGCAGGTGGCGCGGGGTGGCAACGGCGGTTATACGCAGTTCTTCCAGCTTGCGTTCTCGGCCGATGGTTCCCAACTCGCGGGCTTGTGGGATGCCAGCGGTTCGAGTTCGGCGTCGCAAATCGTCATCTGGAATATGGCCGATGGCCTAGCCGAAAAAATTCAGGTATCGCCCGGAATCAAAGAGAAATATAACCCGGATTCCCAAGCCGTGGGCCTGCAATGGTTCCCCGATGGCCGCAAGTTTCTGGTCCACGGTTTGGCCGTGGTCGATCGTGCCAAACAGCAGACCGTTTACAATTTCGAGAAACTGGAAATCCACTCACGAACCGTGCGTCGTCCCCTCTCCGCGGAGTTGGTGGCCGCATTCGTGGGAAACCATGAGAAGGCGTCAGTGGTCAGAATCACACTGAGTGACGCCGAACTGGCCCGAGCCGAAAATCTCGCGGCCGTGGGCGGATTGCCCGAAGACCTGAAGCTCCCGCCGTTGACCAAGACGGATTACACCGCAGCGGCTTCCACACGGACCGCCAGTTCGTGGAGCGCCCAGCCGGACCCTGCTCCGGCCCTTGCTGCGGATGTCGTATCAAAGCCGTTACCACTGTCGTCGGGTTCCGGAACGGTTCGCGATGTTTATCTCACAGGGGGAGCGACACCCCGCGCATTTGCCCGGGTCGCCGAAGGAGAAAATCTCAAGGATTCCAAGCTGGGATACCCCGACACGCGGTTTCGCGCCGGAAAAAATGGCGTGGAAACCATCGTGCTGATGCGGCCGGTGATCGCCGAAAAGAACCGGATTGAAGTCGTCAATCTGGCGGACCGCAAGCCTGGCACCGCCATCGAGATACCCTTCTCCGCCGATCTGGTTAGCGCGACGCCTGACGCCGTGCTCGTCAAAGCCCACAATGCCAAGGGACGCCTCGACGTCTTCGATGTTTCCGGTAAACACATCGCGGGTTTCCGACCGTACAAAGGGGTCGCCGATGAAAACGATCTGGAACTCCGCAGTGCCGCGTTGATTGATGCCACCCACGTACTCACGGCGAACCTCAGTCGACAACTCGTCGGCTGGGAACTGCCGGCGTGCAGTCCGTCTTTTTTGATCGACGACGTGAGTGTCTTCGCAGTCTCCCCCGGCGGACGTGATGTCGCGTGCGCCACGGCAGACGGCATCGATTTCCGCGATACGCGCACCGGCACCAGCCGCGGCGTCGTGGGCATTCGCGGTAGCGTTCTCGCGATGGCCTTTCATCCGAACGGCGAGCAACTCGCGATCGTGCTTTCTGAAAAGGGTGGCAATTATCTTTACATCGCCGATCTCAAAACCGGGGCCGTCGGAGCCGAAATCCCCAGCCCGGTGGCAGGTGAAAAGATGCGATGGTGCGGCGACAAGCATCTGCTCATCTACACCGAAGCGCTGCGGACACCAATGTCGAATGCTCTCAGCATGGCCTTGTTCGACATCAATGCGAAAACGGTCGCCTGGACTTACAAACTGCCAGCCGGGGCGATGGCCGAGAATATGATTGATGGCCGCACATGGTACGTCGCGCCAAAATCGGAACGTGTTCCGGCGTTGCAGTTGGTGGCCGTCCATTTGCCTGAAACCAAAGTCGCCGAAGCCGTCACCGCCAATAAGCTGGAGCCCGAACTCCTCGTTCAGCCCGGCGGACAAGTCAGTTTGACCATGAGCGTGCCGGGCATTCCGTGGCAAGGTAATCTTTCACAAACGATGCAGGACGAGTTGAAAAAGGCGATTGAAAGAACCGGCGTGGGCATCGGCACCGGTGGCGGCATCCGCGTGGAAATCATCGCCAAGCCGGCCAGCGGAAAAACCTTTCAGGTCAGTCAACTCGGTGAACGGACGAATGTCACCACCGTTCAGGAAAACAATATCGAACTCACGATCAAATACCTGCGCGGGCAGGAGATCCTGCATTACAAGGATTTTCGATCGTCCAACAATCTGGGTTTCGGGATCAAACATCTCAAGCCGGGACAAAGTGTGCAACAGGCCTTCGATGACGATCTCTCGCAGAAGATCACGCAGTTTTGCGAAGGACTTGTGCTCCCGGCGTACGTCTTCTCCCGCCGTTCGGCGACCGGATTGGGGAGCAGCACGCTCAACGGTGACGGCCCCGTCACCGGTCCCGTCAGCAAAAAGAACGAGCCCGTCGCGATGTTGGACCATCTGCTGAGGCAGAATTGATCCACCTGCTGAACGGCACGCCATAGCTGGTCCGTCGCGAAGATGATACGTTGTGGGGATTCGTCCTCCTCAACTCGGAGCTTCCGTGAATTCTGTCCCCTGGTCCGATCTTCTGTCCGCGACGGTTCAACGCCGTACCCTTTTTCGCCTGGTTCTGAGTCGTCCGCGCGCTTCGGGAACAATTCAGAAAGTAACGGTTCGCCCCGTGCAACTGCAGGACGGCTTGCGGTATCAATGGATCGCCCGCATCGGTCAACAGGAACGGCACGAAAACCTGACGGAAGACGAATTGCTCGGCCGGGTGAATCAACAATTCAGCACGGCCTGGGGCGATCTCCACTGGTTCGCCGATGATGGCGATTTCACCGTTCGGCACAAGCCACGGAGCCAGGTGCAATTCAAACGGAAGCCGCCGACATTATCACCGCCGCCGAATCAACATAATCAGTCTCGGAAGTACATCCTTCCCGACGGTCAGCCCTGCCCGTTTTTGATCGCCGCCGGCATCATGACCTCGGAAGGGAAAGTGAAACCCACGGCCTATCACAAGTTCCGCCAGATCAACCGTTATCTCGAATTCATCGCCGATGTCCTGCCGCAACTTCCCGCCGAAGGAACTTTGCACGTCGTCGATTTCGGCTGCGGCAAAAGCTATCTCACGTTCGCGCTACATCATTTCCTCACCGCAATCCACCGCCGCGAAGTCGATATTGTTGGCCTGGACCGAAAGGTCGATGTGATTGCGACGTGCGCTGAAACGGCGAAAAAACTGGCTTGCCGCGGTCTGCATTTCCAGGAAGGCGACATTGCCCACTTTACGCCCACGGGTGCCGTGCATCTCGCCGTCTCATTGCATGCTTGTGATACCGCCACCGATGACGCGCTGGCAGCCGCGTTGCGCTGGAACTGCGATGCCATTCTTGCCGTCCCGTGCTGTCAGCACGAACTCAATCAGCACTGGTCGGGCCGTCTCCCGGGAATGACCGAATACGGGCTGTTGAAAGAACGTTTCGCCGCGATGGCCACCGATGCCCTGCGCGCCCGTTTTCTCGACTGCCACGGCTATCGAACGCAAGTCGTGGAATTTATCGAAACCGAGCACACTCCGAAGAATGTGCTGATCCGCGCGATCAAGCGACCGGCAAGCGACCTCGATCGCACACCGGCTCAATCGGCCTACGAATCGCTCAAACGCGATCTTGGCGTCACCACGTTCCACCTCGAACGGGCCTGTTCCGGTTGAGCCGAATGCCAAGCGTTCATTTGCGTACGCTCCGATCAGAGTTTCGCGAGTTGAGCCGACGGTGCAGAAACGACGGGTTGGAAACGGCATTCGACCGGGCGTTGTCCGCTTCCGCCACAGTGCCGATTCCGCGCTGTTCATTGTTAGAATCGATCGGTATGACCGGCCAGTCAAAACGATCCGCAAAGTCGATGGCGTCTGAAGCGGCATGACGGTGCCTGCGAGCTCTCCCGTCAATGCGTGATCGCCAATCGCGCAAGGTGAGGGATGAACGCCCACGGCCTCCCTTCGGGACCGTGTTAATGATCTGTCATGTCCGTTTGGTGCAGCAGTTGCTACGGGAAATTCATCGCGCGTCAAGAGGGCCGCGCCGGGAGCAAATCGACCACTTCGGGAGAGCTGATGATGCAACAACTGACCTGGACACTGCGGATCATCGAAGCCGGTTTTTGGGTTTGGACAGCGCTGGAAACCCTGATCGTCAGTCCGTTCGCGAATTAACGACCGACGCGATTTCCCTCACCGAACCGTTGCGAGCGGATGGACTCACACCAGCCGGTGCCTGGCAGCCCTCAATGGCACGGCGGTTGCTTCGTGGCATGCCAGCATCGTTGCGATTCGGCAATTGACGGACGGTTTCGTGCAAGGAAGATCGAGCCATGGTCATTCATGGCTGGGCTCTTCCTCAGCACCGACGCGGCATTCTGTTTCGGGGGAGCAGGATGCCGCGTTTTTTTGAGCACAATTCAAACGGAGGTGCAAATGACAGACTCCGCGGTTTCATGGGGTTCAGGCGTCGATTACAATTCGGGAGATTGGCGGAGCCCGGTAAATCTCCTGTGGGATTCGTTCAAATGGGCAGTTGGCCGCGATTCCAGGGCTCACGAGTCGATGCTCGGCAGTATGCCCTCACACTGCTCGCGGTGATCATTGCCGGCGTCGCTCGATGGCTGATGGATTCGTGGCTGGGCGAGAGTAATTTTTTCTTTACTTTTCTGATTGCGGTCGTCTTCGCCGCATGGATTGGTGGCTGGCGGACGGCCCTCGTCGCCACGGTCTTGGGGACCTTGTTGTCGTGGTACTGCTTCGTCCCCCCGCGATTTTCTTTCGCCGGGATCTCTCAGAAAAATTTCGCCGGGGTCGTCATTTATTCGCTGATTTGTGTGCTGTTTAATGTCTTTGGCGAAGCGATGCGGCAGGCGCAAAAGCAAGCCCGCGCGCATGCGGACCTCCTGCAAATCACGCTGGGCAGTATCGGTGATGCGGTCATTGCCACGGACCGGCACGGACGGATCACTTTTCTGAATCAAGTGGCGGAACGATTGGCGGGACAGACCGATGCCCAAGCACACGGCCGACCGTTTGCCGAGGTGTTTCAGGCCATCCATGAGGCCACGCAGCAGCCGATCGATCGGCAGACGTTGGGGGCTTTCCTCGAAGAGATGACCGCCGCGTCATCGCGACCGATGCTGTTAGTCGGTCGCGAGGGGCAAACGCGGCCAATGGACTGCAACTCCGCGCCTCTGCGTGATGAGGCGGGAAAGATCGTCGGTCATGTGCTCGTGTTTCGAGATGCCACGGAACGGCGTCAACTGGAACGGGCGAATGCCGAAAAACTACAGTCCGCGCGCTTCCTGGCGGCGATTATCGAGTCCTCCGCAGACGCCATTCTCAGCAAGTCGCTCGAGGGGAACATTCAGACCTGGAACGCCGCGTCGGAAAGACTCTTTGGCTATACCGCGGAAGAAGCGATTGGCCGTCACATTTCGCTCCTGATTCCTGAGACACGGGCGCATGAGGAAGAGGAGATTATCGCTCGACTGCGCGCGAATGAGCGGATTGAACAATTCGATACCGAACGAGTCGGAAAGGATAGACGGATTATTCCGGTTTCGTTGACGATTTCTCCCATCAAGGACGAACGTGGGCAGGTTGTGGGGGAATCCAAGATTGTCCGGGATATCAGCGATCGAAAGCGGGCCGAGGAGCAATCCAACCGGCTGACCGCCGAGTTGTCGGAAGCCGCACGTCGCAAGGACGAGTTCCTTGCCACGCTGGCACACGAACTTCGCAATCCGCTGGCACCCATTCGCAGCGGACTGCAAATCCTGCAACTGACCGGCGGGACGGCCGAAGATGCTGTCGAAATCCTGAAAATTATGGAACGACAGATGGACCAGATGGTTCGCCTGGTCGACGACTTGCTGGACGTGAGTCGCATCAACCACGGCAAGCTGGAAGTGCGGCGGACTCCCACGACGCTCGACGTCGTCATTCAGAGTGCCGTGGAAACCAGTCGGCCGGTGATCGAGGAAATGAATCACGAATTAACGGTGACGCTGCCACAGTCGCCGATCCCTCTCGATGCCGATTTAACGCGATTGGCGCAAGTATTTTTAAACTTGCTCAACAATGCCGCAAAATACGGCGAGCGGGACGGGCACATCTGGTTGACCGCGGAACGTGAGGGGAATGAAGCGGTCATTTCGGTGCGCGACTCCGGAATTGGAATTGCCCCCGAAGAGCAGTCGCGGATTTTTGAAATGTTCTCCCAGGCCGATCACTCGCTGGCGAAAGCACAAGGAGGCTTGGGGATCGGTTTAACGCTCGTGCGACGCATCGTCGAATTGCACGGCGGACACGTGACCGTCCACAGCGAAGGCCTCGGCAAAGGGAGCGAGTTTGTGGTCCGGTTGCCAATTGCGCCTGAGGTTCCCCATTCTCCGACTCCCACTGCGACCGGAAGCGCGATGAGCCAACATCGCATTCTTGTGGTCGACGATAACCGTGATGGAGCGACGAGCCTCTCCAAACTGTTATCGCTGATGGGGAATGAGACCAGCAGCGCTTTCGACGGCGAAGAAGCCGTCTCTGCCGCGATGAAGTTCCGTCCGAACGTCATCCTGCTGGACATCGGGCTGCCAAAACTCAACGGCTATGAAGCCTGCCGGCAAATTCGCGAACAAGCGAACGGGAGGGGGATTGTCATCATCGCGCAGACCGGTTGGGGGAAGGACGAAGACCGGCAACGCTCGCGTGAGGCGGGCTTCGATCACCATCTGGTCAAGCCGATTGACCCCCATGCACTGATGACAATCCTGGACGCCGTACCCAAAGTCGTTCGTCATTGAACGACGCTCGCAGGGCTCTCGGTCCTGATATGCCGCATCCTTCGGTGAGCGGTCTCTCGAAAAGTTCAGGATCGCTGCGGCTCACCCTTGAAGCGGGGAATTCGTCGTGTTAGCGTGACACCAACACTCTTACGAATATAAGATCGTTAGTGCGTCTTCCCGCCTGTTCAACCCGTCTTCTTCCGAGGACTGCCCGCCATGCTGTTTCGTCCCGCCGTCCCGCGCCGCAGGGGCTTCACGCTCATCGAGTTGCTGGTGGTGATTGCCATCATCGCCATTCTCATCGCGCTGCTGCTGCCGGCCGTTCAACAAGCCCGCGAAGCCGCCCGCCGGACGCAATGCAAGAACCATCTCAAGCAGATTGGCCTCGCCCTGCACAACTATGAAGCGACGTTCACCGTCTTTCCGCCCAGCATGACGTCGCCGCCGGGGAATGGCGTCTGGCAATACAACGGTGACGCCGCAAACGCCTATACTCCGTCCAAACATCTGCACAGCTTTGCCAGCCTGATCCTGCCGTACATCGATCAGGCATCGCTGTACAACACCATGGATTACAACCAGTCGGCGATCGCGATGGTCAATCGGACTGCGGCCCGGCAGGTGATGCCCTTCTTTCGTTGTCCCAGTTTTTCCGGAACCAATTACAGCACCGATCCGATTTATGTGAACGCTCCCCGTTCGTGCCCGGAATGTGCGATCCGGAACTACGCCGTCATGGGGGCAAAGACCGTGGTTGGGCTCTCAGGCAACACGGCAGAGGGGGTCATGTATCCGGGGTCCAAAACCTCGTTCCGGGACATCACCGATGGCTCTTCCAATACCGTTGTGATCACCGAAACGCGCGAGCAGCAGGCGTCCGTCTGGATCGATGGCTCTTGCGCCGCGTTGGCGGCCCGCCCGCTGGGACTTCCACCGACTTACCCGACCTATGCCCTGGCGCGGTCGTCGCTCAATTATCCGCCGCCCAACAGTCCCACGTTGAAGTATTTTGACGGGACCGCCTTCGGAGTCATCACCCAGACATACGGTCCGTCGAGCATGCACACCGGTGGCGTCCATCATCTCCTGGGCGATGGCACGGTGCGGTTCCTCTCCGAGAATCTCGATTACCTGCTGTATGACGCCCTCGTCACGCGCAACGGGGGCGAAGTTCCCGGTGAATTCTAAGCCACCGCCGGGCGACTCACCGTCCGCCAATTGACGTTCACAGTTCGGGCACTCTACATTGCCTCCAGTGATCCGCGCATCACTGGAGGCAATGGGGATGTTATCGACGGCTGCATCGGACTTATGCACGCAATACACTCGCGATGGGTACGTCATCGTGCGGGGATTATTTCCCGCCGCCTTGATGACGGAATTGGTGCGCGAATCCGAGCGGTTACTGGCCCGGAAAGATCTGATCGATCTCCGGAACCTGCGGTGTCGCTGGCAGAATCATTGTCACACCGGGGAATGCCGGTTCGATGCGTTCGACCCGATCACCGACCTCAGCCCGCCCGTCGCGAAGATCACCAGCGATGAGCGGTTGCTCGAGGTGTTGCAGCAGGTGTTTGGCGAACCGGCATGCCTGTTCAAAGATAAACTGATCTACAAACCGCCCGGAGCCACGGGGTATGGTCTGCATCAGGATTATATCGCATGGCCCGGCTTCCCCCGCAGCTTTCTCTCGGTGGTCATCCCGCTGGAGACGACGACTCAATCGAACGGCTGCACGATTCTCTATCCCGGCCGACATCGGGAAGGATGTCTCTCCGCAGCCGATGGCGATTATCACGAATTGCCTTTATCGACCGTGGATGACGCGACCGCTGTGCCGCTGGAACTGGACCCCGGCGACATCGCCCTGTTCAGCGGATTCGCACCGCATCGCTCCAACAACAACGATTCAACCCAATGGCGGCGGCAACTTTACCTGAGCTACAATGCCCTGTCCGACGGCGGCGAACAGCGCGCGGCCCATTACCGCGAGTTCCATACCTGGCTCAAGAAGAAGTACGCGGAATACGATCGGCATGACACGTACTTCGATTGAGCGACCCCTGAAGTTCAACGAAGCACGACACGGCCTACGGAGCGAACGGACAACATGAATCCGCAGCGTGCCGACGTGCTCTCCGTGATCGAAGCTCCCCTTTGTTGCACGATCGATCCGTCGCCGCCCGGTGTGCGATTTCATTGTGCGCTGAACGTGTCCAATCTGGCGCAGTCCGTCGAGTTCTACCGCATCTTCTTTGGAGTACGTCCGGCCAAGTACGAGTCGGACTACGCCAAGTTTGAGCTGACGCGCCCGCCGCTGGTTTTTTCGCTCATACCGCATCCGCAGGGATTGGGCCGAAGTCTGCGACACTTCGCGTTTCCGGTGCATCATCCGTCCGAAGTGGAAGCCCTCGGCGTGCGCCTCGCCACGGCGGGCCTGGTGGTCACCTGGGAACGGGACACGATCCTGGACGATGCCCGTCAAACCGCCGTGAAGCTGTGCGATCCCGATGGCAATGTCTGGCGCGTGAATTGCCGACTCGAAGATGTCGACGCGATCAGGGAAGAACCGACGTCGCCCACGACCAGGCCTTCGGTCAAAGCCGCCGTAGGATGGGAACATCGCATTCTGCTGCCTTGTCCCGAATCGATTCCCCACAAAGACGGCAGCGTCGATTTCATTCGTCTGGAAGGGACGTTCAATGCGGACCTCACTCTTCAGGAACGGACCCGCCTGCTGGCGGAGGTGCGTCGGGTCTTGAAGCCGGGGGGAGCGGTGTCTGTGCATGGATTGGCGGCGAATCGGGTCTTGCCGAAGTGCCCGGTACTCCAAGGTGTGGCGGCGCTCGTCCGCCGCGTGCCGCATGAAACCGAGCCGCTCGACGAACTTCGCGCCGCGGGATTAATCGATCATCACATCGAAAAGTTGCCAGCCAAGGCGGTCTTTCAGTGGGACGGGATCGAACTCCGCGAGTTCAAACTCGCGGCCTGGGCTCCGTATGCGAATGACTCCGAAACAGAATGCGTGCTCTATCGGGGACCGTTTGCCAGGCTGACCACCGACGGCGGGCACACCTTCCTTCGCGGCGTTCCTCAATCGGTCGATACCATCACCGCGGCGGCCTTGCAGCGCGGCCCGTGGCGCGGACAGTTTCTCGCCTTGAACAACACCGCCGTCACGCCACAACACCCCGCGTGTCCGATGCAGAACGGGGCGTCCTCCCCATGAGCCAGATCAGTGAGACCTCGTTCAAGCTGGAATTGAACTTGCTCGTGGCTGACTTACCGGCGGCGATCCGGTTTTATGGATCGCTCCTGGGTCTCCCGCCGGTGCGCCAATGGCCCGAGTTTGCGCGGTTCGATATCGATGAACCGCCGGTGTCCCTCACCTTGCGCTCGGGAACCGAGACCCACGCGGGAGCGATCAATCATGTGGGGTTCCGCCTCGACGATGTCGCCCGGTTGATCGACGTGCAGCATCGCCTCGAACTCGCGGGGATTGCGACCGAACGGGAAGAAGGCGTCGAATGCTGCTACTCGCAGCAAACCAAGTTCTGGGTCACCGATCCCGATGGCAATCTGTGGGAGATTTACACGCTCGATGACGATGCGGACTCGCCCGCGGTGCATGCTTCGGCGGACTCCACAGCCGAAGGCGATCCGCCCGTCATCTGGGGACACCGGCAGGGGGAACCGCTTCCGATCCCGCTCGCGATGTCCGACGACACCGTCGATGAAATCCATCTCGACCGGTCGTGGAATCACGAGACGGCCCCCGCGCTGCGGACCTCCCTGTTGCAAGAAACGTGGCGGGTGTTGAAGCCGCGCGGCAGCCTGGCCATCGCGATCGAACTTCCCCATCCGGATGCCATTGCCGAAGTGCTCAATCAGCTCACGATCGCAGGATTCAATGGCGTGCAAATTGAACATTGGCGGCCGAGTGCCAGCACGGACCCGCCGTCCCGCGGGTTGTTGCGCGTTTCCGCCGTGAAAGGGTCATCAACCGTTGATTCCGAAGCCGATTCGTGGATTTATCAAGTGCTGTATCGCGGGCCCGGTCTCGAAGTGGAACTCGATGATGGTCGAGTCTTCCACCGGGGGGATCGCGTCGCTGTGGATCGGGCGACGTGGGATTTCTGCCAATCCGCCGAATGCGCCGCCCATTTCACGTGCTTTCCGCTGTCGAAGGGACCGGCGGCGTTGTTATAATCCGCGATGTTGTCTTCTCAAATCCATTCTGATCGAACGTGTTTCGCCGTGCCCAACAAACTTTCGGAGTACGCATGATGCGTCCTCAATCGCTGGAACCGGAACAGTGTGCGGAATCGTTGAAAGCCCTCGGCGATCCGGCGCGGCTGCGGATTATCGAACTGTTGCGCAGCGGCCCGCTGAATGTCGGTGACTTGGCCACCGCGACGGACAGCACGACGGTGAATGTCTCGCACCACCTCGGCATCCTCTACCATGCGGGCTTCGTACATCGCGCCAAACGGGGCCGGTTCGTGCAATACCGGCTGAATCAAACCGTTTTCGTCCGCACCCCCCGCGGCGTCGAACACATCGATCTGAAATGCTGCCGACTCGAACTCCCGAGCCGGTCTTAACGATCCAGGTCGCTCAGACGATCGATCGGCTCATTCCGGCTACGCCAAAATCTCATGCAGCGGCTTGGCTAAGGGATCGGCCAGACGGATCGGACGCGCGACGTTGGAAATGTTCTGCTTGCGCGGATCGAGTCCCATCGCGAGGAAGAGGGTGGCCAGCAGATCGGGTGTGGTGACGGGACGATCGTTGACGGTGAGGCCATCGGCTTCGGTCTTGCCGATGACCTGTCCGCCGCGGATGCCCCCGCCGCCGAGGACCACACTCCACGCTTTGGGATAGTGATCGCGACCTTGGCGGGGATTGATCGTGGGCGTGCGGCCGAACTCGCCCATCCAGACCACCAGCGTCGATTCGACCAGCCCGCGGTTGTGCAGATCCTGCATCAATGCAGACCACGCTTTGTCGAGCACGCCGCACAGATCCTGCACGCGGGGGAAGTTTTCTTCGTGCGTGTCCCAACCGCCGAGCGAGACCTCGACAAACGGCACGTTTCGTTCCACCAAACGGCGAGCGAGTAAACAACCCTGACCGAACTGCGAGCGGCCGTATTGTTCCTGCAAAGCGGCCGGTTCGTCATCGAACGAAAATGCCCGTGCCGCAGCGGGACTCGTCAACCGTGCGGCTTTCGCATACGCGCTGAGATGGCTCTCGGCCGCGGCTCCCGGACGGGCATCGAGAAATGGCTTCTGGATCGATTCCAGCAATTGCAGACGTTCGTACGCCTGATCTGGCGTCACACCGCGCGCGGTGGCGAGATTCTCGACCGTCAACCGGCCGCCGTCGTTGCGGCCTTCACCATCACGGCCCACCAGCAGCGGCGCGTGCGCTGGTCCGAGAAAGCCCGCGGGAGGCATCCCCGGTCCAAACAACCCGCGCGAAAAAATGCTGACATAGTTCGGTAAGTCGCCGGTCTGCTCCCCCATTTCATTCGATACCAGCGACCCGATGACCGGGAACTGGATCGATGCCTGCGGGACATAACCCGTGCGGAGATGATCACGGGCGCGGGAATGATCCCCTTCCCGCGTCGACATGGACCGCACCACGGCCAACTGATTCGTCCATTGCGCGATCCCCGGCAGATGCTCGCAAACGGTGATCCCCGGTGTCTTCGTTTCAATCGCTTTGAACGGTCCGCCGTTGTCGTGACCGGGCTTCATGTCGAAGGTGTCGGTCTGGCTCGGTCCGCCGTTCATCCACAACAGAATGCACGAGCGCTTCGGCCGCGGCTGGCCTTCATTTGCCATCGCCAGCGCGGGCATCCAGCTCCGCAACGAGGAACCCACCACCGCTCCCGAGGTCCCGGCGAGCCATGCACGGCGATTGACAGCAGCATTGAAGAATCGGTCGGTCATATCCCACCTCATGTGTGGACGGAACGGAGGCTTGTATCAATGATTCCAACGAAATTCCGGCGAATTCAGCAGCACCCAGAAGACATCGCCCAACCGGCGGGCCTGCTCTTCCGCCCCGCCGCGCTGACAGTATTTCATGAACTCCAGTTGCTCGGTTTCCGTCGGGCAACGGCTCAGCGTGACGAGCGTGAGGGCTTCAATTTGCCGATCAAGCGCATCCGGAAACGCCGCCGTTGTTTTTCGCAGTTGCGGGCTGGTCGCCAACTTCGCGGCCCGATCCACGACAGTGCCGTTCATCAGTGCGAGAGCCTGCACGACCGACGTTTCCGGATCGGACGATTTTCCGTCGCTGGCGAAGAGATCGATCACGCGCCGGCGGAACGGGTCGTCGTTCATGTCCCCGCGTTCTTCGTCATTCGTGGCTTCATGATCGATGGCCTGCACCAGACTGTCCGCGAACTGATCCGGCGACATCGGTTTGATGGCCATACGGGCGAACAACTCCGGCCGTGTTTGACTGTCATGGGTTTGCCGGCTCGTGCGC
The DNA here is from genome assembly GCA_021732785.1 of Planctomycetaceae bacterium. Taxonomy (GTDB): domain Bacteria; phylum Planctomycetota; class Planctomycetia; order Planctomycetales; family Planctomycetaceae; genus DSVQ01. Next base: position 35,866 of record JAKFUG010000018.1, read on the forward strand.
TGATACGCCGCGCTGCGACAGATGCCGCGCATCAGTTGCGTGAGGTCATACCCTGAAGACTTGAACGTCGTCGCGAGTTCGTCCAGCAGCACGGGATGACAAGGTGGGTTGGCGGCGCTGAAGTCGTCGACCGGATCCGACAACGGCGTGCCCATCAGTTGCGACCAGACCCGATTCACGATCGCCCGCGCGAAGTACGGGTTCTCGCGCGCGGTCATCCACTCGGCGAACCCAATGCGGGCCGGTTGGTTCACATCCGTCGCCAATGCTGTCTTGTCGAGATAGGCCGCGGGGATCATTTCTTCGGTGTCGTGCATCTTGATCGACCGGCGGTCGACCGTTTCCACCAACGGCGCGAACGTACCCCGACCGCGGCGTTCGATTCCGGCAAAGAACGCTGCCTGGTTCCAGAACTGCTGCCGAGTCCACTGCTCGAACGGATGGTTGTGACACTGGGCACATTCAATCCGCAAGCCGAGAAACAGGCGGATGGAACTCGACGCGATCTTCGCCGGATCGGCATCCTTCGAAGCCATGAACGCCAGTGGGTTGGGTCGCTTGATGTCGCGCAACACGAACTCGGGCGTGTCGTTCGGCCCGGCAATGGGGACCGTGAGCAGCTCACGGACGAGCGCATCGAAGCCCGCGTTCGCGTGCCGCCGTTCCGTCAGCCAGACTTCCAGCCCCGGTTGCAGATAACGGATTTGCGGTTCGGTTTCGGCTTCGGGTAAGAGGAGAGACCGCCAGACACGAGCGAAGTGTCGCGCGTGCTGCGAATCGGCGAGCAACTTGTCGATCATCAGCGCGCGTTTGTCCGCGCGCATGTCCTCGAAAAAGCTGCGGACTTCGTTCGCCGTGGGAATGCGACCGATCAGGTCGAGACTTAATCGACGCAAAAACTCGGCATCATCGGCAATCGGGGCGGCAACGGTTTGGTCTTCACGATGCCGCGCATCAATCAGGGCGTCGATCCGAACGGCGAGTTCGTCTGCGCGCACCGCCCCGACAGGCATCGCGAACAAGCAACCCATCATGAACCAACGAAGCATGTCATGGTCTCGAATCGGTCAGGATCGGCTTCAGTGAGACGTGTTCTGAAGACACTGCTTCGCGGACGAACCAGTGCCACATCGGCAACTGTCATTTCGTCTCGGCGGGAGTCGCGGCGGTGATGGTCGGGAGTTGCAGGCAGAGGATTTCTTTTTCGTCGCGCACATACAAGCGACTGTTGGACAGGGCCGGGTTGGTCAATGTGCCGCCGCTGACGGTGGATTTTGCGAGCGGAGTCATGCCTTCGCGCGTCACTTCCGCCAAGGTGAGGCTGCCGCCATCGCTCAGCATCAGCACCTTGCCGTCTCCCAGCAGAATCAACCCGGCGTGGAAGTAACCCTGGTTTTCTTTCTTCCAGAGTTGATCTCCCCTGGCGACATCGAAGCAGGTGATATCGGCCCGCGGCAACGGATTTGTCAGATTCGTAATGACGAGCACGGTGTCTTTCGGTCCGACGCTTCCCGTCGAGAAATAACTCGTCGCATCCTGCTTCCACCATGCCGCTTTCGGAGTGGCGGATGCGGTTCCCGTGGGAAACAACAGAGACATCGTGCCGGTGTCCTGCGTGGTGACAATCAGCGATTGCCCGATGGCGAGTGGTGTCGGCGAGACTCCCGACGGCTGGAAGACCAGGGGATGTTCCCATTTCACGGAGCCATCTGTGGGCGACAGCCCGGCGACGCGCAACGTGGTTTGAATCACGATGTCCGTTTCTTCACCGCGCCGAAAGGCAACGAGTGAGGACGAACTGGCGGGCTCATCGAGCACCTTCCACGCGAGTTCGCCCGTCGTGAGATCGTAAGCCGCGACTGCGCTTCCCCCGCCCCCAACCATCACGATCACCCGGCCGTCTGCGATGACGGGGGAACTGCACACGCCGTAGCGTGGCAACGTCCCTTTGTATTCTTCGTACGGATTGGTTTGCCACAGGCGTTTGCCCGCTTTGATGTCGTAGCAACTGAGAACGCCTGTGATGCCGTAGGTGACGAGTTTCCCGTCGACTGCCGTGGGCGTGGTCCGCGGCCCGGCACCGAACATGCTGCGATAACGACTACGGGGATAACGGTCGGACCAGAGTTTTTCGCCGGTGTCGGCCTTCAGGGCCAGCACTTCTTCCGACTCTTCCCCCTCGACGGCGGAGTGCAGAATGGCAACACCCTCGACCACGATGGGCGAGCTATAAGCCCGCGTCACCTTCTGCTTCCAGACGACGTTCGGCGTGTCTGTCCAGGGCGTGACGATTTCCGATGTGGTGCTATTCCGATTCGGTCCCAGCCATTGTGGCCAGTCTGCCCCCGGGGCCTTGGTGACGGCACACAAAACCGCGACGAGACCCCACACCATTCGCAATTGATCAGCACGTTTCATGACAGTCCGTCCGAAAGTTCGAGACCCGCAGCGATCACGCATCGACATTCTGACGTGTGTCATAATGTGTTCCTCGACGGAATTCAATCGCGGTGGCTTCGCCCGCCGACTCACGTATCCCCGCGGCGCTCCTGCTCGATGGTTGTCGCGAACGTGAACGAAGCGGACTTAACCGCTTCGGCGGCGACCAGACGCGCCGGTGTTTTACGGGCTGGCGGTCGTCACAAGCGTGCTTGCCGTTCTCGGTTTTTGGGTGCCGCTGCGCACCACCGTCGTGAGCGAAGACGTGTCGCCAGAAATCGCCCCCGCGCTGGTTTGAATCTCTTCGTCGTGATGCGCTGAGAACATCATTTCAGGGCGATTTGGTTTTGATGTCCGACACGAGCGGGGACTTGCCGGGCTTGCCACCGACGGCGATGAGTTTCGAATACGTCCGTAGATAGAGGCATCCATTCGCCACGGCCGGTGTGGATCGCGATCCTTCCCCCAGTGACATGCGGCCGAGTTCTTCGAATTCCTTGTTGGCGGCCAGTACGATCACGTCCCCTTCCACACTCACGCAATAAAATTTGTCCGCAATGCGTATTGGTGATCCCTGGTAGTTTCCACCGATCCGTTTGCGCCAGTGGACCTCGCCCGTGTTGAGGTCCACGCAGGTGGCGATGCCGGCGTCGCTGAGCAGTAACAGCAGATCGCCCTTGGCGACCACCGTCGGAACGTAGGGTGCCTGGACCTTGATCTGATAAGCCACTTCCGCCTGTTTGCCGTCACTGCGGACCGACGTGACATAGCTGCCGCCGCCGCCCGAACCGGTACTGCCGAAGATCAGATCGCCTTTGACAACCGGCGAACTGACGGTTCGCTTGTCGAAGACGACGGTGGACCAGAGTTCGGCTCCCGTGCGGGGATCGATCGCATACATGCCGCTGCCCGTACTGGTATTCACCAGTTGCGCCGCGCCAGTCTTGGGAATAAAAATGGCCGGAACCGAATAGCTGACGTTGTCGGTGCTGCGAAGTGTCCGCCAGCGTTCCGCGCCGGTTTTCCGATCGAATGCCATGAGATAACTCTCCGGCTTGGCGTCCACCATCTTCGGTCCGTCTTTGGGCTCCTGCGAGTTCGACAGAATCACGAGATCCTCGAATAACATCGGCGAGGTGCCGAAACCGTGCTGGCTCATCCACGGCCCCAAATTTTTCTCCCAGACAATGTCTCCGTCGAGCGTCAACGCCATCAACGTCAGATTCGCGGGAGTGGACCAGGCGACGTAAACCTGCTCTTCATCCACGGCGGGCGTACACGAAGCGTAGCTGCTCATGGGATGCAGATGATGCGCTGTCGAGGCAAACTCCTTTTTCCAGAGTGGCTTCCCCGAAAACGAATCCAGGCAAAGCACATACCGCGTCGCGGTCTCCGGATCGGCACTCATCACGAATAACCGCTGCCCCCACAGAACGGGCGAAGAATGGCCCATCCCCGGCAGCGCAGCGGTCCACCGATAATCGCTCTCCGTCCACTTCGCGGGAATCGTCGCGTCGTCGCTCTCACCGGTGCCGTTGGGACCGCGAAACCGCGTCCACTCCTGCGCTGGGGAATCCACCGGCAGCGAGAACATGCCGATCAGCAACAATGACATCAAACGTGCCAGACGTCCCATGCTCAACGGCTCCCGACAATCTTGCGGACCATCACCCTGTTCGATGAATCGGACAGACCGCGGACGCGATGGAAACAACTCTCGCTTCCGCGATTCTACCGCTGACCAACCGATCATAATACACACTCTCGACACGCCGCGGGTAGGCGAACGGCGGGAACTGAGGGTAGGGTTTTCTTGCGACAGCAGATTCGATAGACTTCGTGACGCATCGCCTTAGATAGAAGCTGGGCGGTGTCAGACACCCGACGGTTACCGCCGGGCGGGTGTCATTTGCTGGATTTTTTCAGGGACAGGTGTCACACGCGGGTGTCAACAGCCACGACAACCGGAGAGACAGCAACAGAACAGCCCTGGAAAACCAGTCTGGAGAGGTGACAGAGTGGCCGATTGTGCCGGTCTCGAAAACCGGTGTGGGTGCAAGCTCACCGAGGGTTCGAATCCCTCCCTCTCCGCTTCGTTGACTGCCCGCGAGGCGCAACATATTGCCTCGCGGGCAGTTGCGTTTCTGGAGTCTTCCGACTCCTTCCCGTTTGTGGCGCTGTTTGTGGCGTTTTGTGGCGGGAGGGTTCTCTGCTCGGAGACTTTCAATGGCAACGGCCAAACCCCGTTCACGGCATACGGAGACCGAGTTTCGCGTCGGTAAAGTCAAAGGCTATCGGCGCGGACTGGTCTGGTATCTGTACTACTTTGAAGAGGGGCGACGACGACGCCCGCGCGTCGGTCCCAGTCAGGATGTCGCCCGTCAAATGGCGGCGCAGATCAATGGACAGTTGGAGGTCGGCGCTCCCGCCGCACTCTCGTTCGATCCGATTACCATTCCAGCACTGCGTGAGGCCTGGTTGGGCCACCATGAGCACGTCCGCCGCTCGTCATTGCAAACCCTGCGTCGGTATCGAACCGCGACCGAACACTTGCTGCGGTTTCTGAATCAACGGCCTGTGAAGTCGGCGTCCAACTTTCATGTGGCCCACGCTGAAGCCTTCGTCCGCTATCTGCGCGAATTGCGAGTCGCACCGAACGGACATCCCCATTCCAAGAAGCGGCCATTACTCGACAAAGGCATCCAGTTCATTCTGGAAGCCTGCCGCTCTCTATTTGTCTTCGCGGCCAAGCGCCGGCATCTCACTCCGTATGCCGAGAATCCCTTCTCGGCGCTGGAGCTGAGTCGAATGCCGATCGAACATCGCCGGGAGATCGTGCTGCCAACGGGCGAACAGGCGGCCCAGTTGCTTTCAACTGCGGACGATTGGGCATTCGCCATTCTCGTCACGCTGGCGCTTACGGGACTGCGACCAGGCGAACTGGTGCACCTGCTTGTCGAGGATTTCGATCCGGTCGGACGACTGCTCCACGTTCGCAATCGTCCGGCGCTCGGATGGCAGGTCAAGACGCGGCAGGACCGCTTCGTGCCCTTGCTGGTCCCACATGCCCAACTGCTGATGGCGCGGCTTGGCGCGCGCCGCGGAGGGACGCTGTTCCAGCGGCCCCGATTCTCTGCGGATCAACTGCCATCATGGACCATTTCGTCTGCATCAGCCGCTCAGGAAGCGAGCCGGCGTTGCACGGCGCGCGAGACGACCAAGAGGGACGCACTGACGCGGACTGAACAAGCCATCGAGAGTCGGCGAATTTGGTCAGAATTGGGGATGATCAAAACCGATGCGATCCGGATTGCTCTCGGGCGGTTGGCCCGTCGGACAGAGACACCGCAATTGAACACGCCAAAGGTCTTTCGACACCTCTTTGCCACCACGCTACAAGAAGGCCGGGTAGACCCCCTAATTCGGAATGAGCTACTCGGTCATATGCCCGAAGATGGTCCCCGATCGGGCGGCGGTCTGGGCATGACGGCGAACTACACACATACGCGGTTGGAGACAAAACGCAGCCAACTGGAGTCGGCATTCGTGGAACTCCCAATGCTCCAAGTGCTGAGCATGCGCATGGCAGCACTTGGAGTCCATTGATACTACCAGTTGCTTCAATGGGGCCAGTCTTCAGCGGACCGGATGACCACGGTGACCAGTGTTCCCCCCAAAGCACCACGGGGACATCTTTCGGCGATGTCGTTTGTCGATGATGTGGAAAAGGCTCGCATGGTGGGCGGCGTAATCACGGCGGCAGCGTGCCATCTCCGGTGAGTCCAGTCACGTCGCTGTCCTGTGCCTTTTCCAAGGTGAGCTTGATGTCGAGTTTACAGGCCGGACGCGTGATCTTGAACACGGCGAAGCCCTTCGCAAATTGATTTGGGAACGGTTCTTTTGCTGCCGTCTCCATTCCCGTTCAAGAAACTCCCACTCGCGCCATCATGATCTGTCGAGGCCAACAAATCTAAATCCAAGCAACTTTCGCGTCATATAAGGTGATGCGATTGGTATAGCTCTGGGAAGCGATTCCTGGAGTCCATCCGGCCTCGCGCAGATTGGTTTCAACGGGTTTACGCGGGGTTGTTTTCGTTTTTGTCACCTCGCAAACGGGATCGTTCGTCGATCCTGTCACAGTTTCACCAAAGTGGAGGATCAACATCGTGTCGCACATTGTGCAGATTCAGGCCGAGATTCGTGACCCGGTCGCCATTCGGGCGGCGTGTGGTCGGTTGTCGCTGCCGGAGCCCGTCTTCGGCGAGACGAAGCTCTTCACCAGTTCGGCCGTGGGCTGGGCGGTGCGGTTGCCGGAATGGCGGTATCCGGTGGTCTGTGATGTCACCACCGCCAAGATTGCCTTCGACAACTTTGAAGGCCGTTGGGGTGAGCAGAAGGAGTTGGACAGGTTCCTTCAAAGGTACTCGGTGGAGAAGGCCGGCATCGAAGCGCGGCGACAGGGACATACCGTCAGCGAGGAACAACTTGCCGACGGTTCGATTCGTGTGCGGATCGCGGTGGCAGGTTGAGATGACCTCACTCTCTGCGATCGACTTTCCTTTGCGATTGAGGAGACAGTATGACCAGCACACGCCGTCGCCGTGTTCTTCGTCCGGTGGCATCAACGTCCACAGTCGTCTCGGCACAGCTGTCCCGATGGCGGGGGCGGCTGGCGGAAGAGCAGCAGGCATTGAGTCGCTGGATGACGAGACTGAAGCGAGCCTTTCACTCATTGGAAAAACATCAACAGCGAGTCGCCCGGCTGGAACGGCAGATTCGCCAAGTGGAGGAGACCTGATGTCCAAGATCATCGAAGTCACGGTGTCGCCCAAGGGCGAGACCACCATTCAAACGAAGGGTTTCACCGGCGATCAATGTCGTGACGCCACGCGCAACCTCGAAGCGGCACTGGGTGTGCGGACGCGCGAACAACTGACGGACGAGTTCCACGCCACGGCCGCGAATGCTCAAGAAGCACACCAGTAACAGTGCGATGCGTTCATCCGTTGAATCCCAATCCGCTCCGCATCGCTCGTCGTGATGCGGAGCGTTTTCGTTTCTGGAGTGCGGACCGCCGCGCTCGGACCGCTCAACGCAAGGAATCTCTCTCATGAGTCTGGTGACGCAACTTAACGACTACATCAACGCGGCCTTCAGCGGGCTGTGGGTCACGACCGTCGAGCCCGACGAAGCCGAGCGGGAATTGGTGGAACACGCCCGCCGTCGACAGTGGACGTTGGCAGTGTGGGATCTCGCGCGGGGCTTGCGATTTCCCGCGAATGCCCCCGCAACCGTGCCCCAAGTCGATGATCCTCTGGCGGTATTGAAAGCTCTGCCCACACTGGCACCGGTTCCCACCGGCGAAGACGCGACCACCAGCGAGCCGACCACGCTGCTCGTCCTGCCGAACTTTCATCGGTTCTTGAACAGTCCCGAAATCGTTCAAAACCTGTTCGAGCAACTCGTCGCGGGCAAGCAGAGCCGGACATTTATCGTTGTGCTCTCGCCCGTCGTCGCGATCCCGGTCGAACTCGATCGGGTTTTCGTGGTGATCGACCATGCGTTGCCGACGCCGGATCAACTCGGTCAGATTGCCCAGGATGTCCTCGCCGACCATCCGGATGGCATCCCCACCAATCGAGCGTGGCAAAGTTTGTTGGAGGCGGCCGCCGGGTTGACGCGTGCTGAGGCCGAAGGCGCGTTTGCCCTGAGCCTGGCCCGACACGACGAACTCCGACCGGAAGTCATTTGGGAATTGAAGGCCCAGACGTTGCGGAAGCAGAACTTGCTTACACTGCATCGCGGGCCGGGGGACTTCACATCGCTGGGTGGTTTGACGGCCCTGAAGGACTTCTGTCGCCGGGCACTCCAACCGGGCCGGTCGGTGAAACCCCGTGGAGCACTCCTCTTGTCGCCGCCGGGTTGCGGCAAGTCGGCGTTCTGCCGGGCGCTGGGCAACGAGACAGGCCGACCGGTACTGACGCTCGACATCGGCAATCTGATGGGCGGACTGGTCGGCGACACGGAGCGCAATGTCCGGCAGGCGCTCAAGATCGCTGATGCGATGAGTCCCTGCATTTTGTTCGCCGATGAACTGGAGAAAGGGTTATCGGGCGTGGGCGGCAGTGGCGATTCGGGCGTTTCAACACGACTGTTTGGCACGCTCTTGAGCTGGCTGGCCGATCACGAGTCCGATGTGTTCTTCATCGGCACGGCGAACGACATTAGCCGGTTGCCGCCGGAGTTCACCCGCGCCGAGCGTCTCGACGCGGTGTTCTTCGTGGATCTTCCCGTTGCCGCGGAACGGCAGACGATCTGGCAACTCTATCGCCGCCAGTACGACATCGCGGCCAATCAGCCCATTCCGACGGACACCGACTGGACGGGGGCCGAGATCAAGTCGTGCTGTCGGTTGTCGGCACTGCTGGATGTCTCACTGACCGAAGCGGCGAAGAATGTCGTGCCGGTCGCCCACACGGCCGCGGAAGCCGTCGCGAAACTCCGTCAGTGGGCGAGTGGCCGGTGTCTGTCGGCCGATCGTCCCGGTCTCTATGTCCATTCGCCGGAGGCGGGGGATACTTCGCGCCGCAAGGTGCGCCGGCCTGCCGACCCGCAGAATAACTGAGAGGTTGACTTGTGCCTGCGGGTGTTTCACTCTTCCTCCAACAGGAGACTCTCACGATGGGATTAACGATTCACTGGAAACTCAAAGCCGATGTCCGCAGGGCAGGGGAGGCCCGTGCGCTCGTTGAGCGACTCAGGCAACGGGCACGCGATCTGCCGTTGGCAAACGTCAGCGAGATGGTGGAACTGGCGGGGGAGGACACCGATTTTGCAAAGTTGCCGCGCGAGTCCCCCGCGCGCTGGTTGCTCATTCAAGCGGGAGCATACATCAAGGTGGACGGCTGCGATTATCACGTTACCCCGCAACACGTGATTGCGTTCACGACCCAACCGGGTGATGGCTGCGAACCGGCCAACTTCGGTCTGTGCCGGTACCCCGCGACCATTGAAGTCGACGATCACCGGCCCGGTGCGACGGGTGGGAAGCGGCGCGTGAAGACCGGCCTCACCGGGTGGCGCTGGGAGAGCTTCTGCAAGACGCAGTATGCCAGCAACCCGGATTGCGGCGGGATTGAGAACTTTCTGCGCTGCCATCTTTCGGTGATCGCCTTGCTCGACTTCGCCCGGTCGTTGGGTTTCGTCGAGGAAGTCTCCGACGAGGGAAACTATTGGGAAGCGCGCGACGCAGAAGCGCTCGCGAAAGAGGTCGGAGTGTGGAATGCGATGATTGCCGGGTTCGCCGGCCAATTGAAGGATGCTCTCGGTAACGGTGTCGTGAGCGCGATCACGCAGTTCCCCAACTTCGAGCATCTCGAAGCCCACGGCCGACGCGACTCGTAGTTGAAACGGTCGTGCTGCTGCGGTTGGCCGGATTATTTGTGAACTGCTTACGACAGAAAGAGAGGCTCGATTGCTGACGAGAAGGCATCTCGCCGTCCTCCGGGCGGCACTGCAATTCTTTGATGAGGAAATCATGCCGCATGGCGTTCGTGTCATGCGGCCCTATTTCGATGAACCGCTGCACAGAAAACTGAAGCCGGGAGAGCTTCAAAAACTCCGAACCTTTCTGCGGGGCTGTGAACTGAAATACGCTTGTTATGATCCCGCGTCTGGTCGGCTGACCAGCCCAAAGCTATCTCCACCGGCGGAAAAGACTCGGTTGAAAACTGGCGATCCCGCGTCGCAGATCGCCGTGGTCTTGTTGCCGCCAGGCTGAAGCGGCCCGCTTCATAAGCCGTCCATCAACTCCGCCAACGTGATGCCGAGCGTCAGCGCCATGGCCTCGATATTTCGCAAGGCAACATTCCGCTCACCGCGCTCGATCCCGCCGATGTAGGTCCGGTCCAGTTCACAGGCCGCGGCAAATCCTTCCTGGGAATAACCCTGCTCCTTGCGCAGTTCGCGGACGCGCAGTCCAAATCGCTCCAAAATGTCAGCTCGCTTTCCCATGCGGGCCATTTGAATGTTGACAACGAGCGCCGCTCTACGGACTATGCGCATCATTTGAAAATGATGCTTATCCGTATCACTTCGTTCATTGGCCTCTGGTCGGATGAACCCAGGTCCCGTTAAAGAAAGGAACTATTTTGCGTATGGCATGTCCGCTCATTCTCTTTCTGTGTGGGTGCGTTCTCACGTCGGGCTGCGGCCCCGCTCCGCAACCCGTTTGGAACAAAGACTCCCGGAGTTTTTTCTACACGCACACGGATGGTTCGGTGCTGCAATATGACTTGGATAAAAGCGCGACACGGGTGTTACTGAAGCCCGGCCTCTATCGTCCGCGTCAAGTGGCGCTCAGCCCGAAGTTGGCGTTCGTCGCCTTTGCTCAATCCGCTTTCGGTCCCGAAGGCCGAGCGGTGCAGATGGGTCTTGCTTCATTGCTTGATGGCAAGACGAACTGGAGCAATCTGGAGGAATGGGGCGATGCCAAGGGGCAACGGCAGGTGTCGACTTCCAGTTGCTACTGGTGCCCCACGGGTCGGAGGATTTTGATTTGGTATCAGCACGCACTGGATAGTCCCGGAACACTCGAGTCAGCGACTCTCTATGGTCACTTCGCGGTCTACGATGTTAATTCCCGCAAGCTCTCTGAACTGACGACCGCTCCGCCAGCGATGTTGTTCTGTCAGGCGATCAACGTCTCGCCCCTGTGCCCGGATGGTTCGGGCTATCTGGCGATGAAGCTGAACAACGAGAAATCGACGTTCTCTTTTGTCAGTTGGGACGGCTGGGAGTATCCCATGACCGTCACTGAAGAAGTTGAGGCGTTACTGAAATCTGCAACCGGTTCTGAACCGCGGGATGCGACGACGACGCGAACGGGTTGCCCACTACCTCAAGGGGTCTGGACGGAGCATGTTTTGAAGTTCTCGGCATGCTTTGGATCGATCGCCATGAATCTGAAAGATCGACGGATCACTTTGGAGCCGTTGACGGCCTCGCAGAAACAGGAGTTTGATCAAATCGCTGCGGCCGACATCGCCGACGCGCCGTGGACCACTCTCCAGGTGGCAACTTTTCACGGCGGTGCCTACTCCCTCCATTGCCGAACGATCATGGGTGATGCCGAGTGCCCGGCACGAGTCGAATTCGTCGACAACAAAGTCCAACGACGACGAGTGCTCCTGGAAGGCACGCTGCCGCAAATCCTCTTGGTCCACCATCTGATGCCCGCCCCCGATGGGCAATTGATTCTGGCCAGCCTACGCGAGGCGAGAACGAAAACGTCCTGGATTCATGTCGTCCAGCCTGACGGAAAAGTTCTAGTCAAAGTGGATGCTGGCTCTGCCGCCAGTGGAGGGCTCTCCCGATGAGTGAACGATACTGGTATCAGGACGGCGGTACGGTCTTCGGCATTGTTCTCGTGACCGCCTTCATCGGCTTCCTGGGGTATTCTTTCCGACAGAAAGCCCAGGAAGAGGCTCGGCCGTATGTCATTCCCGATGTGGCCGCCAATATCAATCAGCCGTTGTTCGGATCGCCAAGCCTGGTAGTCACGGTCTGGCACACACATACCGGCGTTCTTCGCAACGGACGCCTCACCGTCTCGACAAGTGGTGAGCTGGTGGAGACGCGGAGCGGGCTCCATTCGCAGTCTCACAGTTTCGAAGTCTGGGAGCCAAACCGGGATCGCGCCGTCACGCTGACATTTCCTCTCAAACACTTCGACGCGACACGCGAGATTCCGATTTCGTTCACGTTGATCGGCCAGGGAATCAAACCGTTTACCTACTCGGACGCCTGGTTGGGGAATACTTGGAAATCCAATAAAAAGGCAAGCCCTTAACTCGACTCCGCTAGCTATCTTTTCCATCCGACGCCGCTCGATCCTGAATTGGATCGAGCGGCGTTTTCATTTTGGCACCACACCTTCCTTCACGAAAGGTACACGATGAGTGCATCATTGCTCGCCGAACCACCGACCGGTTCGTCACAACGGTCGATCGCTTCCGCACGGCTGCACAGCACCATGGCGGCCGCACGGCTGAGTTTTACCTGGCTCGGCGTCCGCAAATCGCTCACGACGGAGCAGAAGAATCAGGCGGCCGATTCATTCGGAGCCGAAGGGAAGTTCTTGTCGGCGGGCAAGAAACTCCTCGACACGTCGCATCCCGCGTTCAAAGCCGTGACGGCCATCAAAGGTCGCTGCCAGAGCTACTGGCGGGCAGTATCGCTGCCGTACCCGGAGCCGGGGATTCGCCTGATCCGGCAACAAGCCATCCGCGATTTCGACAAACAGATCGGGAGCTTTCGGGAAGAACTCACCGCAGCGGTCGAAGAACTCGATCGGCACTACGCCGACCTGCGGTCTGCGGCGCGGCGACGCCTCGGAGGCTTGTTCGATCCCCGTGATTATCCCGTTTCGTTGATTGGGCTGTTCGGGATCGAGCATGAGTATCCCTCCGTCGAGCCGCCCAGTTACCTGCGACAACTCAATCCCGAACTGTACGAACAAGAATGCCAACGGATGCAGGCTCGTTTCGATGAAGCCGTGCGGTTGGCGGAGCAGGCCTTCACGGAAGAACTCTCGAAGCTCGTCGAACATCTCAGCGACCGGCTCAGTGGAGGCGTCGATGGCAAATCGAAGGTCTTCCGCGATTCGGCGGTCACCCATCTGACGGAGTTCTTTGAACGGTTTGGGGCACTCAATGTCAGGTCGAATGACCAACTGGAGGACCTCGTCCATCGAGCGCGACAAATTCTCGGTGGCGTGGAACCGCAGCACCTGCGTGCCAGCTCGTCGCTCCGACAACGTCTGGTGACTCAACTCGCGGGCGTGCAATCGTCCCTGGACGGCCTGATGGTCGACCGGCCGCGACGCAGCATCATTCGCCCGAGCCAAGGGAAGCACTCCTGATGGATCTGTTAATTGCTCCCGATGGAACGGCGACGGCGATCTACGGCGAATCGATTGACCTGCACGCGCTCGGTGCGGTCTCAATCACCCGCGCGAGCCACGTGGAACCGGATGACTTTGGCCAATGGTTTGCCGAGATCGTCGATGGACCCACGCTGGGCCCGTTCCCCCGCCGCAGTGAGGCGCTCGCGGCGGAAGTCGTCTGGTTGACCGAGCATCGACTGTTCCCATTCCCGCACTAACTCCGCCATTGAAACCTTCGCGCTCACGTACGCAGCCGCCCCGGAACTGGTCCGAGGCGGCTGATTTTGTTCTGGCCCTGTCTCGATTCAAAGGAATCCGCACCATGACCCAAGCCCAACTCGACCGTGCCGTTTCGAAAGCCACTGGTGAAAGCTTTGAAGTGATTGCCCGGCGTGGGTTTTCTCTCGTCAATGAAGACTCCCCCGACGACGACCAGGAGAGGTTCATCGATTGGGATCAGCATGACGCCAAGCAACGCGTGGCCCTGTTTCGGGACCGACAGCACGGCAACCTTGTCTGACACATTTCCGGGCAGCGTCCTGCTCAAAACATTTCCTCTCCGGAGACCGTCATGAATCCACACCATCCTCCGCGGCGGCCGCATCCGCGCCGCCGCGTCGTGATGACGCTGCTCGTCGCCGCGACCTGGCTGTGCGTCCCGCTGGTCCCTGGCTGCGATCACCGCACCCGTGCCCCGACCTCTGACCCATCGACCCCGGAACCTTCACCAACGGCCCCGATCCGTCCTGAGCAACCTTCCCCGACCACACCTTCGTCTGGTCGGAACATTCAGTTTCAGGGGCTGGATCAAGATTACCGTGGCTCGACCCGTGTCATGCCCAATGACCGGGTGATTCATCGAAAGGACGCGGATGACTGAACTCACAAAACAGATGCTCAGACTGCTGATCGGAGTCCTCAGTGTGCTGCTGGCGGCGCTCTCGGCGAGCCTGGGATTCTGGCTGGGCAGCCAGGATCCGCCACCGCGCTCCTTCCGGTCAATGGCCCCGACGGTGACCCAATTGGAGCGAATTAGCGAAGTTGCCGCCACCCGTGTCCACGTGACCGACATTCTGCTCGCCGAAGGTGAGGGGTATCGCGGCTCCTGGCTGATCAAAGGGGACGCGCTCCTGTCGCTCGACGTGTCACAGGCCAAGATCGTCGATGTGAACACCGCGGCCCGAACCGCCACCATCCGGCTGCCCCAGCCACGGGTCGTTTCCGCACGGGTTGATCACGACAAGACCCAAATCTGGAGCGTGGAGAAGACCACTTGGCTTCCCTGGAAATGGGGTGACCAAGGCTTATTACGCGATGCCGCCATGCGCCATGCCCAGCAACTCATCGAATCCTCGGTCGGCAAAGAGCACCACTTGGCGCTGGCCCGACTTCAGACCGAACTGCTGATCTACCGCATGTACGATCGGCTCGACTGGAAGATGAACGTGGAATGGGAATGATTCTTGCCAATTCATTCCAAAAGCCAACCCCGGCCCCTCCTTTCTACGGACCGCGAAGAATCCCAGCGGACAGGGACGTCTTTCTCCCCGAAGTAGCGCTGGATCTCGCGGGGACTTGAGAGTCGACGGTCACCAACCCTCCCCCCTCCACGGCCAATTGCCGACTCACCACCCCTTTTGTCAGGAGCGAACATCCATGCACATTCTCTACATCAACAACGACGGAGCCGGATTTGCCGACCAGATTCATGTGGAGGACGGCACGACCGTCTCCAAGCTGTTTACGCAACGCGTTCCTCACGGCCGGACCAGTGACTACCTGATCCGCGTGAACCGTCAGCCGACGACATCCGACCAGGTGCTCCAACCGGGCGACCGCGTCAGCTTCACACCCGTGAAGATTGAAGGGGCGTAACTCACTCTGCCTCGTGCCGCCTGATCGCTGATATCTGATTCCTGAATTCCCCGTGCGGCCGTCGAGTCACCGCTCGACGGCCACCTTTCTCTTGGAAGGAGACGCCATGCCTCCGTTCGATGCCCAGCTGTGGCGGCTGGCGGGACGACTCGCTACCCGGATTGCCCCTCTCTCCCGCCAGGCGATTCAAGTCGACCTTGCACCCGATCCGCTGGCGGCTGCCCGTCAATTGCTCAACCGGTTGCGTGACGTCACGGAGCGTGGCTGGACCGTTGCCGTCGATCATCTCGGTTGGCAAGTTCGCTCGCGGTTGAATGAGTGCCAGAAACAGCTCCACGCGGTTTCGCAGATGCTGCCCCCAGGAACATTTGGGCGAATGCCACCGACCCAGCGACTGATCTACGACGAACTGGTCGCGGTGCGTACCGAATTCGCTGAGTTTACCTACGATCTACCGGACGAAACCGTCACCGTGTTCACGGACCAGATCACCTTGGAAGGCATTGAACTCGGTGCTTTCGAGATTCGATTGCAGGGCCGTGAATTGGGAGGGACGCCTTACATCGTTATCCCCGAGTCACCCCATTACCCGCACAGCCGCTCGGATGTTCCCCATCCCCACGTCCTGGGCGAACGGCTCTGTGAGGGTGAGGCCAGCGCGCCGCTGGCCCACGCACTTCGTACGGGTCGCTTCAGCGACTACTTCCAGATTATTCAGCAGACGCTTTCCAGCTACAACAGCGAGAGTCCGTATGTCGCGCTCGACGCCTGGTACGGCAGCGACTGTTATGCCTGCGGCGGACACGTTTGCGACGACGACGCCTGCTACTGCGACGGTTGTAATGCGACCGTCTGCTCCGATTGCAGCCGTTCCTGTTCACACTGCGGCCACTCCGGCTGCGACACCTGCCTGCCGCGATGCCCGGAGTGCCACGACGATTCCTGCTCCGGCTGCCTGAAACGGTGCGCAGGCTGCTCGAAACTCCGCTGTCCCGATTGCCTCACGAACCAACTCTGCGAGGACTGCCATGCCCAAACTGCTACCGAACAAGATCATGACGAGAGAATGTCCGCTGCGGATCCGACGACCACAGCCCACGCTCCGCTTCCAGCCGACGGCGTGGGCGAAGTTGCTGTTCTTGCGTGATCTCGGCCATACCGAGGTCGGCGGCTTCGGCATTTCCGCAGCCGACGATCTGCTGCTGATCGAAGACGTTGTCCTCGTCCGCCAGCAGTGTTCCGTCGTCACGGTGGCGTTCGAGGATGAATCGGTCGCCGAGTTCTTTGATCGGCAGATTGATCGCGGCTTACGCCCCGAGCAGTTCGGACGCGTCTGGGTTCACACGCATCCGGGCGATTCGGCCCTGCCCAGCTCGGTTGATGAAGAGACGTTTGCCCGCGTGTTCGGCCGCAGCGACTGGGCCGTGATGGCGATCGTCGCCTGCGGTGGCGACACATTCGCGCGTTTGCAGTTCCCCGCGGGACCGGGTGGTTCCGTGGATCTGCCGCTGGCCGTCGACTACCGGCAGCCGTTCCACGGCAGTGACCACGACGCCTGGATCGACGAATATCTCACAAACGTCCAGAGCGTACCCGACTTCTTGTTTCCAGAGTCGCCATGCCTCTCGCTCCCGTCTCACGGCGCGATTTCTTCACGGACGTATTCACCGCTGGAGTTAGCGGACTGGCCCGCGTGGTGAACGCGGCTGCTCCCGCAGCGCTCCCTCCACAGCCGGTGCGGATCATCGTGGTGGTCGGCGAGGAGTTGCTCCTTCGTCCCTGGATGTCTGGCCGCCGCCGAATCTTTGCGATAACGCCATCATGGCACTCGCTGCCGCGGACCAACCAACCCTTCACTGGAGTTCCGGATGACTGATCGCTTCTCGCGTCAACAGGATCTCGTCCCCGCGGACAAACTTCTCACGCTCGCCGCCACCGTGATCGGTGTCGGTGCCATCGGTCGCCAAGTGGCCCTGCAACTCGCGGCCCTCGGAGTTCACCGACTGCAACTGATCGACTTCGACACGGTCGAAGCGATCAATATCACCTCGCAGGGCTACTACACCGGAGACCTTGGGACGCCCAAGGTCTCCGCCACGGCACGGATCATCCACCACATCGACCCCACGATCGCGGTGGCCACCCTTCCCGACCGGTTTCGCCCTCGCCACGAGGCCGGCGAGGTCGTCTTCTGCTGTGTGGATTCCATTGCCACACGGGCTGCCATCTGGCGCGCCGTCCACAAATCGTGTGCATTCTGGACGGATGGTCGAATGCTCGGCGAAGTCCTCCGCATTCTCAGTGCCGCCGATCCACGGAGTCGCGAGCATTACCCGACGACGCTCTTTGAACCCTCCGAGGCTCAGGCCGGCCAATGTACCGCCCGCAGTACGATCTACAGCGCCAACCTCGCCGCGGCGCTGATGCTGCATCAGTTTGTACGTTGGCTCCGTCAAATCCCTGTCGACCCCGATCTCTCCTTCAACTTGCTGGCGAGTGAACTCGGCGTCGTCGGCAATGCCATCAGCTAACGGTAGCAGCGGGCGGTCAGGTCCATCATCATCTTGCCTTCAGGGGGGCCGCCGAGCAGTGCGTTCGGCGGCCCCGTTCTCATTTCATTCGTGATCGGGAACCCGTTGACGTAAATATTACGCACGGCATCTGCGGCGAAAACGCACGGTGGTTCTTCACACGCGCCCCACGACCGTCGCGTCGCTGAGCGTCTTGATCTCGATGTTACGGCACCTTTTGGATCGATGACGGCGGCGGGGAACAGGCCGTTCTCTTGTGCCTTTTCGTCACCGCGGTCGTGTCGGTATCCGAAATCGGTGAACGGAAGAGATCCGCAGCGCGAGACCGCAAAGCCGACACCACATCGGCGTACTCCTGCACAAGGAAATTCTGAAAGTGTCTTTGAAGCTGATCGAGATGGGTGTAATGGAGGGACGCGGCACGACCGGGACTGTGCCCGAGAAAAAAGCGCCGGTACGTTTCGGGGCATCCCGAGTTCTCCAGCGCCGTAGCAAAGAGATGTCGAAAGCCTTTCAACGTCGCCGTGGCTTTCCAACCCACTGTTCGTGCCACTCGTCGAAATTCACCGTCAATCTGGTCGTAGTTGAGTGCGCCCGCCTCCCGAATCAGACGGTCACGAATCTGTCGCCGGGCCACGACCGTCAAAGCGTGCTTGTCCTGGCACAACGCGCGATAAGTGGCAACCAGGGCGTCGTAGGACCGATCGACTGCAGACGATTTCGACTCGTCCGTCCAAGCCCGCCGCAGTAGCACAGGCCCCTGTGCGCCGAGGGGAGACCAGGCTTCCCACAGGTCACTCAGATCGTCGACCAGGGGAAAGCGCTTGTCGCGTTGTCCTTTGGTCAAGTAGTCGAGGTCCGGATGGCAACAAACATTCAACCAGCCGCGATCCACATCTTCGTGGAACAGCCACATCGGTTCCGAGGCGCGCAGTCCAAACAGGATCAAGGGCAGAAACAGTCGCAGTTGAAATTCATCACAGACGTGGATGAATTGGACCGTCATGTCCACCGTAATCGGTGGATCGCGGGTCAAATCCAGACTGGGGCGACGGAACGTCCCCTGTTTGGACTGGAACGGACTCCGAAAATCGGCGGGAAGCAGATTCCCTCGTTCCGGATCGGTCGCCCAACAAAAGACCGCCCTCACAATTTGAAGCACGTAATGCTGGCCACGCATCGGTCGAGGGGTGGCATTCTCATGTCCATTAGGCGAGATCACCTGTTCTTGGAGAAAAGAACCGAACTGCAACAGAAACGGCCGATCGATGGACGTGGCATAAGGGTACGACCGACCCACACCCGGTTGATCGGCAAACTGTCGCAGGTATTCCAACGCCGACCGGTAGCGGACGACCGTGCGCAGGTCGATCTCTCCGCAGGCCGCCCGTTTCGCCGCATCGTCCAAATAGCACTCAATCAGTTCCAAAAACGCCAATCGCCGCCGCCCCATCCCGGAGCGGCCAACCTCGGACAATCGCCGCTCGATTTCCCGTGCACGCATGAGCGCGGCCACAAGATCCCCATCTACCCGATCGGACAGCGTTCGTCGTTCCGGGGGATCCCACCATTGCAGCACGTAATGATCCCGCCGCCAGTACAGCCGGATTTTGTCGGGCGGAGCGATCCCTCGTGGAAAGTCCATGATCCGTTCCAGCTTGTGGCGATCGCCGTAACGGGTCGACCAGGACTTCACTTCCTGTGGAGATCCTATTAGTGTGGATTGAGGAGCAACAGTGGAACTCGGGGGCGGCATGATCGGGTGCAGTGCGGCAGTAGGATCGATTCAGTAACTGATCCACGCAGCCTAGAAGATCGCTCTCACACCAGGATCACACAGTCAGTCGCATCTTGTGATACCTCCTGATGGAAGCCCGGCTCCAGAATTTGAAAAGGGAATCACACATGCAGCGTTGGAAATCTGTGGCGCGGCGTTACACCGATTTGAATCCTGAGCCCGGCGGGATGCACAACCAAACCGAAATGAATCGCCTTCGGGTTTGGTTGGAGGACGACGTTGTCCCTTTGCTGGTCGAGGTCACCAGACTGACACGATTTCGAGAACTTTCCACGTTTTCGTCGCGGACTCTCGTGCGCGGAAGCACCGCCGACCAGCGCCGTGTCGTTGAACGTGTCGATCGCGGTCTAATTGACGCGGCAAGAGCACTGCTCTCTGTTGTCGATGATCCCAGTGTCTACGCAACGCTGCAGAACATGCCTTCGACGCCGATATTTTTGAATGGCGAGGAGACTGTGGAGATCGGGATCGCTATCGATCACAATACGCCGGTCTTGACGAGCGCGGAGACGACGGTGTCAACGATTAGGGACGGCTTGGGTCTCGGGATTGCTGCCGTACGACGGGTCGCGGAACGAGACTGGGACGATCTTGTCGAGCCAGAGGATTACTTCTCCACACGGCAGGAGTTTGTGGAAGGCGACGCTGGGACGCGGTTACAGCGCGGCGAAATGATCAACGGTCTGAACGCGCGATTGCTGCCAATCGGTGACCTCGTTGCCCGGAGTCTGCGCCGAAGGATTGATGTTCGGTTGGGAGTGATTCGCGACTTGCAAAGACGAATCAACCAAGTGCTGGCCGATCCTCAACTCCGACGCCCGGTGCGCTGGCACCATGCCGAAGAAGAATTGGTCGAAGCCATTCGTCAGTTGGAAACCATGGTCTTCGCAGACCCCGATTCCATCTTGCGAGACTCGTGTGTGATCCTCACCCAAGTTTATGCCGCGGTGAATCCGTCTCCGGAATTAGACTGGCTGGGAATTCGCGACGAATTGCTGGTCGAGGCGCGGGGAGTCTTCCCCGCGCTCTTGCAGGGACCAATGGGAAGCGTCATCCACGACCGCATTGCACGAGCGGTTGAAGATATGGGACAGCTGTACCGCGGCTTCGACCCGACCGTTTCGGAACTGGAAATCGCCATTGCATCGGGCGGTCTTGTCATCCACCTCCCGGATCAATCGGCTTGGTGGGAAGGAACGCCAATCAACTTGGGGAACAGCAGGAAAGACAGGGAGTTTCTGGCAATCTTAGCCCGTAAGGCCTTCCGGCGATTGGCCGTTGGTGAAGCGGATTTGTACCTGGACGGAAGCCAGTCCAAGTCAACCATGGCCACTCGCTGGGGTCGATTGGGGCCATTACTTCCGCGTTCACTGGCTCAGCGGATTCAACCGGGCCATCACCCCCGTACTTATCAGCTTCACCTCGAAACCCATCGAATCTTTCTGATTCCCGGTCGCTAAAACAGCGCCCGGGAATCGTGACGGGATCAGATTGTTGTATCCGGTTTCGATCGACGAGAGTGACGTGTTGGAGTTCAGACGCGCCGTCTTTGCGACGGTGATTCTGATATGCAGTCGCCTGTCTCACAAGGATTGCGCTACCGTGTGATCGCCGTGTGATCGACATTTTTTAACGTATAGGCCAGCGGGATTCGCTGGCCTTTTTTTATTGGAAAGGCCGGTCATGTTGCAGATCCCGAAACTTCCCCCTGACGCCGCTCCCGACCACGGGACCGCAGACGAGGTCGCGACGGATTTTGGAAAGTTGCCCCAGCTCATTGCGGACGGAGAGATTCCCTTCCCCATGGACCGGCAAATCCAAGAACGGCGGCGACTCGCGGTCCTCGTCCGTCAACGGCGTCGCCAGCGGCTGATCGAGTATCTCGCACAGCAGATTGCGAGAGCGATTCTGGCCGATGGAGAACCATCCTGAAGGAGGCAAGACGATGCTCAGAAACAGGTTCGAGCCCAATCGCAAGTGCCACGTCGTGATCTACGTGCGGATGTCGACGGACCACCAAAACCCCCGGTCTCCCGATCAGCAGATCGCGACGATCAAGGAACTCATCAATCGCCTGAAATTGCCGTGGACCATCGTCATGATCTACCGCGACGATGGCAAGTCCGGACGTTACAAACGCAAGCGGCCCCAATTTCTGAAGATGATGCGCGATCTGCGATGTGGAGCCGTCAAAGCGCAGCTGGTGCTGGTTGACACCTTCGAACGTCTGTCCCGCGGCGATGACAACGCCGAGATCCGCCGCAAGCTCTCGCGGGCGGGGGTGTTGGTGCTGACCGCCGATAGTCAATTCCAGGATCCCACCAGCGTCTCGGGGCAAGCCCTCACGATGGTGGAATCGATCCGGGCCACGGAAGAGGGCCGCGTGAAAGCGCATAATGTGGTCCGCGGCAAAAAGGATGCGATTCGCCTCGGCCATTGGCCGGGCGGACCGGTGCCATTCGGTTTTCGCCTCAAGAACGTGATGATCATCTGCCATGGCATTGAAGAAATCGACTACCGCCTCCTCGTGCCCGTCGAGGAATTGCGCCCCCTCGTGCTGCGGATCTTTGAACTGGCCGCCAAGAAAAAGTGGGGCGCGATTCGGATCTGCAAAGCGCTGAATGCGGATCCCGATATTTCGGACGCGCTGAAGCCGTTCGTCGTATCGTCGATCGACTACATGCTCGATTCCGAACTCTACTTTGGAGAGATGGTCTGGGGAAAGAACTGCACCGGAATCGAAGATGATGTTCGGGTCGTACAGCCAAACCCTGAAGAGGAGTGGGAGCGAAACCCTAACTTCTGTGAGCCGCTGGTCCCCCGCCCGTTGTGGGAAGAAGCGCAAGCGCATCGGGCCGAACGGCGGCGCCGTCATCAGGCAGCGCTGGAGCACGCGGCGACTGCTGAAGACGGGAGCGCCTGCCCGCGCTTGCGCGGCGTGGCCCTCACGTATCCGCTCTCCGGACTCGTGATGTGCGATGCCTGCGGCCGCGCGATGGTCGCCTCGTCGAGTTCGGTCTACCTGACGGTCGACGGGCACGAGCGCCGTTATGTGGCGTATGTCTGCCCGGCCGCCTTATCCGGCGCATGTCCCAACACCCGTCGGATTCCGGAGGACTGGCTTCGGGAAACGGTCATGGAACTGATTTGTCAGCGGCTGTTTCTAAAGCGGACGGCGTAAATCGGACTTCAAGACGGGGCCGCGCCCTGGCGCGGCCCCGACTTCCTTGGCGCATTCTTGTCTGGGAGATAACAAATGGAAACTCAGCAGCGAATTCTCGCCTCACCAGCGTTCCGAGAGTTTCTGGAACAGGTTCAGAAGAAGCTGAGGGAGGGTTTGCCAGATGCGTCCACCCTTGAGGTCTCCCTGCAGGCGGAACGGTCGCAACTGGAACGACAGTGCCAGGGGTGGAGGGTCTCGTTGAGCAATCCCAGCCTGTCTGCAACTGTTCGCTGTGCCCTGGAAACGGACATGGGGCAGGCAATGGAGCGGATGACGGCCCTCGACATCCGAGTGGCCGCGCTCCAGTTATCTGCGACAAGGAACCAGACGGCCGTGGATTCCGGGGCCGTCGCGGAGCGCCTCGCGAATCTCAGTGAGATTCTGGCGGCTGAGAATGCCTCTGCCACCAATCTCATCCTCGCCCAGCACATCGCGGGCATCTATTGCGATGCTGACGGGAAAGTTGTGGTCCGACTTTGCCAATTGGGGGCGCTTGGAAATCCAGAGCAGCTTGGCGTCGTTGGGAATGAAGGGCAACAAGACGGTGCCGAGTCCGAACCGGTGACCAGAGCGCCGGGACGCCGTCGCCGCACCAGGAGAAATGTGGATCCCGACTTTCACGAGGATCAGGAAGTCATCGACGCGGCCAATGATTTCGCCGTCGATCCGGCGCGCTTTGCCGGGCTGGGGCCGGAGTGGTTTACGGACGATGTCTTTCATGTCCCGCCGCGGCTGTCGTGGGCGGAGGAACATGCCAGGGAAGTGGCTGAGTTCCGGCTGAAAACGAATGCGACGATGGCGAAGACCGCCAAGCACTTCGGCAAAACCATCCCGACGATTCGTCAGGCGTTACGACACGCTCAGGAGCAACATGATCTCCACGCCTTTGGAAAGGGCATTTCAGTCCCGACTCGGGCCTACTGGCCCCGCGACAACGCCGATGCGGTCGTGGCGTTCTTCAGCCAGCCGGGGACAACGATGAAGGCGGCCCAGGAGCATTTTGGCAAATCGCAGCCCTGGATCTCGAAAGCCAGGAAGCTTGCCCACGAACGGACCTCAACGACACCCACGGACGGTCCCCTTCCACCGGTGGTTACCGACCAAGATCATGAAGAGGAAAACGCTGCGTGAGTTCACAAACTGCAAAGTGCAGACTTTGTGAACCGCAAACAGGCGGGGTCTCCGGGGGTAAACCTCCGGAGCACCCCGTTTTTTTTAGCTATCAGCGATCCTTCCGCTTTCTCGTTTTACATTGGACATCCCAGAACACTATGCTGCATTTGTACTTACACCGGAAAACTCAAACGGCAATCTATCTCGTACAGCCCCATGAATATGGTCATGTTCCCCCTGAAATACGAGAATTGTTGGCGATCAAGTTTCAAGCCAAAGCATGTGACCGTTGCCCAGCACATTTAGGGATCTCCATTGAGATCGACATTGATAGAGTATCGGTCGGGGCGTTGCCGGCTCCGATCGATTTCCACAAGCCTGTCGCTCTGGTGACCACGGTTCCCATGGGTGCATCACTGCCGACCAAATCATCGCGAACGCTCAACTGAAAAATCCGAACTTCGTTTTGCCCCGTTACTCTCCAAAACAAAAGGGGGCGAGAACGGGATCCGTTTCTCACCCCCTTGCTTGGTTGAAGCGCTCTGTGGTTGTTGCCTGCGCAACGTCCGTGGAAGGAGTATTATGGCTGACTCGGCGGCGGGGCTTCTTCACGCGGAGCGGCTGGATCAGGAATCGAGGCTTCGTCGCCCGGTTCGTCGTGAGACGGTTTGACCCCAATTTCAAACATCAGGTGGTGAAGAACCGCTTCAAACTCCTCGGTCTTCGCGGCCAAGTTCATCTGTCCCACTTGACGGCGATTCGCGCTTCGCCAGTCGCGAATGTCCCTCTGCACATGATGGAACGCTTCGTCAATGCTGTTCACCGACCGCTGGATGGCAGCTTTATCGCCCGCATGCTCTTTACCATGAACGTACTTGGCCGCTTGCAGCAGCTTGTACGCCGTGCCGTAGACTTCATCGAACTCGGGATTATCCTGATAGTTGGCATGGAGGTCGAGACAAAGCTGATTTGCCAGCATTTCCAAGCGCTCGGCAAGCTCTTCGTGCTTCTGGAAGCCGCCGAATTTAACAGGCTCGGGCCGTGGGACGGGCTTTGCTTTAGGCACATTTCTTCATTTTTCTGACGGCGTTGGCTCCTTCCATCATGAGTTGCAATTGCGTCCAACCACGCCAGAGGACGATCCAGCCGGGGTCGTGAACGTGTTTGCGGTTGAGATGGCCGCCGAGTCGAGCCAGAGCCATGCAGAAGTCGTGGATTGACCATTGCGGAATGGCTCGACCTCGACGCCAGAGGCTCAGCAGACAGACGTAGTCTTCGGCGATAATGTCCGTGGCCAGCCGTGTTTTCGCTTCGGCGCGACGGCTCAACTCACGGAGATTCAACAGCGATAAGGCGACCACGCTGAGCAGCGCAATCATCGCGTGGAGTCGGCCTGATGTGGTGAACTGAGGATTTTCGATGCCGCAACCGGTCTTTTGAGCCTTGTGATACTCTTCAATGATCCAGCGACATTCATACCAACCCACGACATCCCAAGCGGCCTGGAAGGACTCCACCGGATGATTCGTCAGCAGCAGCCATTCCATGGGTTCTGCGCCGAGAGGCGGCTGTCCTTCCCAGACGCGCACGATCCAGAGTTGCAGCGCTTCGGTTCCATAATCGCCGGACTTGTCGCAGGGTAAACAAATCTCGACCGGGAGCGCCGCGACTTGCACGACGGCGTCATGCTTCGGGCGATGGATGATTTTGTCCTGGCCCGTTTGTCTCGGCTTCTTGACGAGCCGGGCGGCAGGAACGCTCAGCGTCCATTGCCCCAACGCGGGGGCTTCTCGGACCAGGTCATGGAGCAATCCGCGTCGCATCGTCGACCCGTGTTTGGGAACGGCTCCCCGATTGTAGGCGGAACGAATGACGAACGTTCGACCGCTGTGGACCTCGTGTTCGAGGAATTCAAAGGTGTCCGCGCCACGATCGCAGACATCGACCAGTTGGCGACTGGCAGGGAGGGCTTTGGTTCCTTCCAGCCACAAGCGGCTCTCACGAGTGGTACGTTCGCGTCGGGATTTCATCGATTCCTGCGCGGGAGCGGCGGCGCGCCGATGCAGAATCTGACTGGCCAGCCCCAGGACTTCGCGGTGCGGGAAACTCACTGCCAATGAGTTATGGCACAGCCAGCCCTTGCGCGAGCCGTTACCGATCGGACCAACATCCTCAAGCGATTCACGAGTGGTGTAATCCAGCTCCGTAGTGTCATGCAGAATGAGCACGGGACCATCCTGCGCTGCGACCTTCTGTAACGTCAGGCCGCGATGCGGCGCGAGAATCGCTTCGTGTGTCACGGTCGGGCTTTTCAGCAGATGATAGAGACCGTCCAGTTCACCGGGATTTCGCAACTTTTCCGGGAGTGATCCACCGGGGTGGCGCACCAAAGCATCGGCCACACGGATGAGTCGTCTCGTTCGCCGCCGATCTCCCAATTCCGCTTTTTCAAAATGCGTTTCGCCAAAACTCCGACTCTGCGAATCCGCCAGCGGAACGCTTTCGCGCGAGGACACATTCTGCATTGGGGTTATTCATCCTTAACCCGGCCCTCGCCCTCAAAAACGAATGGCACGGACCGGGAAGACAACCCAACCTCTTGTTGCAAGAAATTCCACAGTGCTCACAGCCAGCGGGAATCCATCCTGGCAGAAATTACAAACCCGACGAGATCTCAGCGAATCGACAACGAATTACGCAAGAAATGTGCCTAAAGCAAAGGGGACGGGCGGTGCCTGCTGTCCAATGACGCGCGCCACTGGCGGCGTGTAGTAGTTCGCATTGTCATGCGAGTAGAACGCGCCGTATCGCCCGGTCGCCGGGACGACGTATCGATACTGATCTTGATGGTCAGTCACACGAACTCCCATCGGGCTGTAAATCTGAATCCCAATGCGGTGTTTGGCCACTCCCCGGCGACGGTGTTGGTGATCGTCTTCCGCAAGACCGACATGCGTCGCTGTCACCAGCCATCCGATGGCAAGTGTCGCGGCAACACCCAAACGTAGACCCTGCATGATTCCACCTTCCGTGAACGTGTTCTCAATCCGCCGCCCAAACTCCGATAGGACGTGGGTAGCGAGAGACATCACACGCAAAGCCCATTCCACGCGATGCACAAATACCACCTCCGTCCACCGTGCTGGAGATTCACTCGGCCGCGGTCAAGCGGGAACCAACGCTGCCCGAGCCGAACTTATCAATCAGTCCGCCCGAATTGCCCCAGAGGACTTGATGCATTCGAGTTCAACGCCGATCGGATCGACGCCATGACCGGACAAAACAGCAGCTACAGCCTGTCAAATCGATCTTGCGCGTCGTCTATCGGACGACAGGATTGTCGTGGCAGGTAACTGATTGATTCGGCCATCCGGTGACATCCACAGCGTGCTAGGTGAGAGACGCATCCGCATGCGTGATGAAGTCGAGATCACCTGTGACGATGTCGTAAAATCGCACCGATGATCGAGACTCATCCATCCCGGTGCAGGTTGCTGAGCGTCTGGCTTTGCCCCGGCACCATTTCTGTGACGTGGGAGACATTGGCGCGAGCCACGGCAGTCACAAAGGCTTCCTTCTCAGTGGCCGACATTTATCCCAAATCCTGGCAATCGAGCGGTGCAATCGATTGTTGAATCACATCCACAATCGGCCCAAGATGTTGACAGCCGATGCCGTCGATAGCCACCGGGGGATTCGAAGGCGGAAGGGGGGTTGGGAATGAAGACACAAACGGTTTCACCGCCCACGTTTTGCTGTTCGTGCTTCGATTGTGCTGAACGCATTGCCGAAGGTCCATTTGCGTCGTACAATCCTGACTGGAGTAATGTGCGCATGCGATTTGTGATTGCGATTTTGGTGATCGTTCAACTGCTCCTTCGAGGGGCAGCGGTTCCTCATTGCCATGCGCACGATGGTCGGACCCAATCTGCCGATCATGCGAATCGTCCCCATGTGCATGTTCCGGGGCACTCGCATTCACATGCCGGTGATCGCCATCACTCGAATCAACGGCATTCGCACGGCCACGATGAATCGCGTCGAGAAGGCCACTTGCCCGCCACGCCGCTCCCAATCGATCCAGGGTCCGTCCCGTTAGAGCACGATCAAGACACCGTTTACCTTGTTGGCGAGACTCCCACGGCAACTGTGGGTCGGATTCAAGTTCCAGCGCCCACTGACGCCTGCTGGTTTTCGACCAATATCGATGGTGGGAATCAACTTCGTCTTCCGTGCCTGGTTCCATACCGCTCCGCTGGACCACCGGGCAGTCGAGCCAGCACACTTCAGAATCTTCTGCCGCACCTTCTGCGCATCTAAATCGGCGGTTCGCACCGACGCGAAGCCACAGGCTTCGCACGTTAGGGCGAGTGCTGTTTCGAATGCAGCCGCAAGCGTCGCGGTGTCTACAGACGACCTGCTTCGGCTGGCTTTCTGATGCCCGCGTTTCAGGTGCTGCTTTCCATGTCGGTCGAGTTCAAAACCGACCAACTGCACTTATCGGCTGATTTCATCCGGGCTGCAATTCGCACGGAGTGTTTCCGCTTGGCGACTGCGCGGTGAGATTCACACGTCGACATCCGGTTGAGAGAAACGCCTCGTTCGCGGGGTGAGAGTGTACGCAGAAGTGGTCGGTGTCCGTCCAGATGTGACTGCCTTGCGGCCTCCGCCTCGGAGCGAGGTTTGAACGAATCTTGAAGCGCGCTTCCTACAGAGGTGACATGATGCTGACTCCGCGAATACTCCGAATCTTGTGCACCGTGGCCGTCGTGGCGGGACTTGGTGCCGCCGCGTTTTTCACGCGCGATCGTTGGATGGTTTGGATCGCCTCGCGCACGACACCGGTGAAGGCCCCTGAGGACGCTCCTGCACCGATTCGGGAAGCGACGGTGCTCAAGCTCAGTCCCCAGGCTCGCCAGAACCTGGGGCTAGTAGCGAGAGCGGCGAAACCGCAAACGTATTGGCGGACGATTCAAGTTCCCGGTGCGATTGTGGATCGTCCCGGCCGTTCCGACCGAGGCGTGACGGCTCCCGCAGTGGGGGCCATCGTCCAAGTCCATGCCTTCCCCGGCGACACGGTGAAGCCCGGCGACCGACTCTTCACGCTGCGGCTATTCAGTGAGTACCTTCAGAACACGCAATCGGAACTGTTCAAAGCCACTCGCGAGACGCTGCTACTCAAAGAGCAGCGGGTCCGTCTGGAGGGTCCGGCCAAAAGCGGTGCGATCCCGGAAGTCCGACTCATCGAAGTCGACAACCAACTGCGTCGGCAGACGGCCGCCATTCAGGCGTACCGCCAAGACCTGCTGACGCGAGGACTCCTGCCAGAACAAATCGAGGGCGTCAGTGAAGGGACTTTTGTTTCAACAATCGAAGTCGTTGCGCCACCACCTGTCGCTGAGGTGAAACGCGCAGCGGAAATCCAACAAGCGGGATTTCAACTGATCGACAATCGCGTTGAAGGGCTAGCCTACGAAGTGCAGGAACTCAAGGTCGATCTCGGCCAGCAAGTGCAAGCCGGACAATTGCTGTCGGTGCTGTCCAACCATCATTCGCTCTACCTCGAAGGGCACGCCTTCAAGCAGGAAGCCCCGTTCCTGGAACAGGCGGCACAGAACGGTTGGCCGGTTCAGGTCGAGTTCGCCGAAGACAACCGCGAGCAATGGCCCTCGCTGGATCAGCCCTTTCAGATTCGGCATCTCGCGAATGCGATCGACCCCGTCAGCCGCACGCTCGATTTCTTCATCCCGCTGACGAACCAATCGCGAGGCTACGAGAAGAACGGCCAGACGTTCGTGGTGTGGCGGTTTCGACCGGGACAACGGGTGCGGTTGCATGTCCCAGTTGAAGAACTGAAAGACGTGCTTGTGCTGCCCTCCACCGCCATCGTCCGCGAAGGGCCGGAAGCGTATGTCTTTCGCCAGAACGGCGACCTCTTCAATCGCATCGCCGTGCATGTCCTGCACGAAGACCGATTGAACATCGTGCTGGCCAACGATGGCAGCATCACGCCCGGTTTGTATCTCGCTCAGAACGGAGCGGCCTCGCTCAATCGCGTGCTCAAAGCCCAAGCCGCCAGTGGCATCCAGGCCGACGTGCACGTTCACGCCGACGGCACAAGCCACGCTCCGCACTAAGGAAGGCCACGATGTTCAATGCTGTCATCCGTTTTGCGCTTCGCTACCGCATGCTTGTGGTCGTGATGAGTCTGGCCTTACTGGTCTACGGCTCCTATCTGGCAACGACACTGCCGATCGATGTGTTTCCCGACCTCGACCGGCCGCGCGTCATCATCATCACTGAGTGTCCCGGCCTCGCCACCGAGGAGGTCGAGACGATGGTCACACAGCCCATCGAGATCGCGCTGTTGGGAGCCAGCGGCGTCCAGGCGGTGCGGAGCCAAACGACCGCGAGCTTGAATGTGGTCTACATCGAGTTTGACTGGACCACGGAGATTCGAGCCGCTCGGCAAACGGTTCAGGAACGACTCGGCACTCTGGCGGGCGTGTTGCCCGAAGGGATTCGCCCGCAGATGACGCCGCCGTCTTCGATCATGGGCCAGATTGTGATCGCCGGGATCTATCGTCAGCCGGGGCCAAGTGGGGGTGAGTTGATGCCCGTTGGCAAAACCGGTTTCCTCGCGGAGTTGGTTCCATCGAGCGACAAGTCGCGGCAGGTCTCCGTCTGGCGGCCAGTGGATCGGCACCGAGTCGATTCTTGGGAGCCTGTTAAGACGGATAATATTCAGTGGGCGGAAGGTGTTGAAGAACGCCGAGCCACGCTAACGATCGCGGGGCAGCCGCACGAAGTTCTGTTCCCCACGGCGGCCTCCCAGCAGATGGCATTGCGGACGATTGCCGATTGGGTGATTCGGCCGCGATTGCTGAAGGTCACCGGTGTCGCGGAAGTCTTCATTCAAGGCGGCGACCGCAAGCAGTACCAAGTACTCATTGATCCGGCCGCGTTGTTGGAATACGACGTGACGTTGCAGGAAGTCGAGCAGGCCCTGAAGGAAAGCAACATCAACACCAGCGGCGGCTTCGCCGTGACGGGCGAAACCGAGCGCCCCATTCGCGTGCTGGGTCGGCTCGGACCAGACTCGCGACTGGTGCTGGAAGACCTGCGGAAGATCCCGATCAAGGCCAACGAGACTCGCTCCGTCGTGCTGAGCCAGGTAGCACAGGTCGTCGAAGGACCGCAATTCAAACGGGGCGACGGCAGCGTCAACGGTCAGCCCGGCGTGGTCTTCACGCTGGTCAAGCAACCGCACGTCGATACTCGTTCGCTGACGGATCGGGTCGAAGCGGCATTACAGGAAGCGGAAGCCTCGCTGCCCGCCGACATCGTCATCAACTCGCAACTGTTCCGGCTTAAGAATTTCATCGATCGGGGCATCTTCAACGTCGGCGAGGCGCTGGTAATCGGGGCCGTGCTGGTGCTAATTATTCTGTTCCTGTTTCTGCTCAACTTCCGCACGACGTTCATCACGCTGACGGCGATCCCGCTGTCGCTGGTCATCACGACGCTTGCGTTTCGCATCATCGGATATCTGACCGGGGCACAACTCTCGATCAACGTCATGACGCTGGGTGGCATCGCCGTCGCGATGGGCGAGTTGGTGGACGACGCCATCGTCGATGTCGAGAACATCTTCCGCCGTCTCAAAGAGAACAACGCTCTCGCCACTCCGAAGCCGGCGTTGCTTGTCGTCTATGAAGCCAGCAAGGAAATCCGCAGCGCCATCGTCTTCGGCACGGCGGTCGTCATCCTCGTGTTCCTGCCGCTGTTCGCACTCTCCGGCGTCGAGGGCCGACTATTTGCCCCGCTGGGCGTGGCTTACATCGTATCAATTCTGGCGTCGCTGATCGTGTCGCTGACGGTAACTCCGGTGCTGTCGTACTACTTGCTGCCGCAGTCCAAGGCGACTCACGCCGAGCACGACGGGCCGCTGCTGCGGTTCTTGAAGTGGGGGGCCGGTTACCTGGTCCGCCTCAGCATGGCTCGGCCAGGTTGGCTGCTCGTGTTGACCTGGTTGCTGGTCGGTTTCGCCGGTTGGGAAATGGCGCACCTGGGCCGAAACTTCCTGCCGCAATTCGACGAGGGGAGCATCCAGGTCAACGTAACGATGCCACCGGGTTCGTCGCTGCAAGCGTCCAATCAAACGGCCAAAGCCATCGACGCCAAGTTCCGGAATCTGCAAAAATCCGAGCAGAACCCCAAGGGAGAAATCCTCTTTTTCGTCCGTCGCACGGGCCGCGCCGAGATGGACGAGCACGCCATGGCCGTCAGCGCCAGCGAGTACATCCTGAGCATGAACCCGGACAGCGGCCGGCATCGAGAGGACATTCTCAAGCAAATCTTGGCGGAGCTGCGCGACGAAGTGCCGGGCGTGGATATTGAAGTCGAACAGCCGTTGGCACATCTCATCAGTCACATGGTCTCCGGCGTATACGCGCAGATTGCCATCAAGATTCACGGCGATGACTTAGACACGTTGCAACAGTTGTCCGAGCGAGTGAAAGCCACCGTCCAGAGTGTTCCTGGCGTTACTCCGCCAGTCGTTGAGGCGATCCGTCAGACCGAAGAATTGCACATTCGGCTGCGGTCGGACGACTTGGCGTTCTACGGACTCACGCGAGCCTACGTCGCTCAAATCCTGCAAACGGCTTTGCAGGGCGAGGTCGTCTCGCAAGTGCTGGAAGGCCAGAGACGGTTCGACCTGCTCGTGCGGCTGGAAGAGAACTATCGCACCGATTACGCCAATCTCGGTCGGCTGCGAATCGACCTGCCGAACAATCGCGGCCAGATCGAACTACGCAATCTGGCCGACATCGGCGAGGGAACCGGCCCCAATGCGATCAACCGGGAGAACGCCCGTCGCCGCATCGTGATCCGCTGCAACACACAGGACCGCGACCTCGCCAGTGCCGTCGCGGAAATCCAGCAGCGAGTCGGTCGCGAGGTCACGCTGCCGGAAGGCTACTTCATCGAATACGGCGGCCAGTTCGAGAGCCAGCAGCGAGCGACAACGCTGATCGTCACGCTGGCGGCGATCTCGGTTGTCGGCATGTTTGTCGTGCTGATGATTCTGTATCCGTCGATTCGGATCGTGCTGCAAATCCTCAACGCCTTACCGACCGCGTTCATCGGCGGCGTGCTGGCGCTGGTCATCACCCAACAATCGCTGACCGTCGCCAGCCTGGTGGGCTTCATCTCGCTCGGCGGCATCGCGGTTCGCAATGGCATTCTGCTCGTCACACACTACTTCCACTTGATGAAGGAAGAGGATGAAGCCTTCACGCAGGAGATGGTCGTGCGCGGCAGTCTGGAGCGGCTCGCGCCCGTATTGATGACAGCCCTCACGGCTGGCATCGGCCTTGTGCCGCTCGTCCTCGGAGGACAAGAGCCGGGGCGAGAGATTTTGTACCCTGTGGCCACGGTGATTCTCGGGGGACTCGTGACCTCGACGTTCTGCGAATTCCTAATCCACCCCGGCCTGTTCTGGAAGTTCAGCGGCAAGGACGCCGTGCGACTGGTCCACCAAGACGAATCGGAGGAGAATGCGGAGCATGGATTGCACTGAAACAACGCTTGGCAACTCGCGGAAACACCGGCGCGTCGCCGGAAACCGCAGATCGAACCGTTCATCCGCTGTGGTATGAACACGGACCGTTTTTGTAAAGGACATCGCATGAAGAAGAATCTCGCTCCCTTGGCCTCGCTGACCCTCGTCGCGTCCACAGCGTTTATTGTGGGCTGCCCCGCTCCAGCGCCACCCGCACCCAAGCCCATTACTCCGGTGACTCAGCCAATCACCGCGCCGAAGGACGCCACCAAACACGCCGCCCACGGAGAGGGTCCGCACGAAGGCGCAGTTGCCGACTGGGGCGGCGGCAAATATCACGTCGAGTTCACCGTGGACCATGACAAACAAGAGGCGACCGTCTACGTCCTGGGCGACGACGAAAAGACCGCCGCGCCGATCAAGGCCGAAAAAATCCTGCTGAGCATCAACGCCCCGAAGTTCCAGGTTGATCTCGTCGCCGCGCCGCAGGAAGGCGAAGCGGACGGCAAGGCATCGCGGTTCGTGGGCAAGCACGAAAGTTTGGGCAAGGTCCAAGAGTTCGCGGGCAGCATCAGCGGCGAAGTCGAGGGCACACCCTACGTCGGCGACTTCAAGGAGGAACCGCACGACACCCCCGCAGCCAAATAGCGCGACCCGCAGGGCACTCTCGCAAGTTGCGGTCGATCTCCACCAGTTGATGATCTGCTTTTCATCTGGCGGAGATTCCGCATTTCCACAGGCCGTGAAAATGATGCGGCGTCTCAAGGGACACAAAGATGGATCACACCGTCGTCGGCACAAGAGGAGTGGCGAATTCCCCGGATTCGGCAGCCCCGAGCCGATCCTCTTTGATGACGCGCGAGCGTTGGATTGAAGTCGGACGCATCCTGCTCACCGGGCTGATTGCGTTGCTCTATTGGCAGCAGTTGGTGCCGGAGCAAATCCTGTGGGTGGCGGTCGCTATCGGCTTGTATCCGCTCGTCAAAACCGGACTGCTCGACCTCATCCACGAGCACAAAATCGGTACGGAGATTTTCGTGACCGTGGCGACCCTCGTCGCGGTGCTCGGTGGTGAAACCGTCGCCGGCGCGGTGCTGATGGTGATTATCCTCATCGCCGAGTTCATCGCTGAGTTGAACACCGATCGTGCTCGCGCTTCCATCAAGTCGCTGATTGGTTCAGTTCCGCAGGTTGCCCTGATGCGCAGCGCTGAAGGGGAGCGAGCCATTCCCATCGCCGAGTTGAGGGCGGGGGACGTGGTGCTGGTCCGGGCCGGAGAAAAGATTCCCGTCGATGGCAGAATCGCCGACGGCACAGCTTCGGTTGATGAAGCGCCAATCACTGGCGAAAGTCTGCCCAAAGAAAAAACCGCGGGCGATCTCGTCTTCGCCGGGACCGTTGTCGAAGCGGGCGCACTGGACATTATCACCGAGAAAATCGGCGGGGATACCACCTTCGCACGGATCATCGCGCTCGTCGAAGGAGCCGAAGCCGAGCAGGCCCCGGTGCAAAAGCTCGCCGACAAAGTGGCGGCGTGGCTCATTCCGATCGTCTTCGCCTTTCTCGCCGTGGTTTATTTCGTCACACGCGACGTACGCACCATCGTCACGCTCATGATTTTCACCTCACCCGCCGAACTGGGACTGGCGACGCCCCTCGTCATGATCGCCGCCATTGCCCGTGCGGCGCGCAGTGGCATCTTGGTGAAAGGCGGTCTCTATCTGGAATCACTGGCCAAGGTGGACGTAATGGTCTTCGATAAGACTGGCACGTTGACAGCCAACAAACCCGAAGTCGTGCGGGTCGAGTCGCGTAATCCTGGATTCCCCGAAATCGAATTGATACGCCTCGCGGCCGCCGCCGACCGGCGTTCGGCACATCCACTGGCGAAAGCGGTCGTGGCTTATGCCGCCAAGCAAAACGTGGCCGTGCCAGAACCGGAAGCCTACGAACAATTGCGCGGACGCGGCGCGAAGGCCACCGTCGCAGGAAAGGCCGTGTTGGTCGGGAACCCGGCGTTATTGCGAGAGAGTGGCATCGCGTTTCCTGATGCTGCCGAATCCGGTGCTGAAACCCCGGTCCATGTTGCGGTGGACGGTCAATTGGCAGGCGTCATTTTTATTGCGGATACGCTGCGACCGGGGGCACGAGAGGCACTGACAAAATTGAAGGCCACCGGGGTGAAGCGGATCATAATGCTGACCGGTGATAACGCTGCAACAGCCCAGGCCGTCGCCTCCACCTTGGGCGTGGATGAAGTCCGTTCGGAATTGCTGCCCGAAGACAAAGTCGCGGCCATTGCCGAGCTGCAACAGCAAGGGCATCGCGTGGCGATGATTGGCGACGGCATCAACGACGCGCCTGCGCTGGCCCGCGCGGATATCGGCATTGCAATGGGTGGCGGCGGCACGCAAGCGGCGCTCGAAGCCGCCGATGTGGCCCTGATGACCGACGACTTGGCTAAAATTGTTACGGCCCGCGCCATCGCGCGACGAGCTTACCGGACGATTCAAGAAAATCTTTTCGTCGGTGTCGGAGTGGTTCACCTGTGCGGCATTACAGCGGCGTTGTTGGGTTGGATTGGCCCCATTCAGGCGGCCATTCTTCACTTGGGGCCGGACGTGCTGGTGTTTCTGAACTCCGTCAAGTTGCTGCGCATTCGCATCGAGCGAGACTGATTGATCGTTCACGCTGATGCCAACATCGTACGGTGCCGACTCGTCTTCACAACACCGGGCAGATGTTTCAGCTTCGCGCCGACACCAATCAGCAACGCGGTCAAGACCACGGTCAACTGCCCCCGCTGCGGACGGGTCAACCGCACCGCCGCCTGCGAAATCACCTCTTGAATTACCCGCGGCAATCGCCATGCAACCATCACCCAACCTCGTGGCGGCCCCGCGGACCTGCTTCCACCGCCGCTGTTACGAGGTTCTCCCTTTCCCGACAAGACCAGTCCCAAATTCAAAAACGCTCAGTTTGAGCATTTAGGCCACGCACGCATCCGCATGCGGGATGAAGTCGAGATTTCCGGTGACGATGTCGTAAATCGCACCGATGATCGCGACTCGTCCATCCCGGTGCAGGTTGCTGAGCATCTGGCTTTGCCCCAGCACCATTTCTGCGACGCGGGAGACATTGGCGCGAGCCACGGCAGTCACGAAGGCTTCCTTCTCAGTGGCCGACAATTGTCCGAAATCCTGGCAACCGAGCGGTGCAATCGATTGTTGAATCACATTCACAATCGGCTCAAGATGTTGACAGCCGGTGGCCTGAACCGCGGATTTCGCTGAGCAGCCCAGTTCGATCGCCGCGGTCACCGCCCCGCATCGCGTGTGTCCCATGACGAGAATCAACTTCGCGCCGGCGACGGCGCAGGCATATTCCATGCTGCCCACAACCTCGCGACTGATGATGTTTCCCGCGATGCGGATACTGAAGATGTCCCCTACTCCCAGGTCGAGAATCAGTTCGGTCGGCGCTCGCGAGTCGATGCAACTCAGGACGACGGCCAATGGATGCTGACCGGCGGACGTGGCACGGATCTGACGTCCGAAGTCGCGTGTGAGGCGCTGGCCCGTACGAAACCGTTCGTGGCCGTCTTTGAGGATCTGGAGGACCTGCCGGGGCGTGAGCTGGCTTTGGAGTTCACGCGTGGAGTAGTCCACGTATTGCGTTCGATCCTGGAGCTGATATTTGCTGCGGAACCCCAGTAAGCTCACCTTGAGACCGCGTGCCGGTGCCGTCTTTTCATTGAAATCGTGGAGCAGGTCCAACACGTCCGGATCGATGTAGTCGGTGTTCTGCGCGTCAAGCAACACTTGTCCCCCGCGAGGCACCGCATCCAAGACTTTCAAGAGCGCCGCTCGATTCAAAAAGCTGACTTGATTCGCGAGTTCGATGTGCAATACGTCGCCTCCCAGGTGCTTCTCCACGAATCGGCGGATCGGCCGGCGAAAGTTACTGTTCAGAATGAAGCTCGTGCTCACTGCGAGCCCGATCAGGATTCCAATCAACAGGTCGGTCAGGACGATGGCCGCCACGGTGAGCGCGAACGGCACGAACTGGTACCGGCCCTCCATCCACATCTGTCGGACCAGCGCGGGGCTAGCGAGCTTCACGCCGGTGACGAGCAGAATTGCCGCCAGGCAAGACAACGGGATCATATTCAGCCACAGCGGAAGGAGCATGACGCTGACGGCCAGCAGAACACCATGCACGATCGCCGCCAGTTTCGTCTGTCCGCCGGCATTGATGTTGACCGAACTGCGGACGATAACCGACGTGATCGGGATGCCGCCAATCAAACCAGACATCACATTTCCAAGACCCTGGGCGACGAGTTCGCGGCTGGGGGGAGACACGCGCTGCTGTGGGTCGATCTTGTCAATCGCTTCCAGGTTCAGCAGCGTCTCCAGTGAAGCCACTGCGGCGATGGTCAGGCCGGCAGTATAAACAGCCGGATTGGACCACTGCGAGAAATCGGGCCACTGCATCAATGCCAAAAATCCAGCCACGTCGGCCGCAATCGGCACCTGCACGAAGTTCTTGGGCTCGACTTCCCATCCCCCGCCGATTCGCCGGAAGACCAAACTGCTCGCCACTCCGAACAGCACCACGACCAACGGGGCGGGAATCACCGATTTCTTCAGCGGCTTGATGCAGGCCCAGCAGACCAGTAGAGCGATCGACCCGAGACCGATGACGGTCGCGCCGGGATGGATATGCCCCAACATGTGTCCGAGTTCGCTGAACGTATTCGCGTGATCGGGTTGTTGAAAGGCCATGTCTCCTTCCGGATCCGCATCGTGGCCCAGCAGATGGGGAATCTGCTTCAGGATCAGGAGCACGCCGATCGCCGTCAGCAGTCCCTTAATAACGCTCGTGGGGATGAAATCCGCAATAAATCCAGCCCGCGCGATGCCCAAAAGAATTTGAATCACGCCAGCAATGATGACGGCCATCAGAAAAGTCGGGAATCCGAGCGAGGCGATCAGGGCCGCCACGATCGCGACCGACGAGGCTGACGGTCCGCTCACACTCGTATGCGACTGGCTGACCATTCCCACCAGAATGCCGCCGACGATGCCGGCCAATACTCCCGACAGCAAGGGGGCTCCCGACGCCAACGCAACTCCCAGACACAAGGGGAGCGCCACAAAAAAAACCACCAGGCTGGCATTGAGATCCCGTGAAATCGTCGACGGTATCGACGAGTTGGTTGATATCATGTGTTTTTCATTCCTCAGATCCCCCTTGGAACCCTGTCAACCTCGCAGTGAGACATCGTCATCTCGCGGCAGCCTCGGCTGAGTGGCAACGAGGCCGCTGAATCGCCACGCGGTTTCGGCCGAGGGCCGACTGCGAAACTTTCGCCTGCGCGCAGGCTATTCGCCGGCTTTCCACTGCATTCTCGATCAGCAATCAACGATCGCTTCGTCAATCCTTTCGCTGAGCGCGTCGTCCTGGTCGCAATGGAATGCCGAATTCACGGGCGATTGTTGATAGCGTGGGGAGTGAGATGGGGGTCTCAATGATCCGCAATGTCCCGCGAATTCCGTCTTGCAGGATCAATTCGGCAAGGTGCTGGCGATCGGTCGCGGAATATGTCGGGGGGCGGCCTCGGCGACGTTTTTCGTCCATCGCAATCCCTTAAACGTGAGATTTAGCCGGTGCGAGACTCGCCTCCGCTTCAATTTCCTCTCGGCTGGTCAGACGGCTGGCGTCCTGTCCGCTGAATTGGAAGAACAAACCGGGGTGGACGACATACTCGCAGATGGTGCAGGTGATGAGGCCGCCAAGAATGACAGTGGCCACCGGGTAGAGAATTTCTTTACCGGGTTGATGGCCGCCGATGACGAGCGGCACGAGGCCGATTCCCGCGGTGAGGGCGGTCATTAAGACGGGAGCGAGACGTTCCAAACTGCCACGGAGCACCATTTCGGCGGTGAAGCCTTCGCCTTCTTCGCGCATCAGGTGCATGTAGTGAGAGACGAGCAGAATGCCATTCCGTGCGGCAATACCGCCGAGCGAAATGAAGCCGACCAAGCTGGCGATGGTGAGCGTCTGATCGGTCAACCAGAGGGCGATCGCGCCACCGACGAAGGCCGTGGGGAGTGCGAACATGATTTGCAACACGATGCGGGCCGAGGGGAACAGCGTGTAGAGCACCAGAAACATGCCGCCCACCGATACGAAACTGAGCAGTGTGATCATGCGTGTGGCTTCCTGCTGGGCCTCGAATTGCCCGCCGTATTGCACGAAATAGCCTTCCGGCAACGTCACTTTGGCCTCAATGGCCTGCTTGATATCGGCCACGACGCCGCCGAGATCGCGATCGGTCGTGTTGCAGCGAATCGTGATGCGACGACGAACATTTTCGCGGTTGATCGTGTTCGGGCCACCCGCTTCATAAATCCGCGCCACGGTGGAGAGGGGAATCCGTCCCCCCTGCGGCAGGTTGATCGACAATCGCTGAATCTGTTCGAAGTCGGTGCGGTACTCGTCCTCCAGCCGGACCATGAGATCGAAGGTCCGCTGCCCCTCCAACACCGTCGACACCACGCGGCCGTTAAGGGCCGTCTCGATGAATTCGTTGACGAATCCCGCCGTCAATCCATACGCGGCCAGTTGCTCGCGGTTCAGATCGATGCGCAGTTGGGGAATCAATTGCTGCGGCTCGACGACCGGCGGAGCAAGGCCTTCGACTCCGGCTATCGCCGATTTGATGTCCTGGGCCTTGCGACGCAGCACATCGAGATCATCGCCATAGAGCTTGATGGCAATCTGCGCCGAGACGCCGGACAGCATGTGACTAATCAGGTGCGCCAGGGGCTGTTCGGCTTCATACTCGATGCCCGGAATCTCCTCCAGTTCTTGGCGGAGGGTGGCCAAGGCATCCACACGCGAAACACCGCTCAGCGGGTTGAATGTGACGATGTACTCCGTGATGTTCACGCCCTCGGCATGTTCGTCGAGTTCCGCACGCCCGCTGCGTCGAACCCAATGCAGCACGAGGCCATTCGGATGCTCCTTGTCGACCATGTGACGACGAAAGGCGTTGTCGACCATCTGGCTGGCACGGTTTGAGGTTTCCAACGACGAGCCCGGCGGCAAGACCACGTTGACCTGCGCGGCCCCTTCATCGAAACTCGGCAAGAAGTCGGTTCCGAGTTGCGTGACCAGAATGCCGCTCCCCACCATCGCCGTTCCCACCACCAGCAGAATCGCCGTCAATCCCCACGGGTGCATGCTGGTGCGCACGATGGGGGTGGCGAGTGCTTTCAAGAACCGTAACAGCGGGCTGTCTTTGGTTCCGTGAGATTGAGAGGATTTGCTCGACAGCAGCAAGCTCCCCAACACCGGCGTCACGGTGAGCGAGATCAGCAAGGAGGCCAGAATCGACACGATGTAGGCCACACCCAGTGGGGCAAACAACCGGCCCGGCACACCGGACAACGCGAACAAGGGGACGAACACGAGGATGACCAGCATCGTGCCATAGACGATGGCGCTGCGGACCTCGATGCTCGCTTCGTAGATCACGGTCAGATCGGGCCGCGGTTTGGGCAAGGCCGCGTTTTGACCCAGCCGCCGGAAGACGTTTTCGATATCCACAATCGCATCGTCGACCAGTTCGCCCATTGCCACGGCTAGTCCTCCCAACGTCATGACGTTGATCGACATGCCGGTCCAATAGAAGAACAGTCCCGTCAACACGATGGACAGCGGAATGGCCGTCAGGGTGATGAAGGTCGTCCGAAAGTTGAGCAGGAACATAAACAGAATGATCAGCACGAGAATCGCACCATCACGCAGCGCTTCCAGGACGTTCTCGATGCCCCGGTCGATGAACTCGCGCTGCTGGTAGATTTCGGTTTCAATGACGATATCCGGGGGAAGCGCCTTCCTGACCTCTTCGACCGCCGCGATCACGGCGTCCGTGAGATGCCTCGTATCCCCTTGCGGCTGTTTCGCGATCGTTAAGACGACCGCAGGATGGCCGTTGACGGAGCTGTCGCCGCGTTTGATCTGTGCAGCTTCTCGAATCTTGGCCACGTCGCGGAGCAGCACGGCACGACCCGCTGTCGGCTTCACCACCGACTCTTCCAGATCGGCCACCGACTGAATGCGTCCGACGCCGCGGACCAGAAATTCCAGCGAGCCCTGCTCGACGTACCCGCCCGTGGCATTGACATTGCTTTCGCGAAGCGCGGATTCCACCTCTTGCAAAGTCACTCCGAACGCGGTCAGTTGTTCGGGGTTCACCAGCACCTGGAATTGCTTTCGCCCACCCCCCATCGTGATGACTTGCGCCACGCCGGGAATTGTCAGCAACCGCGGTCGAACGACCCAATCGCCGAGCGTGCGGACTTCCAGCGGCGGCGTCTTGCCCCCTTCGCTGTACATGCCGATCATCATGATCTGGCCCATGATGGAACTGATCGGCGCAAGCTCCGGCTTGACTCCTTCTGGCATCCGGCTCGCCACGGTCGCCAGCCGTTCATTCACCGTTTGCCGCGCGACGTAGATGTCCGTATTCCAGCCGAATTCGACATAGATCACCGACAGGCCGATCCCGGACGAACTGCGAACCGCTTCCACTCCGGTCGCACCGTTAAAGGCCGTTTCCAGCGGAAACGTGACGAGCGTTTCGACTTCTTCCGGCGAGAGACCGGGACACTCGGTCATCACGGTCACGCGAGGCCGCGTGAGATTGGGGAAGATATCGATCGGTAGCCCGATCATCGTCCGCGTGCCGAGCACCATCGCTACTATGGCGAGGGACACGACCAACAGACGGTGATGCAGCGAAAAACGAATGAGCCAGTTCATGAGAGCGCCAATCCTTTTGCCATCAGCTCGGGGTCGTGAGTGTCGTTGAAATGCGCAACAGCCGCAGACCATTCATGACGACCAGCAACGACGCCCCGGCATCGGCCGCGATCGCCCCCCACATCGAAGACCAACCCCAAAACGTGAGGGCGGCAAACAAGACCTTGATCCCCAGTGAGAAGATAATGTTCTGACGAATCACGGACAGCGTGTGGCGCGCGTGCTGGAACAACCACGGCAATCGTGTGAGATCATCCGACATCAACGCCACGTCGGCCGTTTCGATTGCGGCGTCGCTGCCGATGGCTCCCATCGCAATTCCCAACGACGCGCGGGCCAGTGCCGGCGCATCATTGACGCCATCGCCAATCATCGCGACTGTTCCGTGACGGGCGAGGAGTCGCTCGATGGCCGCCACTTTGTTTTCGGGGAGCAATTCGGCCTCAATTTCGTCGATCCCCACTTCCCGGCCGATCGACTGCGCCGTGCCGCGATTGTCTCCCGTCAACATGACGATGGAGGCGACACCGACGTTTCGCAGCGATTGAAGGACTTCACGTGTGCCGGGACGCACGGTGTCCGCGAGCGCAATCAGGCCGCAGACGTGTTGTTCGTTGCCGACGACGATGACCGTCTTACCCGCGTTGGTTAAGGATTCCAGTTGTGTGTGGATTTCCGGCGTTTCTTGTCCGCGTTCTTCCAACCAACGATGCGAGCC
Organism: Planctomycetaceae bacterium; assembly: GCA_021732785.1. Lineage (GTDB taxonomy): Bacteria > Planctomycetota > Planctomycetia > Planctomycetales > Planctomycetaceae > DSVQ01. Next base: position 78,908 of record JAKFUG010000018.1, read on the forward strand.
GAGCCAGAACAACCGGCCATCCCAGCGTCCCTCGGCTCCTTTGCCGGGGACGGATCGCGCATCGCTGGCCGGCTCGAATGTGAGGCCGCGCTGGCGAACGTATTCCACGATCGCAATCGCCAGCGGATGCAGGCTACCGGCTTCCAGCGCCGCGGCGCGTTGGAGTAATTCCGCTTCGGAGTGTCCATTCAAGGGGACGATCTGAACCACCTGCGGACGCCCGACCGTTAATGTTCCCGTTTTATCGAGCGCTAACGCCTGGATGTACGCGGCTTGCTCCAAGTGCGCGCCCCCCTTCACCAACACACCTTGTCGCGCGGCGGCCGCTAATGCCGCCACGATGGTGACCGGCGTGGAAATTACCAACGCGCACGGACAGGCAATGACCAGCAGGACGAGCGCGCGATAGGCCCACGGTGCCATCGGTTGACTGAGCACCAGCGGTGGTAAAACCGCGAGGAGAATTGCCGCCGCGAACATCACCGGGGTGTAGATCCGGGCAAACTGCTCCACCCATTGTTCGGAAGGAGCCCGCTGCGTTTGTGCCTCGGTCACGAGATGGATGATGCGGGCCAGCGTGGAGGAGTCGGCCGTTTTCGTCGACCGGACCGTCAACTGGCCATCGCCATTGATTGTGGCCGCATACACGCCGTCGCCGGGCTGCTTGGGAACGGGAACACTTTCGCCGGTGATGGGGGCTTGATTCACGTCGCTGCGGCCCGTGGTGACTTCACCATCCAGTGGAAACTTCTCGCCGGGCTTCACGACGAACAGCGTACCGACAGAGATTTCTGCTGCGGGTCGCGATTGTTCGCTGCCGGTCTCGTCGACCGTGCGGACAACGGCGGGCGTCAACTCCAGCAAGGCCGCCACCGCGCGCCGGGCGCGACTGACGCTCCAGCTTTCGAGGGCCAGGGAAACGGCGAACAGGAAGGTGACGGTGGCCGCTTCCAGCCAATCGTCCAGCAATACAGCACCGACAACGGCAACCGTCATCAAGAGATTCATATCCGGCCGCAAGCGAAGTAGAGCGGCCCACGCTCGTGGTGCAATCGGCCATCCACCGATCGCAATCGAAGCCAGACAGAGTGCTCGAAACACCCACAATTCAATGGATGACGCGGTGTCCAAACCGCTGCGGTAGGACCACAATTGCAGCGCCCAGGCACCCAGCCATAGCAGTCCGCAAAGAGCCGTGCTGGCCGTTCGCGTGGCCAGCCAAAAGGGCGGCGGTGAGCCAGACGGCAGCGAGGCATTGCGCCACGGTTCCGCCCGCAGACCAGTGCGGGCAATGATCGCAACGAGAGCCTCGGCCGTCATGCTGGGAGGCACGGCGTGAATCGTCAATTTGCGGTTGAGAAAATCGAAGGCCAAAACGTCCGCGCCAACGACGGGCGACAACTCCCGGCGTAGCAGGTCCGCCTCTTCGGCGCAGTCCATGCCGTCGACGCGGAACGCATAAGTGACTGGTTTCGGCTCAGTGGACACAATTCCGACTTTCTTCCAAACCTAACGGGCTACCATGATTGAAGAAGCCGCCACACGTGGGCCGTACATCATCAGCAACACGCCCAATAGCGCAATTGTGCCGCCCACCACATCCCAGAAATCGGGTCGGTTGCCGTCACACCACCATCCCCAGAGCAGTGAGAGGACGATGAAAAAACCGCCGTACACGGCATAGATTCGTCCGAAATGGCTGGCTTGAAGGGTGGGGATCACACCATACAGCAGTAGCAAGACGCTCCCCAGCAGCGTCCACGTCCAAGGTTTGTTTTCGCGGAACGATTGCCAGACCAGCCAGCCCCCACCGATCTCAAGAATGCCTGCGACCAGGAAGAGCACCAGACTCCAAACGATTTGCACGGTCCCACTCCCGAACATCAGTTAGTGATTGTGGCCCGCGTGCATATCGACGCCGGAGCCTTGCTGCTTTTTCAGCGCGAGGCTGATCTGATACGCCTGGTTCATGGCGATCTCGTCACCGGGGAAGACGCTGCCGTCGTTGCGGAGAACCACGAGCCGTGGGTCGCGATGCTCGACGATGACCGGAACGCGCTCCATCAGCTTCCCATTGACGCGGAAAACATAGGCGTCCGGTCCTTCACTCACCACGGCCTCCGCGGGCACGACGACTTGTTCGGTGAGCTTCTGCACCGGAAGCAGCAGTCGCACTTTCTGACCCGGCTTGAATCGCCAGGAACGATAGATCACGCCGTTATCGGCTTTGGCATCACGAACGACTTCATTCTTAATCGGGGCGAAAAACCGCAACGTCCGCGTGGCGGCATCGAGTGAATTCTCGACATAACGAATGAGCAGCCCTTCCCGCAGTTCTGGCGTTTCTGCCTCTCCCTCGAAGAGCGCCGTCAGGGGACGCTGCTCCTGAACGGCGAGAGCGATCTGTCGACTATCCCGCTCGAAGGCATGGCCTTCCAGATACAGTTCGGTGTGCAGTCCGAGGTCACACAACTCATCGCCCGGTTGCACGAGTTTGCCGGGAAAAATGTCGATGTTCTCGACGGTGTAGATGGTCTCCGCGCTCACAGATTCCAATCGTTCGGGAGCACGACGCAATCCCGTCGGCACAATCGACGGATGATTGTGGCCTTCCTCTTTGGGTGGTGCCTTTGGGGGACCGCCGGGCACGTGTATCGTGAACTCGCGAAGCAAGGTCTTGTGCTCCACCATCTCGGTGATCTGGTAGGGAGACAGTCCGCGGACCAGCAGTTCCTGGATTTGCACCAGTTTTTGCGAATCGAGCCGCTTGCGTTCGTATTCCTTCTCCAGCTTGTTGCGCGCGGGAATTGAACCGCTTTCCACCAGGGGCGTGAGCCGCTTGAGTTCGATGTCGACCAACTCAATATCTTGCAGCAACTTGAGCAACTCGGCTTGAGCATTGGTCAACAATTCGCCGGTCGGCTGAATATCGAGCAACGGGTCACCTGGTTTGACGGCCTGGCCGGGAAAGGCATGCACCTTAGTCACCACTCCGGCCAGCGAGGTCGTGATCCGCCGTTCGCTGTGACCGGGTTGTTCGACCACCACGCCGGGGATCACGAGGTTCTTGGTGTAATCGGACAGCTCCACCGGGCCAACTTTCAGCCCGAGATTCGCCCGCGCCTGTTCCGACAAAGCGACACTGTTTTGATCACTCTCCGCGCCATGCCCGCCCTCGGCACCGTGATCGTGACCGGCGTGGTCATCCTCCCCGGCCGCGGCTTTGGGAGCGGCTTGTGTCGCCGCCAGCAAGGGAAGCCAGCGGTCGCGTATCGCGATGGTCGCGCCGACGGTCAGTCCCGCGACGAGGGCGAACGCTCCCACGGTGAGGAGTGGTTTGGACAGAGGCATGATCGGGGTTCTTTGACGAGTGTCTGTTGTGCGGATTGCTGCCCACATCGCCGCGAGCAGGCCTCCGCCGAAATCAGAATTTCCATCCATCCGACTACGAATCGCGGCTCGCTTGAGATGATTTGGGGTTGGCAGTGGATGACTTCGGTGTGACTTGAGCTTCCTCCGTGCGGCGCTGGCGGGCGCGCTCACGGGCCGCTTCCGTCTTCTCACGTCGATCCTGTGAGGCCCGTCGATGCATTTCGATTCTCCGCTCCTCTTCGGCTTTCCGTGCAGCGGCTTCGCGAAGCATCGCGGCTTGCTGGGCCGCCTGCAGCTGACGCTGCTGTTGCTGCGCTTGCTGCACATACCGCTGAATGGAGCGCGAACTGGGGCGGCGTGCGGCGTCACCCGCAGCGGGAACAATCAGCAACAGCGCGATCGCGGCACAGGCAATCCATAGGGACCGGGAATTCATGATGTCCTTCTCCTGATCAATTGGCTGACATCCTTTTACGGGCGTTTCAGAAACCTTTCCGGCGGGATCACCCCACCGGAAAGGCTCCATCGGTGTTGCCCGTCAATTAAGGATTAGTGCTTGTGGTCGTGCTTCAACTCGAACTTGGCGGTGTAGGGCTTGCCTTTGATCTTCAGCGACAACCGGGCATCGTTTCCTTTGTGATGCAGGTCATGTACCAGTTCTTCGTCCTTCAACTGGAATGCCGAAGCTAGGCCCTTGGGATCGGTCTTCAGTGGCACGGCTTTCAGCTTGAACTGTTCCGGCTTTCCGTCGTGCTTGAGACTGATCACGGCTTCCTTGGCTTCTGTCGGCACCGAGGCCTTGGCCGCGGCATCGAGAACGTAGAGTGTGAGTACGTTCGTCTTCTCATCGAGCATGACTTCGATGTGAAACTCTTCGTCACCCAGTTCCAGCAGGGGGCCGCCATGCGGTCCCTTCTCGGGATGCGCGTGCCCTGCGGCTGGTGGGGCCGACCAAACATAAGAAACCGTTGCAAGCGAGAACACGATCCCGACGAGAACGCGGTCCAGAAGGCCGCGCTGCGACAACAAAATTCCAGCCATGAGAGAGTCCTTTCGTGAAATGAGCCTGGGCACAAACAGCATGCACCCAGTCGGACGTCGAGGGTCTCGACGCCACGAGTCGGTCGAAGTGTGCGCGCAACGGACCAAACGATCCGTGCGGCGGAAGCAACCGCCAACCGTCGTCCCAGACGGCCAGCGAAGGAAATCGCGCAAGCGAAACTGACTCAGAGCCCGTCATGCGACAGAGCGCAGCTCACAGGCGAAAGAGGGCCTGGGCGCAATTAAATGATCCACACACTCAAGAAGGCGCGCAGCTGGTCTGCGGTGGGCGGTGGGACCGAATGCGAAGCCATGACAGCTACTGGGTTGTCGACTCGCAGATCGATCACGGCATCCAGCAATGGAAAGACCGCGTAGACCCAACTCAAATCCGGCAACTGAGAGCCAGCGTCACTGCGCGCCAAGTAAAACAGGTGCGTCGCAACGCAGAGATGGTGCGAAGAGTGATCGCGAGGCGACGACGGAGTTTCGTCATCGTGCTCCTCATGATGTTCGCACGGCGAATCAACTTTGTGCGACTCCTCGGGCTCCATGCACGGAGCGCAGCTTTCTGCACAGCAGGTGAATTGCTGTGGCAAGAAGCAGGCGAGCGCGAGCAGTGTGACCCAAGTCCGCACGAAACATTCCTCAATAGACACCCGGTATTATCGTCAACGCCCTGAATAGGTCAATAGGGAATCCGGCGTAACTCTTGTTATCCCACTTTGTTACGCAACGTCTGCAATCGCAACGCCGTTGCGCTCTGCAAGTACGTGTCCAATTGAAGGGCCGTTCCATTGAAACAGTTTTGCGTGATCCTCGTCATTCAACTGCCGGACCAGGCCCGCATGGACCAGCCGTGCCAGCAGCCGCGGAACAGTCGACTGGTGGAAGCCATGAGGGACGATCCGTTTGGTGATCTGAGCATTCGACATCGGCGACTTTGTTTTTCTTAACAATCGAATCATGGCCAAACGGGACGCTGTGGCTTTGAGGCCCGCCTGATGCATGATGTCTCGAATTTTGGCCACCTCACCAATCTCTTTCTTACGCATCATGGCCAGAACTCCTCACGCGAGGGTTGATTCGCCCACCTGATTGCGACCCCTTCCGGTCAAACCCGCGCACCTTGGCTCTTCTTCAGCGGGCGACAGAGAATCGCGAACGGACACTTTCGATTTCGGAAGCCATCGCAATGATATCCGCTGTTTCAAGGAAAAGCTTCGACCTGGGCCAGCCCCGCCAATTCCGACGCAGTCATAAAGCGTGTTTCCAGTGCGCTGATGTAGCCCAACTGCGATTCGACGAGCGCCCGCTGCGCCTGGAGCAACCGCAAAAAGTCGAACTGACCTTGGGCGAAGGCTTCCTGAATCAATTTCACGCTTTCTTGAGCCAGCGGAATGATCTTCTCCTCGTAACGGACCACGAGTTGGTCCGCGGCCCGATAGCGACCCCGTCCGTCGGCCATCTGCCGGGCGATGCCATTTCGCACGGTGGCGACGTTGGCTGAAGCCTTCGTCACGTTGGCCGCCGCCGCATTGATGTTCCCCTGGTTCTTGTTCCAAACCGGAAGGGGGGCGGAAAAGTTCAGAATCGCGATATGATCGTTGCCGACGTATTCCCGCATGTAACCGGCATTCACCGTGATGTTGGGGAACGGTTCCACCTGCGCGCGCTTGAGTAAAAACCGGTTGCGATCCACTTCCTGCTCGGCCACCGAGATGTCGGCGTTGTAGGGAATGTAGCTATCGATCACGACCTGTTCGGCGAAGGGGACTAACGACACACGCAGGTCTCCCTGCACGCGCGGCAACTCCATTTCCGGCGCGCCGAGTCGTGCGGCGAGTTGTTGCAATGAGGCGACCAGAACGGCGTCAGCGTTCTGCAGCGCGACTTCCGCTTTTTCCAGTTCAATCTGAAAGAGGAGCGCATCGCCGCGAGTTCCCTCACCGGCATCCTTTAGGCGGGTAGCGGCAGCCTGGGACTTGCTGGCGATCCCCACGAGCTGCCGTAGAATATCGACCCGTTTCTGACCGGCCAGCGCGGTGTAGTAGCCTTGCCGTACGGTCGTCAACAGGTCGAAGCGCGTTCTCACGAACCGATACTCCGCCTGGAACACTTCCCGACAGGCCGCCGCCTCTGCGAGTTGCAGCTTATGTTTGGTCACAATCTCCTGGCTGAGTTGGCCGAAGTATTGGCTGTCGCGGCCTCCCAATTGCCCTGCACCACCGTGCGCGACCGGGTTGGGGTAGAGTCCCGCCTGATACGCACGCCCCCGTGCTACCTGCACTTCCGCCGCGGCCTGAGTCAGGTTGGGGCTGGTCGATTCGGCGATCGAAGTCAGCACTTCCAGCGAAAACCCTTGGACATCCACCTTGTCAGGGGCGGGCGGAACCTCAGCCGACTCATCGGCCCGTAGGCCACTCGAAAGCATCAACAAGAGACTGAAGACACCGCTGACGACGGTGCTCATGCGAATGGTCAACATTGATCCCCTCCCTGGGGTGAAAAGACGGATTGGACAAGACCGCGATGCGTGAACTCGCAACGCGGATCATTGGCGCAGGGGAGAGGAGCGGGTTGGCCCGCTGAAATATCCAACCGCAGAATATCTGCTCATCATCACACCGGCGGACAACAATGCTTGATCGACGACCACCACTGTTGGTACGACTGCCGGATGGGATTGAACGCTCGACGGATCGTTTTGCAGTGCGGCAATCGCCGGAATCTTGCACGGGCAATTGGGTTTTGAACGTGGCGATGATGGGAGCGGGTCGCTGCTGCTGTCATGGTCACAGCAGTCGCATGTTTTCGAGGTGCTCGATGCTGGCGCTTCGGAAGTGCAGGACGCCACTCGCTGCATCCAGCAATCTGGACACGGGATCAAGAGCAGCGCAGTGAGTAACACCCGAAACATGGTAACTTCATTGGAAACAAGAACCTTTCAGTACACCTCGTTGCATCGGCAAGTTGTGCTCCATCCTTACAGATAGAATAGGTTAAGTAGAAGAATGGGCACAACCGGCACAATTCGCCAAGGATCTAAATTCTTCGTCGCGTTCAATCTGCGCGTCACAGCGAGTTCAGGAAGGCGAGCAGTTGCTCCTGTTCCCACCATTTCAATCGCTGAAACCGAATGCGAGCCGGAGACCCTTGTCCCTCATGCTGGAGAAGGGCTTCTTTCAAGGTCGTCGCGCGGCCATCGTGCAAGAAACTGGGTTGCGTCCGCAGTCCCCACAGCGGAGCAGTGCGCATTTCGGTGCCGCGGGCTTGCCCTTGTTCGATCCCATCACCGAGGGCACCCATATCATGCAAGAGGAAATCGGAGTAAGCCGCCACCCGGCGAAATCGAAGAGCCGGGGAGGCGTGATTGCCGGTATAGAGCACTGGCACGTGGCAGTCCGCACACCCGATGCTCGTAAACAGCTTTTCTCCCTGACGAACGGCAACCGTAATCGGACCTCGCGGCGGCGGGGCCAGAAACGTCATGAAGTCGGTGAAAAGAACGACGTCTTCGATGTCGCCCTCATTGGGATTTTCGGCCGGATTGTACTCCAGCAAACCCGTGTCGCCTTGCGGCGGGTTCTCGTCATCAATGAGCCGACCATCTTCGTCGGGAAGCCACCCCGGTGTCGTGATGCCCATCTCTTCCTTGTAGGCGTCACCGGAAAAGTTGGTGAGGTTCGGCACGGCGGCTTTCCATCCGAGCCGTCCGATTCGCCACCGTCCCGTGCGAAGATCGGTGACCAGATTGGGACGTCCGGCGGTTTCGGGAGTCTGCAATGCTTGTTTGAGTGTCAAGCCCAACAACAGCACATCCGGCACCGCATCGACCAACCCTAAACCAAAGGTTGGAGGTGTTCGTCGACGCGCAATAATTGTCGCTTCCGCCGGGATCACTTCGCCCGCGAACACATAGCCTTCCCGCCCGACAATTCCCTCGGTCTGGATGACGGGGCCCCCTCGTCGTACCAGCGGATCAAATTGACGATTGATCCGCGTCCCAATCCGGGTGGAGAAAATCGCACTCCCACCGCCGGTCGCCTGATTGTCGTGACACGCCGAACAAGAATCGCGATTAAAGACCGGACCGACGCCGTCGGCGGCCCCCTCGATTTCTTCAAACGCGGCTTTGCCTGCCTGGAAACGGTGCAACTCGTCGGCAGTCAATCCCGGTAAGGGATCACCGAAATTCGTTTGACCAAGGACCACCGCCCGCGAAAAAAGCAGTACGAAAGCCAGCAGTGCGAAGAACCGTGAATGGCACGGAGCGGATCTCATGGAAAAACCTTTGATGGAAGGGGAAATTCTGCGCGGACAAGCGCTGTTTCGCTTTTGATACGGCGTTTTTGGGCCTAGAAGTCGCCGACGACCTCGCCGCCGGCGCGCGTGCCCAGCCATTGCCAGGTTCGACCGTCGATGTTTTCGCTGATGGAGCGGACGGAACCATCCATCAACAAGGAATGCACCATCCCTTCGTGGTAGCTCCGTGCCGGCAAGGCGGCGTAAGTCACTCGCGTGGCGGTGGTCCCTTCCCGCCAGGAGACGAAGTCAATGTCGTATTCGACACCGGCGACGGTGTGCGGAATCCGGGTGTTGGGACCGAAGGTCGTCGTGAAGCCGCTTTGCTGGCAGAGACCGTCGGCCCATTCCGTATGGCCCGTGTTGAGTTGCAGCGACGTACCGATGCAGCAACCGTCACCGGTCAGACCCGAGGCAAACGATGCACTGGTGGGAACCGCCGCGCCGGGGTCGGTGGAAGTGTTGCGCAGGTAAGGTGTGAACGCCTTGGCTTCGGAAGCGCAGAGCGTATTACTCATCCCATCCGTGAAACTGGCGGGACTCAGCTTGCTGTTCGGAAAGAAAGCACCATCGCTGCCGGTGCCGTTGTTGGGATCGTAAATCTTCCACGTTCCGAAGTTGACGACATAACTCGCGGGATAGTCTCGCGCCACGCCGGTCGCCGGATTGACCCTCACCACGTCGTTCGGGTCGCTGGGACAGAGGTAAGTGGGAATGCGCGTTGTGGCCACGTTGACTTGCGTTGCATAAGCGACGTTCCAGTTGACCAAGTTTTGCAGATTCGCCTGATCCAGATACGGCAGGATACGGGCGAACATCGACCACTGTCCCCCCACGGTTGACGTGACACCGGGCACGACGCAGTAACTCGGTGGGAATACGGTATGGGCATCCAGATAGTTGTGAAGTGCCAGCCCGACTTGCTTCAGGTGATTGCGGCACTGGGTCCGCCTTGCAGCCTCGCGTGCCTGCTGCACGGCAGGGAGCAGCAAGGCGATCAGGATGGCGATAATTGCAATCACGACAAGCAGTTCGATCAAAGTGAATGCCCTGCGAGACCGAGACATTTTGAATTCCATTAACAGAATGAGAAACAAATCAAACAGAAATGTTTGACAAATCAAAATTGCGAAATTGAGAACCAATGTCAAGGCGCTCAAGCCCGATTTTGGCCGAACAGGGGGTAGAACTGGCCTTGCTGGGCGTCGGCCCCATCGCGTACAGTCGAAGAATGCGTCACTGGCTGCTGATTCTGTCGATGCTCGCAAGCCTCGCCGTCTGCCCCTTCAATTGCATGGAGCAAATGTCGATGGGTGACGGAACTGCTGCGCCCTCCGGTGGGTGTGTATGTTGTGCCCATTGCCATACGGACTCAGAAGCTCCGGCTGAACCGTGTTCGGACAGTCCCTGTTGTGATTGCATCTGTAACGGTGCTGTGCTCGCCACCATGACGTCGATCTCCTTCGATGACGTTTCGGTCTGGGGTGTCGACCTGCTGGTGGTGGTTGATCCGGTCCTGTCGCTGCAGGCGGCCATGCGCCAGGATCGCGAAGTTGATCGGGGCAGAATGCGACCGGGGCGGTCGCTTCATCTTGCGCTCCATTCTTTGCAGGTCTAATTCACGAAGACCTGTTTCGCGGGTTTCTCATTGACCCGTGAATCTCGCTAGCGGTGATTTCGGATCGCCGTGTCTCGCTCGCTGTCGCCCCGTTGCCAATCGGGCATGTCCCGTGGTGACAAAACTCGGCGGTGCTGCTCCAGAATTTGCCGCGGCATGTTGCCGCGCCTTCGGTTTTCGGATTTTCCTTCACTCCCTTTCGCAAGGACGCTACGCATGTTCGCAAAACAGTGGTTAATGACGGCTGGTCTCGTGTTGGCTGTTCTGGTGGCGGTGAACGTGGCTGCTGAACCGGTTGCCAAGAGTCCGGACACGGTGATGGCCGTGGGAGAAATGTGTGGCGGCTGCGTCACCAAGATCACGGCGAAGCTGAAACCGATGTCCGAAGTGGGCAAGATCACCTGCGATATCCCCACGAAAACGGTCACCGTGACACCTGCCGCCGGGAAAACCCTCTCGCCCAAAACGCTGTGGGAGGCGATGGAAAGCATCGGCAAGACACCCAAGTCGCTCACGGGACCGAGCGGCACCTTCAAATCCAAACCCAGGGCGTAAAGACACTTCGCGACCAGCATAGAAGTTGTCCGTTCCCACGTGCCTCTCGAGCGATTGCGGATGATGTTGATGTTTCGACCACTTCCCTGGGATTACGGCGTCCGCAACCTGTTGCGGCGACCCGGTCGCAGTGCGCTCACACTGTTGGGTCTGGGGACCGTGGTGTTTCTAATCTTTCTGGTGGTGGCGTTCGTCCGCGGGTTGGAAACCTCATTGGCGGTGAGTGGCGATCCGTTGGTGGTTCTCGTGCATTCGCTGGGGGCGGGTGAGAACATCGAGAACTCGACGATTCCTGGCCAGGGAGCCGGAGTGCTGTCCGCCAGTCTGGGACGGGTCGAGACGCGTTATCGTCAGAAGCATGTCTCACCGGAGTTGTACCTCGGAACGGAGATCACGACGGAATCCGTGAAAGAACCGGCGATGGGACTCGTGCGGGGCGTCACGCTCGCCGCTCCATTGGTCCGTCGCCAATTCCAACTGATCGAAGGAACCTGGCCGGTCGCGGGCGAAGCCATTGTGGGTCGTCTGGCGGCGGCCAAGTTGGGGTGCGACCCCACCGAGCTGGTGATCGGTCGGACGGTGCGCATTGAGGGCCGCCCCTGGAAAATCAGTGGACGGTTCGCCGCGGCAGGGGCCGCGTTTGAATCGGAAATCTGGTGCCTCGTCGATGACCTGCAACAGGCGATGAAGCGTCAGGACTTGAGCCTCGTCGCGGTGGCGGTCAGTGAACCGAAGGGTCTTGCCGATGTCAGCGAGTTCTGCAAAGAGCGCGTCGACCTCGAATGGGAAGCCACGCCGGAGTTGAGTTATTACGCTTCGCTCCAAGCCCATTACGGCCCCGTCCGTAGCGTGGCCTGGCTGATTGTGTTGCTCGTGTCCGGGGCCGGTGCCTTTGCCGGACTGAACACCATGTACGGAGCCGTCGTGGGTCGCGTGCGGGAGTTGGCCATGCTGCAAACGCTCGGCTTCTCGCGGCGGGCGATCGCTCTCAGCATTGTGCAAGAGGGCGTGCTGTTGTCGGCCGCCGGTTCGTTGCTGGCGGCGGCGGTTGCACTGCCGCTGCTCAATGGTTTGGCCGTGCGATTCACGATGGGAGCTTTCACGCTGCGTTTGGACAGCGTGTCGTTGTTATACGGGCTATCCACAGGGCTGGCGATTGGCGTGTTGGGGTCGCTCCCGCCCGCCTGGCGAGCGCTGCGGATGCCAGTGGTGGATGGTCTGAAGGCCATCTGAATTTCACATTCAACCGAAGGAAGAAACGATGTCAAAGGGAACGTGGACCGTATTCATGAGTCTGGCTTTTGCTGCGGCGATGGTGGGATGCGGTCAATCCGCCACGGCTCCGGTGCCGCAAGCGGCCAATACGACGCCAACCGCCTCGGCCGCGGGCGCGGCGCTGCTCTTGCATGAGCAACCCACGGATGCCAAGCCCGTCGCCGATGTCCGTGAGTCCGCCGAAGACGGAGGCGACGTGACGATTCTCGGACGGATTGGCGGTGGTACGAACCCGTGGGTCGAAGGTCGCGCAGCTTTCACGATTGTCGATCCGAAATTGAATCCGTGCCATCCGAGTGAAGGTTGCCCGACCCCCTGGGACTACTGTTGCTCGACCGATCAACTCCCCAAGAATCGAGCGATGATCAAGGTCGTCGACACCGCGGGCGGCACGGTCGAAGAGGATGCCCGGAAACTCTTGGGCCTGAAAGAGCTGCAAACGGTCGTCATCAAGGGCAAAGCCAAACGCGATGAAGCCGGAAATTTGACCGTATTGGCTAGCGGTGTGTTCATCGTTCCCGAAACGGAATCGAAATAATCTTGCAGGGACTTGTCCGATGGCGACACCGGTGAATCTTCAGGAATTGGCGGTCGAACGTGCCCCGCGCACTGCGGGGCGCGTCGTTCGTCGTCCGCGAAACCTTTTGACGCGCTACTTGGCCCCGGCAGTCATCCTCAGCGGATTTGTCGGGGTGCTCGGGTGGTCGTTGCGAGATAGCCTGTGGCCGGCCCACCCGGTCACGGTCGTCTCGGTCATGGCGAGTCGGTCGGAAGTGGTGGCTGCGGACACACCGCTCTTTCAAGCCGCAGGCTGGGTCGAACCGCGTCCCCAGGCGGTGGTTGTCTCGGCCCTGACGGAAGGGATCATTGAGGAGATGCTAGTGGTAGAAGGCCAAGCGGTGGAGGCGGGGCAAGTGGTTGCCCGCCTTATTCGCCGCGATGCCGAAATCGAACTGGAACGCGCCGAGGCGGATGTCCGCTTACGTGAAGCGGAAGTCCTCTCGGCACGGGCCGCGTTAGCAGCCGCAAAGACCCTCTTTGATGAACCGATTGTGTTGCAGGCATCACTTGCCGATGCGGAAGCGACGTTATCGAAAATCGAAACCGAATTGGCGCGATTGCCATCCATGACCCGTGCTGGCGAAGCGCAGCGGGACTTTGCGGCGACCGAACTGGCGAGCAAACAGAATGCGGGTGATGCCGTTCCGGCGATTACCGTCCAGCGGGTCAAAAGCGAATTAGAGACCGCCTCCGCCCGACTCGATGAGTACCGGCAGCAAGCTAAATCGCTAGAACGGGAACGACAAGCTTCAGCCAAACGGCGCGATGTCCTGCGTCGGCAGTTGGAACTCAAGGTTGATGAAACGCGGCAAGTCGCCGAGATGCAGGCCAAAGTCCAGGCCGCCGAAGCGCAGGTGCAACAGACCAAATCTGTCCGCGATGCGGCTCGGCTCAAGCTCGAACGGACCGAAGTGAAGGCGCGCACAGCAGGACATATTCTGGCGCTGGTGGCCAAGCCTGGCAGTCGGCTCATGGGCATCAATCAAGCGGCGGCCTACGACGCCAGCACCGTTGTCACCATGTACGATCCCAAGAGCTTGCAGGTTCGGGCGGATGTGCGGCTGGATGATGTCCCGCAAGTCCTCACCGGGCAGGCGGTGCGGATCGAAACTCCCGCTTCGCCCACGCCGCTGATGGGGCGAGTTCTGGTGGCCACCGCATTGACCGACATTCAGAAGAATACGCTACAAGTAAAGTTGGTTATTGATGATCCGCCGGCGGTCATCAAGCCGGACATGTTGGTGCAGGTGACCTTTCTCGCGCCACCACGGCCGAGCCATGAAGGGAGCACGCCGCCGCTGCGGTTACTCGTCCCCCGCGAAGTGATTCAAGGATCAGGCAGCGAAGCCACCGTCTGGCTTGCCGATCAAACCTCGGGAACCGCCAAGGTGCGCCGCATCACAGTGGGTTCGTCAACATCCGACGGGCAGGTGGAAATCATCACTGGCGTGAACGTCGGCGATCGGTTGATTGCCGGAGGGCGTGAATCTCTCGTCGACGGCGCACGGATTCACATTACGGGGCATGACCAAACCTTGGGCCGCGACTCGCTGGCGACATCCTCAACGGAAAAGGCCCCCGTCAAGTCGTCGCAGATTCAGCGCCACGGCGCGAAAGAGTGAAGGAAGCGTTCATGTCCCTCGTTGAAGTGCAGAAGATTACCAAAGAATACGTCAAGGGCGACCAGAAGATCGCGCCGCTCAAAGATGCGGACCTGACGGTGGAACGCGGCGAATTCGTCTCGCTGATGGGTGCCAGCGGTTCGGGCAAGAGCACACTGCTGAATCTGATTGCGGGGATCGATCACCCGACTTCCGGACAGATTCTGGTGGATGGTGAAGCCATTACGCAATTCTCGCGTACGCGGCTCGCACGCTGGCGGGCCGAAAATGTCGGGTACATTTTTCAGATGCACAATCTCGTGCCGGTGCTGACGGCGTACGAAAACATCGAGATGCCGCTGCTGTTGCTAGGTCTGTCATCACGCGACCGGGAGAAACGCGTCAATATTGCGCTGGAAGCCGTCGGATTGACGGACCGGGCCGACCACTATCCCCGTCAATTGTCCGGCGGACAGGAACAGCGTGTAGGGATTGCGCGGGCGATGGTCGCCAATCCGACCATCATCGTGGCGGATGAACCAACGGGTGACTTGGACGCAGAAACAACCGAGCAGATTCTGGCTTTACTTCAGCGTCTGAATACCGAGTTGGGGATGACGCTATTGATGGTCACGCACGATCCGAATGCCGCCATGATTGCCACGCGCCGCTTACGATTGGAAAAGGGTGTGTTCATCGAGTCATCGCCGATGGGGTCACTGGCCGCTGTGGGAGGGAAATAAGACATGCTCCGCTTCATTCCCTACATTCTGAAAACGCTGTGGCGACATCGCACGCGGACCCTGTTGACTGTGAGCGGGACCGCCGTGGCGATGTTCGTGTTTTCGTTCGTCGGAGCCGTGCAGGAAGGACTGGATCGTCTGCTGTACGAACAGCGTCAGGATCGATCGTTAATCGTCTTTCAGGCGAATCGCTTCTGTCCCAGCACGAGCAAGCTCCCCGAAGATTACGCGCTGCGCATCCGCAAACTACCCGGAGTGAAAGATGCCGTCCCAATTCAGGTCTACATGAACAACTGCCGGGCCAGCTTGGATGTGGTTGTGTTTAACGGCTTACCGCCCGAAAGGCTCCGCAGCGTTCGGCCGATCGAACTGAGTGAAGGCGATTGGTCTCAGTTTGAACATCAGCGCGATGCCGCGCTGGTGGGTCGCGCAGTCGCCCAACGCCGGAAGCTGACCGTCGGGCAGAAGTTTTCGATCGGCGCGCTCACCGTCACCGTGGCTGGCATCTTTTCATCGTCCGTGCCGACTGAAGAGAGCATGATCTACACGCACCTCGAATTCCTCCAGCGCACGCCCGGTTTGCATGCTGTGGGCACAGCCACACAAATGGAGGTCTTGCTCGACGAGTCCGCCGATGCGCAGACGACGTGCAAACAGATCGACGAACTCTATCGCGCCGGCCCGGTTGGCACGAACACGCGCACCAAAGGGGCTTTTCAGGCCAAAACCGTCGGCGATCTCGTTGAACTGGTCGGCTTCACGCGCTATCTCGGACTCGCTTGCGTTCTCATGGTGCTCGGCCTCGTCGCCACCACGACGGTGATGGGCGTGCAAGACCGTATCCGTGAACATGCCGTGCTGCAAACCATCGGCTTCACCGGTTGGCACATCTTCGCATTCATCATCAGCGAGAGCCTCGTGGTCAGCCTGGTCGGCGGACTGCTCGGCACCGGAACCGCCTTGGCAATCCTTCAAACATCGCGTCTCGCTCTGGGAACCGAAGGCATTCTGATCGCGTTCTTGCCGTCCACCTCACTGGCCATGATGGGACTCGCAGCCTCCGCACTCGTGGGACTTCTGGCTGGCATCGCCCCCGCGTGGCAAGCGTCCCGCGCGGAGATCGTCCCCGCGTTGCGGATGGCGTAAACAAAAAAAGACCGGCGGGCTTCCTGCCCGCCGGTCTTTGACTGCGCCGCCATCGTCGGTCGCGAATTAGTGGTGACCGCCGTGGCCGCCGTGCCCACCGTGACCGTGTCCACCGCCGTGGCCGTGCCCGATCGAATGGCCGATTGAGTGTCCGATCGAGTGCCCAACCGAATGGCCGTACCCACCATAGTATCCCTGGCCATAATGTCCTTGCGAGTGCAGATGAACCTGCGGGACGCTGTAGGTCGGATAGGCCGGAGCATACACAGGCGCTGGCGAGTACACCGGCGATGGTGCGTAAACCGGCGCGGGGGCATAGACCGGGGCAGGAGCATAGACTGTCTGCGACGGGTAGTAGCTCGGGGTGTAGTGTCCGGAATGGATCACGACACCGCCGTGCCCACCGTGCCCATAATACCCACCGTGGCTGATGGCTCCGTGCCCACCGTGATGGGACGAATGATGTCCCCCATGATGGTCGGCGGCTTGAGCAACCTCCGCCGTCGCCCCGACACTGACCACCGACGCCAAAACCGCTGTAAGAATCGCTTTCATGATTGAATCTCCTTCTTGAAGAACAGTGCGTTTTTCCGGCCCGAGTCTCATCCACGGACCACTTGACTGACTAGGACAGCAACCGGCATACCATTTGGCAATATCTGCCGGATGTCGTGATTTGATCGAGAATTCAGTGAGTATGGCACGTTTCGCCCCCTCCGTCGTTGTCAAACTGACGATTTATGTCGTCTGCTTGATAGCAGTTTCTGCTTTGAGGAACCCAAGCCGTCTTTCTCAACATCCAAGACGGCTCAAGTCTGCTCAATCTTCTGCTGAGGTATCGCTTGCTGGAATCAAAACAGGACTGCCAGAGCACTGGCAAGATTGACTGTAGCATCGCGAGGGCGTCCCCGAACTCAGGAACGCCCCCGCCAGTGGTACGGAGTGAGTTGAACCAGAGTTCAACGTGGCACAGGTGCTGAAGTCAGACCTTCAACACTGGGAGGGGGCGCTTTCTCACCGGGCCCGCTGGAGGCGGGCGTCAAACGCGCGCCCACATCGTTCATCAAGTGATGGATCGTAGATTCGAGGAGATCCATCTTGGTCAGAATGCCAAGGTCGCCGACTTGCCGGTGATGATGCCGCGACCACCCGCGCACATCGTCCTGGATGTGATGAAACTGATCATCCAAGCCCTTCAGACGCACGGCAATGGCGTCGCGATCATGTCGGTGTTCCGCCGCGTGAATGAAGCGTGCCAACTCCAGGATTTCGTAGGCCTCACGGTAGGTCTCGCGGAAGCCGGAGTTGTGCGAGTAGTTCCAGTGGAGGTCGAGGCACAAGTCGTTCACCCCGGATTCCAGTCGCGTCGCCAGTTCGTCGACATGCGAAAAGCTGCCGAATTCCACGGTGACAGGACGGGAAACGTACGTCACGTGCGGGTTGACACTCGCTGTTTGTGGGTAGTACTGGTACTGGCCATTGTGAACGGAGTAGGTTCCCGAACCATGCGCCGTGTGGGGCAGAATGTACGTTGCGTCCCGGTGGACCACATCATGGTGGTAACGACCGAGAACATGGCCATGTCCATTGCGAACGACATGATCATGGTGGTCGATGTGATACTGGGGCTGGTAATGGTAGTGCTGGGCATGAGCCTGCCCGACACACAGCCCGCTGGTCAGCAACGCCAAGACACTCGAAAGTCGGAATGAAGCATGCATCACAAGTCTCCTCGGAATGGTTGACGTTCGTCTCGAACTTCAATCGGCCGAACATCCCCTGGCCATCTCCGCAGCGCAGCCCAGATGCTGCGCCGCACTTCGTGTCGAGGGAACGGATGAAACTCACCAGAACATTCTGCGGCGGCTCATCTCGTTCTGATCTTTGAACCGCAAAATGAGCGGCAATCCCGCCACGTAGCCCGAGTTTTTCTTTAGCGTGTTTTCAATCTGCGATCCGCGGCCAATTGCAACCATCGCCGATTGATAGAACTTTCAGCCCGGTTGCGACCACGACGGTGATGTGCGCGCAAGATCGCGTCCGCGAACAGGCCGTGCTGTAAACCTTCAACTGCGTGTGAGCGCTTCGCGAATCCCCAGAACTTTGGAAATCTCTCCGAGCGGGAGCCACTGGCGTGTCTGGGAGCCGCGATCTCCTGTAAACTGCATGATCGTGGCCTACCCCAGGCGACTTCGCATTTCACAGAAGGAGTTGATTTGATGCAATTCGTCCATTCCCCACTGTTGGCCATTACCGGGTTCATGGTCTTCGCCGTGCTGGCCTCTGCCGCGGAACATACACCGGACACGCTCCCGACAGTTAAAGAGAACATCGAGAAGGGCAAAGGCGTCCTCATCGATGTCCGAGAGAAGCAGGAATGGGACGAAGGTCACATTGAAGGCGCGATCTTCCTGCCGCTCAGCACCGTTCAGAAAGGACTGTCGAAAGAGGATCTCGCAAAGCTCCCCAAGGACAAAATCCTCTACGTGCATTGCGTGGTCGGCAAGCGCGCCCTGACCGCCGGGAACGCTATCGAGAAGCTCGGCTATTCGGTCCGGCCCATCAAACCGGGCTACAAGGAACTGCTTTCCGCCGGATTACCAAAAGCCAAGCCCGCTCCGTAGGATTGATTCGTCGATGCCTTCTTGGATGCCGACGGTTAAGCCACTGCTAACCATCGCGTTTCTCGCCGTGTTCTGGACGTGGGAATCGATTGCTCCGCTGGTCTCCGGGCGGACGATGCGGTTGCGACATGCGCGGCGGAATCTCGCGATCGCTTTGTTGAACACGGCAGTTCTCGCCCTGGTCTTCAGTGCGGCGGCCGTCGGTGTGTCCGCCTGGACGAGCGCGCAGCAGGTCGGTTTGCTCAACGCATTGAATATCACGTGGCCCTGGCGACTCGTCCCCGCCATTCTGTTGCTCGACGCCTGGTTGTATGTCTGGCACCAACTCAATCATCGCGTGCCGCTGCTGTGGCGGTTTCACCGCATGCACCACGCCGACGGCGAGATGGATGTCACGACAGCCACGCGGTTCCATCTCGGCGAACACCTGGGAGCCGCGAGTCTACGGCTGGGAGTGATCCCTTTGCTTGGAGTCAATCTGGTTGAAATCGTGGTGTTTGAAATCCTCGTGGTGCTCATCACGATGTTTCACCACGCCAACATCTCGCTCGGTTGCATGGACTCGCTGGCACGGACGGTCCTCGTGACCCCTCGAATGCACCAGGTTCACCACTCCCGGCAGCCGACCGAGACCAACTCGAACTACTCAACGGTGTTCTCGATTTGGGATCGGTTGTTCCGCACGTTTCGGATGCGCTCCGGAAACGAGATCATCACGCTCGGCTTGGACGAGTTTCAGGACGATCGCTGGCAGACAGTCGGCGGGATGCTGAAGACACCCATGGCGGCGCTGTCGAACTCGATGGGTCCAAGGCTCGATAACGAACTCGGAAACTGAACGACTTTGAGCATCGAACCGGAGGTCGGCGAGGGACTCGCCCCCATCAGCAGCCGGTCCGATATTGCCACTTGATGCCCCAACGAGAGATGTCGTCAGTTTGAAGGCAGCAAACTCACTTCGACTTCAGCGTGCAATGTGCTTCCCGCGATTCGGCGTCTCCATTGCTCGTTTTCGGGCCAGGAATGGGCTGCTCTTTGATTCCAAGGTGTTGGCACGCCCTTCGCGATGTATGCGATCCGCCGCGATGTGCGGTGCAATCTGAACACAATCGACAGAAGGAACGAAGCAATGAAGACTCTCTTGTTGGCCGCTGTCCTGGCGGCACTCGGCACTCCGGCCTTGGCGCAAAGCGGGAACTATGGCAACCGTGAGTTCGGGAACCACGGCTCGAATTACCGGAATACGCCTGGTTACCAAAACAATGGTCACTCCGGGTACTCGAACGGCCATCTTGGGACCGGGAATGGTTACGGCCTCAACTCCGGTACGGGGTACGGTCATGGCCATTCGACTCCTGACCCGTGGGCCTACCGCTCGGTCATACCCGCGATCCGGTCACGGGGAACTTATGACCCCTTCCACGGCGATTTTCATCCGAACACTAACATCGGCTATGGCTCGTCTTTCAACCGGCCGGGAAGCGATCGTCGATACCACGGACACGGCGATCATGGCCGCTACTGATTTCAAAATTAGCCGATAATGCGGCAGCGCGTCCAAAAACATCTTGGCGGCTGCCGTAATCACTTCGCGAGGATACAATCGACAACCAGCCGCCCGGACACCGTCTGCGCGGCATCCAGCGAACTCCTTTCAAGATGAGGGATTGCCCTATGCACCGTCTTCCGATTATCGGCTGTCTCATGCTGACGGCCGCCTTGATTCCGGGGGTCGCATCCGCCCAGCACCATCACCACCACAAATCGCATCATCACGGCAGCCATTACGGCCACGCCAACTGGTCGTACGTCGTTCCCCATGCCCATCAGCATCACCATCACGGCGCGTACTACGTGGCCAACAACGCCTATTACTACACCCCCACCCCGGTGGTGCGCGTCGTCCAGACGCAGAACCCGACGTTCAATCCAATTCCCGTTGTCCAGCAGTCAGTCCCCATTCAATACGGTGGCTTCGCTCGCTGCGATGACTTGTCGGGACGGCTGGAGACGGCCCTCAATGCGCTCTGTCTCGACCTGCACTACAACTACCAGCACAATCAAGGCTTTGCCCATACCTATCGTGAGGCCTATGGCGTCCTACAATTGGCACGGGAAATTCACTCGAAGGAACATCAAGGGGATCGCGCATTCATCAGTCGCACGGTCGGAACGCTTGATGAACAGTTCCATCACGTCCAGGGTGAAATTGCTCAATGGACGCGGCAGGCTCAACGGCCCATCGGCACCGGCGAAGCGATTGAGAAGACCAGCGCCGCCGAAGCCCTGATGCATCATCTGTGCTACGACGTGGGGATCAAGCCGCACGATTCTGGTGACGAAAAAGCCCCGCCGCCAGCGGATGGATTAGAACAAGCACCACCTCCAAAGCCGGGTATCTGACTGGGCGGTCAGCGCGCTCCGGTACAGTCGAGGGGCTCGTCAAGAGTAGGCCGGCGTGCTCGAATGCTTTCAACGGCGTTCGAGTTCGCCGGCTTTTTTCGTCTTCGGACGTGTACGGCCTTGAGCATAACTAGCGCCCGGTTCCTTGTGGCAGTCGAGTGGAATGCCACTCGGTTTTTGCCCAACGTATTGTGCAAATCCGGCATTGCATCACCATGCCTGGCAAATCAAGAAATCTGCTGATCCGCCGTTTGCTGGTATTCGTCGCTGGTGCGTGGTTGTCGGTTTTGAAAATGGCCGTGCCGCCTTGCTGTTGCTTTCTTTCACAAATGTCCCGTGGGTCGGCGAGAGCAGCTTATTGCTGTTCAACGGATGCGTCCCCGGATTCTTCGGTACCGAGAGGCACGCACGATCCCACGCAGTGGCGCTGTGGGTGTTTGCACTGGCGAGGCTCATTGAGGAGCCAATACGACTGCGAGACACAGTCGTCATCTGTATGCCGTGGGAAATCCACTTCCGCAGCCGGGATGTTGGCGTAATTCCACTTCGAGTTCTTGCGACCATACGGCTCGCCATCCTTACGGAAGCAGGCATTCAGCACCACGAAATGAAACTCGCCGCGATCGAACGAATCGTACGATTACTTCTGTTCCACACTATCGAGGAACTCGGCCTTGGTGAGAGTGTCCACGCAGTGGTTGCCAACGACGTAATGGCGATCCTTCGAGGTCGCTGAGAATTCTCGGTTGATCGTCTTGCGGTAACGCTGATCGGTCTCCACAGAGTCGACGGCGTCAATCAGATCACCCAGTTCCACGACGAACGACTCTTTATCCTTCTCGAACTGTGCGGCTGCTTCGGCCAGCTTGCTCAACGACTCTCGATAATGTCGAGTTCCAGCAGCTGGTTTGTCCGCATAGTGGAGGTCGATGATGAGACCGACCCGCAGAGGATCTTTGTGTTCTGCGGCAAATAATAATGAGCTGTCCTTCAGGACAAATCGCCTTCCCGCTTTCCCACGCAGCTTCCAGACGTTCGTGAGCATCGACTGGCACAGCACGACCAACTGGTCGGTTGCTAGGCGACTTTCTAGGCGCTTGGTGATCCGCATGGCTTCGTCGAGTTGCGACAGCGCGGCCTGACTCGCCACACGCAGCTTCGTCCTGCGCCGCCTGTTTGGAAACCCGCAGGCGTTCGAGCACCTTCTCGTTCAAGTTTTTCAGGTCATCGATCTTTCGTTGTTGGGTGATGTTCAATTTGATCGGCAACCTGGTCGATGATCGAGGTTGATCGCCAACTTTTCTAGCACACAGAAGGCAGTCGACAGGCTCGTCTTGAGCCCATCAACCGCTTTCCCGTGATGCGATTAGCATTAGAGCGTCTTGCTGCTCAGTGGAGCCTGCCGTCCAACTTCAAGAAAGCAATCAAGCAGCATCAGCGAAGCAGGTTACGTAGGGCCAGTCCTTACGAACGAAGCCTTCGATCAATCCGTCGAACAGGAGCTTCGGCCCTTGATAGTATTGCTTGTGAAACAGCGAGACTTCGGCTGCATCATACTCGTTACCAATGCTGCGAAACCAGTCTTCGTCCATCGCGCGACGCTGTTTCTTTGCGGCCTTCTCGCAGCCGGTGATGATCCAGGTCGAGCTTGTGAATGCGGCGACCGAAACGATCGGGACCGAGCAGTGGTTCGGCTGACACGAAGCGGATCGCTGCCGGGATCTTCGCGAGGATGTCGAGCTGGACTTACCCACGTTTTGTGGATCGATGCCGCACGCAAAGGGCATGGCATCCGCAATCTGGGTGGCCGAATGTGGCGAGTCAATTCGGAATTGTGCAGAGGTTAAGCGATTCGATCAGTTGTCGATGACATTCAGTCTTTCGAGCCGCTTCCTGTGCGCCTTGATCGCCGAAACCAGTAACGCTTGAACTGACCCCGAGACAGTTCCATCGTCGAGCTTGCAAACAAACGAACGGGGGCGTCCCTGTCGGACGACCCCGCTCAATATGTGATCATTCCGATCAGCGGCGTCCTTCAAGACGTGTCCCAATGGAACTAACGCTTGGGCAGGGCCGGGCTCTCAATCTTCAGGGCCTTTTGCAGCTTCGTCATCTCCGCATTCACTGCATCGACTTCGTGGACAATGTCCGCACAGCACGAACACATTTCAACGTGATCTCCCTTGGCGAGGGCCTTGTCCATCATGTCGCAATGCCCGAGCACTTTCTTCTGGATGTCTTCGATCTTGACAATGGCTGCCAAGGCTTCCTTGTTGTCCGGGTTCGACTTCTTCAGTTCCGCCAGGCTCTTCTGTGCGTTGACAACGCCTTGGCGAGCGGCGGTGGCATGTTCCTTGGCCTGCGCCGGTGTCGGCTGGGCGGTTTGGCCGTAGTAGTAGAGCGCGCGAGCCTGGCTCTGGGTCTGCTGCTGCCAGCCCTGCGTTTGCCAGAAGTTGTAGCTGTCGCCGCGAGCTTTCGCGCCCCCGGTCATTTGAGCTGAGGCCGACTGCCCCACGATCGCTAACGCCATCGCGGCGACGACAAGCACTGCTGACACTTTCATGATCCTGTCCTTCGTTAAGACTATCCAATGGCGTTCAACCGGCCTGAGCCACATGCTCAGAATCCTGATTTTGTTGAACAACCCAATCCTGGCATCACGTTCGCCAAACTGTGCGAACTGGTACGGCTAACCAACGGTTGATGTCGCATCAGAGCATCGTATCGGCGAAGCATCGTGTTGTGTGGTGCTTGACCGAGCACATTCGCAAGACCTGTGCCAACGCGCGGAATCCATCGCGATCACTGAAAAGCAGCCTATTGTCGACGAATCGCAGGTCAGGCAGGCAACGGTTTGATCGTGTTTATGTGTGCGGTGTGCGAATCCGCGTTGGCATCCGGTGGTCCATCTTGTACTTGTATTAGCCCATATTTTTCCAGCAGGCGGTACAAACTTCGACGCGTCAGACCCAAGGCTGTGGCCGTGCGAGATTTGTTTCCGCCTTCGCGCTGGAGAACGGCGAGGACGTGATCACGCTCGATGGCGACCAACTTGTCGGGCCTGGTCGCCTCAGCCACGAACCCAGAGCTTGCTACGCGAATCGGCGGGGCAGGCCGGACAATGTTGTCCGGGAGTTGGGAAGGCGTAATCGTGAGATCGTCGGCCAGAATTTTTGCCCGTTCGATCACATTGGCCAGTTCGCGAATATTGCCCGGCCATGGATAGGCCACCAGCTTCTCCAGAGCCGCGGGGACAATGGTCCAGCCTCGGAGAGGCGG
>JAKFUG010000031.1 GCA_021732785.1 Planctomycetaceae bacterium
ACTCACGGCCATCAACGGCATGCTTCGTCGATTGGCCCCGACCCACGACCAACCTCCTTTCAAATACCGCCCCGCTGTCGCCGCATGAAATCGATCCGGTGAAGCAAAAACTTTATGGATAGACTCTTACACAAACACTTCGCGAGCCAAGGCTCACCGGTGACTGCACCGCGAAGCGTCGAATCCTCGAAATCGTCTGTTTGAACTGCCGGCTCGTCGACGCAAAGCTATGCCCGCAAATAAGAAAGCCCTTCGACATTCTCGTCGAAGGGCTTCTTGTCCCCGATAGTGGAGGCGGCGGGAATTGAACCCGCGTCCTGTTGTCCCTCGGTGATGGCCTCTACGTGTGTATCAGGCTGATTAATCTCGTTGTGGTCGGCTCAAACTTGCGAAGCCTTCCACAACCAGGTCCCCACAGTTTCTTGCTGCGAGTGTAGGGTCCGTTGCCCCGCAGCCAGCCGGAAATTGCAAGTGACTTTTGGCCGCCTCCGGCGGGGCTGCCGCAGTCACGGTCGCCTATCTCTAGGCGGCCAGAGCGAAGTTGCCAGTGTTGGCAGTTCTTTTTTGATCAGCTTTTTACGTGGCCAACTGATCAACCACGACACGCCACCATCACTTACGGCGACCCAGTCGAATCCGATCGCCCCCCACATCGAGCCGCAGGCGACTCAACATTGCTTATCATATCGACAGAAGAAAGCCGGTCAATGTGCAATCGAACTCCACACGAAAACTTTAGACCAAAGAGCACACTTTATTTTCCCGGGCCGAGGCGCTGGGCGAGTTTTTCATGGGCACCCGCGGTTTGACGGATAAGCACCAGCGGCCCGAACACGGCGACCGCTCCGCCCGTGCCGTCCACGTCTTCCCAGGAACCGACTTCCTTCATTTGTGTGACTTGTGCCGCGATGTCCTCGGCCGGACGTTTTGCGGCTCGGGAATCGTAAATCTGCACGGTCATCATTTCATCGGCCATCGCTTTGGTGGTGATGTAGAACACCTCGTGACGAATCACCGCCGTCAAATTTGGGGCCGCGAGTGCTGTAGTGATGGCCGTTCCCGCAGACTGCTTCTCTCCGGAAAGTGTAATTTTGGTATCGAGGCTGAGTCCTTCGTCCTGCAAAGCCGTTTCCGCCACAACGACGTTGATCTTCAGCTTCGCTCGCAAAAGTTCGCCGAGTTGGGCAACCGTCATCTCACCGGCGGAAAGCGTCGATGGTTTGGATAAATTACGACGCAGCAGATCTTCACTGCGCTCAATCAGTGTTGGCGGACGGCGTTTGCCGGAAAGGGCCGCGGCAATATCGGCCAGCAGGTCCGCAATTTCGGCATGCGTCGACTTGGTTTGTAAGATCGTGGCGCTTTGAGGCGAGATTGCCGTAATCTTGCCGCCCTCACCATCAAGCTCTTCCCACAACCCCGAACACATCACTTCCAGCGAATTGGTCAACATCTCCGGATCGACGGCTCCCAACCCGGCCAGGGGATAGGTGAGCGTTAGCATCTGTTTGTCGGCATTCGCTCTGGTTCCGATGGACAGCGTTCCCTTGTCGATCGTGTAGGTCAACTGCAGCGGTTCGAGGATGAGATTGAACGCGGATGCCAGCGTGATTCCATCAACCTGAAGCGGGGAAATCGAAACGGAGGAATCGATTCCTTCTTCGGTCAGTGACGCTTTGTCGATTTCCAGTTTCAACTTATGTTTGGCGCAGAGTTCTTGCAGCAGTTGCTCCAGGGTGCGGGCTTCTCCCGTCAGCGTTGTTTTCTGGATCAGACGTTTATCCAGATTGGCCTGAGCCGACACCGTGCCGCAGGCATAGACGAGAAAGCCGACGGCGATCAACCAGCTCGTCGTCTTCTGCCGAAAGCAACATGGAAGCATGTAATGACCCTGAATTTGGATGCCCGGTTGATCACAATGATTGAGGACACAGATATTATGTAGAGTCGTTTAACGACCGCGCAAAGCCCCGAGAACCATCAGCAAGACGATCGCGCCGAGAACCGACAAACAGATGCCGCGGATGTCGAATGTGTTGACGGTGCCCCAATTGAGTTGGGTGCCGATCCAGCCGCCGATCGCTGCACCGACGATGCCGATGACCATGGTCATGAACAAGCCGCCGGGTTGTCGGCCCGGCATAATGATGCGTGCCAGCCAACCGGCGACTAAACCCAGGAAAATCCAGCCGAGAATGGTCATGTCGTTGTTCCAGGGAAAAGAGACCCAGGGATCGGAATCCCTGGGCTTCCAGGGGTTGATTGACTAGGGGCGCGGGTCGGGCTGCGTGACGGGGGAGTATTCGTGTTTGCGCTTGCGGATCACCTTCGCGGACTCAATCACGTCCCCGACTTCCAGCGCGGCGGCGACATCCATGCCTTTCACGATGCGGCCGAACACGGTGTGGCCCCGTTCTTCATCCGCGTTCGGGTTCAAATGGGCCGTGGGCAGGTGCGTGAGGAAGAATTGTGACCCGCCGGTGTCTTTGCCTGCATGCGCCATGCTGAGACTGCCGCGGAAATGGAGGCGGGCGTTCGGTTGATAGCACTCGCATTTGATGACGTAACCGGGTCCGCCACTGCCATCGTTGCGCGGGTCGTCGTCTTTGGAAAGGGGGTCGCCACCCTGTGCCATGAAATTGGGAATGACGCGGTGAAATTTGATTTTGTCATACTCTTTGGCTTCGACCAGGCTAATGAAGTTCGCGACCGTGTTCGGCGCTTCGTTCTCAAAAAGCTCCAGCAGGACGTCACCCTTCGTCGTCTTGAACAGCACCTGCGGGAGTTGCTTGTCGCCTGTCGCAGCGGCTTCCTTCGCGCGAATGGCTTGCTCCGCTTCCCAATATCCGGCGTAGGTGTCGGTCTCTTCGAGATAGCGGCCACCGAGTTGCGGATGCAGCACGCCATCCTTGTCCGCGGCTTCCAGGACGGACTTCGCTTTGGCAAAATCGTGCCGGGCGAAATGCGCGACGCCGGTAATGTTCATCACGATCTGTGTTTTGCGACCAGCGGTAATCAACTGATCGCCAATCCTGGCCGCGTCGTCATACTTGTTGGCTTGAAAGTACGCTTCCAGCGCTGTTTCCCCGGCCTCGAAGTTCTTCGGATCGGCGGCGTAAACTTCCGGCGCGAGCTTCGCCAATTCCGGGTAGACCTTTCCCTGAAACTCATCGCGCAGTTCGCCGAATTCCTTGGCGATTTTTTCCCGGTCTTCCGCTTCGGTCGCGGCCCGAAATGCCTTCTGCAGTTCAGGCAACCGTTCCAGAATGACCGCCTTGCGAGCGAGAACTTTTTCCCACGCCTTCAGATCGGGTTCCGCCGCCGACACCATCGTGACGCAGGAACCAAGGACTGCCACCACTGTCAGGACACGCAACGAAACCACAGGACACTCCAGACGGCAAGGGGGGACGACGATTCAGAAGAGTTAGTTTAAGCCGTTGGTGTGCTTGATCCTAGCAAGTGGGGCAGGATTTTCCGGGTGATTGCCTCTGGAATTATGGAGCGAGAAATTCAAACAGCCCATCGTCCATGAGCAACTGGCGGTAAATGACGCGACGATCTGAATTGATCTTCAAGAGTGCGATTGTCGCCCGGGCCATGTCGGACTTGCCGCGAAGCAGGGCACCATCCCAAACGAAGTGTTCGCTCCAAACATCCATGCGGGGATTGAACAAACGGACTAATTTGTCGGTGGCAGGAACATACGCTGAGACATCGCTCCCCTTGAAATCATTGCAGCGAGCGCACGCCCAAGCCAGATTTGCCATTTCTGTCGGGCCATCGTGTTTGACAGCCCGAATGTGGTCCGCTTCGTGAGGCAATTCCGTCACCGCATCCGGCAACTGGCAGGATTCGCACCGTCCTTGCGCGCGAAGCCGCACCTGTTCTCGCAAGGCCGCATTCATGACGCCGGCAAACTGCTCTGACGCAGGGTTCGCCGTGCCTTGGCATGCAGCAAATCGAGAAGCTCACCCGTGAGGAGGTATTCCTCCAGAGTGGTTTGCTCGACCGTTGAGATGGTCCCCGCGTTCTGCTTCTGCAGGAGCTCGCGGATCCGAGTCTTGGCCGAGTCCTTCAGGTGCAGCGACAACAATTCGCGCGCGAACTCGGGACTGGCCATTGAGGCTGTGGGCTCCACCACCTCGGTGAGAAATCCAGGCGATGGTAGAGTAGCTTCGGGATTCATAATTTGAAGTCTATCATGATTAGAATACGGCGTCGAGTTTTTTACGACGATTGTCCGATGGTCGAAAGAATTGACTTCTCCATCGTCTGCGGGGAAAATGCCTTCAAAAACGTCCTATTCGGGAGTCGAACCTCGCGCTCTTTTGCCCTCTTGGAACTCTCTATGACCATTGATACCGAAGAACTTCGTGCGCTTTCTCCAGCAGAGAAGCTGCGATTGGTCGAATTCCTCTGGGACGACCTTGGCGACGCGACGGAATCCATTCCACTTCCCGACTGGGTCGATCAGGAAGCCGTCAAACGACGTAATGAAATGCGGGATCCGGCGTTTGGCTTGACTCATGACGAGGTATGGCGTCGGATTGAACGCCGCCATGCCTAGCAATGTTCGCTATCACCCGCTTTTCGACTACGACGTTCGTGAAGCCGCGCGCTGGTACGATCAACGGTCGATGGGACTTGGTGACGCATTTGTCGCGATTGTACGGCAGAGCACTGCGAACGTGATTGCTGACCCGGAGAGGTTCGCCCGTTCCACATCGGGTTGCCGCTATGTTCGCTTGCCGCGTTTCGCCTATGTCCTGTTGTTCGATGTCATTGACGATGAGTTGTTGATGTTGGGCGTTCTGCATACGGCTCGATCCATAGAAAAATGGCGTGAACGTCTGGCGGAGATTTGACGATGCACAGCCACAATGACGGGGATTTTGCTTGGCTGGATCCTGCCGATCACGGTTCGCTTCTCGTTATCGCACAAGCACTGTAGGATGTTCTCTGGTTCAGGACGTTCAATCATTGCGTGGGATGATCGATCCCACCACCGCCCGACATCCCGTGGATTTTTGCGAGCATGGATGCCGCCGCCACCGATCTGGAGATTGCGTTCCGCCTCTGGCGTGAATCGATCAACCAACGTCTCTCCGGTTACATGGCGGAACGGCTCGATTGCCCGCCACGGTTACGGGAGTCGATGGCCTACAGCCTGCTGGCGGGCGGCAAGCGACTTCGGCCCTTGTTGGCGATGGTCGCCTGCGAAGCCTGTGGCGGCGACCCATTCGCCGCGCTTCCGGCCGGGTGTGCCCTCGAAATGGTTCACACCTACTCATTGATCCACGACGATCTCCCGGCGATGGACGACGACGATTTCCGCCGCGGCCGCCCCACGAATCACAAAGTTTTCGGCGAATCCCTCGCGATTCTGGCCGGTGACGCCCTGCTGACATTAGCGTTTGAAGTGCTTGCGCGGGATGTGCAGCCGGGCAATGTCGCCGCGGCGTGCTGTGCCGACCTGGCGTCCGCGGCCGGGGAATGCGGGATGGTCGCCGGGCAGGTGGTCGATCTCGAAGCGGAACAGACGGGCGTCAAAGACGTTGCGCATCTGGAAGGGATCCATCGTCGCAAGACCGGACGGTTGTTGATGTCGGGTCTGACAATGGGAGGCCGCATCGCCGGGGCGGATGCGCCCACGCTTCGCCGTTTGGAAGAGTACGGACAAGGTGTTGGTTTAGCGTTCCAAATTGCGGATGATCTCTTAGATGTCAGCGGCGACCCCGAAAAAATGGGGAAGGGCGTCCAGAAAGACGCCGGGTTGGGGAAGCTGACGTATCCCGGTTTGTTGGGCGTCGACGAAAGTCGTCGGCGGCTGTGGGGTTTATTGGACGAAGCGAAACAGCAGGCGGCGTCATTCGGCACGCAGGGAGCAAAGCTCGCCGCCCTCGCTGATTTCGTGGGGAAGAGGGACCACTGATGGAATTCCAGATTCTGCCCCGCATTACGTCGCCGTTGGATTTGCGGGGGCTGACCGATCTCCAACTGAAGCAGCTTGCGGACGAAATCCGCGAAGCCCTTTGCACCGTGGTGACCGATCGGACCGCCCACTTCGCCAGCAATCTCGGCGTGGTCGAGTTGTGCCTCGCGTTGCATCTGGTCTTCGATTTTTCCAAAGACCGGTTGATCTGGGACACCGGCCATCAGATTTATCCGCACAAGTTGATCACCGGACGATTCAAAGATTTCCACACGATTCGCCGCCGTCATGGGTTGATGGGCTTTCCGAATCCGAACGAAAGTCCGTACGACCTGTTCATGACGGGGCATGCCGGGGCAAGCGTGTCGACCGTGCTCGGCATGAAAGCCGGGGACGATCTCGCCGGGCATCTCGGGCGGAAATCGGTCGCGGTCATTGGCGACGGGGCCTTACCATCCGGAGTCGTCTTTGAGGCGATGAACAACGCCGCGGAGTTGAAGAAAGACCTGCTGGTCATTCTCAACGACAACAAGATGGGCATCTGCCCGCGTGTCGGCGGCCTGGGGAGATATCTCGATAAAGCCCGCGTCGCACCGTTCTATAACGGACTGAAACGCGATGTTTCGTGGTTGCTGAATCGCGTGCCCATGGTCGGGGAAAGTGCATCACAGGCGATTTCCCACTTCAAGGATGCTCTCCGCGGCTACCTCCACGGCGGCATGCTCTTTGAAGAAATGGGCTTCCGCTACATCGGCCCGGTGGACGGTCACGATCTCGTCGGTCTGCGAAAATCGCTGGAGATGGTGAAGGATGTCAGCGGTCCGGTCCTGCTGCACGTCTTCACGCAGAAGGGCCACGGTTTCGGCCCGGCGTGTGATGACCCCGTGATGTTCCATGCCCCGCCGCCGTTCCAGCGCAATGGTCAGCAGGAAGTCGGCAGCATCAAGAAAAGTTCGTCCGTCGCCTACACCAACACGATGAGCGATGCGCTTTACGACGAGATGCAACGCAATCCGGCGGTGTGTGTTCTCACTGCTGCCATGTGTGAAGGCAACAAACTCGCCCGCGTCCGAACCGATTTCCCCGAGCGATTCTTCGACACCGGCATCTGCGAAGCCCACACCGTCGCCTTTGCGGGCGGGATGGCCAAAGCCGGGATGCGGCCGGTCGTCGACATCTACAGCACCTTCCTGCAACGCAGTTTCGACCACATTTTCCAGGAAGTCGCCCTGCAGAATCTGCCCGTGACGTTCTGCCTCGATCGTGCCGGCCTCGCCGGTCCCGATGGCCCCACACATCACGGTGCTTTCGACAATACCTACATGCGTGTTTTCCCGAACATGGTGGTCACCGCGCCTGGTGATGCCCACGATGTCGCGCCGCTGTTGCAATTCGCGGTGCAGTATCCGGGACCGGTGTCGATCCGTTATCCGAAGGCGAACATTGAAATCGTCGAACGTCCCGAACAGCCGGTCGAACTCGGCAAAGCGGAAGTCTTCCGCTGGGGTCGTGATGGGGTATTCGTGGCTTTCGGGACGTTGTTCACGGCTTGCGTGCAAGCGGCCGAACAACTCCGCGAACAGGGTCTCGATGTCGGCGTGATCAATGCCCGCTTCGTGAAACCGCTGGATACGGAAACCATCTTCCGCGCGATCGAAGAGACTGGCTTCGTACTGACGGTCGAAGAGGGCACGCTGCTCGGCGGTTTCGGTGCGGCGGTATTGGAAGCCGCGAACGCCGCGCGGATCTCGACCGACAATGTCCGGTGTCTCGGTTTGCCCGACCGTTTCATCGAACACGGCGAACGGGACGAATTGCTTGCCGAACTGGGGTTGGACGTCAGCGGTCTGATCCGTGCGGCGCTGGAGATGGCGGGGCAAAATGTCACCGAACCGGAAACCGTCGTCGCCACCTAACGAATCAAGACACAATCCGGAAAGGATGTTCGGATGAAATTGCGATTCTGGACGGCACTCGTCGTTATCGTCTGGTCACTGAACGGCACCGTAATTGCCGCCGGTGAGAAATACACGCTCGAAGAACCCGTGGACGATGAACGGGTCTTTGGCATCGGCTTGCGGCTCGATGTCCAGGGGAAAGTGCAGACGCGCGGGGCCGAGAACAAAAATGTCGATCTGCCCCTCACCGGTTCCGCGGCGTTATCGTATCGGGAACGGCGACTGCTCGGCATTGGCACGAGCTCGGAATCGTTGCGGGCCATTCGTGATTATGAGAACGCGCAAGTCGACATCGAAGTCGCCGATGAAAAAACGCAGGTTTCCCTGCCCGACGCTTTGAAACTCATCGTTGTCCAAGGCAAGCCATCGGGTCTGGAAGCCTACAGCCTCGGCGGATTGCTTTCCGCGCAGGAAGTAGAACTTCTTTCTCCACCGACGGATAGTTTGGGGCTCGTGGCGCTCTTGCCGACATCGCCCGTCGAAGTGGACGAGGAATGGTCGCCCCCCAAATGGGCCGGGCAATTCCTCGCCCGTCTCGAAGCCACGACGAAGAATGAACTCACGTGTAAATTGGCTAGTGTCGAAAAGAACGTGGCCAAAATTACTTTCACGGCCAGCATTCATGGAGCGGTGCAGGGGGCTCCGTCGGAACTGACGATCAAGGGTTCGATCGATTACGATCTGGCCTCCAAATCCATCAGTGCGGCGGATGTGCAACAGGCCGAAAAGCGGACCGTGGGAGCCGTGAGCGTCGGCCTGGATGTCGCTGCCCGGATGCGGTTGCTGCGAAAAGTGGCCCAGGTCGGCGGCCGTGTCGCCACGCCCGAGGTGCTCACCGTGGCCGGAACGGAGCAAGCGGAATCGGCACTTCTGCTGCGCTTCGAAGCCCCCGGCAAACTCGGGATGCTCCACTCACGACAATGGCATCTCTTCAAGCAAACCGAGCAAACGTCCATTCTGCGGCTGCTCGACGATGGGCTGTTCATCGCCCAGGTGAATCTCTCGCCGATCCCAGCCGCTCGTGCTGGCGAACACACGTCGCCGGAAGTCTTTGAGGCCGATATCCGTCAATCGCAGAAGGAACGGCTGAAGGCGATCACCGAGGCCAAAGTGATTCCCACCAAAGACGGGCGGTACGTCTACCGCGTCGTCGCCGAAGGGGCCATTGCCGATCGGCCGCTCACGTGGATTTACTACCTCATCGCCAATCCCAAAGGCGAACAGGCATCCATGCTGGTTTCACTCGATCGGGAACTGGTGGAAAAGCTCGGCAACCGCGATCTCGACCTGGTGCAATCGCTCCGCTTCGGGGCCCCGCCGGTGACCGCGTTATTAAAGACAACGCCGAAATGATGATGACGGCAACCAGCCCGCAGCGCCAGCGACGGGTGTGATAAAAACGGCTCGTAACAGCCGCTTCGGGGCGCACTGTGTTCGAACTCGTCAATCTGCTGTTTCCCACGAAGCTGATGGCGCTCTTCATCAAGCCGATCGTGCGGATCATTCTCGGCATGGTCATCGCTCCGTTGTTCCGGTTGACGCTACACAAGGTCATCAAGAAAGAGCTCAACGAGGAACTCGAAAAGGACATCGCACAATGGCTGCGCGGCTCGCTGTTGCTGCTGATTGCGACCGCAAACACCGAGTCATTTTTCTTCCACTGGGTGCCGCCGGAATTTCGGGAAGAACACATCTGGTTACTCGCCGGGCGGTTGCTGCTGGCGATCAGCGTCATCGAGAATATGCCCGATCAGGCGTTGTTCTCGCTCATTCACCCCGGCCCGCCGAAGCCGCACATCGAACGCGGCCGCATTCTGGCAAGCCTGCTGGCGTACATTCCCTTGTACCTGCATGGCCTGCTCTGCCAGCACCTGAACCGTTCTTCGCCCGTGCTGGCGATCCTCACGGTCTTCATCAAAGGAAACATTGGCTGGGTCTGTTACGGCTTCGCGATCTTCAACTATTTGATCATTGGGTTAGTGTCGTCGAAGGACAAAGCCCTCAACGTTTTGCAGCAGTTCGACAAGGCGATGATCGAAAAACGTCGCGAACTGGAAGCCGAAGTGCCGTTGCAGAATGAGCCCTCTCTCACGCCGCCGCAACGGCTCGCCGCCGCGGAACAAGCGTCCGCGTTTCCGCCGCTGCTGCCTCCCATATTGACGGCCGGGGAGGAGACCGAGGCCAAGGGTTGAACTTACCAGTCGTCCGTGGGAGGGCGTTCTTTCTAGAGCCCGTTACACGTCTTCGGGAGTCAACCCCGTGTGCTTGGCGATTCGTGCTAACATACGCGGACCGATCTCATCCTGGTCATGAAAGGCGAACGTGTAGTCCGGCCACTCCGGCCGAGAGAGAATGCGATGCGACGATCCCGATTGCCGCTTGAGCATCCAACCGCTCCGGAGCAATGCGGCGAGGACGATGCGCGCTTTCGTGGAAGGCCATTGACTCATGCGGGGATTGCAAACATATCGTGAAGTTCGGGGACCGGTTCGCCTTGTTCGAGTTGATCTGCCAACACCCGCAAGGCCAGCGCCTTTACCTTGGAAATCGCTTCGTCCCGATCCTGGCCGTAAACCATCACCCCCGGAAGTTCGGAAACTTCCGCAATCCAGCGTCCATCGTTTTCACGCTCAATTGCGATGTTCACAGCCGATCCTCCATCGAAGTCTCGCGCGATATGTCCACAGGCAGCACAGTGACGCAAACGACTTAGTTCAACTACGCCTCGATTCGGTTGTATCCTGCGATGAGGGACATCGCAACGGGAATCAATGCCAATTCTCGGTCGAATTCCGCGGAAGGGAAGTGGCTCCAAACGCAACCTCATCGCTCCGCACGGTTTCTCTGCGGACTGCGAAGCCGTGGCAAATGGAATGTTATCGCTGCCAATCGGTCGGATGAATCGCTTCGTCGCCGTTGACGGAGCATAATGCGGAAAGCAGTTTCGGATCGATGGTGCTGGCCAGTAATTTCGCAGAACCATCAGCAAAGAGGACAACCGCGCCGTAACTCCCATAGCTGGAGAGGAGCCGGTCCGATGTCGGCTGATGCGATGTGACCCGTGCGAAGCCCATTTGCTCACGGGAAACATCCGGATCGCGCGGTTCCGTCCAGATGATCTGTAATCCCGAGCATTCGCCGACGAGCAGGGTCGTCCCCAATCCATCGTGCTCTAAAATGAAATCCAGTGTTACCGGGCCTTCCGGAGGATTCGCCGTACCGGGGCCTGAGATCATGCCGTAATCCGCGAAGCCTTTTCCGTTTTCATCCACCCGTTTCTGGCGGAATGGACTCGTCATCACGGAAACCGATTGGCCAGTGACCTTGTGGTTCTCCGCAGCATCCCATGCCTTATCAAAATCGTAGAAACGCTCAACATTCTGACTGAGCAGAAACGGGGTCATAGACAGACGCCAACTCGGACCTGATTTCCCGAGACGACCAGTGGGAAGTGAGCCGCCAGCTCCTGTGGCATAGTTCGCCATGGCAATTCCAATCTGATGCAAGTTATTCAGATCACTCCTCATCAAAACGTCTCGCCGTGCGCGTGCGATCATCGGTGACAATAAAGAAAACATTATGACCAGCAGTGCTGCAACGATGGCGATCGTGATGAGCCGTTCCCATATTTGCGAGGATTTTGTTGGTGACTCAAACATCGACATGCTCTTTTTGCAGAACCACGATCAACGGAGAACCAATTTCGCGGTGGATTGTCTATTCTAGGTCGCGATGGGCGCACGACTGCATACGAGCCCGGAGCGCGAGCGACGGGTGCATTTGACAATGGGAGAAATTCACCCGTCGCTCGCGCTTCGGGCTTGTTGACACACTTTGTGGAACGAAACTTCGCCCGCGGTCTCAACACGCCGCGTTTGAAAATCATCATGTCGCAACGGGAATTTGCTACTGACGTTGTGCGTCGCCTGCGGGAGGCGGGGTTTGTGGCGTATTTTGCCGGGGGGTGCGTGCGCGACTTGCTGCTCGGGCGGGCGGCGAAGGATTACGATGTCGCCACCAGCGCCCGGCCGGAGCAAGTGCGGGAACTGTTTGGCCGCCGCAAGACGCTCGCCGTCGGGGAAAGTTTTGGGGTGATTATCGTTATCGGTCCCAAACCCGCGGGGCAGGTGGAGGTCGCGACCTTTCGGACCGACGGCGAATATCAGGACGGTCGCCGGCCGACGGATGTCGCGTTCTGTTCGCCGGAGGAAGACGCCCAGCGGCGGGACTTCACGATCAATGGCATGTTCTACGATCCGGTCGACAGCCGCGTGCTGGATTACGTCGGCGGCGAAGCGGATCTGGCGAAAGGCGTCATCCGGGCCATCGGCGATCCCCGCGCCCGCATGACCGAAGACAAACTCCGGATGCTTCGCGCGGTCCGTTTCACCGCCACGCTGGAGTTCCAACTCGACCCCGCAACCGCAGACGCCATCCGCTCGATGTCCGACCAATTGCATGTTGTGAGTGCGGAACGGATCGCGCAGGAACTCCACAAGATGCTGCTCGATCCGCATCGACGGCGAGCGATGGAGTTGTGCGAGGCAGTGGGATTGTTGCGCGTGGTGTTGCCGGAAGTGTCCGTGGGCAGTAGTCCGTGGGCAGTGGGAAAGACCGGTAAGATGCTCGCGTTGCTCGACGGGCCGTCATTCCCCTTGGCGTTTGCCGCCTTGTTGCATGAACTCTCCGTCGAAGTGGTGCGGGACATCGGTCGGCGGTTACGGCTCTCCAACGATGAACTTGACCGCACGGCGTGGT
This sequence comes from Planctomycetaceae bacterium, assembly GCA_021732785.1. Taxonomy (GTDB): domain Bacteria; phylum Planctomycetota; class Planctomycetia; order Planctomycetales; family Planctomycetaceae; genus DSVQ01. The sequence goes on from JAKFUG010000031.1 coordinate 12,652, forward strand.
TGATCGCGCAGCAGGACGTGTTGCGATCCGCGCCGGCGATGACACTCGCCTCCCTCAAGCGATTACTCGCCCATCCGCATCGGGATGAACTGCTGACGTTGTTGCGGGTCAAATTGCTCGCCGAGGAAGCGGACCTGCATCCGGTACTGTTCTGTGAGGAATTTCTCGCAAACACGCCGCCGGAGGTGCTCGATCCGCCGCCGTTGATCTCGGGCAATGATCTGATTCGACAGGGACTGAAACCGGGGCCGCGGTTCAAATTACTGCTGGAGGAAATCCGCGATTCGCAGCTCAATGGCGAGATCACCACGGCCGAAGAAGCGCTGACGCTCGCGCGACGATTGCAGGAATCCCCCGGCGCGGATACACCTTGAGTCGGAAAACACGCGGTGGATCGGCGCGGGGCGCGAAACCGCAAGCGGATGATCACACGCTCTCCCCCACTGACAACTATCAACGGACAACTGACAACTAACGAAAGACACCATGACGGGCAAGGTACGCATCGCGATTATCGGAGCGGGGCTGGTTTCGGACTTTCACCATGTGCCGGGAATCAAGCTCGACCCGCGGGCGGAACTCGTGGCGGTGTGCGATCCGAACCAGGCGTTGCTGGACCAACGCAAAGGCGAATGGGGTCCGGCGAAGTACACCACAAAATACGAAGAGATCGCCGCCGATCCGGACATCGACGCGGTGATCATCGCCACGCCGAACTTCACGCACAAAGCCATCGCCATCGCCTGTGCGAACGCCGGCAAGCACATCATGGCGGAAAAGCCGCTCGGCGTGAATTACGAAGAAGCTCGCGACATGTACCGGGCCGCGCGAGACAACAACGTCCGCCACATGACGGCCTTCACATACCGCTTTGCTCCCTCAATGTTGTACCTCAAGCATCTCGTGAAATCGGGGGCATTGGGCACGCCGCGACATTTCCGCAGCCAGCGGTTTCTCGATCTCCCCGAAACGAGCTGGGGCTGGCGGCAGTACAAGAAACTCGCCGGGGCGGGCGATCTCTACGACATGACGATTCACCGGATCGACTTCGCGCAAGATTTGCTCGGCCCGATTCAATCCGTGTGCGGCGCCGTGCAGACCTTCGTCCCACGCACACAGACACCGGACGGCAAAACCTGCGAGCCGTCGGATGTCGATGACTGGTCGGCGATGATCGGCCGCTTCCAATGTGGTGCCGTCGGCGTGTGGGAAGGGAGCACGCTGATGAAGGGCCATCATAACAACGGCGTCGGTTTCGAATGGGCCGAAATCAATGGCAGCGAAGGCTCCGCTGTGTATCAACTGGTCGATCCGAACTACATCCTCGTCGGGAAGCACGGCGGTTCGATGGAAAAGATGCCCGTCCCCGCGGAATTCATGAAGCCGAAAGACAGTCCCCGGAACCCGGCGGATGGCAAGCCGAGCACGGTCTTCCGTTACGACTTGATGTGGGAGTTCGTCTCCGCCATCGTCGAAGGCCGTGATGCCATGCCGGGGTTTGATCACGGTGCGAGTGCTCAAGCCGTCGCCGATGCGGTCTTGGAATCATCCGCGGCAGGCAAGTGGGTCGATGTGCGGTACGATTTGTAAGTTCAGGATGTTGAAGAAAACTCGTTCCTGATCAACGCTGGTGAAGCGCACCGCTCATCACGCGGAGCGTGATGGCTACGATGGTGGCCATCATGCTCCGCGCGATGAGCGGATGAACCACCAGCGTGGTTCAACGAATTGGTTGAAGACCGCAGCGCGGAGCAGGGAAACGAGCAGCGAGGTTTGTCGTATCGGAAGTCATCACCATGCCGAAGACGTCTAAAAATAGTGCCGCGAAGAAGCTGCAATGCCCGATGTGCAAAGGGGCGCTGCCGGAGCACATTACGTTCTGCGCGAAGTGCGGTATCGATGTGGGTGAATCGAACGCCGCCGTCGCAGGGATGCTTGCCGACAACGAAATCGAAAAGTACAAAGCTCGCGCCGCCTGGCAACGATTCTTCCGCCGCTTTATCCCGTGGTGGTGAGTGAAATCACGAGCCCGAAGCGCCAGCGCCGGGTGTATTGTAAGAAGAACCCGGCGCTGGCGCTTCGGGCTCGTAAGACGTCAATAATCGACCCAGATGCGGGTGATGAAACTGTCCGACGGATTGAAATCGCCGCGGCCGGTACGGGATTCGACCGCACGGCTGAAAAGCCAGCCCGCTTCAATCGCTCCGCGGCGGCCTTTCTTGCGGCGGAACTCAAAGCCGGACATCAACCGGTAATCACGGTAGGTCACCACATCGGGCGTCCGATCGAGACGCTTGATTGCCCACGACCCGCCGCCGAGTTCACCATTCACGTAGAACCAATGGTCCGCGGTTTCGGTTTCGGCAATCCGCCACGCCATTTTTGGGCGCGGAAACACGAGTTCAAAGCGGCGGCCACTCTCTTCATTCCCCAGCACCACGCCGGCAATCGGCAGGGCGGGGATGTCATCGCGATTGAGATACACGAACCCGGCGGCCAGTTGCACCGATTCATCGAAACGGTAATACCACGCTCCGCGGCCGCCCAACCGAAAGGCTTCCGGGCGGCGGTTGACCCAGTCCGTATACCACGCGGGGGTGATCGCCAGATCGACCGCCCATTCGTCATTGATCGCCGCGATGCCGCCAATGTCGATGGTGACATGAAACAGTTGCGGTGGCAGATCGGTGGAACTCGGCCCATTCAGCCAGGTGATGCCCCAACCGGTGTTCATGGTCAGGGTCGAGGCTTGTGGCAGATTCGTCGGCGGGACGGAACGGAAATCGAATCCAAACAAACCGAGTTGATCGCCTGAACCAGGGGCATACGTGAAAACCAGTCCCGACCCATGCGATTTCTGCGCGTCGTTTTCGTCGGCGTCTTCGTCTTCATCGTCTTCCAATGCCCCCGGACCTTCAATGCGGACTTCCTTGCCAATCGGCAACGGCGGCGGAGGCAAGGGGGCAGGGGGTTCGACGGTCGCCGTGCCAATGTCATTGAGCAATTCGTCGGCCGCGGCGTCCACGAAAATGGTGCGGGCGCTCAGACGATCGGCGGGGCGGGACAACGGCCATTCCGCAGCGGACAAAACGCTGCCGGCCCACAAGGTGACGCACCACATCCACACACCGCGCCGGAGACGCGAACGGCGCTTCATCGCTGATTTCCCCGACGGATTCGCTGTCGCATCCTGTGGCAACGGGCGAACTATCCCCATCGGCGGCAAACCGGTCAATCGCGCTGCCCTTTGATTCCATTCGCGGCACCCTGGGAATAGGCGCTACGTCTGATAACAGCATCGTAACCGGCAGAATCCGCAGTTCGGGACCCGAAAACGACTCACTTCAGCGCCGGATGAAAGCGGACTTTGCCGTCATGTTGCCGTTTCGCCACCAATGTCGACGGTGACAATCCCGTTCCGAATTTGCCACGTGCATCTGGTGAACTAGGTTTGGAGCAGACTCTTGCCGCGATGCGTTCGCCAAGAGCATCCCACTTCAGGAACTTGACGCGCATGGTGGCATTGCTGGCTGGTGATGGGAAGTCGACCGCGGCTCCGGTAAAGCGGGACGCCGAGTGGTGGGTGGAAGTCCACGATCAGCCCAGCGAACTCGCCGCGCGCGTGGCGATGTGGGACGACCTTGCCTGGAACGCGATTGAACCGAATCCATTCTATGAATCGTCGATGTTGCTCCCGGCGATGGAACGTTTTCACGAGGACACCGTGTCCGTCGCGCTCGTCTACCGCAGTGGGGCCCGTCCGAAAGATCCCGCGGAGTTGTGCGGCCTCTTTCCGTTTGTGATCCAACGCCACGGGGGTCTGAAAGTCCGCAGCCTCTGGAAACATTCGTACTGTTTCCTCTGCACACCGCTCGTCCGGCAAGGCGTGGCCGTCGACACCTTGCGAACGATCTGGAACTGGCTGGAAAAGGATCGACAAGGCCCGGCCGTCTGGGAAATGCCGCACGTCGCCGCAGATGGTCCTTTCCAGCAAGCGCTGGTCGATGTCACGCTGGAACGGAAGGCGTTGACGTATGTGGCTCATCAATACAATCGGGCGTTGTTGCGACCGCGAGAGAACGCGGAAGCGTATTGCGCGGCCCACATGACGTGCCACAATCGTCAGGAGTTGCGACGACAACGACGACGCCTGAGCGAACGCGGCCGTGTCGAAGTGCGAACGTCGACACCAACACAGGACATGGGAGTGTGGGCCGATCAATTCCTCGCTCTCGAAGCGGGGGGTTGGAAAGGGAAGGAGCAATCGGCCCTCGCGGCTGCGGAAGCCGATGCCACCTATTTCCGTCTGATTGTTGCGCACGCGGCGGTCAAGAATCAGGTCGGGTTTCTCGGGTTGTTTCTCGATGATCGGCCGATTGCGTTGAAAGTGAATTTTCTCAGCGGCGCGGGGAGCTTTTCCTTCAAAATCGCGTTTGATGAATCTCTCTCCAAGTTCTCGCCCGGCGTGCAACTGGAACTGGAAAATATCGACTGGGTCCATCAACAACGCGGCGTCGAATGGATGGATTCGTGCGCTAAACCGGACCATTTCATGATCGGTCGACTGTGGGGGCAACAGCGCACGATCCAGCATCTCGTGCTTTCCACCGGACGACGGTGGGGTGACCTCGGCGTGGCATCCATGCCCGCCATCCGTGCCTTGCGCCGTTTGTTTCGCCGTTAATCACACACACATTTTATCCCCGTGACTACAGGAACATTGTTATGAGCACCGCCGTCCTCGAACCGACCCTGCACCTCGCGACGACTACTGAACCGGAAACGCTGCTCGACATTGAGCCGATCGAGTTCGCGACGTGCTTTGATCGCCGACCTTTTTTGATCGGCCATCATCTGTGCCATCATCCCTTGTTCCAGCTTGACCGGTTGTTGCAGTTGGCGAAGGACTTGCCGGAGAGCCACATCGAATATAATGCAGGGACATTGCCGGTCAATCAGGATCAGGCGAAGACGCCGCGGAACGGTCTATCGCCGGAGGAAACCATTCAGCGCATTCGCGAATGCAAATCGTGGATGGTGATGAAGTGGGTGGAGAACGATCCGGAATATGGTGCGCTGCTCGAACAATGTCTCGCGGAAGTCCGTCCGCATTCGGAACCGATCGTGCCGGGGATGCGACAGCCGCAGGCATTTATTTTCGTGACGTCGCCGGGCTCGGTGACACCGTACCACATGGATCCGGAACACAATTTTCTGCTGCAAGTTCGCGGCAGCAAAACCGTGCGGCTGTTCGATGGCCGCGACCCGACGATTCTCACGCATGAAGAACTGGAAGAGTTCTACGCTCTCCGCAAACGGAACATGACACTCAAGGAAGAGAATCGCGAGCGGTGCTGGACCTACAACCTGCAATCGGGGCAGGGTTTGCACTTCCCGGTGACGTTCCCGCATTGGGTGCAGAATGGCGACGAGGTGTCGATCTCGTTCAGCATTACGTTCCGCACACCCGATCTCGATCGCCGCCGCGCGACGTATCAATTCAATCACGGACTGCGGAACTGGGGGATGTCGCCGCAGCCGTATGGACAGTCTTCATCCACCGATGAAACGAAGTATCAAGTGGTCCGCACGTGGAACAAGGTGTCCAATTTGTGGAAGCGCGATTGAGCTCACGCCGTTGCGATTCGCTTCACCACGACCGCGGTCAAATCGTCTTCGGCGTCCGCCCCGCCGCGGTAGTCGTCGAGTTGTTGGCGGAGTTGCGCGAGCAATCCACTCGCGCTCTGTTTTGATGCGTTTGCCGCTGCTTCGGCTAACCGCCGCGGTCCAAACAATTCGCCGCTGGGAGACCGGGATTCTTCCCAGCCATCGGTCGCGAGAAACAGACAGTCCCCCGGTTCCATGACGAACGATTCACCGCACGGAATCGCACCGACGGTGACACCCAAAACCGGCGCGGTGGAATGCAGTTCCCGGACGGTACCCGATGAATTCACCACGATCGCGGTCAACCCGGCGGCCGCGTAATGCACCTCACGGCGGTCGGGGTGAATCGTGGCGATCAACAAACTGACAAACCGCCGGTCGCGGACATCGTGCGTGACAAATTCGTTGACCCGCGTGAGGAGCACACCGGGGTCCGCGGTGGCCACGGCTGTCGCGCGCAAGGACGCCCGCGTTTGTGCCATCACGAGTGCCGACCCGAGTTCATGACCGCTGACATCGCCGATGACGATCGCCCAGTCGCCGTTGGCCAGGCGGAAATAATCGAACCAGTCACCGCCGACCGCATCCGTCGCCGCGGAAATCCCGGCGATGTCATACCCCGCGATCTCCGGCGCGTGTTGCGGTAAGAGCCCCACCTGCAACTCCCGCGCGACGCGCAGTTTTTCGCGCGTCGACACGAACTCGCCCTCGGCCCGATAGACCCGTCCATAGTCAATCAACAACCCGGCCAGCGGCACCGCATAGCCCACCAGTTTCAATCCTTGCCCCGTCACAAAGGCCACATCGAATTCACCCCGCGCGGCGAACGTCACATACGTTTCGCCCAGAATATGCGGGACCAAACTCAACATTAACCCGTAGGCAAACACGCTCGGATGCCGCCGATAAAACCGGGGCAACAGAATCCCCCCCGCAATGAGATAAATGATGAGTGCCACGCTATCCCACGGCCGGACGATGATCGCCGCGGGGGCTATTGCCACCGGCAACGGGGAGAATTGACCACAGAACCGAATGAGGATGTACGTCGCACCGATACAGACGAAGGTGGCGGCGGCGAGAAATCCCAGCTTGAAACTGCCGATCTGTCGACCCACGGGACGGCCCAATGCAAAGGGTGCCGCACCGATGGCCACGACTCCCGCATGGAAGATCCGCGAGAGCGACCAGGTAAACGGGACGAATTGACCGTCGTCGACGACACTGCCGATGATGCGCGTCGCCGCGAGCGTTTGAAACGCATCCATACACCCGGCGAACAAGAGCGCCGCACCGACGATGGACGTCGCAAAGTTTCGCCGCAGCGCATGGTGGGCCATGGCACACGCCGCGGTCAGCAGAGCACAGCACACGCCGGTCCATTGCAGAACCGTGTGGACGAACAGCCCCTGCAGCGAGCGGACGGTGGCATCAATCTGGCTGGGGGGAAGGGTGTTGGGTCCCGCCACGACCCAGCCAAACTGCCCGGCGACGGACATCCCGATGGGGATTGCCGTGACCAGCATCACCGCGATGAAAAACCAGCGCGGTGCAGATTTGGGGGATTCCATACGCCGGCGCGACCTTGGAAATGGTGACTGTCGGCCGTCGCCGCGATCGGCGCAGGAAAGCACGATCTGTACCGGGCGATTCAACCTCGCAAAACTGTATCGACTGCCACGGTCAACTGCGAGTCTCGACCGACGGCGGATCATGTAAACGCAGAATGTTCACCGGCTTGGTCTGGAACGCCCGGCACGTTACCGTAGGGGACTGACGAACATGCTGCAGGAGTGATTCATGGCGATGCCGAAGAACGTGCTGGGAAGCGAACTGGAAGTTTGCAGCCTCAGCCCGACCACGGGATTTTTTCGCGACGGTTGTTGTCGAACGGGCAAGGATGACGTCGGGTTGCACCTGGTTTGCACTCGCGTTACCGAAGAGTTTCTCGAGTTCTCTCAGAAACACGGAAATGACCTGTCCACACCCGTTCCCGAATGGGACTTTCCCGGTCTGCAGCCCGGCGATCAATGGTGTGTCTGTGTCGAACGCTGGAAAGAAGCCTACGAAGCCGGTGTCATTGCCCCGGTCGTTCTGGCCGCGACGCACATTTCCACATTGGAATTCGTCTCGCTGGAAGAACTCGCCGCACATGCCGCGGAAGAAGTGGATGATTGACATCACGACATCAACGGGCTGGCTGCGCTGCTATGAATGCCCCACGGCTCGCGGATGACATCGCACACGCACCGCCCCTCGAATCCGTCGCCGGTCCGTATCGCCGACGTGAACGACTGGGCATTCTGACAATCCTCGGCGGTCATGCCCTTCTGCTGGCGTACTGCGGCTGGATGCACACTCCGGCCTGGGATGAAGTCGGCCATCTTCCCGCCGGTGTGGCCCATTGGCAATCGGGCGTGTTTGACCTTTATCGCGTCAATCCGCCACTGGTACGAACCGCAGTGACGGCGCTGCCATTTCTCTGCGGCGCGCGGCTCGATTTCGAGGGAGCCACCATCACCTGTCCGCCATCCCGACGCTACGAATTCACCGATGGGGCCGCATGGATGCGTGCCGACGGGCTGGGCTTTCTGAACTATTTGCGAATGGCTCGTCTCTGTGCGATTCCGTTCTCACTCTTCGCCGGGTGGATGTGTTACCACGCGGCGCGAACGATGTACGGCATTCCGTCCGCGTTTATGGCCTTGCTGTTGTGGTGTACCTCGCCGATGGTCATCGGTCACGCCAGTCTGATCACGCCCGATGTGGGGGCGGCGGCCACGGCCGCGTTCGCCGTCTGGACGTATTCCGAATGGTTCCAACGCCCGACGCGTGGCACAACGATCCTCGCCGGCGTGGGACTCGGGCTGGCGCTGCTGACCAAATTCACCAATTTGTTGCTGGGCGTGATGCTCGTCACGCTGCTGAGTTACCGCCTGTTTCGACCGGGGGCGCAGCAGCCGCAACGCTGGTGCTGGGGCCTTCAATTCATCGGCATCGGGCTCCTGGCGCTCTATCTCGTGAACTTGGGTTACGGGTTTGAGCGCGTCGGCATGCGTCTCGGCGATTACCCGTTTATTAGCGCCGCCTTCAGTGGTGCTTCTTCCGAGCAGAAGAACCCGGAAGGCAACCGCTTTGCGGGAACGTTCCTCGGCACGATTCCGGTCCCGTTGCCGGAGAATTATCTGCTGGGGATCGATGTCCAGAAACGGGAATTCGAGCAAAAGAAGATGTCGTACCTTCGCGGCGAATGGCGACACGGGGGCTGGCTGCACTATTACGTCTATGCGTTCTTGGTCAAAGAACCGCTGGGCACGCTCGCGCTGCTCACATTCGCGCTGGGACGATTGCCGTGGGCGACGCGCCAAATCCAGGTGCGAACACTCTCCTGCCTGGTCTTTCCCGCGGCGATGTGCTTTGGCTTCGTCAGCCTGCAGACGGGATTCAATCACCACTTTCGTTATGTCTTGCCCGCGTATCCGTTCCTGTACGTACTGGCATCTTCGGCCGCCGTTCCTGTACGTTCCCTTTCTTCAAGTCGATGGTGCATCGTCGCTTCGGTGCTGGTGCTGGCCACGGCGCTGGAATCATTTTCGGTCTTCCCCCATTCGCTGTCATTCTTGAACCGCGCCGCCGGGGGACCGGAGAACGGTCCGCGGCACTTGCTGAACAGCAATCTCGATTGGGGACAAGACGTTCTGGGACTGGCAGCATGGGCGAAAGATCATCCCGCAGCCCGTCCGTTGCAGATCGATTTCTGGGGCGGATTCCGCCCGAAAGACCTGCCTCTGTGGGACGGCAACGTGATCCATCGCGGCTGGACTGAACAAGATGCGGCCGCCTTTGCCGCCGGGGGATTGCGCGACCGTTGGGTTGCGCTGAGCGTCAACAAGATTTACGAGCCGCCGGGACCAGCCGATCGCTACCGATATTTCCGCACGCACCCGCCGGATGCGAGGGTCGGATACAGCATTTACATTTATGATTTGACGCGAGTGCCATGAAGTTGTCTTCCACTGCGGATGATCTGCTCAACATTTGAGCGGCACGGCGTTAGCCGCCGGTGTCTCGTCCAGACAAACCGGCGGCTAGCGCCGTGCCGCTCATGTGAACTCGTTAAATACGCTACTTCTTCGCCCAATAGTCGAAGACGAGCACTTTCTCGATCCGTGGGCCGACGAGCTTTTTGAACTCTTCGTGCGCTGGATGCGGCAGGTAAATCTCGCGGGCTTTTTCGTCGGCGAACGTCACCAGAAAACCGTGCGTGAATCCCGCGGCAACCCCTTCCGGGCTGTTGTCCGTACCCCATTCGAAGTCCTTGATGACGTCAATTTTCTTCGGCAGCGCCGCGAACGCATCCGCGACTTCCTGAACCTGCGCCGGCGTCACCTCGGTCTTGAACTTGAACAGCACGACATGCCGCAACATCTTTTCGTTCTTCTCCGCCGCGATATTTTGCGTCATCTGTGCAGTTCCCCAAGCCACGAGCAATCCTGCAACAACCAACCATTCCCACTTCGATTTCATCTCGTTTCCCCTTCATTCTTGGAGGCGAATCACCTAGCGATACGCTACGAACAACCGACCCGAGTCGCAAGTAAACTCTGGCATACCGCAAGAACTCGTCATACAATGCAGTCGCAATTCTGAATTGGACAAGTCGGGGTTCGGCACTGTCAGGCCGCACGCGAGATAGGCGCGAGCGGCGGCACGAGTGTTCCCGGTGATGCCACGAGACGCTCGCTGCTTCCCGCTCGGGACGTTCCATCTCACGTAGACCTCTCAGACCGGTCACCGACCGCGGTCGTGAGGACGGTCTTGCTCATTCTCGGTGCGTTCATTCTGAACCTCCGGGCCGACTCCTCAGCCGCAGAGACCGGACTCATGCCCGAGGAGAGGACTCCATGTCGAAGTATCGCACCGAACAAATTCGCAACATTGTGCTTGTCGGACACGGCGCGGTGGGAAAGACCACACTCGCCGATCTGCTGCTGTTCAAGTCGGGTGTCGGCACGCGAGCCGGGTCCGTCGACGATGGCACCAGCCAACTCGACATCGATGACGAAGAACGCCAGCGGCATTTCAGCATCTCATCAGCGATGGTCCACTTCGAACACCACGGCGTCCGTGTGAATGTGATCGACACGCCCGGCTATCCGGACTTCGTCGGGCAGGCCATTTCCGCGCTGTGCGCCGCCGAAACCGCCGTCGTGGTGATCAACGCGGCGGCGGGAATTGAAGCCAACACCCGACGGACGTTTGATCTCGCGGGGAAAGCCCATCTCGCGCGCTTCATCGTCGTCAACAAACTCGATCAGGAAAACATCGACTTCCGCAACATCGTATCGACTCTGCAAGAAACGTTCGGCCGCCATTGCGTGCCGATGAACGTCCCCGCCGGTCATGGGGCGAGCTTCAAGGGTGTGGTCTCAACCCTCCGTCCCGACGCCGCCAGTAACGGCTCCGCGGCAATGGCGTCCGAATATGGTGCCGCGCTCTTGGAAGCGATTATCGAAGCCGATGAAGAATTGATGGAGCGGTATCTCGAAGGCGAAACGCTGGCGGCCGATGAAATCCTCGGCGGGGCCATCAAGGCCGTGGCCACGGGAACGTTGATCCCCATTTTCTGCACCTCCGCACGCAATGGCGCGGGCCTTCCCGAGTTCCTCGATGCCATTGTCGACTTCGCATTGTCGCCCGGAGAAATGGTTCGCCACGGCCGTAATGAATCGGGCAACGAGGTGGATGTCCCGGCCGCCGACGATGCGCCGTTGATTGCCCAGGTCTTCAAAACGCGCATCGATCCCTTCGTCTCGAAGATGAGTTTCCTGCGGGTGTTTTCCGGCAAATTGACGAAGGACTCCACCGTTCGCGATCTCCGCACGGGGAAGGGGATCAAGATCCACCAGTTGCTCGATGTGCAGGGCGGACAAGTCGAAGCCGTGGATGAAGCGCATGCCGGGGATGTGATTGCGGTTGCGAAGATCGACGATTTCCAGGTCGGCGACACCATCGTCAGCAACGGCGATGGCGTGATGCTGCCGACGATGAGTTTTCCGACGCCAATGATCGGCCTCGCCGTCGAACCGAAGAGTCGGTCCGATCAGCAGAAAATTTCCGGGGCGCTGCACAAAATCGAAGAGGAAGACCCGACGTTCCGCGTGTCGCGCGATCCGCAGACGCACGAAATGGTGATGCGCGGGATGAGCGAATTGCACCTGCAAATCGTGCAGGATCGACTCCATCGCCGCGAGAAGGTCGACATTGTCACTCATCCGCCGAAGGTGCCGTACCGCGAAACGATTCTCCAACAGGCCGAGGGAAGTTACCGTCACAAGAAGCAGTCCGGCGGTTCGGGACAATTCGCGGAAGTGCATCTCCGGGTCTATCCGTTGCCGAACGACATCGACCCGGGCGAGCACTTCACCCGGGCGCGGTTTGAATCGTTGCGATCATTCCACTACGACCGCGATCTGAACTTTGCGTTTCTGGATTGTGTCTCCGGGGGAACGGTCCCGAACCAGTTCATTCCCGCGGTGGAGAAGGGCATCCGCGAACAGATGGACCTGGGTGTGCTCGCCGGTTATCAGGTGCAGGACTGCGCGGTCGCCTTGTTCTTCGGCAAAGATCACCCCGTGGACAGCAACGAAGCGGCCTTCCGCACCGCCGCGGCGCATTGTTTCCGCGAGGTCTTCATGAAGGCCAAGCCGGCGCTGCTGGAACCGATCATGCAACTCGACGTGATTGTGCCCGGCGAAAAGCTGGGGGACATCAGTAGCGATCTCAATACCCGCCGCGGTCGGGTCGAAGGAATCGAGTCGCTTCCCAGCGGCATGCAGCAGGTAACCGCCCGGGCACCCCTCGCGGAACTCACCACCTACGGTCGCACCCTGTCGGGACTCACCGGCGGACAGGGTGCGTTCACCGTCAGTCTGGGCCATTACGAAATGGTTCCCGCGAACGAGCAACACAAAATCGTCGCCGCATCGGGCGTGCATCACGCAGAGTAGTTTGTCTTCCAGAAGCCCAGGGTTTCTGAACCCTGGGTCTCTTTTCGATTCATAATCTGCGAGTGAAGAGGACCCACGGTTCAGAAACCGTGGGCTTCCTTTCACGTCCCCGGTTTGCGTTTGCGGCCGGTGAGCGGGTCGCGCCATTGCCGCAGTTGCTGCTTGGTTTCCCGCAGGTTGAGCAGACTCGGCGGCAAATCGAGGTCCGCGTCGAGATCGAGCGATCCAATGGATTGGTCGGCATGCTGCACGCGGTTGAGTTCGTCCTCGAGCTGTCGCAGCCACGGCGGGACTTCCAATCCCGACCCCGATGTCGACTTCAGATAATCATCGACCAGTTTCTGCAACAAACGGAACGGGTCGGGGCGATGGGAAATCGCTCCGCGCGATTTCGGCGGCGGTTCGGGCGAAGTGCTGGCACACGCCGGGCCAATGAGCGCGGCCATCGTGTTCACCGAAAGTGGTTTCACGAACCGTTCGCGGAGATGGTTGCTGATCGACGGCAACCGCATGCCGTATTGCCGTTCGAGCTTGGTGAGATCGGCTAAATGCCGGTCGGCCATGTCTTCCGTCTTCGTGGAAAACACGTCTTCCCAAATTTGCGCGGCGTCATCCTTTCCCGTGCGGGACAACACCTCATGCGCCAGGCTGACCGGCACGAGGTTCCACGCATCGCGGTCGTAGGTCGTTTCCAGCCGGAGAAAATCGAGCAGCGAATGAAACACTTCGCCGTAATCGGATTGCGTGGTCGTGGTGTTGTATTCGAGGAACCGGTCGTACCGTTCGACGACGATCTGATAAATCAAACGGAGATGATCGATCGCATCTTCGCGCGTGATTTCACCGTCTTCGATGTCGCGCAGCAGCTTGAGGGGATGCAGCGGATCCTCATTCTCCAGCAGGTAATCCAGAAACCGGTCGACGCCCTGATGCAGGATCGCGCGCACATTACCGAGCGTGAGTTGCCGGGCATGGAAGAGTTCGCCGCCGTATTTCTGAATGAACGTTTTGGTCTCGTCCCACACGCCGTCGAGCTTCAACGCTTCCACGGTCGACAACCGCATGGTGCTGCTATGTTCGAGCCATTGATCGAGGTACAACTCGACAATCGACCCGACGAATTCGATCAACTCTTCATCCGTGAACCGACCCGACTTCCACCGCGTGGATGCCTGAATGACGGCTTCCAGCGAACTTTTCAGCGCGATGCGGAAGAGGCGGTCGTACTCGGTGACCGCCAAACCCTGCGGACGCGAAGCCCGCTCCATTTGTTGCGCCGTTCGCAGCACGTGCCAGGTTTCCCGTAGCAAGCCGAGCTTCGGCAGATGACGCAGCAGAAACCGCATGAGGGCCTGCATCGTCCGGGCGGCGAGAATCTGCGCGGGAGCACCGCCGTGATCGAGCGGCACGTACAACAGCGGCTCTTTCTTCAGCGCCCGCAGCAAGCCCGGCAGCGCTTTGCGGACTTCCGCCGCGTCGCCACGCACCAGGGAACGGAAGAGGGCCAGACTGCTGGCTTCCACTGGCCCGCGGTCACCCTTCGGCGGACTTTCCGGCAACGCGGCCCACAAGACCCACTGCGCCGTACGGAACGACACAATCGTCGACAACGTCACCTGCACCAGATACAGCTTCGTCTGCAACTGGGCATCATATTCGACGTTGGCATCGTGATCCCCCGCGGGTGCGGAGAGTTCGCGCTCCCACAGTTCGTTGCACAACCGTTCGAGATCGCGCTGCACATCGACCACGCGGCTTAACCACACGCCGAGGTGTTCCACCGCCTCGTTGGGCAGCGATTCTTCGGCGGCGCTTCGGCCGCATAAAGATGCGGCCACCTGCCATAACCGGGCGAGTGTTCGCAAGAACTGCAGCCGCGGCTCTAGCAACCGTTCAAAGACTTCGAATTCACCGGCGTCAGGGATCCCGCCGCGGTCGTCGGCCGTATCGCTGAACTGGCCATCGTCGGCGCTGTCCCGGAACGTGACCCCTTCGTAAGCCGCCCCGTAGAGTTCGCGGTCGGGATCGTCGTCTTCGGGGCCTTCATTCGTTTCCTGAGTGATGTTGCCGACGGCCGCCTCATTCAAACGCGGCACCAGCCAGAAATCGCCGGCGTTGGCTTCCAGATAGGCGAACAACCGCCGCAACAACGGCCAAATCTGCGAATTCGCCGCGGTGGCTTTCTCGGCACGTTCGGTGCTGGCGAGATCGCCGAGAGAATCAATCCAGCGGCTGAGCAAGCGATCGAACGACAACGGTCCTGCCACAAGGCCCACGTCATCGGCTTGCGACAACCATTGCATCAACAAGCCCAGCGACGCCACGAGATCGTTGCGATCGAGCAGGGCGGAAACCACCTGCGCGTAAGCCCGCGCGGTCTGAAACTCCTGCACGTGCTCGCGCCAGAAGGGAATTTGCCCGGCGGCTTCTCCGGCAGCACGCCATTCGGCCAGTGCCCGGGCCACCCGCCGCGCGGAATCGAGATGATCCTGCGCAAGCACCGTCGGCAAATCCTGCACGGTCACCGAACCGAACCGGTCCCAGAAATCGGCGAAGCGTTCAAACCGCCGGTCGACATCCGTAACAATCAGCGTCATCGCCCGTGCCGCGGCCTCTTCCAGGACGCGGGTGTAGCTTTCGAGAATCCCTTCGACCAGTTGCAACAGCACTTCGATCCGCTGGTCGGGAACGCTGTCTTCGCGAGTGGTGAAGAGCGGGAATTGGCCTTGAAAACCGAGGATATTCCACGGATCGACCAAAGCGCCACAGGCAATGCCGCGATGCAAATTGTCTTCCGCTTCACCGAGTAACGTGACCGCTTCGTTAACTTTTCCCTGATCGACGGCTTGCTTGATGGCGGCGATCCGCCATTGGATTTCGCTTTCAAACCGAGCCGACGCCGAGGGGATGATCGCCGCTTGTTTCCGGGCCGCTTCCGGTCGGGCCATGCGGGCATACAGGTACGCCACGTGCCGGCGCTGGACCTGCTGCGTTCCATACTGCGCGAGATAGAAGTTGAGATATTGCCGGACGTGGCCGAACGGTTGCTGGGTGGTTTGTGCATGCTTGTTGAGCCGCTTGGCCCGCGCACCGGTAGCGACGGCCATGAGCCGCGCGTAGAACGCATCGCGCTGTCGGGCCACGCGCGGCAACAACGTGGTCAGCGACACCGTCGAATCGTGCGTCCCCGGACCGGAACCGCTGATCGCCGATGCCATGAGGATGGTTCCCCCCAACACTGCGGCGGCGTCAAAGAGAACTTCCTCCATCGAGACCCGTTTCTGTTCGCCGATCCATTGTTCCAGCGCGTCGAGAATCACCTTGCGAATGATGAACCGCCGATAGCGGCCCTTGATGTCGATCTGGTGCGGGTCCCATTCGCCGAAGAGGTAATTCGTTCGTTTGTTCGCGGGATGCAGATGATCGTGCGCGCGAGGATCGAGCGCCAGTTCCTGCATGTTATCGAGCGTGAAGTGGGCTTCGGCCAGCAGTTCTTCCGGCATCGCGCGGAGCAATTCCAGCGATCGCGAGAGAACTTCCCGGAATGGTCCACAGGCAATCCCCGCCCCTTGCAGATAAAGCGGGAACGGGCGGAAACGTTCGTGCGGATACGCCTGCATCCGCTGGCCGTTCTCCAGTACGGCGACGGGGCGGTAACCGATGAAGTCGTTCAGCCGGTCGAGCGTCCGTTCGACAATCAACGCGGTTTCGTCCCACGGTCCGCCTTGCTCCAGCAGCAGTTCCCACACCCGGGCGAGGAAGAACGGCTGGTGAAAATCCTCATCGGAAAGATGAAACAGCAGATCGCGATGGAACTCACGGTACGCCGGCAGGATGTGATCGAAGGCCAGCGTGATGACGGCCTTGGCCTGGCGGCTATCCTCAAACGCCGGCGCTTCCTCTCCCAGTTGCGACAGCGATTTCAGCAAGGCCGGACCGAGCTTTTTCCACGTCAACCGTTCGGTAAGGTCGTTGACCAACCGCTGAAAGGACGGGTCCGGCCGCCCGCCCGAGAAGTTCAGGTAGCCCAGCACTTCGCGCGTGGCGGCAAGATCCTCGGGACGACGTTTCAACGGAGCCAGCCTTTTCAGAAAACAAATGATCCTTCAAGGTCATAGATTAAACAGTGATTGGCAAAGGGGATAGAGAACGGCGACGCGAAATGGTGCGCGGGAAGAGGAATGGAAAGTGAAAAATGGGGGGCCCGCGGGACGCTCGGTTCGGCGAAAACTGCCGACATCGCGAAATGATTCGCGGGCGATGTTCGATGGACGCTTGCCGCTTCGCAGAATCACAACGCTGTAAATCATTTCCAGAAAAGCAATTAGCGTCCTGCAAAGCGGCAAGCGCGGGTGATTGGATTCCTCTTCGCTCAGACAAGTTGAATCGACCTGCGCAATTGTGCCGATTATAGGGAGCGGGAACGTTCTATCCTCCTTTTGATCGAGACCCACCGGCGATGAGTCGCCATCGTTCGATGCACCCTGCGATTCAGTTGTTTCCGTTCCTGGCGGTCCTCGTCAGCGTGATGGGGGCGCTGATCTTTTTGCTACTGGTCACCAGCAAACGCATTCCGCAAGTGGCGGTGGCCCGCGCCCGGGCGGCTCAAACCAAAGTCGTGACGGCACCGGCGCAAAATGTCGGACCGGTTCTCTCGATTCCCGAATTGGAATCGTCTCCCACCGATGCCGACTTCCCCGAAATGCCGCTCGCGGATCTGGACGAAGAAGGCCCGTCATTGGCCGAGTTAGAAGCCCAGAAGCGCGACGCCGCGCACGAAGCCGAACAGGCCTCGCTCATCGACCAGTGGCGTCGCCGCATCAAAACGATGCAAGGCAATCGAGACGAAGTGGCGGCCAACGTGGAACGCCAGAAGCTTCTCATGACCGCCGCCGAACGCCAACAGTTAAAAATGCTCGCGGAATTGCAGGAACTCGAACGCAAGCTGGGCAGCCTCACCGGGAAGATCACGGCCGGCTCGATGCACGCCGGTCATGCCGACCGGGAACGGATTCAACTGGAACAGCGCATCCTCGGTTTGCGGCGGCAGTTGAAATTGACCGCCGATCAGCAACGTGTGGATTCCGGGAAGTATTCGATTGTCCCGTTTGATGGCAAATCGGGCACGACACGGCGGCCGATTCTCATCGAATGCACGTCCACCGGGTTTCGGTTTGTCCCCGAAGATGTCGCCATTTCCGCGGCGGACATCGAAGGCTTCACCGAGCGTCAGAACCCGCTGCTCGCCGGAGCGGCCGCGCTCACGCAGTACTGGAATCAGGTCAATCAGGAACAGGGCGGGGCGACACCCGACACGCAACCCTACGTGTTGTTGATCGTGCGTCCCAGCGGCACGCTCGGATATTACGTCTCCGTTCGCTTGCTGGCGGCGCTCAAACAACAACACGGTTATGAACTGGTTGCGGAAGATGTCGACCTGAAATGGCCCGCGGTGAATGCCGGCGCTCAGGCCGCGTGCCGCGCTGCCGTGCAGACCATGCTCGCCCAGCGCGATTCCGTCGCGCTCAACCCCAACGGTGTGCCGAGCAGCGGCGAACCCGGAATCGGTGGCGGTCGAGGCGGCGCAGGGGTTGCCGGACGGGCAAGCAATGGGACCGGCGGCAGTCCGGGAAATCGCACTGCCATCGGCAATGGCGGAACGGGCAGACCGGGCGGCGGCACCGGGACGGGGCAGCGCAAGGGCTTCGAGCTTTCTGACCTGGACCCGCCGTCGAACGAAGTTGGCGACCGCAGTTGGGAAGATCCCAGCCGTTTCGGCGGACTCGAACATCGGCGCGACAAAACCAAAGCCACCGGCAACGGAAACAGCGGCAATGGGGCCAGCGCAGGCGGAAACATCCCTCGTGGAAATAGCGGCGGAAGAACTCCCGGCAATGCGATTCCGGCCGAAGGGAGAAGCGACAACGAAACGGGCGAACCCATCGCCAACGAATCCAATCGCGCCGTTCCGGTGAAGACGACTTCATCCACGCAACCCAACTGGACCGCGCGGCCCACTTCCACTCAGCGCGTCGCGCCCCATCCTGACACCGCCGCCGAACCCACCGATGATGGCCCAAGCCCGACGACATCCGAACTACCCGCCGGTTCAACCGCACCACGCAACTCGTCCGTCGCGGCCCCAATGGTTCCCAGGCCAACGGGGTCACGACCGACTGGTGGCCAAGGGGGACAACGTCCCCCGCGGAATGTCGGTTCCCCACCGAATGGCGAACAACGCCTGGCTCGTGGACCGAAGCGGGGCAACGGTCAGGATATTCCCTACGAAATGCTGCAGCACCGTCGCTGGGGTCATTTCGAAGAAGGGGCCAACATCGGTCTCGAAAAACCGGTGACGATTCTAGTCGACGCCGAGCAAATCATCGTCGCCGATCAATTGATCATTCCCATTCGCCCTGGGGCCAGCCGTAACGAACTCTTTGATCAGTTGCTCGCGGCAATCGATGAAAATTCGGCGACCTGGGGCAAAGCGGCCGCGGGATTCTTCTGGGTGCCGTCGTTGCGGTTCATCATCAGCCCCGGCGGCAATCAGATTTATGATCGCCTCGCTCCGCTGGTCATCCGCAGCGGGCTGCGGGCCGATACTGAGTTCACGCTGGAACGACCGCAGGCATTATTGAAAGGGGGCCGACCATGAGTGCCCGCCATCGTGGTGAATTGCAGTTCGGCTCCGATTCGTTCCTCGACGTCGTGTGCAACATCGTCGGCGTGCTGATCATTCTGCTTGTGATGGCCGGGATGCGGGCCAATAACTCGCCCGTGATCCTGCCGGATGCGGACGCCACCGCCCCTGAAACCGGCGAAGAAACCGCACCGTCCGCGGCCCCGGCGATGCTTCCGCCGTCATTCCTTGCCGATGCCGCTGAAATCCCCACCGGTGAATCCCCCGAGGATTTGCCTTCCGCGCCCCTGTTCCAGTCCGATGACGGAGAAACGCTCCCACCGGTGGAACCGCCCGCGGAGTTTGTCGCCGCGGCGAAATCGCTCGAAGAAGAGATTCGATCTCTCAATGAAACGGGCCGGTCGGCGAAGCGGAAACTCACCGAGACACACGAATCGCTGGAGAACATTGAACAGCGATTGCAGGCCATGAAAGCCATCTACGAACGCAAAGCCACGGATGCGGTGGTCGTCGAACAACAGCAAGCCGCGACAACTACGGAGATGGAGAATCTCCGCACCACCATTTCGCAATTGCAGGGCGAATTGCGGGAAATTCAGGCCCAACCGCCGTCCACGGGCAGCCAGATCGAACACCGCATCACGCCCCTCAGCCGCGTGGTCTCCGGCGAAGAACGGCACTTTCAACTCTCGAACAACCGCGTCGCGATTGTCCCGATGGAAAAGTTCAAGGACCGTTTGAAGGATCAGGTGGAGCGCAAGAAGGACGTCCTCGCCAAAACCCGGCAGCATCACAGCCAGATTGGTCCGATCGACGGGTTCGTGCTGAAGTTCATCATGCAGCGTGAAAACCTGTCGGGGCTGGACGAACTTCGCAACGGCCCGGGCATGTACCGCATCAGCGTCGTGCATTTTGAAATCGAACCGCAGCGCGATCTCGTCACGGAGAGCGCAGACGAAGCCCTCACGCCGGGATCGAAATTCTACGGCGCGATTCTGGACGCCCCACCCGAGACCACGATGACATTCTGGGTCTACCCGGACAGCTTCGAAATCTACGGCAAGCTGCGAAAACTCTGCCACGACGACAATTTTCTGGTCGCCGGGCGTCCGTTGCCGGAAGGGATGCCGATCGCCGGTTCGCCCACGGGTTCACGGTCGTCGGGACAATAGACAGTTTAGCCGCGACCCGGAGTCCGCGGAGGGGAGCGCGGCGTTGATCACACAACACGCGATGCGTGCTCCACACAGCGCTCCCCTATCGGGTTGCGGCTAAACAACGTAGTTATTTATCCGCTTCCACGACCTTCAAATATCGACGAATCGATTCATCGAAGCTGGTGAAGTGATCCCCCGGGACGGTCTCGACTTTCAGTTTTTCGACCGGGGCTTTCTGCAGCTTCTCGACGGCGTCGTCGAACGGATCATCATCAATCCCGATGTAGGCGTAATGCGTCCGCTGCATGAGTTGCGTGTTGCCGACGAGTAACCGCACCGACCGTTCGCGCGGCGTATTCTCGAAGGGAATCATGTCGTTCCAGCCGAGAAACGTGAGCTGATCGTACATCCCGCCGGAGCTGCCGCCGTGCCGGATGGGGACGTTGTCCATCATCGACAACATCGCCGAAACGCCGCCGCCGATGCTGTGGCCGAAGGTGTAAATCCGCTGGTTGTTCACATACGGTTGCTGGGCGAGCCACTGGCACGCCGCGCGGGCATCATCGATTTCTCCGTAAAACATCTGAAACTCGCCGGGGTTGCCGTTTTCGCCGCGGAGCATGGGTGCCATGACCACAAAGCCGGCGTCCATAAACGGTTGGCACGTTTCCGTCAGATCTTCCACACCGAACGCAAAGCCGCCATGAAAATAGACGAGCGCTGGCCGCGGTTCCTCCACGCCCGGCGGTCGGTAGACGCAGGCTTTCAATTGCAGATTGCCGGAGGGATAAATCACTTCCGTGATATTCGGCGGCATCGGTTCGACATCGTAAGGCTGCGGAGCCGGACCGTGCTCTTTCAATTGCGTCGGTGCCGACGCTCGCCATTGTTCGAACGTCATCCCCGCGGGGGCGGTTTCCCCGACGGTAAAGTGGCGGAAGGCAAACAACCCGAACAGGGAGGGCACACCGCAGCACAACAGGAGTACGCTGACCACTCCCACGCCGATGCCGATCGTCCATTTGGCACCGCTGCTCATCCCCGACGATTTCCCAGACTTCGTCGATTTCTTGCTGGATGAACCGGCTGACGAACTGCGATTCTTCGATTTCCGGTTGAGATCCTGCAGAAAATCGTCTTCGGCGCTTCCCGTGGGTGCCTCTTCGGGAAAATCCTTGAAGTCGTCATCCGCGGCCGCATCGGGAACCCGGATCGCCGCCTCGCAGCCTTTGCATTTGATCTTTTTCCCGGCGAGTTCGTCCTTCAGCACATAGTTCCGGCCGCACTCCGGACAATCAAACGAAATCGTCATGACAAGGCTTTCCCGCGGGGCAGGGAGAGGAATGGGAGACAACGGTAGTGTGAAAACCGAGCGGCGGCAGGTCAACCCGCCTGGAAAGAAGTTCCAAATTCCAAGCTCCACACAAATTTAAAAGATCAAATTCCAAACGAACAAAATGACGTCTGAGATGAATCTCGCATCGCGTCAGCCTTCACTATTTGGAATTTGCCTTTTGTTTGGAATTTGGCGTTTGGAACTTGGATTTTTGTTTGCAGTACTGTTGGACTCGACAGATGCCACTCTGCTGCTCAGAATAGCGGCGACAGATTGAACCTCGATGGCGATTTCGGGAATTGCGTTGATGAGCGACCATTCACACGACGACCACGGACATGCCGCGACGGCCGTCGCACCCTTGGACACGTTGCGGTTCGAAAAGCAGGAACTGCAATTTTTCGACGATGAAGACCGGGCCGCGGGTGTGGCGATCTTCAAGTTGCTAGCGTCGTTTTTCTGCATTCTGCTGACGTTGATGGTGGGTGTCACCACGTGGATGTGCTTCAACGCCAACGCCAGCGACGATCCGCAAGCCGGTGTCGGTGCGGCGTATCACACGGAAGAACATTAAGGTCAGCCGCTCGCTGCCGCTGGTGTGCCACGGCCGTGTCGGCCGTGAAAAAGTAACAAAGCGCTGCCCAAAATCCCACGGCCGACACGGCCGTGGCACACAATCAGTCCAATGGGTGCTGATTGGGTTCGTGATTCGCGCCCAGCCGTTGCCGGGCGAGTTCCGCCCACGGGCCGCGTTGATCGAACGTGAGATACCGCTGCCAATGCTGTTGCGCGGCGAGACTGTCCCCGAGCCGTTCTAATAACTGCGCCAGATGAAAATGCGCGTCCGGGAAATCTGGGTGCAGATCGAGCGCGACTCGGAACGCATCCCGTGCGGCGTCGAGATCATTGCTCTCCGCCAGCGTGCAACCGAGTTGCGTCCACGCTTCGAGAAACTCGTGGTCGTGCTCGACGGTCACGAAGTACCGCTCGATCGCCCCGCGGAGATTTCCCTGCCGATACAGCGTATCCGCTAAGTGAAAGTGGTAATCCGCCTCGTTTGGACTGGCGATCAGTGCCAATCGGTACGCTTCCACCGCAGCGGCGAGGTGGCCTTCTTCCGATAACCGGCAACCTTCCCGAAACCAATGGTCCGGGGGATGCGCGGGCGTGTCCGGTCGCACGGCGGGGAAGGGGACGCTCGCCACGGGTTCCGGCGGCACATCGCTCGGCGGCGGCGGTTCCTCGAACGTGAAGACCCGCTGGCCCGAGGACGGTTCCACCCATCCCTTGGGATCGCGGTAGAGAACGTGCGATCCCTGTGTCAGCAACTGCAATTGCGCGAGCGGCCGGTCAATCCCAGGCACGACGTGTCGCAAACGGTCCAGTGAGATTGCCAGCGATTCCGCCGACGCCCCGGAGGCAATCAGATCGGCCAATCGCCGGGCGGCAACAACTTCCGCATAATCAAAGTACGGCAACCGCATCACCCGGCGGACGGGGTGAATCAGCCCCATTCGTTCCCAGCGGCGGATGTCGTACACGGACAACCCGAGCAACTGACTCAGTGTCGCCGGGGTGTACAACTGATGCGGCCGCACGGCTTCCAAACCCAGCGCCGTGAGCCATTCCGATTCACTCAGAATCCGCAGCGGCGTCCCCTTTTGTTGAGCCGCCTGTGCCTGAACCAGTTTCACCGACGGTTGTCCATCCAGTTCGAGCGGCCAGCCTTCTTCACCAACAACGAGCAATGTCGTCTGCTGGGTGATGTGTTGAAGGGGCTGTCCGCCGTGCTGTTCAACGAGGTCCGCCGCTTGCCGATGCGTCATCGACGCGAGTATGCCGGTGAATGCCACACGCTCTCCCGCGAGCAGGGGAGAGGAGACAACAGCGGGTTCAGCGGGAGCGTCGGGCATGCTGCGAAGTCTGATAGGTTCACAGGATTGCAAAGTGCAAACTGAAAATTGCAAAGTGCAAAATTGACCAGAGAGTCGTTCGTTGCCGTTTTCTGATTCAATTTGCAATTTTCAATTCTCAATTTTCAATTTGCACTCCTCTAATCTTTGCGGCCTTCGATACGTGTCGATCCCGGTGCAACTCGCGACTGGGATGGCTACAATAGTCATACACACTCGCCATTATAGGGTGGGTGGTGCCTGAATGTCGCTCTGCCGCTTGCGAAGGAAATGCCGACCATGTCCGCGCTCTCCGCGTTCGATCCCGCACTGTCCCACGCTATTGACGAAGAGCGGGCCCGGCAACGCGACGGTCTCGAACTCATCGCTTCAGAAAACTATACCAGCGCGGCCGTGCTTGAAGCCGTCGGCACCGTCCTCACGAACAAATACGCCGAGGGGTATCCCGGTCGGCGGTATTACGGCGGCTGCGAATTTGTCGACAAAGTCGAGAATCTGGCACGGGATCGGGCCAAGCAACTCTTCGGTGCAGAACACGTTAACGTGCAGCCGCACGCGGGGTCGCAGGCGAACATGTCGGTCTACATGTCGGTGCTGCAACCGGGCGATGCTTTTCTGGCGATGGACCTCGCCCACGGCGGCCACCTCACCCACGGCATGAGCCTGAATTTCAGCGGCCAACTCTACCGCCCGGTCCATTACGGCGTGCGGCAGAGTGATCACCGTATTGATTTCGATCAGGTCGCACGGTTGGCGCGGGAACATCGCCCCAAGTTGATTGTCGCCGGGGCAAGTGCCTATCCTCGTGAGATTGATCACGCGAAATTTGCAGAAATCGCGAAGGAAGTCGGTGCCTTGCTGATGGTCGACATGGCCCACTATGCGGGTCTGGTCGCCGCGGGAATTCACAACAGCCCGGTGCCGGTCGCCGATTTTGTCACGTCAACATCGCACAAAACACTGCGCGGCCCGCGATCGGGATTCGTGCTCTGCAAGGAAGCCCAGGCGAAGGGGATCGACAAAACCGTCTTCCCCGGATTGCAGGGGGGGCCGCTGGTCCACGTGATTGCCGGCAAAGCGGTCTGCTTTCAGGAAGCGTTGCTGCCGTCGTTCAAAGACTATGCGAAGCAGATCGTCGCCAATGCGAAAGTGCTCGCTGAGACATTGATGGCCGGCGGGCTGAAACTCGCGAGCGGCGGAACCGATAATCACCTGATGCTTGCCGACGTGACCACCATCGGCCTCACCGGAAAGATCGGCGAGCAGACGCTCGATCGCGCTGGCATCACCGTCAACAAGAACATGATCCCGTACGATCCCCGCAAACCGCTCGACCCCAGCGGCGTCCGCCTCGGGACAGCGGCCCTCACCACGCGCGGTATGAAAGAAACCGAAATGCAGCGCGTGGGAGCGTGGATTCTCACCGTCCTGAAACACGCCGATGACGCCACCGTGATCGAACGCACCCGCGGCGAGATCAAAGAATTCTGCCAGGCGTTTCCGGTGCCGGGGATTGGTTGAGACCGGACAAGCCGACGCGGTCGATTCATGAGCGGCACGGCGCTAGCCGCCGGTTCCGTGCAAAACCGGCGGCTAGCGCCGTGCCGCTCAGAGGACGATTACTCGCCGCCGATTTGCTGACGGAGTTCGTCGCGTTCTTTGCGGGTGACTTCCAGATCGAACATCAGGTACTTGATGTCCAATCGCAACTGCGATAACGCTTCCTGAACGAGCGCGAGAATGCGGCGACGGCGGCGGATCGCGTCCACCACTTTGCCGTACGCTTCTTCTAATTCCACACTGCGACCGCCCGACAGTCTGGCGATTTTCTCGCCCAGTTCGGCGAGTTCACGCGGCATGTCTTCGAGGTCATTTTCGGGAAGGCGGGAATTGGGGAGCATGCCCGTGGTGTCCGAAAGTCGTGTTCTGCGTCTTCAGTCATTCTGAGCACGACGGGGAGCACAATACAAGGGATTGCCGGAAACCAATAAGTGGACAGGAGTTACGAAGCCAATACAGGCTTATGACGATTCTGCGGGCGACTTCAGCAGCCGTGCAAGTGATCTAGCAGACCCACGCCAACTCTCGTACAATCCACGAGTTAGGAAAACGGGACTGCGATGCTGATGGCTTTCTGCTGCGTCCGACAGCCGTACTTCGCAAATTGAAGTTTGTTAACCGTATTTCAGAAAAATCTCCAAGTCGCCCGACAAGAAGTTCCGGTGGCGGGGAATTCAGTGAGTTTTTCGGCTTCAGGGACGATGCCGACGGAATCGATTCTAGCGTGCCGCGGAGAACGACTCGGCTGGTTAGCCGCGGTCGCGTTCGTCTTTATACCCGGCTCGCTTCCTGCCGCGGATCCGTTTCATGAACCGTTCGATGCCGCGGTAACGTCGTGGAAATGGAGCGATCCGGCCGGAGCGGTCCGAATCGTTCAACACGCACGGCAACGTGAACGGGGCTTACACGACGGGGCCGAACAGATCCGAATGATCGGCCGCACGGAAGGGACGCACGTTCGCTTCAATCACGCCACAACCCGGGCCCGTGTCTTCGAAGAATTGACGGCTAGCGTCCTCATTCGCTCGGATCAGCCGGGCTGGGCATTGGGAGTCGTGATTGTCCTGCCGAACGTGATCGATCCAGAGACGCAGAATCCACTGGAAATTGAACTCGCGGGAGACGTCTACAGTGCGGCCAACGTCGGCAAATGGCAACGATTACAAGTCCAGACTCTCGACAGCCAGGTTCAGCAGCACATCATCCACCAGCGGGCTCGTCTGCGCAGCGCCTTTGAGCCGGGCGAAATGTATGTCGATCGCCTGGTGCTGGGCTGCTCTTTACCGAATCGTGAATGCGAAGTTCTGACCGATGATCTTCGCCTCAGCCCGATTGTGACGCCGTCGAGTGTCCAACCGGCAGCCGCGGTGACGTACTCCAGTGGTCCCGCCGTTCCCAATGTCTCGTTTCGGCTGGATCGCCTGCAGGTTGATGGCCGGCCGTTTTTTCCCCGGTTAGTGCGGCACCAGAAAGAGTCGGCGGAAGAACTCGCGACCGCCGGTTTCAATACCGTCTGGATTGCTGATTACGCCGACGCCTCGACACTGGCCGCGTTGCGAAAACACCAGCTCTGGGCGGCGGCGACACCACCACAACCGCTGGCGGAATCCGGCGATGCTTTGAGTTCCCGCACCGCCGGTCTGATTCCGTTTACCCCCACTAATGACGCCGTTCTCTGCTGGATGCTCGGGACGCGTGTGGAAGGCAACGAACGGAGTCGATTGGTCCATTGGATCGAGCAAGTCGAAATGGCAGACCGTCGCCGCAATCGCCCGATTGCCGTCGATGTTCTCGGGGAAGAGCGGTTGTTTTCGCGTGATGTCGGCTGGCTGGGTTCGTCCCGGCATCCCTTGCAGACGACCTTTTCCCTGACGGAATACCGCGACTGGCTCGCCGAACGAAAGTCCTTCGCGCGACCGGGGGCCTTTTGCTGGACGTGGATTCAAACGGAACCGTCCCCTCAATTGCGCTCCGCTGGCCCCAGCGATGGGGATGTACCGATGCTGGAACCGGAGCAGATCCGGCTGCAAACCTACGCCGCGCTGGCTGCCGGTTGCCGCGGCCTTGGATTCTGGACGACAACGCCGATCAACGATCCTTCACCGGCAGCCCGGGAACGGGCACTGATCCTCCAGCAATTAAATCTCGAACTCGGCCTGATGGAACCGTGGCTGGCCACGTCGGGTCATGTCGAGCGCATCGCCTGCACGGCGATCACACCGTCTTCGACAAACCCGTCACGCGATGTTCCGATCGGACGCTCGCTTTCCAACAACCTCGAACGGGAAGGGCAGCTCCGGGCCCATTCGCAACAACAGCGACAGCACGAACACCTGTCGGAAGACCTCTCGGCCTACGTTTTGCGGACGGATTACGGCACGTTGGTCCTGCCCGTCTGGCTGGAACAACAATCTCAATTCGCTCCTGCTCAAGCGGCTGCCCAGGAGGTGGTGATCACCGTGCCCGGGGCGGGCCAAACCGCGACGGCGTGGGAAATCTCCACCACCGATGTGTCCTCGCTGCCCAGTACGCGCGTCGCTGGCGGACGCCGCATTACGCTGCCGCGGCTCGATCAGACTACCATGATCTGGTTGACGAATGAGCCGAAATGGAAAGACAGCCTCGTGGAACGGGTGCAGGCCATCAAAGCCAGCAGCGCTTTGGCAAGCGTCGAACTTGCACGCCTGAAATTTGACCGCGTCGCCAAAGTTCATGAAGCTCTGCAAACGCTCGCGCCGTCCATTCCCGATGGTCCGCAATTATTGGGTCGTGCCCGGTTGCGACTAGAGCGTGCCGAGGCCACCTTGCGGGCGAAGGATTACCACACCGCGCGATTGAATGCCTGCGAAACAATGCAGAGCCTGCGGATTCTCCAGCGCGCCCACTGGGAGGAAGCCGTTCGAACGCTGACGTCCCCGGTGAGTTCGCCCTATACCTTCTGCTTCCAGACATTGCCGCAGCACTGGAAACTCGTCGCCGATTTTGGCCGCAGCCGCTCGCGCGATTCCCGCAATCTGCTTCCCTCCGGTGAGTTTGAGGATCTGGATACACTCATCGCCGAAGGCTGGAAGAATGAGCAAAATGTCCCGGACGAACTGCGGGCGAAAGCGGAATTGTTCCCGTCCGGGCGATCCAGCCGGTACGCGCTGCGGCTGGCGTGCGAACCCGCGGCCGGGATCACGCCCCCACGTTATCTGGAACGGGCGGCTGTCACACTGACCACCCCAGCCATATCCGCTCGGGCTGGCCAGGTTTTGCACATCAGCGGTTGGGTGAAAATTCGACAACCCATTACGGGACATCGCGATGGGTTGATGATCTACGACAACCTGCTAGGCAAACCGGGCGCGCTCCGGTTTCATGAGGCAACGTCGTGGACCAAGTTTGAACTGCTCCGGGAACCGCGGGAAAGTACCGATTTGACGCTCACATTTTCCCTCTGCGGGATGGGAGATGTACTGATTGACGATTTGCGGATCGTCCCGCAAGATCGCTGGCTGGAAGGGGCGACACCCGCCGAATCTCCGCGGGTCGAACCGGCTTCCGGCACCCGATTGTTCGACCGCTTGCCGAAATTGCCATCGTTTTCGCCGCCGCGCCGGCAACCGTAATTCGCATCGCTGCGCAGCTTTGATAGTCTGACTCAATGTGCGATCCACCTGATCCATTCCCACCGCCCCAAACAATCGACACTCAAGAGGAGTGGAACTCGTTACGGACGAGTTTTTTACCCGGAACTGCCGTTAGCGGAATCGTGGTTTCTCGCCACCATTTCGGCGTGTTCGTCCAAGTCGACGAATTACCCGGCGTGACCGCATTATTAGAGATATTTTGTTTTGCCATCTTGGAATGCGATCCGTTACATCGTATCCAATTCTGGAACGATTTCCCGCAACAGGGCGCCCCGATCGAAGCTCGCATCCTTTGGTGGCATCGACAGCCGACATCGGCGGTGCTTTTCACGCAACTGACTCGACACGATTGGAGCGATCTTTGCAGCCGAACTCTGGATGATCTGTAAAAGAGTAGATTCGCGATTTTACCGCCTGCAAAGCGGCAAGCGGGACATGCTTGACACTCTTTCCCCGTGTGCCGTAGACTTTGGTCCTTGTGAAATGGACTGTGAACGGGCGTTCGCCGAGGGTGGTGCGCCGTCGCTGCCCGCGTGTTTGCCTTGTCAGTGAGTGAATCATGGCCGTACCGAAGCGTCGTCAATCCAAAGCCCGTTCGGCGAAACGCCGTAGCCATAACGCTTTGAAAGCGATCCAACTGGCGAATTGTCCGCAGTGTCAGACGCGCGTGCCGACCCATCTGGTCTGCCCCGTCTGTGGGTACTATCAGGGTCGGACCCTCGTCGAAACTGAGGAATAATTTCGAATGCGGATCGCACTGGACGCGATGGGCGGGGACTTTGGCCCCGGCCCGAATGTCGACGGAGCGATCGCCGCCCTGAAAGAGAATCCGGGACTGGAAGTGGTGCTCGTCGGCGACATTCGTGCCGTCGAGCCGCTGGTGTCTCAATCCGGGTACTCAGGGGAGCGGCTGGAGCTGCGCGGCGCTGACGGCTTTGTCTCCATGGAAGAGAAGCCGACGGAAGCGCTGCGCAAAAAGCCCAACTGTTCGATCGTCGTCTGCTGGCAATTGATGGCGGCGAAAGAAGTGGATGCCGTCGTCAGCGCCGGGCACACCGGTGCGGTGGTCGCTGCGGGCTTGCGGACGCGGCTCTTCCTGAAACACGTCAAACGCCCCGGCATTGCTGTCGCCATGCCCACGCTCACCGGCAAAGCCGTGCTGATGGACGTCGGCGCGAACCCCGCCGCCCGCCCCGAACACCTGCTGCAATACGGCGTGATGGGTTCAATCTACGCTCGAGAAATCTTGCGGATTCCCAACCCGCGCGTCGGACTGATGAACATCGGCAGCGAAGACGGCAAGGGCAACGATCTCGTCCGCGACACGCAGGCGCTGTTCGACCATTGCCGCTTCCGCGATCGCTACATCGGCAACATCGAAGGCCGCGATCTTTATCAGGGCACTAGCGATGTGGTGATCTGCGAAGGCTTCGTCGGCAACGTCCTGCTGAAGGCCGCCGAAGGGATGGCCGACATGATGATGCGGACCATTTCCCAGGAAGTCTTTGCGAATCTGCAAACCGAGAAACATCTCGCTGAAAAAGCCTTTGGGAATCTCAAGAAGCGGTACGAATACCACGAGTCCGGTGGAGCACCGCTGCTGGGCGTCGACGGCATCTGCATCATCTGCCACGGTTCGAGTAATTCGCGTTCGATCTACAATGCGCTCCGCGTGGCGACAACGCACCACGACCGCCGCTTGAATCAGCAGATCGTCGAAGAACTGGAACGCGAGGAAGCCCCCGTCACGGCGTGATCACCAATCGCCGTGTGCCACTGGCTCTGCCAGTGCTCTTATGATGATTTCGTAAGCCAAACCAATCTTAAGACATTGGCAGAGCCAGTGGCACACAAGTTACGACAAGCTGCCAGCCTCACAATGCGGCGGCATCTTTCTGAAAGCGGCCACATGACTCAAACCGCGTTTTTGTTTCCGGGGCAGGGGGCTCAATTCGTCGGCATGGGCCGCGGCGTGGTCGAGAAAAGCCCCGCCGCCGCCCGATTATTCGACGAAGCCAACGCCATCCTCGGCTATGACCTCAAATCGCTGTGCTTCGATGGACCGGCCGAACGCCTCGACACGACCGCCGTCAGCCAACCCGCGCTGTATGTATGCAGTCTCGCCGCTGTCGCGATGTTGCGCGAGCAATCCCCCGAGGTGGTCGAAAACTGCCGATTTGCGGCGGGCCTGAGTCTCGGCGAATACACGGCCCTCACGTTTGCCGGGGCGCTGTCATTCGCCGATGGCCTTAAAGTTGTCCGCGTTCGTGGTGAAGCCATGCAGGCCGCCGCGGAAGCCAATCCATCGGGTATGGTGAGTGCGCTGCTGCTCGATGGTCCGAAGGTCGAAAAAGTCTGCGCAGACGCACAATCTGCCGGTCGGCTGTGGATTGCCAATTATCTTTGCCCCGGCAACACCGTTCTCTCTGGGGAAAAACCGGCGTGTGCCCGCGCTGTGGAATTGATCACCGAAGCGGGTGGAAAACCGATCCCGCTCACCGTCGCCGGAGCATTTCACACGGCGTTGATGGAATCGGCCTGCTCGACACTCACCGCGGCCCTGGCATCGGTTCCGTTGCAGCCCCCGCGAATTCCCGTGGTGTCCAATGTTGATGCTCAACCGCACACCGATCCGGAAAAAATCCGCGCGATTCTCGTCCGGCAGGTCACTCAGCCCGTTCGTTGGGAAGACTGCGTGCGGTGGCTGATGGGGCAGGGGGCCGATGCGTTCTACGAAGTCGGGCCGGGAAAAGTGCTGAAAGGCCTGCTGAAGCGTATCGACCGTAAAGTGGAGTGTACTTCGGTTGGCGAGGTGTAATGAGATTTTGTGCGGAGTGACAGGGCGACGGGGCGGCAGTGATTCCGGGCAACCGGCGCAAAATCTTAGGCTGAGGACGCCGTTGGCGTTTACACGGTTTTCAGGGCGCGTTATACCTTCGGCGAACCTATCCCGGTCGTTGTAAGTAACACAGAGAGCAACGGCTACGAATGATTCGGGTCGAAAACTTACCGGATTGGGCTGCAGAGGAGTGCCAGCGTGTCGTCAGTGGAAGAAAAAGTCATCGGGATTGTTAGCGAACAGCTCAATGTCCCGAAAGAAGATATCAAGACTGAGAGCAAATTCGTCGACGACTTAAAAGCCGACTCGCTCGACGTCGTCGAACTCGTGATGGAATTCGAAGATGAATTCGAAGTCACGATTCCGGACGAAGATTACGAAAAAATTCGTACCGTCGGCGATGCCGTCAAGTACATCACGGAGAAGCAGGCCGGATGACCAGGCGTGTCGTCGTGACAGGGATGTCGGTCGTCACCGCTCTCGGGAATGATCTCGAAGAGTTCTGGGAGCGGTTGTGCGCCGGTAAAAGCGGCATCGGGCGGATTGAACGCTTCGATAGTGCCGACTTCAAAGTGCATTTCGGCGGCGAAGTCAAAGACTTCCACCCCGAGCAATTCATCGACCCGAAAGAATGCAAGCGGCTCGACCGCTTCTGCCAATTCGCGGTCGTTGCGGCCCAAAAAGCCGTCACGCACGCCGGGATTGATCTGATTCACCATCCCGACCCGTATCGTTGCGGCGTCGTCATCGGCAGCGGTATCGGCGGCTTGAACGAAATCGAATCGCAGCACGCGACGCTTTATGATCGTGGTCCCAGCCGCGTTTCACCGTTCATGATTCCCAAGCTGATCGTCAATGCGGCCAGCGGAAACGTGTCTGTGCGGTTCGGGCTGAAGGGTCCGAGCAGTGCGGTCGCCACGGCGTGTGCCTCCGGGAACAATGCCATCGGCGATGCGTTCCGGATGATCCAGACCGACATGGCCGACGTGATGATTACCGGCGGCAGCGAAGCGGCTCTCACGCCGATGGGACTGTCCGGTTTCGCCCGCATGAATGCCCTGTCGACCCGCAACGAGTCACCGGAAACGGCGAGCCGTCCCTTCGACAAAGACCGCGATGGTTTCGTCCTCTCCGAAGGGGCGGGCGTTGTCGTCCTCGAAGAATACGAGCATGCCCGCAAACGCGGAGCGGTGATTCTCGGGGAAGTCCGCGGCTACGGCATGTCTTCCGATGGCAGCCACATGACGGCTCCCGATCCCACGGGTGCCGGTGCCGCACGGGCCATGCAAGCCGCGATTCGTGACGCCAAGCTGAATGCGACCAACATCAACTACATTAACGCGCACGGCACCAGCACTCCGCTGGGCGATAGAGCCGAAACCGCGGCGATGAAGCGCGTGTTCGAATCGCACGTGAAGTCGCTGTGCGTCTCGAGTACGAAGAGCCAGTTGGGACACTTGCTGGGGGCTTCCGGCGGCGTCGAATTCGTGATTTCCGTCCTGGCGTTGATGAATCAGGTCGCCCCGCCAACGATCAACATCGAGAATCAGGATCCGGAGTGCGATCTCGATTACGTCGCCAACGAAGCCCGACCGTTGACGATCAATCAGGTGCTCACGAACAGCTTCGGCTTTGGCGGCCACAACGCCTGCCTGGTCCTGGGACGAGCCGCTTAGCAGCGTGTGGATTGATTTTGTGCCACGGCCGTGTCGGCCGTGCGAAGTGGCAAAACGCTCGGCAAAATTGCACGGCCGACACGGCCGTGGCACACAGGACCGAAGACTTCCACGGGCTGCTCGTGGCGGTGGTAAATTCAACGCGGCTAAATTCTCGCCGGTTCAGTCCCGGGCAAATGGCATCGGGGGTTGCAAAATCGCGTCGGTTCGACTCTCTTAACGAGGGACGGAACACACGAACGGCTGCTGGGCGGTTCGTCGTATCGCAGGGATCGCGATTTTGGGCCTGACAAACACGCCGATGAACCGATTGGTCATCGCGCAGGAATTGGGAAGTGGTGCGAGCGGTGAGTTCCTCGGACGTGGTAATGACCGGTGTCGGTGTGATGAGCCCCATCGGCGTCGATCTCGATGCCTTTTGGAATCGCCTCGCGACCGGTCGCTCGGGAATTACGACGACCACACTTTTCCCCGGTTGTGCCGCTCCGGATCAAGCCGGCGGCCAGGTGATCGAATTCACCGAGGAATCAGCCCGCAAAGTCTTTTTGAAAGAGCATCGCAAGAATCTCAAAGCGATGTGCCGGGAGATCCAGCTCGGCGTGGCTTCCGCCATGCAGGCGCTGACGAACTCGAAGCTCGATCTCTCCCAGATCAATCACGAACGGCTGGGAGTCGAGTTCGGGGCCAACCTGATGCTGAGCGCCCCGGATATTCTGGCTTCCGCCTGTGATGCGTCGATCAGCCCCGAACACCCCACGCTGCAAACGTCCGCCTGGGGACGCCTGGGTTTACCACGGATGGAACCACTGTGGCTGTTGCGGTATCTCCCCAACATGCCGGCATGCCATATCAGCATTGCCGCCGACGCCCGCGGGCCGAGCAATTCGCTCACACTCGATGATGCCTCGGGGAACACCGTCCTCGGAGAAGCCCTGCGGATTCTGCAACGCGGGGCGGCCGACATCATGATCACCGGCAGTACCGGAACGACGCTGCATCCGATCAAGACGATGCACCTCGGACTGTGGCACGAACTGGCCACTTCCCCTGCCGATCCTGCGAAGCGTTGCCGCCCGTTTGACCGTGACGCCAACGGACGGGTCGTCGCGGAAGGGGCCTGCACTTTTATTCTCGAAACCCGCACGCACGCCGAAGCCCGCAACGCCCCCATTCTGGGGCGCATTCTCGGTACCGGCAGCGGCGTGGTGACGGCCCGCGACGGTAAGCCGCTCTTCCGCGAAGCCCTGGTGCGGGCGATGCGGGCCGCTTTGAAATCGGCGGACCTCTCGGTCGATCAGATTGGCCACATCAACGCTCACGGACTCGGCATCAAGGATCTCGATGTCGCAGAAGCCCAAGCCATTCACGACGTCTTCGGACCGGAACTCGGTCGCCGCGTGCCGGTAACGGCAATGAAGAGCGTGCTCGGCAACTCCGGTGCTGGATCGGGCACGCTGGAATTGGCCGCGTCGGTCATCGGCCTGCAGCACGGTGTCATTCCCGCCACGCTCAACTGCGACAATCCCAATCCCGATTGCCCGCTGAACATCGTCCGCGGCGAACCGCAGAGCACGACCAACAAAGTCGTGCTCAAGGCGAATGTCAACCGCGCCGGACAGGCGAGCGCTGCGATTGTCGAAGTGTTCTAGCAGCCCGGGGATTGTGATCCCTGAGGAGCGTGAAGAGACCCAGGCATCGGAATGCCTGGGCTTCATGGGCGGTGTTGATTACTTGCTTGCGGGAAACTGCCGCAGCGCGAATTGCGAGCCGCGATACGCCGACAGATGCGACTGTTTAGTCGCGATCGCTTGCTGGTAATACTGCGTCGCGCCGCCCATATCCGCGGCGACGGTTCGCTTTTCACCAGAGAAGTAAAACGCCTCGCACAACTGCGCCTGCTTCAAGGTTTCTTCCTTGTTGTCCGCCGCGTTGATCACTTCCTGTTCGGTCGATTTCCCCGCCAGAAACACCAGCAGATGATCGGCCCAGTCTTTCTTATCGGCGGGCTTGGTCAACGCATCGCCGAGTTTCGTGGTCGCCACGCCGCCTTGGCCGGCCTTCACGAGGGCCCAATAACGCCACGGAAGCACGTAGCGCAGATTCGCTTCCAGCGTGATGGCTTGCTCGAACGACGCCGCAGCGCCGGCGAAATCGCCCGAGAAATACTTCGCGAAACCGAGATCCACGTGGGCGATCGGATTCTTCCCGTCCGCCGACAACACCTGCGCGTAATCTTCCATCGCGGCTTTCGCATTGCCTTGAGAAAGCCGCGCCGTGCCACGCAGGCTGTAAACCAATGGTTGCGACGGATCAATCTTCAGCGCGGCCGAAAAGTCATTTTCCGCGGCCACGAGGTTACCTTCCGCCATCGAGGCAAACCCGCGATTGGTGTACGCCACGGCATAATCGGCATCGAGTTCAATGGCCCGAGAAAAATCGGCAATCGCTTTTTGCGTCTTTCCCTGCTGCTGGAAGAACATTCCGCGGTTGTTGAAGACCAGTGGATTATTCGGAACCGCTTCCGCAGCCGCATTGAACGCCGTTTCTGCTTGCTCCAGATTCTTCAGTTGGATGTAACAGTCGGCGAGACCAAGACGAGCACCGACATGCGTCGGCACAAGCTTGATCGCCGCTTCGTAATCCTTGGAGGCCGACTCGACATTCCGCTGGAAGAGGTACGCCGCCGCCCGTTGGTACAGCAGATTGGCCCGGTCTTCGGGTTTGATATTCGTCCGCGCGAGGATTTGTGAACCAAAGGTGACGACCACATCCGCGTGTTCCTTGCGATTCTCCATCTGCGCGAGGGTGGTCATTCCGTAGAAATAGGGGAGGTAGTAATTGATCTGATCGGTGCCGCCGTGACGCATAGCTTCCCGGGCATCTTCGATTCCGCCGCGCACGTCTTTGAGATCGCGGCGCATCTGGCCGAGTTCCACGCGGGAGCTGGCACGGAGGTAGAGTGCGACATGATCTTTCGGATTCTGGGCCAGCACTTTCGTGGTCAGTTCGATGGCCTTGGGAAACTCACCGTTCTGGTACGCGTTTTCCGCGTCACTTTTCATCCGTTCCTGTTCGGGATTCGCACCGGGCTTGGCCGGAGCCGGGCTGGGCGGGGCATTCTGGGCGACAGTTTCGACTTGAAATCCGGCCAGGAAAATCCATACCGCGGCGAGAAATCCCAATGGTCTCATGAGTCCAACCCTATTTGTTCAACTTCCTTGACGCCACTATGTCGGCCAACACCCGCGAGAGCACTGCGCCAACGTCATTGAAGCCGGAATCGCGTGTCGGGTCAATTCGGTTACACCGGGAAGGCCCGCTGAATCGGCGGTAGAAGGAACGCGGCACGCGCCAACCGGACAAGGACCAACTGCCATTCGCACACACGATCAATTCCACAAACTCCTTGACAGTCTGCTGGCCCGCGGGTATCGTCGGAATTGCTGGATGATGTGGAGTCCTCTCAAGTCGGCCGATTGACGGTCGGGTTGGGAATCCGCCGGCCGCAACCGCGGCAGGGGTGGCTCCCGGTGAGGGTCTCGGTAGGACAAACGGGGGAGAGGGGCGAAAATGGCCACTCCGTGAAGAATTCCGGACGCAGCTGGGCGCCAAACCCAGGGGAGTATTTCGCTTCCTGTGTAGGGCGGTCAGAATTTGGCGGACTGCCAGGTTTTGAAGAAAGTGGGACTCGAGCCCGCTTTTTTTGTTTAATGAGCTGAACAATTCGGTCGGAGGGGACTGATCGGCTGACTCCAGGGGGAGTCGGCGAATCTTTCACCTGCGATCGATACGAATTGGGGAGACGCGGACATGAATGGCAGTGAGATCCTTCGCACGGTCGACGCCATCCACCGCGACAAAAGCATCGACAAAGAGATCGTCTTCGAGGGTATCGAACAGGCGATCCTTTCCGCTGCGCGCAAACACTTTGGCGAAGAAGCCGACATTGAAGTCCACATCGACCGCGCGAACGGCAACCCGTCCGTTCGCAACGGTGGTAAGGATGTCGATGCTGATGAACTCGGCGATCTGCTCGGACGCATCTCGGCCCAAACCGCCAAGCAGGTGATGATCCAGAAAATTCGCGAAGCCGAACGCGATACCGTTTTCGATGAATACTCCGATCTCCGCGGACAGATCGTCACCGGCGTGGTGACGCGACTCGAAGGGGGAACGGCACTGGTCAACCTCGGCAAAGTGGAAGCACTCTTGCCCCGCGGTGAACAGATCGCCGGGGAAGGCTTCCGCGTCAACGAGCGCGTCCGCGCCGTGGTGCTGGAAGTCCGCAAAGCGGGGAGCCGCGTGAAGATCATTCTTTCGCGCACGCACCCCGACTTTGTTCGCCGCTTGTTCGAACTGGAAATCCCGGAAGTCTCCGAACGGATTATTGAAGTCCGCTCGCTGGCTCGTGAAGCCGGTTACCGCACCAAGGTCGCCGTGTCGTGCATCGATAGCAATATCGATGCTGTTGGTGCGTGCGTCGGCGTGCGGGGGGCCCGCATCAAGAACATTACCGGTGAACTCGGCGGCGATGAACGAATCGATATCGTTCGCTGGAACGATTCGCTGCAAGTCCTCGTGCCGAACGCATTGCAACCGGCTGAAGTCGAAGACGTGATTCTTTGTCCGATGCTCGGACGGGTGATCGTGCTGGTTCGTGAAGACCAACTGTCGCTCGCGATCGGCAAACGTGGCCAAAACGTACGGCTCGGTTCGAAGCTCGTCGGCTGGGACATCGAAGTGATGACCCGCGAAGAGCTCGACGAACAGCTCGACCGGACGGTGCAGGCGTTTTCCGAGATTCCGAGCATCACGCCGGAACTCGCCGAAAGCCTGGTTTCGCAGGGCTTTTTGAGTTTCGATGATCTGTCGGTGATTGAACCCGATCAGTTGGCCGAAATGGGCGGGTTGACCGAAGCCCAGACGAGCGAAATCGTCGAGTTTGCCGAGAAGGAAAGCGAACGGCTGGAAGAAGAAAACCGCCAGCGACGGGCATTGGACAAGCAGCATGCCGCCGCTTCCGCGGCCGTTCAGGCGGCCGAAGCGTTAGCGCCGCCGGTGGTAACACATCCGGTGGATGGTGAATCCAATTCGGTGCCAAGCGAATAATGGTCGCAGCAGCATCATTGAGAATTTGAGAACCGTGTTTCAGGATCAGGATTGTTGTTCCCTAGAACTATAAAGAGACTTAACAAAAAGACGAAGGCGATACGAACAGCCGTGTGTCCGTCAGCCGGCGTGACGGAGAGGGTCAGTCCAATGGTTTGTCAACGGAGTCGCGACTCCCACAGAATGTGATGTCTCGTCCGTTCAGGTTGCCTCTGGCGAGGGATCTCCGTCGCCGTGCGTGGTTCAAGTAGTTCCGTCCGACAAGGCCATGACCTTTATCCGGCACCGAGGATTCGCGTTTGAAGATTCGCATTTTCGCTCTTGCCAAAGAGCTCAATCTCGACAGCAAGCTGTTGATCGATCACTGCGTGAAGGCGGGGATCGCGGTCAAGAACGTGCTTGCCAGTATCTCGCCCGAAGAGCGGGATAAACTGCTGGCCTACATGGCCGCGCAGAAGGGTTCCGCTCCCCACGCCGCCGTGGCCGAAAAGGCCGTCGTTGCTCCGCGAGAGCCCGCGCCCGAAGCGCCGGTGAAAAAGCCGTTGCGCACCATCGGCGGGGGGACAATGGTCGCCCGTGCCCCCATTACGAGCACACGCCCGCGCACCGCGGAACCGGAGTCGGCACCGACGACGGCGGTCGCTGAACTGCCGCCCTCCAAATCGCGTCCGGCCGCAGAAACGACGGTCACCGCTCAAATCGCGGAACCCGCCACGGAAGTGGAACCTGCGGTCATTCCCGAGGAGCCGCCGCTCGAAGACGAAGTCGCGACGCCCGAGCTGGAAGTCGCCGAACCCGACACGGAGACGCAGGCCCCCCCGCAAACCGTCGTCGTTGAGGACGCCGCGCCGAAAGGTCCCGCTCCGTTGACGCGCGGCGACTATGTGTCCGCGACCGGTGCCGGTCGGCAGATGCGCGTCATGCAGCAATCGATGCAGGCCCGGGGAACAACCGACACGACCGGCTCCCGGCAACTGGAAAAGAAGCCCGGCCAGCCCAAACCTAAAGCCGCGGAAGGGCCGCGCATTGCCGCGCTGTCCGAATTCAAGGCCCCGGTCAGCAACAAACCCAAGCCGGAAGAACAGAAGGCTCAAAAGCCCGACTTCAAGCTCACGCCGGCCGATGCT
Source organism: Planctomycetaceae bacterium (assembly GCA_021732785.1). GTDB lineage: Bacteria > Planctomycetota > Planctomycetia > Planctomycetales > Planctomycetaceae > DSVQ01. The sequence goes on from JAKFUG010000031.1 coordinate 52,321, forward strand.
CTCAAGAGTAGCAGCCCCCTTGCCGACCATCTGCGCAAGAACACCGAAAAGAAGACCCGCAAGCCGGGCGACGACGAACCGGTCGATGATCGCAAGGACGGCATCAAGCGTCCCGGTGATCGCGCGGTGGGTTCGGGCCTGGAGGAAAGTCGGGCGCAGCGCCGCGACAAACGTAAAGTCATCCCCTCCGAAGAAGAGGGTGCCGGCGGCGGTCCGCGCTTCCACAACCGGAAGCGCAAGGTCGCCAAGCCGCAAATTGTCGCCAAGACGTCGGCTGAAATCGAGTTGCCGATCACGGTCCGGTCGTTGTCCGAAGCGCTCGGTCGGTCTTCCAAGATCTTGATGCAAGCCCTCTGGTCGGAAGGCCAGATGGTCACCATCAACTCGTCCTTGAGCGAAGAAGAAGCCCTCGAATTGGCGATGGAATGCGGCATCGAGCTGACTATCGTCAAGGAAAAGGACCTCGAAGACGAACTCAACGACATCTTCGAAGAAGCCGATCCGCCGGAAACGCTGGTGCTCCGTCCGCCGATGGTCACGATCCTGGGTCACGTCGACCACGGCAAGACCACGCTCGTCGACAAGATTCGTTCGGCCAACGTCGCGGCCTCGGAACACGGCGGGATTACACAGCACATTGCGGCGTATCAGGTCGAACACAACGACCATAAGATTACGTTCGTCGATACTCCCGGCCATGCAGCTTTCAGCGAAATGCGCGCTCGCGGAGCCACCACTACCGATATCGTGGTGCTGGTGGTCGCGGCGAACGACGGCGTGATGCCGCAGACGGTGGAATGTATCGCCCACGCGAAAGCCGCCGGAGTGCCGATTATCGTCGCGCTCAACAAGAGCGATCTCCCGGACCGCAACGAACAGCGCGTGCTGCAAGACCTCGCGCAGCACAACCTGCTCGCGTCCGAGTGGGGCGGCGATGTGGAAGTCGTCCGGACCTCGGGGCTCACCGGACAGGGGATCCCCGAACTGCTCGATACGATTCTGCTCACCGCGGAACTCCATGAATACACGGCCAACCCGGCTCGCCCGGCGTGCGGTGTGGTTCTGGAAGCCTTCCGCGACGAAGGTCGCGGCCCGGTGGTCTGGCTCATCGACCAGAAGGGGACGCTCACCGTCGGCGATGTCGTTATCTGCGGCGAGGCTTATGGCCGTATCCGCGCGATGTACAACGATCGTGACGAAGAGATTCTGGAAGCCGGCCCGTCGACACCGGTCAAAGTTTCCGGACTCGACATCATTCCTCGTTCGGGCGATCGTTTCCTCGCGGTCGATGACATCGATCTCGTGCGGGAAATCGCAGAAGAACGTCGGCAGACCGGTCGGCAAAAGTATCTGGCCAGTACCTCGTCGAAGCGGACGCTGGAAGACATTCTCAATGCCGCTCGCGATGGCGAAGTGCAGGACTTGAATCTGATTCTGAAGGCCGATTCGCCGGGTTCGCTCGAAGCCTTGGTCTACGAACTGAAGAAGTTCGAACATCCCGAAGTGCGGGTAAGAATTCTGCATCAGGGCGTCGGCGGGGTGAACGAAAGCGATGTCTATCTGGCCTCCGCCTCGGAAGCCGTGATCGTCGCCTTCCACGTGATCGCGGATGATCGATCCGCATTACTGGCCTCGAACGAAGACGTCGATATCCGCCGATACAACATCATCTACGAAGTGATCGACGATATTCGCACGACACTCGAAGGAATGCTGCGGCCGGAGAAAAAGCAGGTCACCACTGGTCGGGCCATCGTGCTGCGGGTGTTCAATATCGGCAAGTCCACCATTGCGGGTTGCCGGATTTTGAACGGGACCATCGAACGTTCCAGTCGGGTGCATCTGATTCGCGAACAGAAGGTGCTCAACGATTACAGTCTCGGCTCGCTGCGTCGCGAAAAGGACGATGCGAAGGAAGTTCGCGAAGGGATGGAGTGCGGGATTCGGCTGGATGGATATAACGACATCCGGGAAGGGGACTTGCTCGAAGCCTTTAAGGTCGAAGAGATCGCCCGCACCTTCGAGTAAACGTTCGACAGGAACAAACCGAGTGATGCCATGCTGTCGGCATGGCCTGTGAAAGTACGAGAGTTCGGCATGACGACCCGGCGGATGGCCAAAGCCTCTGAAGCAATTCGCGAGACCGTCAGCACGACGATCTTGTTCGAATTGAAGGATCCGCGCGTCAAGAACGTGACGGTCCTTCGCGCGGAAGCCGCCGGCGACATGAAAACCGCCAAGGTCTACATTTCGGTGATGGGGGATCCGAAGAAGCAATCGCTGTGCATGCACGGACTGGAATCGGCCCGCGGCTTTATTCAGTCCAAACTCGCCGATCGGCTGCAGACGCGGTACACTCCGATCTTGAAATTCATCCTGGACCCGGGCGTGCAGTTCAGTGCGGCAACCTCCCGGTTGCTGAAAGAAATCGAGTCCGAATCACTTCCCTCCGATGAGACGAACGAAGCGGCGGCAGAAGCCAGCGACGATGAGGACGAGGGGGAAGACGACGACAATGAAGACGCGGAGAATGATGCGTTGACGGCGGCGGATCACGAATTGGGTGCCCAGGACGGGCCCTGACGTGCCACAACAAGAGGCTCACGCTGGCGAGAGATTATGGCTGCGCGCGCGAAAACCGCGGATCGGCAATCGGTACTGAAAAAGCTGCTGCCTCTGCTGAAAAAGCATTACAAGGTGGCGGTGAGCAAACTCGATCGTCCCGTCATGGAGACGATGCTGTATGCCGTTTGCCTGGAGAACGCTTCTGTCGAAGAAGCCGACCGGGCTTATGCGCGGCTGTTCGAGTTGTTCCCCGACCTGAATGAGGCCCGAGTCAGTTCGATCTCCGAACTGGAACCGGTCTTTGACGGTTTGGACGACCGCGATTGGCGCGGCTTTCGGGCCCGGAGCGTCCTGCAGTATGTCTTCGAGAAGTCCTTCAATTTTGAGCTGGAATCGCTCAAAAAGAAGACCCTCGAACTCGCGGCGAAACAGCTCGGAAAGATCCGGCATCTGTCGCCCTTCATTCGCACCTTCACGCTGCAGCAGGCCGTGGGCGCGCATCTCTTGCCCATCGATGACGCCGCGGCGCGGTTGCTCGTCTGGCTTGGATTGGCGACCGCCGACCAATCCTCCGAAGACATCGGCGAATCGCTGAAGGCCGTCGTTCGCAAAGCCGAAGCACTCCCGTTCCTGTTTTCCATTCGCTGCCTGGCGGCCGACCGGAAGTTGCGACCGGCGTTTGATCCGGCGATCTATCCCATTCCCGATGACGGGCACGATTCCGCCACGGCGATCGATCGTCTCACGACGTTGTTCAAATCGGGCCCCCCCGCGGTGAAGGCCAAGGCCAAAGTGGTTCCCGTGGTCGAAGCCCCGAAGGCCAAATCCGCGGTGAAGGAGACGGCGAAAAAGCCCGGCAAAGTTGCCCCCAAGGCCGCTCCCGCCCCCGCCAAGGCTGCCGCCAAACCCGTTGCCCATGGAAAGGTTCCCCCACCGAAGGCGACCTCCGCCAAAGCCGCCCCCGCCAAGTCGGCCACCGCGAAGACCAGCCCCAAAAAACCGACTCGAAAATCCTGATCCTCGGCATGTCGCTGTTCGCAGTCCCAGGGAGGTCCTGTCGAATCGCGAGCATCGAAAAATCGACTTCGCTATCGTCACTGGGACGCCGTTGACCAGACGGCATCAATCGAAGGCGGCCTCAGCACCGCGCCGAAGCCCGGCCCCTTCCAGGAAGGAAGAGCAGAATGAACCGCGTGATTCCGAATGCGGCCCTGCGGATCTCCGTGGCGCTGTTCCTGGTGCTTGGTCTTGTCGTTTCGCAGGGAACGGCGGCTCCGGACTTCCGGCGGCAGGAGGCCGATGACGCGGTCTTGCCGCTCGTACCCAAACGGCCGCGAACTCCCACCGAGCAAAACAAGATCGAAGCCGCAGCCCATTTCGCGACGGGGCGGTTGCTGGAAACCCGCAACGAACTCCGCCGGGCTCTCGAACAATATCGCAAAGCGGTCGAACTCGATCCGACCGCCGTCGAGGTGTACCGCGCGCTCGTGCCCCTGGCGATGCAGTTGGATCAATCCGAAGATGCCGTGCGTCTGGCTTTGAAAGCCGTCGAACTCGATCCCAACGACTACGAACTGCTGATGCGAATCGGCGTCGAGTTCTCCCGTCAGCGGGATTTTGCGCTGGGGCTGAAGTATCTCGAACAGGCCGTCAAATCCCCCCGCTTGAAGCACGACTCGCCGACATTCGTGATGTTGAATGTCGAACTGGGCGTCCTGTATTACGCCACGAAGCAAAACGACAAGGCCGCCGATGCGTATGCGGTGATCTTTGAAGCCGTCAAAGACCCCGAAAAATTCGGCATGGAGTTCCGCGCACGGACGGCCATGCTCGCCGATCCCCGCACGAACTACGAGCGGATCGGTCAGGTGCTCCTCGATGGTGGTCGCCTCGAATTGGCATCGGAAGCGTTTGAACTCGCAGCGAAATCCAGCCGGAATGCCGCGGGGAACCTCACTTACAACCGTGCGAAAATCCTGCTCCTGTCCAACAAAGCCGAACCCGCGCTGGCCGAACTGCAAAAGTATTTTGACGAACAGCGGCAGTCCAAAGGTCGCGAAGCCTACCAACTGCTGGCTGACATTCTCGCCAAGCTGAATCGTTCGGACGAATTGATTGGCCGCCTGGAAGGTCTCGTCGACAAAGACTCCAAGAACAATCAACTCCAATTCTTCTTCGCCGAAACGTTGATGTCCGCCGGGGAATTGGAACGCGCGAAGACCATTTATGAGGCTGCGCTGAAACGGAGCGGCGATGCCGTGGGTTATCTCGGACTCGCCGGCGTGCTGCGACGCATGAAGCGGGCCGATGAGCTGCTCGATGTGCTGGGCCGCGGGCTGGAGAAAATCGGCCCGGAGGCGATGGAACAACTCGACACGGAACTCAAAGCCGTCGTGGCCGATGCCACGTTGTTCGATGCCCTCATCACCGCCGGTCGGGCTCAAGCCACGGCGACGCCCCCCACGCTGACCTTTGAAGAAGGCTATCTGCTGGCGAAACTCGCAGCGGAACTCGATCGGATCGATCAAGCCGTTGAGTTCTACCATCTGGCCATCAACAAGGAAAAAGAACGGGCCCCGCTGGCCTATAAAGAGATGTGCGATCTGTTGATGGAGAAGGAGCGTTATAGCGACGCGGCAGCCGCCTACGACGAAGCCCTCAAATTGCGCTTACCGCAGGAACTGAAGGCTCGGTTCTTCCTCGGCGGAATCCAGTCGCACGAGATGGCGGGGAATACCAAGGCCGCGCTCGAGACCGTCGCCGAAGCCCGCAAGCAATTCTCGAATCTGCCGTTCTTCCAATTTCAGGAAGCCTGGATTTACTACCACAGCCGCCAGTTCGATGAAGCCGTTCCGCGGCTCAAGCAGATCATGCAGGACCATCCCGACCAGACCGATCTTCTCCGCCGTTGCCAGTTCAGTCTGTCGAACATCCATGTGCTGAAAGGCGAAATCCGCAAAGGGGAGGAGATCCTCGAACAAGTCCTCGCCGAAGAGCCCGATGACCCGGCAGTCAATAACGACCTGGGTTACCTCTATGCTGACCAGGGGAAAGACCTGCCCAAAGCGGAATCGATGATCCGTAAATCGGTCGCTGCGGAACCCGAAAACGCGGCCTATCTCGACAGTCTGGGATGGGTCCTCTTCAAGCAGGGCAAGTTTAAGGACGCGATTGAGCCGTTGGAAAAAGCCACGAAGAAACGCCAGGGGGGCGATGGCACCATCTGGGATCACCTCGGCGATTGCTACCACGCGTTGACGCGCACTCCGGAAGCCGTCGACTGCTGGAAAAAAGGCCTCGCCGACGCGGAAAAGGAAAAGCATCCGGATCTGAAGCTGATCGAAAAGATCAAGCAGAAAATCAAGGACAACGCTGGCGTCGCCGCGAATCCCAAACCGGCCAAACCCGATAATCCGTAAGCGTCGCTCTGTCGCTCCGCGACAGGGACAGCCGAGCGGAGAACCAACTTTCCTATCATCAGCAAGCCGTTCTGACAGAATGGCTTTCCTGTCGCGGAGCGACAGGGCTACTTTTTGTGTTGAGCGCAGGTTATGGCTGGACATTCCCACTGGGCCAATATTTCCGCCAAGAAGGGCGTGATTGACAAGAAGCGCGGGAAGCTCTTTGGCAAGCTCGCGCGGCTCATTATCGTGGCCGCCAAACGGGGTGGCGACCCGGCCGCGAACCTTGCCTTACGGTATGCGATCGACCGGGCCAAGAAGTCGAGCATGCCCGCCGATACCATTGAAAAGGCGATCAAAAAAGGGACCGGCGAACTCGGCAGCGAGTCGTACGACGAAGTTCTCTACGAAGGCTACGGCCCCGGTGGCGTCGCGGTTCTCTGTGAAATCCTCACCGACAACCGTAACCGCACGGCAGGGGAAGTTCGTCGCCTGTTTGAACACCAAGGCGGCAACCTCGGCAGCACGGGCTGTGTCGCCTGGATGTTCGAACGCCGGGGCATCTTCCAAATTGTGAAAAAGTCCGTCGATGAAGATAGGCTGTTTGAAGTCGCTCTCGAAGCGGGCGCGACCGATGTGCTTCCCGAAGGCGATTACTTTGAAGTCCATTGCCCGCCGGAAGCGTATCAAGCCGTGACGGCGGCCTTGGAAGCAGCGAAGATCGCGACGGAATCCGCGGAGTTCCGCCGCGTCCCCGCCAACACGGTGGAACTCGACGGTGACTCGGCAAAGACCATGCTCAAACTGCTCGATGCCCTCGAAGATCACGAAGATATTCAAAGCGTCACCGCGAACTTCAGCATGTCGGAAGCGCTGATGGCCGAACTCGCCGGGGAGTGATGGTATCTAAACGAGAGCCCGAAGAAACCGCACCCCGGCTGCGTCTTCGCAGCCGGGGTGCTTTCCGAACGCTCTGACAAGCATCCCGGCTGCTCGGAAGCAGCCGGGATGCGACCAACGCAATATTGCTGCTGCCGACCAACCACACCTGCCAACGACCAACGCTTCCATGTCGACCTACGATTTTGACATCGCAATCATCGGTGCCGGGCACGCGGGGTGTGAAGCCGCGCTGGCGGCGGCACGGCTCGGGGCGAAGACCGTCCTGTTGACGATGAACTGCGACACCGTCGGGCAGATGAGTTGCAACCCCGCGATCGGCGGCGTGGCGAAGGGGCAGATCGTCCGCGAGATCGACGCTCTCGGCGGAGAAATGGGCCGCGTCATTGATGCCACCGGCCTGCAATTCCGCATGCTCAACCGCAGCAAAGGGGCGGCCATGCACAGCCCCCGCGCGCAGGCTGACAAAAAGGCGTATCAGTTCGAGATGAAACGCCGCATTGAGGATCAGCCGCTGCTGACGTTGCGACAGGAAGGCGTCGAGGAAATTCTGGTTGAAGAAAGTCGAGAGTTGAGAGTTGAGAGTCCAGAGCCAGACAGAGACACCGCTTCTCTGGCTCTCAACTCTCAACTCTCAACTCTCGACTCCCCCCGCATTGTCGGCGTGCGCGTGCGGGGTGGGGCGGTCTATCGCTGCCGTGCGGTCGTCATCACCACCGGCACGTTTCTCCAGGCGATTATGCACACCGGCGAAACGAAAACGCCGGGCGGTCGGGCAGGGGACGGCACGACTGGAACAATGTCCGATTCGCTGCGTGAACTCGGCTTTGAACTCCATCGTTTCAAGACGGGCACGCCGTGTCGGTTGAATGGCCGCACGATCGACTTCAGCGCGTGTACCGAACAGCCCGGCGATGACGAACCGGTGCCGTTTTCGTTTCTCACGGAAGCGATCACCGCGCCGCAGTTGCCGTGCTGGTTGACGGAGACGAATGCGCACGTGCATGACGTGATCCGTGCGAACCTGCATCGCGCGCCGATGTACAGCGGCCAAATCCAATCGACCGGGCCGCGGTATTGCCCGTCGATCGAAGATAAAGTCGTGCGGTTTGCCGAACGGTCGAGTCACCATATCTTTCTCGAACCCGAGGGCCGCAATACTTGGGAGTATTACTGCAACGGGATTTCGACCAGTCTGCCGCGAGACGTGCAGGACGAAATGGTCCGTTCGATCCGTGGTTTGGAACGGGCCGAAATCATGCGGTACGGCTATGCCGTCGAGTATGACTTCGCCCCGCCGACGCAATTGCAGCGCACGCTGGAAACGAAGCGGGTCGCGGGCCTGTATTTCGCGGGTCAAATCAACGGCACCACCGGTTATGAAGAAGCCGCAGGGCAGGGGTTGCTCGCGGGCATCAACGCCGCCCTGAAACTCCGTGGCGACGAGCCGCTCATCATCGATCGCAGTCAGGCGTACCTCGGCGTCCTCATCGACGACCTCGTGACGAAGGGCGTCGACGAACCGTACCGCATGTTTACTTCCCGCGCGGAGTACCGGCTGCTGCTCCGTCACGATAATGCTGACCGCCGGCTGACACCGCTGGGCCGACGCATCGGTCTCGTTACCGACGACCGCTGGCAACAGTACGAACGGCACGAAGCGCAAATCACCCGCGGGACCGAATGGTTGCAGACGAACCGTCATCAGGGACCGACGCTCGAAGAATGGTTGCGGCGACCGGAGATCGATTGGCCCGCCATGCTCGCGCTCGCCCCGGCTCTCGGCGAGTGCATTTCATCAGCTCGTGCCGCCGAGCAAGTCGTGATTGAAACGAAGTACGCGGGTTACATCCGTCGCCAGGCCGCGGACATTGAACGGCAGGACAAGATTCAATCCATTCTGATCCCGTCGACGTTCAATTATGTTGCGGTCCCGCAACTGCGCAAAGAGGCGAAGGATAAATTGACGCGGGTTCGCCCCACCGACGTCGGTCAGGCGGGCCGCATCAGCGGCATCACCCCCGCCGATCTCACGGTATTGCTGCTTTATCTGCGCGAGCCAGACCGCCTCGTTTAGCCGCAACCCGCAGGGGAAGCGCTGCGTGGAGCGTACGACGCGAGTGGAGCGCTCCAAACAGCGCTCCCCTACCGGGTCGCGGCTAAACAGTGATAATCACACTGGTGAAGTTGCGTCGAATTTTCTGCGGACTGGGCGGTTTCGTGGGGCTGCAATTTCCGTGCGAATTCGCGATTCCCCCTAAGTTCCGACAGTGACGCGAATTACGTTCAACGTGGCGAGTTGGCGGCGGTGCGGGTTGTGGGGAACTTTAACGAAGGAAAGCAATGTTGACCGATCTGAAAGAATGGTTACAATCGGAACATCTGGAAGAATCGGTAAACTCAGCACATTCGGCCGAACAGCACATCCGGGTTCTGTTTGAGGCAAGCTGGGTCAAGCCTTGGTGAACATCGACATTTCAGCAACCCGTCGGGGGGCTGCTCTCGCATAGGACGTGAGACGCAGTTCAAGGAATCGGCCTGACACCCGCGGACAGGCCGCAGCAAGGATGGTGAAACGCCATGAAAACAGTCTTCACGACGGGCGAAGCCGCCAAGATCTGTAAGGTGAGCCAGCAGACGATCATTCGCTGCTTTGATTCGGGCCAACTCAAAGGCTTCCGTGTCCCCGGCTCCCGCTTCCGTCGCATCCCCCGCGACGTGCTGTACAAGTTCATGAAAGAAAATGGTATCCCGACCGATGCCCTTGAAAGCGGCCGCCGCAAAGCCCTCGTCGTCGATGATGACGAGGAACTCGTCGAACTGATCCGGGATGCCCTCGAAGCGGATGGCCGCTTCGAAGTCCGTGTCGCGAACAACGGTTTCGACGCCGGGATGATGGTGAAGGAATACCGTCCCGATATCCTCGTGCTCGATGTGATGCTGCCGGATATCAACGGCAAGGAAGTCTGCCAACGGGTCCGCATGGACTCGGCACTCGACGACACCAAGATCATCTGCATCTCCGGGATGGTCGAGCAGGACAAGATCGACGAGTTGAAGCTGGCCGGTGCCAACGATTTCGTGCAGAAGCCGTTTGAAATCGAAACGCTGATGGACCGCATGTGCCATCTGCTCGACGTCGAACCGGTGGAAGCGCGCCAATAATGTCGGACGAACCCACGCTCTCATCACAGGACTCGGCCGCCAGTTGGTTGCCGAGTCCTGAGCGTTTGGAAGCTCTCGCGGAGTTTGCCGCCGGGGCAGGGCACGAGATCAACAACCCGCTGGCGACGATCATCGGCCGCGCTCAACAATTACTGCGCGACGAGACCGATCCGCAGCGCCGGCAATCGCTCTCGATCATCGCCACCCAGGCATACCGGGTGCGGGACATGATCGGCGATGTGATGACCTTCGCCCGGCCGCCGGCCCCCGAACGAAGTGTCTTCGATGCGGTCACACACATCCGCACGGTGACGGAACGGTTAATCGAGCCGTTGAAGACTGGTTCGTGCCGCGTCGAAATCGATGGCCCGCCTGCCGCGAAGATCAACGCCGATCCCGTGCAATTCGCGGTGGTAATCAGCGAACTCATCCGCAATGCAATCACGGCCCTGCAACCCGCCGGTGGAGACATTCGCATCACGGTCACCACACAGGAAAACACGGTCGATGTCGCGGTCCTCGACCACGGCCAGGGCTTCACGCCACTGGAGCGGGAACACGCCTTCGACCCGTTCTACTCCGGTCGCCAGGCGGGTCGCGGGTTAGGATTTGGGTTGTGCAAAGCGGCCCGGATCGTGGCGCTGCACGGCGGGACGATTACGATTACGTCGCCGCCGGGTGGACCGACGACCGTCATTACGCGCTGGCTGAATCACGCCGCATCCCGGCTGCTTCCTGGCAGCCGGGATGCTTGATCAACTGCAAGCGTGGTCTCCACCCAGCATCCCGGCTGCGAAGAAGCAGCCGGGATGCGACCGCATTGACCGGCAATTTTCGCCGCCCCTGCGGTCGGTCTATAACGATTATGCGGGCCGTAGCGCCAGTTTTGGACGGGCGGCGGCCCTCCGGTCGACGCTTTCGGAAACGGCCGCGCGGTATCATCGCGGTGCGGTCTCGGTCCGCGCTCATTGTTCCCACAATCGAAGTGGTTCCATGCACAGTCAGGCCAAACTCCGCGGCATCTTTACCCCCAACATCGTCCCGCTCGATCAGCACGGGGAGATCCACGAGCGCGAGTTGCGGAGCTATGTCGACTGGCTCATCGCCAAGGGTGTCCACGGTCTCTACCCCAACGGCAGCACCGGCGAGTTCACCCGCTTCACGGTGGAAGAACGTGTCCGCATCATGGAGATTATCTGCGACCAAGTGAATGGCCGCATTCCGGTGCTTGCGGGGGCTGCGGAAGCCAACGTGAAAGAAACGATCCGCGCTTGCGAGACTTACTACGAAATGGGTGCCGCGGCGGTGGCGATTGTCGCCCCGTATTACTACAAGCTCAGCCCGCGGGCCGTGTATGCGTACTTCAAGGAGATCGCGGACAACACGCCGATCGACGTCACGCTCTACAACATCCCGATGTTCGCCAGCCCGATCGATGTCCCCACGGTGGCGCGGCTGGCGGAAGAATGCCCCAAGATCATCGGCATCAAGGATTCGTCGGGCGACATCCCGCACATGATCCGCATGATTCAAGCCGTGCGGCCGTCGCGATCCGACTTCTGCTTCCTCACGGGTTGGGACGCAGCGCTGATGCCGATGCTCCTCATCGGTGCCGACGGCGGGACGAACGCCACGTCGGGTGTCGCGCCGGAATTGCTCGTCAAACTGTATGAGTTAACGCTCGCCGAACGGATCGCCGAAGCCCGCGATTTGCAGTACGAAATCGTCACGCTGTTCGATGCGATGCTGATCTGCGCCGGCGAGTTCCCGGACGGTTTCCGCACGGCGGTCCGCCTCCGCGGCTTTGAAACCGGTGCGGGCCGGCAACCGCTGTCCGAAGATCAGCAGGTGGAGTTGGTGAAACTCGCCGACAAACTCCAATGCCTGCTATCCGAACATGGTTTCACTGATGAACCCTCCTGTGGTTGCCCGCTCCCGACGGGGAACAACGCACAAGCCGCGGACATCGCGAAGATTGTGGAAGCGGTGGTCAGCGAGTTGAAACAACGCGGCGTGAAGTGACGCCGGTTCGTACCAAGCAATCGCACCGCTCGTCCGCGACTCGTTTTTGGTATGTGCGCCACGAGCTCCGCCGGCGTCGGTTCTGTGCATGATTCTGTATGCAACCAAAGAGCACTGGCAGAGCCAGTGATACGCATTCCAGGACTCATCCGCGCGTTTTGAAACGTGCCGCTCATCACGCGGAGCGTGATGGCCACCATCGTCGCCATCACGCTCCGCGTGATGAGCGGATTCCACACAACGCGCTGTTCATTGTGAGGATCGGTATGACACACCGTCTGCGCCGCAATCATCGGTAAGAACGCGGGCGCTTATTGCACGGACGCAAGCAGCAAATAGAACAGGAAGAAGATCGAGTCGACGAGGGACTGAAACACCACGCCGAACAGTTCGGCGATCAGATCGAACATGAAGTCAAAAAAACCGGCACGCATGGGGATGCCGTGGAAGCCCGAGGTCGTGAGATGACTGGCGAATGAGAGAAACGCATTCATGAAACGGCCCTTGGTGACACGAATCGAGTATCGCCACTCGTGCCGATCCCTGGCCCCGGCGTGACGTGATCAATACGTCTTGCGCCATGTCATTATAGAGAAAATGCGCTGTTTATGAAAACGCAGCCGCCCGGCATTGCGGACAATGCCGGGCGACGGATGTGTGTTTGATCGCATGAACTGCGTGCGGGGCGGATTCGCTTTCATCACCGGTCAGTAAGACTTCTTGTCCTTCTTGTCGGCTTTCGCCTTCCGCTTTTCCTTGAGGGTCAGCGCCGCCTTTTTCTGCGGTTCTTTTCGGCCCTTATCGCTTTTGCCGCTTTCTGCCATGGCGTGTTTCCTTTGTGAGTGGTGACGTTCCTGAAGGGCACATTGCCGAACGCCACTTTCCCACATTATGGGAGGCAACGATCACCGCGTCAAAGGCGGCGACGTGATCGCAGGGTGATGCACCTCATTGGTGATGAGGTACCGTTCAAACCAAACCGACGTGTGATCTGCGGGCATACGCCCCAGTCGAATGGACTCCCGCTCGTCATGCCCGGGTGGGTCTGTATCGATACGGACTGTCAGCGCGGCGGATGGTTGACGTGTCTGGACGTCGCCCGTAACCACGTGATCCAGGCCAATCAGGCCGGGGAGGTCCGTGAATTTCCGCTGGCGGAGAAGTAACGAGAACGCCGTCGTTCTTCTCCGCAGCGAACGCCGTTAGAAGAGGAAGTCGATCAGGAATTGCAGGACCAGAAAGATCGAGTCGAAAATCGACTCGAACAGCAGTTCAAACAACGATCCCAGCACGCCGAACAGAACATCAAACAGCCCGGCCTGCATGCGGTTGCCGTTAAATCCGGACGAGGTGAGGTGACTGGCAAGCGAGAGAAACAGGTTCATAAGATGGCCCCTTACTGAACGAATCGCACATTCCAAACTCCCGGCCGATCGCTGGCCTCGTCGAGACATTACGAAAACGTCACGCAAATTGTCAACCTAGGATGGATGCGCCGATTTTGCAGATTGGGGCAGAAAGGGAGCCCCCCGCTTACCGCGGTTCAACGGGAATGCCCAGAAGTTCCTCTTCTTCTTCCTGAATGATGAGGCGGGGCGTGACGGTGATCACCACTTGCTGTTCTTCTTCTTCCTGGATGATCACCCGCGGAGTGATGACCAGCAATCGTTCGATCGCGTCCGGAGCCGGGGGAATGATGCTGCCGACTGTCGGAGCTTCAAACCGCAGGGCCACCGACCGCCCCGAGTGGACGCGGACCAATTCAACATGGCCCAGAATGTCGTTTCCCTTTTCGGGACCTTCTGCCACCTTCAATTCCACCGATCGGTGATCCGGCGCAACCACGGCATGGGCAGCAATCGAGCGGCCATCGAACGTGAGCTGTGCGGTCTGACGCGAAAACACCGTGATCTTCGGTGAAAACACCGTCTTCACCGATTCCATTTCCTTTGCCCGGGTGCGCAATTGCTCCGTCTCGAACTGGCCGAGTTCGCCAGGAAAGGCCTCCGCCAGGGACGCAATTTCTTCACGCGGCCCGGTGATGACGTGGACTTCCAGCACCACCTGCACATCGAGTTCACGCCGCAGCCGACCGATTTCTTCAGCGATTCGTGCATGCACCACAGAAGACTGCCGAACCACGAGCGCCAATTTTTTCGCGAAGGGTTTGATGGAAGTCTCTTCATCCCAGACATCGGCCCCGGTGACGCGGCGCAAATGTTGTTCCAGCCCGCGGAATCCCTGTTCGCAGGTTGTGTCGATCGGTTCGCCCTGCCGCGAGGAAACACCGGGCAGGGGCACCACGAGATCGGCGACCGGGTACACGCGCACTTCCAGCGGCTGTTCCGCGGCGGCCTGCGGTTTTCCGGTCCGCGCAAGCCGATCGGCGGCCTGAGAATCCACCAGACTCGCGAACACGCCGGCTGACAAGATGCCCATGAATACGAAGCGTTGCATGATTTCCCCCCGAGAAATGATCAGACATTTCGACTGACCGGGTGGTACCTCCGAACGCCAATCGGGTCAACGGCAACCCATCCTCGGCGGCCGTCTTGACTCCGCGAGACCGAACCGTTGAAGTACCCGGTGCGAAAGTTCATTTCGAGGTCACGATGAAAATTTGGCTCGCGCGCTGTCTGGCAGGAACTCTCGGCTGCGGCGGACTCGCGCTGCTGGCGGGCTTGCTGGCGGCGTTGTTGTTCGCGGGCGGTGATGACACCGGTGGGCAAGCCCTCCGCATCACAACGATGTTGCTGAGTGCGGCCGCAGCCATCGGTGTGGCCACGCTGGTCGTGATGTTATCCGTCTTGCAACTCGGGCTCCTTGGATCGCATGAGGCTGCACCTCCTGCCGAAGGAAAATCGCCATAATCTCCGTGTAGGGTGGAACGAGTCCGCGAGTTCCACAGGTCATAAGAAAATTCCAGGTTCCAAAATCCAAGTTCCAAACAAGGGATAAGCTCCAAAACCCAAACGAGGAAGAGAGACGGCTGTTCTTACAAATCCGCTGCACTCTTCGTTTGGAATTTACTCATTGAAATTTGTTTGGATATTGGATTTTGTAAATTGGAACTTCTGCCCAAAGGGGTGGAACTCGCGGACTCGTTCCACCCTACGCCTACTCCCTGACAGGCACCGGCGATATGCCGATCAAATTTCGATGCAGTTATTGCCGACAGTTTCTGGGGATTTCCCGCAACCGCGTCGGCGGCATCGTTGACTGTCCGACATGCGGGCGATCCATTCGTGTGCCGGGATTGGATGGCGTTGCCGCACCGCTGCCGAGTCCGGAGCTGGATCGCGATGACGCCCATCTCGCGCGGGCGCTCGATGAACTCGCCGCCCTGGCCGACGCGCCCCTCATTCGGCCGGTGATGACCGACGAAGAAGGCGTCAACGAAGAAGCGGAGATTCCACAACCCTTGCCGGAGCCGGAACCCGTCGAGTTACCCATGCCTGTGCGCATGGCTGCGGTCTCGGTCATCGATCCGATCGCCAATGGAAATGCAGAGGTGCTCGCTGCGGCGGAGTCGCGGGCGGCGCTCGAAGAACTGTTGCAACCCCTCGCCGCACCGAACGAGACGGAGTTGCCCTCCCGTCGTGCGGAACCGGGACCGTCAACCAGTTCGCTGCTGTTCGTAGTTTTGATTCCCCTCGTGACATTGCTGCTGGGATCAGTTCTTGGTTGGATCGGTCGTGGCCAAGCGGTGTTGGCGATCCAGCCAGTCCCGGCACCGAATCCCGTCGAGAAAGTGGTGATCGAACCGATGGGCGGACTGGAAGGACGCATCACCTATCGGACCGCGGACGGCGAGACCCGTCCTGATGTGGGGGCCCTGGTCATCGCGGTTCCTGAAACCTGGGCGGGGCAACTCCGACTGTCACCCGTCGGTCTGCGGCCGGGGGATGCCGAAGCCGATCAATCCGCCGCGCTGAAGATGGTCGCCGGGTTCGGGGGCGGCGCGATCCGCACGGGTGAAGCGGGCCGTTATCAACTGACGTTACCACAACCGGGCCGTTACACCGTGGTCACCGTCTCCCGGTTTGCGGAACGGAACGCGGATTCACCCTTGGCCCCGGACGATGTGACGCGGCTGCAAAGTTTTCTGGCGGATCCCATCACCACGCTGGGCAACCGGGCCGCACACATCGAAACGGTCACGACGTCGGCCGATCAGACCACTGCCGGGGATCATGTGTTTTGAATCCTTCGGGGTGACAGATTTCTTCCAAACCGGGCGGACGGTTGCATCGCGGCGGGGGCGGGGACATTGTTAACATAGGCCGCACGACGGGGATGGCCGCATCGCACCCCGTTCCCCTGACACGACATCCACGCTAAGTAAAGACCTGAAAATGATTTGCGTCAGCCTGGCGCGAACGCGACATAAAATGGTGACGCTCGAACACCAGGCTCTCGCCGACCGCGGGGCGGAGTTGGTGGAACTTCGCGTCGACTGGTTACAGCGCGAGCCGGAGCTGAAAAAGCTCCTCGAAGGCCGCCCCACGCCGGTTGTGTTCACCTGCCGGCGTCCCGCCGACGGTGGCCGCTGGGCCGGCACCGAAGAGCAACGCCAAACGTTGTTGCGGTCCGCGATTGTCGCCGGTGTCGAATACGTCGATATCGAACGGGACATCGCCACCAAGATTCGCCGCTACGGCAAAACCAAGCGGATCATCAGCCACCACGATTTCAACCAGACGCCGGACGATATCGAAGCGATCTACGCCGAGATGGTCGAGATGGACGCGGACATTATCAAAGTCGTGACGATGGCAAATTCGCCCCACGACTGCATCCGCCTGCTGAAACTCTGCAAGGACGCCAGGAAGCCGACGGTCGCATTCTGCATGGGCGAATTTGGCCTGCTGAGCCGGTTGCTCTGCGGACGTTACGGAGCCCCGTTTACCTACGCCACGTTCAGCAAAGAGCGCGAGATTGCTCCGGGGCAACTTTCATTCGATGAAATGAAACACCTCTATCACTACGACAGGATCACGCCCAAGACGCAGGTGTTCGGCGTCCTCGGCGATCCGATCGGCCATTCGCTGAGTCCGCTGCTGCACAACACGGCGATGCGGGCCGCGAATTATGATGGCGTCTACCTGCCGCTCCGTGTCCCGCCGGATCAGTTTTCCAAAACGCTGGATGAATTTGAGTGGGTGGGCATCCGCGGTTACAGCGTGACCATTCCGCACAAGGAAGCGGCGCTCGCCAAAGCCGATCAGTGCGAGGAAATCGTCCGGCAAATCGGTGCCGCCAACACGTTGCTCAAACAAGCCGGACAGTGGTGGGCCGACAACACGGACTACACCGCGGCCATGGAAAGTCTCGCCACCGGGCTGCGGGAACAGGAGATCCTCGACGGCAAGAAAGTCCTGCTGCTCGGAGCAGGGGGGGCGGCCCGGGCGATTGCTCTCGGCATCGTGCGCGCCGGCGGCGGTCTCGTGATTGCCAGCCGCACCACCGATCGGGCCAAGAAGCTCGCCACGGAACTGGGATGCCGTTACGTTACCTGGGAGAACCGCGGGAGTGAGTTGATCGATGTCCTGATCAATTGCACGCCGGTGGGAATGCACCCGAACGTCGATGAGTCTCCGTTTCAGGCGCATTGGCTTCGCGAAGAAATGCTGGTGTTCGATACGATCTACAATCCCGAACAAACGCTGTTGTTGAAGCAGGCCCGCGAGCGGAATTGCCGGACGGTGTCGGGGCAGGAAATGTTTGTGCGACAAGCCGCCGCCCAGTTTCAGGCGTTCACTGACATGGTCCCGCCGATGGAGTTAATGCGCGACACATTACGCCGCGGCATCTCCGCCGTGCGGCGGTGAGTCGATCCAAAAGAAGTCGCACCCCGGCTGCTTCTTCGCAGCCGGGGTGCTTGTTTGATATCCCTGCGTCCTGTGAAATTCAGCATCTCGGCTGCCAGGAAGCAGCCGGGATGCGATCGATTCTTCAAACGATAACCTCCGCAATGATCATCACCCTCATTGGCTATCGCGGGACCGGCAAAAGCCGCATCGCTCCGTTACTCGCGGACCGATTGCAGTGGCCGTGGGCCGATGCGGATGTCGAGCTCGAACGGAATTCCGGCCGCTCGATCCGGGAAATCTTCGCGACCGATGGCGAACCAACGTTCCGGCAATTCGAACGGCAACAACTGGTCGATTTGCTGAGGTCTCCGATGCTCGTCCTCGCGGCGGGCGGCGGGGCGATTCTGAACACCGACACACGGGCCGATTTCCGCGCGGCGGGACCGGTCGTATGGTTACAGGCCGATGAAGCCACCATCGCCGATCGCATTCTCGGTGATCGTCCGGGCTCCGCACACCGGCCGAATCTCACCGCACAGGGGGGACGTGAGGAAATCCGCGCGCTGCTCGCCTTCCGCACGCCGTTGTACGCTGAGACCGCCACGCTGACCGTGCGGACGGACGGTCGGCATCCGCAATCGGTCGCGAATGAGATTTATGCCGCGCTCCCGGAAACGATCCGCACGGCGGCCGGGGGGCGGCCATGATTCTCGGCGATTGGCCGGTCTGGTTCGTCTGGGGCGTGCTGTTTGTCCTCGGTTCGTGCGTCGGCAGCTTTCTCAACGTCTGCATCTATCGGCTGCCGCAGCACGACGAAATCTGGAAGGCGTGGAAGGGACTCGGCCACCCGCCGTCGGCGTGTCCTTACTGCCGCCATCGCATTCTGGCGATCGACAATGTTCCCCTCTTCGGCTGGTTGTGGCTCCGCGGCCGGTGCCGGTTCTGCCGGCATTGGATCCCCATGCGGTACCCGTTTGTCGAAATGCTGAACGGCGCATTGTGGGTGCTGTTGTACGCCGCGCTCGTGCCGAACGGTTGGCATGCCACGATTGATGAGAGCTGGATTTCATCGCCGCTACTACCACTGACCCAGGTGGGTTGGGCACCGCTCGATCAGGAATTCTGGTTGCACATCCGTTACGTCTATTATCTGGTGCTCGTCGAAGCGCTAGTGGTTGCCAGCTTTATTGACTTCGATCTGACGATCATCCCCGACAGCGTCACCGCTCCCGCGGCGGCGATTGGACTGCTCGGCAGTCTGACCGGTTGCCTCGGGTTAGTGCCCGTCTGGTTTCAATCCCCGTCGTACATTCAAGCCGTCTGGTGGCAGTTTGATCCCAACGGCATGCCCCCAGCGTGGATGCTCGTCACCGTTCCCCAGTGGATCGCGGCTCACCCCCAGCTTCACGGACTCGCGGTCAGTCTCGCTGGGGCCCTCCTCGGCGGCGGGATGATCTGGTTCATGCGGATCATCGGCGAATGGGTCTTTCGCCGGGAGGCGATGGGCTTCGGGGATGTCACGCTGATGGCGATGATCGGCACGTTTCTCGGCTGGCAACCGATGATTCTGATTCCGTTTCTGGCCTGCGTGATCGCACTAGTGACGGTGGTGAGTCGCGGCATTTTTCACCTCGGCCGCGAAATTCCGTTCGGTCCGTATCTTAGTCTGGCGACGGTGATCATCCTGTTGACGTGGAAATACGTTTTCCTCGCAATGCAGCGGTACTATGATCTCGGTGTCTTTCTCGTCGCGTTCGGACTTCTCACCGCGGTGATGCTGACCGGGCTGTTGTGGCTGTCGCAGGGGGTGAAATGGCTGTTGGGAATCCCGCTGTACGAAGAAGAACCGCCGCCGGAATGGACATCGGCCGATCAACTCCATTTTTACGCGAACAAAGACATCCGCGCCGGTGTCGGCCCGATGTTGCCGTCCCGCTGGCCGGGCGAATCAGCGGGGCAGGGACGCCTGCATCAACAACACTGGCACGGCAACCGGTAAACATTCACTGCTTGCACGTCGTCCCCGCCACTGACCACGGACCACTGACAACCCCATGATCACCATCGTCGACTACGGAATGGGCAACCTCCGCAGCGTGCAGAAGGCGTGCGAGAAACTCGGCGCGACTGCGGAGATCGCGACCACACCGGCGGCCATCCGTTCCGCCAGCAAACTAATTCTCCCCGGCGTCGGTGCCTTTCGCGATGCGATTCACGAACTGCAACGCCTCGATTTGGTGGAGCCGATCAAAGCTCACATCCAGGGCGACAAGCCGTTTCTCGGGATCTGTCTCGGTCTCCAGATGCTGTTCGATGTCGGCTACGAAGACGGCGAATGGCCAGGGCTCGGCGTGTTCGCGGGGGATGTCGTCCGCTTTCCCGCCGACCCGTCGCTGAAAGTGCCGCACATGGGATGGAACACCATCGACGCTGTGCAGCCACAGATTCCGCTGTTCACGGGCATTCCGCCGCAGTCGTCGGTTTACTTTGTTCACAGTTATTTTGTGCGGCCGAAAGACGAATCGCTGATCGCCGCGACGACGACTTACGGCGTGAAATTCGTCTCCGCCATCGCCCGTGGCAATGTCTTCGCGACACAGTTTCACCCCGAAAAAAGCCAGAAAGTCGGCATGCAGTTGCTGTCGAACTTCATCGGGGGATGAATCGACCCTCCGGTCCCCTCGCCCCCGTCCGCGGGGGATAGGGTGAGGGGGTGTTGAAACGCACGGCCTCATCCGTCCTTCGGACACCTTCCCCCCCGCAGACGGGGGAGAAGGGACATTGTTCACGCGGGGCGTTTCGGTCCCGGTGGTGTCGCTTCGCTCAACCACCGGCTAATGGCTATGATCCCCTTCGGGATCAAGATCACCGGGATCGGTGGCGTCCCACAATCGATGATTCACATCAGGAACTGACGTTCGATGGAAATTCTGCCGGCGATTGATTTGCGGGGAGGCAAGTGTGTCCGCTTGCGGCAGGGGGACTACACGCAGGAATCGGTTTTCAGCGATCATCCCGCAGAGATGGCGCTGCGTTGGGAAGCCGGCGGGGCCACGCGGCTGCATCTGGTCGATCTCGACGGTGCCAAAGCCGGACACCCGGTGAATGTCGATGCCCTGCGATCGATCGTTGCCGCGGTGAAGATCCCCTGCGAACTCGGCGGCGGCCTGCGCGATGACGCTTCCGTGAAACTGGTGCTCGACGACATCGGCATCGATCGCGCGATCATCGGCACACAAGCCCTGAAGCAACCGGAGTGGTTTCGCACGATTGCCAAACTCTATCCGGGTCAGGTCGCCTTGGGCCTGGATGCCCGCAATGGGAAAGTCGCAACGGCCGGGTGGCTGGATGTCTCGGAAACCTCGGCGATGGAACTGGCAAAGCAGTTTCTCGATACACCGCTCGCCGCCGTGATCTACACCAACATTGCGAACGACGGCATGATGCAGGGGATCGATGCGGGCACGCTCGCCGAGTTGGAACAATTCGCCGCAATGGGATTCCCCGTCATTGCCTCGGGTGGCGTGACGACCCTGGACGATGTCCGTGCCCTCGTAAAGATCGCGAACCGGCAACCGCAATTAGTCGGTGCGATCATTGGCCGCGCGCTCTACGAAGAAACGATCCGCGTCGCGGATGCCGTGGCGTTGACCCGTTAGCGTTCGATTTTGCCGCTTGTAACGAACAAAACGTTCGCGGGGCAAAACCCGCGCGTCGACGCCATTTGCGTTCCCTCTAATGCGACCTAGATTTGACTATTGCGTCAAGTCGTCCAACGTTTCCGGGGGAGGGAACACGGCGGCAGGACGCGGGGGTCGAATCATGCTTGGACAAAAGAGTCAACGCGGCGGCAAGACGGGCGGAACCAGCGACTACGTTTCGGTCCCGGTCGCCAATCTCCGCGTGAATGCCCTGTTGCAGACGGCGATCTACGATGCTCGTCCCGGCCTGCAACACATTTTGCTGTTAGCCGCCGGACGCATTCTCACCGATGCGGAAATCGCGGCTTTGAAACGCCGTGGCGTGACGGCGGTTCTGGTGCATCCCTCCGAAGTCGGCCGGATCACCAACGACGGATCGTCAAGTGCCGCACTTCCACCGTCAGTGCGACCGGTTTCACGCCCTCGACCGACACCAACAACACCGGCGGCCGAAGCCAAGCCGGCCTACCAGGGATTTCGGCTCGATCGCGATTCCTACCTGCACCGCTTGCAACCGACGACCGAACTCGCGCGCAATTCCGTTCGCGCCCAGGAATTTGACCGTTCGTTCAAAGATCATGTCGGAGCCACGGCCGAAATCTTCGAGGAATTTGTCGATGGCGGCGGAGTATCGGCCCAGCGTCTGGAGCGGATGTCCGAACAGCAATTGCAGGAAATCTCCGTCGATTTCGACGAATTCCTGAGCCGCGGCGTCCAACCCGTGGCAGCGAATTATCCGAACCAGCACGCGTTGCAGACCGCGATGTTGGCCGAGTCCATCGGCACGATCATGGGTCTTCGCAAAGACGAATTAATCGAACTCGGTTTCGGTTGTATGATCCACGATGCGGGGATGCTGCTCGTGCCGGCGAATCTGCACCAGACCGATCGTCCGCTGCAAGTCTCGGAACGACTCGAGCTGCAGAAGCATCCGATCTACGCCGCCGATTTGCTCAATCGTTCGCGGAATGTCCCGCACGGGGCAAAGATGGTCGTGTATCAAATGCACGAACGTTTGAATGGCACCGGTTATCCGCGTCAGCGGCAGGGATCGCAGATTCACACACTGGCGCGCATCGCAGCGGTGGCCGACACCTACTTGGCGATGGTTTCGCCGAGAACGTTCCGTCAGGGCTTGCCGCCTTACAAAGCCGTCGAGAAATTGCTGTTCGCCACACGCCAGGGATATTTCGATCCCGCCGCCGTCCGCGGATTGCTGCATGCCGTCTCGTTGTTCCCGTTGGGGTCACTGGTGCAACTGAGCGATGGCCGGACCGGCCGCGTGGTGCGGGGCAATCGCGACCGATTTGCCCAACCGGTGGTCGAAGTGATCGATCTGTCGGAAGCGTTGCCGAAGGTCGAATTGATCGACCTCAGCCAGCGCGCCGATTTGCAGGTGGTCTCGACCGTGGGGCAACCGACCGCCCCGACGCCGCTCGTGGAAACACCAGCCGGCATTGCGTGATTTGATCAGCCGGAACGCGCATCGCAATCCGTGGATTGATTGTGTGCCACGGGCCGATAGCTCGCGATTTGAAGTCGTGCCGCCCGGCTTTCTCAAAACTGCCGACTTTCACTCCAAAAACTGAAAGCGGCTTCGTTGTCGATCGCATGTTCGACAAATCTCCTTCGGCTGGCACAACCCCAGCGTTCCTGGGGCCGAACACCGAAAATCATTGCAGAAACCGTCTCTCGCTTACGGCGACCGGCGGTTTCTGCCGATTTCCGAAGTGCATCGAAGTGCATTCGCAGGGTTTGCCAAAATTGGAGGCGACCTTTGCAGGCACGGAGTCACACGCACGGGAAGGGGAGCACGATGCCGCGCGACCAGAAGATCGGTTTGGCCTTGGGAATTCTGCTGGTGGGAGCCGTGGCGGCGTTTTTCTTTCGCCACGATCAAACGCAGGTTCCCACATTGCCGGCGTTGAAAACGGCGGCCGACCTCGACCGTCAAATTGCCACTTATGACCGTTCTCCTTATCTTCAATCGGATGAGCCAATTCATCGCCCGGCCGTTCCTGCCAGGAATGAAGCCGTGGGTGATGACGCATTCCCGGAGCCGCAGGATGGTGCGGGGCTCGTTCCCGATCCGATCCTGGGCAGCGAGGAATTAACACTCATGGAACCCTCCGCGACCGGGGCTCGTCCGGAACCCATGGCACCGTCACGACCCACCGAACACCTCGTGCAGCGGGGCGAAACGTTGTCGTCCATCGCCGCGAAGTATCTCGGCAGCGCCAACCGTTATGACGACCTCTTTCGCGCGAATGCCGATCAGCTTCGCGACCCGAACGACGTCCATCCCGGCATGACGCTGCGGATTCCTGACGCCGAACGGGTTGCCGGAACGCCATCCCGCCGCCCCGATCACGATCCGCCGGCGACCCCGCCGTCATCCGATGTCGCGGCCGGAGCATCGCAGCCGTTGTCGTCGACCAGTGGTACAAAGAAGTTCGTGCCGTTCAGCCGGTCACCCTTGAAAGTGCCGGAGTTGGACAGCCCCGCACTCGATTCCGATCCGAAGTCCGCGGCCAAACGCCGGTTGACGCTCACCCCTCCACGTGACGGCAATGTCATCCGCTGATACCGCTCCCCCTGACAGGGCAATCGCATGTTGAAACGTATGTAGGGCAACGACTTGTGACTTCGGCGTTTACTGCCGGTGAAAATCCATCGATAACGAACCTGTTTCACGGGGTACTTTTTGTCGGCGGATTATGCCGGAATCCCAAGTCGTTTCGCGGCATGAAATTGAACATGCGATTGCCCTGCTCCCCCTGAAGCCCAACCATTCTTATGGTTGGGTCTCTTCCTTCTGCAACACGTCCGCAAAGCAAGCCCGCAAGCGCGCGTGCAACCACTCCGCGAGTTCGGTTTCCTCCACGCCGCCATCGGGACTGAGGTCGAGTTCGCTCAGCAGCATCTCGGCCCGTTCCAGCGGGCAGAAACGTTCCCAGTGCTTGACCAGGGCCGCGTATTCTTCATTCCGCAGGCCATCGGCGACGGTGGAAAACCGAGTGGCCTGATGGTGGGGTGCCAGCGACGTCAGCACCCGATGGCAATCCGCGCCGAGATCCGCCCAACCCGCCCGACACGCGGATGCGGCCGCGAGTAGCAGAAAGCGATCGCGGGCCAGCGATTGCTGTTTCTCCTGCGAGAGACATGCAAGCTGCGTGTAACACCCGGCGGCGGACTCAGCCTGCCCCATCGTTCCGCATCCTTTCACGAAGAAAACCGCGGTGATCTGCACGAGTTACAAGGGGATTCGCAAGCCATCGTAGGAGAGTTCCACATTCTTCGGTAGCCGGGCGTTGGTGGCTTCATATTCCAGATGATGGGAGACGTGCGTCAGATACGTCCGCTGCGGACGGACACGCTCAACCACTTCCAACGCCTGCGGGATGCCGAAATGGGTCGCATGCGGCGCATCGCGCAAGGCATCGATCACCAGCGTTTCCAGGCCTTCGAGAAACGGAAAGCTTTCCTCGGGAATGCGGCTGACATCCGTGCAAAACGCGACATCGCCGACTCGGTAACCCAGCACGCCGAGCTTCCCATGCCACAGCCGCATCGGCTGCACTTTCACGCCGAGGAGCTGGAACGGCTCAAGCCCGATCCGGTGAATTTCGAGCATGGGAATGGCCCCGATGTGAATCTCCGGAGCGGGGGGAAGAAAGGCGTACGAGTACGCGGCGCGAATCTGCTGCTCGACAATTTCCTCGCAATACAACGGAATCGGCCGCTTCAGGTAATAACCAAACAGCCGCAGATCATCGAGCCCGAAGAGATGGTCGGCATGACTGTGCGTGTAAACCGCCGCGTGGACGAGATCGATCTTTTCACGCAGAAGCTGAATCCGCAGTTCCGGTGAGGTGTCGATCAGGAACGTTCCCTCGGCGACTTGAACTGCGACGCCGGTGCGCGTCCGTTGATTCCGGGGATTCTCGGACCGGCAGACCGGACATCGGCATCCGATGACGGGGACGCCGTGACTGGTGCCGGTTCCCAGCAGAATCATTTCACCCATGGGATCGACTGGTCTCGCAGAGTTCAAATCCGTGATCGCCGCCGCAGGAGCCACGGCATGAAGTCTATCCGTCACCGCCGTGAGGGACCACTGGGCGGACGAAATCGGGCAGACAATTGCACCGCCAACCGGCCTCACAAACTTGAAGTGCAACGCAGTTTTTTCAAACAACCCATCTTTACCATTGCCCCCACAACCACTACAATCGTTACCATCGTTGCAATCGACAGAACCGGCATAACCGGACCAAGCCCGCCCGCAACAGTGGTCTTCGTCCCCTTCGAAGGACTGAACATGAAGTGGTTTATGGAGTTATGGCAAGATGAACGCGGGGCCGTGCTCTCCGCGGAAGTCGTCACCGTCGGGACCGTCGCCGTTTTGGGGGCGATTGCGGGACTCTCCGTCGCCGGCAATGCGGTGAATGGCGAAATGAAGGATTTCGCTTACGCCATCCGCAGTCTGGACCAGAGTTACGCCTACAACGGCCACCGAAGTTGCGGGGCGTACACGGCGGGATCGTGCTACACCCAGCAAGATGTGCAGGAATCGATTCAGGCGTTGTGTGCGGATCCGGAGAACGCCGCCGAGACAACCAAGTCCGACGGGGCGACCCCCACGCCGATCATCACCGACGAGGCTCCGCCGAAGCCAAATCAGTTGCCGGAACCGGAAAAAAAGGCGAAGAAGAAACCCAAAGAAAAGCGTGATGATGACGACGACAAACCGGCGACCAAATCGGAAAAGTCGAACGGCCCGTCCAAACCCCCGCAATCCCGTTCGGACAACGATGACGCCTGAATCATTTCCGCGTCTCCCTAGTGATGCACTGCCCAGGGAAAGCGTTCCCTGGGCTTCTTTTTTTGATGCAACCCGTATTGTGATCCGTGATTTGATCGCGCGGCTGACTCCACGGGCGTTTCACTCAAGACTCGATCCGGCAAAATCGATGCTGTACCTGAGTTGTCCCTCTCTCCGGGCGGCAATGGTGCCATGTCCCTCGATCCGACCGCCGCGAATTCCTCACCGCCGATCACGACATCGGGCTGGTGGGGCGGGGTTACGTCGGCACTTTTCTGGCTGTTGCTGCTGACCGCCGCCGCGCTCTACGCCGGGGTGGCACTCGCTCCGAAAATCATTCAATGGCAGCGCTGGCAGCAAATGTATGTCGCCCAGCGTTACCAACTCGTGGAGCAGGAAAACCAGCTCGAAGCCTTAAGCCGGATGGTCGATGCCCTCGATCAGGACCCGCAGTTTGTGGCGGAACTCGTGCGGTTGGAACTCGATGCGACCACGGCCGGCGAAGAGGTGATTCCCGTTGACGACTCCCTGACGCACGATCCGCGAACCATGACCGTGACCACATCGCGCAGCCTTCCTCCCGGTGCCATCGATCCCTGGGAACCGTGGCTGCTGGTGTTGTCGACTCATGATTCCCTCCGTTCGAGTTTGCTGGCGGCGGCCGCGACGCTGGTGATTGCCGCCTTCACGTTTCTGCACGATGGCAGCGAAACCCAACGGGCGCTGCGGGAAAACCAACCCGACGCCGGGCTCACCGTGTGGCAGTTCTGTCGACTGCGGTATTGCGTTCCGCAAGTTGCCATCGCAGAGCAGACTGCGATCGCAGGCGACCAGATCGATGCACAGGCGGTGGTGATCGAGTCCCTCCAGCCCGCTGCCTCTGCAGAATGAAAAGTGCTTGCTGGGTGCATCCGTTGGTTGGTGGGCGACTCCGTGAAGGGTTTCAGCCCCGAACGGGCACGATTCGATAGCCCAGGTCGGAGCGTTCTCGCGGAGCCCTGGGTGGGGCGATCAAAGATTCACGCCCAGCCCCCACGGGGCGTCACTGCCTGCCAGCAGGGATTCACGCCCCGTGGGGGCTCCGGAGTCTACAGACGTCATCCACCAATCGCCGGATGCACCGGCGGTTGCTTGTCAAAAATGATCGGCTGTCGCGCGGGGGAGAGACACGGTACGATTGGGTGATCCATTCTGATGCCGCCTCTTCTGCCCCGCGAATTGAGACTGCCGCATGAGCGAGACCCCTTCGTCGCCGCGCCCCGATGAACACAGCGCCTGGAAAGCCGACACTTCGCCGAACAGCGGTTCGGCATCGCCGCCGCCGGACGACGAAGAAACCTACAAGATCCCCGGCGGACTGTCGGGGTGGTCGCCGGGCGACATTCCCGCTCCGAATTCCGACGGCACCATTCGCAAAACGCCGGGCCGCAACGACTCCGTAACCGTTTCGCCGATCCCCAGGCCGCGTCCACGAAAGCCGGGGTCTGACTGGCTCGCACTGGCCGGTTTCAATGCGCTCGTGTTTATCGGCAGCGTCTGCGTGATGATGCTCGAACTAACGGCGTCCCGGTTGATCGCCAAGCATGTCGGCAGCTCGCTTTATACTTGGACGTCAGTTATCGGCGTGGTGCTCGCGGGAATCACCATCGGCAATTACCTCGGTGGCTGGCTGGCCGATCGGTATGACCGCGCGAAGACGCTGTCGTGGATGTTGCTCGCCGCGAGTTTGTCCTGTGCAGGGGTGTTGTGGATCGACCAGTTGATGACCGACCTGCCGAAGCCGGACGCGCTCTCCTGGCCGATGTGGGTGCTCTGTCTCGTTTCGATGTCGTTCCTGCTCCCCGCGCTGTTGATGGGCACGACATCCCCGCTGGTTGCGAGCATGGCTTTGACGCGCAGTTCGCGGATGGGTCAAACGGTGGGGAATGTCTACGCGTGGGGCGCGTTCGGATCGATCATCGGCACCTTCATCACCGGGTTCTATCTGATCGATGTGTGGGGGACGCGCTCGATCGTCGGGCTGACATCCACGATTCTCGCGCTGATGGCGATTGCCGTGGCGGGCAAACGCTGGATCTTCCGTACGGCTGTGGTTTGCGGCTGGCTGCAGATGCTCGCCATGCTGCTCGCGATGGCCACCATCACCCGGCCGACAGCCACGGTGTGGGCCGAGCGGACAGCGAACGCGTGGCACCTCGGCTCTTCCTCCGAAGTCGCTCGTGATTCCGTGGCCTCGTGGCGCAACTTTGGTGGCGAAGTCGGCCAGAAGCTGCACGAACTCGGACTGATTGTCGAACTCCGCGGCGACCAGCCGGGGCAGTATTACGACGAAAGCAGCTATTCCTACATTCATGTCAGCGACGACATGCTGGAAGGAACGCCGGTCAAGGCATTGCGGCTCGATAAGCTCATTCACGCTTATTACAACCCCGATGAACCCACAAGTCTGCACTATGAATACGAACAGGTTTACGCGGCGGTGACCAAACAGGCGGCACCGAAACCCGCCACCGATGCGTTCGCCGTCATCCCCGATTTTCCCGGTGTCGACGGGCTGCTCGACAATCTCCCCAGCGGCGTTTCGTGGGAAGCGTCCTCCCGCCGGCTATGGGTGCGTGATCCGTCGAAGTCCATGCTCGACGATTTGCGGCAGCGCTCCCCCGACGCCGCGTATTGGAATGCACTCGATCTGCTGCATACCGAAACCACCAAACCCAACTGGGGCGGCTTCTCCACGGCGACACTCCCCACATTGTCCGACGACATCACCATTCCCGCCGACATGTATCAAACCGTGCGCTATGACCGGCATCTCGAAGTTCTCTCGGCGTATGCAGCGGTGTCGACCGACTTGCGCGAAAAACTCGCCGCCCTCAGTCCACAAGCACCGTGGCGAACGGCGCTGGAATCGTTGCGAAAACGTTCGTCGAAAGTGAGCGCGTTGTTTCTCGGCGGCGGCGGATACATCTTTCCCCGCTGGTTTCTCTCGGAATTTCCGAACGCCGGGCGCATTGATGTCGCCGAACTCGACCCCGCCGTTCACAAGGCCGTGCAGGAACAACTCGGCCTGACCAAAGCCGATGAAGAACGCATCCACACCACGATCGGCGACGCACGCAACACCGTGGACGATCTGCTGCGGGCGAACCGCCGCCTCGTGGAGACCGGGAAAGCCCCGGAGTTGTACGACTTCATCTACGGCGACGCGTTCAACGATTTCAGCATCCCGTGGCATCTCGCGACGGTCGAGTTCACGCGGAAGCTGGACGCGCTGCTGACCCCCAACGGCGTCCTGCAGGCGAACATCATCGACATCTACCCGCGCGTCGAAGTCCCCGGCGGCAGCATCGGCCCGACTGAGGTGGATTACGACGGCGAAATTCCCGCGGAGTTCGTGCAATCGCCGCCCGGAGCCGCGCTCCCCGTGTTGAAGCCGCATCTTGCCCCGCTCGAAGTCAAACCGGGGACGCTCGCGCGGTTCACGCTGGCCGCCAAAGCACTGCTGACCGAGTCCGATGAACGCCGCCTGATGCAGGCCGCCAAAGAGGACATTATCTGGGTGTCCACGGTGCGGGAACTGGCCAGGAAGTCCCGCGGCAAACCGGCGTTGCCCGTTCGCTTGCCAGACGCACTGCGAGGGCAGGGGGCTCTCGCCGGGGGATGGGTGCCATGCCCGGAACCGTTCCGCGGGATCGAATCGTATCGGGTGGACGCCGACCGCTGGGTGCTCGGTTTGCGCGGAGCCGTCTCGCCGGAGATGCAGCAATCCTTGCGCGAACTGTGTCCGAAGGATGCGCAGTGGGAGCGGCTGATCGATGTCGGTGCCGAACGGAGCCGACGTCCCGGATCGGGCCGATTTCTCGGTCGCTATGTCAACACACTCGCGGCGGTTTTCCCCTGCGTGTACGTCTTCAGCACGGCACAGGAAGAACCGACCGATGAGCGGGACACGTTTGTCGCCGTTTGTTCCCGCCGACCACTTTCACTGCGGGAACTGGCCAAGACCGGTTACTGGCAAAGCGCCCCGTTTGCCTGGCTGGAAATTCCGGCCGCGGGCGACAAATCGGTCCGCGGCGGCCAGATGGATTCCCTGCTGATGCTCGCGGAGGGACAGATTCTGCGGGACGACTTCGCCCCCGCGGAAAACCTGATGCTGCCGGTCTTTACGACGCAGGATTAAAAAGTAGCCCTGTCGCTCCGCGACAGGGCTACTTCCGAAATGCAAGCACCCCGTGAAAATGACGCGGGGCGCGAAACCGCAAGCGGTGTGGACAGCGTGACTTAGAAGCAGAGTTTCTTCCGCTTCTGCTTACGGGCTTTTGAACTCGCCGGACGTCGTCCATGATTGGCTTTATTGACTTTGCGTTGATTCTTGGCCATGACCCTACCGCTCCCTGTAATCCCCGGCACCACTGCCGGAAGTTCCGCAAGATATCAGACCCATCGACCGTTCGCAAGGACGACCGTAAACCGAAAAACCGCCCGAAAGTGATCAAACTTCCGGGCGGTACGGTTGGCCATGTGAGCACCGGCAGGGGCTACTTTGTCAAATCGGCCGCTTTGACTTTGATGGTCGGGACGTCGGTGACCTTGCCGCCCTTGACCATGATTTTCAGCGACTTCTCGATGTAGCCGGGGCCTTCGTGCCAGACGCGAAATTCGTTTTCACCTTCCGGCAGGTCTGCAATCTCGAACTTGCCATCAGCACCGGTGATCACCGCGTACGGATGATCGACCATCACCCAGTAACCGCGCATCCACGGGTGAATGTCGCAGCCGATCTGCATGGGGACCGTTTCCGCCTGATTCTGATTCGTGACATTCACCCCAACGCGATCGTTTGGCGTCACAATGAAATTAAAGCCGGGGTTCTTGATGGGGGCATTGCGGGTGTTGTGCGAAATCGCATCGCCGTTGAGCACCTTGATTGATTGCCCCACTTGCACGACGGCGACGTGCGGAACGAACCGGCAACCAACCTGATCGCAGGTGATCGACATTTCTTTCGGCTTGGCGATGTCCGGATTGATCTTCGCCGGTTTCTTCCGCAGGTAAATCACCACATTCGCGATCCCCTTCGAAGCGGGATCGACAATGATCGTTTCGTTCGGCACGCCATTGGCC
This sequence comes from Planctomycetaceae bacterium, assembly GCA_021732785.1. GTDB lineage: Bacteria > Planctomycetota > Planctomycetia > Planctomycetales > Planctomycetaceae > DSVQ01. The sequence continues at coordinate 83,837 of JAKFUG010000031.1, forward strand.
GCGCAGACGGCCGCGTCTTTGGCGTTCTGATCGCCTTTCACAACGAGGGCTTTCAGCGTGGGGATGTCGCCATCAAGAACAACCTGCCCCTTGATGCCGCCCCATTGGGCGGACGCCAATGCCGGGCAGAAGATCGCGACGGCAACAGCCAGCGCGCTGAACGAGTGGAGACGCATGGTGCTTCTTTCTGATCAAAACAGGCGGGACGGTTCGGTGGGACGTTTTCCAATCAACTGCTGTTATTATCGAGGATGCGACTCCTTCGGCAAGGGTACGTTGTCGCCACAGATGTCTCACGCGGCGATTTTCTCGCAGATGGGAGATCGCATCCGTTGAGCCGCGACCCGCAGTCCGCGGAGGGGAGCGCAGTGCGGAGCGCGCCGCACTCGCTGTGTAATCAACGCAGCGCTCCCCTGGCGGGTCGCGGCTAAACGATGGCGTCATCCGCACGATTTGCTGCCACCGGGTTGAACCCCGTCCGCAACTTTCTCACAATTGCCACGCCTGAACACAGTTCTCGTAACCTGCGTGGCACCCATGCTGGCGAAACTTTCCACTTATACGCTGCTCGGAATCGAGGCCGCGGCCATTGAGGTCGAGGTCGATATCTCGCCCGGTGCGATGCCGAAGACCATTCTCGTGGGTCTCGCCGAAGCCGCCGTCCGCGAAAGCACGCACCGCATCGAACGAGCCCTGATCAACAGCGGCTACGCTCGATCCGTCGATCGGGTGGTGATCAATCTTTCGCCCGCTGATCTGCCCAAAGAAGCCGCGTCCCTCGATTTGTCGATTGCGTTGGGGTTGTTAGTTGCCAGTGGTCAGTTGGTGTCGGAAAAGCTCGCGCAGTACGGAGCGGTGGGGGAACTCGCGCTCGACGGCAACATCCGCACGGCGCGCGGCACGTTATCCATGGCCCTCGCGGCAAAGAAACTGGGCAGCCGTGGCATTGTCGTTCCCATCGCCAACGCGCGAGAAGCCGCCGTCGTCGAAGGAATCGAAATTATCCCGGTCGGAAGTTTGGCCGAAGCGGTCGGGTTCTTCTCGGGAGCGCTCGACATCCCGCCCGCCGTGTTTTCGTGGCAGGACGCCGTGTCGCTCTATGGTCGGTACCCCATCGACTACACCGACGTGAAAGGGCAGGAGTCCGCAAAACGGGCCGCAGTCGTCGCCGCCGCGGGGTCGCATCATATTTTGATGATCGGCCCGCCCGGGACCGGGAAGACATTGCTCGCCCAGCGGATGGCGACGATTCTGCCCGATCTTTCCCCGGAGGAAAGCGTGCAGACGACGCAAATCTACAGTGCCGTCGGCCGCCTCGATCCTGGCCAACCGCTGTTATTGCAGCGGCCGTTTCGGTCGCCGCACCACACGATTTCGGAAGCCGGTCTCGTCGGCGGCGGCAGTATTCCCGCACCCGGTGAGATTTCGTTGGCGCATCACGGCGTGTTGTTCCTGGACGAGTTGCCCGAATTCAATCGCCGCACGTTGGAAGTCCTGCGGCAACCCCTTGAAGACGGCACGGTGACGATCTCCCGCGCGATGGGCAGTCTCACATTCCCCGCGAACCTGATGCTGGTCGCCGCGATGAATCCATGCCCGTGCGGTTACCGCGGCGACCCGCGCCGCAATTGTCAATGCACGCCGATTCTCATTGAACGCTACATGAGTAAAATCAGCGGCCCGTTATTAGACCGGCTCGACATTCACATTGAAGTTCCCGCCGTCCCGTTCCGCGAACTTTCCGACAAAACCCCGGGCACCACCAGCGCCCAGATGCGCGATCAAGTTCTTTCTGCACGAGACCGCCAGCGCCAGCGTTTCCCCGCGTCGCCGTTGAAACTCAACGGCCGCATGTCGCCGTCCGAAATCCGCAAGCATTGCAAGCTGGATGCGGAGGCGGAAAACCTGCTGAAGCAGGCGATGGAAAGCATGGGTCTCTCCGCCCGCGCCCACGACAAAATCCTCCGCATCGCCCGCACCATCGCCGACCTCGAAGCCCACGACGCCATCACCGTTACCCACCTCAGCGAAGCGATCAACTACCGGGCGTTGGATCGGTCGTATTGGCAGTGATGGGAAAAACCGAGGCAGAGTATTAACAGCGACTTTGTCGAGAAGTAAGGGACTTTTCATGCAGCGAAGCAGAACGGTAATGAAGTGGGTCCCACATGGGTTGCTCTGTCTGAGTTTCACCCTCGCGATGCCGTCCACAATCCAGGCCTTGCCGCCGGTGGACTTCAAGGATGTGGTGGAGGAGGCTTCCGAGAGAATCAAACTCATCGAGCGAGCGGCTGTGAATGTGCGGGCCGCACTGGATGCGCCCGCCGACCCGGACTTGGCCAGCAGCGAGACGATGATCGAACTCGCGGCCCAGATTGCCCGCCGTCACCAAGTTTGTGTTGTCTTATCATCGAAGACATTTCGAGACGCCGGGATGCCGATGGATGTCGTGCCACAGGTGGCTGGTGCCGGGCGAAATCTCCGGCAATTTCTAGAACTGCTGTTGTCAAGCGGTTCGCGAACGCCGCGCTGGATTCCACACATTCGCGAAGGCCATGGATTCCTTCAAATCGGTTTTCGTCTCTGGGATGAGTCATTGTTAGCGAACAAGCCATCTCAACAGCCGTATTTGAGGGAAATCCGTCTCACGGGGGTGATTCGTACTTCCGCAGCAGAGCCCGCAGCCGGGGCCGTTCTGATCGCAGAGAACTTTTACAGCAGTCAGGTCACCGTAGCCGATGCCGAAGGGCGGTTCCTCTTTCCCGATGCGGTAACCGCTGCCGATTCCCTGCGCATCCTGATTCGCGATGCCAATGCCAGCGAAATGCAATTCTGGAGACGCGATCCGCCAACGCCACTGGAATTTCAATCTGCGAAAATCGTCGAAGTCCGAAAACGGCAGATGGAGATTTCACTGGCCCCGGCGCGCACGTTGCGAGTCGAGGTAACCGATAAAAAGGGCCAACCGGTTTCGGCAGCAAAGGTCGGGATGCACGCCGAACGGACTGTTTACACGCAGATGACCGACCGCAACGGCGTCGCTCAGTTCAGCCTCCCTACAGAATTGACCGTCGTCAACGTGGCAGCTTATGCCAATGGTGTGGGACTCGATTTTTTGGAGTTCAAATCTTCGACTGTCAACAATCGTGTTTTTTACTCCAAGGTGAAAGACGTTCCCCAAACAATCCCCTTGTTGTTGACCGGTGCCAGGACACTGCGGATACAACTCACCGACGATGTGGGAGCGCCGTTGCCGGGAATTGTGATTGGACCGCAGTCGTTTGCGCATCACAACAACAAATCGGGACTGTACGAACGCCTTCGACTTTCGGCCATTCCCGAGTTTGCCACTGAGATCACGGATGCCGAAGGAAAAGCGACGATCGCGTGGCTGCCTGACTGGCAAGGGGAGTCTCTTGACTTTGAGCCCGATCTCGGGACCGGTTTTGCCAAGAAAAAATTTACAGTCGATCCGCAGCGTGTGGGCGACAACCCGATTGTCTTCGTCGCCCCGCGGTTGGTCTCGATCAGTGGAAGCGTCGTTCTTGCCGATGGAACGCCCGTGCCGTCCGCTCGATTGACCGCCAACGGCAAAGGGCACGATAGCTTCACGAATCTTTATGCCTACTCTGATGCCAACGGTCGGTATCAAATCGAAGTCGGCCCCAACCAGATTTACCTGCTGACAGCAGAGAAGCGCAGTGAGAAAGTACCGCTCGGCGGACTTCGAGATGGCTTCATTGTAAAACCGGGGCAACCGCTCACCGATTTCGATATTCCCATGCAACCGATGGTGCGATTCTTCGGCCGTGTGACGAAAGGACAAAAGCAGGAACCCGTCGCGAAGCACTCTGTGTCGTTAACCCTGTTGGGGCGAGCGCTGCCGACAATAAAAGATGTCTTTCTTCCCGGAGCCGAACAAAAGCGGTTGCCGTTCCTGCCTTCGATTCAGACTTCATTCGCCACGGATGCCGAAGGCCGTTTCGTGGTGTTGGTGATCCCGGGTGAATATGGGCTGATGGGGACTGTCGCCCCGCTGCCGCCGCTCCCCAATCGGCCGATACAATTCGCCAATCGGAGATTTCCGCGGCTAACCATTTCCGAGATTCCCGCCGCGGAAGCCCATTTTCATTTGGAAGACTACAGCACCCCGCGACTGACGGGGACCATCGTCGCAGGAACTCCACCGCGGGCCGTTTCCCAAGCGGAAGTTCGGTTAATGGCTTTGCCACCGGACGGAACACCCATTGTCTGGGCAGTGACCCAAACGATGGGCGACGGCATGTTCGAGGTCGAACGAATTCCCACAGTGGGCATCCTCCGCGCGGTGACGACGGACGGAAAACTCGCTGGAATGATGGAGTTGGATCCGAATGTAGAGCGCATTGAGCTAACACTCACACCAACCGCAACCGTGACCGTCGGCTTGATCGATGACAATCGGCAACCGATCCCCCCAGGTCGACTCTTTCATTGGGGAATGTCCTCCGAGCAGAACAAGGGGACTTTGGCACCCATGCCGTTCGAGATCTATGGTGGCGAGGTTCGGACGGATGACCAAGGCAACATAACCCTAAAAAATCTTCTGGTGGGCGTCGAACACGATCTTCGCTGTGCCATAGAGGGAAAGTTCTCCAAGCCCATCCTGACGATCCACCCCCAGATGGCCGGGGAGCAGGCGATGCCGAATCAGATTCTCCGAATCCCTGCGGATTGAGGCGTCATTTTGAGGGATCCAGAAAGGTTGTTTACGTCGAGACTGTACTGCACGTCTCGGTCACGACTTGAGCAATCGTATGGATGTGCCGCCGGTTCGGAGTCCGCGGTGAAGCAGCGACACGCAGTCTTGCTCTTGCGTCGACGGAATGACTGAGGTGTAATCATCGCATCAACAAACGCATCCGGGACGTGAGCATGTCGCATCGCCGCCAGCATCGCCGTGATTTTTTGCGGATCGGCGCGTTGGGGCTCGGCGGGTTGAGTCTGGCTGATGTGCTGCGGTTGCGAAGTCATGCGGCACCGACGGCTGCGACGAAGAAGTCGGTCATCATGGTGTGCCTGCCGGGCGGGCCCAGCCATATCGATATGTACGATCCCAAGCCCGAAGCGCCGGTCGAATTCCGCGGTGAATTTGGATCGATTCCCACCAACGTCCCCGGCCTGGAATTCTGCGAGCACCTGCCGTTGCAGGCGCAGATCGCCGACAAGTTGTCGGTAATCCGCGGGATCAAGTTTCAGGGCCGGCATGATCCGTATGAATTATTGAGCGGCTATCCTTCGGCCCGCACGGGGGAGATTCGGGCGGGGGAGAAATGGCCGGTGTTCGGTTCGGTGGTGAGCCGCCTTCGTGGCGAAGCGGCGATGACGATGCCGCCGTACGTGAACCTCAACGACCTGCGCGTGGTTCCGGAAACCGATGACCCGGAAGTGCCGCGGTATCTGGGGCCGCAGTTTGCCCCGTTCCGGCCGACCGGTGACGGGTTGGCAAACCTGCGTCTGCCCGCGAATGTGTCTGCCGATCGGCTGCGAGACCGGCAAACGCTGCTCGCTCAATTCGACCAGGCCCGACGAGCGGCTGATGCACTGGGACCTCTCCGTGCCTTGGACGAATTCCAGCAGCAGGCGTTGGGAATGGTGACCTCGGGGACCGTGCATCAGGCGTTGGATCTCAGCCGCGAAGACCCGCGCGTTTGTGAGCGCTATCAAGGCTGCACCGACCTGCTGCTCGCGCGGCGGCTGGTGGAAGCCGGCGTCTCCGTGGTCACCGTCGCGCAGGGAGGAGTCCAGCGCGGCCCCGGACTGCCCGTGTTTGGTATCTGGGATACCCACACGGAAAATTTCCCATCGATGCGGAAGTTACTTCCCGATTACGATCGGGCGATCTACACCTTGTTGACCGATCTGTATGATCGCGGCCTCGACCAGCAGGTGGCCGTAGTGATCTGGGGCGAATTCGGTCGTTCGCCACGGATTGGTGACGAGACGAAAGCCCTGGGCAGCCGCTTTGCGACCGGCCGCGGCCATTGGTGGGACGCGGGCTTTGCCGTCGTTGCGGGCGGCGGACTGCGGATGGGTCAGGTGGTCGGTGAAACCGATGCGCGGGCCGAGCGCGCAAAGGGCAAGCCCTACACGCCGCAAAACGTCCTGGCGACGATCTACCACGTGCTGGGGATCGATCCCACGACGGCGTTCCCCGATTACCAGGGGCGGCCCATGCACCTCCTCGATGTGCGTGAAACAATTCGCGAATTGGTTTAGCGCCGGTCTTCACCGTTTGTGCATCGCACGACTGTCGTACTGGGTTGGTCAGCAGGAGTGGTTATGCCCGCGGTGTTTGAGTTTCGGCGGGAGGTGCGGACGGAGGAGATTGACCTGCTGGGGCACGTCAACAATCTGGTGTATCTGAAATGGATGCAGTCGGCAGCGGTCGCCCATTCGGATGCCCAGGGGTGGCCGTTGAAACGGTATCAGGAACTCAGGGCAGGGTGGGTGGTGCGGTCGCATCAGATCGAGTATCTGCAACCGGCGTTCGCCGATCACGGCATCATCGTGCGGACGTGGGTCGCGGATCTGAAGAAGATTTCGTCGTTGCGACGCTATCGGATTCTGCGCGACCGGGACGGCGCTGTCTTGGCGACCGCGGCGACGAACTGGGCGTTTATTGATTTCGCGACGGGGAAATTGACGCGCATCCCGAACGAAGTCGCGGAAGCATTTGAAGTCGTCGAAAATTAATCGCCTTCGCTTGCGCTTCGCAGATCCCAACGTGAGCGCTCGGCGAAAAGTTCTTCATCAAAACGAAAGAACGCGAGCGCTGGGAACCTGCAAATCGCAAGCGTCAAGGGTCGATCAAACTCAGATCGGGTACCGAATGAAACGCAATCCGCGTGCGGTTTCCCGTTTGCTCGCCGTGCATGGCACCGAAGTAGACCGAGTAGATGCCGAACCGCATGTTGGCATGGTCCATCGCTTGCGAGAGGTCCAATCGCTCCCTGTCTTCCAGCAACAACGACGGAGCCGCATTCTCCCGCGAGACGAGCTTGCTGAAGGTCACACTCACTTTCAAGGGGCGACCAAGTGGCCGCATCGCCCATAAATCCGCGGTGGTTTGTAACAATCCCAGCGTGTCCTGACAGAGCGGAATCGTCGCCGACGCCCGCCAGTGTTCGCTGCCGTAATAACTCACGGCGACCTCCACGCAGCGGGTCCAGTAACCGGTTTGCCGCAAGCGTCCGGCCGCCTTGTGCAGCAGCCGCATGAGAATCGCGCGAGCTCCCTCTTCCGTGCGGCTTTCCGGGGGCAAGACTTGAGAGTGCCCCAAACTGCGCGTATGCGTCGGCGGCGGAAGAACATCGTCTCCGCGTAACAGACGATACCAGGCGGTGCCAATGACCGTGCTACCCCACACCCGGCTCATGTCCGCGACGGTGAGATCGCAAAGTTGTTCCACGCGGGTGATACCGGCCGAATGAAAGCGGCGTTCCATGTTGCGTCCGATGCCGGGAAAATCACGCAGTTCCAAGCTATACAACCGGTCGGGCAAATCGGCGGGATGAATCACGGTGAGCCCATCCGGCTTTTGCAGATCAGATGCCAACTTCGCCAACATCCGGTTCGGACCGATTCCCACCGAACAGCGGAGCGACTCCCCCACCTGCGTGCGGATCGCCTGCTTGATCTGTGCCGCGAGTGCGGTAGCCTGATCTTCTTCCTGATCCTGCTGCCACAATCGGCAAACCATTTCATCAATGGACAATATAGCAGTAATTGGCAGGCAGGACTCGACGGCCTCAACAATCTGGTGATGCAGTTTGATGTACCGCACATGATCGGCAACGATAAAAGTAATACCGGGGCAACGCTGCCGCGCTTCGGCTACGGAAGTCCCCGTCTTGATGCCACAGTATTTTGCTTCATAACTGGCTGCCAAACAGCAAGTTGAGTCGACAATCATCGGCACAACGGCGACCGGTTTTCCGCGCAGTTCAGGACGATAATGCTGCTCCGCCGACGCAAAGTAAGAGTTCATATCGACGAACAGATAGCGGAGACGCATGGGACACCTCGCGAGTGAACTTCAGTCACCTCTATCGTCGATTTTGTATCGTGCGTACAGGTTAAAATCAAATGTACCGTAGTGGACAAGCGAAAGAAAAGCAATTGCAGAGCGAAGGCCTTGGCATCCTGCGAAACGCAAGCGTAAGAGGAAATTCATATCGAAAAGGGTTGACATGTCGATTCTCGCTCGCCGATAATTCATAAAGTCAATCCCTGCGAAGACTTTGCCGAAGGATCGGCCCCCGCCAGATCGCCTGCCTCGCCGATTTGAAGGTGCAGCTCGATGTCCCACCCTGTGAATTTCTGTTCGGGTCCGGTCGCGCGTCGCGAATTTCTGCGCGCCGGTGTCCTCGGTCTCGGCGGCCTCACCATGCCGCAACTCTTTCAGATGCGGGCCGCTCAGGCCGCAGCGATGGGGAAGGCCGATCCCGATACATCTGTGATTTTCGTCTGGCTGCCCGGTGGTCCGCCTCACATGGACATGTACGATATGAAGCCGGACGCCCCGGCGGAGTATCGCGGCGAGTTCCGTCCGATCAACACGACCGTTCCCGGCATCGATGTCTGCGAGCACATGCCGCTGCATGCGAAGCTCGCCCATAAATTCAACATTGTCCGTTCGATTTCCCACCAGTTCGCGGACCACGGTGGCGGTCACAAGCGATTCATGACGGGTCGCGATCCGAAGACGCCTGTCGATACGGTCAACGATGCCCCCGCGGTCGGTTCGATTGTGGCGAAGACCCGCGAACATCAAAACAATGGCGTCCCGAATTACGTCAGCCTCACCGACCCCGGCCGCGACGGCGTGGATGTTTTCGCGATGGGCTCGGCGTACCTCGGACCCTCGTATGTCCCGTTCAGCGTCCCCGGCGACCCGAGCAAGGCTGACTTCAAAGTCCCGAATATCGCCCCGATTGCCGAGATTTCCGGGCGATTGGACAATCGCGCGGCGCTCCTCTCCAGCTTCGATAAATTCCGTCGCAGTGCCGATCAGACCGGCCTGATGGGTTCGATGGATCAGTTCCACGAGAAGGCGATCAGCCTGCTCACCAGCGATAAAACCAAAAAAGCGTTCGATCTCTCGCTGGAAGAGCAGTCGGTCCGCGACCGTTACGGCAAGCATGCCTGGGGTCAACGGCTGCTGATGGCCCGCCGGTTGGTCGAAGCCGGGTCGAGCTTCTGTACGGTGGTGCTGGAAAACCCGTATCAATCGGGCATCCCCCATCTGAAGCAGGGGGTCTACAATTGGGATTCGCACTCCGTCAACTGCCACATCTGGGACGACATGCGGGCGCGGCTGCCGATCTACGATCAAGCCGTGACGGCCCTTATCGAAGACATCTACTACCGCGGTCTCGACCGGAAGGTGATGGTCATCGTCACCGGTGAATTCGGGCGCACGCCGCGGATTGAAAACCAGATTGGCACGCAAACCGGCACCATGCAGCCCGGCCGCGATCACTGGCCGCAGGCGATGAGCCTCATCACCTTCGGCGGCGGCATGCGGACGGGCCAGATCATCGGTTCGACCAACTCGAAGGGGGAACATCCCAAAGACCGCCCGCTCACCCCGAACGACTTCTGGGCCAGCGTCTACCGCCATCTCGGCATCAACTTCGACGACTCCTTCCCCGACCACGGCGGCCGCCCGATGCCCATCCTGCCCTACGGTTCGCCGATTGTAGAATTGCTCTCCGTGGCGTGATGTGATGCCCCGATTCTCCGGTATCGTCTCGGATGGTTACTGGCGGGCTCGCTCGGCAGTGGAACCATTGATTCGCGCCGCCGTAACTGTGGAATATGCGGAGCGGCTCGCACAAGCGGGGCCCTTGGCGCGGCTGCGATTACGACTGCAAATGGCCACGGAAATTCGCCGGCGCTTGAATGCACAGGCTCCAGAGCATGCGTGTTATTAGCACGATGGATTGCCGAGCAACTCTCCTGATCCCGAAGGGATCACAGACCGTAGCCGGGGGTTGAGCATCAGCGATTCCCCCGGGTAGGTGTCCAATCGCGTCTGCGCATAGCTCTCAGATTCTCGACACGACGACGTTAACTCTCTATATTCAACGCACGCAGAGTCCTGTGCTGTCTCCAGTTGCGAAGTACACGCTAGGGAACCGGTCGATGCGAAAAGCATTCCTGTGTCATTCCAGTTTGGATAAGCCATTCGTGGAAAAGGTGGCCCAAGAACTGGGCCGCGCGAAGGTCGCATTTGACGCTTTTCTGTTTGAAGCAAACGATGATTTGCGATTAGCAATTCGCAAAGGCATTGAGATTTCCGGCGTCTTTATCTTCTTCGCGTCGAAGGCATCTCTCTCATCGTGCTGGTGTCAGTACGAACTTGATGAGGCCAACAATTCATTGGTTCACCAGTCTTTAACCCATGCAATCACCATTGCAATTGATCCAGTCATTGAAATCCAAGAGCTACCTTATTGGCTGAGACGCTCACGTGTGCTGTCCTACAATTCGCCTCATTTAGCAGCGCTTGAAATACATCATTCGCTCTTAGCGGCTGAATCTTATGTTGCACCTCGAATCTTTGTTGGCAGGCAGCAGCTTTTAGCTGACTTCGTGCATAAAATCGCGCCCGATACGCTTGAAACTCCAAATATCCTCGTTGTGGCTGGCTTAGAGAACATCGGAAGGCGCTCATATCTGCAGAAGGCAATCGTAGAGAATCTCGGACTCAAACTTGGGCCATTTATCTCCGTCGATGAAACCCGCACGCTTGAAGATGTGTATCTCCAGTTGCTCGACCGCAGTTCTCCCCCTGGAATAATCTTGTCTGACGAGTGCAAGGCCTTTTCTGCATTGTCGACAGACGCCCAGACAAGCAGCATTGTCGACATGCTCCAAACGATCGCAGCTCAACGTTTTGTGCCATGTTTTATCGACAACCGAGGTATGCTCAGAGATGACGGAGCGTACCGGCCTGAGTATCCAGGGCAATCGCATGTCGGAAACGGACTTCATCGCCATGATTGCGCTTCGGTTCTGAAAAACAAGTGGGGTGGCTGCCGGTTCTTCTTGGCTTTGCTCGTTGACGGGCTGACGAGGCATCGGCATTTGTAACTCTTGCCGTGGCGACGTTCGAGGAACTCGATGGATTGCAAAAATGTCCGGGCTGGTTCGTAAGAACTTCAAATCAGAATCGAACGAAAAGTCGCGGTTTTTCCGGGGAGATTTCGATGTGGACACGTCCGTGGTCAAGACGGTCCACCCCGCACGCTCGCCACAAATGTCTGTAAGCCACATGGAATCACAAAATCATCGAGAATGACAAGGCTTCGACATGCGATTGCCCTGCCTGAGTATCAAGCGATACTTACCAACTTCACATCCGTGTGCCCGCGTGATTATATTGCCGTAATACATCGAAGGATCCCTTTCACAGACGGCACCCCGCTCGAGCCAACCATCGTAAAACAGCGCATCCCGGAGCTCACAACTGCTGAAAGCCGCCTGCTATTGCAACAGCTTCTCAATCGCCACAACATCAGCGCAAGCATAGAGGATATTGATGAGCTTGTAGAGTATATAGGAGGCTACCCCCCATCAGCACAATTCACCGTAAATGCAATTCAGCAATATGGCTTGCCAGTCTTAATTGCTGACAAACATTTACTTGTCGACTTTAAGGCGAGGCGATTTACACGATTCGTCGCGGAGTTGAAACTAGACGACGCTGGATGGAAGATTCTCACATACATCGCGAGTGAAGACCCGTTATCGATTGCATGCATTTCAGCAGCGCTAGGGATCACACACGAAGTCTGCAGCGAGGTTCTTCAACAGCTTCTCGACCACTCACTTGCATCACACATGGATGGGAAATACTTCGCCCAATCTCCGGTTCGTGATGCTGTCGTCCGTGTGCGAGGGATTCCAACCGCTGCGGAATATGACACTATCGCGAACAACCTGATTCGCGTCTTTTGGAATAACACGAATCAACAACCACCAATTGACGTAGTGGATGCGACGTTGAGGTCAATTTCGCGATCTGGATCCACACAATTCGGACCGTACAGTCCATTTGTTCGTGCATCTACACTACACAACTTTGCACAACAGGCGTACCGTGTACAGAACTTTAAGTTAGCTGCTGAGTACGCACGGCGGGCTCAAGAACTGCCGAACTGTCGGCGTGGTGCATTGCAAATCGAATTGAAGTCGTACATTCAACTCGAATTATGGACCGAAGCAGAGCGAGTATTGATTGCCGTCAAGGAGCGCGGCGACCGGGAAGGAAGATATCTTGAGGGCTTTCTACTAAAGAGGCGTCGTCAATACAAGAAAGCATGCGTAGCCTTTGAAGCGGGTTTACTCGCTGGCGACGACAGCTTTCCTCTACACCGAGATTACGCCGATTGTCTTTACCGAGTCGGGCATTTCGAGAAAGCCGCATCCGAGATCGAACTCGTTCTATCACGTAGCTCAGACAACGTGTTCGTACTCGACTTGCTTGCAAGAGTTCTGATCGATGACCACAAACTTGAGAAGGCTGAAAAAGTTGTCGACGATTTAGAACGCTGCGATGTCAAAGAGGAGTTTATTCACCACCGTAGATCGCGGCTACGTCTAGCGCAGGGACGCACTGCCGAAGCACTTGAGGAGGCCGACAAAGCAATCCAGTTTGGTAGTGCGGTATTCGAGGCCCACGCTCAGCGAGCTAACATTCTGATTCGAACAGGCGATCGCGCGGGTGCTGAGCATGCACTACGGCAGATGAGGGAGAAGTTCGGTACTCGTAAGCAGGATGTCCAACTCGGTCTTGCCGTCAAACTAAACTTGCTGAAGCATGAATGGCGACGCGCTTACGAGTTGTGGAAGCAGGTCGAAGCAAAGCAGGAGCCTGTGCATCGTGCGCTCGAAGCTCAGATTCTCGATGCAAAAGCGAGAGATGTCGCTGTTCCCCTGACTGAACGAGAACAGGCAACGACCCACGCCAAGTCTGTTCGTGATTCACTTGGCCGCATTCCAATCGAAGCCTTCTTAGTTGAGCCGGACGATATCGATACTTCCGAAAAGGACATGTAACAAAGGGATTGCACATCGACGGCAGCCTCGAACAACGGTCAAAGGATGGCGAAACTCACGCTGTGAAATGCCGTTGAACGGGCTCTAGATGTGTTCGTCATAACCGGCACCGGGTGCGACTGGCGAGTGTCTTCGTTCGCTAGTATTCTTGCTTCACTCAGGGTTCAGATTCGCGCGTGGTATGCATGACCGTCAGGACACTGGCGGCCCAAAGCGGCCGCCAGTGGCACACGAGGAAATGCAGAAGCCCAGCATCCAAAGCCGATGCCGGGGTTTGATGAATTTCAATTCCGCTTGTCCCCGCGTTCGTGTCGATCTATGCTGTATGAGTGTTGACCAGTTTCCGAAGCAGGTTCGTCGGAGGGCGGTTTCATGCCTGATGCGCCACAGTCTTTGCGATTGTTGAATGGGGTGGCCCGGCGGATGCGGTGGCAGGCGTTTGTGCGGGCGGCTTATGTCGCGCTGCTCGTCACCACCGTGGTGTATGCCGTGGTGCTGCTGGTGAGCCGGTTGACGGGACTGATTCCGAACGTCTTCACCTGGCAATCGCTGGCGGCGATTCCGGTGGCGACGGCGCTGCTGGCGTTGATGCTGCATCGGCGACCGGAAGTGCGGGACGCCGCGCGGGCGGTGGACCAGGCGGCGGGGTCGAAAGACCTCTATCTGACATTGTCGCTGCTCGATCGGGCCGTGGGGGAGTATCACCCGCTGGTCGTACAGGCCGCTGAAGCCTCGGCGGCGAAGATTGCACCGGCCCGCGTCGCTCCGTGGACATGGCAGAAACGCTACTGGAATGCGTGCGTGCTGCTCGCCGTCACCGGGGGCTTGCTCTTCCTGCCGCAACTGGACCCGTTCGGCCGCGTGGCCGCAAACCAACTCGTGTCGCTGCGGAAAGATCGGCTGATGGAAAGCCGCAAGGAAACGCAACTGCGGCTCGCGGAAGTCAAAAAGAAGATCGACGAGCAGAAGGAAAACGAAGACGAAACGCCGACGGCGGAAGCGATCGATTCGCTGAAACTCGCGCTCAATAAGATGCAGCCGCATTCAAAGAACGAGAATCTCGAAGTGCTGATGGATGAGCAGAAGCAGCTCACCGAAGCGTGGAAGCAGATGAACGCCGAGCAGTTGAAGAATTTGCTGAAAGCCGCGAAACAGGCGGAACAGCAGTTCGGCACGAATCAGGAATTGTTACAGAAGCTGTCCAAAGACTTGCAGGAAGGTTCACTCGACGGACTGAAACAGGAGTTGCAAGCGTTACAAGACGAGCTACAAAAACTGGCGAAGACGGATGATCCCGTCGAGAAGGAAAAAATCCGCCGCGAGATCAAGGAGAAACTGAAGACGCTGAACGAGTTCGCCAAAAAGGGACTCGACTCCAAACCGCTGAATGCCGCTCTGCAACGGGCGATGCAGCAGATGGACCTCGCGCAGATGGAAGAAATGTCTCCCGAGGCACTGGAAGCGGCGCTGGAATCGCTGGAACTGTCGGAACTTGAACTCGAAGAACTCGCGCAATCGGCGTCGGACTTGAAAAAACTCGAAGAAGCGATGAAAGCCATGCAAATGGCGAAGAAGCTGAACGATAAGGACAAGCTCGACGGCAAGAACACGCTCGGCTTCAAGTCGATGAAGGAATACGAGCAGTTCTACAAAGAGATGCTCGCCCAAGCCGGCCAATGCGATGGCAGCGGCGACGGCAACTGCCCGGGCTGCGCGAACTGCAAGGGCAAAGGCAAGAGCGGCATGAAGGGCCCCGGCACCGGGGAAGGGGGCCTGGCTCCCGAGAATGATGCCGTGAAGAACGAATTTCAGTCGGAAGTCGCAAAGTCCGCCGTCACCGCGGGAAAGACGTTGTTCTCGCAGAAGACGCAGGGGCTCGGCGACAAGGGCATCGTCGCGGAGAATTACCGTTCGCTCGCCACGCAGGTGAAGCAGGGGGTGAGCGATGCCCTCGAACAGGAACAGGTCCCGCCGGGGTATCATGAGGGGATCAAGAAGTATTTCGACACCCTGGCACCGGCGAAGAAGTAGGTGGGCACGCGGTGGGGCTGCGTATCGAGAGAAATTCCAAGTTTCAAATTCCAATCTCCAAACAATTTCCAATGCAGACAGAGGTTCCAAACGAAAAGGATTTCCCTTCCCCGTTTGGTATTTGGAATTTGGTCCTTGTTTGGAACTTGGCGTTTGGAATTTGGAACTTCAGAATGCGGGACGCGAAACCGCACAGCGGGAGTCGGGGTCAGTGGTAAGAATCCGGATTACGAATGACGACTGACCACAGACCACCGACCACCGACCATTCTCTTTCATCATCGCCCGGTGCCACCGCGGTGATGGGGGCGCTCGCGGCTTTGATTCTCACCGCCGTCTGGTTGAGCGGGACGTTTTC
>JAKFUG010000011.1 GCA_021732785.1 Planctomycetaceae bacterium
AAGAGTCGCTGGAGGTGGCGTACTACATCAGCAGCCACGCGCCGAAGGTCCGCGCGCTGGCCGCGCACATCCGCGGCCACTGGGGGATCGAGAACAGTCTGCACCACGTCCTTGATGTCACTTTTACAGAAGACGCCAGCCGCATTCGCCGCGGCAGCGCCCCGGACATCTCCGCGTCGTTGCGCCGCCTGGCGCTCAACATTTTACAGCGCGACACTTCGGTCAAAGACAACATCCGCGGCAAACGACTCCGCGCCGGCTGGGACGAGGACGTCCTCGAACAAATTTGGACCGCTTTTTCCGCGGTTTAACATGCAATTGCCCTGAGCAACTTCTGGACGATTACAAATCGGCACATGATGTCGATCTGAATCTTGTGGATGAATTTCATCAGTGGAGAGCTGCGACACCCATTCCTGATGAACCGCTTGTGACTGTATGTGTTGCGACATGGGATCGACCTGAACTTCTTGTTAACCGCTGCGTGGCGTCGCTGCTGAACCAAACCTATCGCAAATTGGAGATCATCGTCGTCGGGGATGCCTCACCACAGTCGACGGTCGATGCAATGGATGGAATCTCTGATCCACGTGTCCGGTTCGTCAATCTTCCACAACGTGGAGTTTACCCGGCGGTACCAGATCTCCGCTGGTTGGTTGCCGGAACGGCTCCCGTCAATCATGCCCTCTCAATTGCTAACGGAGATTACATCACTCATCTCGACGATGATGATGAACATCTTCCCGAACGGGTTGAAGTTTTGGTGAAACATGCGGTTACGACGGGTGCCGATGTGTTGTGGCATCCTTTTTGGATCTGCCGCCCGAGCGGTGAGTCCACACTTATTGAAGCTTCGTGGTTCCGGTACGGCCACGTCACTACGGGGAGCGTGTTCTATCGCGGTTGGTTGAAGCGAATCCCGTACAGTCTCGATGCCGCAGGGCTGCGTGAACCCGGTGACTGGAACCGATTCCGGAAGTTTCAATATCTGCGTGCAAAAATCGAACGATGTTCTATGCCTTTGATGAGGCATTATCGTCGCTGAGCCAGTGACGTAGGGTGGAACGAGTCCGCGAGTTCCACCTTTCTTCCACCGTGTATCATCCGATGTGGTGAAACTCGAAGACTCGCTCCACCCTACACTCGTGCCATTTTAGCCGCGACCCGGAGTCCGCGGAGGGGAGCGCTCGCGTGGAGCGCGCCGCACGCGCCGTGTGTTCCGCGCCGCGCTCCCCTGGCGGGTCGCGGCTAAACGATGACGTTATTTCCGGCCCGTCAGCACCCAATACTCTTTCACTTGTTCTGCGCCGACTTCCTGGAAGTACATGGGCATCTTTTCGGCGAACCAGTTCGGTGTCTTGGTCACCACATGAACCAGGCCGCCGGGTTTGAGGGCGCGGTGGGACATTTGCAGGAAGAGCAGAGCGATCTTGTAGTGCGAGAAGTACGGCGGGTTCGCGAGGACCAGATCGAACTCGCCTTTGGGGATGAGGTTGCCGCTGGCGTCGAGGGCGGTTTCGATGTCGCTGAGACCGTTCTCCGTCGCCCCGAGATGGACGCATTCCAGCGCGCGGGGATTGGAATCGACCGCGAGGACATGCACGCCCTCCGCCCGGCTGGCCGCGGCAATGGCGACCGCTCCAGAGCCGCAGCCGAGATCGAGAACGTGCTGGCCGGGTTGCACGTCCATGAAGTTGATGAGCGTGCGGGCACCGACATCAATGTGGCGATGGCTGAACACGCCCGGCCGCGAATAGGCTTTGATCAGTTTGTCGCCGTCGCGGAAGACGAACTCGGCCTGATAATTCTTCACCTTGGCGAGCGGCCCCGGTTTCGTGCAGAGATAGATCACGCCGCGATCAATCGGATTACGGGTCACCTTCGGAAAGAGTTTTTTCAGTTCGGCGTGCAGCCATTGGTCTTCGGCGTTATCGATCACCGCGATGAAGCGGCCGTTGTCTTTGAGGCGTTGATAACCAATCTGCAGCATCTCGCGGACGAGCTCCGTTTCGCCGCGGGTGCCGAAGCCCCAGACGACGAGATCGTACGGGTCTTCCGGCGGATCGGGCGTGCAGACCCATTCGATGCGGTCGTCGTGCTCGGTTTGTTCGTTGTACGATGTCTGGTCACGCTGATAGATATCCAAGAACCAGCAGACGGCGGTCGCTTCGGGATGCGCCGCGACATATGCCCGCGGGAACTGGCCGCGGCCGACGGTATTGCAGAGCATCCGCCCGGACGGTAACTCCGCGGCGTAGTCGATGCGGAGTTGCTCCGTCGTCCGCACCCGGACCGCGGTCGGTTGGTCGAAGTCATCATCGTCGTCAAAATCAGGCGGGCGGCGGGCCATTCTGGTTCCTCGTTCCCATGCTCGATGTGGGAACTCTCTTCTTTTGAACGCTGTCGGTGGGGAAAGCACCCCGGCTGCTCGGAAGCAGCCGGGGTGCTGGCGTTACGTTTGTTGTCAACGATGAGACGACGCGGAGCGTCTCGGCCGTGCGTTCCCACGCGGAGCATGGGAACGAGTTGTGTTCGTTGTCAGCCTCTTGCCCTTTTCTGGCTGTCCACTATTCCCTGTCCACTTCTCTCACACCACGCGGCACAAATAACACTTCAGGTAGTCAGTTTCGAGGCAATGGACCGACGCGGGGTGGTCGGGACCGGGGCCGCGGGCTTCGAGGATCTGCACGTGACGGCCCGATTGCAGCGACACCCGCGACAACATTTCGGTGAACATCTCGTGGGTGACGTGGCCCGAGCAACTGCATGTCATCAGCAGGCCGCCGGGTACGAGGGCGTCGACCGCAAGCCGGTTCAGACTGTAGTAACCTCGCAGCGCGGCTTCGATGCCATCCCGATGTTTGGCGAGCTTCGGCGGATCGAGAATCACCGTCGAAAATTTGTCCCCCGCGGCGACGATCTGTTCGAGAGCTTTGAAACCGTCTTCCTGCATGACCTGCAACCGACCGGCGACGCCGTTCCCTTCGGCATTGGCGTACGTCAGTTCGAGAGCCGCGGCGGAACTGTCAACGGCGATGACCTCGGCCGCGGGTCCATGCACGAGGCAATTCAACCCGAAGCCGCCCGAGTAACAGAACATATCCAGCACGCGCGAATTCGCGGAGAACGACGCAATCCGTCGCCGATTCTCACGCTGATCGAGAAAGAAGCCAGTCTTCTGCCCCGCGGTGAGATCGACCGCGTAAATGATGTCATTCTCACGGATGAGCAACGGGTTCGGCGGTTCGATGCCCCGCGCGAGACCGTCGGTCATCTCCAACCCCTCGGCGGCACGAATCCCCTTTTCCGACCGCAGCACGATTCCTTTCGGTGCGAGTTTCTGTTCGAGGAGATCGAGCAACCGCTCTTTACGATCAGCCAAAGCGCGCGAGGTGAATTGCACCGTCAGCCAGTCGCCGAAGCGGTCGATAATCAGCCCGGAGAATTGATCGGCTTCCGAATAAACGAGGCGACACGCAAGTTCGGGCGTGAAGTGTCCGAAGAGTCGTCGCCGCAAACTGATGGCGTCGTCCAGGCGGCGAGACCAGAAGAGATCATCAAGGGCCTGGTTTTCGTCCCAACAGTACAAACGAACGCGGATATTGCTGTTCGGATTGTAAAGACCGCGGGCGATGAACTTGCCGTCGTGGGTCCGGAGCACGACTTCGCTGCCGGGGGCAATGTCATCGGTCATGCTGACGATGGCGCTATGGTAGACCCACGGATGCTTGCTGTAGAACGGGAGCGCCTTGCGGGCGTGGATACGGACTTCGGGGAGGACGAGCGTCGCGGACGGCATGCGCGGGGTGTTTCAGAAGAGAAATCCGAATGTCGCAATCCGAAATTCGAAGGAAATCATAAGTTCTGGAAAAGAAAAATATCATCAGCAAGAAGGCACGTTTTCCCCTTGGGATTTTCGTGCTTCCTTCGGATTTCGAGATTCGGATTTTGAATTTTTATGGGGTGACAGGCCGGGCGGCGGCGTCGACTTCTTCGAGGTACGCCAGCAGCCGGTCCCGTTCGTTGGTCAGGTGGCGGACTCGCAGCAACGACCGGACACGAGTCGTCAATTCCAGCCGATGCACCGGCTTGGTGAGGAAATCATCGGCTCCGGCTTTCACGGCTTTTTCGATGTCGCCCATTTCGTTCAGGGCGGTGACCATGAGAATCGGAATGTTTTTTGACGCCGGGTTCTGCTTGATCCGCTGGCAGACTTCGTAGCCACTCATTTTCGGCATCATGATGTCGAGCAGAATCAGATCGGGCTGAAATTCCTGCACTTTGTCGAGTGTGGACGCGCCGTCGCTGGTCATCACAATCTCGTACGGCTCGCCGCTTTCGGAGAGATACGCATCCAGCAATTCGCAGTTTTGCAGGTTATCATCGGCAATCAGAATTTTGGAAACAGGCGCGGACATAGCAATCAGCCCCGGTGGGGGAATGGTTATGGAATTCAGGCGACGCAGGTGACATCCGGAGACGTACTGTCGCCGCAGTAAAAGTATACCGCATCAGCCGCACGGACGAAACCGGTCGGTTTTCCGCTGATTCGTAGGGTTTGCCGAGTCCGCGAGGCGAACCACGAATTGTCCCCGCTCTCTGAGGTTCGCCTCCCGGACTCGGCAAACCCTACGGCTATATCGGTGGCGTCCCTTCGATGAGACGTTGCAGCAGTTCCGGGGCGATGCGGCCGCGGAAACGGACTTTCCCGTCGAACGCCACCACGGGGATGCTGGTGCCGTACTTTTCGACCAACTGCGGATCGGTATCGATGTTGACCAGCGTGATGTGCGGCAGCCAGCGCTGATAAGTCGTGAGCAATGCGACGGCGTCATCGCACAGCGGGCACGTGTCGCGGGTGTAAAGTGTCAATTGCCGAAATCGCAGGCCGGTGCGCGACGGTCGCCATTTTGTCCGGTGTGTCGCCGACGAAAACGGGGCGAGCAACCACGCCCCGCCGCCGACTCCGGTCAGCCCGATCATGAACCACAATGGCTGATTCGCATGCCAGAACCGCGGCATTCCCCGAATCCCGGTCTTCGCTTCGATCACGCATCCCACAAGCAACACCACGCCGAGCATCACCGCCAGGACACCCAATCCCGCCAGTCGCGAACCGGGCTGATCATCTACTGCATGGGCCACGAAGAGTTCCTTCGCTGCTGTTTTGAGTGTTGGGAGGATGATATCCACGGAAACACAGAAAGAGGAGAGGCGGAGGGATTCGGAGGGGAACCACGGAATACACGGAAACGGAAGAAGATGAGGAAAAGGAGTGAGAAAAATGCGATGGGTATGTAGCGCGCATTAAACGAGCAACATACCCATCTTCTGCCTTCTCCTCTTTCCCTTCCGTGTCCTCCATGTATTCCGTGGTTCCCCTCCTCGTCTTCATTTTATTCTGTGCCTTGTCACGGATCCTCCGCTCTTTCGACTTACTCGTTCCCACGCTCTGCGTGGGAATGCCTGGCCGCGACGCTCTGCGTCGCATTTCTGTGAACAGCAACAAATCGCATTCGACGCGGAGCATCTCGACCGTGCGTTCCCACGCGGAGCATGGGAACGAGTTCGCCGACATCGGATCGCGGGAAAGATTTCATCCAACGGCTTCCACTTCCACAAGGTTATCGAAGAACGTCGCGCCGCCGCCCCAGTCGGTGGTGCGGCTGCTGGTGGTGAGGTTGGCGTTGCCGACGTCGTCCGTCAGTTTATGCCACCAGATGCCGGGGGCGACGACCACGCCGGGGCGGACGGTTTCGCCGACCATCGCTCTGGCATGGAATGAGCCGCGGTCGTTGCGAATGCGGACGCGCTGACCGTCGATGATCTCCCGTTCTTCCGCGTCGTCGGGGTGGATTTCCAGCGTCGGTTCCCCGGCGGATTTTCGCAGCGTTTCGGTTTCGACAAACGTCGAATTCAAAAAATGCGGCGACGGCGGCGACAGCAATTGCAGCGGGAACCGGGCCGCAAGTTCCGGCTGCGAATCGATGGATTCCGCAGGCGGGACATACCACGGCAACGGGTCCTCCCCCTGCTCTGCCAGCTTCGTGGAGAAGAACTCGCATTTCCCCGTCGGCGTCGGGAAATTTCCGTTGGCGAAGGGAACGAACGGCCGCGGCAACCGCAGGCGTTGCGGACCTTCGTTGCGTAAAACATCGACGGTGATGCCGCGCAAGGCCGAGGGTTGTTCGGGGGCTGTTTCCCACAAGGCTTCCCGCGCGAGTTGCTCATCGGTGACGGCGAACAATTCCGGTTCCAATCCGAGGCGTGATGCGAGTTGACGGAAGACATCGGTGTTGCAGCGCGCTTCGCCGAGCGGGGCAATCGCCGGTTCGTTGAGCTGGACGTAATGATGCCCGTAGGTCGTGTGCAGGTCGATGTGTTCGAGTTGCGTCGTCGCGGGGAGCACGATGTCGGCGTAGTCGGTGGTGTCGGTCAGGAACTGTTCGTGAACGACGGTGAAAAGATCGTCTCGCATCAATCCTTGCTGGACCCGCACAGAATCGGGAGCGATCGCCGCGGGGTTGCTGTTGTAGACAAACAGCAACCGCACCGGTGGACCGGGCGGTTCGCTGTGTGCCACTGGCTCTGCCAGTGTCTTCTCTTGTCTATCGGGGGCACTGGGATTCATCGGGAAGACACTGGCAGAGCCAGTGGCACACAAGGCGTCGGCGAGACGGCTCATGTTAATGGTGCGTGTCCCCGGCGGGCTCAATAACGGCCGTTGCAACCCGGCGGTGTTGATGGGGAACAGCCCGCTGGTGGTGAGCAGAATCCCGCCCGACGGATCCCGCCACGCACCGATGAGCGCGGGCAGACACGCAATCGTGCGGACCGCCATGCCGCCGCCGTAGTGCCGTTGCAGGCCGTAATTGACACGGATCACCGCGGGTTTCGTCGCCGCGTATTCGTGAGCCAGCCGTTCGATATCGACCGCAGTGAGTCCGGTGATTTTCGCCACGACATCGACGGCATACTGCGTCAGCACCCGATCGCGCAGGGCATCGGTCCCGTGACAATAGCGTGTGAGATAATCCGCATCGGTCAGCCCATCTCGAAACATCACGTGCATGATGCCGAGCGCCAGCGCCGCATCCGTCCCCACGCGGGGCATCAGATGCCAATCACTCCGTTCGGCCGTACGCGAGCGGTACGGGTCGATGGTGACGATCTTTGCGCCGCGTTTGCGGGCGGCGACCATCCGCACCCACAGATGCGAATTCGTGACCGCGGTGTTTGAACCCCAGTTGATGATGTAGCGACTATCATCAATCGCTTCGGGATCGGTCCCGATCCGGCCGCCGATGGTGTAGCTGTATCCGGCTACCCCGGCCGTGGCGCAGATCGTGCGATCCAGCATCGACGCCCCGATGCGATGGAAGAATCGCCGGTCGAGGCTTTCGCTCTGAATGCGGCCCATCGTGCCGCAGTAACTGTACGGCAAAATCGCCTGCGGTCCCTCCGGCGATGCGATGACCTCGCGAAATTTTGCGGTGATCAGATCCAGCGCGGTGTCCCAGTCGATCCGCTCAAACTGCCCGCTTCCTTTCGGCCCAATGCGTCGCAGCGGATGTAGGACACGGTTGGGGTTATAGACCCGTTCGAGATAATGCGACACCTTGTGGCACAGAAACCCCTGCGTAAAGGGATGCGCCGGATCGCCACGCAACCGCGACGCCCGGCCGTCCTTCACATCGACCAGCATCGAGCAGGTATCGGGACAATCGAGCGGGCAAACCAACCGATGCGCTGCAGCATCACAAAGCATTCCCGTTTCCTTGTCTGCGTCCGTTCACGAGAAGCCCGGTACCGACGGACTGACAGCCAGTGAAGCCGCGTCGACCGCATCGAGAATGCACTTTCGAAACTCCGGAAACCATGCTTCGGAAATCCATTCCAGATCACCATACGGCGTCACTCGGTGAACAGGATATCCGGCTTCGTCCAGGACGCGTTCCATGCCGTCCACGGCCGCTCGGTTTGTGCTGTGAATGACGATGGGCAGACGTGGCCCATCCGCGGGGAGTTGAGCGAGAAAGTCGGCCGCGTCGCGTCCCGTTCCCGGCTCCGGATTTTGATTGTTCACCGGTTCGAGATCGTGATCGAGCGAGATGGCAAGCACGCGTTCCGGAGCTTCCCGATAGGCTGCGATAAACGAGGGCGCATCGGGTAAAATCAGCGTTTCATATGGGGAGAATCGATCTTCCAGCCGTTCCCGCATCGCCGCGGTCCGACGTGGGTCGTCTTCGAGAATCAGCAATCGCATCCGATTTGTCATGGGACTCTTCACGCCAATCGCCGGGGACGGCTGCCGTTCGCTGGAAAAAATCGGCCCCCCCCACTTCCACATCCCATCCTTGTTGTACCAAAATCTCCCACACCGCATGCAGTCCAGTTTCAGAGTCACATTGAAACGTACCGGAGAGATTGGTCAGGTCGATGATCCGTCCTTGATCGATCGTTAAGTCACCGGCGTACCGAGCCGGCTGACCCCCGCCGAGCACTTTCGGATGCCGATGAGCCGCATCGGGAGCAACCCAGATGTCGCCGTTCACATCTTGAACGTAGACGTATAGCCCGTCGGACAATTGGCGATGGATTCGGCAGGCCCTTCGGTCTTGTTTGTACGGATACGGATCGAGGGGTGGGTAAATCGGCATCGAATCATTTTTCAGCGCCGAGCACGGAAGTCGGCCTGAAGGTTTGCGTGAGGAATACTACCCCGGAGGCGAGTGGCATGGTAAGGTACGGTTTCGGCAGTGCATTCGCGGAGAGCCGCCGTAGCGGTGTCGTTTTCCCCTCTGAATTTATGGCGTATGGCAACCAGCAGCCCCCTGAATGGCGAAACGTTTCTGGCGGTCGTCACCAAAAGCATGCTCGTCGACACGGAACGGCTGAAGCGCGCGGTGGACGACTTCAAAGCGGCCGGCGGCGACGCGAACCATGCCGCCGATCTGGCCGAGCATCTCACGGCCAAATCGCTCATCACCAAATGGCAGTCCGAAAAGCTGCTGCAGGGGAAGCACAAAGGGTACTTTCTCAGCAAATACAAGCTGTTATCGCTGCTCGGTAAGGGGGGCATGAGTTCGGTTTTCCTGGCCGAACACACGTTGATGAAACGCCGGTGCGCGATCAAGGTGTTGCCGCACAAGCGCGTGGCCGATTCGTCGTATCTGGCGCGATTTCATCGCGAAGCGCAGGCGGTGGCGTCGCTCGATCATCCGAACATTGTGCGCGCATACGATGTGGATCATCAGGATGAGCGCGAGACCGTCATTCACTTTCTGGTGATGGAACACGTCGACGGGTTGAGCTTGCAGGAACTCATCGCGAAAAGCGGGCGGTGTTCGCTGGTCGATAGCGTCGATTACGTGCGTCAAGCGGCGGTCGGATTGGCCCACGCTCACAAAGCCGGGCTGGTCCATCGCGACATCAAGCCCGGAAATCTGCTGCGCGATCAGTCGGGGGTGGTGAAGATCCTCGATCTCGGTCTGGCACGGTTCTTTGACAATCAGGGACAGGAAGAATCGCTGACGATTCAGCACGATGAAAAAGTCCTGGGAACCGCCGATTATCTCGCGCCGGAACAGGCGCTCGACAGCCACACGGTCGATGCGCGAGCCGACATTTACAGCCTGGGTTGCACCCTTTATTTCCTGCTGACCGGGCACCCCCCGTTCACCGAAGGAACGCTGACGCAGCGGCTGATGGCCCATCAAACCAAAGAGCCGCCTGCAGTGGAAACGGACCGTCCGGAGATTCCGCCCTCGTTGACGGCCATCGTCCGCAAAATGATGGCGAAGAAGCCGGACGACCGGTACGCCACGGCCGACGAAACGGCCGAAGCGTTGCGGAAGTGGCTTGGTGTTTCCGCCCCCGAAGAGTGGAAAACAGCGCATCGCCAACTGTTTGCCACGGATACCACACGAAGGGCGGCCCCGGTGATGGCGCAAGTGGTGACCCCCAAGGCCGCGGTGCCGGTGGCCCCCCCTGCTCCGCCGCCGGTCGCGCCGATGGTTCCTCCCCCTTCGTCGAAGATGAAGATGGCCCCGCCCCCTCTACCGGTTGAGCCCGCGTCCTCCTCCAACATTTTCTCGTTCGGACCACCCGCGGAAACTACCGCCCCGGCAAGCACGCCGAGTGCCGATCCGAATCTCGCCGCATTTTTTGCCGGGTTGGGTGAATCCAAGCCAACGCCGACAAAGCCCGCACCGAAGCCGGAACCGAAGTCGACGCCCGTGCTTAAAAAACCGGAAAAGCCAGCCCCCCAAGTTCCCGATGCGCCCGCACCGAAATCCGCCGTTCCCGCCAAGGCAGCGAAGCCATCCTCGGTCGTGAAAAAACAGACCGCTCCGTCGACCATTGTCGCGACGCCCTCAGCGATCGCCTCGCCGACGGGTGGAGCCGATTTTTCGTTTCTCGCGGCTGCCCCTGCCGCTCCGGTGGCGGAATCGGGAAACAGCAGTGGCCTGTTCGATTTTCTGGGCACTCCCGCGCCGGTTGCAGAACCGACTCATCCCCCCGCACCGGTTGTCACGGTCCAGGCGCCTCCCGTTCTCGAACCGCCGGCAGTGGTTGAACGTCCCCCTGTCGAAGAACCGCCGGTCGCCGTCGAAACTCTACCGGAGCCGATGTTCGAAATTGGCCCTGCCGTGAGCGCGCCGGTGGCCGCCGAAGGGCTGTTTCAGTTCGGGGATTTCACCGCTCCGGTTGCGGCACCACCACCGGCACCCGCCGTCCCGGTGGTGGCGGCGGCACCAGAACCCGTTGTAGCGCCGGCCCCCCCCGTCACGCCCCCAGCGGCCAAGGTGATTGCGAAACCGGTGGCCCCGCTTCCAGAACCGGAATTTCACTTCGGTCCCCCCGCGGACACGGCTGCGGTGGCGATTTCACCCGTTCCGAGTTTTGATTTCGGAGCGCCCGCGCCGATATCGACTTTTGTTTCCCCTGTGGTCGCGGAATCCGCGCCCGTGGCCGTCGCTGCTGTCAGCGGTGACTTGGCAACCATCGAGCCCGCTGCCCCCGTTGGGGAAGCGCCCGCGGTTCCCAGGAAGAAGGCCAAAGCGGCGCTCCCGCCTTTCAAATTGCCGCCGGCCTTGCAGGATCGCCGCGTGCAGATGGGAATCGGCGGCGGGGTCGGAGTCGTGTTGCTCGTGGGGTTGGCGTTGGCTTTCGGATTGTTCGGAGGGGGCCAGTCGAAAGGCGTGACCAGGAAATCGGCGGGGAAAAAGACGACCGCCCCGGTGGTTCAGAAATCGTCATCTGCTTCCAAGAGCGGTACGGCATCCGCATCGCGGGCATGGTCGGGCAAGAAGTCGGCACTGGTGGGGGCCACGGGCGACTTCAAAACCCTGGGGGAGGCCCTGCAGACCGTCAAACAGAATTTCAAACCGGCAACCCGGACCGATCGTTTCACGATCAAAGTGGCCGCGGGGAATTATGCAGAACGCATCGTGCTGGATGCGAAATCGTGGCCGAACAACATCGTCATCACCGGCGAAGGGGGGGCGATCGTTCTGGAACCGACGGGGGCCGACCCGGTCATCAAAATCACCGGTCTCGAAGGCATACAAATCTCCAACGTGGTGGTGAAAGCCCAGGGGAAGCCGGTCGCGATTGAACTCGGCGGCAATCTGGCACGCGTGCATCTGCAGAAATTTACCGTGCAGGGATTTAGCGAAGCCGGCATCCACTTCCGTGGCGGTTTGGGGCTGAGTTTCTCGGATGCCCGCTGCCAGATCGAAGAAGGACAGTTTGAACCCGGCAGCGCGAGTGCCGTCGGGGTGAAATGCACGGCGGGCGATGGTGCCGACGCGCTGGATACCCAGAACGTGCTCCTGCAAAAACTCCGGTTTCTGGGACCGATGGCCGCCGGGATTACCATCAGCGGTAAAGACCCGGTCAATCTCGAATTCCGCGAGTCGATTTTCAGTGACACCAAGGTCGGCGTGCAGATCGTCGGCAAATCGAGCTGGCGTGATTTTCAGTTTGTGAACAACACGTTCTACAAGTCACCGAATCCGGTCCTCGTGGCCGAACAACCGGAATTCAGTTCGAAAGGGGTGAGTTTCCGTCGCAACCTGTTCGTGGAATGCGGGCCGGAAGTGGTGGTCGAAAAAGGTTTCGATGAGAAGCAACTCATCGACAAACAGGTGCTCGGAAAGAACCGGTTGAATTTCTCGACGCGTGCAAAACCGGAAGGGGCCAAAAACGAGTTGAGCATCTTCGGCGACGGCGGTCAGCAAGGGAACGCCGGGTTGAAGTTCGCCTCCACGGACGGCAAGAACGGACGCTTCCTTGCTCCTGCGGATGATGCCCCGCAACGGAACGTCGGCGGACAGGAAGCGGACGAGAAACCGTACGTCGGGGCGGTCGCGCCGTAGCGGTAATCTCGCCGCGACCGTTACAACCCCACCGATGGCGCGGCGCAACTCGAATTGCGGCATGATTTTAAGAAAAGCAGTGAACATCCGGGGGACCGGCTCGCACACGGTGATTTTCGGTGCGCTCCCCGCTTGATGACGCAACCTGATGTCGCCCGCCATGTTAAGAATCGGCGGTTCTCATCGCCGCGCGGGGTGGCTCCCAAGGGGCTTTCGACCCGAAAAAAATCTTTGCTCGCAAACCCGCCCGGCGACGCCACTTAGGGTGTACAGTTGCTCGGTGTCGCCCAGCGTGTCTAGGATGGATGCAGACGGCTAGATGCTGTTCGTCGCGGGTCACTCCTCCTTGCGGCACGGGAACACGGACGCCATGGACCACCACCCGCCCTGCGGACTTTTGTCTGCCCCTGCCGTCCCGCTTCATCATGCCTTCCCGCATCGCCTTTCATCAGCGGCAACTGGCCGCGTCTGCGCATCAACGTGCCCAGCACGGAATCCGTCCCGCGGCGGCATATCGTCGGCGGGGTGAGGGTTCGATTCGTTCGACAGATTTCGCGGCACCGGAAGTCTGGCATCCCCCTGTCGGTCGCGAAGAAGCCAAGTATGTCGTGCAACCGGCCGGTAATGGTTTCATTCACCCGGTATCGCCGAAGGAAATTACCGAGCGGCTCGCCGATTTGGCACCTACGCTGGTGGCTCCGCTGGAAGTCGTCCAACTGTCGACGATGACCCGCAAGCGGAAACTTTTTCCGTGTTATGGCATGCAATGGGGACCGAACGTCTATTTGTATCCCATTGAAGATTCACTGATCGAAGTCTATTCGCGTTCGCCCAAGCCGCAGCAGTTGATTGAAGCCAAAATGTTCGGCGGGGTCTGGAGTCAGCACGGTCAGCAGTGGCATCTGAGTTGGACCGAAGCCGCAATCAAGGACTTCTACCTCAACAACGTCCTGATTCACGAACTCGGTCACGTGCTCGACACCCGCAATACCAATTCCGACGCCCGTGAACGCTATGCCATCTGGTTCGCCACCGAATATGGCTACCGCGCGAGTCGTGGACGGCGGTAAGCCCTCGGTCATGAAAAATTCTGAAACCGCGGGGCGAGTTGCGGCATCTCAGAGTGACTTCGCGTAAAATGATCTGGTGCTGAACGAGCGCAAGACAGTCTACGTCGCTCCCGGAGTTCTTTCATGCGGTGTTCGCGATCACAGTCGATTCTGTCGACGCTTTTGGCGGTTGGTTATCTGATTCCCCAGGTCGTGGGTTGCAGCGGCGTGAATGGTGCGGCATCGGCCCGCGCCGCAGTCGAAACCGTTCCCATGGCCGCCGCGATGTCCCCCATTCAGGAAGAAGCGATGTCTGCCGAACCCTCAGGTGTGAGTCCGGTCCAATACAACCCGCTGACACCGGCCGAAGAACGGGTCATTGTGCATGCGGGAACCGAACGGCCGTTCGTCGGTGAATACACGGACAAAAAAGACCCGGGAACATACGTCTGCCGCCGCTGCAACGCCCCGCTCTACCGTTCCGCGGACAAATTTGACAGTCATTGCGGCTGGCCGAGCTTCGATGACGAACTGCCGAACGCGGTCCGCAAGAAGAAGGACCTCGACGGCGAGCGGACGGAAATCCTCTGCAAAAACTGCGGCGGGCATTTGGGCCACGTCTTCGTCGGCGAACGGCTGACCGAGAAAAACACGCGGCACTGCGTGAATTCCATTTCGATGAAGTTCTATGCCGACGGGGCCAAACTGCCGGCAGTTCTCAAGAAAAAAGACGTGGAATGATGAGCGCGGCCGCTGCCGCAGGGAACACGTGAATCGGGGAGTGAGTCAGTTCGGATCCAAAGCCGTCGGGGCGGGGACCCCGACCTATGATTTTAGGTGAATTTCACATCCATAGGTCGGGGCCCCCGCCCCGACTCTTCAAGCAGACCCACTACCGAAATTCGCATTTGCGCGGTTCATCTATCGTTGGCTCCGCGATCTGTGATAAGCTGTTGGGACAGGGCAACGGTCGTGCGCAGCGACCGAACAACAGGATGTGAACAGCCCTGAGTTCTTGAGCGGCGGCGTCGATGAGTGCGGGTCTTGTACGGGATCGGAAAGTACGGTCGGAGCCAGCGGTCGCGTTAACGCCCCCTGCCCCTCCCGTCGCGGAAGAAACCCATTCTCCGTCGCTGCGCCGCGACCTCACCATGAGCATCGGCGATGGCACCGCCTTCGGCATGATGGTCGGCATTGGTGAAACTTATGTCCCTGCATTCATGCTGTTCGTCGGCATGGGCGAAGTCTTTGCCGGGCTGATCACGACGGTTCCGTTGCTGATCGGCAGCATTTTGCAGTTGATCTCGCCGTGGGCCGTGCAGAAACTCGGATCGCATCGCCGCTGGGTGGTGTTGTCTTCCGGCACGCAGGGATTGTGTTTTCTTCCGCTCCTCACCGCGGCGTTGACCCAATCGATTTCCCCCTGGCTCGCCATGTCGGTCGCGGCGATCTATTGGGGATCGGGACTGGCCACGGGACCGGCGTGGAATACATGGCAGGGAACGCTCATCCCCCGCACGATTCGAACACACTTCTTTGCCCGCCGAGCCCGCTTGCAACAGATTGCGACGATGACCGGCTTTCTCATTGGTGGCTTCGCGCTGGATTACGGTCGACGGTCGCAGTCGCCGGAAACTCAGGCCATGATTTTCGCCGGGCTCTTCGCCGTGGCCACGGTTTGCCGATTGATCTCCACGGCATGTCTGGCGTCGCAGAGCGAACCCTCACCCATTCCCGTTGGCGTACGGTGGTTGAGTTGGCGCGAAACCTGGCAGCAAGCTTCGCGCGGGTCGACGGGCCGGTTACTGATGTTCGCAGTGGCGATGCAGTCCGGGGCGTTTGTCGCCGGGCCGTTTTTCAATCCGTACATTCTGAAAGTGCTGCAATTCTCGTATGCCGAGTATGCAGCGCTGCTGGGGGCGTCATTCGTCTCGAAGTTCCTGCTGTTGCCGTTCTGGGGCAAGCTGGCCCATAAAGTGGGGGCTCAACGGTTATTGTGGGCGGGCGCGTTGGGCATGATTCCGCTCGCCGGCGCGTGGAATGTCAGTTCGAACTATACATGGCTGCTGATCGTGCAACTGTTTGCTGGGGCGGCGTGGGGGGCGTATGAGTTAGCGCTCGTGCTCCTCTTCTTCGAGACGATCCCGGAACGGGAACGGACCAGCATTCTGACGTTGTACAATCTCGCCAACTCCGGCGCGATCCTGTTCGGCTCGGCCATCGGTGCCCTGATTCTGCAATGGGGAGCGGTGACCGCCGAAGCATACCATTGGGTGTATGCGGTCTCGACACTGATTCGCATGCTGGCCGTGATTCAACTCGCTGTCTTTCGCCCCACCGAGAATCCCAAAGGAGGCGAAGAGGCCGTGTTTCAACCGCTCGTTTGCCAGCCCAACATGGGTTCGATGGACCAGCCGATCATCACCGGTTCTCCGACCAACGATGCCGCAACCGTGGTCGACTACCGAGAATCCGCGTGACGTTTCTCTCCGTGAGCGGCCCGGCGCTAGCCGCCGGTTCTTCGCATCGTTAAAAGACACCGGCGGCTAGCGCCGGGCCGCTCATGGAAAACAAAAAAGCTCCGCAGAGAGAACTCTGCGGAGCGGGAAGGCACCATGCGTTCGGGAGTGGATAAATGGGGATGAGGACAATGACCCTGTTACACGCATGGAACAATTTCGGGCCCGGCCTGCGCCCGATACTCCGTGCATAGAGGAAATGCCGTGCCAGTCCGACGGATTTCCATCCTTGCCGAAAACCGCGGCATTTCGCGATTTCTGTTCGCGGTTCCCTATTAAAGAACGTAGCAATTCGCAACAGCCGTGTCTCGGTGACTCATTTTCACACAGGCGCAAGTTGGCGGCGTGATCCCTTCGGTGTTGTGCGCCCCCTCGAACCGATACGATAGGCCCGTGATCCGGTTTTATCGTCCCTAAAAACAGCGACTCGCCGCCAGGAAATGAACGTGGAGTGGATCGTCGGCGGTGTTGTGGCCACGGTTGTCTCGGGAATCGCCGCCTGGTGGCTCGAACGGCTGATCGATCATGAGCGAAAGCTGCTCGGGCTGACGCCGTCATTCCCCTCGGTGCGCCGTCTGCGACCATTCATCGTCATGGCGGCCTCCGTGGGCCTGATGCTGGGGCTCGCCTACGCGGAGACCATCGGGCAATGCCTCGCAACTCCGGAAGTTCGTCCGGAATCACACCACATCATGCACCGCATTGTGTTTCATTGCGGGTTGATTCTGTTTCTGGTTCTCGGGACGGCGATCGACCTCGATTGTTATTTGCTGCCCGACCAGATCACCATTCCGGGAATGATCTGGGGCGTGGGAGCCGCGGTGTTCATTGCCGACGCGCAAATTGCCCATCTGTGGGTCGATTGGGGACAGGCGATTCCGCAACTCACGGGGCCGTACATTCCCGCATGGTACGATCAGCACCGCGTCTGGCACGCGCTGGCCTGGAGCACTGCGGGCTTGCTCACCGGCGGCGTTTTTACCGCGGTCGTCCGGTCCATCAGCAGCCGGATTCTGGGTCAGGAGGCGATGGGCTTCGGCGACGTCACACTGATGGCCATGATCGGCAGCGTGGTCGGCTGGCAGGCGGTTCTGGCCACCTTCGCCCTCGCCCCCTTGACCGGCGTTTTGATTGCCATTCTCGGATATCTGTTGTTCGGCAAGACGTATTTGCCTTACGGTCCGTGTCTGGCGGCGGCCGCGATTCTGGTCCTCTTTGGGTGGTCGGCGATCTGGGAACAGACCCGGCTCTTCTTCAGCGACCCGGTCGCCATCGGGATCATTCTCGGCAGTGCGCTGGCGGCTCTCGTGATTCTGCTCGGTGCCCTCCGCCTGTACCGCGCGATTCCGACACGCTCGACATAATTGCCGGCCGTTTCTTCGGCTGTTGCCCCGGTCGGCGAAAATTACGATCGATTATTGCAGCAGATCTTCGAGCGTGAGTGCCTTGGGCTTCGCGGCGTCGAATGTCACTCCAGGCAGAATGACGTAGACGCTGCCCGGCCGCAGTTCCGACGCCTTCTTGTATCCCGGCCGCAATTTGATCGTGGCGTCTTTCTTGAAGACATGGCCGGAATGGATTTCTTCGCCTTGGAACAACGGCCCCTTCACCGGATCAATGCGCAGTTCAACGGCGACTTCGCCATCGCCAAGAAAGATCCGTCGAGATTCCACCGAGGAATTCTCGGTTTCCAGCCGGAGCGTGAAATCGCCGGGCGCTTCCAGATACACCAAAGTGGCGTCTTCCCCCGGCAGCCGGATTTGAACCACGCTGCTATCAAGGGATCCTGCCCGCACCGGAGTGTCGACAAACGCGACAACAACGACGAGCAATGTGATGGCGGACGCAAGACGCAACATGGTTTCCTCCCTGAAAGACGGCAGTTGAGCGTCTTTCCTGCACAGTCAATCCATCGGCCAGCGAGCCCATGACTGTCGACGATATCCCGCGACATACAAGAGATCAATGGCGATTTGCCCGCAGACTTTCCGCGTTTCCCGCTATGGGCAGGATCATTGCTGGTCCGAGAGGAGGGATTGTATCGACCGAGCGGGAAATGCCGCTTTTACGTCTTGCACTGTTTCTGTGGTCCGGCACTTCTACGGCGACACGCCAACAATAAAGTCATGCATTTGGTCGTGAAGGCCGTCGAGTGAATCGCTCGGTGGCCTAGATTAGTCGAAAAGTGTTTTCACTCTTGTGAAGTCGTTTTCGGGTGTCAACGTGCATGAAGTTCTAGTCGGACGACAGCCCATTTACAACCGGGCTCTCGACGTCGTCGCTTATGAATTGCTGTTTCGCAGCAGCGCTGAAAACCGCGCGCAAGTCACGGATGGAGATGCCGCCACCGGCCAGCTTCTGTTGAATGCCTTGGTGGAGATTGGGCTGGAAAATCTCGTTGGGAATCGGCTGGCGTTTATCAATTTCACCCGCCGGTATCTGATGGATGAAGGCCTTCTGCCCCAGGACAAATCACAGATCGTCCTCGAAGTTCTCGAAGACATCGAGCCGGACGACGAATTTGTGAATGCCCTGCGCCGTGTTGCCGACGCGGGTTACCACGTCGCGCTCGATGACTTCGCCTTCTCCGAGAAATACGAAGCACTGGTCCGCGTGGCGAAGACCGTCAAGCTCGATGTCCGCGCGTTGAATCGTCAGCAGCTTCAGGAACACGTGAACCTGCTACGACAACGGGGCGTGCAGCAACTGCTCGCGGAAAAGGTCGAGACGCGCGAAGACTTCGAGTTCTGCAAGCAGCTTGGCTTCGATCTGTTCCAAGGCTACTTCCTGTCGCGGCCCCTGATTGTCACTGGGAAAACCGTCCCCAGTAACCGCATGGTGGCGTTGCAATTGCTGTCCCAAATGCAGGACCCGAAAGTTCGTCTCGAACAGTTGGATACCATCGTCGGCCGCGATGTGACGCTCAGTTTCAAACTGCTGCAGTGCGTGAATTCGTCGGCGATGGGTCTGCGCCGGAAGGTCGAATCAATCCGGCAGGCAATCATGCTGCTCGGTTTTGATCGCCTGCGGATGCTGGTGTCGCTGATCACCTTGAACGGCTTCACAGATACGCCACAGTCGGTGATGACCGCGGCGCTTGTGCGCGGGAAGATGTGCGAACTGCTCGGCCATGCCTTGAAACGTGATGACGCCAGTTCGTTCTATCTCGCGGGTCTCTTTTCACTGCTCGATGTGTTGCTGAGTCGCCCGCTCGAAGAAATCATCAAAGCGCTGCATCTCGCCGACGATGTGAAGAACGCGATTCTGCATCACGATGGCGTGATCGGCGAGGTGCTGAGTTGCGTGATCGCGGTCGAGCGCACCGAATGGGATGGCAACGGCTGTCCCGGCCTGACGCCGACGCAAATCCAGGACGCCTATCTGAAGGCCATTGCCGCAGTCGACGAAAGCCAAGCCGCGGTCAACGAACAACCGGTGAAGTAGCGTCCGTCCGTGGCGACAAGCACCCTTCGGGAGGCGAAGACTTCGCCCTGCCCTCTGGCGGTTCGCGGCTCTCTCGACAAAACTTCGGTCGGGTTGTCGATGTCGATTCTTTCCGTTCGACTACGCGGTGAGAGTCGAGGCGATCTCGACACAGGGAACCCACTTCAAGGAGCACGCCACGATGTCTGCCACTACCGGAACCGTCCGTCTGCACCGAGTTTTCAGTGCCCCGCCGGAACGGGTTTACAAGGCGTTTCTCGACCCCGAAGCGATGGTCAAATGGCTGCCGCCAGCCGGATTCGTGGGGAAGGTGCATCACATGGACGCCCAAGTTGGCGGCACCTACAAGATGTCCTTCCGAAACTTCGGCACCGGATATGTTCACTCATTCGGCGGGAAGTATCTCGAACTGAAGCCGGGCGAACTGCTGCGGTACGTTGACAAGTTCGACGACCCGAACCTGCCGGGCGAAATGACCGTGACCGTGACGTTGAAAAAAGTCTCCGTCGGCACCGACATCCAGATCGTCCAGGAAGGCATCCCCGCCGCCATCCCCGCGGAAGGCTGCTACCTGGGTTGGCAGGACTCTCTCAACCAACTCGCCGCTATCGTCCAACCCGAAATTCCCGACGGGGCGTGATGCAGCAACGATTCGGCACTGGGTGGCTCAGATGGCTTCGCCATCTGGGGCGGCGCAGCCGCAGAGAGGTTTTGTTGCAGCGGGTTCAAGGGGGCCACCGCTCAGTAATTCGGACAGTTTCCGGGTGGCCCAGACGCCGCCTTGGGCGTCTGGGTTTACAAGAGGTGATTCAATTCCATGGACTGTCGAATCAAGATGACTTCTTGTGAACCCAGACGCTGAGTACAGCGTCTGGGCCACCCGCCGCTCAGTAATTCGGACAGTGATCCTGATGACCTCTTTGTGGCTACGCCACCCCAGATTGCCAGAGGCAATCTGAGCCACCCGGTCAATTAAGGGCACTCGGGATGTGGCGTGAACTGCACGCCGTTCAACGAGTGGCTGGGTGGAGTCTTCGACAACCCAGTCGATGGTATGTTCATGCCACGACTCACAACTGTTTCTTTAAGGTGAGGCAGGGGCGCGAATCCATCAGGCATTCGGCCGAAGAATGAACCTGCGAACAGAGTAACTAATCTACTATGGACTCGAAAGGGGGCGAGACCGATTTCGGATGTCGCTTAA
Source organism: Planctomycetaceae bacterium (assembly GCA_021732785.1). Taxonomy (GTDB): domain Bacteria; phylum Planctomycetota; class Planctomycetia; order Planctomycetales; family Planctomycetaceae; genus DSVQ01. The sequence continues at coordinate 20,600 of JAKFUG010000011.1, forward strand.
TTCGTCAGGATCGCTGACTGCCCCCCACGGCGATTGGAAAAGCCATTAAGACTATCTTCGGTCATCTTCGTCACGTGCCCGATTGTCATTCTCAACGCACGCGCAGACAAGCGGATCTGCAGCACCCGGTCCCGCTCGCCAGGGTACCGCTAGATCATATCCAGCTTACGATGCGACCGTTGCGGCGGGCGGCTGCAGGCGGCGCAGACGCCTTCTACTTCCAACCGGTGGCCGGACATGCGGAAGCCGTGGTCGGCGGCGATTTTTTCGAGGATCTCTGCGACGGCGGTGTTGAGGAACTCGATCATCGTGCCGCACTTCTTGCAGATCAGGTGATCGTGCTGCGGATAGCCGTAATCGTGTTCGTAGACTTCGCGATCGTTTGACCGCGCGACCCGGCGAAGTAGACCCGCCTCCACTAGCAGATTGAGAGTACGGTAGATGGTGGACCGGCTGGCGGACGATTGCCCTTTCGGCCGAGCAAGGTTTCCCACCCATTGCTCGGCATCGAAATGGTCGTGCGTGGCGTAGACCGCCTCGACGATGGCTTCCCGCTCGGGGGTCAGCCGCATTCCCTTCGTGAGCAGAAACTCGCGAAACTTGTCGGCGGGTGCGACCGCGACATCCATCGATGCGAGATGACTCACGATTTCCCCCGGCCCTTTTCCACCCTGGTGTTATGCGTCGTTGAAGTCCACGCCCATCGCGTCGAACATCTTGCCGAGTGCGGCATCCAGCTTCTCGTCGGTATCATACGTGCCATTCTCGATGGCCGCCTTGATTTGGGCGAGGCGTTCCTGCCGGATATCGGAGTTGTTGCTGAGCTGGTCCAATTTCTTCGCCGCAGAAGAGATTTGCAGTTCGTCGCGCGGAAACTGCGGCTTGGCGACCGTCGAATCGCGCGTGACTGGCGGGCTGGTGGTCGGCCGAATGGGCACGTTGCCAGGAACGGAACCTACACCGCGGACGTCCATGTCCCCCCTCCCCTCTTGGACGGGGCTGTGCATTGTCCGGGCGGAGAATCCCGCCGTCCGCACTCCCCGAAGGGTGACATTGTAGTCCACGACCGCCAAACGATTCAATCGGGTCTCAAATCCGGATGCCATGATACGTTCCCCCTGCATTGCGGCAGAAGCTGACAGACCGTCGACAAGGACGGCCGCCGGGGGAACGTCTTGATCCCAGACCGAGCGTTACCGAAATACTTGCCTATCATTGGCAAGTCGTGCTGTGAAAAAGAGTTACAGCATGAATTCGGTCAGCGGCGGAGTTGATCCGCGTAGTAAGATTATCGGCGGAAACCGGTGTTCGGAATGCACCTTCCCGGGAAGAATTTCGTCGGATCATCCGGATCGCGACGAAAACGTAAGTGAGGGGTTTCAGGTGGTCTACACAACGCTTGCCGCTTTGCAGACGCCAAGGTTCGCGCTCTCATTCAATCGTAATCACCCAGCACTCATTCGTGTTACTGCGGTTTCAATAGTGCCTTCATCGCCTCATCCTTGACGTAATCCACCGCCTTCTTTCCCGCTTTGTTGACGAGGGACGGGTCGGCTCCCGCGGCGATCAGCAATCGAATGATCTCGATTGCTTCCCGTTGTTTCCCCGCGGTTCCCGGAGCACCCGTGGTTGTCACCGCCCGATGCAACGGCGTCGACCCGGACCGCTTGCACTTCTGATTCACATTGGCCCCGCGCTCGATCAGCGTCTGCACGGCCGTCGGACTGCGAAACCGGACCGCATGATGCAGCGCAGTCACGCCATTCTTATCCGTCTCATGAACATCCGCCCCCGCTGCTACCGTTTCCACCATCCGCGTCCGCTGCTCCGCCGGGTCTGCGTGACGCGCTGTGCAGATTTCAGAGAGGGGATGAATTTTCATGAGATTTGATCCAGGATCGCTGAATGCCACTGGCGAGGGCTTTGGCTCGCCAGTGCTCTTGCCAGGATTACTGCGAAAGCAATGGCGGTTTTGTCGTAGATCAACGCAAAACAGTGGCGGTCCAAAGCGACCGCCAGCGGCACCCTATTCCGGCACGCCCATCGCAAATGGTTTGCGCGGACTCGCTTTGGATTTTGCGACCAGCGCCTGGAATTTCGGATTGGACGCCACGAGTTCATCCATCAGCGTGTCATCCGTTCGTGGGTCGAGTGGCTGGATCGTCAGGAATTGTTGACCCGGCATCTCGATGACCACGGTTTCACGTGACTGTACGCAATCATTCAGCGTCTGCTGCAGGTCCGTCGTCAGTTGACTCAGCGGGATCGTCTTGATGGCCATGAAATTCCTCACCTTCGACAACCAATTGATTGCCGACCTTGCGGCCGACAATCAGGATGACCACTTCGTCTTCTTCGACATTGTACAGGGCACGGAGATCACCCACCCGCAATTCATATTCGACCAGCGGGTTCGAGCGTAGGCGCTTGACTGCCTTGATGTCGCCGTCGGCTCGTGTTCCAGTCGCGTCAGAATCGCCGCTTCAAGAATTCGCTGCTCCCGGACCGAAAGCGACCGAAATTGTCGGTCCGCGTCTTCCGTGATCGTGATCTTGGATGACATGCCCGAAAATCTCGCATCGGTGGGTGGCTGGTCTCGGAGTCCGCGACGACCCAGGATGCCCGCTGCTTTCTGGGGCGGCGAAGACTTCGCCCCAGCCACCCGTCGCGCGGAATTGTCATTTCTTTGGCTGTTTGTCTTTATCTTCGTCCTTGACAGGGAGTTTTACGATACCGACGTGCCGGATTGTTCGAACCGCCCCGTTCGCGGTGTCGTACCTTTTTGTTCCGATAACGGCAATTACAACGTCATCTGGAATGATGTAGGTTCTGCCATCAAGCAAGTCCTTCGTGCTGATGATGAACCAGACGTCTTCGTCGAAGTCGTCCACTCGCCCGATCACCTCCTCATCGCTGACAACTTGCTTAACGCGGATTTTCTCGACTCGGCCCATTGCATCGGGAACAATGGCTTTGAGTGGTTTTAGAATGAAGCCGTCGATGGCTTTTAATTCTTTCAATTCCTCTTCGGCGCGGGTAATGATGTCGAACTGACGCCGTAGGAACACTTCCTTCAGTTGTTTCGAACCGAATGATGTGATCTCACCGTCTTTTACCGCGTTGGGTCTCGCGGCACCCATTCGGTGCGGAATCTTCTCGTACGTCTCGTATTTGGACTTTGCATTTGCAATTTCGTTTTCAAGCCGGGTCGAATTCTTGTTTATGTATTCCTTCGTCAGTTCGGCACATTCAGTTCGATACTTATCGATTGCTTTCGGATGTAATTCTAGCCACTTCTCAACTGTGGAATTTTGTTCAGTCGGCATGCTGACGAGAAGAAGCAAGAAGCACAACATCATTGATCTCCTCAACATGAGCTTCCGTAAAGTGGAACTCGCGAACTCGTTTCACCCTATGTGGCATCCTTTAATACGCCAAACTCGCAGGCACTTCCACGCTCACGCGGTCACCGGTGACGCAGTCGCGCAGGATTTTCGCGGCGGTGAGCAGCTCGTCTTTGGTCACATCCAAGTGCGTGCAGGCGCGGAGGCGTTGGGGGCCGGTGGCGTAGATGTTCACGCCGCGGGATTTCATGCGGACGGCGAGTTCGGCGGCGGAGCCGTGGCGCGGGTGCAGTTCGAAGAAGACGAGGTTGGTTTCGACCTTTGCCGGGTCGATGATGATGCCGTTGATGTCGGCAATCGCCTCGGCGAACACGCGGGCATTGATATGGTCTTCGGCGAGACGGTCGATGTGATGATCGAGGGCGTAAATCGCCGACGCAGCCATCATCCCCGCTTGTCGCAAAGCACCTCCGAACTGCTTACGGGCACGACGGGCCTTTTTGATCGACTCCGCGTCGCCGACGAGGACTGATCCCATCGGACAGCCGAGGCCCTTGGAAAAGCAGATGGAAATCGTCTCGGCGTGGGAAACGAATTCCTTCGCCGTGTAACCCTTGGCGATGCACGCATTGAAGATGCGGGCGCCGTCGATGTGCGTTTTCAGGCCGTGTTCGCGGGACCATTTTCCAATGCGGGCCATCTGTTCGAGGGGGTACGCCACTCCGCCGCCGTGGTTGGTGGTGTTCTCGACACAGACCAGCCGCGTGACGCAGTAGTGCTGATTATCGGGCCGGATTTTGCCTTCGAGATCGCTGACATCGATCATGCCGTCACGACCGCGCACTGTCCGCACGGTGACGCCGCTGAGAACCGCAGGGCTGCCCGCTTCCCAGTTGGCGATGTGGCCGAATTCGTCGATCAGCAATTCATCGCCCGGCAGACAGTGAGCGCGAATTCCGAACTGGTTGGATTGCGTCCCCGAGCACGCATAGACGGCCGCTTCCATGCCGAGGAGTTCGCACATGCGGGCTTCGAGGGCGTTGACGGTGGGGTCTTCCCCCTGCATGTCGTCGCCAACGTCGGCTTCGGCAATCGCCCGCCGCATGCCGGGCGTCGGGCGGGTAACGGTGTCGCTGCGCAGATCAATGAATCGAGACGCCATCGTGAATCACATCCTCTATGAAATGGTAGGGTTTGCCGAGTCTGCGAGGCGAACCATGGTTGCCAATCGACCAAAGGTGGGCCTCGAAGACTCGGCACCACCCTACGTGAGTGGGCAAGCGCGGCGAAAGCGTCTAAACTGTATCGTTTTGACGGCTCGCATCGCAACGGGCCGTTGATGCGTCAACCGGCAAAATGCCGAGAAGAGGAACCACAAAATACACGAAATACACGGAAAGGATGCAGAGGAAAGGAGACTCGCTCTCTGGGTTTCTCCGCCTTCTTTCCGTGTGATTCGTGTATTTCGTGGTTCCTCTCCTGCCTTGCTCTTGCTCGCGCTGCGGGCTGGTAAAGAGATTTGATGGACCTCCATATTCCGGTTTTGGATTGCACGAAAGATAACCCGCTGGCATTACTGGCCGATTTGCGGCGGAAGCTGAGCGTGCAGGGGGACATCGTCTCGGACGCGGGGCGGCAGCGGACGATTGATCTCTTCGGCGAAGCGTTGTCGCCGCGGCAAGTGGTGCAGCGGATTTGTGCCGATGTCCGCAAGCGCGGGTTGGATGCCGTGCTGGAGTACACGGCGAAGCTCGATCGCAAAACGCTGTCCCGCGAAACGATGCGAGTGAGCGCGGAAGAACTGGCCACGGCGCATGCGGCCGCGGACCAAAAATTTCTGAAAACACTGCGGCGGATTCGCGAGAACATCGTTGAGTTCCAGCAGAGAATCCTGCACGAAGATGTGCGATTAGTGCGGCAGGACGGTCTCGCGCGGGTGGAATTACGACAACGCTATCTGCCATTGAAACGGGTCGGCATCTGCGTCCCTGGCGGCGCGGCAGCGTATCCGTCCACGGTGTTGATGACCGCGGTTCCGGCAAAAGTCGCGGGGGTGAAGGAAATTGCGGTCGTCGTACCGCCCACCGATTTTGGCGGTTACAACAACGAATTGTTGGCGACGTGTGCGGAAATCGGCATCACCGAGGTCTACCGCGTCGGCGGTGCGCAAGCGGTCGCCGCGCTGGCTTATGGCGTGGATGGTATCCCGCGGGTCGACAAGATCGTCGGCCCCGGCAACCTGTTCGTCGCACTGGCCAAACAGCACGTTTATGGTGAAGTCGACATCGACAGCATCGCCGGGCCGAGCGAGGTTGTCGTCCTTGCTGACGATTCCGCCGAGGCCCCATTTGTGGCGAGTGATCTCATTTCGCAAGCGGAACACAGCCCCGGTTCGGGCGTGCTGATTACGTGGCATGCACCGTTGGTCGACGCCGTGAAAACCGAACTGGCGAAACAACTCGCCGCTCTGCCCCGTGGCGATCTGGCGCTGACGAGTCTCAATGATTATGGGGCACTCATCATCGCCAAGGATGCCGCACATGCCGCGGAGTTGACCGATCTGCTCGCCCCCGAACATCTGCACATTTCAACCCGCGATCCGGAAGAAATGCTGGCCCGGATCCAGAACGCGGGGGCGATTTTCATGGGGCATTACACGCCGGTGGCCGTGGGCGATTACTTCGCGGGACCGTCGCACGTGTTGCCGACCGGCGGCACGGCCCGGTTCGCGAATGGGTTGTGCGCGAACGATTTCCTGAAGCGGTCATCGGTGATCGCCTTCAACCGCACGGCTCTCGAAGACGCCGCGGAGGATATCCGCCGGATCGCTGCGGTGGAAGGGCTGACCGCGCACAGTGCCAGCGTGGATGTGAGGTTGGCGGATGAGGAGTGAAATGCAGTGCAAAGTGGCCAGTGCAAAATGAAAAGTGCAAAGTGAGAAGACCGGGCGGAGTGCCGACGACAACTCGTTCCCATGCTCCGCGTGGGAACGCCCGGCCGAGACGCTCCGCGTCGTCTTGGTGCTGTGACAGAATGAATGCGACGCAGAGCGCCGCGACCCTGCATTCCCGCGCGGAACGTGGGAACGAGTAACGAACAACATGAACCGCATTTTTCTTCCGTTGTGCAGTCTGAGCGTGATCTTTTTGGTGATTGCGTTTGTCCTCGGACTGCAGATTGATGATCCGCGCGTGGCCGATCCCGCCGTGCAAGCCGGGGTGCAGACGCATTTCCTGGCGGCATTAGCATCGCTATTTTTCGCGACGCTGGTGCATTCGATTGTGCTGACTTATTTCATGGGGACTGGGCGCTGGTTGGAGGAAACGTCCACGGCTTATCGGATCACCCCAACGGCATTTCAGGAAAGCAAAGCGATCAAGTATCGCGTCATCCCCGCGATGGTCGGGTGTTTTCTACTGCTGGTGATCACGGGGGCGTTCGGAGCCGCGGCCGATCCGGGTTCGACGGTGCAGTTTCAGGGTTGGCTTGGTTTTTCGCCGGTCGCGTGGCATCGCACCTTTGCCATCATCACGCTGTTGGCCAACGTCGCTGTCCACTTCGTGGAATACACGGCCCTCTTCCGGAATGGCGAACTCGTTGAAGGCGTGATGACCGAGGTTCGCCGCATCCGGCAGGAAAAGGGACTGGCGGTGTGAGGAGTCGTTGTCAGTTGCGAGTTGTCGGTTGTCAGTGGTGAAGAGGCACTGGCATGATTTTGCAATTACATTCCCTGATTTCTCATTGCCCATCTCCTACCTCAGTGACGGCACTCCATGTCGACCGACGTTTCCGAATTCACCTTGCAGTTTCCGGAGACACTGTCCGTCTTTGAGCAAGGCCGTGAGCGCGGCGTGCATCTCGGGATGCAATTGTGCGTACGACGACACGGGATCGTTCAGGCTGACGTCGCGCTGGGTGAAGCTGCCCCCGGTGTGCCGCTGCGAACGGATCACCGCCTGTCGTGGCTGTCGGCGGGAAAGCCGCTGACGGTCGTCGCATGGGCCCGCTTATGGCAACGGGGGGCGATCGGTCTCGATGACGCCGTCGCTGCGGTGATCCCCGAGTTCGGCAATCGGGGCAAAGAGGCGATCACGTGGCGGCATGTGCTCACGCACACCGCGGGGTTGCGAAATGTCGAAACCGGTTGGCCGGACATTTCGTGGAGCGAAACGATTCAACGGCTGTGCGCGGCCGCGCTGGATGATGGTGCCGTAGTTGCTATCACGCCAGGGTATCACACGGCATCGACGTGGTTCCTGTTGGGGGAGGCGTTGCAACGCATCACAGGCCGGGATTACGCCGCGGTGATGCAGTCCGAAATTTTCGAGCCGCTTGGAATGACGAGCACGGTTGCCGCTGTGCCGGAGTCCAGTGGAACGGAACTCGATGTCCCATTGTATGAGCGTCAGCAAGGCGGACTCGTCGATCTCGGCTGGCACCTTCCGCCACGGTTGTCACGACCGTCACCGGGGAGCAGTTTGCGCGGACCGATCCGCGAACTGGCGATGTTTTACGAAGACCTGCGACAGCGCGTCGGTAAGCTGCTCGATCCGCCGAGCGTGGCCGCTCTTACGGCCCGGCATCGCGTGGGGAATGATGATCTCACACTCGCGCACGTCGTCGATTTCGGCCTTGGATTCATCATCGATTCCAACCGCTACGGAGTGGCGACCGTTCCGTATGGTTATGGTCGATTCTGTTCGGTGCGCACGTTTGGACATGGCGGGGCGCAGTGTTCGCAGGGATATTGCGATCCCGAAGCCGGACTGGTGGTGGCGTATGCCTTCAATGGTCGACCCGGTGAGGGGCAACATCAACGCCGCGCACGGGCGCTGAATGAGGCGATCTATCGGGATTTGGGTTTGGGGGCACGGTGAAGCGTTCGCCGCGGGGCGCGAAACCGCAAGCGGAAGATTAGGTGAGATTCGTGGTCGCGAAACGGTCGAACCCGAATTCTTCCAGCCGTTGGCGTAACATTTCCGATCGTTCTTCCTCGGTGAGCCCGTGCATCACGCCGAGGAGCACGCACCCCATGACAATGCTGGAAACCTGCACCACGCTGAGGGGTAGCCGGTCGGGGCGCAGGTCGGCGTAGATTTCTCGCGCCGTGCAATACTCGCCGAACTTTCGGCCTTGATACAGGAGCGCGACGCCGCAGAAATCGGGACTCCATTCGTAGTCGAACGGGCCGTACTGAACCTGGCGGTGCGTCACCCAGAATCGTGTGCCGTCCAAGTGGATGGAATGTGCGGCGGCCACGATCGAATTCTCCGGGGACGACTCCTCACTGGCATTCGACCCGTTGCCGAATGCAGACGGATTGTGCCCGCGTCGTCCGAACGGAGCAAGACCGGTTCGTTCCCCCGCCGGTGGCCCCGACCTTTGGGTGTAAGAATTAGCGAAAATCATAGGTCGGGGCCCCCGCCCCGACGCCTTTGAATTGAAGTTAACCACGATCGGGTCGTGAATCGTGTCTTATGAAAATTGACGGATACCGACTCGGCGCTCTATTTTTAGTCGGGAAGCCATTCGATTGGATTTATCGTGTTCACAGCTCAATCCCTGCCCCATCCACCGTGCTTGTCTGATGCGGACAACCACACATCGACGAAAACATCGCCGCCGTGGGGATCACTGGCGATTATCGCCGCGATGGTGATCGGCGGACTGGCTTTGGAAACGGAGGACGGTCGAGGTGTTCACCTGCGAGGAATCCCGGCGGCGGTCCTGCCGGAAGTTTGCTGGAGCAAGCGTTGGTTAGGATGGTCGTGCCCATTATGCGGCGCGACGCGCAGCGTGATTTATCTCGTGCGGGGCCGCTGGGTGGACTCATGGTCGATGCAACCCGCGGGCAGTCTGGTCTTGCTGGCAGCCGTCATTTCCGCAGGAATCGCCTGGATGGCATATCTCCGTGGTGAACATCGGCGCTGGACAACCTCCCTGCTGACGCAAGCGTTGTGGCTGGGATTATTTATTTTTCTGGTCATCCGACATGCAGCGATTTCGGCAGGATGGATGGAAACGCTGCCAAATCCGCCTCGAACTCATGCTTCTGCCCTGTCTGTCCGATAAATCGCACGCCGCGACTCACCCTCCGGATGTGAGAATTTGGGAATGGTTTGCCGCGCCTGCTTGACAAGGTGGAAAAACTTGACTATCCCATGTGCCGTTCTATAGTTACGGTCACCTGCCCGGCAAACGAGTCAGCAACCCGCTGAAGTCCTCTCCACACGAGTTGTGGTCCGGTCGTTTTCGAGTGCCGAGTGTAGGTGCAGCCGTAGAGTGTCACCCGCCCGTTACCAGGTTGAGATCGAGGTTTTTTTCCATGACAACTGTGTTGCTCGACGAAGAACGCTTCGCCGGCTGGTTGCCTGAATCCCTGCAAACGGGCTGGGCACCGACGCCTCGTCTGGCCGCCGATGACGAAGACGAAGACATGGCCGACGAAGATGACGAAGCGGAAGGCTTCGAGGAAGAAGAGTTCGAAGACGAAGAAGACGTCGACGAAATTGAAGATCTCGACGGCGACGATCTCGACGAATTCGACGATGACGAATTCGAGGACGAGTTCGACGACGATGACGATCTCGATGAAGACGACGACGATCTCGACGAAGACGACGACGAAGACTATTAGTCGTCGCGAGTTGCAATTCGCCGGAATCGAGTATGATGGCCTCGGGCCGTCATCGTCTCGGTGATGAGGGGCATTTTCAGGCCTGTCGTGCTTTGGCCGACAGGCTTTTCCATTCCGTTGAGTCGGTTCGACAGCGAATCGCGGGGAAGTGAGCGGCGACATGCAGGGGATCTGGGAACAAGTCCAAGCCGCCGTTGACTCGATTCGGGGGAAATGGCTGGGCACGCCGGCCGCGGGATTGATTCTGGGGACCGGCCTCGGCGGACTCGCGGAACAGATCGACCAGCAGGCGACCATTCCCTATGGCGAGATCCCCGGCTTCCCGGCGTCGACGGCACCGGGACACGCGGGGCGACTGGTCTGCGGAACATTGCGGGGCGTGCCGATCGTGGCGATGGAAGGCCGCTTCCATTACTACGAGGGTTATTCGCTCGAACAAGTCACTTTCCCTGTCCGCGTGATGAAAGCGCTCGGGGCGAAGCTCCTGATCGCCACCAACGCCGCGGGGGGAATCAATCCGCAACTGGACCTGGGCGGTCTGGTGTTGATCGAGGATCACATCAACCTGCTGCCGGACAATCCGCTGCGGGGTGTGAATGACGACCGGCTCGGACCGCGGTGGCCCGATTTGTGCGCCCCGTACACGCGCACGCTGATCGATTTGACCCGCGAAAAAGCGCTGGCGCTCGGTATTCCGGTGCAAAAAGGCGTGTTCGTCGCGGTGGCGGGGCCGAATCTCGAAACCCGGGCTGAATACCGCATGCTGAAGGCGATGGGGGCCGACGTCGTCGGGATGTCGACAGTTCCGGAAGTCCTGGTCGCCGTGCATGCCGGTCTGGAAGTGCTGGCGTTCTCCGTCGTGACGGACCTCTGCCTGCCGGATCACCTGGAACCGGTGGAAGTCCCGAAGATTCTCGCCAATGCCGCGATCGGCGGAGAAAAACTCGCCCGCCTCATTCCCGAGGTGCTGCAACAATGGTCATCACGCTGAGAAATTCCGGCCGCGTGCTCGCGCTTCTCGCCGCCTTCACCATGAGTGGGTGCCAGCCGGAACGCGTTACCAAAGCCAACTTCGATCGCATCCAAGAGGGGATGAAGTTGTCGGAAGTGGAAGCCATTCTGGGCAAGCCCGCCACGTCCTACCAGGGGGTGGTCTCGTGGACCACGAATCACGAGCGCACGGTGATTTCGATCACGCTCGATGATCGCGGCTGTGTTTCCGAAAAGAACGCCGACGGCTTATAAGTCACGAAATGGTAGCCCGGTAGTGAGTCAATTTGAATTTAAGAATGTCGGGGCGGGGGCCCCGACCTTTGATTTCCAGTTGATTTCAAATCCATAGGTCGGGGCCCCTGCCCCGACTCTTTAAACTGTCCCAATACCGGTGGCCCCGGAATGCAAAAGGACCGAAGCCGCGTTCGGCTTTGGTCCTTGGAGCTGCGGCCAGGCGAAGGGGGCTATTTCACCGTCGGCGCGGCATGCGCCGCTTCCAGCGGATTGGTGGAACCGGCGGGCACTCCCAGCGGTCCAAAGCCATCGACTTCGAGTTCGGGCAGAAACTTGCGCAACGTCTGCACGCCGCCTAAGGTACAACGTGTGCTCGAGAGTCGGAGTGTCTTTAACGACTTGCATTTGACGAGGTGACGCAGGCCGCTGTCGTCGATCCCTTCGCAGTTGGACGCATCAATCAACGCAATATTTTCGTGACCGACAAACGCCATGAAGGCCTGACCCGTGAGCGATTTGCAGTTCCCGAGGTTGATTTCCTTCAGATTTTTCAGCGGTTTAACCATCGGCACGAAATCCTGATCCCGCATCGACGCGATATTTCCCAGGCCCAGCCGTTCCAACTGTTGCATCGCCATGATGGCTTTCGCACCCAGAGGGCCCAGCGGGGTGTTGTCTAACGCCAGCCGCTTCATCGACTTCAGGCCTTTCGCCTTCACCAGCGGCCCGAATCCGGACCCGTTGACGGCGGTTCCCCCGAGTGCCAGACCTTCGAGGTTGTCGAGATCTTTTAACTTCACCAGTCCGCGATCGGTGATGCCCACATTTTGAACATGCAGGATTTTCAGGGACTTCAATTGTCCGATAATTTCCAGAGTGTCGTCTGTGATGTTGCTGGTGCTGATGTAGAGTTCTTCCAGGTGGGCATGGGTTGCCAATTGGGACCAGCCGCCGGGAGAGAGCCGCACGTTGTAGATCTCCAGATGCCTTAATTCCGATAGGGGATTGAGCGCGAGGATCGCCTGATCGGTCAACTCCGCGCCATCGAACTTCAGCGTCTCCAGACTCGTCAACGCCGCAATGGCCGCGGCACCGTTCTGATCGATCGGAGAGTTGCGAACGTCGAGTTGCTTCAGATTGGGGAGCTTCGCGAGATGGGCCAGTCCGCCGTTCGTCACTTTGCTGCCGTTGAGATTCACTTCTTCGACGACCGCGAGCCCTTCCCCGCCCTTCGACAGATTCAGCAGTGCCGTGTCATCTAATTCAAAAGGTTTGATCGCCTGGAAGCGAGCGACGATTTCTTCATCGGTCGGCGGCTTCGGCGGCGGCGGCGGAGTCGGCGGAGTGACGACAACCGGCGCGGGGGGCGTCGGATTCTGGAGCGGAGCATCGGCCTTTTTGCCGCCCGTCATTTCCGTCCACGTCGGTAAGCCGCACCCGCTTAAAGGCAGAGCGCACAAAGTGACTGTGAGAAATTGCCAGAGGGCCATGGAGAAATTGAACGGTGGGGAAAACAAACGGGTGGGGGAGAAATGTCGGCTCATCGATTTCGCCTGGCTCGGGGAATGGACCGCAGAAAAAAGAGCAATCGCGAAGGCAATTCAGACAGATACGCTGTCAATCTAGCACTAATCTGAGCGGACGACAATCGGTGAACAAAGGCTTCGAGATGACGGAAATGCAATGAGAGGTCAATCTGGATGTATGAGACCAAATCACACCAGAAGAATCCCGGAAATCCGTGACTTTGTCACATTTTTCACAATTTACCAGTGAAAAACCGTTCGTCATTGCGATCATCGGCCAGCACTGCGAGGCGTCCGCGCTGGATCAACGTGAACCACGCCTGAGCGCCGCCCACCGCGCCGACGATCAACAGGGGGTTCCAGCACCATTGTCGAGGCGGCTTCCCACAAGCTGCCGCACCGGCTCAAAAACCGTTTCGGTCAACACCGTGCTGGCATAACCCGCGTTGGCCAAACTGATCACGCGCATCAGAATCGCGACATTGGCCAGCACCATGCGACCGGTAAGCTGATACGTCCACCAACCTGTCAGCGCGGTCGTGATAAACACCGCGACATGCTGCAATGCAATCACCGTTTGCCAGGCGTGTGTGTCGCACAGAAAACGAATCGTGCCCAAACACCACGGATAGCCCGGCGTGCGAAATCCCACGGGATTCACGCGCATGGCGAGATCCCCCGCAGCGACTTGTTTTACCCCAGCTTCCAATAGAGTCCCGCATCACCGTCCAGCGGCGCGGGACCTGCCGCGTGCATGAGCACCAGCTTCCCGGCTTCCAGCAGCAACAACGCCAGTGCGCAAGCCGTTCCCCACGAAGACCAGGGGAAACCGGTTGCGGAACTGCACGAAATGGGCACTTCGGACTGCCTCCCGTAACGTCGCCAGATGCCGATGCGAAGACAGTCTCGCTGTCGCCCGTTTTGACGGGCTGATAGAATTACGCGATTCTACCGGCCCCGCCTCCGTGCGAGAAGGGGCGGCGATGATTCGGTCGTGGTACTGATTGCAGTTGAAGAGTCGGGGCGGGGGCCCCGACCTATGTTGGCGCTCAAAAAGCAACTGTCATAGGACGGGGCCCCTGCCCCGTCTTGTCAAACTGGACCGCGATTAGCAATTTAAGATCCCAATCACCCGCGGGTGAGTAATCCAAGAGCGAGTCGATGTTCGAAAAAGTTGGCGACGCGGATTTTGTGCGCGGTGAGCATGACGTGCTGCGTTTCTGGGCGCAGCAGCAGATTTTCAATCAGCTTCGCAAGAAGAACGATGGAAATCCCGCGTGGAGTTTCCTCGACGGCCCGATCACCGCCAACAATCCGATGGGCGTGCATCACGCCTGGGGTCGCACGTACAAAGACGCCTTCCAGCGTTACTGGGCGATGAACGGCCGCGAGTTGCGGTATCAGAACGGCTTCGATTGCCAGGGGCTGTGGGTCGAAGTCGAAGTCGAAAAACAACTCGGCCTCGGGGCGAAGTCCGAAATCGAAAAATTCGGCATCGACAAATTCGTGTGGGAATGCAAGAAGCGCGTCCTGAAATACGCCGCCGTGCAGACGGAGCAATCGGTCCGCCTCGGCTACTGGATGGAATGGGACGACCCCTCCTCGCTTCGCCGCTTAGCCGATGCCATCGGGACCGACGAAGAAATTGCCTTTTCCCCGCCGAAGAAACCGACCGACGTCATCCGCGCGAAGGCCGAACAAATCGTCGAACGCCTCGGCAACCCCGACTGGGGCGGCAGCTACTTCACGTTCTCGACCGAGAACAACGAAACCATCTGGACGTTCCTCAAGAAGTGCTTCGAGCGCGGCAAGGTCTACCGCGGCCACGACGTAATGCCGTGGTCCGGCCGCGGCGGCAGCGCGTACTCGCAAATGGAAGTCGCTGATGGTCGCAAGCTGACGGTGCATCGCGCGCTGTTTGTGCGGCTGCCGATTTTGGCTAAGGGCTCAGAGCTAAGGGCTAAGGGACAGACGGAAAATCCACCGTCTTCCTCCGACCCTCAGCCCTTAGCCCTCAGCCCTCAGCCCTCCGAATATCTCCTCATCTGGACCACCACCCCGTGGACGCTCACCAGCAACGTCGCGGCGATGGTCAACCCCGACCTCGAATACGTCCAGCTCAAAGCGAAGCGTGACGGCGCCATCTACTACTTCGCGAAAGACAACCTCGAATTCCAGCGGCTCTCGAAAGAGTTCAAGGAAGGCTTCGGCCGTCCCGAATGGCAGTGGCCGAAGGACGCCCCGAAGCTGAAGTCCCTCGCCCAAATCTTCAAAGAACAAGGCGGCTACGAAATCCTCGGTACTGTCTTCGGCCGCGACATGATCGGATGGCGGTACCAAGGACCGTTTGATGACCTGCCGGCACAGCATCAAGAGGTAGAGTTTCCGCCGGAATCAGAAACCAAACGAAATCAGGCTTGGGCCAAGTATCGCCGCACTGCAGTGACTCAGCGAAAAACTTCGTTGCTGACGATGATAATTCGTTCCGAACAAGAAAAAACGAATTCTCAACACAGTTTTCGGCAAGCACTTCTTGATGCCATCAATGTTCACTGTGCAGAAGTCGGGAACGCCTTTCGCGAACTGCATAATGTTTCAACGCCCTCTATCGTGACGGCGGAGAATCTAGAGATCGTTCTCAAAAATGCTGGTCTATTTGACCATGTTCTAGGCTCATATAAAGAATTGAGTGAATTACGGGTCAGAAGTGAAAATGAAAGTTTCGAGCCGGTTTCGCGTGATTGGCAGCAACTCCGCGATCTTGCTGAAAAAATTCATCTTGATCTGCAACATGGTTTACGGCTGGTCTTCTTTTCACGAGGAGTTGATTGCCACCGCGTGATCGACGGTGGCCGCGATTTCAAAGGTTCGCCCAACGTCGTCGCCGGGGAAGGGACGGGTATTGTTCACAGCGCCCCGGGTTGCGGGGACATCGACCATCAGATCGGGCTCGCCAACGGGCTCGTCACCATCGCTCCACTCGGTGAAGACGGCCGTTTCCTCGATGGTTTCGGCCCCTTCACAGGCAAGAACTCCGTCGCGCCGGAGACCGTCGATCTCGTCATCGACGAATTGAAGAAAAAAGACCTGCTGGTCGCGGTCGAAAAGTATCCGCACATCTATCCGTTCTGCTGGCGGACGGGGGACGAACTCGTCTTCCGTCTCGTTGATGAGTGGTTCATCAACATGGACTGGCGGAAGGAGATCATGGATGTCACGAAGGAAATCGAGTGGCTGCCCGACAGCGTGCAGGGACAGGAACGCGAGCTGGAATGGCTCGGCAACATGCGCGACTGGATGATCTCCAAGAAGCGTTACTGGGGCCTCGCGCTGCCGATTTGGATCAATCCCGAGGATCCCAGCGATTTTGAAGTGATGGGGTCGCTCGCCGAGTTGAAGGGCCGTGCCGTTGAAGGCTGGGAGGCGTTTGAAGGGCACACGCCACATAAGCCGTGGATCGATGCGGTGAAGATCAAGAGCGCGAAGACCGGGGCGGTGCTGTCGCGCGTGCCGGACGTCGGCAACCCGTGGCTCGATGCGGGCATCGTTCCGTTCTCCACGCTCGGCTTCAACACGCATCCCGATTACTGGAAGCGGTGGTACCCCGCGGACCTCGTCACCGAGTGTTTCCCCGGCCAGTTCCGCAACTGGTTCTACTCGATGCTCGCGCTGTCGACGATGATGCAGTACGACCGCACCGACGACGCCGACGAGAAAAAGCCGTTTAAAACGCTGCTTGGTCACCGCCTCGTGATGAACGAAGCGGGCAAGCCGATGCACAAGTCGGACGGCACCGCCATCTGGTTCGAGGAAGCCGCCGAACAACTCGGCGTCGACACCATGCGGTGGATGTACCTGCAGCAAAACCCGGCGACCGACCTGCGATTCGGCACCCGCCACAAAGATCAAAAAGTCACTCTGGAAACGGTCAACGGCCCGACCGACAAGACTATCGACGGCGTCGAAACCTGCAAGGTGGAAAGCGGCCCCGCCGACGAAGTCCGCCGGCAGGTGCTGCTGCCGTTGTGGAACTCGTACTCGTTCTTCATCAACTACGCCCGGCTGGACGGCTTCGATCCGAAGACGCCGCCGGTGCCGTTCGCGGAGCGTCCACAGATTGACCGCTGGATTCTGACGAATCTTGGAGACACGATCTTCAATGCCCGCAAGGGTTTTGAGACATTCGACACATGGTACACGACTGACCATGTCGCGAAGTTCATTGAAGACCTGTCGAACTGGTACATTCGCCGCAATAGAAGACGGTTTTGGCGTTCTCGTGATGCTGCTGATCGCGACAAACTTGCTGCATACCAGACGCTTCATCACTGTCTTGTGATGATCACGAAAGTCATCGCTCCGATGACGCCATTTCTCGCAGAGCGCATGTACCAGAATCTGGTTCGATCATGGGATTCTGGTGCCCCCGAAAGCGTGCATTTGTGCGACTATCCACAGGAAGATCACTTGTGGCAAAACTTTGACTTGCTTGCACCAATGCAGCTTGCACAAAGCGTAGTCGCAACTGGCCATAGACTTCGTGAATCGATCGATCAGCGGGTTCGGCAGCCATTAAGCGAAGTACGTGTTGCATCCCGTGAGCCGACTGATCGAATGCGGCTGAAAGAGATGTGCGACATCATTGCGGATGAGCTTAATGTGAAATCTGTAGTGATCGTTGACAGCTTGAGTGATATCGTCGCTTACAAATACCGTGCGAATCCGGCCTCGCTCGGGAAGAAGCATGGCAAACTGCTGGGCAAACTGCGCGAGTTGATCCCCACGCTGCCCGCCGCGACGTTGGCTCCGTTGCGCGATGGTCAATCCGTCACGATTCAGGTCGATGCGGAGTCGATTGAACTCGTGCCGGAAGACGTGAGCCTGTCGGTCGAAAACGCAGCCGGGTGGGCGAGTGCCGCCGACGGGGACATCGAGATCGCGTTGTCGACGGCCCTCACCCCCGCCCTGCTCCGCGAAGGCATGGCTCGCGACTTCGTCCGCCAGGTCCAGCAACTTCGTAAAGACGCCGACCTGCAAATCGAACAACGCATCCGCGTGACCTACAACACCACCGATGCCGAAGTGCAAGCCGCGATCACCGAATGGGCGACGTTCATTCAGGGCGAGACGCTCGCGGATGCGCTGGTGATAGGCGACATCGCGGATGCAAAGTCGGTGAACGTGGGGGATGTGACCGTGAGGTTGAGCATCACAGCGTGAACAAGCCCGAAGCGCGAGCGCCGGGTTCTTTTGTATTCTAAACGAAGAAGAAAAGGCGAAGAACCCGGCGCTTGCGCTTCGGGCTTGTAGAGCGTGTTATTCTCGTTTCGCGGGGATTTCAATGAGCGCACCGCTCGCGTATCACCTCACGTGGACGACCTATGGAACGTGGTTACCGGGTGATGAACGCGGATGGCTCACACGCAATGCGAACGAGATTCATCGCGGTGACCGCGAATGGCAACAGCAAGCGGTGCAGAATCTGAAGCAGGATGCGTTCGTTCTGAATGATGCACAGCGAGAGATTGTTCGCGAGACGATCGTGACCCATTGCGAGTTTCGTCGCTGGAAATTGCACGCGCTGAATGTGCGGACGAATCACGTTCACCTTGTCGTTACGGCGGATACAGCACCGGAACGAGTGATGGATCAATTCAAGGCGTGGTGTTCGCGCCGGCTTAATGAGCGCAGCGAGAACCGTGAGCGTTGGTGGACGCGGCATGGATCCACGAGGTGGATCAACGATGAGGCGTATCTCGCGAATGCGATTCGATACGTGAACGAGCGGCAATAACCACTAGCCCGTAGCGCAAGCGCCGGGTTCTTCGTATTTTGAATGAGAATGAAATACGAAGAACCCGGCGCTTGCGCTTCGGGCTCGTTCGCGTTTTTTAGAAATTCCCACCCACGCGCAGCATCGCGGTGCTGGGCAGATCGGTATCGCCCACGCCGCTTTGGTATTTGAGGCTGCGGTTGAAGGACCAGCCGAGTTCGACGCGCGGGGAGAAGCCTTTGGTCCGTTTGACTTCGTAGCCGAGGTACATTCGCAGGACGCTGTAGGTGACGACATCGCGGACGAGACCGGGGCGTTCGATGCCGTAGGTGTTGCCGCCGAATTCGCCGCCGAGGTACGCCCAACGGGTCATGTCATCCGTGTTGGACAGCCGCCGCATGATGCGCGGCCGCGGGAAGAGCACTTCGACTTTCCAGTCGTCGTTCGGCGTCCAAATGGCACCCACCGCGGGCAAGGCTTTGAGGTCTTCGCGGTCGAGGTAAATCGCACCGAAGGCCCATTGCCACTCGGGGGACGCTGTATAGAGGGCAATCGCGCGGCCGGTGATGCGGACGGCATCGCTGCTGAGATTGTCGTAGTCGGTGTAGAGTGACGGGCTGACGGCGATGTCCGACGACCAGCGATCGTTCCACTTCTTCAACCAGCGGAACTCGACCCAGTTGTCGTACAGCGTCCCGGGGAGATCGGTCTTGATCGGACCATTCAGCATGTGCGCCGAATAGCCCGGCGTGATGAGCAGTCCCTGCACATACGGAAAATAGAGCGTGAAGCGGGCGTCGAGATCGGTGATGCCGAGTTGATCGCCGGTGCCGGAGTTCCAGGTGAACAGCAACTGCGGCGCGACGGGAACGACCCACGGTAAATCGGGTGATATCTCTTCCACAACCGGCGGACCGGTTGGCATCGTCAACGGCGGCACAAGCGCATCAATCGGTGCTGGCAGATCACCCGACAGCGGTTCATTCTGCGGCTCGTAGTTCAGAGCGTTCGCATTGGCGGCGTACCGCACCGGCGCCGTCACGAGAGGTTCGTCCTGATCGGAGAACGGATCGCGCTGGGCTGGTGTCTGTTCTTCCCGGTAGGACGAATGGGCCACCAGCGTGATGGGCGAAGACTGCGCCCATGCGACGACATCGCAGGCGATTATTACGACGACGAACAGCCATGTCCGCGGGAGCATCGCCGACTCGGTAGAAATGACGGAAACGTGAGGAACCCCATGTTCCGCAGCGAGCGAATCGGGGTCAAGACGGGGTTCGGTGCCGGGCGGATTCGACTAGCCTGAATTTCCCTCCTTTGCTAGAACCGCAACGCCCATCGGCAGAAATTGCCGATGAAAACGACGCCGTGCCTCCATCCCCGACGACGACAACCATGCTGACAGTCCACCACGACGACGCGTTACCGTTGCCCATCACCCACGGCAACCTCTTCGATTTCCCGAACGATCCGCTGGCCTGCATGCGGAAATTGCAGCAGCAACATGGCTCGGTCGCCGCGCTGCAACAGGATGGGACGAAAATCTATTTCGCGTTCGGACCGGAATATAACCATCAGGTTCTCAGCGATAGCCAGACGTATCATTCCCGCTTCTTTGCGATTCGTGGCAGCCGGAATTCGTCGCAACGGCGGCTGACCTCCGGCCTGCTCAGCATGAACGGCGACGAGCACAAACAACAACGCCGCATGGTGATGGATGCCTTCCTCAAGAAGGCGATTCAGGGATATCTCCCCGCGATCAAACTGCATGTCGAACAGATGCTCGCGGATTGGCAACCGGGCAAGGAACGGGACATTGCCCGCGACATGACCGAGTTCATGCTGCGACTGACCAGCAGCATTCTGTTCGGCATGAATAATCCCGATCTCGCTTACCGCATCGGGCGGATGATCGATCACTGGGTGCATCTCAATCACGAGTTGGGAATGGGGGCTTACATTTCGTCGCCGGAAATCAGCGGGCGGTACGATGAACTGCTCGATTTTGCCAACGAACTGGAAGTCGAGATCGCGAGCCTGATCCGACAACGGCGCACGGGCACGGGCGGTCCCGATATGTTGTCGATGATTCTGCAGGCCCACGATGATCAGGGCAGTATCAGTGACGACCAACTGGTCGGTCAGGCCGCGCTGATTTTCGCGGCGGCACACCTCACCACGGCCCATTCGCTGACATGGACGCTCTTCCTCATCGCGCAGCATCCGTCGGTGATGCAGGGGTTGCATGCCGAACTGCGGTCGCAACTTTCGGGCGGATTTCCCACATGGGACGCGGCCGAAAAATTGCCGGTGATGGAACGGATTATCAAGGAAAGCATGCGCGTGTTGCCGGCATCGGCGTATTCGCAACGGATGACGATGCAGCCGACGCAACTGGGGCCGTTCCCGCTTCCGTGCCAGTCGGGGGTGATTTTCAGCCAGTTCATCACGCATCATCTGCCGGAACTCTACCCCGATCCGGAAGCCTTCCGCCCTGAGCGCTGGCTCGATCTGAATCCGTCGCCGTATGCCTACCTGCCGTTCGGGGCCGGGTCGCGGATGTGCATCGGTGCTCCCTTGGCCATGCTGATTATGAAGACGGTGCTGCCGACGATTCTGCAACGCTTCAAACTGACGTCGGTCCCCTACTCCGAAGTCAGCGGCAAGGTCATCTCGACGATGTTGTCGCCGACGTGCCCCATTCAAATGCACATCGACCCGCAGGACGGCGAATTCGAATCGCAACCGGTGGTCGGAAACATTCACACGCTCGTCACGCTGCAGGAAGCGCAGCGCCGCTTACACCGCGCCGCATAGTGCGTAACGGGAATCCGGAGAGGAACCACGGAATATACGGAGCACACGGAAAAAGACGAAGGCAAGAGAGTGACCGAGGCGACTCTGACCTTGGTTGGATGCTCCTCCTTCCGGTATTCTGCCGTGTTTTCAGTCTCTTCCGTGGTTCTTCTCTTCTTCTTCAGGTAAAGGGGCCTCCGTGGATCATTTGCTGAAAGGCATGCATCAATTCCGGACGAAAGTTTTCGATCAGGAACGGGAGTATTTCCAGAAGTTAGCGAAGGGACAAAGTCCCAGCGCGTTGTTTATCAGTTGTTCGGATTCACGGATTGATCCCAATCTCATTCTGCAGGCCGGCCCGGGCGAACTCTTCTCTTTGCGGAATGCCGGGAACATTGTGCCGCCGTACGGGGCCTCGAATGGGGGCGAAGGGGCCACGATCGAATATGCCGTGTCTGTTTTGAACGTCAGCGACATCATCGTCTGCGGTCATTCCCAATGCGGGGCGATGCGGGCGCTGCTGGATCAGAAATCGACGGACAATTTGCCCTTGGTTCGCTCATGGTTGGGGCAAGCGGAAGCCACACGGCGGATCGTGACCGAGAATTACCCGCAGCTCACCGGTGAGATTCAGTTGAACGCCGCCGTCCAGGAAAATGTGTTGGTGCAGCTTGAAAACCTGCAAACGCATCCCGCGGTCGCCGCGAAGTTGCAGCGCGGAGAACTGACGTTGCATGCGTGGGTGTATCATCTGGAGACGGGCGATATGCTGTCTTTTTCCAGTGACAGCGAAATCTTCGCGCCGTTGCGGGCCGAATCGCAGACGGGAGTTTCCAAATCGCGTCGCACTCCGGGCACCGTTCGGAAGAAGAAAACGTCCCGCAAGTAGGATGGTCGGCCCGTGAATGACGGTCAGAACACGGAACGGGAAGCCGAATTCGGTGTCCCGATTCCGGGAGCGATTCTTCCAGAAGACCAATGGGCCAGAACGGCCGTCAAACGCTTACCGCCGCCGGGACCGCTCGATTTCTCCGCGATGTTCGGCCGAATCGCGCCGGTGCTGCTCGATCTCGGCTGTGGCAACGGACGCTCCACTTTGTCGAGTGCGCTGGCTCGTCCCGATGTCGATCATTTCGCGGTCGATATTCTTCCCGTGGTGATCCGTTACTTCACACGGCGGGCGAATCAGCGCGGCTTATCGAATGTCCGCATCGCCGTCATCGGCGGTCGGGAATTGCTGCGCGATTACATCGCCCCCGGCAGCATCGGCGAGATTCACTGCTATCACCCGCAGCCGTATTACGATCGCCGCGAGATCAAGAAGCGATTGATCGTTCCGGAGTTTCTCGCGCTGGTGCATCAATGCCTGCAACCGGGTGGACTGTTCATCGTCCAGACCGACAACCCGGCGTATGCCAGGTACATGCGGTCCATTCTCCCTTCATTCTTCACGGTGACGGAGCACACGGAACGCTGGCCGGATGCTCCACAAGGTCGCACGCGCCGGGAAATCCTCGCGCTGCAACAGGGATTGCCGGTGTTTCGCGCGGTGTGTCGCCGTCGGGATGAGTTGACCGAGGCGGACCTGCAAGCCGCGATGACCGCCCTGCCCCGCCCGACATTCGATGCTGACCGTCGCCTCCAGAAATACGATCGCCTGGAAGCGGGTGATGCTTCACCACGCGACATGCAGCGGTAATCGCATTCACGAGCCCGAAGCGCCAGCGCCGGGTGTATTGTGTTCAAAGGTGAAGAGGTTGGCTGATGGAAGTGACGGACTATGCCTTTTTCCCGACGCGGGTGGTGACAATCCAATTCCCGGACACCGACCCGTTGAATGCGGAGCTCTGCGATCTGCTCGAGCGCCGACCGGAACTCGACGACCGGTTCAACATGCACCCCGACGCACTGAATTTGCTGCGTCTGGCAGACACCGTGCCGGCGATTGATCAGCTCCGGTCCATGTTCATCACCGGGGTGAAACGCTGGTTGGACGCCGAGGGAATCGCGGGAGCAGAGGGGATCGATCTTTTACTCTTCAGCAACCGCATGGGCCGCGGAGAGTCTACGATTGTTCACAATCACCAGGCCGACCTGATCGGCATTTACTATGCCCGCACTGCGGATTCCAATCGACCGCCCATCCATCCGGCCGACGGCGAAGACTATTTCGAGGCCGGCGACGGAGTGCTGCTGCTCCACGATCCGCGTTTCAATGCCAACCTGACCGCCGTGTGTCATCGCGATCACGTCAAGGTTTTTCCGCGACCGGGCCTGATGCTCATCTTCCCCGCCTACGTCTGGCATTCCGTCACGCCGCATCGGGGCGAGTTTCACCGACTGGCGTTTTCGATGAACTTCACGCTGCGGTGGCCGGCCGGCCCGGCGGAGCACCATTCGTTGCGGTGACGAACTCGTCATGCGTCATCCAGAAATCATCGAGGCGCTGCAGTGG
Source organism: Planctomycetaceae bacterium (assembly GCA_021732785.1). Lineage (GTDB taxonomy): Bacteria > Planctomycetota > Planctomycetia > Planctomycetales > Planctomycetaceae > DSVQ01. Next base: position 44,358 of record JAKFUG010000011.1, read on the forward strand.
TCGCGATTCATACTGTCCCGGCCCCAGTTCAATGGGACGCCGAAGATGCTCTGCGACAAGGGCTTCCACACCGGGGCGTGAGAGTTGGCCACGCGGTATCCGCCGCGAGATGAGCGGCCTGCCGTCGGCTTTTCGACCGCGGCTCGCACAGTCTTCCGGCGGTAGGTAAATCGTGCCATTATTGAAATCGACGGCAAACGCGATCACCCCGGGAATAAAAAAGAACAGCAGGCCCAACCCGTCCAGTGCCGCGATTTTCCAGTCGATCGGTCCGGCGTTCTGCCCCCGGCGCTCGGGGTGAAGAATCGTGCCGCATCCGGATACCGCCGCCGTTGCCAGGACGGCCAGCGCCCTCTTCAAACAGATCCGGCGTGACACAAACTGACGCGGCATACAACGGTTCCCAGCGGTGACGAACGGGCCCGCGTCGACCGTGTGTTGGCTCAAAAGTGTCTGCAAGCTTGGACGAAAACGGTGTGTAGCGGACGGGCATCGCTTATGGCAAGATCAGTCGGAAACGCCTGCGGCGACAGTCCCTCACGTTTGGTACACTGAAGGCGTTAACTCGGGGTAAGTTGACTCGTCGGACACCGCCATCATGCCCAGCCCGTTTCCAGGAATGGACCCGTATCTTGAAGATCCCGCGGAATGGCCAAGTCTTCACCTGGGCTTGGCCATAACGACAATGACGTACCTCCAGCCCGAATTGGAACGCCGTGGCTATTTCGCCAGTGCTGGACAACGGGTGTGGTTGAGCATGCCGGGTGAGGCGATCTTACCCGATGTGACGTTGCTCCAGCCAACTCGCCACCCTCCGCAACAGGAAAATGGAACGACTGCAGAGGTCGCCGATACCGCTGTTAGAATTCGTCGACGCCGAATCGAGATTCAGGAGCCATTTCTGGAGATTTTCGATGCTGCCGGACGGCGCGTGGTATCGGGAATCGAATTCGTGAGTCCCTCGAACAAATATGGAAAAGCAGGTCGCGCTCAGTATCGACGAAAACAGCGAGAGTGCCGCCATGCAGGTGTTCATCTCGTGGAAGTCGATCTCATTCGCCGAGGCCCGAATATTTGCCAAGTTCCTTCGGGTGTGGTGCGCGAGCGAGGGCGTTCCGAGTATCTCGTCAATGTTGTGCGTGCACCGGCTCGCGAGTACGAGTTCTACCCCATCCGCACAAGGCAGCGGTTACCCCGTGTCGCCATCCCGCTGCGAACGGGTGAACCCGATATCGTGCTGGATTTACAGGCCGTACTCGACGCTGCCTACGATGACGGTGCCTTTCATTTGCGGATCGATTACACTCGTCCCCCAACGTCCCTGCTCGCGGACGATGACGCACTCTGGGCTGATCAACTTTTGAAGGATAAGGGACTCCGCTAATGGGCAAGCCACTTCGCATCGGCATGATTGGGTACGGATTCATGGGCCGGACGCACTCGAATGCGTACCGTCGCGTGCCGAATTTCTTCCAGACCGAATACACGCCGGTGCTGCAGGCCGTGTGTGCCCGCGACGCCGACAAGGTGAAGGCGTTTGCCGACCAGTGGGGTTACGCCTCGGTCGAAACCGATTGGCGGAAGCTCGTCGAGCGGAAAGACATCGACGCGATCGACATCTGCACGCCGAACAATCTCCATAAAGACATGGCGATTGCCGCCGCAGCCAACGGCAAGATGATTCTCTGCGAAAAGCCTCTCGCGATGAACGTCGCGGAAGGCGAAGAGATGTGCCAGGCCGTCGAAAAGGCCAAGGTGCTGAACACGGTCTGGTACAACTATCGCCGGGTTCCTGCGGTGACGTACGCCAAGCAATTGATCGACGAAGGCCGCCTCGGCCGCATCTTCCACTACCGCGCCAACTTCCTGCAGGACTGGACGATTTCCGCCGATCTGCCGCAAGGAGGGACGGCGCTCTGGCGGTTGGATGTCGCCGCGGCGGGGTCGGGTGTGACGGGTGACTTGCTGGCCCACTGCATCGACACGGCGATCTGGTTGAACGGAGACATCAGCACCGTTAATGCCATGACCGAAACGTTCGTGAAAGAACGCAAGCACACCCTCACAGGCAAGGTGGAAAAGGTCGGCATCGACGACGCCTGCACGTTCATGTGTCGCTTCGGCAACGGTTCGCTCGGGCTGTTTGAATCGACCCGCTATGCGCGCGGTCACAAGGCGCTTTACACCTTTGAAATTAACGGCGAAAACGGCAGCATTAAGTGGGATCTGCACGATCTCCACCGCCTGCAATGGTTCGACTATAAAGACGAAGGCCCCCTCCGCGGATGGCGGTCGATCCACATCACCGATGGCGATCACCCCTACATGAAGCAATGGTGGGTGCCGGGCTTGCAGATCGGCTACGAACACACCTTCGTCCATCAGGTCGCCGACTTCCTCGAAGGTGTCGCCAAGGGCGAATCGATCGGCCCAACGTTCCGCGACGCCCTCGAAACGCAAAAAGTGTGCGACGCCGTGCTCGATTCCGCCAAAGACAGCCAGTGGCACAACGTGTGATGTCATGACCGCACGGCCTTCCGACAGGTCACCGTCGGGGGCCCGTTGCGATCCTGAGGGTGCATTGGGTAATTGGTGGTCACGAAATGGTTGGCCTTCAGCCCCGAAGGGGGCGTGATTCGATAGCCCTGGGCGCAGCGTCTTCGCGTAGCCCTGGGTCAATGGATCGAAAGACCTTGCCAAGCCCCCACGGGGCGCGACAAACGCATGAAAGAGTCACGCCCCGTTGAGCCTGCGTGTGCCATGCGATCACGAACCCAGCCCTTCGGAAGACCTCGGGCTGGGCTATCGAATGTCGCCCCGTTGGGGCTGCGGAGTCTGGAATTGTTCACGGATGTTCCCCACCAAATGCCGGATGTACTCCGATCCTGAAAACACGGACATTCGTCTACACGTCGCAGGGCGGGCATGATAAGCTGAACAGGTTGATCAACGCCGTTTTTCGAGGTTGTCATGTCCACCGCTGATCTCATCGAACCGCGAGCGCTTTCGCACGAGGAAATCATCGGCGCGTTGTCCCATCCCGATGCCTTGTGGGAAATCGAATACGGTCGCATCGTCGAGAAGCGGATGAGTGCATTGGCGATTGCGGTTTCCAACCGCCTCATGGAGATGATTGCCGCCGACTGCCGTCGATTGGCGCTCGGCTGCTGGTATTTGGAGATGGTCTTCGTTCTGGATTCTGCGAAAAATCTTCGTCGCCGTCCCGATCTTGCCTTTGTTTCTGTGGCGCGCTGGCCGCTGGATAAGCCGCAACCCTATCGTGGCGATTGGGCGATCGCGCCGAATATCGCCGTCGAAGTCGTCAGCCCCGGTAATTTTGCTGACGAACTGGCTCGCAAACGACGCGAGTATTTTCGTTACGGCGTTGAAGAAGTGTGGATCATTTATCCTGAAGAACGGCTGTTAGAAGTCTACGATTCTCACGGGAGCCATGAATTTACACATCAAGACCGACTGACATCGCGGCTGTTGCCTGGAATTGAAATCGAGCTCTTGCCGTTTTTGCCGTTGGTCGAGCCAACAGCACCGTGAGCCAGCCGCGAAAAACGGGTAGCTTTCCGTTCCTTGGCCGCTATAATGAAAGTCGCTGAAGCAGTCCCAGGAACGGACGACACGTGTGTCGCCCGTCCCTTTTCTTTTAACAGGGCACGGAAACACGCCCTGTTAACCTCGCCGTGTCCGAGTTTCCGACCGAATGGTGGAACGCCGGACACAAGCATCGCATGAGAAGGAGTATCGGGCATGGATCAACAACCCATTACCCGCGAAGGCTACGACAAGCTCAAGGAAGAATTGCGGCATCTCGAAGACGTTGAGATGCCGCAGATCGCGGAAGCCATCGCGGAAGCCCGTTCCGAAGGCGACCTGAAAGAGAACGCCGAGTACCACGGCCAGCGCGAGCGCCAGGGGATGATGCAGGCGAAAATCAATTCGCTGCGGGGCAAACTCGCCGGTTGCTATATCGTCGATAAATCGACGCTCCCCAAAGGCGTGGTGACGTTCGGCACCCGGGTGACCGTCAAGGATTTGAAGTTCGATGACATGGAAAAGTACGAATTCGTCGGCCCGGGCGAAGAGGACTATGACAGCGACATCCAGAAAATTTTGACGACCAGCCCGCTTGCCACCGCCATGATGGGCAAGAAAGTGGGCGATGTCGTCGAATTTCAGGCTCCGCGCGGAACGCAAAAGTACGAGATCGCCAAAATCGAGGAAACGCTGTAACCGGCGGCTGACCACCCCTGATTTCAAAGCGACCCCGGACTCAACCACCGGGGTCGCGAACATTTACCTAGCTCGCCGTGTCAGCCGGGATTGACAGTTTCGGCGTTCACCACGATATTTCGCGCAGAGGAGATCGTCCGTCATGACCCATCACGCCGACTATGCCCGGCAAACCGCGGAACGCGCCCGCGCGGCCTCGCGGCAATTGATGTCGGTCTCGGGTGCCATGAAACAGCGCTGGTTGCATACCGCCGCCGATGCTCTCGTCGCGCGTACGGCGGAAATTGTGTCGCGCAATGAGCAGGATGTCGCCCGTGCCCCGGAGTTCGGTCTCACTTCCGCGGCAATCGATCGGCTGCGATTGACGCCCGCCCGTATTGCTGAAATCGCCGAGGCCTTGCGGGATGTCGCCGCCCTGCCCGACCCGGTCGGCGAAAGCATCGAAGGGTATTCGCGGCCGAACGGATTGCGCGTGCAGAAGGTCCGCGTTCCACTCGGGGTTGTCTTTTTCATCTACGAATCCCGCCCGAATGTGACGGCCGACGCCGCCGCGTTGTGTGTGAAGAGCGGCAATGCCGTGATTCTCCGCGGCGGTAAGGAGGCCCTGCACAGCAACGTCGCGCTGTACCGAATTCTCAAAGACACGTTGATTGAAACTGGATTGCCTGAACACGCCGTGCAACTGGTGGCGACCCCTGATCGGGAAGTCGTCGGCGAGATGCTGAAACTCCGCGGGTTGATTGATGTGACGATTCCCCGCGGCGGCAAGTCGCTGATTGAGCGCGTTGCCGCCGAAGCGACCATGCCGGTGATCAAGCATTTTGATGGCATCTGTCATGTGTATGTCGACGCCGCCGCCAATCTGGAGATGGCGCTCGAGATTTTGAAAAACTCGAAGTGCCAGCGGACGGGGGTGTGCAACGCCGCCGAGTGCGTCCTGATTCACGCGGCGGTTGCGGACCGGTTTCTGCCGATGATGTCCGCGATGTTTGCCACAGAGAAAATCGAAGTCCGCGGGTGTGTCCAAACCTGTGCGGCGATTCCGTGGGCCAAGTCGGCCACCGACGATGACTACCGCACGGAATACCTCGACAAGATCATCTCGTCGCGCATCGTCGATTCGATCGATGACGCGATCAACCACATTGCTCAATATGGTTCGCAGCACACCGACACGATTGTCACGAATGATCTCCGCGCGGCGGAGCGGTTTGTGGCGCTCGTGGATTCCTCCGCGGTGATGGTGAATGCGAGCACGCGGTTCAACGATGGTGGCGAACTCGGCCTCGGTGCCGAGATCGGCATCAGCACCGATAAATTCCACGCGCGCGGCCCCTGCGGCCTCCGCGAGTTAACCAGTTACAAATGGATCGTCCGCGGCGACGGACAGGTACGGGAGTAGTTGGTCGGTGGCAGGTGATGGGTGGTAGGCAGGCGGATACGATTCCTGTTCTGCCTACCACCCATCACCGATCACCTGCCCCCTCTCCCTCCGGGAGACCCCACGGATGGGCGATGTCCTCAGTCAATCAGAAGTCGAATCGCTGCTGGCCGCGCTCGATCCGGGGTTGCAACCGCAGCACACGGTCTCGAACGCCCGGCGGGATGAGTTCCGCTCGCAAATCAGCGTCTACGACTTCAAACGCCCCGAGCGCGTCAGCAAAGAGCAGATGCGCGCCTTCCAGGCGCTGCACGAAGGGTTCAGCCGCGAGTTCGGTGCCGGCCTCAGTGGGATGCTCCGCGCCATTATCGAAGTGAAGCTCATCAGCGTCGATCAGCTCACCTACAGCGAGTTCGTTTTCAGTCTGGAAAACCCGACCTGCTTCAACCTCCTCGCGTCCGAGGGGCTGGAAGGGCACATCATTCTCGACCTCAATCCATCGATTATTTTTCCGATCATCGACCGCTTGCTCGGCGGCGGAAAAGAAGCGAGCAATGACTTTCCGGGACGGCCGCTGACGGAGATCGAATTGCAACTCGTCTCGCGGATTACGGGGTTGGCGATCCAGGGCTTGGAACGATCGTGGTCCAATATCTGCTCGCTGGGGTTGCGGGTCGCACAGGTCGAGAGCAATCCTCAACTCGTGCAGATCGTTCCGCCGAACGAAGTCATCGTGCTGATCAGTTTTGAAGTGTCGATGGGCGAAGTCCGCGGGATTATGAACCTGTGCATCCCTTTCAATACGATTGAGCCGCTGGCGGGGAAGCTGTCGTCCGATTCCTGGTCGGCATATACCAAGAAAGCGATCGATCCGCGCCAGTTGCTGAATTTAGAGACAGGAGTTCAGCGGGCAGCGGTGGAACTGGTGGTGCATCTGGCGCACGGCAAACTCACCGCGGGCGAACTTTCCACGTTGGCGGTGGGGGATGTCATCATGACGGAATCCGAGCGCAACGACGGGGCGGAGGTTTTTGTCGAAGGAACCCCTCTGTTTCGGGCGTTTCCCGGCGTTTTGAAGGGACACAAAGCCATCACGATGGGACAGACTTTAACCAAGCCGCGGGATGTCATTGCGAAAAAAATGGCGGAATTAGGGTTGTCGTACCCGGCAGCCGGAGCGACTGAAGTTAGCCCAGAACGGCGCCGAACGGGTTGAAGTTCTTGACACGCCGAGGTTTCCGCGTTAATTCTAGTGAATTCGTGCGCGTGGGGTCAGTGGAGGGATTTGATCGGCCGACGGAACACCTCCCCTCACCGCAATGGTTGAACCAGGGAGAGTTTTGCAATCGAAACGACGCATCGCATCAATGATCAAATCCGTCTTTCGCCCGTTCGGGTGGTCGATCACGAAGGAAAAATGCTCGGCGTGATTCCCACCGCCGATGCACTGCGCACCGCGTTTGACGTGGGTCTGGACCTGGTGGAAGTGGCTCCCACGGAGCGCCCACCGGTGTGCCGGATCATGGATTACGGCAAGTTCAAGTACGAGCAGAAGAAGAAGCACTCCAACTCCACCAAGCAACATCAGGTGCAGTTGAAAGAGATTCGTCTCCGACCGAAAACCGGCGAGCACGACATCGATTTCAAGGTGAAGCAGGCGCGCGAGTTTCTGTCGCACAAAGATAAAGTGAAGTTGAACATCATTTTCCGCGGCCGGGAGAACGCGCACCACGATCGCGGCCGGGAAATTCTGGCGGCGATCATCGCTCAACTGGAAGATGTCGCGAAGGTCGAAAAGTCCCCGGGTCTGGAAGGCGGCCGCAATATGACCGCCGTTCTGACCCCGAAGGCATAGCCCGGAATCAGTTTACGGTGAGAATTTCGGGGCCGGTCTCTGGAAATCTCACCCCCGCTTCCGCTAGAATTCCCGATCCCCGTCTTGGCGTCATGCCGATGATGGGGGCGTTCGGGTACTTGAGTCAGGATGTCTTGTCATGCCGAAGTTGAAGACCCACAAGGGAATGAAGAAGCGATTCACCGTCACGGCGAGCGGCAAAGCCATTGCTCGTTCTGCCGGTCGTGGTCACATTCTGAGTTCCAAAACCGCCAAGCGAAAACGCCAATTGCGGGGCGACACGATTCTCACCGGGGCCATGGCTCTGAAGATTCGTGAAGGTTTGGCACCGATGAAGTAGTGTTTTCCGTCTGCGGTGGAGTGGACTCCGCTGTGGGCTGTTGCTTCGGATTTCTCTTTTTTGTCGATCGCTTCCTTCGGGGTGCGATCGGTTCCGTGTGAACAAAGCGGCCCGTGTCATGCGTATCAGTTACAGTGTTGCTCGTCATAAAGCTCACAAGCGTCTCTTCCGTGAAGCCAAGGGTCGCTTCGGCGCCCGCAAGAATCTGATCCGGACCGTCAAGGAAGGGGTCGTCAAATCGCGGTGCGTAGCGTACCGTGACCGTCGGAACCGCAAGCGCGAATTCCGGGCTCTGTGGATTACCCGTTTGACCGCTGCCGCTACGATGCACGGCCTGCGGTATTCGGAACTGATTCACGGCATGACGCTGGCGAACATCACGTTGAACCGCAAAACGCTCAGCGAACTGGCGATCCACGCGCCGGAAGTCTTCGCGGAAGTCGTCGCTACGGTGAAATCCGCTCTGCAAGCGGTTTGATTTCACAGCGCGATCGAACGGCAATGCACACTTAGCCCCCGGTTGTCTTCAACCGGGGGTTTCTTACGTGAACGGACACCGATTCCTCCGTTGCGGACAACGGAGGGCTCAATGAGAACGGCGTGCATGGACCCGATCACCGCACTCGCCGAGTTTGAACAAGCCGCGCTGGCATCCATTGCCGCGGCGGGGAACTCCGCGGCCCTCGAACAGGCCCGTATCGAGTTCCTCGGCAAGAAGCAAGGTCGTCTCAAAGACCTGCAATCGCTGCTCGGCAAAGCCACGCCGGAAGAACGCCCCGTTCTTGGAAAACGCTTTAACGACGTGAAGACCGCCGTGGAAGCCGCGCTCGAAGCCCGGCAGGCGATTGTTGCGAAGCCGAAAATTGCGGCGACCGCGATCGATCTCACGCTGCCCGGAACGTTGCCCGAATTGGGCCGCTTGCATCCGCTCACGCAAACCGTCCGCGAGTTCCAGCAGATCATGGCCCGCTTCGGTTTCGAAGTGGTCGATGATCGCGAACTCGAAGACGAACGCCACAATTTCGACGCGCTGAATATTCCGATGGAACACCCGGCGCGCGATCCGCTCGATAATTTCTATCTGGCGGCCGCCTGCACGGCGTCCGGGAAACCGGTTCTGTTACGCAGTCAAACAAGCACGGTACAGATCCGCGTGATGGAGCAGCGCCAGCCACCGATTCGCGTGATTTCCCTGGGCCGCGTCTATCGCCCGGATGACATTGACGCCACGCATCACGTCATGTTCCATCAAATGGAAGGCCTGATGATCGGCCGCGATGTCACGATGGCGTCGCTGAAAAGCGTGCTCCGCATGTTCGCCGCGGCGTATCTCGGCGGCGACACGGAAGTCCGTTTCCGCCCGTCCTTCTTTCCGTTCACCGAACCCTCCGTCGAAGTGGACGTGCGGTGGAAGAACGGCTGGCTGGAACTCGGCGGCGCGGGCATGGTCGACCCGAACGTGCTGCAATCGGTCGGCTACGATCCCGAAGAATACGGCGGCTTCGCATTTGGTTTAGGCATCGCCCGCTTCTGCATGTTGCGACACGGCATCGACGATATCCGTCTCTTCTACCAGAATGATATCCGCTTTCTGCGGCAGTTCTGATTCGTCTCCGTGAGCGGCCAGGCGCTAGCCGCCGGTTCTTGGATTCATTTCGGAACCGGCGGCTCGCGCCTGGCCGCTCACCGGATGTTTTCACTTCTGTGAAATAGCAGAACCCGGCCTGAAGATTCAGGCCGGGTTCTTGCTTCAAACGGGTCATCCGTAACCACCTCAGTCCGCGTCTTGCCGACTGGAGTTTCGTCACCAGATTGCTAGTGCGTCGGGGCCTGCATCACGAAGCCGACGTACGCTTCGTTGCCGTGCTCGCCGATGTCCAAGCCACCGGTTTCTTCGTGAGCATCAACCCGCAGGCCGATCGTGGCCTTGATGACGAACCAGCAGATGGCGGACACGACAACCGTGTAAGCACCGACGGCTCCGACGCCGACCAATTGCTTGATCAGTTGGTCCATGCCGCCACCGTGGAACAGGCCGGCCGCGGGAGCCAGGGCCCCTGCGGCGGGAACTTCCGCGAACAGTCCGATCGCGATGCAACCCAAGGTACCACAACCCAGATGCACGCTGGTGGCACCCACCGGATCGTCACACTTCAGCCGATCGAAGATCATGACCGAGAAGACGACAAAGACGCCGGCAACAGCACCGATGATCAGCGAGTCGGTCATGCTGACCCAGGCACAGGGCGCGGTAATCGCGACCAGACCGGCGAGACAACCATTGAGCGTCATGCCGATATCCGGCTTGCCGAGGAACAACCACGCCGTGGCTGTTGCCGTGAGCGTGGCCATGGCACCGGCCGCGTTGGTGTTGATCGCGATTTTTGCCACCAAGCCTGGATCGGCCATGCTCATCGTGCTGCCCGGATTGAAGCCGAACCAGCCGAGCCACAACACGAAGCAGCCGATGAATGCGGCCATCATGCTGTGGCCGGGAATGGCGTTCACTTTACCGTTCGGACCATACTTGCCGATGCGGGGGCCCAGAATAATGATGCCCGTCAAGGCGGCCCAACCACCGACAGAATGCACGACAGCACAACCGGCGAAGTCCCAGAACCCGTAGTCGGCCAGCCAGCCCCCGCCCCAGATCCAGTGTCCCGTCACCGGGTACATGACGACCGCCATGAACACACTGAACACAATGAACGAGAGATACTTGATCCGCTCGGCCACGGCACCGGAAACAATCGTCGCGGCGGTCCCGGCGAAGACCAGTTGGAAGAAGAATTTCGCTGCGAGGGGCACGCCGGTCCAGTTAATCGAACCGTAATCACCCTTGTAAGCGGGACCAACGGCCGGGCTGTTGTCGGCACCGGACACCATGAGGATGCCGGTCTTACCGATGTAGTCGTCGGCGTGTTCGACGCCGCCGTCGCCGCCGAACATGATGCCCCAGCCAACGAACCAGTAGGCGACCGAGGTGACCGCGAACACGATGAAGTTCTTTGAGAGGATGTTCACGCAGTTCTTAGCGCGACACATCCCGGCTTCGACGCAACCGAAGCCGAGGTTCATGAAGAACACCAGCATGCCGGCGACCATGACCCACATGGTGTCGAGGCCGACGGTGAGCTTGGCGAGCGTTTCTTCGGTGGTTGGAGCAGGTGCGGCGGGGGGAGCTTCTGCCGGAGCCGCGGGCGTGGCCTCCGCCGGGGCAGCCGCCTCAGCGGGTTTTGTTTCCGCTGGAGTATCTTGTGCGAAGGTGGGGTTCGCCAACGGCGTCAGCCACAAGAGGCCCAATAGGGCGGCCGCCATCGCGGGTCGCCAGCCAGTCCACACTCTCGCCTGCATTTGCAAATCTCCTTGAAGCGTCTACGGTTGGAAATCGAATCGAGCACTTGGGAAGCCCAACCCAGGCATCCCTCCGGAGGTTACCGGGGCTACTCAGGGGCCGGAAAGCTTGGCACGTACCCTCTCGTCAGCACGTCTTGCCAATGAAATGACCGGTGTGCCTGAATCGCAAGTCGTGTGCCTGAGAATGTGGCACTTCGCAAAATCCAAGTCGCAACTCATTTTTCAGTCGTGTTTTTCGCCTCGACTGAGATTTAAGTGCGGAGTTGCTGCGACAGGTGGTTTTCTAAAATTGCCATAATACAAGGCTGTCGTGCTTGTTTTTTGCGCTTGTCGATCTGGTGTGGAAAGTGGCATTGATCCGGGGCGATCTTGACCAGATTTCGACTCTCGGCATACAAAACCGTCGCGCGAACTGATTCTGTAGGAAGGCAATCATGCGACAATTGGGGCTGTTTATCGCTGCCGCCATCGTCATCGGCAGCGCTGCCGGTTGCCAGATGACGCCCGCGCCGGGATTGATTTCCTGTCCTCTCCCGGCGGCTGAGCAAACCGCGAAAATCCTCGAAATCGCACCGCTTGGCACGCCCCGCGACGATGTTCTCAAACGCCTGGATCAAGCCGGCGTCATCGGCAATTTCAGCTCCGGAGACAGCAAGTCGACTTACTACTGCGACGTCTGGCAGCAGGGTCAAGACGAGCGATGGCACATTAATGTCGTGCTGCTGTTCGATGAAAACGGGATTCTTTACGGTACCCGCCCGCAATTGGCATCAGCCATCACCGAGCGGGAAGCGTCCACGCCTGCTGCTACGGATCCGTTCGCCGATCCGGTGATCGGCAAGGGGGCTGACCCCTTCGAGTGATGTCGCCAATTTCCCCCCTGCTGAAACGGAGCGGAAATTGTTGACGAAAAATAGACGTCAAAACAACTGTTGTCTTGACGATAGATTGTTTTGCCGATCATACTACAAAGGGGATGGGCTGCGGTCCGGCACGATCCGGCCGATGCCGCATGCAACTTTATCAACAGGGAGCGTCCGATGTCTGCGGCGGCGACGAATCGAACGGATGTGATTGTGATCGGCGGCGGACCTTCCGGAGCCACGGTTTCGACCCTGGTCGCGCAAACCGGCAAGAAGGTCACCCTCTTTGAACGCGATCGTTTCCCGCGCTTTCATATTGGGGAATCGCTGATCCCGGAAACTTACTGGGTGCTCGACCGGTTGAAGATGCTCGACAAGATGAAGGGCAGCCACTTCGTCAAAAAACACAGTGTCCAGTTCGTCACCCAGCACGGCAAGCTCTCGGAGCCGTTCTACTTCTGGGACAACAAGCCCCACGAGTGCTCACAAACGTGGCAGGTCGTCCGCAGCGAGTTCGACCACCTGATGCTGAAGAACGCCGCGGAACAAGGCGTGGAAGTACATGAAGGAGCCAAGGTTCACGAAGTCTTGTTCGACGGTCAGCGGGCGATTGGGGTCCGCGTGGCGACAGATGACGGAGTCGTCCGCGAAGTGTTTGCCGAGGTCGTGGTCGATGCCAGTGGTCAAAGCGCGATGCTCATGGACCACTTCCAGCTACGACAATGGGACACGCAGTTGAAAAAGGCGGCACTCTGGACTTATTGGAAGGGAGCGTACCGCGACACCGGCAAAGACGAAGGAGCCACGATCGTTCTGCAGGTGGCCGGTAAAAAGGGCTGGTTCTGGTACATCCCGCTGCACGACGACATCGTGAGCGTGGGGGTGGTCGCCAATTTCGACTATCTCTTCAAGAATCGGGCCACGAAAGAGCACGAACAGATTTACTTTGAAGAAGTCGCACGGTGTCCGGGACTGCAACCGCGCCTGGAAGGGGCCGAGCGCGTCGCTCCGTTCCGTGTGCAGAAAGAATATTCGTACAAGGCGAAAAAGGTGGCGGGAGATGGCTGGGTGCTCGTGGGAGATGCGTTCGGCTTTCTCGATCCGCTTTACTCCTCCGGTGTGCTGCTCGCCTTGAAATCGGGGGAACTCGCCGCGGATGCGATTAACGAAGCCCTCGACAAGAAGGATACTTCCGAAACGCAGCTTCGCAAGTGGGAACCGGATTACCTCAAGGGCATGGAACGCATGCGGCGGCTGGTGTGCGAGTTCTACGATGGCTTCAGCTTCGGCCGCTTCGTGAAGCGTTACCCGCATCTGAAGGGCCACCTCACCGACCTGTTGATCGGCGATCTGTTCGACCCCAAAGTCGACGACGTCGTCGAACCGATGGACATCATCCGCGAAGAACAGCACGCCGCGGGCAAACTGCTGACACCCGAGATGGTCGCGGCACCGTAAAGTGATCGAACCCGCGCCGGGCAATGGCACGGCAATTCGGATTGCGTCGCCAGGATTCGCTCTGTAAATTGAAGCAGGAGGGCCACGTCGCAGCTCGCCACGCATTTAACCTGCGAGCATTGCAAACTCAGCACGATCGCGAAGCCCTCCGCGAATTGGTCGTTACCGAGCGATTCATCGAGCACCATGCAGTGTTCTTCAAGATCATCGGTCAGATTCGCGATGAGGAAACGATCGCCACAGGTCAGGGAATTCGACCAGAGGTTCGAGGCCGGCTCCGCAAGAAATACGGTTCTGGTTCCTGGCGGAAACGAAAAGGGATTGCCCGGGTTGAGTTGGAGAACGGTGACGAATGCGAGGCTGAGGTCCACTGGTATGAAGCACATGGAATCGGGAAAAAAGACTTCAAAATCAAGTGCATCCTTGACTAAGACTCCGCTGCTACGCCTGATGCGCATCACGTCGCCGCAAGTCCGTTACGTGGTTTGCGTCCACAGTGGGGGCTACGTCGATCTGGAGACGTTGAAAGTCTACAAAGTTCGACACGACGCCAGTGCCACGGCAAGGGGGCTGATCCGCGTCATCGACGGTTCCGGCGAGGATTATCTCTATCCAGCCAAGTTCTTCCGCCCGATCCACGCCTCCAGGACTCTCTTCAAGATTGTGGACTCGTTCGGCGATGCGGATGTTTGAGTGAGCCACACCGTTTAGCCGCGACCCGGTAGGGGAGCGCTCGCGTGGAGCGCGCCACCCGCGTTGTGCGCTTCACACCAGCGCTCCCCTGGCGGGTCGCGGCTAAACGAACGCGATCATCAACCCACCGTCAGCCGGTTGCTGCACTGATCGAGAATCTGTGCCGCGATTTGACGCGGGTTGTAGCCGCCGGGGAGACGGACGAGGGGCTTGCCGTATTGGCGGCAGAAGTCCTGGACTTCGCCGTAGGAATGGCTCGACCAGCGGATGGCCAGCAGCACCATGGCCACTTCCGGGCGGGCGACGTACGGCTCAAATCCCGCGGTCGATTCATGGGCCCGCGTGTCGATCCAGATCAGTTCCGACAGCAGAAACGCCCGTTCGATGGCTTCCGCGGCATGGGGACGCCGCTCGCCGCCGATGATGATTGCGGCTTTGCCCGCCAGCATCTCTGCGACTTCGCTGAAGAGGGGGTCCGATGCCGGGCTATCATCGTCTTCATCGCGGGAGGGGGACGTCGCGAGATACTTGTCGATTTCACGCATCGTCAGTTGGAAACCCGCTGACATCCCGGCCATTTCGGGTAACTGCTCGACGTGATCGATCAGGAGTTCCCGGAGATCGAGACTGCTGGGGGCCATGCCGCTTTTGACGAGTTCTTCCACGTCATCGGAAATCGACGTCCACATCGCCGCGGCATCTTTGCCCGCGCTGCCCACCTGGGCGAGTTTATAGCGCAACCGACCGAGGACCTTCTTCCGCGAGGTCACTTTGCGGCGGCCTTCATCCCAGCGGCCGGCCAATTCCATCACCCGCATGTTCAAGTCGCCCCAGCGGGTCGGTTCGGCGGGATCATCAAGTCGCATGAAGCGGCGGATGAAGATCTGCCGGTTTGAGGCCAGGTTTTTCAACCACCCGAACACACGGGCTTGATCGTGATCGGTCGGCGGGCCATCCATGCGGACGACGGCGATCCGCACGGCCGACTGCGCTTCCGCCAGCAGATCGACGGCTTGCTGAAAGACATCGCTTCCCTCTTCGTTTTCTTCGAGAAGCTTTTCCATCAGGCCCACGGCATTCGCGAGCGCATCGAAACAACCGGCCAGTCCCAGCCATTCCGCGGCATCGCTGGGATTCGGAGCCGTGGGGTGCGACATCCACAGGAAGCAATCCGGGATTTGTTTCGCATGCGCGATCAGATCGCGGTCTTTGGGTTCCACTTCGGCACGAAAGTCGGGGCTCGCCATTGCCAATCGTCGCCGTTGTTCCGACCAGCGACACGCGTCGGCTTTCAACCGGCAGCGTTCTTCAATCAACGGCAACTCGTCATCGGTCGCCGGCAGCGACTTGACGAACGGGCGCTTGGGGAGATCGTCAATATACCGCGGTTCCGGCTCGCGATCTTGAGTGGGCTCCGGTTGACCAGGAGAAACAAACTGTCTTAGTTCTCGAAACGACTGCAACGTTCCGGATCGCCCCACCGGCAAAATCGGCTCACTGGAAACCGGTGGAGTGGGAAGCACGACAGGAATAACGGGGGCGGGTATGTCCGCCGGGGCGCGGGCCGCGGGCTGTGAAACGGGGCTAATAGGTGGCGGTACAGGTTCGGGCCGTTTGGTTAACGCGGACTGCAAATCAGAAAAGAGGCTTCTTAGTTCCGATGACTCCTCGCGGAGTTTCGCGACTTCCGCCTCCAAAGCTTCCAAACGTTCAAACCGCGTCAATAATTCAGAAACGACGCCGGACAGAAGGTCCTTCAGTTCCGATGACATAGCGCAGCACTCCGTGCAATGAAGATTTCTTCTTCATTGTACGCAGGAGCGGCAACACAGTGCAGTGACCTTCGTGCAGGTGCGGCGATTCTTTTGCGTGCAACTAATGTACTCGCTTGCGCTTACGCACGGCGCTAACGCAGGGGAATACCTCCCGCCGACGTGAATTTCAGTCTTCAGCGCGTCCGTCGTCGCTCATCTTCACGATCCTGGGATCAAATCGCGCGATGGTCTCCACGAGGTCGGTCTGTTCCGCCATGACCTTCAGAATGTCTTTATAGACGTAGGGCACTTCATCAGAACCGGCCGAAATCACGCGCACGCCCTTCGCCAGCAAATCTTTTTGCACCGCGCGGAAGTTGTACTTGTCGCGCGCCGCGGTCCGGCTCATGCACCGCCCTGCCCCGTGCGATGCCGATGCAAAACTCTCCGGATGGTCTTTGCCTTTCACGACAAACGCCGGGCTGGCCATTGTGCCGGGAATGATGCCCAACACATTCGCCGCCGCCGGGGTGGCTCCCTTGCGATGGACAATCACTTCCCGTCCGTTGTGCATTTCCTTCCAGGCAAAGTTATGGTGATTCTCCACGCCGGTGATGACCCGCGCCCCCAGCAGCTTCGTCACCAAACGATGGATCACGGCATGATTCGCGGCGGCGTAATCACCCATCAGGTTCATCGCCGCCCAGTATTCCTGGCCGGCGTCATCGTCCATATCGAGCCACGCGAGGCGACCGAGCTCCTGATATTTACGCGGCAACCGCGCCTGCGCCATGCGGCTGTAAACATCGCACACCGACGATCCCACGCCGCGGCTGCCGCTGTGGCTGAGGAGCGCCGTGTAGGAACCGGCATCGAGACCGAATTGCTCATCGCGTTCGGTCACCGTGAGGACGCCGAATTCGACGAAATGGTTACCCGATCCCGAAGTGCCGAGCTGTTTGCGGGCTTTGTCCTTGTGCTCGCGCGTCACACGGGTGACGGTCCAGTCGGCGTCCATCACGGGGTGGTCCTGTGGCGTTTCGTGCGTGCCGCCGACACCGAACCGCGTGCCGTTTTCGACTGCCGCGCGGAACCGTTCGTACCGATGGTCCATCTCGTCCGGGGCAATGTCGAGCACGCTCAACTTCATGCGGCACGCGATGTCGACACCCACGGCGTAGGGCACTACCGCCCCTTCCAGTGCGAGCACACCACCGATCGGCAAGCCGTAACCGACGTGGGCATCGGGCATGAGCGCCCCGCCTACCGCCATCGGTAGCGAGCAGGCCTGCCGCATCTGGGCATGTGCTGCGTAGTCGATTTCGCTGCCCCAGGTGCGATACGGAATCGGCGTCAACGGCGCGGGCTGCGGTTCCAGCAACCGCTGTGCCACTTCACCGAAGTGTTCGTGGGCGATGTGCGCCGCCGGATCGGCCACGATCTCGGCCAGCAGAGACTTCACATGCTTGCTGTTGAACGCCCCGGACGAAATCGCGGTTTGAATCGCGCGAATGGCCTCGGGAACGGCGTCATCCGGCAGACCGAGTTTGCGGAGTTGGGTGGGGTTCATCGTCGGTTTCTCGGAATCGGTTTTCAAACTCGCGTTTAAGAGTCGGGGCAGGGGCCCCGACCTATGCAAGATTGTTTTACCGGTGAAAATAAAAGGTCGGGGCCCCTGCCCCGACTCCTATGCTTTCCTATTGAAGACCGCTTTTCAGAATCGGTCGCGGCTCGGAAGGATTTGGTGGATCAGTCGGATCAATGAGTGCGGACTCAGTTTGTCGGCGAGATGCACAATCCCGAGCGACTGCAATTCGCGGCGGAGTTCCGGTGTGGACCAACCGGTGAGTGCAATCGGAATGATCTGGGGATGCCGTGCGATTGCATCGCGGACATGCACGGCCAACGTCGACGACCATGGTTCGACATCGAACAGCACGACATCCGCGGCTTCCGGCGCGACGGTCTGCCCCGCGGATCGCAGTTGTTCCGTGAGCCAGGCGGCATACGCCGGATCAGCGATTTCGCGGAGATCGACGCGCAGCCCGGATGCCGAGTCGGTCGGTAATGAAGATGCGTTGCCTTGTTGCCATTGCCATGTCTCCTGACGGCTGGCCGTCGCGGGGGGGAAATCGACCGCGACGTCCGATGCGGCGGTTCGACACGCCGCCAGTGCTGAAAGTTCGCGCTCCAGACGGGGAATCGCATCCCATAACGGCACACGCCACGCGGGGGGCCAGTGCGATCGCGTGCGGCCGACCGCTTCCGACCATGCCCCGGTGATGCACACCGTTCGCGCCAACGGGGCGATCGTCAGCAACTTTGAGACGTCATCAGCCGTGAATTCATCGGGCCAGCTTTCGCCGATGATGATAATTTCCGGCGGTGACGCCGTCGCTAACACGTCTGGAACGTTTGCCACGGTTGGTGCGAAATGCAGCATGAGTTGGGGCGCGGATAGCGACAGCCAGTCACGCATCGGACGAAACTCGTCGCGCTCTTCCAAACCAATCCATAATCCATGCCACTGCACGATTGTTGCGTCCATTTGACTATGCTTTGTGTGCCACTGGCTCTGCCAGTGTCTTTTCTTCGAATCAAGGTTTTCGGGATTGATGGAGAGGACACTGGCGGAGCCAGTGGCACACCAACATGTTGCCCATTGCACGGCCGAAACGGCCGTGGCACTCGGGGGCTTTATACAGTCAGGCGTCCTCGTCTTCGGGATCGGGTTGAATCAGCGGCGAGCGGTACTTGTGCAGCGTTTCCGCGAGCGGACGGATTTGGTTGACCCGGCAGACCGTCCGATACGGACAGCGCCCGGTGCAATCGGCATCGGGATTGTCCACCACGAACTCCCCGGCGCGAATCCCCGCCGCGAGCCGGGGCAAAATCGTAGTCAGCAATTGTTCGAGCGACGTCCACACCGCTTGGTCGAGTGGCGTAAAGCCTTTCGGGCCGCGCTGTGCCAATCCCGCTTTGAAACCGGTCTCGCGGACGGCCCAGTAACCGAGTTGAAACGGCAAGGCATCCTCAGCGACCAGCCCCAAACTTTTGACGGCGAACGCATACAGCACGAGTTGCACCGCGCGGCCGGAACGGACATCTTCGATCGAAATCCGTGGGGGGCGACCGGTCTTGTAATCGATCACGTTATAAACCGTGCGTCCCTGAATCTTCGCAACATCAACCCGATCAATGCGGCCGCGGACGAGAACCATTTCGGTCCCATCGCTGAAGTGCAACGGGGGCGCGAGTGTCAGCCCTTTTTCACTCGGTCGCCGCGGGACATCGCCGAAAGGAATTTCCGTGCGGTTGATGTCCCAGCCCTCTTCCCAACGCTGTTGCACGAGTTGCCGGTAGTTGTCGAACTGTTGCGAATAGGCTGATGCCCAGTCGGTGAGCAACCGCTCTTCCAGCCGTGTGAGCGCTCGCTGCAACTCGGTTTCGGTGATGGTCCGCTGTAACCGTTCGGACGCCAGCGCGGTGAACCGTTGCGTCAGTTCCTCCCGATCAATCCCGGCCATTTCGGAACGGAGATCGGCAAGAACATCGTGGACCACCACCCCGCGACGAAGATGGTTGGTCCCTTCTTCCATGGAAGGCAACGGTTCGATGTCGAGCACCGCACTCAACCAGAAGCGGAATGGGCAATTCGCGTAGGCTTCGAATTCGGTCGTGCTGAACTGTCGATTCGGTCCGAACCGCTCCTGCAAGCGGCGCTGGTTCGTCGGATGTTCCAATCGCCCTTCGTAAGCCGTGAATCCTTTCGTTTCGAAGCGCGCGATGGCCATTTCAATCGCACCCAGCACGTTCGTGATCATCGGCCGCGTGGTTGATGTTTCCCCGAGAGCCCGTAGCCAACCCGCACGACCGGTTCGTGCGGCGTCCATCGCGATGAGTCGCCGATCCGCGGATGTCAGTGATTCTTCGTGCGGCGGGATGGGGTCCAACTGGCCTTCGTTCTGAACCGGCAAGACACCGGATGCGAACAGCCGCCGCAGGGCCATCACATACGGACTGGCGAACGCCGGTTGTCCGCGCACATTGACTGCGGCGTAGCTCAACGTGAGCGATTGAGTGGCCCGCATCAGCAGCGACCAGAAGAAGAAGGCTTCTTCCTGTTGATGCAACGCCGCATGCCGCAGCGGCAAACCCTGGGCGACGAGACGTTCCCGCTCGGCATCGCTGAAGAGGCAATCGTCGCCGCGTCGGCGGGGGAAACTTTCTTCGGTCAGTCCCACAAGAAGCAGGTGCGGCGTATCGACGTGACGGAGTTGATCCATCGCCAACACTCGGACGGAGCCGGTGTGCTCCGGGAGTGGATCGCGTTCTTCCGAGGCTAACAGATCACGCAATTCCTGCAGGAATTCGTCCTGTTTGAGGACCGCGGGGGTGTCCGTCCATTCGGTTTCCGCGACGGCGGCATCGCGCATGACGCGCTGCACCTGATCCCATAGCCGTTTGTCATCCGGTGCGTTGGGATCGAGGCCGATACCCACCGCGGACGCGAACTCCGCGAGGACGTCGATCCACTCTCCCAGACTGTGTTCGCGCCGCAGGGGGGCGGTGGTTTGCTGGTACCATCCCAGCACACGCTCCGCGGCAATCGCGCGGGCCTGGAGATCATCCCTGGTTTCTTCGAGGGCGTCTTCATCTCGGCGCGACGCGGACGATTCCGTCGCCACCACCCGGCGGACGATGTCGATCATCGCGGCGTGATTGTCGGGGATCCGCAGTTGCCGCAAGACCGAAGACGCGGCTCGTGCATCGGCTTCGGCCGTGTTTCGCAGCGCCGGTGGCCGGAAGTATGTCGAGCCGAGCACGGACATCAAGCGGGGATACGCCCAGTCTTCCACTTCGGTTTGCAGGGCGGCAATCAGAAATTTGACGATCCCTTCCAGACGCAGGGCCGCCCCCGCTTCCGTCCAGGTGGGAATCCCCGCCGATTGCAACACGCGGCACCAGCGTTCGCCTTCTTCCGATAAACTCCGCACGCCGACGGTAATGGCTCCGGGACGGACACCACTCGCCAGCAGGGCTTTGATTCGCAAGGCAATCGCCCGCCATTCGCTATCGGGTCCGGTCGCCGCGATGACGCTCAACCCCGCCGCGGACGGTGCCGGATGCTTCTCACGCGGGTTGCCGAATAAGCGTGATCGAATCGGTGTGACATACGCCGGTTCGATGGTGGAAGCGGTATCAACGGTGGTTTCGGCGGCCCGCGGGAACGACGAACGGAGCCGAGCCGCCGTGGATCGGCACTTCGCAAAGAGTTCGTCGCGGCCATCCGTCGGCTCATCCGCCAGCGTGATGATCAAACGGTCGGTTCGTTGGCCCAAGGCTTCCAGAATCTCGAACTGCGGCCGCGTGAAGTCCGAAAATCCGACAACACTCATGAGCGACCACGGCGGCAACACTCGGCATTTCCCTTCCAGCAGCATGGTCCGCGCCAGCCAGGTACGACCTTCGTTGTCGTACCAGTTCTGTTGCTGCAGGACGTCCTGATACCGCTGGTACACCAAACCCAATTCGCGGTCGCGATCGGCCGTGCGGCCACCTTGTGCGGTCACCTTCAGGAAATCCTCGGGCCAGATTTCGTCGCGCTTCAATTCGGAGATGAACCCCGCGACGACATCGAGAAAACCGGCCGTCGCAGCGACACCCCGGAAATGCCGAAATGCTCCGGTTTGCTCGAATTCCCGCGTAATCCGTCGCAGCAGCAGCCGTCGGGTGGTCGGCGAAATCCGCGTGGCGGGTTGATCCGCCGCGGTGACCAGCGACTCGGCGAAATCGTCAAACGTCATCACGTGCGGGGCAAAGAAGGTGGTGAATGACAGCGCAAACAGACGCTGCAAAACATCGCGCCGCGAACGTTTGGTTGGCGTGATCCACAAGCCGGTCCCAACGCGATTCGCCGTCGATTCCCGTTGCAGGTGCGCGACGTATTCCGTCAGCACAGACTGCATGAGTCTGGCTGGGTCGAGTCCCCTCCTGAGTTCGACCAACGCCATGCCGCATTCCCTGCTCGAGCCGCTCCCGCTCCGAATCTCTGGCATCCTACTCGAAACCGGAGTTCAGGAAAGGTGTCGCGAATGGAAGAAATCCAGGATCGACGCCCTTGCCGCCTCTCTGGAAAACGCCTAGATTCAATGGCGGTCATTGATTCTTCGCCGCAGGTTGCGAAGACGGACCGGGAGCGGAGTCTGCCGCCGTCATCAGGGAGAGTGAGTTATGCGCGGTTTGCGACACGGTTGGTCGACGTTCATCCTGGCATTTGTCCTCGGGGCCACCTGCGTCCATGCGGTGCCTGCCGCCGAGACGCCGAAGTCCGATGAAGAGTATTACGAACTTCTCAAATTGTTCGTCGACACCTTCGAACAAATCGACCGCAATTACGTCACCACAACCGATCGCCGCAAAGTGGTGGAAGCCGCCATGCGGGGCATGATTGGTGAGCTCGACCCTTATTCCTCTTACATCGATCCGGAAGAACTGAATCAGTTCAACACCATCGTCGATCAGGAATTCGGCGGGATTGGGATTCAAGTCACCGTTGAACCGAAAACGCGGCAACTGATGGTGATGACGCCGCTGCCGGGCACCCCCGCTTACAAAGCCGGTGTGCGGGCCGGTGACCGGATCATCGACATTGATGGCAAAGCGACCGCGGAATTTCCCGAAGGTCGCGAAATGGACAACGCCGTCAAGTTGATGCGGGGCAAAGCCGGCGAACCGGTGAAAGTGACGGTGTTGCACCTCGGCTCCAACAAGCCGGAAACGGTGGAAATTGTCCGTGCGATCATTAAGACGGCCACGGTGATCGGCGATCATTACAACAGCGATGGGACTTGGAATTTTCACCTGCCGAACGATCCGAAGATCGGCTACATCCGGTTGACCCATTTCAGCCGAAACAGCACGGAAGAAATGGAAGAAGCCGTCAAACAACTCAAAAAGGACGGGATGGAAGCGCTGATTCTGGACCTGCGTTTCAATCCGGGCGGATTGCTTCCCGCCGCGATTGCCATCGCCGATATGTTTGTCGACAAAGGCGTGATCGTCAGCACCAAGGGACGCAACACTGAAGAGCAAGTCGTGCGGGCGAAGAAGGCCGGAACTTACGGCGGGTTCCCCATGGCGATTCTGGTAAACCGCTTCAGTGCCTCGGCGAGTGAAATCGTTTCCGCCTGCCTGCAGGATGACAAGCGGGCCATCATCGTTGGCGAACGGACCTGGGGCAAAGGAAGCGTGCAGAACGTGATCGAACTCGAAGGGGGCAAGAGTGCTCTCAAGCTCACGACGGCGAGCTATCACCGACCGAGCGGCAAGAACATTCACCGCTTCCCGACGTCGAAGGAATCGGACGAATGGGGCGTATCACCCGATGCCGGTTACGAAGTGAAGTGGTCGATCCCGGACATGGAAAAGTATCGCGAGTTCCGTTCGGATCGCGATGTGCTGCGGTCGTCGGGCGAACCACCGAAGACGGACTACGTCGACAGCCAATTCGCCAAGGCGCTGGAAGCCATCAAGGCGGAACTGGCCAAACCAAAGACGGAAGACGCTGAGAAGGCAAAAGACGCGGATAAGCCCGAAGAGAAGAAGGACGACGAAAAGAAGCCGGAAGAAAAGAAGACGACCGGCAAGCCGAAAGCGTTCCCCGGCGCGGCTGATCTGACGCCGCTCTTCAACATCACGACGTTTCTCCGTATACGATGTGTGTAAAGTAGCCATCACGCTCCGCGTGATGAGCGGCTTGCAAAATACGCTTGGAATTGTCTGGTTTTCGATGCGATCCGCTCATCACGCGGAGCGTGATGGCTACCGAGTCCGTTCGCATGCCGTTGTTGTTAGCGCTGGAAACGTCGTGCGATGAAACCGCGGCGGCGGTCATCGATCAAGACCGCCACGTGCTGTCGAACATTGTGGCGACACAGCACACGCTCCACGAACGGTTCGGCGGCGTGGTCCCGGAGATCGCGTCGCGGGCGCATGTCGAACGGGTGCTGCCCGTCGTTGATGAAGCTCTGCAGCAGGCAGGAACGACACTCGGCGAATTGAGTGCGATCGCCGTGGCGACACAGCCCGGACTGGTCGGCTCGTTGTTAGTCGGGCTGACCGCGGCGAAATCGCTCGCGTGGGCACTCGATATCCCGCTCCTGGCGGTGAATCATGTCGCCGCGCATTTGTATGCGTGCCGGTTAGCCGCGGGGGCGGAGGCCTTTCCGTGTGTGGGTTTCGTTGTCAGCGGCGGTCACACGCATCTGTACGATTGCCGATCGCCGGTCGAGTTCGATTTGCTCGGCGCGACCATTGATGACGCGGCCGGGGAAGCCTTTGATAAGGTCGGACAGATTCTCGGATTGGATTACCCCGGCGGTCCCCTCATCGAAGCGCTGGCCCGGAAGGGCGATCCGCATGCCGTCTCGCTGCCGCGGTCATTTCTGCACGATCCGCAATTGAAGTTCAGCTTCAGCGGGTTGAAAACGGCCGTGCTCTATGCCGCGCGCGGAACTCCCGGATCCCGTGACGCACCCATTCCGTTGACCGATCAACGTCGGGCCGACATCGCGGCGAGTTTCCAGGAAGCCGCGATCGATATTCTGATCCGCAAGTGCGCGCAGGCATTGGTTCAAACGGCACGAACGACGGTGTGTGTCGGAGGCGGTGTCGCCGCCAATACGGCGTTTCGTACCGCGTTGCAGGATATGTGTGCTCTGCGCGGCGTCCGATTGATTATCGCCCCGCGCGAGTTCTGCACCGACAACGCGGCCATGGGGGCCATCGGCTGGGAACTCTTCGAGCGCGGCATGTTCGCACCGCTGGATGTCGACGTGACACCGGGGTTAATGCGCTAGTCGAATGCTTCATCGAAGCAGGAAGTGATTCTTGTGTGCCACTGGCTCTGCCAGTGCTGTCTTTTTGATTTGCAAAGACACTGGCAGACCCAGTGGCACACAAATTCAAGATGCCGTTAGCGCACGAAGCTAAACGTGAAGACATCCGTGATACTCGAGAACACCGGTTGTGTGGTGATCCGCACATACCGGCGATCACCGGAAACCGTGGCGAGCGCGCTCATCGTCACGCCTTCATTGAAGAATTGAATGACCGGTTGATATCCCACCGCACCTCCGCCTTGGGGAAATCCGCCGCCGTTCCCTGCCCCGCCCCCCTGTCCCAATTGTCCCTGAACCACCGGGGCCAGCCGCTGGGCGACCGTTTGCTGGATGCGGCCGGGCTTCTGATCGAGATGGATGGCGGGAAGAATCATCGCGACTTTTTGACGCCGTCCCTGCCGGAGCGATACGCGCACCAACACGTCATTGGCACCGATGTTCACATTGATAATCTCTTTTTCCTGCTGAGGTGTCCCCGCATTGCGAGTGACGATTAACCGCGCCCGCTTGCCGACGATTTGTCCCCAACCATGTCGCACGCGGACTTTGTATTCCCCGCTCCACGCCTGCGGACAGACATATTCGTCGTAGCAATTCTCGGGCTTGGGACCGAGTCCGTCATGCACGAGAATCCCCCCCGCGAGGGTGAAGGGGTTTTCGCGGGAGCACGTTGATCCCGAGGGTTCATCGACAATCAGGTCCAACTCCCCGGCACCGGTCCATTCGAGTCGCAAGTGCAGATCGCAGCGCTGCGCTTCGGCGACAGCCTTGTTGAACTCCGCGAGTTTCGTAGTGTCTCCGCTGGCTTCCCACGCGGCTTGCACTTCCGCGACCGCCGTCTCGGCCGAGTCGATGAATTCGCTGCGTTTGGGGCCCCAACCGTACGCCATGACCCCGACCGCGGCCCACGCCATGCCATCCACGTCGCGACCGCGCTTGGCAAACCGCAGCGCTTCGACATACGGTTCCAGCCGCGTCGGCTCCAATTCTGCCGCTTGACGGCAACACCGTACGGCCTGAGGGAAACGCTCGAAGCGCGCGAGATAGGCCGCCAGGAACAGCAAACTCGTCGTATCCGCCGGGATGAGATCGCGGGTGGAAAGCAGCACACGTTCGATCTGGGCCCGTGGGCGTCCGACGATTTCCATCGTGAGCGCGAGGATTTCATACATCCACGGTTGAGATTTTCCCGCGAGAATCGATTGCTCGAGCAGGGCGATCACATCTTCGTGACGCTTGGCTTCTTCGAGTTCCAGAACGAGCTGCCGCAGCGTGGCGTTGTCGATGTCCTGGCGGACCAGTTTGGCCCACGTTTCCGTCGTGGTCGAGCCCGAGGGAAGGACCGATTTGGCGGCGACCGCCTTCTTTCCTGCGCCGATGGCTTTCGTTTCTGTCGCGGCGGCGGGATTGGAACGACCAGGAGCGGCCGCATCCTCAATGGGACGGGGCCGCTCCTTGGTTTTGGAAGTGGGGTTCTCTGCGAGGGCGAGAGAATCCTCAATTACGGGAGTTTTTTTTTCGGTGCCATGCGCGCCGGGTGGTCCGCAACCGCTTCGGGAGCCACGCTGGGGAAGCCGCCGCCGAAGCCGCCGCCGCCACCACCGAAACCACCACCCTGTTGACCGCCGCCGCCACCACCTTGTCCGCCACCGAGCGGATTACCGAAGACGCCCTGCCCCTGGCCTGCACCACCGGCACCCGCCGACTGAATCGGAATCACCAGATCGGCAACCGGATAGACGCGCGTCGTCAGCACTTCATCCGCTTTGGCAATCGTTGTGATCTTCATGACTTCGTCTTCGATCACATACGTCAACAACAAGGGCGACAGCATCAGTTTCAAAGCACTGCGGAACGTGATCCCCGACAGTTCCAGATTGATGGGCGAACTGGGATCAACGCCTTCATCCTGCAATGCCGCGTTATCGATGATGATCGAGATTTGATGCACATCGCGCAGGAAGTCGATCGCGTCGGTCAATGGCGTATCGGTAAAGGCCAGCTCGGTCCGTTCTGACAAGGCCGCTTCGATGCGCTGTTCGATCGGGCTGTTTTTCCGCAGGTCGACCGAACGCCATTTCTTGCGGCGTTGCGTCAAAGCCTGCCACACTTCTGCAGGCGGGTAACGAACCGGCGGTTCGTCCGGGAAGGGGATGTGCGACAATTCCACTTGATGGAGTGTTTCGAGGAACTGATCGGCTCGACGCGCCCGCAGCCGACGGGAACGATCCAATTGCTCGGCCGCTTCCGAATCAAACCGGGCCGCGGCCGAAGTTCCTTCGCCCGGACGCATATTGACGGCCACATCCGCGACGGCTTGAGCTTCACCGAAGGCGGCCGAGTCGCCGTGCCGACCGGCGAGCATGAGTGCCCGAACGCGATCGATCAGGTTTTCCAGCCGTTCTTCTTCGAGCAACGCCGTCTCTTGCAGCCGCTGTTGCGACTCCAATTGTGCCAGGTGTTCCTGCTTCCGGGTTTGTTCCTGGCTCATGCGGTCGCGACGATTTTCGGTCGCGAGGAGTTCGTTCTCCAATTGTTTCATCATCTTCGCCCGGTCTTCCGGATTGATATCCGTTGCCGAACGGACGCTGTTCATGGTTTGCCGCAGGGCATCCAGGGCCGAATCGAGTTCGCGGGTCGCTCGTGAGGCTTCGACAACCTGGCTGACCTGATATTGCAGCTTCTGGGTTTTGACGCGGGTGTTCCGTTCCAGTTCGCCAATCGTGTCGACATTGGCCGAGGGGGGTTCGGGGGTTTCCACCTGGCGGCTGACCAATTGGAATTGGACTTTTTCCGCGGCGAACGCGAGCTGGCGGGCTTCCACGATTCCATCATCGATGCGACGGACTTCGTCGGCGATTTTGGCCGCGACCCCGGGCTGAAGGGCAAACAAAGCCCGGCGTCCTTCGTCGAGCCGGCTGGTCAGCATGGTCTGGAAGTCATCGTCGGCCAAACGGCAGAAGCTGATCCCGGCCAAGCCGTTGCTCAGGCCGTTATCCGCCATTGCCCGTTGCGTATATGCGGGAATGAACGCGGTTCCGCGGACTTCTTCCGGATCGGCCAACGTCCACGTTTGATGGCGGGTGCCACTGGAGAGAGACACCGTCACGTCCGCGGGCAGCACGCCAGCAGTGAGGTAAATCGTTTCGCGATCTTGACGCAAAGGCAACGCGACATCCGGCAATACGGCGACCGCTGCCGGTGTGACCTTCAATGTTTGTGGATAGCTCACGGCCCCCAGCGCCGACTTCGCTAATGCGACGGCTTGCCGAGCCGCGAGATTGTCATTCTGGGTTGCGTCGGATTGAGGATCGCTGTGGACGTTCCCCCCCGTCTGTACGGCGAGGCTGCCCAAAAGTTGGAGATGCAGCATCGGGCCGACACCGTAGCTGGTGATCGAAGTCCGGTGCTGGCGATAATCGGCGGCCAGTTTCGTCAGCATGGCGGCATCAACCGGCAGCGCGCCGCTTTGACCGTCGCCGATATAAACCACCGAGGCGGGTTGTCCGGCAGGCAGGGCTGTCAACGCCGACTGCAATGCACCGCCGAGGTCGGTTGCTCCCAGCGGAATCCGTTGCGTCAGTAATTTCATTCCGGCTTGCATCGCGGCACTGCCGGGGGCCACCGCCGTCGCGGTCAGCGGCTCAGCGGTGACGTCGACCGCCCAAAGCTGAACCGTGTGATCCGCGGGAATCTGCTTGAGCAGTTCCGTGACGAGATTCAGCGCGAGCTGCCGGTGTTCGCCGGCCTGGCTGGCGGATGTGTCCACCAGAATCGCGTGCGTTTTCGGAGCCACGGCGTCGGCCAGCGTCTCCGCTCGCAACACAATGGCCTGATACGAATCGCCATTCGCGGTCACCCGCTGCCAGACGGGTGCCGGTGCGTTGTCGGCGGCCCAAGACGCGGTGGAACCCAGTCCCATTGCACCACCGGCGGCCAGACAGGCCACGAAACGAAAGCGACTAACCAAACTCTGTAACATCGGCTGCTACTCCCCGAGTGACCACTCGGCATTGAGATCAGGTCGCTGTGAATGCCTTCGACAGACAAGCCGAAGGCGATTCCGCGATGAAGGCAACTCCGCGATTCTATCAGGCCGGTCCGGACGAATTGAAGGAAAATCTGGAGAACCCCGGTGGGTTTCGGTGAGAATCGTGAGGGTCTTGCGGCTGTAATCGCTTTTCGGGCGCGCCGAAGCCAAAACGACGTCTCCACGTCAGTTTCGACCGTTCGGTGAACACGGGCTGATCCGAAATCCCGGCAGAGGTGCGATGCGTGCATCGGTTGCGGTCGTTACAGGTGGCGTAAGTCGGCAATCCGCTGGGACTCAACCTGCTCCAAGACGTGTGGTTAAGCCAAAACGGGTCGCTCTTTCGGCTGTTTTCCCGTGTCGGAATGTGGGTTCCAACTCGGTTCTGTGCGATTCAGCGCGGAATGAATCCATTTGAATTTGGTCCGTAAAGTTCAGCATCGCATCGCGGTTCTACTCACCGTTGAAACGGCTTTTACTGATTGCGCAGATGATGCGGGCTGAAGTGGGGATGCGGATTCTGCCGATGAAGACGAAAAAGAAGCCTCCGATTTCGGCACGCTGTCAATGCGCGCTCTGAACAGTGGTTCGTGGGTCTATTTCCAGTGTCGGGGCGGGGGCCCCGACCTATGGATGGGAAGATCAATCTAAATCCTAGGTCGGGGCCCCTGCCCCGACGCCTCTCAATTCAAACTGACCCACCACCGAATTCGTGGATCACTTCCTCGCCTGGCAGATCCATGTCGAGTTTTTTTCGCGCGATGATTCTCGCGGGAGCGCTGGCAGCGCTGGTGTGCCGCTGCGGCGTCACAGGTCGTGAATCGGTCTCAGTGCTCGCGCAACCGGTCACGTTTGCGTCGCCGGGAAGTGAATCAACCGCGATTGGGGATGCGGCCGGGTTTCTGTGGGCTGAACTGATTCCGCACCATAACCAAATGGATGCGGACGTCACCGCGTATCCTCCGGGCGAAACGGTGTTGATGGTGTCCGTGGAGGATTTGCCGCAGCGCGCCACCGAGTTTGTGGTCACCGTCGAAGAGTCTTCCGCGCCATCCGGATTCCGCGCCGAATGGCACCGCGTGGAAGCGACTTTGCAACAGCCCGATTTTCCGCGACTCCCCCCCTGCCCGCCGGTGACGGTCACGTCCGAAGATGGCCGTGGCATACGCCTCAGCACTGATACGGAACGCGAAGTCTGGTTCCTTCCCACTCCGCAAAAATCACGGTCTCCGGGTTTGGATCGTGAGCTGGTTACGACATCGTCCGTGCTGAATTATGGTCGCGTCCGAATCGTGCTGGATGAAAAACTGCGCTGCGATTCCGATCGCAGGCAATGGTGTCAGCAGATAGCGGCACGACTGAACAATGTGCTCATTCCGCGTGTGGAATCGGTGTTCGGACCGGTGGCCGATCGGTTGGCCGCCGGCATCTTGACCGTCGTGGTGACCCCCCAGGTGAGCCGTAGCGGAAGCGACAATTCGCCGGTACGGGCATTCGTGTTATCGACGGATTTTCGTGTCGATCTGGACCGCCCGGAGGGCCATGCCTGTGATGCCATTTACATCGCGCCGGACCTCTCACTGGAACAGAGCGATGCCATCCTCGTACATGAATTGACGCATGCGGCTCAGTTCTGCGCGTTCCGTCGGCAGTTCGGGGCAGCCCCGTGGCCGTTACAGGATTGGGTGATCGAAGGAACCGCACACGCCTCTGAGGTGTTATTGACCCACGATGACAGTAATGTTGCCGAGCGATTGCAGGCATTTTCTCAATGCCCGGAACGAAGCCCCTTGGTAGTGAGAGATGCCGCAAGAAGTGGGCGATGGCGGGATGCGCGCTGTCGGGGAGCAGCCTGTTCGTTCTTTACCTGGGCGGCTCAGAATTACGGGCTGGAAGCGATCGCCAACCTGACCGAGAGTTCCGTGGGAGATGCCGATCCGTGGATGTCCGCGGTTGGTCAGAGTTGGCGGGAAACGCAGCGCGCGTGGCTGATTTCGTTGGTCATGACGGACGAAATCCATTGCCACACGCTTGCGGTCACCAAACCGGTGACGATTCAGGTCGATGGCGGCGCGACCGCTTTTTTCACATTGCCAACGTCCGCCGGCGCTGACCATCCACTCCGATTGCACATCGAAAGTGATCGTTCCGTTCCGTGGCGGGCCACGCTGGTGCGAAAGCCGACCATGAGTTCACGGAGTGCTTACTCTGCGCGGACGGCTTTGGCTTCGCCGGTCACCACTTTTCGCTGAGCGTTCATCTTCTTCAGCCGCGAAATCGGATAGATGCGGAGGACCTTGTTTTTGTAGGTCAGCCGACCGTCTTCGTCTTTGCCGAGGTGCAATTTCACGTCGTCCGTGGCTTCGTCGGCATACAGCGCAGCGAACGTTTCCGGATCGACACCGCGGCCGCTTTCGAGATCATCAACGGCATTGATGCCTCCCGACAGGATGCCCAGGACGTTAATCGGCTTGGTCGCGGCGATGTACAGAGATTCGTTTTTCAGCGACTCCGCGGCGGCTTTCAAAGCGTCGTTGGCCAGTTGAATCTTCTTCGTGGTTTCGTCCGACGGCCCGGTTGCGTCGGCGTCTTGCGCCCGGATGACGGACACGGTATGGAAGTCCATGCGACCCAACAGGAAACCCAGGCCCACCAGCCCGATCGCGCTCAACCATCGTCCTGTAGTCATCATGATCCCGTTCCTCAATCCGCCAAACTGATCCCGTACCCAAAACCGCAAACCACCCTCGCAACCCCGTCTGGTTCTGGTGATTGGCTCCGTCTATCGTGCCGATGCCTGGAAGCCTTTGCAATCCAATGTTTCGGACCCGGTGCGAGAATTCCGGGATCGAAGCGATGGCGGCATTCCGAACGGAAGCGATTACACCGCGACACGAATCAGGTGATCCATCACGTCATTCAACAGCGTGCCGATTTCGTCGATGTCGGGCTCGGAGTTCTTGCAGGCCATTTCGAGCCGCGCCGCGACTTGTGACAGCGAATCGTACCCGTAACCGCCCCCCGCCCCTTTGAGCTGGTGCGCTTGCCGGGCCAGTTCCGGTACGGATTTGTCCGCGAATGTGGCTTCCAAGGCGGAGCGACGCTCCCGCGCGGAAATCACAAATTCTTCGAGCAATTCGTGAAAGTCGAGATCGTCGCGAAACTTCGAATAAATCGGCCCTGCCGTTTCGGCGAGCATCGTCCGTTCTCCACAAAAATCAGGCGGCCCGGTCGCGAACCTGCGGCACGGACTGGGGCAGTGGTCGAACGGCCAACGCCCGGGAAAGAGCCCGCTGCCGACGGGCTTCGGGGCCCACGAAGTAGCTGAGATACATCACGCCGCCAGCGAGAAACATGGCGACAAGGCCACCGATGATGGCAGTTTGGTCATCACTGGCAGACTGGGCGAGATTTGCGAGCAACATAGGCGCTCCACACCGATTCAAAATGGGGTCTTCGGGGAAGTCCGGCGCTGGGGATCATTCCCGAAGTTCGGCGGGAGGGTTGTCAAAACTCGATGCTGGACGGCTTCGATCTCGTAATCTCTCGGAAACGGGAGCGAACGCAACAGACGCGAAGACCCTGACGCGCCGTGATTTCGTCCGGAAGAGCGAATTGTTCACTCGCCGATGCCGCGGAATTTCGTTGTAGATGCGAATCTGTAAGGTCTTCACGGAAAACAGTTTACACATTTTTTGTGGCGCTGAATGGCAGCGATTCGACCTTGACGAGATCAACGCAACGTTCTATCACGTCGAACCTTCGGCTCGGCCGTGCGATGTTTCCGCTTCGGACATGCCCGCCTCATGCGTTTGCTGGAACGTTACGTTTTTTTTCAGCTCGTGCGTGTGTTCACGGTAATGCTCATCGTGACCACGTGCCTTCTCGTTTTCGTCGGGGCGTTCGGCCAGATGCGAGAGTATGGCCTCAGCGCCGCCCAGGCGATCGCCATTCTGCCCTATATCGTTCCCAGTATTCTTCCCTTCACCATTCCCGCCACGTTGCTGCTGACCGTTTGTGTGGTCTACGGCCGCATGGCGGGCGATCGGGAAATCATTGCGGCCAAAGCGGCAGGGATCAACGTCATGGCCCTGCTCTGGCCGTCGCTGTTCCTGGGCGCGGTTCTCAGCGTCGTGTCGCTGTTGCTGCTGGATCAGATCATTCCGTGGTCCTACGCGAACATCGACCGGATTGCGGCTCTGGCAACCGAAGAGATTTTCCTCGATCTCCTCCGCACGCAGAATCAGATTCACATCAAGGAACGCGGCATTACCATTACCGTGATGGCCGTGAAGGACCGGACATTGATCGCCCCGATTTTTCGGTTTGCCCCCAAGGGGAGCAATGCCGTCACGATACAGGCGCGAGAAGCCAGTCTCGACTTCGATCTGAAACATCAACAGGTCGTACTGAAAATGTCGCGGGGGTACATCGATGTTCCCGGGAAGATTCGTAACTACTTCGAGGAAGAAGAAAAGGCGTTTCCGTTGCCTCACAAGGGGCAACGCGTGCGACCGCAACGCATTCGCATTCGGGAAATCGAGCGGGAAATGGTCTCGGCGACCGACAAACTGGCGGAGTTTCGCGATCGCAGGCTGATGGAAACGGCGTTCGTCATCAGCAACGGCGATTTTTCCCGCCTGACCGAGCCGTCGTTCAAAACGAATCAGCTCGCTGAACTGGTGGCGGACGAGGATTACCGCAAGTTGCGAGCCGAGTTCCACAACCGGTTTGCGACCGCGTGCAGTTGCTTTTTCTTCGTCATGCTGGGAAGTCCATTCTCCATTCTGATGGCACGCAAGGAATTTTTGACCAGCTTTCTGTTCTGCTTTCTGCCGATCCTCGCCATCTACTATCCCGTCTCGATGATGACGTTGAATCTCTCGAAATCGGGTCAACTCGATCCCATCTGGACGGTCTGGGGGGCGAATGCTTTGCTCTGCATCGCCGCGGCGGGGTTCATCCGCAAAGTCTTGCGGAATTAGCGCTGCTCGAACCCGGGCAGGCGGCAAGTCTCTGGCAAGACATCACGTCTTGCTACGTACTTCTGCTTACGGCTGCACCTGCTGAGTGTTCGGCTTGTCGATTCTGGCACGGCTTTGCCATCGGAACGGTTTGAAATGCCGATACCGCGGTGATACGCTCACCGTGCAATTTCTCGCGTATTCTTCGCGAACCACATTCGGCCATTCCGTTCTTCATCATATTTTCTTAATGGGGCGATCCGTCATGCAGACGTTTCCGGCGAACATCTCCGTCGCCGAATTGGAGCGCATCCTGCTCTCGCGCAGGCAACAACTGGACGACTTGCAGCAGCAAAAGGCGACATTGCTTGCCGAACTCGGTCGGGTCGATGAAGAAATCGCCAAGATGCAGGGGCCGCGCGAAGCGTTGAGCCCAGTGGTCTCGACGCGGCCGCAGAAACTCGTGAACGCGAAATCGTTGCGGGAATATGTGCTGGAAATCCTCGGCCGTACGAAACGCGGGATGCGGTTATCCGAGTTGGCGGCGAAAGTGCTGGCTGCGGGATATCGCACCGAGAGCAGCAACTTTCGCAATGTGTTGTACCAGTGTCTGTACAATACCAAAGACGTGTATCACGACGAAGAATCGGGAACCTACCGCCTGCGGTCGCTTCAGTCTGAGCCGACGCGGTGATGAATCGGAATGGACATGCCCCATCCTTCAGCGGTCGTGGTCGACGAATCGGCCGCGGTCGCTATGCTGCTTCGCCTGCTGGCAGTTCCCGGCCGCAGTCGGGAAGAAGGTCTCATTCAGGAAACGATTCGCCAGGAACTCGTGGCGATGGGCGTTTCCGAGTCGGCGCTGCAAGTCGACACCGCCCACAAGCGCATTCCCGGTGGCGGCGAAACCGGGAACCTGATCGTCAAACTGCCCGGCACCCATCGTGGACCGCGGCGGCTGTTGATGGCCCATGTCGATACCGTGCCGATCTGCTTCGGTGCCGATCCCGTTGTGAAGGGGGACCGTATTGTTTCCCGCAATCCGGCGACGGGACTCGGCGGCGATGATCGCGCCGGCGTCGGCGTGATTCTGACGGCCGTCCGAGAAATCCTGCGGCAACAGTTGCCCCATCCCCCGTTGACATTGTTCTTCTGCGTGCAGGAAGAAATCGGACTGTACGGAGCCCGCTACGTTTCCATTCCCAAGCTCGGCAAACCGTCACTCTGCTTCAATTTCGACGGCGGCAAGGCGGAAGAAATCTGCATCGGGGCGACGGGCGATTATGCGATGGAAATCGCCATCCACGGTCATGCCAGCCATGCGGGTGTGCATCCCGAACGGGGTGTCAGCGCGATTGCCATTGCCGCCACCGCCATCGCCGATCTGCAAGCCAGCGGCTGGCACGGTCTGGTCGAGAAAGGGAAGCACCGCGGGACCAGCAATGTCGGTATTATCCACGGTGGAGAAGCCACGAATGTCGTGACTCCGCTCGTCACGTTGAAGGCCGAAGCCCGCAGTCACGATCCCGTCTTCCGCAAGAAGATCGTGGCGGCATACGAGCAGGCTTTCACCAAAGCGGCGAAGTTGAAGTCGGCAGACGGTAAGACCGGGCGCGTCGAGTTTCGGGCCGAATTGAAGTACGAATCATTCTCGTTGCCGACGGATGCTGCGGTGGTGGAAAGTGCCCGTGCGGCGATTCACGCCGCCGGTTTAACGTCGTCGCTGCGCATCGGGAATGGCGGCCTCGATGCGAACTGGATGGTCGCCCACGGGTTGCCCACGGTGACGCTGGGCTGTGGTCAGAACCAGATTCACACCGTGAACGAGTTTCTCCACCTTCCGAGTTTTCTCGATGGTTGCCGCGTGGCTACTCTCCTGGCGACCGGGGGGACATAAATCTCCCCGGTGATTCATTTCGGCCGCGGCGGTGACGTGCCGTCGCCGCGCTTGCTCTTCAACGGAATCCAGCGCACAGTGTGAGCACTCACGGTCCTGGATTGAACTGGTGAAAGCTCTGCGATGCGTCACGTTGCCTTCCTGCTCTGCGCGGCTCTGCTTGTTGGATGTCCGGGATGTGGTCCCCAGCCGGCAAGCACTCCCCCGACAACTCCCGTTGAGTTAGCACCGCCGGCCGCGGCTGAAACCGCGCCGGCCGCTGTGCCAGAGCCGACACCACCGGCGACGACGGCTGCGGCAACTACCGCCGAGAGCGCAACGCCCGCGCTGGAAGCACCCTCGGCGGATGGTCACAACCGTCTCAACTCTGAAGAAATCGAACAGGGATGGTTGCGTCTGTTCGATGGCGACACGCTCTTCGGTTGGAAGCCGAACAGTGACACGAACTGGCATGTGGACAACGGTGCGATTGTCGCCGACAGCGATGCCAAGGGGTTGCTGGTCACTACCACCCGCTGGGCGAACTATGAACTGCGCTGCGATTTTCGTGTCGCCGCGGGAGGCAACAGCGGCGTGTTTTTGCGGACGCCGTTGACGCCGAAAAGTCCGGTGACCGATTGCTATGAACTCAACATTTGCGATACCCATCCCGAATTCAAATCCGCGAGTCTCGTCGGCCGGGCACAACCGACGGAAACCGTCAACGCCGATGGGGAGTGGCACACGTTCTTTGTCACCGTGGATGGCCCGAAGGTGACCGTCCAGTTTGACGGCAAGGCCGTCCTGTCGTACGACGACACGGGCGAGAAGACGCTGACGAGTGGTTTCATCGGCCTGCAAATGAACGGCGGCAAGGCGGAGTTCCGCAATGTTTTCTTGCGTCCACTTGGGTTAACGCCGTTGTTTGACGGCACGTCGCTCACCGGCTGGAAGACCGTACCCGGATCGCAAGGAAAGTTTGACGTCGAAGACGGCACGATCCGCGGAACGGGCGGTCGTGGCTTCATCGAAACAGAAAAGACGGCCGGTAATTTCGTGCTGCAGTTCGACGCCATCACGCACGGCGATGCGCTGAACAGCGGCGTCTTCTTTCGGGCGCAACCGGGAACGGAAAAAGCTCCGTCGAATGGCTATGAGTTTCAGATTCAATCCGGGATCAAGAACAACGATCGCAATCAACCCGCGGACTTCGGAACCGGGGCGATCTTCCGCCGGGTCGCCGCCCGGCGTGTGGTATCGTCGGATCGCGAATGGTTCACCGCGACGCTGGTCGCTGATGGGCCGCACTTCACGACGTGGGTGAACGGTATCCCGGTGGTCGATTGGACCGATACGCGGCCCGCTAATGACAACCCGCGCGAAGGATTGCGATTGGAAGCCGGTCATTTGAGTTTGCAGGGGCATGACCCCACGACAAATCTTCAGTTCCGCAATTTGAAGTGGGTTCAACTTCCGTGATGAGGAATCGTTGGTTGGCCGGAGCAAGTGCAGCGCTGCATGGGATTCCGTTTTTGCTTGCGACACGACTCGTTCAGAAAGCTGCCCATGTCCGAACCTGCGATGGCTTCGACCGGTCCCGCGCTGCTGCCTCGTGTGTTGAGCGTGACAGACGGAACGGCGGTCGTGGTGGGGTCGATTATCGGGTCGGGAATTTTTCTGAAGGTTGCCAATGTCGACAAGGCGATGGCGGCTTACGGTTTTCTGGCAATTCTCGCCGTCTGGATCCTCGTCGGCCTCGCCACGCTGTTTGGTGCGCTGGCATTGGCGGAACTCTCGGCGATGTTCCCGCAAGCCGGCGGGCCGTATGTGTACCTGCGGGAAACGTTCGGCTTGCTGCCCGCGTTCCTGTGGGGGTGGACCGAATTTTGGGTCATCCGCACGGCATCGATTGGGGCGCTGGCGTGTGCGACGGCGTTGTATCTCAATCGTTTAGTGCCGCTTTCGCAGCGCGATCAGGAAATCGCGGCGATTGCGATTGTGGTTGGATTATCTATCGCCAATGCCCTCAGCACGCGCTGGGGGGCCAATGTGCAAGTTGTCTTCACCGTGATCAAACTCGGCTTCCTCGGGATGATCATCGCCCTGCCCTGGCTCTTCGGCCTGGGACAGCTATCACACATGCAGCCGTTGTTGGCATCGCCAGAAACAGGCAATTTGTGGAATGCCGCCGGGGTCGCGCTGGTGGCGGTGATGTGGCCGTTCGATGGATGGATTAATGTTGCCCCCATCGCGGAAGACATTCGTGAACCTCAAAAGAATGTGCCTCGCGCCTTGGCGTGGGGCATGTTCATTGTCATCGCGGTCTATCTCGGGGCGAATCTCAGTTATCATTATGTGATGTCGATGCAGGAAACCGCGGCTTCCACAACGATTGCTGCCGACGTCTTTCAAGGGCTGTTCGGTTCGATCGGGGGGCAACTGGCGGCGTTCGGCGTGATGTGCTCCACGTTCGGCGCAACGAACTCGAATATGTTGTGCGGTCCGCGGATTTATCTCGCCATGGCCCGCGATGGCATGCTCCCCGCGCGGGTCCATCACATTCATCCGAAATGGCAAACCCCAGCGAACGCCATCCTGCTGCAATCGACGTGGGCCGTGTTTCTGATCGTGGTCTTCTTTGCCTGGAAGAAGAATCCCAAGGATGCCTTTGATGGTCTCACAGACGCGGCCATCTGCGCTGGCATCCTGTTTTACAGCTTGACGGTCGCTGCCGTTTACGTCTTGCGCCGCCGCGATCCCGACCGTCCGCGGCCCTACCGCACTTGGGGTTATCCGTGGTCGCCGCTGTTGTTCTTCAGCGTGTATGCGTTTGTTTTCGCGCGACTGCTCATCGGCCAGTGGGAAGAAACGATGGGCATCCTCGGCTTGATCGCCGCGGGGCTGATTTACTATTTCGTTGCCAAGTTGATCCTGCGGCGGAAAGCCGCCATTCCGACTGTGAAATGATTTCATTTGACAGATCAGCATTCGATCACCGCACCACTTGATTGCCTTCCTGCAGATTCTTGTCATGACTTCTCCTCTGCTCCACATCGTGCTCTATCAACCCGACATCCCGCAGAATACGGGAAACATTGGCCGCACGTGTGTCGCCGTCGGGGCAAAGCTGTGGCTGATTCGGCCGCTCGGATTTCAACTCGACGAGCGCCACCTGCGGCGGGCGGGGATGGATTACTGGGAGCATCTCGACTACGAAGTCGTCGATTCCGTCGCGGATGTCCGCACTCGTTTTCCCAACGCAACGGTCTGGTGCGTGGAGAATCCCGCCACGCGGTTATTATGGCAGGCGGAATTTCAGACCGGCGATATTCTTCTCTTCGGCAGCGAGTCCCGCGGCTTGCCCGCCACAATGCTGGATGAGTTCCGAGCGACCACCGTGCAACTGCCGATGCGCCCGGAAGTTCGCAGTTTGAACCTCGCCAGCACCGTCAACACTGCGGTCTACGAAGCCGTCCGGCAATTCGGTGGTTTGCCTGAGTAACTGATCGAATTGGCCATCAGACGGGCTGGTCGAAGATGTCTTTCACCGGACACAAGAAGCCCGGCAGGACCGCTGAACCATCGAGCGTGTCTGCTGCGTTCAGCACCAGAAAATCGTCCGGCGCGCGATACACGGAAATCGTTTTCTGCCGGGGATCGATGTTCCACACGGCTTGCGTTCCGGCAGCAAACCAGTCTCGTGTTTTCTCATCGACATAGGCCGGGCGGTCATCCGGCGACAGCACTTCGACAGCGAGATCCGGTGCTCCGACAAAGAACCCGCGCGTCGGTCGTCCCACGCGGTTTAACGTTGCCGTGGAGACAAAACTCGCATCGGGAGCGCGGACGGTATCAGGATCGCGCCGCAGGATGTAACCGGTCTCCGCACCAAGCACGACTCCGAGACGATGTTGCCGCACAAAGAGCGCAAGGAACATTCCGATGGTGCTGCAATGCGCGCCGTGATTAAAACCCGCCGGGCTCATCGTGTGCAACACTCCGTCAAGGAGTTCGTATCGAAACTGCCCACGGGGAAGTTTCAACAGTTCATCCGCGGTCATTAGATTTGAGGCTATTGTTGTTGACATGATTGCCCTCCTTCGCAATCGATTCTATCTTCCGCGGCCGGTGACGGGGTAGGCCGGATCCTGGAAGCCCTTGCCGCTGTGTTCGCCGGCGGGGACCAGTGAATCGACAAAGGCTTCGTCTTCGGCGGTGATTGTCACGTCATCGCCGCGGAGATTATCTTCGAACTGCGCGAACGTGCGTGGGCCGACAATCACCGAGGTGAGAATCGGGTTCGCCACACACCAGGCCAGCGCAAAAGCCGATGTCGCACACCCCTTCTGTTCGCAATACGCGGTGAGTTGTTGGGCGACGGCAAAGCTCTCGTCCCGCAGTTCGGCTTCTTTCATCCGCTTATCGTTCCGGGCTGCACGGCTCCCTTCGGGGAACGGTTCACCGGCGCGATATTTTCCCGTGAGAACGCCGCGGGCGAGCGGACTGTACGTCACCACGCCGAGTTGCTTCGCCTGGCACAACGGCAGCAACTCGACTTCGACATCGCGATTGACGATGTTGTACAACGGCTGCACGCACGCGAATTTTTCCCAGCCGTGTTGATCGCTGATGCCGAGCGCTTCGCAGACTTTCCAGGCGCGATGATTGGAGCATGCCGTGTAGCGGACTTTGCCGCTGCGGACCATGTCGTCGAGCGTTCGCAGCGTTTCTTCCCACGGCGTGTGCGGGTCGGGCTTGTGGACATAATAAAGGTCGATGTAGTCGGTTCCCAACCGGCGAAGACTGTCATCGAGTGCTCGCATCAACCACCGGCGGCTGAGACCCTGCTGGTTGCGGTCCGGTCCCATGGCATTGCAGGCCTTTGTCGCGAGGATCACATGGTCACGCTTCCCCTTCAACGCCCGGCCGGTCACTTCTTCGGATTTGCCGGTCGAGTACATATCGGCGGTGTCGAGAAAATTGATTCCCGCATCCAGCCCGGCGTGAATGATGCGCGTCGATTCGGCTTCATCGGTTGGCCCGCCGAACATCATCGTCCCCAGGCAAATTTCCGAAACGCTGACACCGGTGCGACCGAGAAGACGGTATTTCATTGTCGGAGACCTCTTTTTTATCCAGAGGTCGGGGCCCCTGCCCCGACGAATTGCTTTGCGGTAGAATCGGGACATCTTCCCGCGAATCGCCATTCTAAACCAAAGGTCCCGGTCATGAGCAGTGTTGAGCAACGATTACAGGCACTGGGACACACTCTTCCCGCCGCGCCGGCACCGGTGGCGTCTTACGTCCCGGCGATCCGCTTCGGCAACATAGTGGTCACCAGCGGGCAATTGCCCATGATTGGCAAAGAGCTCGTCTTCAAAGGAAAACTGGGCAAACAGATTCACGAGGAAGACGGCGTGCATGCCGCGCGGATGTGTGCTCTGAACGCGCTGGCTCAAATCAAGACGGTGATTGGCGATCTCGATCACGTGAAGCAGATCATCCGTGTGGAAGGTTACGTGCAGTCCGCGGACGGCTTCAACAAACAACCCGCGGTGATTAACGGGGCGTCCGATCTCCTCGTGCAAGCGTTTGGGGACAAGGGCAAACACACACGCATCGCAGTCGGAGCGAATGAGTTACCGCTCGATGCCGCGGTCGAGTTAGTCATCTGGGCAGAAGTCGGTTGAGCGCCCCTTCGCTTACGATTAGCGTGATCCCAATGTTGACCTACTTCCCTGCCAGCGCCCCCGCCGGTGTCTGTGCCGCCAGATCCGCAATCATCTGTTTCGTCGCGGCTTCCACAGCGGCCTCCCATTTTTTCGGGCCGAATTCGGCGGCAAAGGGGCCAGTGCGGTAGGCGAAGTTGATCCCGCGGGAATTGTTGACAATCGCCCCCAGCCCTTGAGCATCGAAGCCCCCGGCGACGTCCGCCGCGGTGCCTCCCTGACTGCCGTAACCGGGAATCAGCAGCGGCACATGCGGCATCGCGGCCCGGAGTTCGACCAATTCCGCGGGATAAGTCGCCCCCACCACCGCCCCGACGCAGCCGTAACCATCCGCATCGGCCGATGACGTGCTGAGTTCTTCCACGACTTCCGCCACACAGCGGTACAACGTCTGTCCTGCGGTGACGCGGTCCTGAAATGTCGCCGCGCCGGGATTGCTCGTCTTCACCAGCACGTAGATGCCCGCCCCGCGTTCCTGCGCCACTTTGACGAACGGTTCCAGCGTGTCCGAACCGAGATACGGGTTGACTGTCAGCGCATCCGCGGACCACGGTGCGGCCTGCGGGTCAGCCCCGGCGAGATACGCCCGCGCATACGCTTCCGCGGTGGTGCCAATGTCCCCGCGCTTGGCGTCGGCAATGACAATCAAACCCTGAGCACGCGCATACCGCATCACGCGC
This sequence comes from Planctomycetaceae bacterium, assembly GCA_021732785.1. Taxonomy (GTDB): domain Bacteria; phylum Planctomycetota; class Planctomycetia; order Planctomycetales; family Planctomycetaceae; genus DSVQ01. The sequence goes on from JAKFUG010000011.1 coordinate 86,486, forward strand.
GCCAGTGCGAGACAACCGTCTGGACCGTATTCCTCGAAGAACGCGGCTTGCGGTTTCACCGCCGGAACAAGCGGCGCGACCACATCAATGATGCGGATACAGAATTCCTCGAACGCCGCCGCGGTAATCGCTTGTGTGTCGCTATGAGTCCGCCGGGCGCTGGCCACGACTTCGTCCGGCAGCCAGTCAAACCGGGGATCGAGGCCAACCAGCGCCGGTGTTTTCTTCAGCCGAATCGCCGCATGCAGCCGTGTCGCAAAGTAATTGTTCATGCTTGTAATTGTGGCGATTTTTGAGTCCCACGGAAAGGTTGCGAACACGGTGTTGGACTGGCACGGGGCACGAAACCACAAGCGTTGATCCTCCGCTTGCGGTTTCGCGCCCCGCGCGGATCCACAGCGTGACCTCATGGCAAGTGACCGTTAGCGCAGCTCGATCGATTTGCCATCCGCGGAATCGAACTTCACACCGAACATTTTGGCAATCGTCGGGGCAAGATCGATGTTCTCGATCACGCCGATGCGGTCGCCGCGCCGTACACCGGGACCGTTGGCCACAAAGGTCGCGAGCATCCGTTCGTTGGTGGCGAGGAAGCCGTGCGTGCCGGGTGTCCCTTCGCTCTTGATCACGAACTCATCACCCGTCGCAGTGCCGCTGAAGCCGTAGCCGTCTTTCGCGGAGAGCACGATGTCGGCCATCGGCGGATATTCGCTCGGCTGCGGCAGCCCATGTTTTTTGAATTGATCGGGCAGCAAGATCTCGGCGATGCCTTCCTGCCCGCGAAAGAGTTCGAGCACTTTGACGCGATCCGCTTCGCGCGATTCCGGCACGGTCAGGTACACCATCGCGATGCCCCCTTCCGGCACCGCGTGAACCTTTGCCGCCGTCACTTTGCTCCCTTCGACCGTCAGCAATCCCGCCTGACGCAACAGCACGTTCGGTTGCAATGTCTTCGGGATATTCATGAACCCGTGGTCGGACACCACAAAAATCGTCGTCTTCTCCCGAATGCCCGCGGCATCAATCGCCTCGACCACTTCCCGCACGAAGGTATCCGCATAGGCCACCGCCGTGTAACCGGCGGAGGATTGCGGTCCATACTTATGATGCGTGCCATCGACGTTCAAAAGATGGAGATAAGTCAAGTGCGGTTTGTGCTCGCGGATCACTTCGCACGTCGCGCGAGTCCAGATGACATCACGCACGGTCGCCGCCATTTTGCCGAAGTTTTTCACCGATTCGTCGGTGAGTGCCCCGCAATTCTTCAGGCTCTCAATGAGTCGCGGCGTGGTGTAATCCATCGCATCCGGGACATCCGGGAAGTTATCGTCGAGCGTGTTGCAGTTCCGCGTGCAGGGCCAGTTGATGGCCGCGGTCTTGAAACCCTGCGCGTGCATAACATCGTAGATGGTCGGCGCGAAAATGAGTTCGGCTTTATCCTTGCGGGGATTGACCACCACCGGCATACCGGGACCGGGCCGATCCAGCACCCCATTAAATAGCACGCCGTGTTTCTCGGGCCAGTTGCCGGTCGTCATGGATGTGTGATTCGGCCATGTCACCGACGGATTCGCCGGGACCATCCCCTTCGCCTGCACCCCGGCTTTTGCCAACCCGCGAATGGCCGGCATCGCCACATTCGGGTCATCCAGCAGATACGCTGGCAGACCATCGACACAGATCACAACAACGTGCTGGTCTTTCACGTTTTGTGCGAATGATGCCCCCGCCAGGCACGAGATGGCTGCGACAACCAGTGCGAAAACTCTCATCCAAGTTGCTCTTTTCGTAGGGTGCGTCGCGATGCACCGTGATGAATCTTCGGCTTCCATTCACAGAGATAGCGAAGCACATCACGGCTTCTCGGTCAACCATTCGAGATTAAACCGGGCCATCGTTAAATGGGTTCCCGCGAAGCCCGGTTTGGGGCCACGACCGTAGAAGCACAGGATGGTGCCTGCGGGCGTCACGGCGATGTCGGAATAACTGCTCGCACCGGGTTCCACCGCGCGACCGACCAACCAAGTTTGCCCTTCATCACGGCTGAGTTTGACCGTCACATTGCGACGATCACGGCTCTTGCCCGGTTCGATTTTCCCGTCCGTTCGCGCCAGGTTGTGCGGATTCGAGAAGAGCAGCAGGTTCTCCTCACCGTGCTTGTAACGGACGAGAGCCGCCATGCAGATCGGTTCCAGCAGCGCGTCCTCAAACCGTGGCGTGGACCACTCCGTTGCGCCGTTCGGACTGATCGTGATCAATCGGCGATGTGTCTTTGATTCATTGCGAACATTGAGCATCACGCGGGAATCGTCGAGTTCAACGGCGACGGTTTCGTTGGGGTTGATCCACTCCTGGGTGTTCGGCACAGCGATGTCCCCGGCGTGCCAGGTTTTGCCGCCGTCGTCGCTGTAGATCGTCGCGGTCACACTGGGGCGATGCGCGTTACCGCCGGTTCCCGTTGATAACCACACCGGTACCACGAGCCGCCCGGTTCGCAGTTGAATGCTGTGATTCGGCCCGGTTGCGAGGACTTTCCAATCGTACTTCGCTTTGAAGGCGTCAAACGTGGCGGTGATTTCCGTTGGCTTGCCCCACGTCATACCATCGTCATCGCTGCGCTGATAAAAGCACCGCATGTATTCGAGGCAGAACACCATGTGGACCGTCCCGTTCTTGTCGGCAATGAGCACGGGGTTGTTGTAGGTGACATCGTTGCGGTCGACGGTTTTGATCTTCAGCGCGAACGGATTCTTCTCCTTCGGCCCCTCGACATGGACCACGCTTTGCGGTGGACTCCACGTCCGCCCGTCATCGGTGCTCCGCCGCAGCAGGATCCGAATATCATCCCAATCACTCGCCCCCGCCGCCCGCTTCCGCGCCTCACACCACGCGAGAATCGTCCCCTTCGCCGTCACCACCACCCCGGGGATGTGATAAATGTTGTACGCCGGGTCTTCTCCGACGCGGAACAAATCCTGCTTCTCGATAAACGGTTCTGCGGCGAGCAGCGGTGGGGTGGAACAAAGCATGACCGTGAGCAGCAGGCGTTTCATGGATGTTGATCTCTTCGTAGGGTTTGCCGAGTCTTCGAGGCGAACCATCTTCCTCTTTTCGACGATCTAAAAAGGTTCGCCTCGCGGACTCGGCAAACCCTACGCTTTTCTATTCCCAATTGGCTTTGGTGATGTGAGCCACCTCGGCTGCATTGCCCCAGCCGCGCGGATACTCGCCTAATCTGACAAACCGCCGGAACGAAGACCAGCGATAATCCCAGACGTGTTCAACGAGGCCATGTTTGACTGGGTTCCAATGGATGTAATCGACTTTCTCCTGAAGATCGCGTTCATCACGACAAACGTGCTCCCAGAATCGGCGCTGCCACACCCCGCGTTCCCGCCGTTGGAGCCGCGAGTCGGAAAGTTGTCGGTCAGTGCCGCCGGATGCGAGGAACATTCGGGTGAAGTGTTCTTTGAGTTTGCTCAGTCGGAGTGAATACCGATCGTCACCCGAGGGAAGCGACCAGACTGCATGCAGATGATCGGGCAAGACGACCAGAGCGACGGTTTCAAACGGCCATCGTTGGCGGACCAGTCGCCACGCGGACCGCAGATATTTCAGACCGAGCCGATTGCCGAAAAGAGGACGGCGTTCGTGCGTCACCAGCGTGAGAAAGTATGTGCCACCGGGTACATACCAGCGCCGATAGTCCGACATGACATCCTCATCCGTGTAGGGTTTGCCGAGTCTTCGAGGCGAACCGTTCGCGTCGGGACAATTCAAGGTTCGCCTCGAAGATTCGGCAAACCCTACCTTTTTCCCACTCCCGCGTAGCCGAGTGCCTGCTCCATGTCATCTGCGGTCAGATGCGGATGCTTGCGCAGAATGTCATCCCGCGTTGCCCCCGTGGCCACCCATTCCAGGATCAGCGCGACACTGATGCGCGTTCCGCGGACAATGGGTGTGCCGGACAGAATTGCTGGGTCAGACATGATGTGGTCGAACATGGGGTTAGTCTCGCTACTGCAGGTTCGGCTTCGTCCACCAATCCGGTCCGATGTCAACAAGCGTCGTGGGCGCGCCTCAACTCGTTAGCTACGGCGTTGACACACCGATTTGTGCGCCACACATCGTACATATTTTCGCATCTACCGGAACGGCTTCGCCGCATTTCGGACAAGCCGGGGACTTGCCGGCGGTCGCGATCGGGATGGGAAAGTAATCCCGCAAGACGGTCAACCAGATGGCGCTGCCGATAAACCCCGACAAACTCCCGAGGACCGCTCCGATGATTACAAGGGCCGAGAAATCCATCGGACTACGGGAGCTGACCCCGCCGATGATCGCGCCCAACGCTGCACAACCCAAGGTCGCGGAGGGATACATCACGAGGCCGCGACGCCACGGCGGGAGCTGGGGGAGTGTGCCTGCTTTCTGCGCGGCACGTTCTACTGCACGGCGCTTGGCGCTACGAAAGGCACTGTAGGCCGAGAGCCCCCCGAAAGACATGCTGAGAAATAGCGCTCCCGCTGCCAGAATCGTGGGGGATACGGGAACCACATTGGGGTCGCCGAGCGGCGTGAACCCAATCAACACAACCAGGCCGATCCACGCCCCGCAAGTCACGAACAGGAACGAAAAAACCGCGGAAAAGTAGGCCATGAGCGGCGTCGGTGAATCGCCATTCTCGTCCGGTTGCGACATTGTGAGCCCTTTTTCAAATCTGACTGATGTACGATCGGCCCGATAAGTCTGCGATGGAACAACCCGTGGTTCGCCTGACAGTCCGGAAGGGACCACGGAGATTCGAGCAGGCTCTCTACCGATTCTGACCACAGAAAGACCTGAAGTGGACCCCGTTTTTTAGACCACGGGGCGGGGTTTCTTAGATGGTGTTCAGCGGGGTCGGCGGCGAGTGGTTTGGAAGGCGTGCCAGGGGGTCTGGTTCGCCAGACTCTGGTGGGGGCGTTCG
>JAKFUG010000025.1 GCA_021732785.1 Planctomycetaceae bacterium
ACGCAAGCCGCGAATCACCACGTGTTGGTCGTGCTCGTCCAGCAAAGAAGCATTCCGCGCGGCCAGACCATCGGTCCACCCCGGTTCGCATTCAGACGGGAATTCGTGTCATCGTAATGAATTGGCGCGAAGGGGCGACAAGGTGTCGCGGAATTTCGCAGAGCCGCAGAATTTCATCGGATTGACAGGAAATCGATGATTGTTGATGCCGCCTGAGGATGACGAACACCGGCTGCGGCGGAGACGGCTATTTCAGTCGCGATTTTTGTAGAGGAGTTTGTCCCTCTCATTTCTTTTCCGGCCATGCGGCACCATTCTTTAACCACTCGGCAATCGCGTTGATCTCGTCCTCCGCCAGTTTGCGATCGGGCGGCATCTGGATGTTTCCATAACGCACGGCATCGAGCAGTAGGCTTTCTTCAGGCTTCTCGGTATTGAATGCCGGGCCGGAATCACCCCCCGCGAGAAAGCCGTCTTTCGTATCGAGACGCAGTCCCGACTTCTGCTTGTCGGGACCATGACACCTGTGGCACTTCTCGACAAACAGCGGACGGATCTTCTTCTCGAAGAATTCGAGCTGCGCTTTGGTCGGCTCCGCAGCCGTACTTGCAGCGCTTCCCACGCCGATGACGATCAGTGTCAGCAACGCTCGGTTCCTCATCGTGTGATCCCACAGGACAGATTTCATCGGTTCAAAGCCGGTTGATTCTAACGCGGCGGCGAGTCCGTCCTCCAGACTCGCATGGGCTGATCACAATCGCGGGCCTTGAACCCGCTTTAAGAGTCGGGGCAGGGGCCCCGACCAATGGATGTGAAAATCAACGCAAATTATAGGTCGGGGCCCCTGCCCCGACTCTTCTGAATGGAAATTGACCCGCCATCATGAACCCGCACGCCAAGTGTCATGCCTGAAAGCTTTGCGGGTTGCACATTCGGAAAACGCATCGCAGGATGTTAGGGGTCGAGTGGATGGACTCCTTCTGAATGGGACGGGCGGCAATGACGAAGGTTTGGACGCGCCGGATGTGGCTGAAAGCGGCGGCATTGACGGCTGCCAGCGGAATGGTGGCCTGGGGGCAAACCGCACGACCGGGCATTGTGGATACGCATACCCATTTCTATGACCCGACGCGCCCCGAAGGAGTTCCGTGGCCCTCGCCGGACGACAAATTCCTGTATCGCCCCGTGTTGCCCGCCGAATATCGACAGATGACCAAGCCGCACGGCGTGGTGGGCACGGTCGTCGTCGAGGCGAGTCCAAGGCCGGGTGATAACCAGTGGGTGCTCGATCTCGCGGCGAAGGATCCGTTTGTGCTGGGACTGGTGGGCAACCTGGCCCCCGGTTCGAACGAATTCGCCGAACATTTCCCCAAGTTGATTGCGCAGCCGAAGTTTCTCGGGATCCGCGTGAATTCCGGACCCTTGGGGGGCGGACTCGACAAACCCGAATTTATGGCAGACATCAAGAAATTGATGGAAGCCGGTCGCGAACTGGATGTGAATGGTCGCCCCGATCTCTTGCCGCTGGTGGCCAAACTGGCAACCAAACTGCCCGACTTGCGGATCGTGATCAATCATCTTGCCAACGTCCGCATTGAAGGTCCGACGCTGGACGCCATGTGGGTACAGGACCTTAAAACTGCGGCCCGGCATCCGAATGTGTTTCTGAAGGTGAGTGCGTTAGTGGAAGGGGCTTCCCAGGGCAATCGTGAAGCGCCCACCGATCCGGCGTATTACAAACCCGTGCTCGATGCCGCGTTCGAAGCGTTCGGCAACAAACGGGTGATCTACGGCAGCAACTGGCCGGTGAGCGCCCGCTTCGGCAGCTACGCTGTGGTCCAGCAGATTGTGCAAGCCTATGTCGATGAGCAAGGCCCCGAAATCGCCGATCGGTTTTTCTTCCACAATGCAAAGTCGGCCTACCGCTGGCCGGCGGTGTAATTTCTCCGGCTCATGACTCTCAACTCTCCGCGCTGGACTGACCCATGGCTGACGATGATCTGACCGTCGTGTATCGTGCGGCCCATCCGCTGGAAGCCCACATGGTGGCGAACTTTCTGAAAGAAGCCGGCCTCCCCGCAACCGTGGATGGCGATTACCTTGCCGGAGCGCTCGGCGACATTCCCATGGGATGGACCACCGCGCCGCGGGTGCTGGTCTGTGAGAAGAACGCGATTGCCGCACGGACCATGATTGAAGCGGCTCAAGCCGAAGACGATGGGCCGCTGTTCGACGACATCGATCCGGAAGCGATGCAAGAAGAGTAATACCGATCCTCACAATGAACAGCGCGTTGTGTGGAATCCGCTCATCACGCGGAGCGTGATGGCCACCATCGTAGCCATCACGCTCCGCGTGATGAGCGGCACGTTTCAAAACGCGCGGATAATTCCTGGAATGCGTATAACGAGCCCGAAGCGCGAGCGCCGGGTTTCTTCTCGCGGAATGCACCCGGCGCTCGCGCTTCGGGCTCGTTGCGTGTTTACGCGACCCGGGTCGACTTGGGCATGGGCAGGATTCGGGGTTCGTCTTCGACGTGCATCGGTGTTGACGGAGCCGATAATTCACCCGACGGTTCTTCCGGCTGGCGATGACGTGAGATCCAGGCGAGCAGCGCGGGCAAGGTCACCAACGACATGAATACGCAACTGACGACGCCGATCGACAACACCGCCCCGAGGCTGTACAGCCCGCGATGCGACGACGTCATCATGCTGCCGAAGCCGCAGATGCTCGTGCAGGACGTCATGGTGATGGCGTTCACCATGCTCGCTGACGGACGGTAGACTTCATGCGGTTTGCCGTGGAAATCATGCAGCACATGAACGCCGTTGTCGACACCGATGCCGATGATCAGCGGGAGAATGATCAAGTTCGCAGGGTTGAGCGGAATCCCCAGCACTGCCAGGCAGGCGAACGTCAGCAGGAGACCCAGAAATGGCGGCACAATCGCTGAGAGTGTGTCGAGCACGCCATCCCGATGCCACCATGCCGCCATCAAAAAGACCCCCGCGGCGTACAACAACACCATCGGCAAGACCGGGATTTCCACCTTCTGCATCGCCATCCCGCCGATGAGGGCTCCCACGGCAAGGGCTGGCGGAACGAACGACGCCATTACAAACTCTTTCGGGATGAAGTCGATCAACAACACCAGCAGAATGACGACCAGCGAGTAAATCGCACAGACTTCGTAACTCTCTTTGATTTGCAGTGCGGCTTCAAAGTTCTGCAGCGGCGTGCCCGTCACTTCGGGGTCAACCGAACGGACATCCTTCACGAACCGTTCAAGGGGTTCCATGTCCCACACCTGGTCTTTTGGAAAGACTTGCAGCAACCATTGGCCTTGCGGGCTGACATAGCGGGCCAGCAATTCGGGAGGGAGATCGTTGGTGGTGACCGGTTCGGGATCGGACGCCGCGGCGAGTGCCTGAAACTGCGCGAGCAGCGAATACGCCAGGCGGTATTGGAACTCGCCGAGAAGCACCATCTGCGACTGGATGTCGAGTTCATCGAGTCGATTGAGGAAGTCGTCGAGTGACGCCGCAATCTTCGCCGCGGCGGGATTGTCCTGCGTTAACAGGAACGCATGGAAGCGGTCGAGCATCATCCCCACCTGGGCAGGAACGGCGGGTGCGGGAGCCGGAGGGGCCTCCGGCAGCTTCGCAAGATACGTGTGAAACGCCTGCACGAGCAGTTTCGTTTCTGTGGGAGGCGCCGCAGGCAAACGGGTCGCGAGTTCTTCGACGTGCCTGACCGTCGGCAGCTTCTCGAACTGGGCTTTCAACTCCCGGGCTTGCTCGGCGGAATCGGCCAACGAGATTGCATAGAGCAAAGAGTTCTTCGACGATTCAAACACACGCTTCTGCGTTTCGACCGATTCCAAACCCTCGGCTTGCAGGTGGAGCAGGTTGTGATCGTATTTGAGCCGCGGTGTCGGCAGGCCCCGCGACCAGTCGAACGAGCCCCACCCCATCGCCACAAACAACACCACCGAAGCGGCAAGCACATAGCCCGGATATTGGCTGGTGGCCGACCGCAGGAGCTTTCCCTGAAACGGCACCGGCATCGCCTGTTCGGTCCGACGACGGTCGGCGACCGCAATCAGCGCCGGCAGAAACGTGAATGTCGCCAACGTACACAGCAAGATCCCGCCGCCGGCAATCAAACCGAGTTCTGCCACACCGAGAAAGGATGTAAATGAAGCACAGAAGAACGCCAGGGCCGTGGTAATGGCTCCGGTCATGATCCCCGGGCCGATGACCGTGGAGGTTTCCACCAGAGCATGGCGAACATCGCGGCCATGATGACGCAGATCGAGATAGCGCGACAGAATATGAATGGCGAAGTCGTTCCCGAGCCCGATCACAATCGAGGCAAAGGCGATCGACAGAATGTTGAGGTGTCCCACCACGAGGGTGGTGAATCCATACGACCACGCCATCCCGACGGCGAGCGTGGCCATGCCCATCATGGGATGCGAAAAGCCGCGCAGTCCGATGAAGAACAGAATCATCACGCCGACGAACGACAGCAATTCCGCACGGATGCTGTCGGACTGCGAGCGTCGCATTTCATCGTTTTCGAGCACCGGGATGCCGGTCAGCGAAATGCGAGTTCCCGCGATCGTACTTTGCGTTTCGGCGACCACTTCGCGCAATCGGTCGACGGCTTTCGTGGCTCCGCTGAAACCGATGTTCTGCTGTGCGGGGGCGGCCATCACGAAACCCATCGTGCCGGTTTCGTTGAACAGGTAAACCGTTTGATTGGCCTGATCGCGCATCTGCGGATCAACGGAAACGATCTCCGGCCACGGATTGATGAAGTCATTCCGATCGGCGGCGAATCGGTCGAGCGATTCGGCCAGCAGTTCGGCATGGTGCCACAACCCGTCCGCGTCGTGAGGCGATTTCAGATTCAGATCCTGCAACTGAAATTGCAGCATCGGGATGAGTTTATCGAGCCGGACCAGATCCCATTGCCCGCGTAACACGGGGCGGTAATCGTCCAACCGTTCCAGACCAACGGCGAGTAAATCGGGCGGGAGATATTGCAATCCCTTGATCCGCAGGTTGCCCGGCTCGATCTTGTAAAGCACGTTGGCAAACAGTTCCGGTTGCTGCTTGAGCTTCTCGCCGATGCGGTCGAGAGCCTGCTTGATCGTTTCCGGTCCGTCACCTTCCACCACCACCACCATGTCGGCGGATTCGCCGAAGCTTTTGGTGTAATGCAGCCAGCGTTGCTGGAACGGCGTACTCGGATCGATCAAATCCGATCGATCGGTTTTGAACTTCAGATTGGTGACGGTGTAGGCAATTGATCCCACGCACGAGAGCACGATTATGAACAACGTCACCCGTGGATGACGTGTGCAGACGTGTGTCAGCGACCTCAGCGCTTCAGACATCCACGATGGAGCATCGTCAGACGTTTTCTGACCGGACATGCAGCAACTCTCTGCCGAGGATGCGAATCTCAATGTTTGTCATGGACTCACGGTGAACTGCCGCGAGCGCAGTCGTGGTTGTAGGGCAGGAGGCCCCGTCCGGCCAGTGCAACCTCAGGGTTCGCAGCGTTCGTCATGACCGTCTGCGAAAAAAGCCGTCCGGAAACAGCAAGACTCGCCGAACTGACAACCCCGTGCCTCTCCTACGCGAAAATCGTACCGTATCTGCCCCGCCTGGCTCAATCATTCCCTGAATTACAAATTCGACGGCAGACCACTCGCAGTGCGGCGCGATTCCGTCGGAAAAGACGCGGGCAACACCTCAACAGGAGCAACGTCAGTTCCTTTCCCATCGCGGCGGCATTCCCTAGAATCGATGGCTTGGCGGGTGACGAATCGGACAGAAGGAAGCGCATGACGCGGCGGTTTATCAGCGATCTCAAAGACAGCGACCTCGTGGAAGAAGTCTTCTTCGTGGCCGATCGGCAACTGCGGGCCAATCGCAACGCGGCACTCTATCTCTCCGTCGATCTGCGCGACCGCACGGGCATCCTGAACGGGCGGCTGTGGAATGTCACCGAGGAACTCTGTGAACCGATCCAGGCCGGCAGCTATGTCCGCGTGCGGGGCAAGGTGCAGGTTTATCAGGGTGCGCTGCAGATGATTCTGTCGCACATCAATCCCGTCTCGGCACTGGGACTGGAGGCTGCCGATTTCGAGCAAGGCCCCGCACAGAACGTCGTCGAACTTCTTGCCGAGTTAAAGCAGGTCGTTGGAACCGTGACGAATCCGTCGGTTGCGGCAATGCTGCAAGCGTTTCTTGCCGATCCCGCGATTATTGCCGGCCTCGGAGAGATCCCCGCGGGAGTAAAAGCGCATCATGCGTATCGGGGCGGATTGCTGGAACACATGGTTTCACTGCTGCGCGTTGCGCAGAAGATTTGCGAAGTCTATGCCACGCTCAATCGCGACCTGATGATCGCGGGCGTGTTTCTGCACGACATCGGCAAACTGCGGGAACTGAGCACCGACGCCGGGTTCACCTACACCGATGAAGGTCAATTGCTCGGCCATCTCGTCATCGGCGTGGAAATGCTCACCGAGAAGATTCACGTCGTCGAACAACAAACAGGAACGCCATTCCCGCAGGAACTGAAGCTGCGGTTGAAGCACCTGATCCTCAGCCACCACGGCACGTACGAATTTGGCAGTCCGCGGTTGCCGATGACGCCGGAAGCGGTCGCGCTGCATCTCATCGACAATCTCGACGCCAAGGTTCACGAGTTCACGCAAGCGATCAACTCTGATCCCAACGCCGGTGCCCATTGGACGCTGTTCCAGCCGCGGTTGGAACGAAAACTGTTTAAGGGCGGAGAGTAGTTGGCGGGTGATAGGTGGTCGGTGATGGGCAGAAAATGCGAAAGACACCGCCATCACAACCCATCTTCATCTTCTTACCACCGACCACCCACCCCCTACCACCTGTGACACCTCATGCCTGACTACCTTCCTCCGCTGCGGGCTTACTTCGCTCACCCCGAGGCGGTCGCAGTGCGGGTCAAGGATCTGCAGAAGCTGCTTAAGGTGAAACAATCCCAGGCGGCTCCCTTCAAGGCGGCGGTCGAACAATTGGTTGTTGCGGGCGAATTGCGTCGCGGCAAAAACGGCACGGTCTACAAAGCCGATCGTGCGCCCGCTCCCCAGGTCGAGCAAGTGGCGACGATGGAAGGGACCATCAAACGGACCGCGAGTGGAGCCGGGTATTTCCGCCCCGTCGTGTCAGCAGAGCCGGATATTACTGTTGAAGATGATGCAGAAATCGCCAATGACGAACCTGCGGAAGCCATCTACATCGCGGCGAATCATCTCAACGGGGCGCTCACCGGCGACACCGTCCGCATCGAAGTGCTGCAACGGCAACGCCCGGGCGGACAACTCTGCGGAGCCGTTGTCGAAATCGTCAAACGGAAGCGCACGACTTTCGTCGGTGTCTATTACGAACAGCACAAACGCGGTTTCGTGACGCTCGATGGTGCCGTCGTCGATTATCCGATTCCCGTCGGTGACCCCGGCGCGAAAGGAGCGCGGCCCAACGACAAGGTCGTCATCGAGATGCTCCGGTTCCCGTCTCCCGGCGAACCCGCGGAGGGGGTGATCACGCAGGTGCTCGGTGCCCGCGGCGCGCCCGGTGTCGACTGCCTGTCGATCATCCACGAGTTCGATCTGCCCGATGAGTTTCCGGAAGCCGTTCTCGAAGATGCCCGCCAGCAAGCCAGCCAGTTCAATGAACACGAACTCGGCGACCGCGTCGATCTGACACGGGAAACCATCGTCACCATCGACCCCGTTGACGCCCGCGATTTCGACGATGCGATTTCGCTGGAACAACATCCCGACGGCAGTTGGCGACTCGGTGTGCATATTGCGGATGTGGCCCATTTCGTGCAACCGGGATCGCCGCTGGATCGCGAAGCGATCAATCGCGGCAATAGCGTGTATCTGCCCGATCGTGTGCTGCCGATGCTGCCCGAAATCCTGTCGAATGCGCTCTCCAGCTTGCAGCAGGATCATGTCCGTTTTACCAAGTCGGCGTTCATCGAGTTCACCGCCGACGGGATCCCCACGCATTGCGATCTCGAAAATACGGCGATCAAAGTCACCCGGCGGTTTGCGTATGAAGAGGTGATGCCGATCATCGCCGACCCGGATGCGTATCGCGGGAAGATCGATGCCAGGGTGCTGACGCTGCTCGACAAGATGCACACGCTGGCAATGATTTTGCGCAAGCGCCGGTTCGACCGCGGGGCGTTGAATCTCAACCTGCCAGAAGTGAAGATCGACTTCAACACCGAAGGCCGCGTCGCCGGGGCGCATACGACATCGCATGATCAAAGCCACGAGATCATCGAAGAGTTCATGCTCGCAGCGAATATCGCGGTCGCCCAGCAACTCACGTTGAAAGGTTACCCCTATCTCAGCCGAACCCATGCCGCGCCGGACGAGAAGAAACTGCGGGCGCTGGGTGATTTTTTTCAATCGATGGGGATCGATGCCAAACCGTGGGCCGGTCGCGAAGAGATTCAGCGCGTGTTGTCGACGGTGCAAGGAACCGATGTCGAGTTTGCGATCAGCTATGCCACGCTGCGCAGCTTAAAGCAGGCGGAATACAGTCCCGCGACCATCGGCCACTTCGCGCTGAGTGAGCCCCAGTATTGCCACTTCACCAGTCCGATTCGCCGCTATCCCGACCTGACGATTCATCGTCTGATTGACGTCCTGATTCAACGAACCCGTAAACCGAAGATTCCCTCGGAAGCCGATCTCGCGCGGCTCGGTGAACAATGCTCGATGACCGAGCGCCGCGCGGAATCGGCCGAACGCGAATTGAAAAAGGTGAAGTTACTGTTGTTTCTCAGCGACAAGATCGGCTGGAAGCAGGAGGCCATGATCACCGGCGTCGAACGCTTCGGCCTCTTCTGCATGGGGATTGAACTTCCCGCAGAAGGGCTCATTCATGTGAAGCGCTTGCCGGACGACGGTTACGACTACGATCAGAAATCGCACACGCTCACCGCCCGTCGCAGCGGCGCGGTGTACCGTCTCGGCGACCGCGTGCAGGTGGAAGTCGCCGCGATTGATCTGCACAAGCGGTTGTTGGAATACAAACTCGTGCCGCAGCAAAACACGGGCCCGAAGACGAAGGGGCACCGTGCCTATCGCCCACCGCGTCCGTCGATACCAAAGAAGCCCCGGCGACGGTGATTGCGGATGGGTAAACCAAAAGACCCAGCCATAGGAATGGCTGGGCTTCTGGGGCGTGAATATCGTTAGCGCAAATTACGCGCGGCGGTTCATTTCGCAACTGACGCCGCCGGCCGCGGGCAGATAGGCCGACTGCACGTAGTCCATGACCATGCGGTCGGAATTGAAACGCCAGCCGAGGGTGCGGATCGAACGTTTCATTCGTTTAATCCATGCCTGCGGCAAGTCGTCGTTGTCGCGGTCGTAGTACAGGGGAATGACTTCGTTGAGCAGCGTCTTCATCAGATCCTTGGCGTCGCGTTCGTCCAGGATGTCCTGATTGGAATGGCAGGTGCCGCTGCCGATGCCAAAGCCGTTGCTGCCGTCGAACGCTTCGGCCCACCAGCCGTCGAGAATCGAACAGTTGAGGCCGCCGTTGAGCACGACTTTCTGACCGCTTGTGCCGGAGGCTTCCAACGGCCGCCGCGGATTGTTGAGCCACACATCGACCCCCTGCACGAGATGCCGGGCGAGGTTGATGTCGTAGTCTTCCAGCAACAGCACTTTGCCTTTGAATTCGGCTTCCTGCGTGAGGTTGTAGATCCGTTGCAGGATGCTCTTGCCGCCGTTGTCCGCCGGGTGCGATTTCCCCGCGAAGATAAACTGAATGGGACGTTTCGAGTCGGCGATAATCTGCCGGAACATCTCGATGTCCCTTAACACCAGGTCGGCCCGTTTGTACGGCGCGAACCGGCGGGCAAAGCCGATCGTCAGCACTTCGGGATCAAGCAGATTCTGGATTTCCGCGACTTCTGTGGCGGGGAATTTCAATCGCTCGGCACGGGTAATCGACCGTTGCCGGGAGAACGTGATCAGTCCGTTCTTCAGCGCTTGATGAGTTTCCCACAATTCGCCCGGAGTGACGTGCTCGAAGGCCGCCCAGGTATTGGGGTCGGCGGTCCGTCGCCACCAGCCTTCCTTGAGCGTGCGGTCGTACAGGGTTCGCATTTGCGGCGCGAGCCAACTGCCGACGTGGACGCCGTTAGTGATATGACCGATCGGCACGTCTTCTTCGCTGCGCCACGGCCACAAACTGGCCCACATGCGGCGGCTCACGACGCCGTGCAGGTTCGACACACCATTGGCGCGGCGGCTGCATTTGAAGGCGATCACCGTCATGCAGAACGGTTCATTGTGGTTGTTGGGATCGATCCGTCCCAAACCCATCAACCCTTGCGTACCAATGCCGAGTTGATCGCCCATCGGTCCGAGATGTTCGTCGATCATTCCCCAATCGAAACGGTCGTGTCCGGCGGGGACGGGCGTGTGCGTGGTGAAGCAGCACATGCTCGCGGTTTCCCGCAGGGCATCGTCGAAGGAGAGACTATCGTTCGCCATGCGCATGCGGATAAATTCGAGCGGGGCAAACGCCGAGTGGCCCTCGTTCATGTGGATGACATGCGGCTGATAGCCGAGCGCCGTCAGCACGCGCGCCCCCCCCAGGCCGAGCACGATTTCCTGCCGAATGCGGGTCCGCTGATCGCCGCCGTACAACCGGGCGGTCAGTTTGCGGTCTTCGGGGCTGTTCTGCTCGATGTTGACGTCGAGCAGATACAATTTCACGCGGCCGACATCCACTTGCCAGGCCTGGGCGTAAATCGGATTGTGACGGGTGTCCACTTTGACGATCAGTGGATCACCGTTAGGCAGGGTTGCTAAACGAATAGGCAACTGCGTGTTCTTGACATGCGAGTAGACTTCCTGTTGCCAGCCCTTTTCGTCGATGAGTTGCGAGAAATAGCCTTCGTGATAGAACAGCCCAATGGCGACGAGCGGGACGCCCAAATCGGAGGCACTTTTCAAATGGTCGCCTGCGAGGACGCCGAGGCCGCCGGAGTAATTCGGTAACGATTCGTGGATGCCGAACTCGGCCGAAAAGTACGCGACCGGTTTGTGGCAGAGGACGCCGGCGTGGGTAGCACCCCACGTCGTGGAACTGTCGCCCATGTATTCCTGCCAACGGCGAAATGCATAGTTGACCCGTGAATGGAGCACGGCTTCCCGACCGCGGTTTTCCAGTTGCTCGGGAGTGTATTCGCTCAGCAGGAGCACCGGATTCTGATCGAGTTGTCGCCAGCGGACGCGGTTCAGATCGCGGAAAATTGAGACCACATCGGGGTGCCAGCTCCACCACATGTTGTGGGCCAGGACGTTGAGTTTTTCACCAAAAGAAAGTTGTGTCGGAACAGCAGGTGTCATGCGGAGCTCTCGAAGGGGAACCCGATCCTGCGTTCGTCGTCTCCATGATCGACGAAACACCGGATGACGAGTGCGGCCAAAGTATAACGAACCGTGCGGAAGAACACACCGCGAGTGATTCACTCAAAGAGCAAATCGGATGCCGATGGATGGTTTCTGTGCGCGATCAGGGATCGGTCATTATGGGGAAGATCAATCCCTCTGTTTCACACAGCGCGTCCCCCCACGCCGCTTGCGGTTTCGCGCCCCGCATTGATCCCACCGCGTGCTCACCGAATTACTTCGTCGCGAGTCGCTCGAAGATCACCACATGTTGCCGGGGAAGCGTCGCCATCGTCTCTTTCCACTTCATCCCGAATTCCGGCGGGGACATTTCTTTTTTCACTTGCGCTTCCGTCATCTTGTGGACGAGCTTGATCAGCACCTGCGGGTCTTCGCGGCGGTACTCGACGAAGGCGACGCGACCGCCGGGCTTCATCGCTTTGCAGATCTCCACCATCATCTCATAAGGGAACGCAAATTCGTGGTAGACATCGACCATCAGCAGCAGATCGAGTGACGCCGGGGTGAGTTTCGGGTTCTTCTCGGTGCCGAGGACCAGCTCCACCTGCTTGAGACCGAGGCGGTTCGTTTTGTCGGCGAGGAGATTGAGCATTTCCTGCTGGATATCGACGGCGTACACCTTCCCGGTCTCGCCGACGCGGTGAGCCATCATCAGCGTGATGACTCCGGAACCGGCTCCCAGATCGCACACGGCCTGCCCCGGTTTGAGCTTCAGCAGATCGACGAGCACCGAGAGCCGTTCTTCCTCTTCTCGCTCGGACCGCTCCAGCCACGGTGCTCCGTGAAAGCTCATCACCTGGGCGAGTTCCCGCCCCATGTAGAATTTGCCCTGCCCGTCGCGATCGTGTTCCTCGCGGAACTCATAGCGTCCGGTGGCATCCTTCTTCACCGCGGGCGCTTCCGGTTCCTCTGCGCTCGTCTCCGCGGTGTGAAACACGAGCCATAACAAGCCGCTGAGAATGGCGCACCACAGGCACCACACAGTAATCGATTTCTTGGAGTGCATGTGTCGTCATCCTTAAAATACGACCCAGGGATCGGAATCCCTGGGCTTCTCTCTGGCTCTGGACTCTCGTCTCTCCGCTCTCGACTGCTCAGAACCCACGCGCGGTGCGGATGTCGTCGAAATCGCGCAGGTGGTAATCGATGCCGACGTAATCCAGTACGCGACACAACGACCGCACGGCGACGCCCATGCCGTCCGGACCGCTGAAGCCGCCGAACTGGCCGCCGCCTTTGAGATGCGGTTCGAGTTCGAGAAACACCCCCGGCGCTCCGAGGGCTTTCATCCGCGCTTCCATCGCCGGCAGATTTTGCTTCAAATCCCGCAGAATCAGTTCGTGGCCCGAATCGCCCACATCGCACGGAACGAAGTTCTTGAGCCGCTCTTCATCGACATGCCCGGTCCATTTTTGCGTGGGATCGATGCGATAATCTTTAATGTGCATCCAGCCGAAAACGTCACGCATGGCGACATATTCCGCACAGCAGTCGATCCCGTTGATGTTCTGGCAACTGATGTTCGCGCCGTCGAAGATGCAGACCAGATTCGGCTGGTTGACCGCCTTCGCCAGGGCCGCGAGCAACCGGCCGTTCTGTCCAACGAGATTGGCTTCGACTTCCAGACCGAAGACCAACCCGGCTTTCGCGCAGGCTTCCACAATCGGCCCGAGACGATCCGCCGCGGCTGGCACGTGCGGCGTCGCATCGGTTGCCGCCGGGTGATAGAACGAGAACCCGCGGATCAGCTTTGCCCCCAACGCATGCGCCGAACGGATGGTATCGGCGACAGTCGTGTCGAGGTATGTCTGGGGATCGACATATTTGTTATGCGAGCTGTCGGTCTGATCGTACAGCTTCACCTTCCCGATGCGCGAACCGATGCTGCACACCTTCAGACCGTAATCGGCCTGTAATTTCGCGAGTTGTTTGGACTCGGCTTCGTTCAGTTCGGTGACATGTTTGACGTTGCCGCCGCTCGTGAGATCGAGAAACCGCGGGCTATAGTATTGCAGCCCGAGTGCCGCGAGCGACGAGAACTGCTCGACCACGGTCTTGGTATTCGCCGCTTCATCGGCAAACGCGGAAAGAAGAATCGAAGGTTTTTGCGCCATCGCTGTTCAATGTCTCGAGGAAAGAGGCCGTTCCAATCGCCATCGGCCATCACCGATTGCCGTACGTTGATTGTCGAAAGACCACCGGCCCGATGCAAGGAACGGCGGGGCGTGGGCCCTCTGATTTTAAGTCACTTTTACATTCGTAGGTCGGGGCCCCCGCCCCGACTCTTCAATCTGTTCCGCGATCGAGTTGGCGGAACAGTTCTCTCATTCGACGGAAAGAATCTTGCCGTCGGTTGCGAAAAGACCACTCCGGCGCAAGGCAAAACCTAAGTTGCAAGGACGATGGGGAATCTCCCTGCCCCGTCGGCTGCCCTTTTCCGGAGAATCGCCGAATGTTTGCCCCCGCGATGTCCGCTCTCCCCGATGCCAAACTCCGCCGCAACGATCAGGAATGGTTCGCGCGGCTCAAGAAAGACGTCCACCAGCGGCTGATTGTCGGCATGGATCTCGACTGCGTGCGCTCCTTGAACGATCGCGAACTGCGGCGTCAGTTGCGCGCCGGCATTGAAGAATTATGCGATACCAGCGGCGATCTCCTCACGCAGGAAGAACGCGACCGCCTGGTGAACGAAGTCATTGATGAAACGCTGGGACTCGGTCCGCTCGATCCCTTGCTGCGCGATCCGACGATCACCGACATTCTGATTAACGGCCCGAAAACAATTTTCGTGGAGCGCCGCGGCTGCCTGGAACAGGTCCCGATTGCCTTTCACGACGAACAGCACTTGATGGAAATCATCCAGCGGATTGCCAGCCGCGTGGGGCGTCGCCTCGATGAATCCAGTCCAATGGTCGATGCCCGGTTGGAGGACGGCAGCCGCGTCAATGCGGTGATTCGCCCGCTGGCATTGGACGGGGCGCTGGTTTCCATTCGGCGCTTTGGCAGTCGCCCCCTGGGGGCGAGCGATCTCGTCGCGCGGAAGTCGGCAACCCGCGAGATGGTGGCCTTTCTGAGCGCCTGCGTCCATTGCCGCCTCAACATTATTATCTCCGGTGGCACCGGCAGCGGGAAAACAACCTTTTTGAACGTCTTGTCCGGCTTCATCCCCGAATCCGAGCGAATTGTCACCATTGAAGACGCCGCGGAATTGCAACTGCAGCAACCGCACGTCGGTCGCATGGAAACACGTCCCGCCAATGTGGAAGGAACGGGGGAAATCACGGCTCGTGACTTGCTGCGCAACGCGCTGCGGATGCGGCCCGATCGCATTATCGTGGGGGAATGCCGCGGCGCTGAAACGTTCGACATGATCCAGTCGATGACCACCGGTCACGATGGCAGCCTGTCAACCGTTCATGCCAACGACACCCGCGACGCGATGGGGCGACTGGAAATGCTCGTGGGAATGGCGAGCGGTAATCTGCCGTTGCGGTTTGTCCAGCGATTGATTTCTTCGGCGGTCGATATCGTCGTGCATTGCGAACGGTTGAGTGGCGGTGCGCGAAAGGTCGTGCAGATCTCGGAAATCGTGGGCCTCGAGGGCGACACGATCAATATGCACGATCTTTTCACGTTCGAACAAACCGGCATCGATCAGAACCAGGCCGCGGTGGGTGAATTCCGCGCGACGGGCATTCAGCCGCATTGCATGGCTCGGTTCCAGACCTGCGGGTTGCAACTGCCCCCCGAGATCTTCGCCCGCCGCGCGCTCGATCACGACCGGGCCGACTCGCTGACCTGTCCGAAACGTCGGTAACCAGCCGAGGAACCGGTCGGCTGACATTGGCGGAAAACAATACGATGGGAATGGATCAATGGATGGTTTAACGCTGCTGATCTCGGTGAGTGCTTTTCTGGCCGTGTTGATGTTTGTGATGGCGGCCGGCGGATCGTTGTTCGACGGCGGCGAGCGGCTGGATACGCGGCTGGGTCAATTACAGAAGGGGCCGAAGAAATCGCCGCCGAGCACCGGGGGAATTCGATCTTTGTTCGGAAAAAAACCGACAGCCGGCACGAGTGGCAAAGCGGCGTTCCGGGTGGTGTCGGAGCATGACCCGGAAGGTGGCTTTCAACTCGCGCAGAAACTGCAATCGCAATTGCTGCACGCCGGAATCTATGCACCGTGGGCGTTCACAGCATTTGTCGCTGCAACAGCGATCCTCGGCATGGGATCGCTGACGCTCGGACTCACGCTCGGTTGGCTCTTCAGTTCTCAGCAGACGGGCATCCTCCTCGGTCTGCTGGCGGGAACCATCGGACTCTTTCTCCCGACACTGTGGCTGCGACGAAAGAAGTCCCGTCGGCATGCCGTGCTGTTCCGTTCGCTGCCGGATTTTCTCGATTTGCTGGTGACGTGCCTGGAATGCGGTGTATCGTTCGAGGCGGGGTTGCAGCGCGTCACCGATGAACTGCAGGTGGCCCATCCGCTGCTGGCCGGTGAGCTGCGCGTTGTGGAAACACAAATCGAATTAGGAACGACTCCGGACACCGCGATGCGAAGTTTCGCCGAGCGGGCCAACTTTGACGCCTTGCGATCCCTGAGTTCTGTCCTGCAACAGGCGCGCCGCTATGGCGTTGGCCTGGCCGAAGCGCTGCGGCAGCACGCGGAAGAGCTTCGCATTCAGCGCGAGCAATCGGCCGAAGAGAAAGCGCAGCGCGCTTCGACTCAAGTCCTCATGCCGACGATGCTGCTGATTTTCCCCGCGATTTTTGTGGTTCTCGCTGGCCCCGCCGCGATTCAACTTTCGGAAGTCTTTGCGAAAAAGGATGAACCACCGCAGCGTATTGCCGTACGACATTCACATTAGAAGAACCGTGTGACGTTGCGGAAATCGCCGCACCTTATTTTCAATACCCAGCCGTCTCCCGAGGCGCCGTTGCTTGTGGCTGCGATGGTCGACCCCGGCTAATGAGATTATTGAGCAGTTGAAATAACTCGATGTGATCGCGTACGGCAAATCTCTTGAGCACCCGGGCCCGGTGCTTTGCCACGGTGGGCAAACCGATGTGGAGTTCGCTGCCCATTTCTTTGCACGTTTTGGCGCGCAGCATGAGCAACAGCACGTCCCACTCCCGCGGGGACAACAACTCGAGCGTTTGATCGAGTTGATTCACCATCTCGAACGATGATGCGTGCCGGGCCTGCGATTGCAGTTCTTCGCCGACGCGCTGGAGTCGCGACCGGCCGCTTCGCAAGAGGTGGGGGCGGCCCGGCGGATTTCGTTGCACCGCCGGTACTTCATCAGCGAGCGGCGAATGAGCTCCAGACTCAATCTGTTGAGACGAAGCCGTTGCAAATCGGCTCACATCCACGCGGACAACGGCACAGGGACAATCCTCTGCTGCAACAACATCCACGAAATGCCGCAAGTTGTCGAATTTCGCAATTGGATTTTCTGCGGTGTCATTTCCCGTGTCAGTGGTCGTGTCATTCGACTGAAATTCCAGAATTAAGCGTTCAATTAACATGCCGGTAACATCCCATTAACCATAAATACAACATGTCGAAATGTGAGAAAGCCCGGAACCGTGCCCTGCGCTGGTCGATTTGTGCAGCGATCGTCGAACAATACGATCCAGGGGGAAAAGGAGGCCGTTAAAGCGCTCCTCAACCACAGGCCCAAACGACGTGCTTCGGATACGGAACGGGATGGCGAGGCAAGTGACGTGCTGTGCGGCGGCCGATTCAGAGCGATGTTCGCGCCCTGAACGTCGCAACGATTCGCCGCCTGCCGATCCTGGTCTTCATTGGGATGGGAATTAAGATCAGGAAGGTTTGTCGACTAAGCGATTCGCGGGTCTATATCCACCTTCGGTCCGATTTCGATGACTTCCTCAGCGAAATGGCGACACGAACTCAAAGGGAGGGAATTACCTTGAGTGGACATCGTGTTAAATCAACTCAGGCCGATGGGTGACGGCTATCTTGAATCAATAATTGCTATTGGACGAGAAATACATCCTGTGCGGGCGGAAGCAACATGGTCGGCGCAATCGTGCAGTCGATCAGATTCGCGAATCGCAGCGATCCGACCACGAACCGCGCATTCACGGTTCCCATTCCGGCAAACACGACGTCTCCCCATTTGGCATAGACGGTTCCGGTGAAGACACCGTCTGAAATCAACGCATCGCGGGAAATCACGAGAATGCGCCGATCGCTGCGGCGCTGAAAAATCAACATCCCGGCATACGGGCTTCCCGGAGTCGTGATGGGAGTCAATCGGCTTCCCAGTAGTCCGACATTGATCACGCCGCTGATCAGATCTGTGCCAACAACTGTCGCCGATGGAGTCGTACTCCCGTCACTCGCATCAGGGGCACCCGATGTCGGTGTATAGCCGGAAGAATTAGTAATATAAAACATCACTCCCTCACCTGTGACTTCCCCGGCAATAATCTGCAAGGGAATGCGCGTCACGGGATGCCTTCCCCGAATGATGTAGACCCCCGCCTGGAAGATCACTTTGCCTGACAGCACTTGGATGTAATCGTAAACGCCCGGTTGCAGGATGGTGGGCAGCGGAATCAACGGAATGCTAACCACGGTCACGCCACCGCGCAGTGTTGCGGAGACGTTGACCGGGTCCGCACTCGTTGTGGGAACCGGAATCGAGAGCAAGGGGTCTGGAACGGACTTGGCGTTCGCCTTGACCGGACATTTCTCTCCCGTCACGAAATTTGCGTAATTGGTGGGATTATCAACCCCACCGACAACGCGAAGATCGCGGCAGCGCAACTTCGACAGTGACACAATCGGAGTGCAGGTGACCGCAGATTGTTCGAGCAAAGCCCATCCGGCCGGTTGACTGTCTTCATCCATGCCGCCCCATTCGGTGTTGACGTGGACCGCCCCATCGATTTTCAAGTTGCCGACGCCCAACACTTCCAGACCGCCCAGATGGTGCGAGGGCATCACGGGCAAGACCACCCCCAATCCACCGGGGAGATCCAATGACGGCGGGTTCGGATCGAGCACGACCACGGCGGCTCCCGCCGTCGCATCGGCCAATCCCGCAACGGCTTTGGCTCCGACCGAAGACTGGGCTTGTCCGTTGAGCGCCGGCAGAAAACTCATGGGAATCGGTCGGTCAATCGTGACTTCAACGTATCCTGTTTTACCCGCATAAAGTCCGGATTGCGGCGGGATTTGAACCGTGACAACCGCATCGCTGAGTCCGTTGTCGCTTTGCACCACCGTCACGGCACGCTGGCGGGCAATGGCGATGGAATTGCCTCGTGCGAGCGACGCCGCGGCGGCGGTCGCGGCAGCATCGGCCGCATGTTGGATCAGTTCGGCTTCCGACATCATGCGGCTGCCGTCGATGATTAACGCCAGGACCCCGAAGATCGCGGGCAGAAGGACCGCCAGGAGAACGACGATCTTGCCCTGTCGTTGATGCCGAAAAACGGATTTTCCCATGATCTCTGCTGCCGTTAATGTTGAATCTGCATGATGGAGACGGCTTGTTGCGACCAGGGCGTCATGCCGAACAAGGTGCCGCAAATGAGCTTTTGGTCGTATGTGATCGTGGCCTTCACTCGTTTATCGCGGGCGTTGCTGGCGTCGAGCCAGTCCAAACGGATCTGCACGTCCGAGGGTTTCATCACCGCCAGGTAAGGTTTCACGACCCCGGCAACTTCATTGCCATCGGCAGCGGTTCCCTGAAACGTCTGCGGTCCCCAGGGGGTTCGCTCCGGGGACGATTTCTCTCCCCGCACAATCGCGGCGCGGCATAACCGGTTCGCAACCGCCGCGAGATTGTTCCGATTGAGGGTGGCCAGTCCGAAGTCGAGAATTCCCAGCACCAGCATCAGAAACGCCGGCACCACCACGGCGGCTTCCACCATTGCGGCACCCCGTCGCGATCGAGTGGCCATTTCCGATTGATATTTTGATGTCGTGAGTTTCATGATGCGTCTCGGATTGCCATACAGTGTCAGCGGTATTGTTCCATCGAGACACGCGCGGCCAGCGACACCGTTCGCGGAAGCCCCGGCCAATCGACAATTGTTTGAAACGGATAGTGCGTGGAGACTTCAACCTGGGGCTGACCCGCGGCGTTGGTGCTGGAAGCGATGCTGATGGACAACTGGGCGGAGTTGAATTGAGGGACCCCTTGCATTTCGTCCTGAATGGCAGTGCGGACGCGATTCTCCCACACGACTTGCGTGAGCGGAGTGAGCCGATGGGTCGCGCCCTGCTCGGCCCCGACGCGGGTGGCACTCCGCAGGACAATGGAAGTGGAATAGATGCGACCAAAGTCGATCGCCCCAAGGGCCAGCGTCATGAGAATGGGCAGCACGATCGCAAACTCGACCGCGGCACCACCTTGCCGCGAAAGTGGCTGAATCACGGCAAATCGACGATTGTTATGGCGGGAAATGAACACGGGCATTCTCAAAGGAAGGTCTGCAAGAAATGGGAAACACAGGTCGTGAGTCGGTTTGAATTCAACAATGTCGGGGCAGGAGCCCCGACCACTGATTTCGAGTTGATTTTCACATCCATAGGTCGGGGCCCCTGCCCCGACTCTTTAAACTGACTCGTTACCGGAACGCCTTTGCCGCGATCTTGGAATTAGTACTCAATGGTGACGATGCGGCGAATCCAGAGCGTGCCCAGGATCTCGGACGCCGCGAGTCCCACGAGTACCAGCGGGCGCTCCAACAGCACATTGGCGTAATCGCGGTTGAGCAGGAAAATCGCCAGAAACGCGGCGATCGGCATCAGCGAAAGGACCGCAGCCTGCAAGCGCCCTTCACTGGTTAATGCTCGGACTCGTCCCACCAGCCGCAATCGCTTGCGAACCACTTCCGAAAGATTCGACAGGACTTCGGCACAATTGCCCCCCGATTCGCGCTGCACGAGCAGCGCGACGGTGAGGATTTGCAGTTCCATGACACCGGTTCGCCGCGCCAGATCGCGCAAGGCCGTGCGAAACGGGAGTCCGAGTTCCTGCTGCTGGCAACAAATCGCGAATTCATCCGTTAACGGCGGCTTCGACTCCGACGAGACCAATTGCATGGCACCAATAACGGATTGTCCCGCGCGAATGGCACGCTTCATCTGATCGAATGCCAACGGCAACTGAGAGCACAGTTTCTTGATGCGGGCCCGTCGTCGCAGTTCGATGAAAATGAAGGGGCACGCGACTCCCATCATTCCTGCCGGGATGGCCAACAACGGCAGCGGACACAGCAGGCCGGTTACCAGGGCGGCAACAATACCGAGACCGCCACCCAGCAACAGAACCTGTGTCGGTTTGATGTCGAGTCCCGCTTGCTCAATGGACGTGGTGAAACGGTACCACAGGCCTTGTTGATCGAGAGTGGTCTGCTGATGCAGCAGTTTCAGGTCGCGAAACAGGGCCGTCCGTGGCCCGGGCGATGTCTCCGGAGAAAACGCCGCATTCATTCGTCGATGGATTTCGAGACGGTCGTGAATAAAACGGTCATGAATCCAGGCACCCAAAGCCGCGACAAGCGATGTCGTACCGATGAAGATCAGCAACATCAGCAGGGAAGGCATCATTTCCGATTTGCTCCATGATACGACGATGAACATCACGATCAGGTCTGACGCGAAATGATCTGCCCCAGTCCAAAGCCCGAAAACAGGTGTCCCTTTGGTAAGCCGCTGGGGGCCAAAGTCGTATGCGACGGTGTCCCCTTTTCGCCGAGCATGACGGAGGCCAGATGGGCCAGCGATTTGCCGAGCGGAGATTGAGGGTGCTCCATGATCAACGGAATCCCATTGTTGATGGAACGGTTCGTCAACACCGGATCATCCGGCAGGAAATGTTCAATTCGCAGCGAGAGGGCCTGCTCGACTTTTTTGAGCGGAACGTCTCCCGGTTGGCCACAGCGATTCGCGACCATGATGACGTTTTTGCGAGAAATGCCGCACCGTTCCCAGTAATCGAGGACGCGCCCGGTGCCGCAGATCGAGTTGAAGTCGAGCCGCGTCATCAGGATGAGGGCGACGTCGTGAGCGAGCAATCGTTTCACGAGAACTTCGTCGGCAAGGTTATGCAGATCGAGCAGCACCGCCGGAAACGTGGTCCGTGCGCCGCGGACGAGCCGGTCGACAAAGTCTCCATCAAACAGATCCAACGGGACCATTTCGCCGGATCCCGCGAGCAGGCTGACGCCGGACTCGTGCGCGACGAGCGCCTGTTCCAGCGTATTGCGGTCGATCTTTTCCGGCTGCTTTCCCAAATCGAGAATGGTATGACGGGGACTGACATTCAGCATGGACGCACACACGCCGCCCAGGGGATCCAGATCCATCACACAGCACCGGCCCAGGGTTTTCGCGATCAGAACCGAAAGATTCACGGCAGCCAGACTGCGGCCCGAGCCGCCAGTGGCCCCCGTAATCGCGAAGAGTTTGCCTTGCGGCGTGCTCTTCCCGCGGCTTTGGCGCTGGACGGCAATCGTGAGTTCGTATTCCAGCCCGTCGGCTTCATCCACATAGTCGTCTGCTCCCGCCCGCATGGCGTCGAGAATCAAACCGGGATCGCGAGGCCCCACCACAATCATCGGGGTGGACGTGCGGGAGCGAAGCTGGCGAATGGCGGCGAGACCGCCATCGGGATTCGGCGACAAAACCACGAGCAGCAGTTGATCCGCCGATCGATCGGGAACAGAAATGTGAGTGGCATCTTCAATCCGGACCAGATTCTCCGCGGGACACGCGTGTTCCCACTGGGTCATCCGCTGACGAAGCTGATGCGCGATCGATTGGCTATCGGAAACAATCCACGTCAACATGGGCCCGCCAGCGTGAAATGATGAGGAAGATCAAATCCACTGTCACAACAGGATGCCCTGGTGGCATCGCGCTTCATGACCGGAGGGAGTCCACCGATCCGTGTTTTCACCAGTCAGGCGCGAATGGATTCACGTCCTGTCGGAGCAGCGCCGGGTGGTCCCGAATGGTCACAATGCAACTGTATGTTGCGTTTCGGCGTCGCGGTTCCCTTTGTCACCGCAAGGAAAGTTTCGTTCAGTGGGCCGCCACTTTCTTTCCCTGCGCGGCACGTCGCCCGGAGAAAACCCTCGGTACACGCGGTACAAACCGGCGACCAATCCACGCGCCGGAGGACGATCGCGCCCGGTTGTTTTCAAAGAAACCGGACGCTGGCGCGTTCCGGCGGAGATTCTGTCGCCGAGTGAGCGGCCGTGAAATGACAGTGGATTGCGGCTGCGTTGATCAAGCGTGCCGAAGCCGCTTCAGCAATCCCACGAGACGCCGTCCCAGGCGATCACGCTTTCGAGAAACGCCTTCACACCAACGCTGAAGGTCTGCAAGAGGTGTTCGCCTTTTTCCGCGGTGGCGAATTGCGGCGAACCGATGTGACCGGGAACGGTGCGGTCTTTCGTGATCCAGCCGCGATACGCCGGTTCGAACGCGAAACCAAAGTCGACAGTTTCCAACTTTGAAACATCGCCTTTCACCAGATGCGGCGCGATCCGCAGAATCATCGACGTTTCCCATTCACACGCATGGCCCATCTGCTTCTGCACCAGATCATCGCGCGTCTCCCACGGCTTGGCGGAATCCCAATACGTGGCGAACAGCAGCAACAAATCCTTCCGCGCGCGATGTTTCTGCCGGACTTCAAAGACGGCTTGTTTACCCGGCGTGCTGTTGCCGCCGTGGCCGTTGAGGAAGACGATGCGTTTGAAACCGTGCGTCAAAAAGTTCTCGGTGAGATCGTTGAGCAGGTCGAGATAGCCGCGCGGATTGGCCGACAGCGTGCCGGGGAAATCGAGATGATGATCCGAGTTTCCCAGCCACATCAAGGGCGCGAATAGCACGCTGTCCTTGAGCGGTTCCGACACCCGCCGAACCACTTCGCCGAGCAGCATGCTGTCCGTAAAGACCGGCATGTGATGCCCGTGTTGTTCCAGAGCGGCGACAGGAATCACCACGGGCGTGTCGCGCGACAGGTTTGCGACCTCGGTCCAGGTCATGTCGGTGAGTTGCATGGGCTTGTCAGTGGTCAGTGGATGGTGGTTAGTGGGTAGGAAGACAAGAGAGCGTAGGATCGACGCTTCGCGGTTTCGCGCTCCGCGTCGATCTCACCGCGTGCTTCCACTTAATGCTCTTCCGCTTTCGGTTCGGGCAAATAGAACGACAGAATCAGGTTCAACAGATACAGCGCCGTCGCCACTCCCGCGGCGACGTAGGCCGTCTTCATGGCAGGAGTCGTTCCCGGCACGAACGCCGTTGTTGCGAGATATTGCGTGAGCGCGGCGAACGGAGTGCCGATCATGCGCCCGCCGATGTTCGCCGCGAAACTTTCACCCGTTCCCCGCAAGTGAACTGGATACGCATGCGGCAGATAATTTCCCCAGAAACTGAACTGCGCGACCGTGAAGAAACCCGCCAAGAAAATCGCGATGCCGAGGAACGATACGCTCAGATTGTGGAAGCCCGGCAGGAAGCTGATATCCATGGTGAAGTAGGTCGATTCCTGCCCCTGAGCGAAGCCCAGGAAAATCAGCGGCATCAGAATCAGCCCCGGCAGCAGGAACACCTGCAACAACCGGCGACGACTGGCGAACCACACCACAATCACCGCCAGTGAGAAGCGACCGAACAGCCCGCCGAGTTCCTGCGCCTTCGTGTATTCCGACGCCTTTTCCTGTTCGATTCCCTTACTCATGCGGATCGCGTCGGGCTTCGGTTTTCCTTCTGTTTTCTGAGCGATTTCGGCTTTCACGGAATCGATCCCGGGAACGATCTGCGGCATCTGTTGAATCGCGCCGAACGCCACGCCGTAGCTGCACGCGAACATGATCGTGGTGAGAATCGTCGTGGTGCGCAATTCGGGCGAGAAGAGTTCGGCGAAGCTCGGCCGGCGCAACGTCCCTGCGGCCTTCTTCTGCGCCCATTTTGGAGATTCCGGCAGGAACGGACGAATAACGATCAAGGGAATCGCAGGAACCAAACCGGACATCAGCGTGTATCGCCACGCAGCGTGAGGATCGAGTGTGATGCCTGCCGCCCTGGGCAGGAAATCGGGAAACCAGATAGCCCACATATTCTTGCCGTACTGCACGGCCATGGCGCTGGCAATCGCGACGAGCAATCCGCCGATGGACGAAAACGCCTGCGTGTATCCCAGCACCTTTTCGCGTTGCGCCGGGTTATCGAACAACTCGGCGAGCCAGGCGACGGCGGCGACGAATTCAATGCACACGCCGATGAACGTCGTCGTACGGAAGAAGAGCAGCATCGGCAGATTCGTCGAAAACCCGGCCGCAAAGGCAGAGAACGCATAGAGCAGAATGCTCCACGTCAGCACGCGGCGACGGCCGAGGATGTCGGTGAGATATCCGCCCAGCAATCCGAAGACGCCGCCGCAGACCGCGGGGACGTAGAACATCATGCCGAACCATTTCGCGAATTCGGGCGTTCCCGGCGCGATCTTGCCAAGTTCCATCAGTGCCGGTCGAATGATGAGCGGCAGCATCAGCAATTCATAGATATCGAACGCAAAACCGATTGCGGCAATGACGCAGATGAGCCATTGGGTCGATGTGAGAGACGAGGCGGGAGCACGCAGCGGAGCCGGGGCGGACATGCGGGGTTCCTCGGGGCGGGTCTGTTCGGGGGCGAACCAGCAGCAACACCCGCCGCGAGAAGCCTCGCCACGGGAAGCCGTAGTCTACGAAGAGAGACCAACGCTCGGCAACGCCAGCGGCATTTCAACCGCGAACGAACAATTCCCGCACGGGTTCACCCAAACCATCTTCCGTGGGATAGAACGGGCGGCCTTCCACTTCGAACGTGGTCTTCGGACTGATGCCCATCGCGGAGAAAATCGTGGCGTGCAGATTGCTCACGCTGACGGGATTCTCCACGGCGACGAACGGCCGCTCATCGGCCGATTTACCGTAGAGAAACCCGCGTTTCAAACCGCCGCCAAACATCAGCACGTTCGCCCCGCCGGTAAAGTGGCGGTGCTGGCCGTAGTGCTTCATCTCCTGCAGCTTCTCGACGGGGAACGTCGTTTGATCGTTCGCGTTCGAGCCGGGCTTGCCTTCCATGATCATGTCGCGGCTGAACTCGCTGGCAACAATAATCAGCGTCCGGTCGAGCAGCTTGCGGGCTTCGAGATCGAGCACCAGTTGCGAAATCGCCGGGTCGATCTCCTGCTTCATCCGCACCAGCGTTTCGTGGCCGTTCGCGTGCGTGTCCCAATTGAGAAACGGCACATACTCGGTCGTGACTTCGACAAACCGTGCGCCCGATTCCACGAGTCGCCGCGCGAGCAGACAGCCCTGGCCGAAGCGGCTGTTGCCGTAGCGCTCGCGGTTCTCATTCGGTTCGAGTTCCAGATCGAACGCCGCGCGATCGGAGGAACTGAGCAACCGATGCGCGTTGTCGACCGAGCGCAGATACGACTGCTGCTGGAAGTCGCTCATGCGGTCTTTGAGCGGACTGTTCTTGAGCAACTGTTGATGCAGCCGATACCGTTTGTCGAACCGGCCTGTGTCCATCCCCTTCGGCGGCCGTACCGATTGAGCCGCTTCCTCCGGGTACGGCAGCACCATTGGGCCGAACTCGCTGCCAAAGAACCCGGCGGTGGTGAACGCCTTCAGTTCTTCCGATTCGCCGACGCCTTCCAACCGTTGCCCGATGGTGATGAACGGCGGCATGACGGGGTTCTGGGGTCCGAGCACGCGGGCCATCCAGGCGCCGAGATGCGGACACGCCACGGTTTGCGGCGGGACATAACCGGTGTGCCAGTGATACTGATGGCGCGAGTGCAGAATGCTGCCGAGATCGGGCAGGACATGCGAGCGGAGCAACGTCGCGCGGTCCATAACCTGCGCGATGCGTTCCAGCCCCTGTGTGATCTTGATGTTGTCGACCACAGTATCGATGGCCGGGAACGTGCTCTCGATCTCCTTGACCGGCACGCCAACTTCAAACGGCACGTATTTCTTCGGATCGAACGTATCCGGCGCGGCCATCCCACCGCCCATCCAGAGCAGAATACACGCATCGGCAGTCGGCTTGGGATGATCAACCGATTCGTCGGCATACAGACGCGGTTCGCGCACGGCCAGCGCGGCCGCACTCGCTGCTGCCATCTGCTTCAGAAAATCGCGGCGGATCAGTGATTCGGGCAGGTTTGGGTCGATGTCGTGCATGGTGTTATCCTGAAGGCGTGCGGGGGGACGTCAGTCCCCTAGGTGATTCTCTCTTTGAATGTATTCCATCCGAATCAATGCAATCACCGGGGGGACTGACGTCCCCCCGCTCGCCAGCTTGTCATCGTACCAATTGAAATTCCGGAAGCATCAACAAAGTCCACAACAAATCGGCGACACCGGCTTCGCTGGCAACCGGGCCGAGAGTCGTCTGCGTGACTGTCAGTTCTTCCACGGTGGGAGAACGGCTCAATGCGGCCTGATACAACCACGGTACCAATGTCGCGGAAGCCGTTCCGTGTTCCCGCAGAATGTTTACCGCCCCGCGCTGCAGGAGTTCGGCGAGGGATGGCGAATTGTTGAGGTCGAGCGCTTCCAGCATGCTGAGTTCGTTCGGCCGCATTGAGACGATCTGATCGCGATTCGGTCGACCGAGCGTGCGCTGTAAGAAGTCGGATTTCAACAATGCCGCGCGAACCATCGGCTGCGGTCCATGCACGCCGTGGGCAAGGTTCGCCGCAAGGTCACTGTCCAATCGCTGCGACCACACATTCGGACTGGCAATCACGACAGGCGATGCCCAATCGGTCGGCTCCTGCTTGAATTTGCCACGGGCATCGGGCTGCGACTTCGTCCATTCCCACGTCGCATCAGTCGCCACGGTTTGCGGTTCCCCTTCGGCAAACTTCCAGCGGGCCTCCAGGAAAATCGATGCGGGATTCGGACTGCTGCCGGCGTTCTTCGCGACGATGACAAAAACGTTGTCGCCCTTCTTCAGCACGTTGTCGAGCGCGACACTTTCGACCTGCTCCCAGTTGTCGCTGTTAGCGAGCTTCTGGCCGTTGACGTAGAGCGTGAAGGCATTGTCCGCGGTGATGACCGCTCCTGCGCGGACGGGGTTCTCCTTGAGATTCACCGTCTTCCGCACGGAGATCGTTTCCCCGGCCGCGGGAACGCCTCCATTGGCAGCGCTGTTGGACCAGATCCACTTCCCCTGGAGCGCGATTCCGTCGGCACTCGCCGGCTCGACTTTGCCGCGCTGAACCACGGCATCGAACTTCTTCGGCGCGGTCTCGGTCAATTGCCACACCGCATCGACGAACTGTTCCGCGGTCAACCGTTTCGCGCGCGGTCCGGCAAAGTGATATTCACTCGGCGCTTCATCCGGCTGGATGATTTCCGCCTGGGACTGGTAAGCGTGGGAGGTCGCGATGAGCCGCAACGTGTGCTTGATGTTGTAACCATGTTCGGTGAAATCGCTGGCGAGGAAATCGAGCAGGTCGGCACTCCACGGGGGCGTCTGCATGGCATCCAGTGGGTGAACGATCCCGTGTCCCATCAGTCGATGCCACAGTCGATTGACCAGCGTTCGCGAAAACCGGCCGTTGTCCGGATGCGTCATCAACGCCGCGAGTTGCTGCATCCGCTCGGGCTGCGGGGCCTTGGGATTGATGTCGCCGATCTCGGGGAACAACCACTTCGCCGTCGCCTGCCTTCCGACAGGTTTGTCGCAACGATGGATTTCCAGCGGCGTCGACGAATAAATCGCGGCGAGTCCATACGCTTCGTCGAGTGTCCAGCGGTCGACGAAGCTGTCGTGGCAGGAAGCGCACTTCAGGTTGATCCCGAGAAACGCCTGGCCGACCGACTGCGCGAATTGAATCTCGACGGTCTGCCCCGCGCTCACGTTGCCGCGCCACTTGATACCGTCCACAAACCCGGCGGTGTCCGCATTCGGAGCGAGCAACTCGCGGGCAAACTGATCGTACGGCCTGTTGTCGATGAGGGCCCGGTACAACCATTTGCTGATCTGCTTGCGGCCGCCGGTGATGAACCCGGTGCCGCCGTAGTCGTTTCGCAGCAGGTCATTCCAGAACGTCAGCCAGTGCTCAGCGTAGGCGGTGTCATCGTCGAGCAAGGAATCAATCCAGCGTGTGCGCCACTCGGGACGGCTGTCATCAAACGCCTTGGCCATCGTTAGAGGTTCGGGTAACAGGCCAATCAGATCGAGTGACGACCGGCGGGCAAACGTGGCGTCATCAATCGGTGCCGGACGTGGTTGCTGATGCTTCGCCAGGTCAGCGTCCAGAATGCGGTCAATCGGATTCGTCCGCCCGTCCTGCGCCGGCGGCAACTCCGGTCGGCGCGGCTTGAGCGGTGGTTCATACGCCGACTTCGCAAAGGAGAAGCCTGCTTCCCACGGCAACCCGGCGTCGATCCATTCTTGCAGCACCCGCACCTGTTTCTCAGAGAGCCGATCCCCTTGCGGCGGCATCTGTACGTCGGGATCGCGTGTCTTGACGAGCGCAATCAACTTGCTCGCCGCGCTCTTGCCCGGTTCGACGACTTTGCCTCCTTCCCCGCCAGCGAGCAACGTGGCCCGCGTGTTAAAGGAGAGCCCGCCCTTTTCCTGTTCGCCGAGGTGGCACTTGCCGCAGTGCGTCTTGAGAATCGGCACGACCTCATGCGCGAAATCAGGGGCGGCGATCGCGACCACCGGAGCGACCGCAATGAGGAAGCCACTGAAGCATGCTGCCGTCATCGAGAGGACAAAACAATTTCGCACGAGAGCCCCTCACGGTGGTTCGCATTGGATGATGACGGACGCGATTCGAAGAGCGTTGCATCTTAGTTCGCCACGGAGAGGGCAGCAACGAGTGGCCTGGAACCGGACGCGATGCGTTCCGGTTGATGCGGGAGTGGCAAAAATTTTGGCTCAGAAAAGGCAAGGGGCCGGATCACTGCGGGTAGTGATCCGGCCTGCGTAGGCGAGAGTGATGAGGTGTGTTGTTGGCAGGGCGTAGCCCGTCTCCCTCGGGCCGGCAGGTAATTTCGAAAGGCATCTCGAATCGGCGGGGAGCCGACCCGTTTTTTCTGTCGTTGTTGGCTTTCGCCGGAGAACCTACTTAGCACGGAGCGTGCCATAGCAAATGAATTCGCCTCGGAAAAAGCGGTGAAAACGACGTATCTCTTTTTAGTGCATTGACTTGCGTATTATCGAAAAAAACGAGCCATTCGTTAAAGTCCGCCGTATCTGCGTGGTCGTTGTAACCGTTACAAGCGAAAGGGCGCGTAATTTCTACAATTACAACGCCGTCGGGATGACTCGGCGGAATGGAGCAAGCCCCTATTCTGCCGAAACCACGCCAATTTCCATTTTCCCGAGCACGGTGATCAGCGAAATGAAGGACGACAGCGGCGCGATGGAATCGTCTTCGGCAAAGAGGACGTCCGCCAGTTTGATGTGCGTGGCTCCGATCCCGCCGCGGCCGAGAGTGCCATCGAGCGGAACCCACTTGCCGCCGAGCCGGGCTTCCGTCCACATGTGACCGCCGAAGGCTTGCAGCGAATCGACATACACCACGCCGACAGCAATCCGCGACGGGATCTCTTTGGCCCGCAGCATCGCCGCCAACAAGACCGCGTGCTCGGTGCAATCCCCTTCGAGACTGCGGGCCACTTCGCCGGCGGAAGCCAGCGCGGTGGAAAAATTCTTGTTCGTCAGTTTGTCGCGAACATATTTTTCCATCGCCCGGGCGATCGGTGCGGCGTCGGTCAAACTCCCGGCCGCTAACTTGGCGTGTTCGATCACGCGCTCATCATCGGATTGCAGGAACCGCGTGGGTCTCAGATATTCGTCGCCGATCTTTTCCGGAGGCGACGTCGCCGGAATGGGCAGCGCGATCACAGTCAGTTCCGCGGTTTCCGGACCGGTCGATTTGAGCGATTGCGTATCCCCCGTCGGCAGCACCTTGCTCGGATTGTCATCCCGGATCTTGATGCTGTAGACCACTTTCTTCGTGTCATACGGCCGGTTGATTTTCGCCGTTTTCACCAGCGTGCTGACACCGAGATCGAGATCATTCACCGTCAGCGTCTTGAGTGCCTCTTCCTTGGACACCGTGTAGGTGGCCATTTCGAGACCCAGCATCGACGTCGAACTTTTCACCGTCTGCCCGGCCTTGTCGACCCACGCATACGTGATGATGCCCGGCAGCAGGGAGTTGTCCACCTTGAATTTCTGCAGCGAGGATTTCTGACCGCCAAGCAATTCGACGGGTTCGACATCGCCCGCGGTCACGGTCAACGTGCCGGGCTTGCTCATTTCAGGAAAGAACGCCTCGAATGCCTTGGTTTCCCCGGGTTTGAGCGGAGCAATCCGTAGCAGGCGATCCTGGAATGTCGGCGATTTCACCCCCGCTTTCCACGGAGCGGTGGACGCTTTTTTCTTCCGATCAATCGTTGTTTCCAGTTGCAGTTCGGTGCCCTTCACCCGGCCGGTCGTCTCGGATGAACTCGCCGGGGGGTTGGTCATGCTGAAACGAAACTCCAGCAAGTCGCCGGCGAGTGTTTCCTCGGAGGACAACGAGGTGTTCATCTTGAGCACCTGCCCGAAACGGCGGATCGTCATCTGCGTTTCCGCCGAGGTATGCACCACCGGCTTGCCGTCGACTTCGCGAGGATCGATGAGCGCACGGGCATAACCCACACGTTGTCCGCCTAGGAAAATTGCCTGCCAGGTTTCTTCGCGTTCGGGAACCGGCAGCTTTTCGTCGGCCGCCTGAACACACCCCGTCAGCAACAGGCCCCACGTCAGGCAACAGGACCAACTCAACAGTGATTTCACGATGGATTTCCTTGCGCGTGATTGATCCGTGGACTCCATTCCCATCACCGTCAGCGTACGCCACGCAGCGGGAAATCGGAAGCGGTCGCAATGATCACCACGGTCACGTTCTTCCGCTTGCGGTTTCGCGCCGCGTGATGAGACAAGCCAGTGGGGTCCGATCACGGAGTGATTTCCGCGCGAGGCGCGAAACCGCAAAGCGATGTTGGGTTCACGTGGCGCGCAGCGTGCGCAGCAACCGTGTCACTTCAACGGCGGCGAGTTTCGGGGCGAGCGCCGTGTTCGCAATCCCCGCCACCACGCGCGTGAGATTGTGATCGACCTTGCCCGCATCACCCCACAAAGTCCCTTGCGGTGCCGTGAGGTAGACCGAGAACGTGCGGTGTCCGGTCCCGGGCCGTTCGCCGATGACATGCACCATCGCTCGTGGTCCGGCGAGATTCGCGAACAGCAATTCGCCGATGCGATAACCCGCCCGCACCCGCCCCGCCGTCACCACCAACGGGTCCGGTGCGACGTGAAACCGTTCCTCAACCAGATTCGCTCGCAGCGTCTGCAGGAACGGCGTCAACTGGTGCTGATCCATGATCGACAGCGCGTTCAAGCCGTCGGAGATGACGATCTGAACGTCGTACCGTCCGGCGTAATGATCGCGCAGAGACCTCACGGCTTGGGCGGCATCATCGCTCAGTTTCTCCCCCGATTCCGGTCGCAGGATGTACTCCCGCCGATCGAGGGATTGCGTCTTCAGCTTGATTGCCGTCGGCAGCGATTGCAGAAATGATTCGTCGAACTCGGCCCAGATGCTCTCCTTCGCGTCGTCATAAATCCGGTGGATATCAATCGCCAGTTGCGGGGCGAGGTCAGACGGCTTCGCCCCGTGTCCCTCGGCGAGAAAGACGCCGCGGCTGCGAATAGACGCCATTTCTTCGCGCCCCGTTTGCAGAATGGCTTCGTCGCTACGCGCGTCCTGTTTACGTCGGCGGTATTGCCGATAGACCCACAACGGGTCGCCGAAATGCACGGTCGGTTGCCCATTCGCATCGATCACGCCGAGCTGCTGGAAGAACGCCCACATGCGGTCATTCACCTTGCAGCCGAACTTTTCGCGCAGCCGCACATGGTCCTGAAAGCCGGTCGTCAGGTAACCGAGCATCGGGTCGATCTTCGTGGGCAGTGCCATCAGGTACGCCGGTTGGGCCGGCACGAGTTGCTCCAGACACCAGTCGAGATCATCGAGCGAAACGTCCATGTGCAACGTCGAACAGACATCGAGCCCGAGGCACAAGCCATGCAGCTTGCCCATCACAATGTCTTCGAGGCAACACCGCACCAGTTGTTCGCGCGTGCGGAAGACTTCGGGGCCAATGAACCCGGCGACGTCGTTGAGATGGACCCACGGTTTCCCCGGATATCCCGCTGCCGCACGGGCCTTTTCGACCACTTGCGACAACGCCCGGGCAAAGCCGTATTTGCGGGATTCGTGCAGCACCATATCGTAGCCGTGACCGTGGCCGTTGGTGAAATCGGCTCCCTGACCGGTCTCGAAATACAGCCCGTACGGACCACTCCGTTGAGAGGCGTATTGCCGCATCTTTTCGATGGTGATGTCGAACGTGCCGTTGGCCGTGTC
The DNA here is from genome assembly GCA_021732785.1 of Planctomycetaceae bacterium. Lineage (GTDB taxonomy): Bacteria > Planctomycetota > Planctomycetia > Planctomycetales > Planctomycetaceae > DSVQ01. The sequence goes on from JAKFUG010000025.1 coordinate 33,004, forward strand.
GCTTCCGGCGATGCTCTGAAACCATAACGCGGTGCTGCCAGGATCGATCCGTTCCACCTCAGCCTGCACATCGATATGGGACAATACACAGTGCGGCAACGCATCGAAGACGCCGAAGGTTCCCAGTACATCGAGCAACGTCCGCTCGATTGCCGCGACGGACTTCGGATCGCTCGACACCGGGTTGTTGCCGAGCACGACATCGCCCACGGCATACGCAAAACCGTTGAAGACCTGCCAGCGAATATCGTCGACGTTGTCTGTCGGTGAGTTGGGTTGAATGCGTGCCCCGAGGTACCCTTTCGCTCCCATCTGCGACCCCGGCAGCGGGTTGAAGACTTTCGCGCCCATCGCCGTCAACTCGGCGTTGGACATCAACTTCACCACGCCGCCGATCACATCGCTCGACAACCCCGGCATGATGGCCTGAATCGCGGGTTCGTCCTGCGTCAACAAGAACGCCTTCAGTTCTGCGAACGTCCAGCCCGCGAGCTTTTGGCGCACGGCGGGATCGAGGCTGGCCTGGATCATGCGGTCAAGGTCGTCAACGCGCGGCGGATGGGCATCCATGTCGCCGAGTTTGGTCTGGCTCAGCAACCGCCGGGCCAGGGCGCGTTCCTCATCATCCGCCGCGGCGACGCCGACGATCTCGTCCCCTTCCTTGAATTCATTCGCGGCTCCGAGCAACCGCTTGAAGAGGGCGTCGTCGAACCGTCCCTGCATGCGGTTGATGTACGCCAGCAGACTTTCCTCATGCTGAGTCGAGGCTTCAACGCCGAGACTATCGCTCCGGTGTCCGAGGGCGAGTGCCGCGGAACCGGTGGTGACGGCGGCCAGAAAATCGCGGCGATTCAGGGACGGCATCGAGCGGTCCTTCCAATCCAAAACGCCGAGACACCACAGCGCCGGTGAATCAGCCGAGGAGAACGCTCAGAATACCAATCGGAGGTCGATCACCATACGGCAGAATGCGATGTGGAACGCAAGTGGTGTCTGGTGTAGACGTGGTCGCCTCTCCCTCGTCCGCGGGGGAGAAGGTGTCCGAAGGACGGATGAGGGGGTCGCGTGCTTCGTCACGCCTCCGGTTTCAACACGCCCCTCACCCTAACCCTCTCCCCCGCAGACGGGGGAGAGGGGACCGGAGACGTTGCGGATTGTTCGACGGTGCCGTGCCGCCTGTGTTACCCTTTGCGATAACATGCGAGGTTCGATCTCCCCCGCGCAGACGATTCGTTTTCGATTTCCTTGTGAACCCGATTCCGCATGGCCTTCACTTTTATTCACGCCGCCGATATCCACCTCGACAGTCCGCTGCATGGTTTGCAGCGTTACGACGGCGCGCCGGTCGATGCGATCCGGCAATCGACGCGCGAAGCGCTCAAACGTCTGGTGGATCTCGCGCTGTCGCGGCGCGTGAACTTCGTGGTGATCGCCGGTGATCTCTACGATGGCGACTGGCGGGATTACAACACGGGCCTGTTTTTCGTCGCGCAAACGCAGCGGTTACAGGATGCAGGCATTCCGTTGTATCTGATCGCCGGGAACCACGATGCCCAGAATGTGATGACTAAGTCGCTGACGTTACCCGCGAACACGACGCTGCTTTCTGCCCATCGGCCGCAATCGGTGTTGCTCGACGATCTCGGCGTCGCGATTCACGGACAGAGTTTTTCGACCCGCGCCGTTTTCGAGGATTTGTCCGTGGGTTATCCGTCCGGAGTGCGGGGCCTGTTCAACATCGGCGTCCTGCACACCTCGGCGACGGGCAGCGAGGGACACGAACCGTACGCGCCCTGCACGCTGGATGGCTTGCGATCGCGGCAATATCAGTATTGGGCGCTCGGGCACGTTCACCAGCGGATGGAGTTATGTCAGGACCCGTGGGTCACATTCTCGGGCAACATCCAGGGGCGTCACATCAGGGAAACCGGGCCGAAAGGCTGCTGGCTGGTGACCGTCGATGACCATCAGCGGGCCACTCTCGAATTCGAACCGCTCGACGTGCTGCGCTGGGAACGAGTCACGATTCCCGTGGAAGACATCGCCCACGAAGAGGACCTGTGGCCGGCGGTCGCGCAGCAATTGAGTCGGCTCGAAGCCGCGGCGGGGGGACTGCCTCTGGCGGTCCGTGTCGTGCTGACGGGAAAGACGGCGTTGCACGATCGGCTGCACGCGCGGCGTGATTTCGTCGTGAATCAGATTCGCAGCGTCGGTTTGCAGGCCGGCGGCGGTCGCATCTGGATCGAGAAGGTTTCGTTGCACACCCAGCCGCCGCGGCGGTCCACGGCGACACCCCTGCTGGACGACGGGCCGTGGGATGAGTTGACATCGGTCTTCTCCGAGTTGCGGGCGAACCCGGACGAATTTCAATCGATCAGTAAAGACATCATCGAATTGTGTCAGCGGTTACCGGACGTCAACCTGGCCACGCTCGGATTCGATGCCGCGAATCTCGATCAACGCTCCGGCTTGCTCGATGAAGTGGAAGCCTTGTTGTGGAACCGGTTATCGCCCGGGGAGGACGATGCGTGAAGTTCGTCACCCTGCGATTGCAAGCCTTCGGACCGTTCAACAATGTCACGCTCGACCTGTCCCGGCCGGGAATGCACCTGATTTACGGACCGAATGAAGCGGGCAAGTCTTCGGCGCTGCGAGCCATTCGCCAAACGCTGTATGGCATGGACCGGGTCAGCCGCGATGCGTTTCTCCACCCCACCGCGGCATTGCGCCTGGGCGCATTGCTCGAACGGAATGACGGACGGCAACTGGAATTCATGCGTCGCAAGGCGGACAAAAATTCCTTGCGGCAGGCGGACGATCAGGGACCGTTCGCGGAAGACGCACTCGACGATTGGCTCGCGGGCATCGACGAAGAAAAATTCGAGTTGATGTTCGGGATCGATCATCCCCGCTTGCGAAAGGGTGGCGAAGAGATCGTCCGCGGGCAAGGCAAGCTCGCGGAAACGCTCTTTGCGGCGGCGGGCGGTGTTGCCAATCTGCAGAAAATTCAGACCGATCTCAGCAAGGGCTACGAGTCGCTATACATTCCCAAAGGTCGCAATCAGGCCATCACGAAGAAACGGAGTGAACTGGAAACCGCTCGCAAAACGCTGCTGGAAATGCAGCTTCCCAGTGAAGAATGGCGGCGCTGTCGCGACGAATTGAGCGCGAAAGAACAACAACGAGAAACGCTGCTTTCGACTCTGATGGAACAGAAGCAGCAACAGGCCCGACTGACACGCTATCGCACCGCCTTTCCCATCATCGCGCGCTGGAAACAGGCTCAGCAAAATCTCGCCAGCGAACCCGCGGTCCCGGTGTTGCCGGTCGATTGCCGCGCGCGTTACGAAAAGCAGCAACAAGCACTGGAACTGCAGCGGCGACGGGTTCTCGATGCGCAAACCGCGCTCGATCAACTGGCCGTCGATTTAGAGGAAGCACCGGCGTCCGTCCACGTCCTCGGTGAAGACGAGGCCATCGAACAGCTTCGCGAACAGTTCGGCAGCCATCGCAAAGCGCTGCAGGATCGTCCAATTCTCATCTCACGACTGGAATCCGCCCGCGCCGCCGTTCAGCAGCAACTGCACACTCTCGGTGACGCTGGCAGCGCTGCGGACGTCGCCGCGCTGCGACTCGCTCCCGATCGCAAAGTGCGGATTCAGGAACTCGGCGCGGAACAACAGGCGCAGCTTCAGCAGTATCAATCGGCACTGGCAAATCGCACGCAACTGGAACGACAACGGACAGAACTCCAGGCCAAACAGGCAGAAAGCCCGCAGGTTTCCGATCCCGGAGTGTTACGCAAGATTGCGGAACGCGTTCGCGGTTACGGTGACATTGCTGCCCAGATCGATGAAATGACGGCAACGTTGACCGCCGCGCGCGACGCCCTTTCCGCGCGATTGCAGCGGCAAGCCTATTGGCAGGGAACGCTCGACGAATTCACCACGCTCGCCGTTCCGGGTCCGGAAACGATCGACCGCTTTGAAGCCGAACTGAAAGAACTGGAAGCGGCGCGGAAAGCCGAGGCCCGTCATCAAAAGGAACTCACGCAAAATCGGACCGCCGTTAATGAGCAATTGCAATCGCTCGAAGCACAAGGAACGATTCCGTCCGAAGCCGATTTATTCGCGGCCCGGCAACAGCGCGATGGGCTGTGGGAGAAAATCGACGCTGCCTGGGACGCGGGGAAAAAGCCGCCTCGGGGTGAACGCGAATCCTTTGTTACCAGCATGCAGGAAGCCGATCAACAGGCCGACCGCTTGCGAACCGCAGCCGATCGTGTGGCTCAAAAGGCCGCACTCATCGCCGAACAAACGAGGGTTGTCGCGAAACACGCCGAATGTGCCGCACAGCTTGGCGACATCGATCAACGATTGGCAGAAACTCGTCACGATTGGATCGAAGCCTGGGCCAATCTCGCGTCACCGCCCGGTTCCCCGACGGTCATGCGCCGCTGGCATCAGGAACGGACGGCGATTCTCGAAGACGTTGCCGCACTTCAATCGCAGCACATCAAACGGGACGAACACCAGCAACTCGCCCTGCGGCTCAAGCAGGAACTTGACGCCGCAATGAACCACAGCGACGCGGCACCGACGTTGGCATTTTCTTTAACGCAGGCGGAAATCCAGCTCGAACAATTCGAGCGTCAACGCCAGCAATACGAACGGCTGACGACATCCCTTGTCGACACGGAGCGCGAACTCGCCGACGCCATCCATGCTGCCGAAGAAGCCGAACACCGATTGGCGAATTGGCGCACGGCCTGGCAGGAGGCCGTCGCGCCGTTGAGACTTTCCGCGCAGTCCTCGTCGTCGGAAGCGTTTGCGGTCTTGCAGACGATCGACGCGGTCTTGCAACGTCAGCATGATGTGGAGGAACTTGCCCGACGAATCCACGATATCGACCGCGATGCCGAACGATTCACGGCATCCGTGTGGGAAATCACACGGCGATTACATTTGGAAGAAAGTGACCGGGGCGTCGAAGACCAAATGGCGGTGCTGGTCAAGTTTCTCGTATCGGCCCGCAGCCAGCGCGATCGCCGGGAGGCGTTGCAGGCGGAATGGGATCGACAGCGTCAACAGTTCGAGACCGCGCGTGCGGCTCAGTCGACAGCCGAAGCCGCGTTGGATGCGTTGTGCGAACTGGCCGGGGGAGTCGTACGCACGGCATTGGCGGAAACGATCGAACGTTCGGAACGTCGCCGCGCATGGCAGAATTCGATCACCGCCCTCGAAGAGCAACTCGTCCCGCTCGCTATTGGGATGCCGTTGAGTGAATTCGCGGCGATGGTCGACACCGTTGATGCCGATGCTCTGGGCGGGCAGTTGGACGCGCTTGCCACGCATCAGCAACAAACCGAAACCGAGTTATCGGAAATCGATCAAGCTATCGGCACAACTCGTGCGGCGCTACGGGCGATGCAACAGCGCGGCAATGCGGCGGAACAGAACGAAGTTTGCCAGTCGCTTGTTGCCGATCTGGAAGAATCGACGCGGCAATACGCCGTATTGCGGCTCGCCGCCGCGGTGTTGCAGCGGGGGATTGAGCGCTACCGCGATCGTCATCAGGGACCGTTGCTGGCCCGCGCGAGTGATCTTTTTTCCAGGCTCACCGCAGGGTCCTTCAGCGGCTTGCGTTCGGATGTGAACGACAAGGCGGAACCGATTCTCGTCGGCGTACGGGCCGATGGTCGCACCACGCTGGAAGTCTCCGGCATGAGCGACGGCGCGTGCGATCAGATGTACCTCGCCCTGCGATTAGCCGGACTGGAAGCATGGCTCGATCACCACGAACCCTTACCGTTCATTGTGGATGATGTGCTGCTGAACTTCGACGATGTTCGTTCGACGGCGGCATTGCAGGTTCTGGGCGACTTCTCGCGCCGCACGCAGGTCCTCTTCTTCACCCATCACGACCGGCTGAAAGAACTCGCGGTCGACCATCTGCCGGCGGACTTGTTGACGGTGCATGCGTTGCCCGCGACAACCGCGAAGTGAGCCCTCATGCCGTCGCGGCGATGGCGGTCTGCCAGTTGGACTGAAAATGATCGAGATTCAGACCGCCCAGAATTAAGCTGCCAACCGCGGGGTTTTGAAGCACAAAGCGGATCGCATCGGCCGGGGGCAGTCGTCCTGACGCGAGCCCTTTTTTGACGAACACGCCCACGCTCTTCGCGGCCGCCGCAGCCATGACATCGGCATGCGACACATCATCGAGATGATATTCGACCATCAGCACATCGGCCCATGCGAGGGCTTGCTGTGCCCCGGCAATCGTCTTGCCGGAAAGACCGATCGCACGAATTGCCCCGCGGGCTTTCCATTCGTGCAACACCGCGACGGCGGCGGTCTCGTTCAGAATTCGTTCGTCGTCACCGTTCGAGTGAATGAACACGAGATCGAGCACGTCGGTTTGCAGCCGTTGTAAACTCCGCTGCAAACTCGCTTCGAGACCATTCCGTGAAAAGTCGTAACTCGACTTTCCGTCCGCGAATGTCTCGCCGACTTTCGTCGAGAGCACGAATTCCTGGCGGCGCGTGCCCATCGCGCGGCCGATCCGTTCTTCACTGAGGCCGTACGCCGGGGCGGTATCGATTAGCGTGCAGCCGAGGTCGAGCACACCGCTCAGCAATCGCGCCACGGCGGCATCATCGGGTAAGTCGTACGGCTGGGGATATTTGATCCCCTGATTGCGGCCGATCTTGAACGCCCCGAAACCAAGCGGCGGGACCATGAGCCCGGTCAGTCCCAGCGGTCGCAACGACGACGACATTACGCCGCCCGTCGGTATGACACGGGGGCATCATCTTCATCGTCGGCTTCGAACGAACGTGACGGAGTTTCATCGGCGTCCTGGCCGACTTCCGGAGCTTCGTCGTGGCCGTAGCCGTAACCGTAGCCATAGCCGTAACCGTAGCCGTACTCGTTCGACATCGAATCCGCGAGATGATTGACGGCAATTCCGAGCACCCGCACGCCGGTGGACCGGAACGATTCAATCGCGCGGACGACCATCTTGCGACGGTTCTTATCGGGCCGAATCACAACCATCGCCCCATCGACAATTCGACCAATGATGGCCGGGTCGGTCACGGCGAGGATCGGCGGGGCGTCGATCAGAATCTGATCGTACACCGTTTCCGCCCAGGCGATGATGTCGTTGAACCGCTCCGTCGAAAGGAGTTCCGAAGGATTCGCGGGGCGTGGACCGGAGGGCATGACATCGAGGTTTTCAACGCCGATGTGGAAGATGTTTTCCAGGCAGCTTTCGACCACGGGCTGCGTGTCGCGCAGGACTTGAGACAGACCGCGCGGGCCTTTCAGTTCCAGCAACTGCGTCATGCCGGGGCGGCGCAGGTCGGCGTCGATGAGCAGGGTTTTCTTCTTGGCCTGAGCAAAAGCGACCGCAAGATTGGCGAGCGTGGTCGTTTTGCCGTCGCCGGGTTCGGTACTGGTGACCACAATTCGTTGTGTGTCGCCCTGGCAGAAGGTGATGGCACTCCGCAAAGTCCGGAAGCACTCGGATTCAATGCTGTCGGGTTTCGCAAACGTGACAATGGTATCGATGCCATTGCCGGGCAATTGGGGCATTTGCCGGATCATCGAGAGCACCGGCAAGCCGAGTTGCCATTGCAGTTCATCGGGCGATTTGAAGCGATCATCGACCGCATCGAGCACATAGATCACCACCACGCCGAAGCCCACGCCCAACACCAGACTGATCATTCCGATGAGCGAAAGTTTCGGAGCGACGGGCTTGGGCGACACTTTGGCGGGGCTCATCACGCGGATGCGCAGGCCGTTGTCGGCGCCCATGTCGAGATCGCGCATGCGGTCGAGAATCAGATCGGAATACGAACGTTGACGCTTGACGTCGCTCTCGAGCCGTTCGATATCGGCCAGTTTGCCGTTCATGGTCAACGCTTCGGTATTGGCATGATCGAATTGCCGTGTCAGCGATTGTTCGTGTCCCTGGGCCTGCATGTACCGTTGCTGGGCCATTTGCAGCAAGCGCGGCGCGAGTTCCGAGGTCCGCATCTGCTTCAAACGTTCCGCGGTCTGCACATTGCGATTGGCGAGGTATTGTTCGGTGCTGGTGATCTTGCCTTGCAGAGTTACGACATCGGGATGCGCCGGGCCGAGTTTCAGCAGCAGGGTCTGCAAGGCCGCCCGGTCATCGCTGAGCTGTTGCTCAAAGCGAACCAGCGTGTAGTTGTCGCCATCCCCCAAGCCGATTTCTTTTTCCAGAAATTTGCTGCCGATGCCATCGGCGGCCTGGCTGAGGTACTGGTGAATGTCGCCGCCGTTGCGAACGGCATAATTGACGGAGTTGTAGAAGTTGTACGCCTCGGCGGTTTTTTGTTTCGCCTCGGAGAGCGCGGTGTTCAACTTGCGTGCTCTTTCCACCAGCAAGTGGTCGTCGTGTCCGCCGTTCTGGTTGTTGCCGCTGCTCAGGAAGAGCCCGAGGTTGCTCTTGAGCTGATTGAGCCGCGACTCTTTCTCGTCGAGTTGCTGCTCGACTTCCTTCTTGTCTTTGGTGAGTGTCGCGAGCATTTCGCGCGAAGTGCTGCGATTGGTTTCGTCCATGTACTTCAGGTACGAATCCACCACCGCAGTGACGATGAACTGTGCGGTCGCGGGATCGTTCCAGATGCAGCGGACGTTGATGACGTTCGCTTGCCGCGTGAGCGTGACCGTGAGGCTGCCGCGGAGAATGGCGGCCCATTTGTCGCGCGGGATGGTTTTCAGATCGCCGCGGAATTTCGCCGGGATCTTCTTGGCGGCCATTTCCAGCACGTCATCGCTGGTGATGACTTTCTGCCAGGTGGGTAATTGCGACTGGATGAGGAACTGGCTCTGATCGTTCTTGTCGCCCTTGGAGCCGGGGGTTTGCAGGATGAGGACTTCGGCGGAAGATTCGTACTTGCGGGTGGCGGTTGTGTAATACGCCGCGCCCAGTCCTCCAACGACGGTGACGCACAGCAGCAGGAGCATCCGTCGCATCCACACGATGTGGAGGAAGCGCATGACTTCCGCCAGCGCCGTGTTATGCGCGGGTTCCATCGACGGCGTTGTCGCGTCGTTCTCCATGCCTCCCCCCAAACTTACAGTACGAGCATTCGCTAGAAGAACGTTGTCAGCGGAAGCGAAGCCCCCAAGCCGAAGTTGATGACTTTCAGGGCATCGATCAACACCGTCGCCGGCGTTTGCTCGACGCTGATGACATCTCCCGGCGATAACATCAGGTTGTGAGCTTCAGCCCGTTTGGCGCTGGAAATCGTCATTTCCACAATGGCGGTCTGACTGGAATTCGGCTTCCGACGAATCACGTAGACTTTGTTTGCCACCGAATTCGAGACGCCGCCCGCGAGTGCCAGCGCATCGAGCAACCGGAGATCTTGCGCGATGGGGAACTCGTAACGGTTGGGATTCTTCACCAGACCCAGAACGTGAACCGGTTCCGGGTCGCGTTTTTCGACCATGACGACGCCGCCGTCGAGCACTTCGTAGCCTCCGGTGCCGGCTTTCGTCGCGGTGATCAGGTCGACTTTGATCGATTCCATCCGCGAAGAGACCGGATCGGCATCCAGCGAAAAGCCCGCGGGATTCACCCCCGTCCCGGTGGCTCCGGAGGCGATGGGGGGAGGACTGAACTCGCCCCCACCCGACGATTTGCGCGGATTGCGGATTTCGACTTTCGTGCCGGCTTCCGGCGATAGTCCGCCCGCCGCCACCAGGGCGGAGAGCAGGTCACTGTTGCGACGCGGCACGGCATACACGCCGGGTTCCTTCACGGCTCCGACAACCGTGACCTTGTTGGTCCGCTGATGCTTCATCGTCACCGTGACATGCGGGGCACGGTACAACTGGCGTTCAATACACGCTGCGGCAATGGCGGCTTCCGCGGCTTCCATTTCCAATCCCGCCACAGGAACCGGACCAATGACCGGGATTTCGGCTTGTCCGTCTTCCCGCACACGCGCGGTTAACGGCACGATGTCCTTTTCATTCAACCCGGCGGCAATGTCGATCCTCAGCACGTCGCCCTTGTCGATGATTTCGCTGTTTCCGACGGCGCTGGCGAGACGCGACAGATCGATCGTTTTGACGTTATCGCGCTTGGCGGCAACCATGGTCGCCGGCAGCTTGTCGACGGTGTAGATCTCGCCCTGCGGACCGGAGGCACAACCGGCCATCCACAAGAGCATCCCGCACAGGCTGATCGCGCGCAGCGATAACCAAACCGTTGAGCGAACGGCATACGACGGACGCGATTGGAAGCTGCAACCCGGCATCGAACGGGGTTCCCGGTCTCGCTGGACCCTTCGACACAAACACCAATTCCTTCTACGAAGTGAGCGTCACGACGACAGCGCAGCGCTCCTTCTGTCGAGAAGGCGGGCGGAATCTAGGTGAGGAGGGCTTTGACGTCAAGACGGTATTGCGGTTGGGCCTCTGCAAACGAACAAAGCTCGGGAAATGATTTTCCCGAGCTTTGTGCATGAACCATCTGTAAACCGGCGGAATCCGCTATTCCACCTGGTACAACGAAGCCAGATTCTCGAAGGCGTCGACGTTCTGATCCGTCAAACCGGAATCGCGAACGATGGACGCTTCCGCCTTTTTGTTGCCCGTCAGTTCCTTGGCGGCGGCATGAATGCGGCCGTTCGCGTCATAACTGTACGTCACTTCCACCGGTGAACCAGCCGGCAGGTTGGGGGGCAGGTCGACCACCTGGAAGTCGCCGATCTGCGAGCACGCATCCGGATCCTTGGTGTCCCCTTCCAGAATGTAAACGTGAACGGTCCGTTGATTCGGCGAATTGGTGACAAACCGCTGGCTGAAGCTGCACGGCACCTGCGAGTTCTTCGGGATCATGATGTGATTGATCTTCTTCCCGCGGTTGTCGGGATCGGAAACCTTCACGCCGAGCGAGTGCGAGTTCACATCGGACGTTTGCACAGCCCGCAGTCGCTGAATCACAGCCTGGGCGATCTGGGTCGATCCACGATTTTCCCGGGCTTCGAGAATCGCCGCGTGAATCGCTGCTCCTTGAGCGACGGCCTCTTCCGGCTTCAACTCGCGAGACGGCTGCCGCTGGCAGACTTCCGCCAGCATCTTTTCGACGGCAGGCATGTACGTTGACCCGCCGACGAGCACCACTTCGCTCAACGTCCGGGGATCGACTTTCGCCTGTTGCAGCACCAGTTCGGTGGTGTCCTGCGTCCGTTGCAGCAGGTCGCTGGTCATCCGTTCGAAATCGTTGCGGGTAAGGGCCAGCGTCAACGTTTTCCCGGCGTGATACACGGTCAGCGGCACCGAGGATTTCGTGCTCAGCGCCCGCTTGGCGTCTTCGCATTCCAGCGAGAAGCTCCGGACCGATTCGGCACTCGACCGCGGATCGGTACCAAACTTGCGCTGGAACTGCTCGGCCACGTGGTCGACAATTCGCCGCGTCCAGTCGATCCCGCCGAGCATCACGTCGCCGTCGGTGGCGAGGACGCGGAATTGCGTCGGCGTGTATTTCACCACGGTGACGTCGAAGGTCCCCCCGCCGAGATCGTACACGAGAATCGTCTTGGATTCCTGGCTGACATCGGTCCGGCCGAGTTCGCCCTTCATCCAGGCGTAAGCCAGCGTCGCCGCGGTCGGCTCGTTGATGATGTCGACCACGTTCAACCCGGCGATCCGGCCCGCGTCCTGCGTCGCTTTGCGGCGGACATCGTTGAAGTAATACGGCACAGTGATCACCGCGTTCGCGATCGGGCCGACATTCTTTTCGGCGTCCTGTTTCATCTTTTTCAAAATCAGGGCCGAGATGAATTCGGCGGTCAGCTTCTTGTTCTGGAAGATGACGTAGAAGTTCTTGTTGCCCATTTGCCGTTTGACGGCTTCGACAATGTGGTCGGGCGATTCATGGGACGAACGCTCGAACGTGGGGCCGACCACCACGGAGCCGTCGTCACCCAGCATCACCACAGAAGGGGTAATGTTGCGGCCATCGGAATTGAGGAGGGAAACCGGGTTCCCTTCCGCGGACATTTGTGCGATTGCCGAGTAAGTCGTGCCCAGATCGACACCAACGGTTTGGCCTTCGAGGAATTTCATCGCGATTGCATTTCCGATTGGCAGGCAGAGAACGACACGGCGAGCGTTCCGCCTCTCGGGAACGACACAGAAAGTGCCGTTCGCCGTTGGCCACCGAACTGGACCCGCCACGAGCGGTGCATTCTGACCGGTCGACACCGGGGAAATCAAGGATCGAATTCCCGATCCGGCAAAGACTTTCCCGGATCGTGTCGAAGAGCACACCGCCGCGAAAGGCCCGATTGGACGTGCGGCCAGCCGTCAACAGGCCGGTTACGGGCGGCGAATCGCAAAATCCATGAAATCAACGACTTTGGACGCGCGTTTTCCGTCCTGTCAGTTCTGCGAGCGAACCGTCGGTGTTCGGGCCGCCGGCGGTTTGGCGGTACCGGGTTGCAGCAGTTCGTAATCGCGCAGACCGCTGCTGGGGCGGACGACGCCGCCGGCACCGAGCACTTCGGGATTGCGGGCCACCTTGTCGCTGAACTCCTTGAAGTCCTTCAGCAACGGTTCGGCATTCCGCAGGATCGTGGCCAGCGATTGTGAAGACCGGTTGAGATTGTCGTACAACGTCGGGTCCGCTGCGAACTTTTGCAGCGTGCCGTTCGGCTTGTTCACCATCTGCGTGAACCGGTTGAGTTCGCCGAGCAGTTGTTCGAGACTCGACAAACTGCTGTCGAGTTTGCCGACCATCGCTTCGCCCCGTTGACCGATGGGTTCGGTGATTTGCGCGAGATTGATCATGTTGCGATGCACGCCTTCGATGGCCATTCGCGACCCGGCGATGGTCCGGCGGGTGTCTTCCACCAGCAACGGTAAGCCGTTGATCGTTTCGGACAACGATTGCTGCGTCGTGGGATCGCCCAGCACCTTGTTGGCGGACGCGATCATTTTGTTAGCCGTCTGCAAGGTCTTCGTGAGCTCGTGTAACGATTCCGCGGCTTCTTCGATGACCAGATCGACATTCCCGCGGTTGGTCGTCATGAGCGAGTTGACGTTCGAGCCAACCTTCTGCCATTCATGGGTCGTCATGGCGAGGGAATCGAGCAATTGCACCGCGCGGCCTTCGAGACGTTGAATTGCGGCCAGCGGATCGGAGGCCCCTTGCCCCGCGATTTCCGAACCGTCGACGAGAAAGTCTGCGGCGCGCCCCGGTAGAAATTCGATCGCCGCTTCACCCAGCAATGAGCGCGTCACGATCGGGCGACTATCGGATTTGATCTGGATTTCCGGGCGAATTCCGAGTTCCGCAATTACACCGATGTCTTCCCCGAACCGAATGCGCGCCACATAGCCGATGGGGAGTCCGCTCATCAAAACCGGCGCGCCGTGATACAGCCCGCCCGCGGTTTCGAGATGGACCATGACGGTGTACCGCTGCTGCAGATCTTTCTGCAAATCGCCAAACCGAATGACCAGCGCGGTCCCGATCGACAAGGCGATCAACACCACCAGGCCTACCTGAAACTGGAGACGGCGTTCGTTATTCATGGAAGAAGCTTATGGCTAAGAGCTAAAGGTTTAGGGACGGAGAAAGGGATTGGATGTTTCAGGGTTGCCTTGGGTAGAGGGTTTGAGTTCTCTGTCCCTTAGCTCTTGGCCCTCGACCCTTAGTCTCCTTCATGCCGCCATTTCCTGAACGCGGCGGGTGGCGTCACCGCGGATAAAGTCCGACACGCGTTCATCGTCGCTGGTGAAGGCTTCCGCGGCCGTCCCCTCAAAGACAATCTGCGATTCGTTCGGTCCGAGCCGGTTCAGTGGATACAGCATGACCACGCGATCGGCGACGCGCCGGACGGTGTGCATGTCGTGCGTCACCACCACGCTGGTCACCGATTGCCGCTCGCGCGTCCGCAGAATGAGTTCGTTGATCACGTCGCTCATTACAGGATCGAGGCCGGTGGTCGGCTCGTCGTAAAACATCACTTCGGGCGACAGAGCCAATGCCCGAGCCAGCCCGACCCGTTTTTTCATGCCGCCGGAAAGTTCCGAAGGGCGTTTCGTGGCGGTCGCGGTCGGCAAACCGACGTCTTTGAGCCGTTGATGGACAATGTCGCGCACTTCCGCTTCGCGAAGCCGACGGTTTTCCCGCAGCCCGAAAGCAACGTTCTCAAAAACATCGAGACTGTCGAACAGCGCCGCACCCTGGAACAGATAGCCGAACCGCAAGCGCTGCCGGCGGAGTTCCACATTGGGCAGTGTTGACACCGAGCGACCATCCCACAACACGTTCCCCTGCGTCGGGTTCAGCAATCCCGCGAGCAGCTTCGTGGTGACGCTTTTGCCGCAGCCGCTTTCGCCGATAAGGACCAATGTTTCCCCGACCCGCACCTGAAACGAGACGTCGCGCAGCACCGATTGCGTGCCGAATCGCTGCGACACATGCCGCAGTTCGAGGACAGTCGACGACGGCTCAGAAATGGGAATACTCACGCGAATTCAATAGTTAGAGATACTATGTTTTTGACGTCTTCAATCTTGCGTGCCACGGCCGTGGCACGCATTGATTATACATATAGCCACAATATGAATTGTTATTTGTCCTGATAGACGAGCCCGAGGATTCGCAGAGCGTCAAACCAGCATCATGCCCCCATACAGCAAGCGGTATAAATGGAGGAAGGCTACGCCGAGGAGAAAATCCAGGGCTAAAATCGCGATAAAGGAATACACAAACGCCTCGGTTGCCGCCCGACCCACGCCTTCCGCACCGGCTCCGCAGTGAAAGCCCCGATGACAGGCGATAATCGCGATCGCCGCGCCGAACGAGAGGCTTTTCGCAACACCGCTCAGCACATCAAACGCCGTGACATATCCATCCGAGTAATACCAATAATAGTGCTCACTGATTCCCAGTGCATGGACACTGAGCATCCACCCGCCGAGCATGCCGATCGCGTCGGCCAGAATCGTCAACGTGGGGATCAACCAGAAGCACGCCAGAAAGCGGGGGACAACGAGATATCCAATCGGATCAGCGCCGAGGGCTTGCAGCGCGTCAATCTGTTCGGTCACACGCATCGTCCCGATTTCGGCCGCAATCCGGCTGCCAATCCGGCCGGCGAGCATGGTCGCGGCGAGCACCGGTCCCAGTTCTTTCACCAGCGAAACGTTGATCACCGAGCCGAGCCGGCTTTCCACGTGCATCATGCGGAGTGTGTCGTAAGTTTGAATCGCCAAAACCATGCCGATGAACAATCCCGTGACCAGGATCACCGGCAGGCTCTGCACGCCGACGTCGTGCATGATCGGCCAGAGGACTTTACCGCGCGGCATGCGTGGGAGTTGCGAAATCATCCGGGAAATGAAGCCGGACAGATCGCCCACCGCGACGACGCCATCAATCACGACCCGGCCGACCTCATGGATGAGCGTTCGCGCCGGTTGTTTGGGCAAGACAGCAGACATCGGCAATCCTCGGGACCGATTTCTGCGGGGTTGATCCCGATATTACGGTCCATGAGGCGTGAAGTAGCAGAATCCGCCGATGGCGCGGAGAGCAGTTTTCGAAATCACGATCAACGAGCCCGAAGCGCCAGCGCCGGGTGCATTTGATTTGTCAGAAGGCACCCGGCGCTGGCGCTTCGGGCTCGTTCCAGTTGCGAGTGCCACCGCCGCGACGTACGTTGACATCGACTTTTCGGAGAGGACCACAATGTCCCGCTGGGTCTGCCTGCTCATTCTGTTCACTGCGTGCTGTTCAACGGCATTCGCCGAAGTCGTACGGTTCCAGATCACCGACCGGCAACTCCTCGCCGACGGGGCAACCTTCGGCGAGCGCGGGCCGTACGAACGGATTGATGGCCGCGTCTTCTACGAACTCGATCCGGCACTCCCGGCGAATCAAGCGATTGTCGACTTGGTGCTCGCCCCGCGAAATGAACGGGGCCGAGTGGAATTCTGGGCCGACCTGTGCCTTCTCGCGCCGCAGGAGACCGCGAAGGCCAACGGGGCGGTGTTGTATGACGTCAACAATCGCGGCGGCAAACTCGCGCTCGGCATGTTCAACGAAGCGGGGGGCAACAACCCCCGCACCAAGGGCGACTGCGGCAACGGCTTCATGATGGAGCAGGGCTTCACCATCGTCTGGTGCGGCTGGGACGGCGAACTCCTGCCCGGCGGTGATCGCTTGCGGCTCGCCGCCCCGCTTGCCAAATCGGGTGACACGCCGCTCACCGGTTTGGTCCGTTGCGAGATCGTGGTCAACGAATCCGGCATCACGCGCTCCGTTGTCAATTGGGCGAATCACGGATCCTACCGTCCTACCGGACGCGGACTTCCCCAGGCCACGCTCAGCGTCCGGCAGCGTCCGGGTGACGCACGGCAAAGTGTTCCGCGCGAGAATTGGCGAATCCATATCAGCGATGTTTCCAGCGATGCACCGACGCAACTCCCCAAAATTGAGCTGGAAATTCCCGATGAATTCGAGCCGGGGTGGATTTACGAACTGATCTACGAGGCACAAGACCCGTTGGTGATGGGCGTGGGGTTTGCCGCCGTGCGGGATCTCATCGCTGCTTTGAAAGACGGTCGCGGGACGGATCATCCCTTGTTGCGCGAAGGGAAGCCGTGGATCACGCGGGCGCACGGTTTTGGTGTGTCGCAATCGGGGCGATTTCTCCGGGAGTTTCTGCATGCGGGCTTTAATGCCGATGAACGTGGCCGCAAGGTGTTCGACGGGTTGATCCCGCACGTCGCCGGGGGTGGGCTCGGTTCGTTCAATCACCGTTTCGCCCAACCGACCCGGCACTCGAATCAGCACGACCATCACGATTATCCGCCGGACCGCTTTCCGTTCGCGTACGACACGCAGACCGATCCGCTCAGCGGTCAGATGGACGGCATCCTCGCGAAAGCCGTGGCGACGAACACTGCGCCGAAAGTGTTCCACACCCAATCCACCGCCGAGTATTGGACCCGCGCGGGATCGCTGCCGCACACCGATCCCCTGGGCCAGCGCGATGCCGTCGTTCCGGACAACGTGCGGTTCTACACGTTCGGCGGCACGCAGCACGGGCCCAGCGGTTATCCCCCCGCCAAAGGAAACGGCGTCCACTTGCAAAACCCCGCGAACTACAAACCCTTCCTGCGGGCGCTGTTGCTCGCGCTCGATCAATGGGTGAAGGATGACGTCGCCCCGCCGCCGAGTGTGTATCCGCGGATTGCCGATGGGACATTGGTTCCTGCCACGATGTCGGCCACCGGCTTTCCGTCCATTCCGGGAGTCAACTTTCCGCAGGTGATCCATGCCCCGCTGTGGTTGGATTGGGGACCACGCTGGCACACCGAACGGATCATTGATCAGCAACCGCCGCGCGTGCTGGGAACGTACGCCGTACTGGTGCCACGCTGTGGGCTGGACGGCAACGAAGTCGGATGCCTGTCTCCGCCGGAAGTCACAATTCCAACGGGCACATATACCGGTTGGAATTTGCAGAATCCCGATGTCGGAGTGAAAGGGGAACTGGTGAGCCTCACCGGATCTTACATTCCGTTGGCGCGAACCGAATCGAACCGCATGAACAGCGGCGACCCGCGCGAAGCCGTGATGGAACGCTATGGTTCACTCGTCGAATACACCCAGCGCGTGACGACCGTTTGCGAGAAACTGCGCGATCAACGATACCTGACGACCACCGATGCGAAACGATTACCGACATTGCTGACCGAGCGTGTGCGTCCCTTGTTCGAAGACCCAAAGTAGCCCTGCCGCTCCGCGACAGGATAGCCGTTGACAAGTTGCGCTCTGATCCTTGAACCCCACTCTCACTTTTGTTGGCGATCCTGTCGCGGAGCGACAGGGCCACCTTGCGAAATCCGAAGTCCATCCACAACCTTGAAAAGACTCCACCATGATGAAACCACTCGCCTTCACTCTGGCTCTGATCCTCGTTCCGCTGGCACTGCAGGCCGACGATGAAATCCGGCATTCGTTCTTCATTGCGGGGCCGACGTTTACCGGCATTCTGGGCGAAGACGGGGCGGAAATCTGGAATTCCGGCAAACCGGCCGCGCGCGACGGGTTCGTGCTCCCGAACGGCAACGTGCTGATTGCGTGGTCCGATGAAGTCCGCGAAATGCAGCGCGATCTCACGGTGGTCTTTCACTACAAACTCTCCGCGGACAACAAGGAAATCGGCACCGTCGAACGGCTCGACAACGGCCGCACGCTCATCACCGAACTGGGTCCCAAGCCGCGGTTGATGGAAGTCTCTGCGAATGGAAACTTCGCCGTCGGGGTCCCGTTGCAACCGGAGACCGACAACGCCCACATGCAGACCCGCATGGCCCGGCGGTTGCCCAGCGGCGATTATCTCGTGCCGCATCTGCTGGCATTTGCGGTGAAGCAATACACGCCGAAGGGGGAAATCGTGAAGACCTTCAAAACCGACCTCGATCAACTCGGCGGCCGCGCGGCGGAAAACTGGCCCTTCACCGCCATTCGGCTGGAGAACGGCAACACGCTCGTCAACCTGACGCACGGCAACAAAACGGCCGAGTTCGACGCCGAGGGGAAAGTCGTGTGGAAAGTTGGCAACGATGATTTCCCGGACCTCAAGCCGTTCGATGATCCGTGCGGCGGGCAACGGCTTCCCAACGGCAACACCGTCATCGCCAGCTATCACGCCAGCGGCGAGGCCATCAAAGTGTTTGAAATCACGCGCGACAAAAAGATTGTCTGGAAGTATTCGGGTCCGCACCGGGCGCACGAAATTCAGGTGCTGACGACGAACGGCAAGCCGGTCGAAGGCAAGCCGATGAAGTAGATTGTGGCCAATTGTCAGTGGTCGGTGGTTAGTTGTCAGTGGTGAAAGACGCGATTCAAATGGTCTTTCCAACTCACCACTGACAACTAACCACTGACCTCCCAAGGAATCCCCCCATGCCCGTGTTGCTGTTGTTGGCCTGCCTCGCGGCCGAACCGTCGTCATTTGCCGGCGGGAAGAGCGAAGTGGAAATCATGGTTGGCGATGTGCCGCTGAAATGCTTCGTCTATCGACCGGCGACGTACAAGGACGGGCCGTTGCTGTTCGTCTTTCATGGCGTGCTGCGGAATGCGGAGGAATACCGCGATCATGCGGTCGGCATGGGCGATCGCTTCGGTGCGCTGGTCGTCGCCCCGTTGTTCGATGAAGCCCGGTTCCCGATTGCCAAGTATCAGCACGGCGGCATCGTCCGCGACGGCATGGCGGTCCCGAAAGACGAACGGACCGGGGCGATGGTCCCGAAGCTCGCGGCCGAAATCCGCCAGCGCGAGAAGCGACCCGACATGCCGTATTACCTCATCGGTCATTCCGGCGGCGGGCAATTCCTGTTTCGATTGGCCGCGTTCGTGGACACGGACGCAGCCGAGATTGTCGCCTCGAATTCCGGGACGCTGGTGTTTCCCCGCCGTGAGGCCCCGTTCCCGTACGGTTATGGAAAACTGCCGGAGGAACTCACCACGGATGCCGAGTGGAAGCGATTTGTGGGTCAGAAATTGACGCTGTATCTCGGCGACAAAGACACCGAGCGCGATGAACACCTCGACGTTTTGCCCGACGCCGAGCAACAGGGACCCTACCGTTTCGCGCGCAACCAGGCGGCGTTCGCGGCGTGGAAGAAAGTCGCCGAAGAAAAGGGCTGGCCGTTCCGCTGGCGCATCGTGGTCGCCAATGGGATTGAACACGATCACGAGAAGATGTTCGACAATGCGATGTGCAAGGAAGCGCTGTTTGGTCGGCAGTAGGCCGTCCGTGAAATCGTGAAGAGACCCAGCCATCGGAATGGCGGGGCTTCCGGGAGATCATGTCAGCCACGAGCGCCCGTGCGGGGGCGGGACGGCGGGATTGGCGAAGGTCGGCGGGCCATCGGGCAGATTCGCGGTCGCTTCTTCAATCAAGCGTTCGCCGAGTGCGACCCACGTATCGCGGTGGAGTAACAGAATCCGCATGGCGTCGCGCAGATGTTGCGGGTTGCGCTCGAGGTCGCCGAGCGTCAGCATCCGGTAGATGAACGTGAAGAGCCCCTGGAACGATTCCACCAGTTCGGGCGCGGTTTCCGGATTCAGGCCGCTGATCAGTTCGGTCACACACTCGCGGGCTTTGCTCAGGCAGCGATCCAGATCTTCCCAGTGGCCGGAATCGAGCGCGTCCAGCGCTCGCCGCGTTTGACGCAAGGCCGCATCGATCACCATGAGGTGCAAACGATGGGGCGACGCAGAAAAAACCTGGTTTTCGAGATATTCACCAGCGAGCGACACGGTCGATGGCCCTTCCTGGAATTCAGACGCCGTCAATGATTCCGTTCGTTGCGTCCCCATCCCATTTCGATGTCGTCAAAGTCCGTTCGACGACGTCACTTGTTTAACCCGAGCTACTCGTACCGCGGAGATTTGCCAGGACGCTGGTCAACGTAGTCAGCGTCCCCTGCTGCGATTGCAATCCGCTCAGAATCGTTTCCATATTGGCAAACTTCTGCTCCAGCCGTTGCTGGCGGACCGCGAGCTGGCTGTCGAAGTCTTTCACGCGTTTCTGCAACGACTCGATCGTCTTTTGCACGCCGTTGACCTGGGCCGTCAACGACCCTGTCGTGGCGTTATTGAGCTGATCGAGAGCCGTGCTGAAGGCGGTGCCGAAACCGGTTGTCGTATCGGTGAAGAGCGTGCGGACTTCGTTGGGATGGTCCTGCAACGCGGTGTCCAGCTTCGAGGAATCAAACGAGAGTTTCCCGCCCGCAGTCAAGCGAATGCCTACATCGGCCAGAGAGCGGATCGGTGCCCCCTCCGTGCCGGTCACGCGATTGAACAACGTGTTCAACTTCAACTGAATGTTGAGCGGCGTGTTCGATCCCTGCAGGGCGGCTCGCTGTCCCGTCGTGCTGTCGAATTTCGTCAACGTCGTCGCAGTGTCGATGTAAGCATTGTAGCTGTTCACGAACGACTGCAGCGCAGTTTCGATCTTCTGTGTATCTGGCGACGCCGTAATGGTGGCGGGAGTCGTTCCCACTTTCAGCGCCGTGACGTCGAAACCGCTGACGGCATTGGTGAACGTATTCGAAGAAGATGTCAAAACCGTCGCCGTGGAATCCGTTCCGCCCACGCGCAGCACGGCATCGCGGCCGACATCGACCGCGTTGAAGCCCAGATTCAGGCCGCCGTCATCCACCTGGAATCGCCCCGCCTGTCCGGACGAGGTGGATTGCAATGACAGCCGGAAACCATTCAAAGCGGCTCCCGTCGAGCTGACCGAGGCGCGGACCGT
The DNA here is from genome assembly GCA_021732785.1 of Planctomycetaceae bacterium. GTDB lineage: Bacteria > Planctomycetota > Planctomycetia > Planctomycetales > Planctomycetaceae > DSVQ01. The sequence continues at coordinate 54,341 of JAKFUG010000025.1, forward strand.
GCCCCCTAACAAGCTGATTTTCGCCCCGATGGCGGCGAGCGAATCGGTCGCGACGACGTCCACCGTCAAGGCTTGCCGGGCGTCAATCCGTTGCTTGCCGTCCGTGCCCGTCACTGCGGTATTGGTTAAACGCAGATCACTCGCGGCTTTCCCGCCGAGATCGGTCACCGAAAAGGTCCCCGTGCCGCCGGCATTATCGACGAGCTCAATGCCATCGCCCGAGGAATTGAGCTTCGCGGTGACTAGTGACCCCGACGCATTGATCCGGTCGAGCACGTCGCCGATGGTCTTCACCGCAGACGTGATGTTCACAACTTTCAAGTTGCCCGCCGAGTCCTTGATCTGAAACGATCCGGAACTGACGCGGAAACCCTGCGGCGAATAATTGTCCAGACTGGTGGCTTCATTGACTTGCCGAAATCCGAGTGCGGATCCGGTCGCTTCGTTGGAGGCCGTGTCGGTGGCAATCCCCAGATTGGCCGCGGTCGTGCCGCCGCCGACATCGGCGATAATCAAGTTGGATGCCGTGCTGCCCGACGAATCCCGAACGACAATCCCGGTTCCCGCCGAGTTGAGTTCCGCCTTCAGCGCGAGCGGCGCTCCGCCGCCCGTGGTCGCCGTGTTGATGGCATTGAGGACTTCATCGAGCGATTGCGCAGAAGACAAATCGACCGTCGCCGTCGCTCCCGTGCGATCGGTCAGGCTGATCGATCCGGGTTGCTCGATCCCCTGGCCGCCGCGCAGATTCTTCAGCAGGACGGAATTGAGGCCGGGAATCAGCCGCGTTCCCGTCAGCACATTCCCGCTCGCGGAACTTTTGAGACCGAACACATCGGTGGCGTTGCTGCCGTTGAGATTCTCCACCGAGAGCGCGTCGGATCCAGTGGTGTGATCGGTGATGACAATCCGATTGTTGACCAGCGCCGCGGTGAACGTGTTCCCGGTTTGCCCGGCGGCGTTCAGTTTGTTCACCACGCCGCCGATCGTTTTCACATCGTCGAGATTCACATCGACATTGGCCCCGCTCGCCAGATGAAGGCGAAGATCATCGGACCCGGCGGTTTGCTGCAGCCCGTTGCCGTCGTTCAACAGCCCCAGCGTGAACTGATCCGTCACGCGGAGCACGGTATTGCCACTCAGCGTCGAGGAGGCGACGGATTGCGCCAGCCCCAGGTCGGTGGCCGTGTGTCCCGAACCGACTTCAGCGACCGTCAGATTTCCCGCTTGCCCGGTGGTATCCCGCAGGAGGAATTGGCCGTCGAGCACGCTCGCCGACACGCCAATCCCGGCGTTGTTAATGGCATCCACAACGTCGCCCGAGGTCACGCTGTTGCGGAGGTCAACCGTCGCCGCGGCTCCACTGCGATCGGTAATTTTGATCTGCCCCAGACGCACGCCCTGTCCGTCGTTGAGCAGGTCGAGTTTCACCGGCCGCGATAAATCTCCACCCCGGCGAATGGCCACCTGGCCGGTCAGTCCGAGCGCGGCGCTGGGATCGCTGACCCCTTTGGAGGCCACGCGGTGCGAGGTCGCCAGTTGAATGGTCTGAAAGCCGTATGTTCCGGCCAGCGAGGTCGTCTTTGTACTGACGGCCACCTGGGCGGGATCGGAATTGGTCAGACTCAAACTGCTGAACGTGGTGCGACTATTGAGCGTCACCGCCGAGGACGAAAGGCTGAGCAGTTGGGCCTGCAACTGTCCCAAACCGGCCTGGGTGGCCTGAAGCGCCTTGGTCCGCGTTTCGAGGCGCGCAGCGGGAGCCCGTTCCGCGTTGATGATCGCGGTGACCAGCGAACCGATGTCCAGACCGCTAACCAGTCCGGTCGTTGATCGAATGCCCGTCATGGTTCAGTGCGAAACGGAGAAAACGATGCCGTGGCGATACAAAGTGTCGTTCTGATGGGATCGGAAGATTCCCCCATGCGCCCCCAGCAAACCTCCCTCAGGTGGGAGGAAAGTCAGGCCATGGGAAAATCCAAAATCAGGATTTGCGTAGTTTTGGAGAAATTCTCCGTAAATCCTGTCTGTAAAAGTGTTTTGGATAGGAAAACTGGGGGAGTTGTAATTCCCGTCCGAGGAAATGGTGTACATAAGACACGCAATTTCGTGAGGGGATGTGTTGACAGTTTCATCTGTAATGCCTTTAATTCCTGATTGAACATCGTGGCAACAGACTGAAGTGGGGTCATTGCAGACCGTTGCAACGTGCGGTGGGCGTGTTTCGCTGGGCCGGTTCGCCTTGAATCGGAATGAAAAACGCCTGCATCGCATCACGATGTGAGGGTGGTGTTTCTCCAAAAGTGAATCCGGGACTGTTCGCGAGTCATCTGAAGGTTGGCGAATTGCGCCGACAACGGTTATTCGCAAGGGACTTCCGAACCGATACAACCCAATAACGGGATTATACGGACAGTGCGGTCTGCAACGGCCTCGCTGTCCGGGATGCTCCCGTTGACGGAAGTGTCGGGAATAAAACGTCATTTCGTATCCAGATTCCTGAGTGCGGTTGGACCGTGAGCAGGGGTTTTGCAGGGATTGCCGGGTACGAGGTCAATCGGGTCGTTCGCAGGCGGATCGCCGTGGAACGAGACGATGGGTCGAGGTCGAGCTATGACGGCATCCAATGCAGTCCCGCGAATCGTCGTTACCGGTGTGGGAGTCGTTTCCCCCATTGGCATCGGTCGCGAAGCGTTCTGGCAGGCGCTTCTGGACGGACGTTCCGGTATCGATACGCTCTCCGCGTTCTCCAGCCAGGGGCTTCCTTCACCACTGGCTGCTGAAGTCCGCAACTTCGTTCCCGAAGATCACATCTACAACAAGAAATTCCTGAAGGTCATGTCGCGGGATATCCAGTTGGGTGTCGCCGCCGCTTCGATGGCCATGAAGGACGCCGGCTTGCCCCCCGGTTCGGTTGATCCCGATCGCCTCGGTGTCGACTTTGGTGCCGGGCATATCGCTCCGGTCCCCGCCGATCTGGTGGATGCCGCCCGCAGTTTCGCCGCCGACGTGGAAGACGGTCGTTCGTGGTCCCGGTTCGCCGAAGACGGCTTGAGCCACATCGGACCGCTGTGGCTGATCAAGCAACTCCCGAACATGCCCGCCTGTCACGTGGCCATCGAACATGATGCCCGCGGACCCAACAACACCATCACGGCGTGCGAATCCTCGGCGTTGCTCGCCTTGGCCGAAGCGATCCGTGTGATTCAGCGTGACGCCGCCGACGTGATGATTGTCGGCGCGTGCAGTTCCCACATCACGCCCCTGGAAATCGCCCGCCTCAACGTTTCCAACTTGCTGACGCGGGTGGATGATCCCGAATTGGCATGCCGACCGTTTGACCGTTACCGCGACGGAACGGTGGCGGGTGAAGGGGCCGGTTCGTTCGTGCTGGAAAGCTACGAACATGCGGTCCGCCGCGGGGCGACGATTTACTGTGAAGTCGTCGGTGTTGGTGCCGGATGTGATGGAACCTCGGACGCCAACCGTGCTGGGGGTGTCGGTTTGGTCCGTGCGATCCAGGGGGCGTTGCGACAATCGAATCTGACTCCGCGCGATCTCGGCCACATCAACGCCCACGGCAAAGCCACCCGCAAAGACGACTTCGCCGAAGCGCAGGCGTATCACACGGCGCTCGGCCAAATCGCCGAACGCATTCCGGTCACCGCGCTGAAGAGTTATTTCGGCCACTTCGATGCCGGCGCTGGTGCCGTCGAACTGGTCGGTAGCCTGCTGGCGATGCGGCACGGTGTGCTGCCGCGGACACTCAACTACCGCAATCCCGATCCGTTCTGCCGGTTGAATGTCGTACACGACGAACCGTTGTGGATGACGAATCCGATCGCCCTGAGCGTGAACCGCACCCGTGTCGGCCAAAGCGCCGCCGCCGTCATCCGCGCGATCTAATCCAGCCCTCTTCCGCTTGCGGTTTCGCGCCCCGCGCAGACTTGACCGGGTTGCTGTCATTTCGCGTCCGGTTTCAAGACGCGACCAATAAACTCGTACGCTTCGTGCCGCGCGTCCATCGGAAAATCATGCGGACTATCGGGGTAGACGGCTTTCAATAACGTCGGCGCTGGGTGAAGTTCGAAAATGGGTTGCGCGAGCCTCACCGCATCCTTCACGCCGGTCACGTCGAAGTCGTCATCGCGCGTTGCGGCCGAAATGAATACGGCGCTTGGAGCCAGACTCGCGATCAACCCCGGGAAATCGAACGGCAGTCGCTTTGCCTCGTTACCGAACTGCGTGGCAATCCGCGGCAGATACCGTGGGCCGTTCCAGCTCGGGACGTCGTCTTTCGTCATCGTCGAGAATCCGCAACTCGACACGATCACCTTCAATCGCGGCTCGAAAACGGCAGTGAAGATCGCCCCATGCCCGCCGAGCGAATGACCGATTACGCCGATCCGTTCGGCATCCACTTCGGGCAATGCGGTCAGCAGATCGACGCCGCGGATATTATCCCACACGGCTCTCATCGAACCGCTGGCATACTCCGGATGGGTCGCGAAATCGTAGGGGTGTTCGCCGAACGACGGGTAGTCGGGTGACAGCGTGACATACCCGCGCTCGGCGAGTTCTTTCGCGTAATGCAGATTCGGTGAACCCCCGCGACCAACGGGTTCATCTTTGCCGATGTTCGTCGTCTGATGCAGACACAACATCGCCGGAAGTTTTTTCTCCCGCGCCGGATCGGGGATGAGTAACCATGCGGTGACTTTGTCGAAACCGTCGGACTGATAACGCACTTTGCGATGCAGGACCGTGCCAACGCGTTCTTCGCTGAGTGTTTCCACATTCAATGGAACACGATCAACGGCGCTCGGTAACGGCCCCATCACCCGTTCGAGATGTGTCCGAATGTGGTCGCACCGACGTTGCCAGTCAGCGACGGTTTGGACCGGATGCCGCGTGCCATCGGCGGTGCGATACGACAGCAGATCGTGCTGATCGGGATACTCCGGCGGCAACGGGTTCGGCTCAAATCGGCCGACGGGAAAGCCCTGCTTGTACGAAATGACAAACGCACCGTGGGTGGTGCGATAACGAACCTGCTCGTCGGCCCCATCGAAATCCGTCTTGCGACTCGCCACATTCGTCGTGTGAGGAAAAAACATTTTCACCATCTGCGGGGCGATCTTCGTGCGGTTTCCCAGCGCATGGCCGGTGCTCGTGAACACCACGCCATCGAGCTGTTCTTTTCCGATGAACTGCGGGGCGACGGACAGCCCCGCAGTCTTCAGATGGGCGACAAGTTCCTGAGCATCGGCAAACGGACACGTCGCATCCTGCGTGCCGTGGACGATCACCATCTGGCAATCGTTTCCAAGAGCTTTCATCGTGGCGAGATGTTGCGGATGGCCGACGAAGCGCAGTTCCTGTTCATCGATCGACAAGTAATTTTTGCTCTGCGGGTCGCGGCTCCAGCGGGCGTTCAGATCGCTGCCGCCGGGGAGGCCGAACGCGATGTCGTGGCTGAGTTTTTTCATCCCGCACATATCGACGATGCACGCAAAGGTCCGCGGCGCGAGCTTGTTCGCCATCAGCGTGACGTTGCCGCCGCCGGAACCACCCGTGGCGAAGATGCGGCCGCGCGCGAACGGAATCTTCGCATCATCCAGACCGTGCATCACGAACCATAACGCGCGGAGTGCATCGAGCCCTTGCAGGTAGCCGAAGTCATACGGTTCCGGGGCTTCGATCGAATCGTGCTTGCCGCTTTGAAGATAGTTCACGCACAACGCCACGACGTTGAGTACATTTGCGAGCGTCTGCGGATCGGCGGTCCCCGCGCAGTCTTCGCCGCCCCAGTTGTGCAGGCTCAGCATCACCCCGGTGTCGGCGGTCATTTTCGTTCGCTGTCCGCCGGGAAAGAATACTTTCACCCGCACCGTCCGCGGCCCCGGTCGCTGCGGCCATTCCTGTGCCGGAATCGCCACGGTCGCGTTCTGATCGGGAAACACCGGCCATGCGGGCTCCTCCGCAAACGCCAAGGTGGTCATCGTGATTACAACCAAACAGCCGAGAATTCGCTTCACAATGAGGCCTTTCATTCACAACGGCGACTCGGGTGTGGGTTTGAAAGAGTCGGGGCGGGGGCCCCGACCTATGGATGGAAAATGAACCTCAAATCTTAGGTCGGAGCCCCCGCCCCGACGCCTTTCGATTCAAACCGACGAAGGACAGACAAGGGACGCAGCCTATTCACAAGACAAACGATGTTAGACCGCGCCACGCGCGACCTCAAGGACGTCCGTGATCAGAACGACATGCGAATCGGCGGCCATATCTGTACGCTGCAGAACCGACGGCGTAGGATCGTGAAGGAATCTCTGCGTTCATGGAGTCGGAACATGCCTGCTCATCATGCGATCGTCGAATGGGCCAATCGCGGTCCCGATTTTCTCAAAGGGAAATACTCGCGCGAGCACACCTGGACCTTCGATGGCGGCGTGATCGTTCCCGCTTCGCCGGCACCGTCGGTGGTTCCGGCACCGTGGTCGAACGCCGCGAATGTCGATCCCGAAGAAGCGTTTGTCGCCTCGATCGCCAGTTGCCATATGCTCACGTTTCTGTGGGTCGCTTCGAAAGCGGGCTTCGTGTGCGAGTCCTATCGCGATGACGCCGTCGGCACCATGACCAAAAACGATCGCGGCGTGTGGTGGGTCTCGCAAGTCGTGTTGAAACCGCAACTGTCCTGGCAGGGTGATCGCATCCCGACGGCCGAAGAACTGCAACATCTGCATCATCGCGCTCACGAAGAGTGCTTCATTGCCAACTCGGTGAAGACCACGGTGACAGTCGAATTGTGAGAACGCGGATGGCAGATACGCCGGAAACAAACCGCTCACGCGATCTGTACCGCGAAGCGCGGCGATGGATTCCCGGGGGGACGCAACTTCTCAGCAAGCGGCCGGAAATGTTCGCCCCGGAACGCTGGCCAGCGTATTACACGGACGCTCATGGTTGTGAAGTTGTCGACCTCGACGGCCGCAAGTACCTCGATTTCACGCACAATGGGGTCGGGTCTTGTCTGCTGGGATATGCGCATCCGCGCGTGACGGCCGCCGTGGTCGATCGCATTCAGCGGGGTTCGATGTGCTCGTTGAACAATCCCGAAGAAGTCACGCTGGCCCGGAAATTGATCGAGCTGCATCCGTGGGCGGAGCAGGCCCGGTTTGCTCGCTGTGGCGGCGAATCACTGGCGATCGCCGTCCGGATTGCCCGCGCGGCGACCGGTCGGGATGTGATCGCCTTCTGCGGTTATCACGGCTGGAGCGACTGGTATCTCGCCGCGAATCGGAGTGCCAACCAGGCTCTCGACGGACATTTGCTGCCCGGCCTCAGCCCTGCCGGTGTGCCACGGGGCTTGCAGGGAACCGCGTTGCCGTTCGGTTATAACCGTCTGGAGGAACTCGCGGCGATCATTCGTGATCAGGGCCGAAATCTCGCCGCCGTGGTGATGGAGCCGACGCGCCATACTCCGCCGCTGCCGGAGTTTCTCCCCGGTGTGCGGCAACTCTGCGATGACTGCGGGGCGAAACTCGTTTTTGATGAAGTCACCACCGGGCTGCGATTTCGCCAGGGGGGCAAGCACCTCGATTACGGCGTGATCCCCGACATGGCGGTCTTTGCGAAAGCGCTGGGGAACGGCCATCCCATCGGCGCGGTCATCGGCCGTGCCAGTACGATGGAAGCGGCGCAGAACACATTCATTTCGAGCACCTACTGGACGGAAGGAGTCGGCCCGACCGCAGCCTTGGCCACACTTGAGGTGTGCGGCGAGATCGATGTCGCCGGTCATGTTCGCAGCATTGGCGAGCAGTTTCGCGACCAGTGGCAAACGCTCGCCAAGAAACACGAGTTGTCCGTCACGCTGGGCGGTTATCCGGCCCTCACCACGCTGGCCTTTGGGCACGAAGACGCCGCGGCCTTGATGACGTTGTTTACGGTTCGCATGCTCGATCACGGCTTTCTGGCGGGCAGCGGGTTTTATCCCACGCTGGCACATCAACCCGAGCACATCGACAAATTCATGTCCGCCGCGGAGCACGTCTGTATGGAACTTGTGGACGCGGTCCAACAGGGCGATGTCCGCACTCGGTTGGGCAGTCCCGTTAAACACGGCGGCTTTGCCCGGCTGACGTGATCTCAATCACAATCAATGATTTTGTGCCGCGATGGCACCAATTAAGCCCAGAATGGTGATGGCCGTCCAGAGCAGGCCGAAGAAGCCTCCCAGAACGATGCCGATCCAGGCATGCACGGTTCCGCGCACTTCAGGCGTCGCATAGACTTTCCGCAAGCCGATGATGCCCAACACGAGCGCGACCAAACCAATGGGAAAGCACGGCAGCAGCGAGAACAATCCGAGATAATAAGCGATGAGCGCCGGCGGATTTTTGTACGGAATCAATCCGGAGATCGCATGATCGTTGGACGATTTCCGCTCGATCATTTCGCCACAGAAGCGGCATTTCTTCGCGGCGACAGGGATTTCCTGACCGCACATCGGACAGGGTTGGCGCTCGGCGGTTTCCGACATGACGTGGGCTTTTCGTAAAAGGGGGGCCAATTCAAACTGGCGTCCAACAGAATGCCGAACCAACGGCCCCGGTGCCAGTGTGAAAGCCGGCCGCATGTCCTGTTGGTTTGGCGAATTTGCGGTGTTTGTTTCGGTCCCGTGGAGGCTGGCGGTCATGCCGGAAATGCCGTTCGAGCAAGGGTTCCGGCGACGATGAATGAGCCGTGTCCCTAAGGATATCGCTCGTGCCGGAACGCCGTTTATTATCGTCGCCGAATTCGCCGGGCGATGTCGTCGGCAGAGAGAGATTGATCGCAAAGCATTTTCTACAAATTGTTTGCGTGCTGATGTTTTTCCTGCAGGGCTGTGCGCTGTACTCGCCGTATCAAGTCTTTCGCTTCACGGGTGACTACAACACGGAACGGCGACCGTCACTTCAGGCCGAAGTTTTCGAACACTTGCCCTCGCATCCGGTCCGGGTGCGACTCAATCAATGGGCCTACAACGTCGGGCCGCAAATCTCGACATCGAGCATTCCCATTCCGGCCAATTCGCCTGTGGCTCCCGCGCCGATGGCCACTCCGGGACCGCCGCAATATCCCGGCCCAAACGGTCCGGCCTTGAATCCCGGTGGTGAACCGCCCGACGCGGATCTCCTCGACGAAGCGCGGCCTCCCGATCTGCTGCCGAGACCACCCTTACCGCGAACCGATCTGCGCAGCGAAGAGCCCGGCACCGGCCGTTTTGGGCCATCGGCTCGGGCCAATGGCAAAATTCGCGGTGCGAGTTACGAGGTGCCGGTTCCGCAGACGCAATCCGTCCCCGATCCGCCTGGAGCGTGGCTCTTTGGGCGTTGAAGCGAGTGGTCTCATGGTGCGATTCGTGCTCGGTTCGCGATCACCCCGCCGGCGGGAATTGCTGCAACAGATCGTGCCCGCCGACCGCATCGACATCGTTCCCCCGGCATCGTCCGAGGAAGCCGGTTTCGAGGGCTTGACCGACTGGCCGAGCGTTCGCGACCGCATGCAGGCAATCACTCGGCACAAGTCGGCGCAGGTGTTGCAGCAACTCGGTGATGCCGCGGGCAGTGCAATCGTAATCTGTGCTGATACTTCGATTATCATTTCGGAAGCCTCGTCCCCTGTCTCGTGTGCCACTGGCTCTGCCAGTGTCTTTGGTTCTTCGACCGGCACTCGTGAAGATGCACTGGCAGAGCCAGTGGCACACAAGGCAAGCATGGAGTCCGTCGGCGAATGTCCGTTGCTCGCGCCGTTGCGGGTGATCGGTCAACCCCCGGCGAACGAACCACGTGGCGAAACGCTGCGGAGTTGGTATCGCGATTTCTACGCCGGTCGCACGCATCTTGCCGCGACGTCTTTGCGAGTGGTCGCCCCCGATCAACGTGTGGTCGAACGGATTGTCACCACGCAGGTCACATTTCGTCGCGACATCGATCCGTGGTTCGACTGGTATCTCGCATCCGGTGAACCGCAAGGCAAAGCGGGCGGATATGCCGTCCAGGGCGCGGGCAGCATCTTCATGACGTCGATCGTCGGCAGCCTGACGAATGTCATCGGTTTGCCGCTGGAAGCACTGCTGGAGGCGCTGTGGGAGTTGGGGGGAGTCGAGAGCGGAGAGACGAGAGTCTAGAGCCAGACGAAGACGAAGAAACTTCGACTGCATCCAATGCCCGCTTGCCTGGCTCTTGACTCTCGACTCTTAGCTCTCGACTCTCTTCCGGCCCATGAACAGATAATGCGGGGCGCGCACGAACGGCATGTACGGCAGCTTGCCGCGGCGTTGCGAGAGTTTCACGGTTTCAAAGCGGTTCTGCAGGTACGGGATGTGATCCGGGTTCAGGAACACGTTGTCGTTGCCAAACCACATCGGCCAGAAGGTGCGCGTGGACCACTTGTGTTTGACGAGGCCGTCTGCCGGATATTTACGGGCAACGAAAAAGTCGACGATGCCGATCGTCCCGCCCGGTTTGAGCATCTTGTACGCCTGATCGAGCGCGGCGAACCAGTCGGGAATCATCGTCAACGAGTACGACATTGTCACAACATCTGCCAAACCGTCCAACGGCATAAACTTCGTCGCATCCGCATGAACCGCGGACACGTTGGTCCAACCGCGGGTTTGAATGCGGGCTTCCGCGACCTTGAGCAGCGACGACGACAGGTCGACGAGATAACCCTTCTGGAACTCGGCGAGGCGCGGCCCCCAGTTTTCGGCGTTCTCACCGGTCCCCGCCCCGAGATCGACCCACACGCCACCGGGCACGGTCGGCATCCATTGGAACAGTTCTTCGCGGCCGTGCAACATCCGTTTGCGGAAGGCGTCGTAACCGGTCGCCTGGCCCGAATAAAAACTCTCCAGCCGTTCTTCGTGCGTGCGTCCGGAGGAGCGGTTGAAGAGGATGTGGCCAACGATCTTCAGTTCATCGGACAACCGCCAGCGCTGTGGCGATGGTTTCGGCGCGGTCGGCAATGATCCAGAAGACGAAACATCGGCGGAATCAGACACGGACACTTCCTCATAAATCGATCAGATGCAGTAACCCGTTAGTGTACTCCCTCGCAGAAGCGGACACGAGGACGCTTGAAGCCGGTCGAGGAACCATTCTCGCGGTTGGTTTTCTTGAATTCATCAGCACGATAGATTAGTGCATGCTGATGTGTTTGCCGAGGAGCATTGTCATGCCTGTGAGCCGCCGCGAGTATCTGAAAACCGCGTTGATTACCGTTGGAAGTAGCCTGTCCGGAACCGCGCTGGCGCCACGGTTGTTCGCCGCGGAATCGACGAAGCCGAAGCGAATTGCGGCCGTCGCCACCATTTATGGCCCGCGATCGCATACCGATGTGCTCGTCGGCAAGATCCTCGAAGGCTGGAAACAGGACGGCGGTCCCGGTCCGAATCTGGAACTGGCATCGCTGTATGTCGACCAGTTCCCTGAAAAGGACATGGCCCGCTCGATGGCGCAGAAGTTCGGCTTCCCGCTCTTCGACACGATCGAAGGGGCGGTCACCGTCGGCACCAGCGGCATCCCCGTCGATGGCGTGCTCAGTATCGGCGAACACGGCGATTATCCCACGAACAGCAAAGGCCAGAAACTCCATCCGCGGCGACGGTTCTTCGAACAAATCACCGATACGTTTCAGAAGTACGGCAAAGTGGTGCCGGTCTTCAGCGATAAACATCTCGGCCCGGTGTGGTCCGATGCGCTGTGGATGTATGAGCGATCCAAAGAACTGAACGTCCCCTTCATGGCGGGATCGTCGCTGCCGGTGATGTATCGCCAACCCGATCCGGTGATTCCGTTCGGTGAAGAAATGGAAGCCGCGGTCGGCATTGGCTACAACGGCCTCGATGTCTACGGTTTCCATGCGCTCGAGGCGTATCAATCGATCATCGAACGCCGTCGTGGTGGAGGCGTGGGGGTCAAGTGGGTCGAATGTCTGCAGGGCGACGCCGTATGGAACGCCATCAAGAATGGTGCCGTTCGGCGCGATGTGTTTGATGCCGCGATCGCGCTGGTTCCCCGCAAGACGCCGAATGAAATCCGGCAACTCGGGCCATCGACGCTGTTCCGCTTCGAATACCTCGATGGCTTTGCCGGTGCCGTGGTGATGTTGCCGACGTTGGCGGAAACGACGGCCGTCGCTGTGAAAATGCAGGGCCAATCATCACTGCTGGCGACGCGGTTCGATGAACGATCGGAACCACGGCATCCGCATTTCGCCTTTCTGCTGAAGGCGCTGGAGCAGATGTTTCACACCGGCAAGCCGGCCTATCCGATCGAGCGGACGGTCATCACCAGTGGGATTCTCGACCGCGCGCTGACATCGCTGGCGGAGGGGCAGAAGCGGCTCATCACACCGGAGCTGGCGATCACCTACCAACCGGTGGATTATCCGCATGCGCCGCTGCCGAAGCTGTGACTCGATCAGGCACTCGCGCGGAGATCGCCGTTGTCGAGATGCTGCAGCAATTCTTCCATCCGGCGGGTCATGTCGTCCTGCGAGTGCTTGATTTCACTCGCGGACGCCAGGAATTGTTGTTCCTGTTCCTGCAACTGCCGGGTTCGTTCCGCGAGGGCTTCCGACAATTCGTGCAATTGCGACACCACATTCTCGGTGCGGGGATCGTGGTCGATTTGCGAGGGATCGGTCCGCAGCACGTTTTCCAACGCGCTCAGCAACGACTCAATTCCCTGAAAACGGCGGCGTTCGTCTTCCGCAATCTGCAATTCTTCGGACTCGATCCGCTCACAGAGTTCGAGCGCGCTGAGTTCCGACAGGTCTTCCCAGGCGCTGGGGCTGGACCGATCCATTTCGAGCGCATCATTCCCCATGCGGATGGTGACGGTCAGCGGTCCGATGTGAAGCACATCGCCCGATCGGAGTGACAGTCGGGGCACAGCGCGGCCGTTCATCTCGATCGCCAGAGCGTCCACGGCTTCGATCCAGACGGCACCCTGTTGCAGATGAATTTCGCTATGGACCAGCGGCAGGCTCGCATCGTCGATACGGAGATCGCAGAAGTCGCCGCGACCAATCAGAAAGCCGTCCGCTTCCACGGGAAGACGACGTACACGTCCTTCGGCACCACGAACTTCGAGAAGAAGCGAGGCTGTCTGCAGCATGGCGAAGGTAATCCTGTGACAAGGCGACCGCGAAACGCATTCGCGGAGACGATCCCACGTCCCAGGAGAGATCATCGTCCGGCGGAATCCGCCGAAATCATGATTTCATCCCCCCCCGAAAACCTCGCGGTGGTTTTCTTGCCACAATGGCCGTTCATCAACCATCGACTTTACCGGTTACGAAGATTGCCTTACGAAATCCCGGCTCGAAACGTTCTCGTCCGGTAAGACAGAGAAACCGTAATGATTCCACCGTGCGAAGTCACGAAGTTTTGATGGGGCGATCCCCGCTGTGGTTTCGCGCCCCGCGCGGATTCAGCGCGTGTTGCCGAATTGGCAGGGACCCAGGGATCGGAATCCCTGGGCTTCCGGCTGCGATCATGCCGGCGGCGAATACGGGCGGAATTTTTCGAGGGTGCCGCGGTCGCCGCGGAAGAGCCACGCGCGGTTGGGGCCGAGACGGCTGGCGGCGGGGGTGTCGATGAACTGGCTGGAATCGGTCGCGTTCATCGCAAAGGCGATGCGCTGTTCAAAGTGACCTTGTGTGTCGCGGCTGAGCCAGCGGGACATGGTGTTGACGCTGTCGCACCAGATCCAGGTGTGGATGCCAACCGACGGGCCATCACGCAGGATTTCGGCCAGCATGTCCGGCGGCGAGGCGGCTCCGCCCTTCTTGTCGAAGCCGCCAAAGCCGTAGTCGTCGTCTTTCTTACGGAGCTTGCGAAAGCGGACGAGATCGAACAGACACAACCAGATCCGTGCTCCGGGACGACCATCGCGCTTCCGCACTTCTTCCACGAGTTCCGCGAGTTTGGCATCGAGATCGGGAATATCAAACGTCGTCACCGAAGATCGCTTGCCGCTGAGCAGACCCCACACGGCCGCGCTCTGTTCCTGCGGACTCCCATTAAACAACCACACCGATTGCTCGCTGTGCGAGTCCGCCGTCACCGACATCGCCGCCGCCGCGAGGACACCGAGCGCAGCCGATTCATCCTGCCCCATCAGCAACAGGTTGAATCCCACCGCGGGGAGAAACTCCAGCGGCAGCGCTCCACGAAGGCTCACCGCTTCACCAAGCCACACCGTCGCCGCGCCGTTGGTTTTAATGACACCATTCGTCTGCGGCAACTTCGTGACATCCGCGGGAACGTTGCCTTCAAAGACCACCGCGGGAGTGGTGATCACACCCTGTTGCTCGGCCCGTTGCCGGACGGTCACCAGATATTGATCGCGGGCGGCGTCATCGAGCCACACCACCTGGAAGAGATGATTGCCGGCAGGCAAACCGTTCGCATCGTTGTAGATCGCTTCCCCCGGCCGGGTGAGCAACCGCGCGGCGGTGTTTTCTTCGCTGAGGATCAGGTGAGCGTCGGTCTCACTGCACTGCAAGGCAATGCGGACCGCGACTTGACCGAGCGTGCTGCGGGCCAGTGAATACGCCCCGGCAAGCGTTTGCGACCCAAGAATCACATGCACGCCGAACGCGCGGCCCTGACGAATCAACCGGTCGAGCAACAGCCCCGCCGTCTGAGCCAGCGGATCATCTTCGACGAAAAACTCCTGGAATTCATCGACGATGAGCAGTACCCGCGGCATCACCACATTCGGTCGGGCGGCGCGGAAACTCGGCAGATCGTTCACACCGGCATCGCGGAAAGTGGTACTGCGGTCTTGTAGTAATGTGTCCAATCGTTCGAGCACGCTCACGCCGAACTCGCGATCGCTTTCGATGGCAATCACCCGCGCGTGCGGCAACTTCTGGCGGGCATACGTTTGGAACTCCACGCCTTTCTTGAAGTCGATGAGATAAAACTCAACTTCATTTGGACTGTAATACAACGCGGCATTGGTGATGAGCGCGTGCAGCAACGTTGATTTACCGGAGCCGGTTTTGCCCGCCACGAGAACGTGCTGGGACGTGCCACTGCCGAGCGCGATCGATTGCGATTTGGTCGCCCCGGCGCGGCCGATGGGAACATCGACGCCCTTGGCCGCCGAGCGCGTCCACAAGGCGTTGGGATCGGGCGCGACGCGATGAAACGGGACTTCCACCCGGCGGACATCGCTGGCCTGATGGCCGATTTTCTTCACGATCGACGTGAACATTTCCGGCGGAGGCGGAGCATCCACCGTAATCGGCCACCGTGACAGTTCCGACACCGGCGATCGAAAACTATCCTTCTTCCATTCCAGCGTGAGCAATTTTTCGGACAGATCGGCGAGCGAAAACCCGCGCGGCAATGGCTGCGCGACATCGACATGAATCAGCGGGATCACGCCACACTTCGGACCGCCGGAAACGATGTTCCATAATCGACGCAGAGCGATATCGGTGAAGTGGGCGGGCATCCCCAACACCACCAGCACGCGGTACGGCTCGGCGACTTCACCCGCCTGCTTGTTGTAATCTTCGAGCGTCGGGAACTCATTCCGCAGGAACATTTGCAGCACAGTTTCGATGTGTGCCGTCATGTCGGCGAGGCGCTCTTCGATCGCGTTCGGCTCGGTCCAGATGCGATTGGTGACGAGCAACTCATCGATGTCCGCGAGGTGCATGAACGCCGAAAAACCTTCGCCGAGGCCCACGGGATCGATGATCATGAACCGCACTCGACCCGGCGGCAGCGTCGTCAGCAACCGCAGCATCGCCGTCTGCAACCACTCCGTCGCGGCGACACGACCGGCAGCCCCGGTGGATTGCAGCAGCAGTCCCGTGTGCTCTTTCACATCGAGCAGGCACGGCAACTGCCACGACGATGTATCCGTATGCAGCGTCGCTGACGAGGGGACGCCATCGGCGATGTCGGCGAGGCGAATGTTCCAGCCGCCGAGCTTAATCCGCGGGGCTTCCTTCACCACCAGTGAAATGGGTTCGTCAGCGCGTTGGAGCAACGATTTCCATGCGGGCTGTTCGTCAAATGCCGTGTCATTCCAGCCCTGGGCTCGTACCGACAGTTCGTTGATGCCGTTGGTCCAATCGTATTGCAGTTCGGACCAGCCTTGCCGCCGCTCCTGTTCAAATTCCGCGAGCCGTTGGGCGTGTTCACGAGCGAGAAAAGCGAAATCGTGTGCCCGCCGCGAGGAAAGCGTTTGTCGTTCGGATTGCGCTTGTTGCGTGCTCCGTTGCACATCGTCTTCGCGCTGTCGCTGAAGTTGCAGCCGCGTGCCGTGGGTCTCTTGTGTCAGTTGCTGCATCGCCCGGTGAAACCGCGATTGCGCATCCCCCGCGATCACCTCGTAATTCGCTTCCGCTTTTTGCAGGACGCCCTCCCGATGCTCGGCCCGTTGCAGGTGCCGGCGTTCGAGGTCATCCGCCACGACCTGCATTTCTTCATCGGCCAGCCGTTGCCAGCGCGACAAACTGGCCTGGGCCGTGCGTGCCTTGGCGAACAACAGCGACAACGGTCCATTCGCACTTTGGTTGGCAATCGCGTGCAAGAGGAACAGGCTCACGGCCGTGATCGCGAGACTACCGACGGCGACAATGGCCATCCATGCGGGATCGTGCGAAGACCCGTTGATACCCAATTGTTCGGGCGAGACACCCATCCATAGACCGCCCCCCAATCCGGCCGCGACCACCACCGCCGTAACGAACGGGGTCATGCCCTGAAACAAATACGGCAGCCATTGCCGCATCAACTTACGGTGGGGACGATCCGCCTCTTGCGCGGCTTCGAGACACCGTTCCTGCAAGAGTTTCAGGTTATCGACCGGCTCGGGCGGTTCAATCGGGGAGGGTTCGAGAGACAGCCGACACCGTGCCAGATGAGCGAGCGCTTCCACCCGCTGACGTTCGGCTTTGGAAACCGCCTGCTGCATTTCCACGGCGGAACCGGCCGTTTGCGACTGCAGCCGCGCGAGATGCTGCTGCGGGCTGTCGTCCGCCTGATCGTCGAGCAATGACCCGACGAGCCATTCCGTTTCTTCGCGCTTCTTCTCTGCTGCCGAACGTTCGGACTCATACGTGCGGGACAGGGTCCGCTGCTTTTCGTTCGCGGCACTCTCGAACGACTGCAGCTCGGTGTTCCAGTGGGCGACCTGGTTGACGTGCTGGCTTTCAAGACGGCTTTCCAGGTCGGCTTGCTCGGCGTCATACGCCTGATTCAACGCCGCCAGCGCGGTCGCGTGCTGTTGATTCTCGGCGGTGACTCCGTCGTGGTACGCCGCGTGGAGGTCCGCTTCGGTTTTTGCCCTCCGGGCAATCCGCTCGAAAAGGTCCGCCGACCATTGCTGCACGTTTTGAAAATGAAAGCCGCCCATCACGTTGTCACAATCTCCCAGAGCAAGGTACGAATTCTCACCCGGCGTCTCAACAGCCGAATGGGTATCGATTTGGGAAACGCAGACGGTTCACGAAAATCGCCAGAGCATCGAACTCAAGCCGTTGTCGACACGATCGTTACAATCCGGTCATGAATCGACCAATCGCCTATTTGTTCGCCGCCCGTTAACCCGCTAGAATATCCGGTTCGTGAACGGCTCCTTCGTCATAACGTCAAGAATTGGTTTTGCAGATGTCGCAGCATGATATTGGTCTCATCGGTCTGGCCGTGATGGGTCAGAATCTCGTTCTGAACATGGCCAACCACGGTTTTTCCGTGGGCGTGTACAACCGTACGACCGCGACGACTGACGAATTCGTGGGCGGCTTGAAGAACGAGCCCGTCGATAAGGTTCACGCCGGAACTGTTGATCGAGTCAAGGGTTACCACGATCTCAAAGGCTTCGTCGCCAGCCTGAAAACGCCGCGACGGATCATGATCATGGTGAAAGCCGGGGGTCCGGTGGACGCCGTGATCGATCAGCTCCAGCCGCTACTGTCTCCCGGCGACATTTTCATCGACGGCGGCAACAGCGACTTCCGCGACACCAATCGCCGCGATGCCGACCTGCGGAAAGCCGGCTTCCGGTTCATTGGCACGGGCGTTTCCGGCGGTGAAGAAGGGGCACTCAAAGGCCCCAGCATCATGCCTGGCGGTCATCACGATGCCTGGCCGTTCGTCAAGGACATCTTCCAGGCGATTTCAGCGAAAGTCGGCGAGAACAATGACATTCCCTGCTGCGACTGGGTGGGTGATGCCGGGGCCGGGCACTATGTGAAAATGGTGCATAACGGCATCGAGTACGGTGATATGCAGCTCATCTGTGAAGCCTATTTCATTCTGAAGCACGCTCTCGGACTGACCAATGAAGAATTGTATCAGGTCTTCAAATCGTGGAATGAAGGCGAACTCGAAAGTTACCTGATCGAAATCACTCGTGACATTTTCACGGTGAAGGACCCGATCACCGGCGGTTATCTCGTCGACCAGATTCTCGACACCGCCCAGCAAAAGGGGACCGGCAAGTGGATGAGCCAGCACGCTTTGGATCTCGGCGTGCCGACGACGCTGATCACCGAAGCCGTGTATGCCCGCTGCCTGTCGGCGCAGAAGGATGCCCGGATGCGGGCCTCGAAGGTGCTGTCCGGCCCTACGGAAAAATTCACCGGTGACAAAAAGCAGTTCATCGAAGACGTGCGGCAAGCACTCTATGCTTCCAAGCTTTGTAGTTATGCCCAGGGGTATGTGCAACTCGACGCCGCGGCGCAGGAGTTTGGCTGGAAGTTGAACAACGGCAACATTGCTCTGCTATGGCGCGGCGGATGTATCATCCGCAGCCGCTTCCTGGGTGATATCAAGGCCGCGTTCGACAAAAACCAAAAACTCGAAAACCTGCTGCTCGATGACTTCTTCAAAGCCGCCGTTGAAAAAGCCCAGCCAAGCTGGCGGCGGGTGCTGTCGACTTCGGTGCAACTCGGACTGCCGACGCCCGTCTTCAGTGCCGCTCTCAGTTACTTCGACGGTTATCGCCACGCTCGCCTGCCCGCGAACCTGCTGCAAGCGCAGCGCGATTACTTCGGGGCCCACACGTACGAACGGCTCGATAAGCCACGCGGGGAAATGTCGCACACGGATTGGATTCGTGAGCGCAAGCTGACGTAATGTCACTTCAGAAGCTGTTTTCAAATCTATCGATGAAGAGTCGGGGCAGGGGCCCCGACTCCTGTTCTTGCCATTTGAAAACAGGTTCTCAGCGTAGAAAGTGATCGCCCGATGAATCAGAAGCACATGGGAACCGGTCTGCTTGCGGCGGGGATCGCGCTTGCCGTTCAATCGGCCGCGTGGGCCTGCCCGCTCTGCAAGATCGCCGTGGAAAACGACGACAATCAGCCCAAAGCGTACATGATCAGCATTCTGTTCATGCTCGGGATGATCATGTCCGTCTCCTTCGGCGTCGGCCTCGTCGCCTGGTGGATCAACCGCAATGATCGTCGGGCCCTCGAAGCTGCGGGTTATCAGCATCTCTTTGAAAACGGCGTCAACCCGCCTGCGGAAGTGAAGATCGAGACGGCGATTTAGTCCTTGAACAATCACCGTGATGATACCGGCACGGGTTGCACGGTCGCAGACGGATTCGACAGATGTTGTGCCCGATTCACCAGTTCGAGGAATTCCGTCCGTTGGCCGCGTGAGTCACTGCCGCGGGCATGAGTCGCCAGTTGCGTAACGGCATTCCACGACGCCGTCCCTTTGTATTCGCTGTTTCGCAGCAGCATGCCGGCCATGGCCACGGCGGACGCGAAGCGGAAATCGTTCCCCGCGGCGGCGAACTCCCGGCCGGTGTCGCGACCCACGAACTCGGCGAGATCGCTGCGGTCGGCGTCCGGAGCTTTGTACCGCAACCGCAGCTTCATGATGTCGGTATTCGCGGGGACCGTCTGCTCCTGCGGGATGATTTCGTACAACGCCGTCACGCTGTGCCCGGCCCCAATTTCACCCGCATCCTTGGCATCGTTGGCGAAGTCCTGATTGGCGAGATGTCGGTTTTCGTAACCGATCAACCGATATCCCGCGACGTGTTGTTTCGCGAATTCGACCTGGATTTTCACATCTTTGGCGATGGTGATGAGCGTGCCCGAGAGTTCTTCGACCAACGCCTTTCTGGCTTCGGCGATGCCGTCGATGTAGGCGTAATGACCGTTGCCTTTGTCGGCGAGGGTTTCGAGTTTCCGGTCCTGCAGGTTCCCCATGCCGAAGCCGAGGACGGTCAGAAACACGCCCCGTTTGGCTTCCTGCGTGATGAGTTGTTCGAGTTCATTCTCGCTGGAGACACCGACGTTGAAATCGCCGTCGGTGCAGAGAATCACGCGGTTGGCCCCGCCATCGATCTTGTTCTCGGTCGCCGTCTGATAAGCGAGCCGAATGCCGCCGGCGCCGTTGGTCGATCCGCCCGCATTCAACCGATCGAGCGCGGCAATGATGTCCGTCTTGCGACTCGCGGATGTCGAAGGCAACACCACCCCCGCCGCCCCGGCGTAAACCGTCAGCGCGATGTGATCCGCTTCACCGAGTTGTTCGACGAGTAGTCGCAACGACTGCTTCACCAGCGGCAACTTCTTGGGATGATTCATTGACCCGGAGACGTCAATCAGGAAGACGAGATTGCACTGCGGCCGTGCGGCGGGGGCAATTTCCCGGCCCTTCAGACCAATCTTCGCCAAGCGGTGCGCAGGGTTCCACGGACAACCGGCAATCTCCAGATGCGCCGAAAACGGCCCGGTGGTCGCCGGGGGCATTTCTTCATACGCAAAATAGTTCAGCATCTCTTCAATGCGAACGGCGTCCACCGGCGGCAGTTGTCCCTGCTGCAGAAACCGCCGCACATTACTGTAGCTGGCGGTGTCGACATCGATGGAGAACGTGCTCGTATCCTGCTGCGCGGTGGTGATGAAACCCGGTTCGATGATCGGACGATAACCCTCACCAGTGGCATTCGTTTCGGTGGGAGTTTGGCTCAATCGAAACTTCGAAAGGGGAGCGGATTCGTCACCAAGCGGTGCGGATTGCGGTGCGAGTCCAGGGGCGAAATCCGCCGATTTGGCTTCCAGATCCACGGTACGCAGCAACTCGGGTTGGGCGTGGGGTGCTCGCGATGAGGCCGCGCTCTCCGTGGGGACGGCATACGACGCCGGGGCAGCGGTCTTTTGATGGCCTGCCTCGCCACAACCCACAACCACAGCGCACACCAACAGCGGGACCCAGCAGTGCAGGGACATGAAAGACTCCTGAACGGAGAAGGAAAGGGCAGCGACCGGAATCACCGCCGCGACAGCGACGAATGCGAACCAGTCGTGAATATCGACAGCAATGTCAGCGATGGTAAGACGCGCGGAAGACCAGTTTGTTCCCCGGAATTTTCCTATTGCCGCAGAGAAGGATCCGCAATCCTGACCGCAGTCCCTCTTGACACCTGATCGTAAGGACTTGACACTAAAGTAAATGTCGATGGTTTTCGCCCCAATTCGACGTGTTGCCTGAGGAGACCGTGCGATGCGCTTGCGAGGTCACCGACAGTCGACGCAGGCCATGCGCTAGAGGCAATGTTGGTTGTATCCGGGAGGTCTGCGTATGCCATTAGCGTTGCCAGTTGAATCACCGCCCCTCCGAGAGGATGCGTCGGGCACGATCCGCGTCGGCCACAGCCGCGTGACTTTGGACGTCGTTATCAATCAGTACAACAATGGGATGGCACCAGAAGACTTGGTTCGAGCGTACGACACACTCGACCTTGCTGACGTTCATGCCGTGATCGCCTACTACCTTCGACATCATCAGGATGTGGAACATTATCTGGCGGAACGATCCGAAACCGCGGCAAAACTTCAGGAAAAGATCGAAGCCGAACAGCCAAGGATTTCGAGAGGGGAGTTGCTAGCCCGGCGTGCTGTCTTGGAAGCCGAAAATGCTTCGGCTGGCGAGTGATGCCGATGTCCATGGCGAACTGGTGCGCGGTCTTCGTCGCCGTGAACCGGAGTTGGATTTGATCCGCGTTCAAGATGCCTTGCCCTTGGGAACTCCCGATCCGGTCGTGTTAGCGTGGGCGTCTGATGAAGGAAGAGTTGTCGTTACAAACGACAGGAACACGATGGTTTCCGCTGGCTATGAACGCTTGAATGCAGGGTTATCGATGCCGGGACTTGTCGTGGCATCCCAGGATCAATCCATAGGTGCTGCCATTAATGACATCCTGCTGATCGCGAGTTGCATGACCGCCGAAGAGGTACAAAACCAGATCGTTGTTTTTCTTCCGCTTCGGTAGAGTGAGCCGTATTCAGGGCGAGGTGGCATTGCTCGAACGAAAGCACAACTCCGGCCGAGTCACCGTTTCGTTCACAAAGCGGTGGCATGGTTGCTGAATGGAAAAACGATCGTGACACAAGTCATCGATCTTCAATTCGTCTCCGACGCCGATGGTAATCCCGTCAGTGTGATTGTCCCCATTGAACTCTGGCGGGAAGTCGAATCTGAACGGGAGACAGCGTATCTCCTGAACAGCGAGGCGATGAAGCAGCGATTGCTGCAAGCCAAGGCGCGAACGGAAGGCCTCACCATTGAGGAAACCCTTGCGAAACTGGGAATTTGACTTCATTTGTTCCGTTTCCGTGTGTCAGAATGGTTGACCATTATGCATCGACCTAGCCGTGTTCAAGCCCTCTCTAATTATTCGATTCGGTTGATTTACCCTGATGGTACGGCAGGCGTGATCGATCTCTCCACGGACGTCGGCAAGGGTGTGTTCGCCCCGCTCATTGATGAGGCGTTTTTCCGCACCGTCTACCTGGGCGAGTTCGGCCAAATCGCCTGGTCGGAGGAGATCGAAATCTGTCCGGACGCCGCGTATCGGGAGATCGTCGGTCAAAAGGTGACCGAGGTCGCCCATGCCTGAGGTCAGCCGATTTTACGGAATCATCATTCGCTTCTATTATCGCGATCAACCGCCGACGCATTTTCATGCGTATTATGGAGAGCACGAAGCGCTCGTCGAGATCGAGACGGGAACCATTCACGAGGGGAAACTGCCGAAGCGCGCTTACGAATTGGTCGAACAGTGGCGGTTGTTACACCTCGATGAGCTCCGGGACGATTGGAATCGGGCGAGGCAAATGCTTCCGCTGATGCCGATTGCCCCGTTGGAATGAAACTGAATCGGCGTATGGGACGATGGCGTTTTTTTGGACTTGCTTTGATGAATCCAACCTTCCCCGCTGTAAAGACGATCACCCGCCGCTCCGCCCTTCGTATTGGCGGCATGGGCTTGCTCGGCCTCACCATGCCCAAGTGGCTCGCGGCGGCGGATGCGGCGGGGAAACCGGCGCAGGCGAAGTCGGTCATCTTTCTCTATCAATTCGGCGGGCCGAGCCATCTCGATACGTTTGACCCGAAGCCGAACGCGCCGGAGGGCGTGCGAAGTCATTATGGGGTGATCGATACGGCCGCGCCGGGCATTCGGATCTGCGATCAGTTGCCGAAGATGGCCGCCGTGATGGACAAGGTCACGCTGCTGCGGACCGTCTATCATGACATGAAGAATCACAACTCGGCGGCGTACTACGCACTCACCGGGAATCGGCCGCCGCTCGATGACATCCGTCTGCGCGATTCGCTCGACTTGATGCCGGCGTATGGGTCGGTGGTCGATGCCGTCGCGCCGGTCGCCGCGGGGCTGCCGTCGTTTGTGTCGCTGCCGTATGTCATTCGCGATGGTGAAATCACACCGGGGCAACACGCGAGTTTCCTCGGCAAAGCGCATGATCCGCTGCTCATCACCGATGATCCGAACCGCACGAATTTCCAACTGCCGGAGTTGAGCCTCCCCGCCAATCTCTCGGTGGATCGCCTCGCCGATCGCAAGGCATTGCAGGACATCATCAGCAAGCAAACCAAGCTGCTGGAATACGCCCCGGCCGCGCGAGGACTCGATCAATACTACGACAAAGCGCTCTCGATGCTCACGTCGCCGAAGGTGCGTGAGGCGTTCAATCTGTCTCGCGAATCATCGAAACTGCGCGATCAATACGGTCGGACCACGTACGGGCAATCATGTCTGCTCGCCCGGCGGTTAGTCGAAACCGGCGTGAAGTTCGTCACCGTTTATTATGCCGACAGCATCGGCGGGCGTCGCAAGGAGGACGGCTGGGACACGCACGGGTTCGACAACACGCGGATGTATCCGATCCTCAAGGATTATCATCTGCCGTTGCTGGATCAAACGTTGCCGACGCTGCTGAACGATCTCGATGAGCGCGGGCTGCTCGATTCCACGCTGGTGGTGTGGATGGGCGAGTTCGGTCGGACGCCGAAGATCAACGCGAACATCAGCCGCGATCACTGGCCCGGCTGCTACACGGTGCTGCTCGCCGGGGGCGGAGCCAAACGCGGGTTTGTCCACGGCGAGTCCGACAAGAACGCGGCGTATCCCGATCGCGATCCGGTCCAACTCGACGATCTCGCCGCCACGATGTTCCGCCTGCTCGGCATCGATCCGCAATCGGAACTGCGCGACCGGTTGAACCGTCCGCATCCGATCTCGCCCGGCAAACCCGTCTTCAATGTGATGGCCTGAGCCTCTCGGGAAAGCAACCTGTCATGCAACCGCCAGCAACACCCGCGTGGATGAGCACTGTCCTCGTGGCCGCAGGAATTTACAACCTCGCTTGGGGAACGTTTGTGGTTCTCATGCCGCAAACCCTCTTTCACCTCGGAGGCATGCCGCCGGCGAATTATCCGGCGATTGTGCAATGCCTGGGCATGGTGATCGGTGTTTACGGCATCGGCTACGCCATCGCGGCCAGCGACCCGGTCACGCATTGGCCGGTGGTTCTCGTCGGCTTGCTCGGCAAAATCTTCGGGCCAATCGGATTCGTGTGGACCGCCTGGCATGGTGAATTGCCCTGGTCGGCGGGGGTGATGCTGCTCGCGAATGATGTCGTCTGGTGGATTCCCTTCATGACGATTCTGATGCACGCCCGCAAGGTGCATGATGATCGCCGCTTTGGCACGGAACCGATCGATTTCATCACGGCGCTGCAGGCCTCTTTCACGGATCGCGGCACGACCTTGTGGACTCTGTCGCAGGAGCGGCCCACGTTTGTGCTGTTCATTCGCCATTCCGGTTGCACGTTCTGTCGTGAAGCCCTCGCGGATTTGAAGGAGCGGTCTGCCACGCTGCGGCAGCGCGGATGGAATCTCGTGGTGGTACATATGAGCTCGATGTCCGCCGGCCGCGCGTTGCTCGATCAATACGGTCTGACCGATGTGCCCGGAATCAGCGATCCGGATCGCGGTCTGTTCCAGGCCTTCAAGTTGCAGACGGGATCGCTCGGCCAGGTGATCGGGCCCTCGGTGTTGTGGCGTGCCATCGTTAAGGGAACGGTGTGGCGTTATGGTTTCGGTCGCATCGTCGGCAATCCGCGGCAACTGGCCGGGGCTTTTGTGATCGACAAAGGCCGCATCGTGCAGGCGTACCGCTATCAAACTTCCGCCGATCGTCCCGATTTTGCCGCCTTGCCGGAAGAAGCGTGTCCGATCTGAGCAAGCGTTTTCTGTTACCGGCCAGCATCGACGGTTCCGACGCGCGAGGCGGATGTGGTAAGAAACTCCTTCGAGCCTGCGCCGTTCATGTGGTTCTGCTGCCGAGTCAGCACCGCCTGCTTGTTCATCACCGCAAGCCTCTTGTCACAGGCGCATGGTGACGATTGGCCGAACTGGGGTGGTGTCCGGGCCGATGGCGTTTCGACGGAAACGGCGTTGATGCCCGAGTGGCCCGAAGGAGGGCCGCGAGTGTTGTGGCGGCGGGCGCTGGGGCAGGGCTATTCCTCGTTCGCGGTGGTGCAGGGCCGGGCTTACACACAGTCTCAGGATTTGTGGGGGCAGTATCTCGTCTGTCTCGATGCGGCAACCGGCGAGACAATCTGGTCGCATCGTTACGACGTGCCCTACGAAACCGCGGGGATTTATCCGGGGCCGCGGTCCACTCCAGCGGTGTCTGATGGCCGCGTATATGGGGTCTCGCCGGATGCGGTCCTGTTCTGCTGCGATGCCGCGACGGGGAAGCCGTTGTGGGATGTGAAGACGCATCCGCGGTTCCGTGGTGAAGGAACCGAGTTCGGGTATTCCGCATCGCCCCGAATTATCGATGGCAAAGTCTTATTGCCGATCGGTGGCCGGGACGCCGCCGTCGTGGCCTTTGATGCCCGCACCGGTGAAGTCGTCTGGCAGGCGGGGGATGAACCCGCGAGTTACTGCACGTTGCAAACGCTCACTCTCGCCGGGACGGAATACGGGCTGGCCTATCTGCAGAACGGGATCCTGCTGTGTCGCCTCGACAACGGCACAGTCGTCTGGCGCGACGAACTCTCGCACGGTTACGACGAGCACTCCGCGATGCCTTTGATACTCGACGATCACTTTCTGGTCTCCGGACCGTTCAAAGCCGGGGCGTCCATGTACCGGGTGACACTCGACGAAACAGCGGCCGACAAAGCCCGCGCGCGGGTCACATGGAGCACGCCGAAGTTTTCCAATGACACGGCGTCGAGCGTGCTGATGAATCGGGCTGTCTACGGTTTCGATTTGCGTGATCCGCAAGCGAAAGCCCATCGCCCCTCGCGCGGCGAATACCGTTGCCTCGATTGGGACACCGGCACCGTCTTGTGGAGTGACACCACCATCGGGCATGCGACGACGCTGGTCGCCGATGGCAAACTCTGGTTGTTCAACGACCGCGGGGAAGTGATCGTCGCGCATGCCGACCGCACCGGTTATCACGAGATCGGCCGAGCGCCGGTGTTTCAGGACGAAATCTGCTGGACCGTCCCGGCGTTGTCCGACGGCCGATTGTTTCTGCGTTCCATGTCGCATGCGGTCTGCCTGGATGTGAGCGATCCTCACGTCGTCCCGGCAAATGCCATCGTGAAATCGACGGGCGTGCCGCTCGAACAATTGTCGCAGGTGGCTCCGGCGTGGAAATGGGAATGGCTCATCAACGGCGAGCGCGAGCACCCCTTCATGCGTCCGGCGGTGGATGAACTCGTCTGGTGGTACGGCTGGAGCATGGCGGCATTGCTGCCGGGGTTGCTTTTCGGCGTGACGGGAATGATTGTACGACCAGCGTTCAAAACGGTGATTTTGTGGAACGCCCTGTTGGTGATGCTGGTGCTGTCCGCGATCGCGACGCCGCTACTGAATCGGCGAACGGACCAATTCGTACTCACCTGGCCCGCGACGCTCTTCGTCGCCTTTCTGAGTGTGCTGATGCTGGGACACGCCCTGCGCGGTCGGTCATTGTCGTGGACCGAACACCTTCTGGCCCGATTGGGAATGCTCTGTTTTCTCGGCGTCTGCCTGCTGTATTTCCTGCTGTTGCGACGTTTCAGCCTGCCGCACGAGTGGATCTTTCTCGCGGGGTTTCTGCCGATGTGGTGGCCGACCTCCCGTCTGGCGGCGGTCGCCCTTCGCCGCGGAATGACCCCGGCGGTGGCCTGCGGAATCATCGCGACCTTCAGCGCCGACTTCTGGATGTGTGGCGGCTGGCATTTGCTGCAAACATGGCGCGCGACCTGAGCGGCCCGGCGCGAGCCGTTCGTGGATGAATTGGCTTTGCGTCTGTTCTGCGGGGCAGGGAAGGATTCCTTTTTTGCAGGAGGTCACAACGCCCTCGTGCTCGAGCGAACAGTTTCGATCTGTCAAGGGCTGGTCGAGTGAGCACATCAAAACGGGTTGATATTCTAATGCAGATAAGAATTTTTACCTAAAAGATCTTGTATCCCCTCCCCGAGGGTGTAAACATGGGCCTCGCATTGTCAGATTTGCCGTTGAAAACCCATCCAACGAGCCGCGCGAACGTCATCTCACGTCGCAGAATTTGGTTCCCTGTCGGAAAGTGATCCCCATGCTTTCGAGAAATCGTTCCGCCGCTTCGTGGCATCCGTTCGCCCTGATTACCGCCTGCGCGGTGCTGGTCTGCGGTGGGGCTTTCGCGATTGCCTGTACGTCCCCAGCGATTACGCCACCGGAAATCGAAATCGAGATTGAACCGGAGTTCGAGAGCTACGATTCCGTTTTGAACCGCGTGATTTACAAGATCGAAGTCGAGGTGGGTGTTGCCAGCCCGGCACAGCAAACGCAGTGTCAGTGCGGCTTGGGCCTCGGCACCGCGGGGGCGACGGCCCCGGCATCGTTTTCGGTCCTCTCCGTCGCGGTGCGGAACCGATTCACCAGCAATTCCGATCTCGATTATGATCTCCCCGCCTTTGCCGGCTTCGCTGCCAGCAATGCGGTCACCAATTCGATCAAGAGCCTCGGAAATTTTAATACCGGCGCGACGGCCTCCGGGTTTGCTGCCACGGTCAACCCCTTCGTGCCTCCCGTCGACACGGCCGACCAGAAGCTGCTGTTGTCGTTCCGCGTCTCCTTCGCGCCGGAGGACTTCAACGCGGTGAATGGCAACGTCATGCAATTCGCCGCTGGCTCGAACGATCCGACGCATTCGCTCGGCATCCTGAACAACTACAAGTCGCAGTTGATTCTGCCGCCCTTTCAGTTGTCGACATGCGACTTCAATTTCGATCAGGTATGCGACATCGCGGATCTCAATGCCCTGCTGGCGATCGGCCCCATCAAGGCGGGCGTGTCGAGTACCGATCAAACGCAAGTGTTCGACCTCGACGGCGACGATGTGATCAACAATCAGGATGTCGACGAATGGCTCTCTGCCGCGGCGAACGACGAAGGCGCGGCCGATGCGTACAAGCGCGGCGACGCCGACCTGAATGGTCAGATCGACTTCAACGATTTCCTGGCCTGGTTGCTCCACTTCCGGCAACAGACGCTGCTGTGGAACGAAGGGGATTTCGACGGCAGCGGAGTCGTCGATTTCACGGACTTGATCATCCTGGTGATCAATCTCAATTCCTAGGGTGCCCCGATCACGAAGCTCGCTGGGCGCGCAGGAATGTCGTGTCTCAATTGTGGGTAGTGGTACAGTTTGAAGAGTCGGGGCGGGGGCCCCGACCTATCATGATCGATCGAAAACCGATCATTCATAGGACGGGGCCCCTGCCCCGTCTCTTTGGCGGCAAACTGGACCACCATCCAATTGTGCCGGATGCGCCTGCATGCTGGCTCCCCGTTGTCTGTGCGGATTCCCTCGAGGCGGCGATTCCCCGTGGAATGTCTCTTGACCGCTTCCCCTCTCAGCCGAGACAATCATATCCACCGTCGTTGATGTCCTGAAAGACGGGGGGATTGATCCTGTCCGGGAGAAGGTGTGTTGACCGGGGAAGCTGGTGTTTTGCGCGGGGTCATGTCGCGGCGGACGCTGCTGCATGCGGGGATGCTCGCGGGCGGAGCCCTCGCCGGGCGGTCGTTGTCCGCGGGTGAATTGCTGACCGGCGGGACGGCGAAGCAGGTCGTGCTCCTCTTCATGTGGGGTGGACCGAGCCAGATTGATACGTTCGATCCCAAGCCGCACGCACCGAGCGAAATCCGCGGGCCGTTTGCGACGATCCCCACCAACGTGCCCGGCATCCAGATCAGCGAACACTTTCAACAATTGGCCGCGCGGACGGACAAATTGTGTCTCGTCCGGTCGATGACGCACGACGATCCGGCTCACCTTTCGAGTGCGCACACGCTGTTGACCGGGCAGTTGCCGCCGGTGAATTACAGCGACAACGAACCGCCGAGCGATCGCGACACGCCGCATATCGGTTCGGTGATGAGTGCGTTACGTCCGGCCACCGGGGCGTTGCCATCGAGCGTGGTCATGCCGTGGCAAGTGTTCCATCCGTCCGCACCGGGCGGTCGCGCCCCCGGTCAACACGGCGGCTGGCTCGGTCGGCAGTACGATCCGTTCTATGTTCTCGGCGACCCGAATCTTGCCGACTGGCGTGTCCCCGCACTGACACTCATTGATGGGCAATCCCCCGAACGGTTGTCTGCCCGGCAACACTTGCTCTCGACATTGGAAACGCAACGCCGGCTGGTGGAAACGCAACCGGCCCGGCGCGTGTCGCATCAGCAAACGCAAGCCTTCGGGTTGTTGACGTCGGCCGTGGTCCGGGGAGCATTCGATCTGCAACAGGAAACGGCGGCGACGCGCGATCGCTACGGCCGCAACATTCACGGTCAATGCGTGCTGCTCGCCCGGCGGTTGATCGATCACGGCGTCCCCTTCGTCGCGGTGAACTGGCACAACGACGGCCAGAATTTCTGGGACACGCACGGCAACAATTTCAACCGGTTGAAGAACGATCTGATTCCCCCCTCGGACCGGGCGTTCGCATCGCTGCTGGATGACTTGTCCGCGTCCGGCAAGCTCGATGAAACGCTGATCGTGTGGGCCGGGGAATTCGGCCGCGCTCCGAAGATCAACGGCAGCACCGGGCGCGATCACCATCCGCGGTGTTACACGAGTGTCCTCGCTGGCGGTGGTGTCCGTGGCGGTCAGATTTACGGCAAGAGCGACGAGTTCGCCGGCCTCCCCGCGGACAACCCGGTCACACCGCACGATCTCGCCGCGACGATTTACCACGCGCTCGGCGTCCCCGAAAGCACGACCCTCCCCGACAACACCCAACGCCCGCACCACCTCTACGCCGGTCGGCCTCTCACCAGTATTTTCCGTAGCGTCTAACGACCGTGGTGCAAAGCACCGCATGGTGGGTGGCCGGGGCTGGAGTGTACTCGCGAAGCCCCGGAAACATCGAGCGCTGTCCATTCCGGGGCTTCCCTTCGGTCCAGCCCCGGCCATCCCGGTTTGTAGCATGCGTTCGCCCTGTCACCGTTTCTCCTCCGATTCCTTCCGCGCGACGGACTGCCTACAATAGGGCTTTCCGTTCCTGTCCTCTGCTATCGGTTGTCGTCTTGAGCGCCCCTTCGTCCGCGAATCCTGCTGTTGTTCCCGCGGTGATTTCCCGGTCTCTCGACGCGGACGAGGAACTCGTCGCCTGGGTGCATTGCGACGTCGATACCGAACGGAAATTTCGCAGCACCTACACCGTCCTCACCAACCGACGGCTGTTCAACATCGCCGCGACTGGAGAAGACCGGCCGCAACAATCGTGGCCGCTGTTGCAAGTCGCGAAGATCAAGACCCGCGACCGCAGCGGCCTGGGAACTCTCGAAGCGTTCGGCGACGATTCCCGCCTCGCCGTGTGGTATTACACCATCGCGCAGGGACCGGCGGTGCTGGTGCTGATCGATCGGTTCGACGAACTTCGCGCGAATGTCCTGCCGACCGACGCGGTCGAAGAACCCGAACCGCCGGAAGCCGAAGTTTCTGAAACGCCGCCGAATACCTTCGCACTGTTTCGGCTGACTCGGTTCGCGCGGCCGCACTGGCATTGGGTCATGCTGGCCTTCGCACTCACGCTCGCCGCCAGTGTGGCGAGCATTTTCCCGGCGTACCTGTCCGAATCGCTAGTGGATGATGTCCTGAAGCCGCTGGAAGCGATTGCGGCCATCGCGCGGGGCGAGCCCATCGCCGCCGCGGTTGCCGATCAAGCCGCTGCGATTTCGCGATCGAATCGGCTGACGCTCGGGGCCTGGCTGCTGCTCGGCATGCTCGGGGCCCATATCGGTTCGTGGCTGCTCGGCTGGGGACAAGGGGCCATGCTGGCGTGGGTCAGCGAACGAGTCTCCGCCGACTTGCGATTGCGCACGTATTCGCACCTGCAAAAAATGTCGCTGGAATACTTCGGCGGCAAACGGACCGGCGATCTCATTTCGCGCTTGAGCACCGACTCCGATCGTCTGTGCCAATTTCTGGCCGACAGCATTGCCGACTTCGCCGCCGATGCGTTGTTGCTGGTGGCGATTGCCGTGATGTTGTTTCTGACGAACCCGATGCTCGCGCTGATCACGCTGTTGCCGTTTCCGTTCGTGATCTGGCTGATGTATTACTCGCGCGACAAACTCCAGGCGGGCTTTCTCGCCAGCAGCAACGCGTGGTCGGCGATGAACAGCGTCCTTGCGGACACGATCCCCGGCATCCGCGTGGTGAAGGCCTTCGCGCAGGAACACCGCGAGATCGAACGCTTCGGTGCCGCGAATGAACATCTCGTGCAGACCAACAACCGCGTCAACGCCATCTGGACGTTCTTCTGGCCTTTGATCGCCTTTCTCAACAATCTCGGCGTGCTCATCGTTCGCGCTTCGGCGTTGTATCTCATCAGTTCGGGCACGCTCACCCTCGGTGAGTTCTTCCTGTTTCTGGATCTCAGCAGCCGGTTTTATAGCCGCCTCGAATCGATGAGTCGGATGGTGAATGCGTCGCAACGTGCGGCGGCCAGTGCCCAACGCATCTTTGAAATGCTGGACCGGGTTTCGAGCGTGCCCGAACCGGCCCGCCCGGTGCCGCTCGATCGGTTAAAGGGGGATCTGGAGTTCCGCAATGTCGGTTTCCGTTATGGCAATCGCAAGGTGATCAAAGACCTTTCGCTGCACGTCAAACCGGGCGAAATGATCGGGATCGTCGGCCATACCGGGGCAGGGAAGAGCACGCTGATCAACCTCGTCTGCCGGTTCTTCGATGCCGCCGAGGGCGCGATTTACGCGGATGGGGTCGACATTCGTTCTTACAAAGTGACCGATTATCGCCGGAACATCGGCATCGTGCTGCAAGAACCGTTTCTGTTCTTCGGGACCATCGCGGAGAACATTTCGTATGGCCGACCGGAAGCCACGCGCGGGGAGATCATCGGAGCCGCCAAAGCCGCGAAGGCGCACGATTTCATTCTGTCGCTGCCGGACGGATATGACTCGATCGTCGGCGAACGGGGGCAATCGCTCTCCGGCGGCGAGCGGCAACGGATCTCGATTGCCCGGGCACTGCTCATCAATCCGAGCTTGTTGATTCTCGATGAAGCGACCTCCGCCGTGGATACGCAGACCGAGCGCGAGATTCAGGAAGCGTTGCAGAATCTCGTCCGCGGCCGCACGACCCTGGCCATCGCCCATCGGCTCAGCACGCTGCGACAGGCGAACCGCATCTGCGTCCTCGACCGCGGCCGCATCGTGGAAATCGGCACGCATGAAGAGTTGCTCGCGATGGAAGGCGCCTATGCCGCGCTGCACCACGCCCAAACCGCACTCACCAAAGACATCGGCTGGTAACTCCAACTCGTCACCCAGTCAGAAATTCCAAACGAAGAGGGCTCGCTTCGTCGTTTGGAATTTGGTGATTGGAATTTGGAACTTCCAGACTCTTCGCATCATGTGGGGACATTGATCGTTAACAATATGGAACTTCCCATGACCTCAAACCGTTTCCGCGTGCATCTCACCAAAGACCATCTCGTCTTCAGTGCCGCGCATTTCATCACGTTCAACGGCAACGTCTGCGAACGGCTGCACGGTCATAACTGGCGCGTCGCGGTCGAAGTGGAAGGGGGGCTCGATGAGAATGGTTACGTCTTCGATTTCATCGCCCTGCGCGACACCACGCAGCAGTTGGTTCTGGCCCTCGATCACCACATGCTGCTGCCGACGCAACACCCGCGGATTCACGTCACCGCCGATGACACCGAAGTGACCGCCCGCTTCGAACACCGCCGCTGGGTCTTTCCGCGGGAGGATTGCGTGCTGCTGCCGATTGCCAATACGACCGCGGAACTTATCGCCCAGTGGCTCGGCGAACAACTGGCCGCCGAAATTGCGAAACGTGCAGGTCATTCCATCGATACGCTGCGGGTCGACATCGAAGAAAACTTCGGCCAATGGGCGCGGTGCGAGATGAAACTGTAACCCCCTTGAAATCAACCCGGAAGCCCAGGGATTCCGATCCCTGGGTCTCTTTCCGCACATCAATCCGCCCGGCGGACCGCGAACACGGTCATCATTTCCCCCGGCAGCGTATGGGTCTCACGGACGTCCCACTGGTGGCCGTCGTATTGCCACCGCAATGTCGCGCCATCCGGAATCGAGGGCAAGGAATCGGTCGCGGCAGTCAGCGT
>JAKFUG010000055.1 GCA_021732785.1 Planctomycetaceae bacterium
GGGCGTTGCGTCACCCGCTTGTTGACGTCGATCTCAATCGGCCCGAACGTCTTCTCATGACGATCCAGCGCCATGCCCAGCGCGGCCCACATGCGTTTGGCAGTGTACAGGTTCACAACGAGACGCTGCGAGATTTTGATCGCGTGGGGAGACTGTTCAAACGGACGCGGATTCAGGCCGAAGTCGAGCACCAGTTCTTCTGGCGTGTGCGAGACCTGACAGAAGTTCGCGTACAGCGGCTGCAAGCTTTCCGGTTCGGTAATGGCTTGCGGCTGTTGTTGCGGACGAGGTTCTGCTTGATTGCCGTTACCGTCTGCCATGATGGAATTCCACAAAGTGAAGAAACGGGCAAAATAAAATGGACCGGGAGTCACTCACTCCGGTGCGGGCGATTAATGAGCGTGAGCCACCGCGTGGGTGTCGTGACCATGATGATCATCGTGACCGTGGCCGTGTCCATCGCCGTGATGGTCATCCGCCGGGGCCTCTTCCGGGAACTGTGCCCAAGTCCCGCATAATCCGGACAATTGCACCGAACCGCAGAGGAACATCATCACAGTCAACGCCGCCACGTAGAGAAACTTCCCCACAAAGTTGGAAAGATGCAGCCCGAGAATGTTGTGATAGTCACCCGTCGGCGGGGCAACCAATCCCCAAACCAGCGTAGACATGAACACCATCAGCAGGATGCCAATCCAGCCGCCACGGATAATGACGAGCCGGAACTTCACCCAATCGACGGCGAACAACCAGAAGGCGAGATAGCCGACCAGAGGTGCCCACGGCGTAATCACAAACAACAACGCCACCAGCAACTGCCACGCGGCGGTGACTAACTGGAGCAAACTCGAAAAGACAGCATCCATCGGTCATTCCTAGAATGAACGCCACGGAGACAACCCCCGCCGCACATGAACACTGTTTCTATCAAACGCCCCCGGTGAACGCCAGCGATGCCCAAAAGCGAGGACAAAGTCCCAGGGGGTGTCATTTTTTGCGAGCCTTGAGCATGTACCGAAATCCAGAACCAAGCAGTGCCCCGATCAGGGGCTGAATCGTTCCGAAGAGTGCGACGGCAATCGGGGCGGGGATGATGCCACCCTGCGGGTTCGCCATCGACAAGAACGCGGCTTGCCCGATGTAAATTCCGATTGGCCCCCAATAAAAGCCGCTCCTCCCCAGGAGTGACGACAGCAATCCGACAATAAAGAGCGATCCGGAATAGTAGGGAGTCATTGAATCCCAAGGTTCGGCTTCGCCCGTCACGCTCGGTGACAGGGCCCAAATGGCCCAGCCGAGCGCAACCCCAAAAATAACCCTCGCAACTGCGAAGACCGGACTGGCAATGGTGGCAGGAGATTCTTCCATGCCCCCGATACTACCAATCAAAACGCCCCAGCGGTGAGCCGCAGCGGCCAACAAACATCCATCACCTGATAATTGTCCGCAGGCGAACAGGTGACATGTTGTCACTGTGCGGGTTTGGCAGCATCAGAACGGACTGATACGATTAGGGTCGGATTTTCGCGCGGCCCGAGATGGCCGGGCGATTCGAGAGCGTGTCGCCATGACGCGGAACTTCAGGAGAGACCTCGCGATGCCATTTTGGAATTGGACCGCCGTGGACGGGAAGCGTTCCCTGCGATGGTTGCTGTTATGCGGAGCCCTCTCGGGATTGTTGCCGCTGTCGACGCTTGCCGCCGATCCTCCCGCGGACATCCCGCCGAATCCGTTTCCCAACCGTGTCCCCGCCAGCGATCTCGAAGGGGGCGTGGAATGGTTGAACGCGGGTGGCCCGATCAGCATCAAAGATCTGCGCGGCAAAATCGTGCTTCTCGATTTCTGGACGTTCTGCTGCATCAACTGCATGCACGTCCTGCCGGATCTCGACTACCTCGAGAAAAAATTCCCGAAGGATATCGTCGTCATCGGCGTTCACTCGGCGAAGTTCGACAACGAGAAAGACACCGGCAACATCCGCAAAGCGATCCTGCGGTACGAGATTCAACACCCGGTGGTGAATGACGCCAACATGACCATCTGGCGGAAGTTCGGCGTCCGCGCCTGGCCCTCGCTGGTGCTCATCGATCCGGAAGGCTTTTATTGCGGTTACGTTTCCGGCGAAGGGAACCGCGAGCTGTTGGAAGCGGTGATCACGAAGCTGATCGACCATCATCGCGCCAAGAAAACGCTCGATGAAACCCCCGTGCAATTTGCTCTCGAAAAATTCAAGCAGCCGGCCACACCGCTGCGGTTTCCGGGCAAACTCGTCGCCGATGCCGCAAGCGACCGCTTGTTCATCTCTGATAGCAACCACAACCGAATTGTCGTGACCACGCTCGACGGGAAGCTGGTCGACATCATCGGTTCCGGGGCCATCGGGGAGAAGGACGGATCGTACGCCGAAGCGGAGTTTGACCGCCCGCAGGGCATGGCGCTGGTCGGGAACACGCTGTACGTGGCCGACACGGAGAATCATTTGCTGAGGGCGGTGGACCTCGCCAAAAAGACCGTTAAGACTTTCGCCGGGGTTGGCGAAATGGGTCACCAGCGCGTGGGTTCTTCGAAGCTGCTCCAGGCCGGACTCAACAGCCCGTGGGATCTGCTGGTCATTGACGATGTGCTCTACATTGCGATGGCCGGCCCGCATCAGATCTGGTCGCACAAACTCGGTACGGACACAATCCAGCCGTATGCCGGTTCGGGGAGAGAGGACATCAAGAATGGTTCGCTGGAAGAGTCCGCGCTGGCGCAACCGTCCGGATTGGCGACGGATGGAACGAATCTGTATGTCGTCGACAGCGAAGGTTCCGCCGTTCGGAAAATCACCACCAAAGCGAAGAACGATCTCAGCGCTCCCACCGGCGATGTCACCACGGTGGTCGGCACTTCCAATCTGCCCGGCGGACGCTCGCTGTTCGAGTTTGGCGATGTGGACGGCGCCGGCGGTGAAGCGCGGCTGCAGCATCCGCTCGGTCTGGCGTACCACAACGGCGGGTTGCTCGTCGCCGACAGCTACAACCACAAGATCAAGCATGTGGATTTGAAAACCAAAAAAGCGACCACATGGCTCGGGACCGGCAAAGCAGGCGACGGCACGGTGCCCCCGCAACTAGCGGAACCCGCGGGATTGTGCATCGCCGGCAATCGGTTGTTCATCGCCGACACGAACAATCATCGGGTCACGGTGGTGGATCTCGAATCGAAGGCGATGCGTATTCTCACCATCGACGGCTTGAACCCGCCGCCGGTGCCGAAGCAGGAAGACGTCGCGAGCACGGAGAAGCCGACCGAAGTTCCCGCGCAAATGATTTCCGCCGGTGATGCTGTGGAATTCTCGGTTTCGCTGCTTGTTCCGGAAGATTACAAGCTCAATCCCGACGTGCCGGTAACCTACCGATTAACGTCTCATGGAGAACAGTCGCTGATTGCTGCGGACGAACTCAACGTGCGCGAGGAAGCTGCGGTGGCTAAGGGGATCGCGTCGTTCCGCATTCCGCTTGCCGCGAAGTCGGGCAAGGGGATGTACCAATTGAGTGTGACCTACGGCTACTGCCGCGATGGAGCGAACGGACTCTGCAAACTGGGCGTTGCCACCTGGCAGATTCCCATCGAAGTCCAGGCGAACGGCGAAAGCAACCGCATCACCCTCGCTACGCCAGTGTCGAAGTAAGAAGATACCTGGAGATCGTTGTCGCTTTGTCACCTTTTCGAAACAACCCGTCCGATGACCGCATCGCCTGAAGCCACGCGTGAAGACCCCGAGTTGGCGGAGCGCGAAGCCCAGGCGTTGCGCGGACTGACGGTGGCGTATGGTCGGCTGCGCCAGGAAATCGGCAAAGCGGTCATTGGACAACAAGCGGTTGTCGACGAACTGCTGATCGCGCTGTTCAGCCGCGGGCATTGCCTGCTCGTGGGCGTCCCCGGTCTGGCGAAGACGTTGCTCGTCAGCACGGTCGCGAAGATTTTGCAACTGTCCTATCGCCGCATCCAGTTCACGCCCGATCTGATGCCCGGCGACATCACCGGCACCGATATCCTGCAGGAAGACCCCGAATCCGGGCGCCGGTTGTTTCAGTTCCTGCCGGGGCCGCTGTTCACAAACATGTTGCTGGCGGACGAGATCAACCGCACGCCGCCCAAAACACAAGCGGCACTTCTGGAAGCCATGCAGGAACGGCATGTGACCGTGGGCTCCAATACGTATCGGTTGCCCATTCCGTTCTTCGTGCTCGCGACGCAGAACCCGATTGAACAGGAAGGGACGTACCCGCTGCCGGAAGCGCAACTCGACCGCTTCATGTTTCAGGTGGTCGTGCCCTATCCCACCGCGGCGGAAGAGTTACGAATTCTGAAGCAAACCACCAGCGGCGAGACCCCGGACCTGCACATTGTGCTGACAGGGCGGCAAATCCTCGCGCTGCAGGAAGTGGTCCGCAAGGTGCCTGTTGCCGAGCATGTCTTTCTCTTCGCCCGCGACCTCGTCCGTCTCACCCGTCCGAAAGAGCCCGATGTTCTCCCGTTCGTCAAAGAAATGGTGAGCTGGGGAGCGGGACCGCGGGCGGGGCAATATCTCATTCTTGGAGCCAAAGCCCGCGCCTTGCTCGAAGGTCGCTTTCACGCCACGACGGAAGACGTGCAAGCCGTCGCACCATCGGTACTACGTCATCGGCTGGTAACCACCTTCGCGGCCCAAAGCCAGGGGATCACGCCGGATGTCGTCGTGGAAAAACTGATCGGCCACCTGCTGAAATCACCGTAGCCAATTTTCGCTTGCGGTTTCACGCCTGGCGCTGATTGACTGCGTGCTCCTCATCGCGAACGGCGATTCTCCTCAACGTCGCCGCCCCGCATGGTCGATCTCATCGTTAAAGTCGGAAGATTCCCGACAGCGACCGGCAGGATTTGCCGATGGACGATGCCCCCGGCGACGGAACGCCAGCCCCATGTATTGCGACTATTGGCAACTGACACGCGATCCC
The DNA here is from genome assembly GCA_021732785.1 of Planctomycetaceae bacterium. Taxonomy (GTDB): domain Bacteria; phylum Planctomycetota; class Planctomycetia; order Planctomycetales; family Planctomycetaceae; genus DSVQ01. The sequence goes on from JAKFUG010000055.1 coordinate 4,983, forward strand.
TTTCGGACGAACAGCCCCGACCGCCCGTGGTTTCCCGCGGGCGACCAGGACGAAGCGATCTCGCGGATGTTGTACGTCATCGAACGCGGATACCCATGCGGTCTGATCTGGGGTGGCAGCGGCCTCGGGAAATCGCGAATACTCCATGAGATTCGCCGGCAGGTCCCTCAATCGTCGAGGACCGTCTTTTCGCTCGATGTAACCGGTCTGAGTCGATCTGACTTCGCCGTGGCTCTGGCCAATGCCGGTGGTGCGGGACTCCCTGCGAATGCGTCGGCTTCAATCGCCTGGAATCACTTGGAAGATTGGTTGCTCGGTCGTGCGGCCATGAATGTGAAGACCGTCTGGCTGCTGGATGCCCTCGATGCCGCGGGTGAATCCGTGGAACTCGATGTCTTGCGGCTCGCCCGTTCCGCGGCACGGGCCCATGCAGCGCATACGATCATTCTCACGCTGCAACGCCCCGGTCTGGCCGAGCGGCTGCAAACGTTTGCCGATTTCACGGTGGAATTGACGCCGTGGACGGCGGAGGAAAGTCGCGAGTTTGTGCTGCAAACGCTGCTCTCGGCCGGCGGTTCCGACGAGATGATCGCCACAGACGTCTGGGATCTGCTGCTGGATGCCGGGCAGGGGAACCCGCAGCGTTTGCTGCGAATGCTGGAAGTCGCCCTCATTGCCGGCAGTGTGATGGAAGTGCCACAAATCGATGCGGATTTGTTAGCCGCAGTGGTCCATCAACTCGGCTGGTCGGAAATTGAACCGGCCCGCCTGCGGTCGATGGACTGACGCGGTTATTCGTCCTCGTCGTCTTCATCCTCTTCGTCGTCATCGTCATCATGGTCGGGATGCAGCGGGTCATCGGGGTCGAAGAAGAAATCGCCGAGCCCCATGGGTGTGGACTGCCCGCCGAGCGATTGCCGCTTGCGATCTGCGAGGCGTTGCAAATCGGCGGCTTCGTCGCCCAGACAGGCGAGCAGCGCCTCCGCCCACACACGATCTTTGCCCGCCGGATGGTTTCCATCCTGAAAGAGTCGTTTCATGGCATACCGCAGGACATTGAGCCCATCGCGTGTGGAAAAATCGAGTTGCAGTTCGTGCGCCTGCTGCAGGAAACCCACCGTGAGGTTGAGCATGTCCGCTTCGGCGAACGGCAAATGATAGCGCAGGATCGCGAGTTCATCCTCCTTCGCGGGATGCCCTAACGCCAACGTGGGTTGCAGCCGGCTGAGAATGTAATCGGGAATTTCAAACGTCGATTCATCATCGTTCATCGTTACGGCGCATCGGAAATCGGCGTGAGCATGAATCGTAATCCCGGCGACAATCGATTCCACATACCGCCGATGATCGAGCAGCGGAGCAAGGCTTGCCCAGCTCTTCTCGTTCATCCGATTCCCTTCGTCGAGAATGCAGATCGCCCCGCGCACCATCGCCGTCACCAGCGGGGAGGCGTGATACTTGATCTTGCCATCCTCAGCGAGTACTGGCGTCACCAGCAAGTCTTCGGGGCGGGTGTCCGAGGTGCATTGATAGATGTAAACGCTCTGCTGCCGGGTCCGCCCTGCGGCGATGGCCAACGTCGTCTTGCCGATGCCGGGCACACCCACGATGCGCGGCGACAACGGCCGGTCGCGGGCATCGACCGTCAACCAGCAGGCCAGCAATTGTTTGAGGACTTCACGCTGGCCGATCCATTCTCCCGGCGAATCGTCCGGCTGGCTGAGATGCAAATTCACTCCGCCAATCTCGACGTGATCGACCATATCGCTCCGTTCCTCACCGCAGATAAAAACCTTCGATTTTAAGAGTCCGCATCATAACCGCGCGGTCGACCCGACTGCGACCGTGGGGCCAAATCGGACAGGGCCAACGCTTTAATCAAGTTGGGGTGGCCGGGGCTGGACCGAAGGGAAGCCCCGGAACAGATAGCGCGGTCCTTTTCCGGGGCTTCGCGAGGACGCTCCAGCCCCGGCCACCCACCGGTGTGCGAATTCTCGGCAAGAAATGATGCTGCATCGCGTGACCATGTCGTTGTACGATCTCTCCATGAGCGCACTCTTCACTTTGGCGATAATCTTCGGGACGCTCGCCCTGTTCGTTGCCGGGGCGTGGTTGATACGGCGTGAAGTCCGACGGCATCATCGGGAACTGGCTGTTCGAAACCGTTTGCTCGAACTGGCGCGGCCGATTTTGCAATCCGCAACATGTGCAAGCTGCGGCGGTGCTCTATCGACCTGGGATGGAGGGTTGCGGCCGCTTCCCGAGGGCAAACACGTCGCGCCGGCACACATCCCCCGGCAGGGGGTGGCTGAGTATGAAGCCCGCCGCGAATGTCTCGGCTGCCGACATCAATTCGTGCTGTGGCTGTGGTCCGACGGCACCAACTGGGGATTTACCGAAGCGGAAAAAGAGTAATCCCAAAACAATTCGTCTTATGCCACCACGCCGTGAATGACTTCGCCGTGAACATCGGTCAGGCGCATGTTTCGGCCACCAAAACGGTAGGTGAGCCGTTCGTGATCGAGGCCGAGCAGATGCAGAATGGTGGCGTGCAGATCGTAGAAGGATGTCACGTTTTCCACGGCTTGCATGCCGAGTTCGTCGGTCGCCCCGTAGATCATACCGCGTTTGGCTCCGCCGCCCGCCAGCCACACGGTGAAGCCTTCGGGATGATGATCGCGGCCATCGCGACCCGCAGAATGGGGCGTTCGTCCGAATTCGCCCGCCCAGACAACGAGTGTTTCTTCGAGGATGCCGCGCTGCTTCAGATCGCACAGCAGCCCCGCGATCGCCTGGTCGGTGTCGAGTGCGTTCTTTTCGTGACCGGCTTTCAGATTGCCGTGCTGATCCCATGTCCCATTGGACGCGCCGGGCGGGCAGGTGATCTCCACGAAGCGGACACCCGCTTCAATCAACCGCCGGGCCCGCAAGCATTGGGTGCCATACAATCGCTGCGAAGGAACTTTCGAATCGATGCCGTACATCGCTTGCGTCGCCGCGGTTTCCTGCCGGAGATCGAGCACATCCGGGACCAGCGACTGCATGCGATACGCCATTTCATAATTGCGAATGGCCGATTCGATGCCGTCGTCGTTGCCCAGCGATTGTGAGAAGCCGGTATCCAGTCCGCGCAGTAAACCGAGCTTTGCGAGTTGCAGCCGGGCATCTTTGTCGGCCGGTTGAATGTTGTCGATGGGCGTCCCATCGGCCTGAAACTGCGAAGCCTGATGACTCGCGGGCAAGAAACCGTTCGAGAAATTCTCCAGCCCGCCACAGGGTACAACGCCAAAACTCAGCACCACAAAACCGGGAAGATTACGGTTTTCGCTGCCGAGACCGTAATTCACCCACGAGCCGAGACTCGGTCGCCCGGCGTTATTGGACCCGGTGTGCAATCGCAGCACACCGGTGGAATGAATCGGCAGGTCGGCCTTCATCGAACGGATAATCGCCAGCTCATCGACGCACTGTGCCATGTGCGGGAACAAGCTGCTGACCGGAATACCGGCTTCGCCATGCTTCTGAAATGGCCACGGACTTTTCAACCACAACCGATTACCGTTCGCGGTCGGGTTTTTTGACTCGTTAAACGGCTTGCCATCGAGTTCGTCGAGTTTGGGCTTCGGGTCGAAAGAATCGGTATGGGCGACCCCTCCGTCCATAAAGCAGAAAATGACGTTCCTGGCCCGCGCCGGAAAATGCGGGGCAGAGAACACCGCCTCGGCAGTTGTTTCCGCGCGGGATTCGTCGGCAAGCATCGCCGACAGCGCCAATATGCCGAAGCCGTTCGCCGAAGCCGCGAGCAACTCGCGCCGTGAAAAAACTCCGCCGGTTCGACCGGGACAGCGGTGCGTCATCATGTCGTCTCGTCTTCGCTCACGGGATGTACACAAACTCTTGCAGGTTGAACAGAATATGGGCCAAATCCTGCCAGACTAGCGACGACTTCAACACGTCCTCGCTCGCCACGCCGCGCAATTGTGCGACTTCATTCAGCGCGAACACGAACCGGGCTTCTTCATCACTGCGGGGAGTACGTCCCAACGCCGTACGAAACATGGATCGCACACGCTCAATGGGGGCTATCTCGGCACTCGGCACCAGTTTTGTCGACCAGACTTCCGCCTGTTGGATCACGAACGGGTCGTTGAGCAACGCGAGCGCCTGTGCCGGAACATTGGTGGCATCGCGACGCCCTTGCGTCACCTTGCCGCCGGGAAAATTAAACGCGCTCAGGAACCGCGGCGCTTCCATGAGATTGTTCTTGATGTACACGCTCCGGCGACCGTTGCCATCCAGGGGCCCGGGAAATAATCTCCGATCGGCGTTGGGAGTCTCGCGGAATGGTTGTACGCTGGGACCATACAATGTGCGATCCAACCGCCCGGACGTTGCCAGAATCGCATCGCGGATGGCTTCGGCTTCCATCCGCCGCGCGGGATAATGCCACAACAGACGGTTCTCGGGATCGATCTTCGCGCCCTCCGCAGAACGATGATCGGCGGACTGTTGAAACGTCCGCGTCAGCACCATCGCGCGAATCAATTTTTTGACGGACCAGCCGTCTTCCACGAACTGCGTCGCCAGGTAATCCAGCAACTCGGGATGCGACGGCAAATCGCCCACGTGTCCAAAATCGTCCACGGATCGAACGATGCCCGCCCCAAACAAATGATGCCACACGCGGTTGACCATCACCCGCGCCGTGAGCGGATTACGCGGGTCGGCTATGCGCTCCGCGAGTTCCAACCGACCGCTGCCCGGTGTGGCGAATGGTTCGCGCGATTGAGCCAACACTTCCAGATACCGCCGCGCGGTCGCCACTCCGGGGCGATGACAATCGCCGCGAACAAAAATGGGTTGATCGTAGCCGCTGCCACCGTCCGCAAGGCCGGGAGTCACACGTGGCCGAGGCAGGGATTGTTCGACTTTGCGGTATTCCTCGACGAGCGCAGCAAGCTTCGGCGATGCCGATGTCTGGTTGCGGAGAAAGCCATCTCGCAGGAACGTTTCCAGCCAGCGGACATCATCATCCGTCGCCCGGTGTTGAGCCCAGGCGCGGATGGCCTGCTCCATAATCTGCTGGTATCGGTTGGCGGCTTCCGCCATCGACGTGGGTACCGGCTCGGCAAAGAATCGCCGCAAATCGCTCAAATTGGCTTGCGGTGGTGCGGACGAATCATGAAAGACGGCTTGCGTGATACCCCACCACGACCGGGGATTTTCCGCAGCCTGATCCCACGGCAATTTGTAGTTCCCCGCGTCGCCACCCAATGCCGACAGTTGATCGGGAAACTTGGGGTTATCGAACATCGTCATCAGCTCGGCATAGGTCCGCAGGCTCTCCGCGTCTTCCGGCGGCGAGAACGTGATCCATTGCAGCGACGACGATGTCAGCGCCCGATAGTTTTTGTAATTCAACTGGCAGTGATTCGACACCAGACGCAGCGCGCTGCTTCGTTCTCCCGCCACTTGAAAACTGACGTACTTTTTTCCGGCGGGTAACACCGGTGACCGTAACGTGCCGTTCAACCGCTCTGAAACCGATGAGGTAAAACAGCCCGCGGGAAAGACCGTTTTAATGACGGCGTCACCTGTATCATGCACCGCGAATTCACCGCTCGGCGACGGTGCCGAGACCCCGAGTCCGCCAGCTTGCCAATCCGCGGGAATGGACGTGCGAAAGTCGGCCCATGTGGAGTAGTGCTCGGCTTGTGTCGTGCGCTCCCGATCCTGATCGGCATAGGTCGTCGCGGTTGCCGCCCACGTTTTCGCAAACTCGGCGGGGTTGGCCGCAACCAGCTTTCGCCACGGTTCCAGCGAGTCTTCGAGGGGGGCCTTCTCGACATTCAACGCGGCAAGCCACTTCTCCAACCGTGCTCCGTCCAAACCAGTCGCGAGGTCCTTCGCATCTGCGGCATTCGCTTTTTTCGCTGTAGCCGCGAGAACATACGCCGGGATGGTGCGAAGATCGTCCTGCCAGACCTCCGCGAATTCGTGGCGAATCGCGTCTTTTAATTCGGCCAAGCGTTGCGCGGCGGCAGCAATCACATCGGGGGAATCGAGCGTGTGACTGACCAACCGCGAGCTGCGGAGAATACCGAGCAGACTGTAGTAATCGGCCATCGAGACCGCGTCGAGTTTGTGATCATGACACCGCGCACACGCGATTGTGGTGGCCTGAAAAGCCTTGCTCAAGGTATCGATCTGGTTGTCGAGCAGATCGTATCCCAACTCCCGCAAGCTGATGCAGTCGTCATGATTCACTTCGCCGAAACGATAAAATGCCGTGCCAATGGGGGATTCACGAAATGGCGATTGCTCGTTCCAGCGTTGTTTGGGCAAGAGATCGCCCGCGATATGCTCGCGCACAAACTGGTTGTACGGCAGATCGCCATTGAAGGCCCGGATGAGATAATCACGATACTGCCAGGCATGGTGGACCTCGTAATTCCACTCATTACCGTGCGTTTCCGTAAAGCGGACTACGTCCATCCAGTGCCTCGCCCAGCGTTCACCAAAATGCGGGGAGGCCAGCAACTCGTCGACATACTCCGCCACCGCGGCTTCGGGGAGTCGTTCACCGGGTGCTCCCATCCCGCATTTGTTGACGAGACGATCCACCTGATCCACGGTCGGCGGTAAGCCCGTCAGGACCAGACTCAAACGGCGAGCCAGTGTTGACGCGCTCGCGGGCAATCCCGGCGGCAACCCTTGCGATTCTTGTTGAGCCTGGATGAATCGATCAATCGGCTCTTTCGACCAGGAAGTTTTTGCATCGGGAACCGCGATCGATTGAACCGGTTGCAAACTCCACCAGTCGCGTCGTTCCCGCAGGATCTCTTCCCAGTTCGACGACTTGTGTGACGGCGGTGCCACCTCGCGCGGATCAGGGGCCCCCATCTTCACCCACGCTTCCAGATCGGCAATCAGCGCGTCCGGCAGCTTCCCCTTGGGCGGCATATGTACGGAAGCCGGATCGAATTTCACCGCTGAAATAAGCAGGCTGGCTTCCGGTTTTCCCAGAGCGATTGACGGTCCGGAATCACCGCCCGTGCGAATTCCCTGCCTACTATCGAGCCGGAGATTCCCACCGATTTTTTTCGATTGCGGACCGTGGCATTCCAGGCAATGCTGTACGAGAATCGGCCGAATCCGCTTTTCAAAGAACTCGTTCCCCTCATCCTCAGCGCGAACGGAGAGCACGCTTCCCATGACAGCCAGGCTGCTGATGATCACGCATCGCCATACTGATCGATCACGCTGATTCGTCGTGGGAACAATGTGGTGTTTCATGACACGACTCCGCGGCGCGATTTCTCGGTACTGGCATTCCGGACCAGGGGTGATCGCAGACGGACACCTTTCGGTGGTTCTTGAAGATCCTGCAACAGGCTGTCGTAGGCGAGGCTGAGATGCTTCCGCATCGCCGTTCGCGCGCGGTCAGCATCGCCCTGAACCAGGGCCGCGTAGATTTGGCGGTGCGATCGATCGGTCACTGCCTGCCGCGCTGTGTCGCGCGGCACTTCAATCAAGTGCGGCCGCAACAATTCCATCAGCGACTGCTGTAGAGTAAACAGCGTGGTGTTGCCTGCGAGGCGGGCAATCTCCACGTGAAATTGAATGTCGAGCTGCACATACTCGGACGCCTCACGCCTGGGATTCCATGCGAGCATTCCTTCCAGTGATTTACGCACCGGAAACAAATCTTCCAAACGCCGTCGCTCGGCCGCACGGCCCGCCAGTTCAATTTCAATCAACCGCCGGGCATCCAGCAGGTGAAACAAATTGTGCTCGTCGCGATGCAGCGCCGTGACCAGTGAATCGCTTGTGTTTGGGGTAACCACAGGTGAAGAGATTCGCAAGAAGGCACCCATCCGCGGACGGATGGTGACGAGTCCCGTCGTCTCGGCACGTAACAGGGCATCCCGAATGACGGAGTGCTTGACCTGAATCAAATCCGCCAATTCGCGAATCGATGGCAATTGGTCGCCGTCGTGCAGATCGCGTTGCTGAATGATTTTCCAGATCGCTTCCCACACTGTGCTGGTGTGGCGATCGCTTTCCACCGGCATTCCGAGTCCTGTCGACATCAACGGCACCTTCCGCAAGTTCGATCGCCGCGGGCTTGCATCGCCGCGGCACATCGGTACCATCATCTGATCATCACTTTGATAATCAGTTGGCCACTACCCGTCAAGGCCCGGCGTCCCATCACTCCACCCCTGATTAAAATGAAACCGCAGCGCCTATGAAAATCGCGGCCGTACAACGACTGCGTCGCAAGCTGGCTGCCGACCTTCCTGTCTGGGGGATGTGGGTGACGTTGGAGTCGCCCAGCATCACCGAAATGGCGGTGGCCCTCGACCTCGATTGGGTCGTCATCGATGCCGAGCACGGACATCTCGACTGGAAAGAGATTGTCGATCATCTCCGGGCGACGGTCCGCAGTGAAACCGTCGCGCTCGTACGTATCGCCGAACTCAACGGAGCGTTGATCAAGCGGGCGCTCGATATCGGTGCGGATGGAATCGTCATTCCCTGGGTTGAATCGGCGGAACAACTTCGACAAGCGGTCGCGTTTGCCCGCTATCCAGCAGAAGGAATTCGCGGGATTGGTGCCGAACGTGCAACAGCATGGGGGCAAGCGTTCGTTGAGCACACGGCGGAAGCCAACGAACATGTTCTCGTCGTGCCGATCATCGAAACGGTCCGCACGATGCGGCAAGTCCCGCTGATGTGCAAAGTCGAAGGCGTGGAATTGTTCTTCTTCGGACCGGCAGATTATTCGTCGACGGCGGGGTATCGCGGCCAGTGGGAGGGGCCGGGGGTTGCCGAGCAGATTCTGCAAATGAAAGACACCATTCGTGCCGCTGGCAAACATTGTGGAGTGATTGCCACCAGCCCTGATAATCAGTGCGAACGCCAATTGCAGGGATTCCGCGCGATTGGGCTGGGCATGGATAGCGGCCTGTTGCTGCGATCGTTAAAAGGGGCGCTCGCGGCTGTCGGGAATGATCGGCCGATTCGCGCTTCATTGATTCCGGATACGAAGCCCAGCGTGCCGCCGCCGTTAGCCCGCCCGACGGAATCCTTCCGCCCGGATCGCCCGGAAGTGATGAACGCGGTGGGTGCCGGCCTGCGAACAGAACTGGCTCGCGGGGTCCAGTTTGAATGCCTCGTCGGCAGCCATAACCGGGCAAAACAACTGACAACCGGTTTCGTCACATTCGCGCCGGGAGCGATTCTTCCCCAGCATACGCACACGTTCACGGAATCCATCACGCTGCTCAGCGGCTCCATCACGGTCGAAGTTCAGGGCCGCAGTTACAACCTGAAAAAACTGGACAATCTCGTGATTCCCGCGGGACTTGCCCACTTGGCCAGGAACCCTTCGGCCAGCAGTCCCGCGGTTTTGCATGTCGCTTTGCCGACGGAGACACCGACACGAACTCTAACCGACACCTTCTTTCCGCGGCGGAAAATGCCCGATGATTCCACGGGCGTTCCGGGAAGTGAGCGGTGCAATCGCATCGCCACGGCTCGCCGATTCGCCGCCGGTCCCAATACGGAGTTCATCGATTGCTTCAACGAGACGTTGATGCCGGGAATCGAAATGAGCGGCGGGTACGGTCTCTTCCAACCTGGGGGGCGGCTCCCCGCCCACTTTCATGATTTCGACGAATCGATCTGCATCATCACGGGTACGGCAACCTGCGTGGTGGAAGGCCGGCGGTACTCGATGAGCGACGGCGCTACCGCATTGCAACCGCGCGGGCGTGTGCATTATTTCATTAACGAATCGAACGGACCGATGGAGATGCTGTGGGTTTACGCCGGCCCAAAGCCCGAGCGGATCGTGGTCGATGAGCGATGTGCCACGGTGGAAGGAAATCCCTGGAAATGAGCTTGTTCCGCGTGGTTTTGACGGCTGACTTTTACGATGACCGCGGGCAGACGAAGTACCGCGATATCGGGCTGAATGTTTTTGATTCCGTTTCGGATCGCTGTGAAGTCACACGCTTCGCGGAACACCACCCCGAGATTGCCGCCGAGCAACTCGCGGATGCGCACGGAGTGATTGTCCTCACACCAAAGGTCACGGCGGCAAGTCTCCAGAACGGCGACAATTTACTGGCCATCGGCCGGTTCGGCGTGGGTTACGATAGCGTTGATGTCGCGGCATGCACTGCGGCGGATGTCGTCCTCTTCATTACTTCCGGAGCGGTGGACCGGCCGGTGGCGGAAGCGACAGTCGCCTGGTTGCTGGCGCTCACGCATCATGTTCGGGTGAAAGACCGCCTCGTACGCGAAGCTCGCTGGAATGATCGCAGCGGGTACATGGGATCGGAACTGCGCGAGCGGACGTTGGGCCTGATTGGGTTTGGCGGCATCGGTCGCGCCGTTGCGAAATTGCTCGCCGGATTCGGGATGAATCCCCCGCTCGTGTTTGATCCGTTCACACCGTCCGACATCATTGTCGAGCACGGTTGCCTTCCCGCGACACTCGAAACGCTGCTGACAGAAGCCGACTTCGTTTCACTCCATTGCCCACTGACCGATCAGACGCGAAATCTGATCGATCAGAGGCAATTGGAGTTGATGAAACCGACGGCATACCTCATCAACACGGCCCGCGGGGGGATTGTGAATGAGGATGCGCTATATGAAGCGCTGAAGACGAAACGGATCGCGGGAGCAGCGCTCGATTGCTTCGACGGTGAACCCCTCACTTCACCGCCGCGGTTCGCCGAGTTTGACAACGTGCTGCTGGCGCCGCACTGTATCGCGTGGACGGACGAACTTTTCCGCGATATCGGCCGCACGGCGTGTCAGGGAATGATGGACCTGATGCACGGTCGAAGGCCGCGCGGCGTGGTGAATCCGGAAGTGTTCGATCGGCCGGGGTTTCAGCAAAAGTGGGCGAGATTGGTGCAGTAATTCTCTTTGACGAAGCCCGGTGATGTTGGTCTCTCATCCCTCTCGGGATCAAATTCAAAATGTTGGCTGAACGACGACTTCTACAGCTTGAAAGGCCATCTCTCATGCGGCAGCGCTCTCTGCTTTTGATGTTCGCGGCAACCACGCTTCTTACCCACGCGACCTACGCACAAACGCCGATTATCCCGGCGGATGCGAAGCTCGAAAAACTGTTCGAGGGACAAGTCCTCACGGAAGGGGTCAGTGTCGCGCCGGACGGAATGGTCTATTTCAGTGAGATCACGTTTTCCCACAAGGCGGTGGATGACAAAGGGGCGATTGAAGCCGGGCATATCTGGAAGTTCGACCCGGCAACGGGCAAGACCGCCATCTTTCGTTCGCCGAGCGGGATGTCGAACGGCATCAAGTTCGATGCCGCGGGGAACATGCTCGTTGCGGAAGGAGCCGATTATGGCGGACGGCGTGTGACGCGCACCGACATGAAGACCGGCAAGAGCTACATCATCGCCGCGATGTATGAAGGCCGACCGTTCAATGCCCCGAACGATATTACCATCGACGAGAAAGGCCGCATCTATTTCAGCGACCCGCGGTATTTGGGCTGGGAAACGCTCGATCAACCGGTGATGGGCGTCTATCGCATCGACACCGACGGCAAGATTGCCCGCGTTGTCACCGATGCAGGCAAACCGAACGGCGTGGCGGTCTCGCCGGACCAGAAGACGTTGTATGTCGTCAGCAACGAAAACGGGGCGACCGGTTTCGAACGCCTCAGTGCCAAAGGGGCGACGCAAGCCGACAAGGTCGACACGCCCTTGCGGAAGGGTCACATGGCGTTGATGGCGTACGACCTGTCACCGGAAGGGACGGCGAAGTTCCGCAAGACACTGGTGGATTATGCCCCGCAAGATGGTCCGGATGGATTGGTAGTCGATGCGGAAGGAAACTTGTGGGTCGCCGTGCGGGCGGAAAATCGACCGGGGATTTGTGTCTATTCGCCCGAAGGAAAAGAGCTGGCTTACATTCCCACCGAGGTCCCGACTAACGTCGGTTTCGGCCGCGGTAAGGATGCGAAAACGTTATACATCACCGCGGGATCGAGTTTGTATCGGATCAAGGTGAACCGCGAGGGATATCAGTTGCCCGCGGTGAAATAGCGATTGGGTTCAGTCGGCAAGCACTGGCAACCGGGTTGTACGGGGCGCGAAACCGCCAAGCGATGATCCACGCTTTGCGGTTTCGCACCCCGTGTGGGATGATCTCCGTGTCCGAGATTCCAGAGGAGCATTCTCCCGGTGACCGACGGGATCGCACCGCAGTTTGTGTTCAATGGCGCTGATTCTTCGGCGACGTTCGCGGTGATTGTCTTTGCAGTGTTGATCGCGATCGGCCTCGCGTGGCGGTCCATGCGTGCCGAGCAGGAAAGTGCTTCCCGAAACGTCGTGCGCGGCTGTTTTGCACTTCGTTGCGCGTCGTTGATGGTGCTCGGACTCCTGTTGTTGCAGCCCGCCTGGGCGTGGACGGTCACGTCGCGGCAACTCGGGCGGATTGTGATCGCAGTCGATGTTTCCGACAGCATGCAATCAGCCGATCCGACTGCCGATGGGCGTGAATTGTTGCAATGGGGCCTCGGACTGGGCTGGCTCGATCGCCAAACCGTTGAACCCCAATTGGCAGCACCAGAAATCCCGCGCGATGCAGCTTTGGCAGCACGATTCAAGACATTACGCCGCACGGAAGTGGCAGCGCGGTTAGTGACCGATCCACAACACGGGGTGCATGCTTCCCTGTCAAAACTCGGTGAACTCGATGGTCAGATTTTTGCCGGGGAAGCGGCCGCCATCCCGTTTGCGGATCTCGCGGTCACCACAACCACGCCGCCGGCGTTGATTCAGCCCGCCACAACGCAGCTTTCCTCCGTCTTGCGGTCGGCACTCGCGGAAAATGATCGCAAGACGCTCGGCGTCGTGCTTTTCACCGATGGCCGCGATGCTTCCCCAACCACGGCACTGGCGATGGCAAAAAATCTTGGAACCGGCGGCATACCGATCTACCCGGTGTTGATCGGTTCCACGCATCGTCCGCGCGATCTTGCCATCCTCAGTGTCGATGCCCCCCTGGCGGCCTATCGCGGCGACCGACCGCAGATTGTGGTGACGTTTTCCGCCCACGGTTTCGAAGAGACACCCCTGATAATCACGCTCGTTGAGCAAGGGGTCGAGAGTTCGACGCAATCCCAAACCGTCGATGTGACCGGCAATGCACAAGCCGTCACCTTCACCGTCGCCCCGGACGAATTGGGACGGCATCGCTATCGGATCGCGATTGCTCCGCGACCGGATGAAACCCGCGCCGATAACAATGAACGCGAAGTGACGTTGCAAGTGGTGGACGATCGGACGCATGTCCTGCTGGCCGACAGCGAACCACGCTGGGAGTTTCGTTATCTTGAAACGGCCTTGTCGCGCGATGAACATGTCGATCTGCAAACGGTGCTGTTTTCGCAGCCATTTACAAAACGTCTCGAAGCGCCGTTCTTTCCGCAGCAGTGGCCCGCAGTCGAAGGCGACGCCGACGCGGGCCGATTTCCCTCGCGGGATCTCTTGATCCTGGGAGATCTCGATGCCCAGCAGATGCCGGTGGCGTTGTGGACCGATGTGGAAAAATTCGTCTCCGAACAGGGGGGAACGCTGGTTCTGATTGCGGGGCGCGATCAAATTCGATGGTTGGCGACCAATCCGGTCCTAGGCAAGCTGCTGCCATTCACGAAGCCGCAGATGATGTCTCCGAAGACTACCGGAACGGAAGCCGCGGGCTTGCAGGGGTGGACATGGCAACTGACTCCCGATGGCGAACGGCAAACTTTTCTGCAATTCGCCGCGGATGTGGAAACCAATCGGGCGGTCTGGTCGGTGTTGCCGGGGGCGACCTGGGCCTTGTCGGGGGAGCCCAAACCGGGGGCCACCGTCTGGGCGTGGGGACAATCGCCGAAAGTGGAAAATGGCCCGAACAGTCCCGCCGTGCCCTTGCTGCTCCATCAACATTTCGGGTTGGGGCAAGTTGTGTGGCTGGCGACGGACAGCACGTGGCGGTGGCGATTGCGGGCGGGCGATCAATTTCACCATCGCTTCTGGGGACAACTCGCGCGGTGGGCGGCGACGACGAAACTCGCCGCGGGAAATGAATTCGTCCAGTTTGGAGCGTTGCGGGCGAGTTACGCCGTCGGCGAACCGGTGATGTTACAGGCGCGTTGGTCGGCCGGATTCGCGCGACAGCATCCCGAACGCCAGGCCAGGATCGAATTGCGTCGCGGCGATGTGGCTGTCAGTGAAGCCAAACTGACCGCCGAACCGCAGCGACTGTTGGTCTCGTCGGTGGAACTCGGGGCCTTGACACCGGGAGACTACAAGGCGCGATTGACCATCGAGGGTGTTTCCCCCGCGCCGAATCCCGTGGATGCCGAATTCACCGTCACCGCACCGCAAGGGAGCGAAACCGCCGATGTCACCGCCGATGCCGCATTTCTGGAGAGTTTGGCGCAAGCGTCCGGTGGGCGTCTGTTTCGGCTGGATGAGTTGGATGAACTTCCTCAGGTTTTCCCAGCGTTTGCGGCTATGTCTTCCCTGCCGAAAGAACGCCCCTTATGGGATCGCTGGCCCATGCTCGTCTTGCTGGTCGCGTTGCTGTCAGGCGAATGGTGGTTACGCCGCGCCGGCGGGTTGGTGTGAGAAATCCGAAGTGGCGTACTGGATCGTTTTCGTTGGTAGAATCGGGGGCATGCTAGAACCGCAAGATGATCCTCCGGAGCCCCAACGGGGTGACATTCGATAGCCCAGCCCGCAGGTCTTCCGCAGGGCTGGGTTCGTAATCGCCATGCACTTGCAGCCCCACCGGGGCGTGACTTTTTCCGGACAATACCGTCGCGCCCCGTTGGGGCTTGGTAATGTCTTTTGATCCGTTGACCCAGGGCTGCGCGAAGACGCTTCGCCGCTGGGCTATCGAATCGCGACTCCTTCGGGGCTGAAGGCCAACCTTTCCGCAAGCACCAGTCACCGGATGCACCCCACCCAGTCCTCAAAATCGAAATCCGCTTGAGTTCAATGGGGGGTTGGGCGTCTAATGGTGTCTTCCTGTACGGTGAAGTCACAAACCGTGCGAGGAAACCAGCGCGCTTTGGAAAGAACTCACCATGTCCCGCCGTAATCTCGTTGCTTTTTTCGGTCCCGTCTGCATCCTCAGCGTGGTGCTGGGGAACTTTGTGATGGCCCAAACCGGCAGCTCGAAAGCGAAATCGAAAACAAAACCGGCAACCGGGACCGGCGTCCGGGCGCTCGATGCCCGCGTGCAGGAATTGCAGGAAGGGCTGCTGCGCGATGCCTCGGACATCGCGAAAGGTTACGAGGACGTCGGGGAATTTGACCGCGCGAAATTTCTGCTGGAAGTGCTGCAAAAACTGGATCCGAAGTTACCGGGACTCAAAGACAAGATTGATAAACTGACAGAAAAATCGCTCGATTCTTCCGAGTTCGAGATCGACATGGACGTCAGCAAAGGTTGGACGCCCGCCATCGCAATGTTGCAGAAAGATCGCCTGGTCCGCATCGAAGCGACCGGCGATTACAAATTCATTGCCACGCTTCCGGTGACCGCCGACGGGTTGGCAACCAGCGATAACGGGATCGATCTGTATCCCGGCGCTCCCGTGGGATCGTTGATCGGCATCATCGTGAACGCCGAAACCAACAAGCCCGGCAAGCCCTTCGAAATCCGGGCCAAGAAAGATTGGACGCCTCAGCAAGCCGGTTATCTTCAATTGAAAGTCAACGTGCCCACGGGTCACAAATGCACGGGGAAATTGAAGATCAAGATCAGCGGTGCCGGCAAAGTCGCCGGGACATAGCGGCCTCGCGACGAAGGGTTGAAGTTGGTCGTTCCCGGTTGTTCGCCGGGAAGGCAACGAGATGGATTTCAAGGCCGGCGAACTCATGGGGACTGTGCAACAGAGTTGGCGACTGGCTATCGCCGGTTTGGGTCCCCGCGGACAGTTCTTCCGGGAGCGCTGGCGGCTTCTGAATCCGGAGCGGGTTGTCGCACTGGCAGATGACAATTCGCAACAGCGGCAGGCGATCGGTGCGACGACAATCCCCATGGTCCCGCTGGCGGAATTGAGTCATCATCCGGGCGACTGCACCGCCGTCCTCGTGACGGTCCCTTTGTCGGATCGCGGTCCTCTCATCGCGGACTGCTTGTCATCGGGGTTATCGGTTCTGGTCGAACCGCCGCTCGCGACCACGCTGGCGGAAGCCCGCCGTCTGTTGGAACTCGCGCATTCCCACGGTGTGGCTTTGCGCGTGATGGGATTGCGTCGTTCTGAGCCCGATTTTCTCGCGGCAACCGCAGCCCTTGGCACCGGCCGAATCGGTTCTCTTGGGGCGTTGCGCTGGTACACGGCGGAGTATGCCGTGTGGGCGGGAGACGCCGCGGCGGAGTATCGTCGTGGTGAAACGCTGACGGTGGCCGGTCCACCGATTTTCGATCAACTCGCCGGTCTCACGAATGCCGTCCCGCGAACGGTTTGGGCCCGCGCATTTCTCGAAGAAGACTGCTTCGCAACCGATATCACGTTCGAAGACGGCAGCACAGCTCGGATTGAACTCCGGCGGATGTCGCGGGTGTCAATGCGGACCGGCTGGGTGATCGAAGGCGATACCGGAACGTATCATCAACGCCGGATCATCACCACGACCGCGGATGGCGAATTGGTTGACGAAGCGGTGCCGTTGTCGGGCGAGAATCCTGATCCGCTGACCGAGTTGGAAGCAATGCACGTGCTTGCCCCCCTGTCTGGGGAAGAGCAACGCCGCAGCCTCGTCGCGGCCGGGTTGATCGAAGCCACCCAGCGATCCATTCACACCGGTCTGCCGGTCTCATGGGACATGCTGTGAGTGCCACGACGGAATCGCTGGCCGCGCGATTGAAGTCCGAAGCGGTCCGCTTGGGGTTCGATCTGGTGGGGATCGCTCCCGCCGTTACGCCGCCGGGTTATCCGCAGTTGTTGTCGTGGCTCGAGCGCGGATTCGCCGGTGAGATGCATTATCTGCCGCGCCGTGCGGCCGCTTACAAACACCCCGAACATGTTCTGCGGGGGGTCCGCAGTGTGGTGATGGTGGCGCTCAATTACAAAGCGGAGTCCCAAGCGACTTCCACCGCAAAGGTCCCCGCGCGGGTCGCCCGGTATGCCCAGTCCGGGACCGATTATCACGACTTCCTGCGCGACCGTCTGAAGAAACTCGGTGACTGGCTGCATGACCAAGTCCCGCAGTGCCGCACGCGGGTGGTTGTCGACACCGCGCCGCTGCTGGAACGCGATTTTGCCCGCCTGTCGGGGCTCGGTTGGTTCGGCAAGAACACGCTGCTGATTCACAAGCGGGCCGGCAGTTTCCTGTTCCTCGGCGGACTGCTCACCGACGTGGCTTTGGAACCGGACGAGCCGCACGCCACATCGCACTGCGGCACCTGCACGCGTTGTCTCGATGTTTGCCCCACGCAGGCGTTTCCGGAACCGTATGTTCTCGATGCGACAAAATGCCTGGCGTATTTCAACATCGAACTCGAAGGACCGATCCCGCGCGAACACCGGGCCGATGTGGGCGACTGGCTGTTTGGATGCGATCTCTGCCAGGACGTCTGCCCGTGGAATCGGAAGTCCCCGGCGTCAACCGATCCCCTTGTGCAACCGCGGGCCGAACTCAGTCCGGCGGATGCCCTTTCGATCTTTACGATGTCGGAGAACGAGTTTCACGCGCAGTTCGCGAAGACGCCGTTGGATCGTCCCGGATGGAATGGCATACGCCGCACCGCGGCCATTGTGCTCGCCAACGGGCAATGTCGCGAGGCCATCCCGGTCCTGATCGCGGCGCTGGATGATGCGGATCCTGTGGTCCGCGGTGCCGTCGTGTGGGCGTTGCAGCAGTTCGATGATGAAGCGGCGCGTATGGCGCTGCGGGAACGATTGTTGATGGAAGTGGATCCGAATGTCATTTCTGAATTGAAGGCGACCCAGCAATAAGAATTGCTGGGCTTCAGGGGTTCGACGGATTGAGATCATCGTCCGGGAATTGCGGCGTGGGGATGTAGAACTGGCTGAGATCGAGCTTGCCTTGCGCTTCGCTCTCCGCCAGTTGAATCCGCTTCTCGATCCGCTGCAGTCGGATTTCCAATTGCGGCGGCAGCTTCATCTGCGAATCGGCCGGTTGCGCCCGCGGGACCGACGGATAACCTAACTGCCGTTGCAGGGCGGCGAAGAGATACAACGGGTCTTTGCCACGGTTCGCCTTGGCGATGCGGCCTTCGGACTTGCCGAACAGAATGGGGGCCGGGGGAACGTAATCCGGCTGTCCGGCCCGGCGTTTTTCGTCGAGATACCATTCCGATCGGGCGTAGATCAGATCCGAGAACTCGTGCTCACCGAGCCGCTGGCGGATCTTGCGAACCCATTCGCGCCACAGCGTGTCATACAACGGATCGGTGGCCATGGCATCGAGACCGCGGTCGTAACCTAACCGATTCCGTGCAAGGCATTCGAACTGATAGACGAACAATCCCGCGGGGGACGCATTCTCACTGCGATACCTGGCTTCCCGTTCCAGAATGTGCAATGCCGTCCGTTGATCGAACTTGGTTTTGTCTTCTTCCGATTTCTGCATCACGAACGTCTGGAAGGGGGCGAAGTAATGCGGCAGATGGACCATGCCGTCGCTCAAGCGGCCCTGGTGCATCAACTCGCCGCGCATGACATCGATAGCCATCGGCAGCTTCGTGTTCGCCAGGACTTCTTCGCGCAGGCTTTCGAGGATCTCCTGCGCAGGCAGATTCTCATCCAGCCGCTCGCCGAACGTGCGAAAGAAATACGCCTGCTCGATGTATTCCTCACGATCGAGCATTTTTTAGTGCCTCCGGCAGGTGGGGTCGGATTCAGAGAGATTGGCAATTCCTAATTTCTGATTGCCAATCGGTTCTTTCTTGTCACGATCGCTGATCGAGATATGCCTGTAGAATGATCTGCGCGGCGAGCCCATCCACTCGGCCTTTATCGCGGCCGGGGCTTTCGCCCAGCATCGCGAGTTTCGCTTCGGCGGCGTGGGATGTCAGCCGCTCATCCCAGTAGATGACCGGTCTTCCGAGTGTCTTTTCCAGCCAGCGACCGAAAGTGCGGACAATCGCCGATTGCGGGCTTTCATCGCCACTTTTGAACAACGGCAGACCGATCACCCAGCCGACAATCGCATAATCATCGCGAAACCGTTTCAGATGGGCTTCATCATGGATGCGCGATTTGGAATCGAGCGTGCTGACCGGCATGGCCATCGTCTGGTCGGCATTCGAAACCGCCAGGCCGATGCGCTTGCGACCGTGGTCCACTCCGGCCAGCGCCCCGCGATCGGGAAACGGCTTCTGTTCCGTCGAAATGACCGCAGGGTTTTCTTCCATCAAACCTACGATACCGAATCCGCGGAGTCTTTTGGAGGCGTGCAGTGACAAAGCCAGCACCCCGGCTGCTCAGAAGCAGCCGGGGTGCTTTCCGCGCGGACCAGCGCTTGACGCCTCCGGGCGGCGGCGCGTACGGTAAGGACTGGCGAAGAGTTGACGAGCGGGGCGACTTGAATCCCCGGTGATTCCGTGCTGTGAAAGACAGTGCAAAGTGGTCAATGCAAAATGAAAAGTGCAAAGTAAAGAAGGTGGCGATGTTCCGGCGTCTTTCGCCTTTCTCATTTTGCACTTTGCATTTTTCACTCTTCACTTTGCACTGTTTTCATCCGAAATCGAATCACCGGCGGGACTCACATCCCCCGCTCGCCTGGTAGAGATTGATAGGTCATCGAAATGCTGGCGAAGCGGATTATCCCGTGTCTGGATGTGCATGCCGGGCGGGTGGTGAAGGGTGTGAACTTCCTGGAATTGCGGGACGCGGGAGACCCCGTGGAAATCGCGGCTCGGTATGAAGAACAGGGAGCCGATGAACTCGTCTTCCTCGATATCACCGCCAGCCACGAACAGCGCGGAATCATTCTCGATGTCGTGCGGCGGACATCGGAAGTCGTTTTTATGCCGCTGACCGTCGGCGGGGGCATCCGCACACTCGATGACATCCGGCAGTTGCTGAATGCCGGTTGCGACAAGGTGTCCATCAATTCGACTGCGGTGAAGGACCCCGATCTCATCCGCCAAGCGGCGTTGAAATTCGGCAGCCAGTGCATCGTCGTCAATATCGACCCGAAGCGCGTGCAGAAAGACGGCCGCGAATTCTGGGAAGTTCACGTCAACGGCGGCCGCGTCCCCACCGGATTAGAAGCCGTGGCGTGGGCGAAGGAAGTCGAACGGCTGGGTGCAGGCGAAATCGTGCTGACATCGATGGACGCCGACGGGACGAAGAACGGTTATGACCTGCCGATGACCCGCGCGGTGGCCGATGCCGTGAACATCCCCGTTGTGGCCAGCGGCGGAGCGGGACATCCGCAACATCTGTATGAAATCCTCACGGAAGGCCACGCGCACGCGGCCCTCGCGGCCAGCATCTTTCACTATGGCACGCACCCCATCGGCGAGACGAAGCAGTATCTCGCCGAGCGCGGCGTGCCGATGCGGTTTAATACGTTGACGCCGGTGTAAGAGACCCAGGGATCAGAATCCCTGGGCTTCCTTCGGTGGAGATGTTTTCGCGGGGTCGCTACGATCACGCTGCGTCACCGTCACCTCTTCTGGTCACTCCTGTCGCGGGATCATTTCATGGCCTTGCTGGATCTGAACACGTATCTGATTAAAGAACACGCCGGGATTTTCAAGCTCTGCGACAAGTACGATATTTACGATCCGGAAACGAACGAAAAGATCGGCCTCGCAGAAGAAAAGCCCGGTGGCCTGGTGACGTTTCTGCGACTGCTGGTCAACAAGCAATTGATGCCCACGAAGATCGTGATTACCGAAGGCGACACCGATGAAGTCGTTTTCACGATTCGTCGCGGGGTCGGCTTTCTCCGGACGAAAGTGACCGTCAATAACGCCGACGGCGAACAGATGGGTTACTTCAAGAGCAAGATTCTTTCACTCGGCGGCGGCTTCCTTCTGTTCGACAACAACGACAAGCAAGTCGGCGAAGTGAAGGGGGACTGGAAGGGGTGGAACTTTAAGCTGATCAGCACTTCCGGCAAGGAATGGGGCACGGTGACCAAGAAATGGGCGGGGCTGGCCAAGGAATTCTTTACTTCGGCGGACAACTATGTCGTAGCGCTGGCCCCAGAAGTGAGCGGCAATGTGGGACTGGTGACACTGTTACTCGCCGCCGGATTGGCGATTGATACCGTGTTCAAAGAGGGTAAGAACTGAGTCCAACTTTGAACACTACGACGGACGAGACAAGCCGATGACCGATCCCGATCCCGTTGCCGATCCCGATCCCGCGGTGGTGCTGGAACTTCTCGCCGCGTTCCGACGTTCCAAAGTGATGTTCGCGGCCCTGAAGCTGGGCGTGTTCGACTTGCTGGTGAGTGGCGGGCAAACGGCGGGATTGATCGCCGAAGGCCTCGGCATCCATACCGAAGCGGCGCGGCGGTTGCTCGATGCCTGCGTGGGGCTCGGCCTGTTGCGATGGGAAAACGAACGCTATCACAACACGCCCGCGGCAACGGCGTACCTCACCAAGACGAGTCCGCAACGGCTGACGGGGTATCTCAATTTCTCGAACGACGTGATGTGGGGGCTGTGGGCGCATCTGGATGACGCCGTGCGCGAAGGGACGCATCGCTGGAAGCAGGTTTATGGCTGGGACGCACCCATTTTTTCGCACTTCTTCCAGACGCCCGAGCGGAAACGCGAATTCCTGATGGGAATGCACGGCTTCGGGGTAATCAGTTCGCCGCATGTGGTCCGTGCGGTGAATCTCGCTCCGTTCCAACATCTGGTTGATCTCGGTGGCGCGACCGGACATCTTGCCGTGGCGGCGTGTCGACAATATCCCCACCTGCAAGCGACGGTATTCGATCTGCCGGATGCGGTTTCACTCGCTGAAGAGATGGTGGCCACAACCGAAGTCGCCAACCGCGTCCGTGTCATCGGCGGCGATTTTTTCACCGACCCCTTGCCCCCGGCCGATCTCTACGCGCTGGGTCGCATCCTGCACGACTGGGACGAGCCGAAGATTCATCAACTGTTGGAGCGTATTCATGCCGGATTGCCAACCGGTGGTGGTGTACTCATCGCGGAGAAACTCCTCCGCGACGATAAGACTGGTCCGTCGTGGGCGCAGATGCAGGACCTCAACATGCTGACCTGCACGGAAGGCCGCGAGCGGACGCTGGCCGAGTACGCTGCGCTGCTGGAACAGCACGGCTTCACGCAAGTGCAAGGCGTGGTCACCGCTTCGCCATTGGATGCCGTGCTGGCGATGAAGAGGTCGACTTAAGATCAGCAAAGCGATGCAGTGCAAAGTGACCAATGCAAAGTGAAAAGTGCAAAATGAAAAATACGCCCCCTGTGTGATGAATTTCATTTTGCACTTTGCATTGGTCACTTTTCACTTTGCACTGCATTTTGCACCAACATCGATGCGGTTCCGGTTCATTGCAAACCGCGCATTCTTCGCATTTCCGCACCAAAAACGTCTCTTGCCCTGTTCGCCGGTCTTCGCCTACATTTCGGGGTCGCGCGGGAGAAGGGAATCGTCAGCGCAGAAGTCGTGGTTATGGTCCGCTGGGTATTCCGCTGTGGAAAAACGTGCCTGGGAGCCGTCGTCGGCCTTGCCGCGCTGATCGCCTTGGCCGAAGTCGGCCTGCGCATTACGACGATTTCCAGTCCGCGGCCGCCCGTTCAAAACCGGGCTCCCCTCCCGACCGCGGTTCCTTCGTGGGTCACCGGTTGGGAACTCCGCCCTCTGCAACGCACCACGATTCGTTCCACGGAGGACGAACCCTTCGTATTCCGTACGAATCGGTGGGGCCTGCGTGGTGGTGACGTCGTGGTTCCGAAACCGGCAAACATATTTCGGATTGTCTGTGTGGGCGATGCCAACCTCGTTGCCGCGGACTGTCCCGAACCGCAAACGTTTTGCGCCGAATTGCAATCCGCGTTGCAAAATGGTGTCAACTACCCGATTGAAGTTGTGAATGCGGGATTACCCCTCGGCGGGCCAAGCATCGCCCTCATCCAATTCGAGCGGACGATTGCCTTGATGCAACCGGACGCCATCCTCGTGATGATCGATGCGCAGGATCTCGTGCAGGACGTGGCACTCCGCAAATGGGTGACGCGCGACCGTCAGGGATTGCCGGTCAGTTGTGCCCCGCTGGATGATCCGATGCCGAAGTCTCCGAACATGGTGATGCAACTGCGGGATGAATTCCGGTTGATCGATTGGGGCTGCCAGCGGCTCGTCCAGGAATTGTCGAACGATCATTCCCCGCCGACTTCTCGAACGGGCACGGAGTTGCCCCGCGAACAGATTGCTCGGGCATTAACGCCGTTACGAGAACTACACCAGCGCTGTGAAGCCCGGCAGGCGCGGATGTTGATCGTCGCGACACCATCGCGCGGCACCGTTGTGGGCGACTCAGCGAATGAGCCTTCGGCTGCGTTGGGGGATGCGTCGTTCTTTTCCGTATTGGGTGAACTGCTGAAACAAACCGGCATCACCGGGATTGATGCGACTTCTGCTTTCCGCAAGTCGGCAGGCGGAAATGAAGACGGCTGGAATCTCGACGAGCAGCACGATCTGGCGGAACTGGTCGCACAAGGTCTCCGCGAGCGGCTGCCGGGACCGTGGTCCAGCCCGTACTTCCAGCAAGCCCCCGTAACGCCGGCAAGCCATCGTGCCCCCGCCGCACCATTGCCGCGGTAGACGGAAGAGTTCCGCATCCAACCGATATGGCTCGTCTCGTTCGCGAAAGGTCGCCTCAACAGAATGCGGCCATCTCGTTACGATGGCAGTGGCCGATTCTTTCTTTAGGGCAGGTCCGGATGGTTCGCGATTTCGTTAATGAGAGTTTGTCCCACGATCCCATTCACGGGTACATCCCGTTTATCGCGAAGGCCGGATTGCCGAGCGGGGAAGTCGCCGAACAGGAGATCATTGATCATCCGTGGGTGCAACGGATGCGGCAGATTCATCAATTGCAAACCGCATGGTGGGTCTTTCCGTCGGCGGAACACATGCGGTTCCAGCACATTCTTGGGGCGATGCACCTGAGTTCGCTGGCCATCGAACATTGGTACGATTCGCTCGCCGATGCGTGTCCGAATGTGCCGTCCCGGGCGTATGTGGAAAGCCTCGTCCGCATGGCCGCCTTGCTGCACGACGTCGGGCATGGACCGTTCGGTCATTTCTTTGACGACCACTATCTCGACCAGTTCGGACTCACGCACGAAGTCATCGGCGGCGTGATTATCGAGCAGGAGTTGGGGGAATTGCTTCGCCGCATCCGCCGCAATCCACGTGGATCGTTGCAGCCGCTGGAAGAACTCGAACCCAGCCAGATCGCGTGGTTGATTCGTCGTCCCAAGCGAGGTGCCAAGGATGAAGATGGTCATCCCGACTGGTTGCGAAAACTGCGCTCGCTCTTCAGCGGTATCTACACCGTCGACAACATGGACTTTGTCCTGCGCGATGCCTACATGACCGGCTACAACACGCGGGCGTTCGATCTGCACCGCATTCTGCACTACACATTTTTCACGCCGGCCGGGCTGACGATTCATGCGCGCGGATTGCCGACGCTGATCAACTTCATCGAAACCCGCGCGAATCTTTTCCGCACAGTGTACTTCCATCGCACGGTGCGGGCGCTCGATCTCGCCCTGGAGGATTTGTTCGCCGAGACGATGCAGCATCTGTTTCAGGGCAACCCGGTCGACAATCTGGAGACCTATCGCGCTTTGACGGAATCGTCGTTTCTCGTCGACGTGCAGCGCTGGGCAACGTCGCCGCAAGCGGAATTGCGCGAACTGGGGCACCGCTGGCGACAGATTCTGTCACGGGAAGTGCAATGGAAAATGGCGTCGGAAAAGACGCTCAACTTTCATTCCGGCATGGCCGAACGAACCTCGATTTTCTCCGCACCCGATCTGATCCTTCAACGAGTCCGCGATCGATTGCCCATTTCCTTGCAGAAGATTCCGCTCAAGATTGATGTCGCCCGCCATTATCATCGCCCGAGCGGTCGCCTCCCCGCCGGCGGTCAGAATTTTCTGCTGGATCCCGCCGTCGGCACGCCCCAGGAGTTGAGTGACGACGATCTCTTCCGGGCGCTGCCGATGAGTTTCTGCATTTTTCGTCTCTATTCACAAGATCACGGCCACGACGCGATTGTGAACGCAGCGCTGAATACCGTTCTCGGTGACGTCGTGGACGCGAAGACAAACATGTAACTCTGCGGGCATCAATCTTCCAGTCCGGAAGCCGCATCTATCACGCTTGCGGTTCGCGCCCCGCGTGGACCCATCACCGGCGTCCAAACTTGAGTACCGTTTCATCCAGAATCGGTTTCCCGACCATTCCCCGTCGTAGGCGTAGACTGGTCGGAGCGCGCAACTTGTACCGATGGCACCGGGGGCGGATCACGGATTGTGAACGCGGGGGAACGGGGTCCGATACTCGAAGGCATGAACGACTTCGAACTGGACCAACTGCGCCGCAATCCCGCCTGGAAGGCCGCACTGCGGCATTATTGGGATGCTCAAACCTCGGCACGGGCGTTACAGTCGGAATTCGACGGCTGGGTTCCCCGGGCTGCCCAAGTTGCCCAGGTGGATCCGGCAACGTTGTCCGTCGTTCATGGCCGCCTGATTGCCTTCGGCTTTCTCAAGTTCGACCTCTCGAACCGCGAACTGGGTATGCGGTATCAGTTGACGCCGCTCGGCAAACAGGCCATCGGCGAAGCGGATGTCGTGACGGAAACCGCGGGCGAACTGGCGGAATCGGCGTAAAATCTTCGATCCGCGCAGGAAGAAACCCAGGGATGGTGATCCCTGGGCTTCCAGGTTTCGAATGGGTTGATCGCCGTTTTAGCGCTGCATGGTGCCGTCGTCGATCCCGGCGATGGAAGCGTCCGGCGCGAGTACGAAAATCTCGACGCGGCGGTTCATCTGGCGGGCGGCATCGTTCGCGTTCGGGGCGATCGGCTGATACATGCTGTAACCGGCGGCCCCCATCCGCCCTTCGGCAATTCCCGCCTTCTTCAGCGTCAAGACCACGGCATCGGCCCGATTGGTTGACAGATGCCAGTTGGTCGGATGCTTGTTGGCGGTCGGCTGTTTCGAGATCGGTTTGTCGTCCGTGTGACCGACAACCAGAATCTTCAGATGCTTGGCATCCGGCGCGTTGATGATTTGCGCGAACTCGTGCAGAAGTTGCTGATACTTCTGCGTCACCTGATCGCTGCCTGACGCAAAGAGCAGGTCGGAGTTGAACTTGCTGACACCCGTTTCCGGGTCGAACTCGAACTCCGGATACTTCTGCCGCAGTCCTTCAAACTTCTTGATCTGATCGTTCGACAAAGGGTTGTCGCGCGATGAGGCCAGAATATTTTTGTACTTCTGCTCGAGTTGTTCGTTACTCGATGCCAGATTGTTCAAGCGCTGGTTGGCCAGATCGAGATTGGCCTTGAGCGCCTGATTCTGTTGATCGAGCCGCGTTTTCTCATCGGCCAGCGCGTTGAGCGACATGCTGTAGCCGTCCCGCTGCGATGCGAGTTGACGGTTCTGCAGATACATCTGCTGCGTCCGCATTTGTGCTTGGCTGAGATAATTGTTGGGGGCACAGTGGCACGCTGGCAGGACGCCGCAAATGGCGAACGCCAACCAAACCTGGCCCTTGCGAAGACGAAAACTCATCGGCGACTCCTGACCGTTGACTCCCGAGCGCACGCCGACGATGACCGCCGCGTGATCGAGGAGAGACCGATTGTTCGAGGAAAGACCCCGATCAACGGATCCCAGCCAACTGGCAACCGCAACTCAATGGAATGCTTGTGAACGAAAATCAGAGAGGCAATTTGACAGGCCTGATGGCGATCATCGTGGTGGGGTGTTTGTTCCCGCAGACACCCCACCGACCGTTATCAGTCGCGCGGTTTATAATTTCCCCATGCAAGTCTGCCAAGGGAAACTTCAACAATTCTTCGTCCGCGGGAAATTCGGCCGCTGGAATCGCCGGGGCGGTCCAAAGACCGGCAGAATCTGCCGATGTCTTTACAGCGTCAACACGATTGCCTTGCATCGCGACATCGGTCACCATGCGTAGAAACATCCGTCTTCAAGGTCGCCCGGTTCAAGGTCGCCCGGTCGCGGCGCAGCAGGGCTTCTCATGAACATGTCCATGATGAATTCCGGCCCAACGGGCCAACCCTTCGCGAAAACGAACGGCCGGCCCGTTGGGCCTCTGGAACACATTTTGAAAATCCCATCCCAGGGCCGTTGGCCTTGGCTATTTGAACGGATGGCCCGTTGGGCCGAAAGACCGAGGGACGGAGCAGCGATCTTCTCTTTTCCGGGGATCATTTGTGTCGCTCGCGGCTGAAGAACCGGTTCCGTTGTGGGTCAGTCGCGCCGGGGTCGTGGGCGCATTGGTGACATTTTGCGTCGTCTGGTTCAGCCCCACGCCGACGGGGATGGACCCCGCCGGTCAACGTCTGGCCGCTGTCGCCGCGGTGATGGCCATCTGCTGGATGACGCAGGCGATCGCCATCGAAGTCACCAGCCTGTTGCCGCTCGCGCTCTTTCCCGTGCTGGGGATTCAATCCGCGAAGACCGTCGCGGGGTTGTACTTCAGCGACAGTTCCTTCTTATATCTCGGGGGCTTCATTCTCGCCCTCGGCATTGAACGCTGGGGGCTCCACAAGCGGATCGCGCTGGCGATTGTTTCTGCCCTGGGTGTCGGAACCCGGCGGATCGTGCTGGGGATGATGCTCGCCACATTTTTCATTTCGATGTGGATCAGCAACACCGCCGCGACATTGCTCATGCTGCCCATCGGTCTCGCGTTGTTAACCGCCCTGGAAGAATGGCATGCGGGAGAAGCCCGGAAAGACCCGGCTTATCAACACCTGGCGATGGCCACGACGTTGGGGATCGGTTATGCCGCGACGATCGGCGGGATGGCGACACTGGTCGGCACCCCCACCAATCTCGTGTTCGGCGACGTCTTCCGGCGGTTATATCCCGATGGTCCCGCGATTTCGGCCGGTCAATGGATGACGGTGTGGACGCCGTTTTCGTTGTTGTTCCTGTTGGTGACGTGGGCGCTGCTCACGTGGCGCGGTCGCGTCCCGCAATGGATCGTGCCGTTAGAACGGTCGCTGTTTCGTCGTCAACAAGGCGAACTCGGACCGATGCGGACGGGGGAACGCTGGATGGCGGGCATCTTCGGTTTCAGCGTGTGTGCGTGGTTGTTCCGCACCGATTTCATGATTGGTGAAGCCGTCCTGTTTCCGGGATGGGGTCGCCTGGCAACCGCGTGGTTGACGCATCTCGGCGTCACGGGGAAGGGCGTATCGGAATCGATTAACGATTCGACGGTTGCCATGGTCGTGGCGTCGGTGATGTTCGTTATTCCGATCTCTCGCAAAGAGGATGGACAAACGCAGCACCTCATGGATTGGGACACCGCATCAAAATTACCCTGGGGCGTACTCTTGCTGTTTGGTGGCGGATTCGCCTTAGCCGATGCGTGTCGAGTGACGGGGTTAGCCGAATGGTGCGGGCAAGCGCTGGCAACGGTGATTGCCGGGCAGCCGCTGTGGGTGATTCTGTTCGCGGTGTGTTTGCTGGTGACGTTCTTATCGGAACTGACGTCGAATGTTGCAACGGCGAACGCCTTGTTACCGATGATCGCCGGGACCGCGGTGGCGCTGGGGCTCGACCCGCGCGTGCTCATGATTCCGGCAACGATGGCCGCAAGCTGCGGGTTCATGCTCCCCGTCAGTACGCCGCCGCATGCCATCGTCTTCGGTACGGGACGGATTCGACTCTCGCAGATGATGCGTTATGGTCTCGTTCTCAACTTGATGGGGTCGGCACTCATCGTTCTCGCTACGTATTGGCTGCTGATGCCGCAACTCGGCATCCGCAGTGGAACGGTCCCCGAGTGGGCCGTGCCGTTGAATCGTCCATAACATCTGCCGCAAAAACGTCTGTCAATATGAATTCCCTTATCGATTCCGAGAACGCGGCATATTCTCAACATGGTACGCTTGACCTCATCGGCAATGAGGGGTAACGTTCTCCCCGTGCCACGGAGGGACACCTCAATCACACGAGGGTTGCCAGGGAGGGCTGCATGAATTTATCCCGGAGTCTCGGCAAGTTGTTCGTGCTCGACACGAACGTAATTTTGCACGATGCCGGTTGTCTCCGTAAGTTTCACGAGCACGACGTCGCGATTCCGATCACGGTCCTCGAAGAGTTGGATCGGTTCAAAAAAGGAAACGACGACGTCAACTTCCAGGCCCGCGCTTTTCTGCGGGAGCTGGATGAGCTCACCGGCGATCTCCTTTCTGCTGAGGGAGCGCCGCTCGGCGATGAGCTGGGCTGTATTCGCGTGGTGATGGCCCGCGAGTTCTCCAAACGTCTGCAAGAGACGTTCGTGCAGGACAGCCCCGACCACCGCATTCTCGATGTCGCGCTCACGCTGCAAGCCCACGAAGCGCAGCGGGGCGTGTTCCTCGTCAGCAAAGACACTAATCTGCGCATGAAGGCCAAAGCGCTGGGCCTGCCCGCGCAGGACTACAAGAACGACAAGGTCGCCGGGTTCGAAAAACTCTACACCGGCAAGCGCTTCGTCACCGGCGTCCCCAGCGAATTCGTCGACGCTTTCTACCGCGACAACGGCCGCGTGCCGATCTCCGCGGCCGAGTTCATCGATGCTCCACGGCCCAACGAAAACTTCGTACTGAAGAACGGCTCGAAGTCCGTGCTCGCCACATATCGTGCGACCGATCAAACTTTTGGTCGTGTGGAAAAGGTTTCGGCCTACGGCATTACGCCGCGGAATGCCGAGCAATCGTTTGCGCTGCGGGCCCTTCTCGATGACGACATCAAACTGGTGACGCTCGTGGGCAAGGCGGGGTCGGGGAAGACGCTCCTCGCGCTCGCCGCCGCTTTGGAATGCAAGAGTCGTTATCGACAGATTCTGCTCGCGCGGCCCGTCGTGCCCCTCAGCAACCGCGATCTCGGTTTTCTGCCGGGCGACATCTCCGCCAAGCTCGACCCGTACATGCAGCCGCTGTACGACAACCTCGGCGTCATCAAGCATCAACACGGCGACGGCGAACCGGCCACGCGGATTCAGGACTGGCTGGAACATCACAAGCTCGAAGTCGCCCCGCTGCCCTACATCCGCGGCCGCAGTCTGCAACGGACATATTTCATCGTCGATGAAGCCCAGAACCTCACGCCGCATGAGATCAAGACGATTATCACCCGCGCCGGCGAAGGAACGAAAGTCGTCTTCACCGGCGACATCCAGCAGATCGATCACCCCTATCTCGATTCGCTGTCCAACGGGTTGACATACCTCATCAACCGCATGGTGGGCCAACCGATCTATGCCCACATCACGCTGGAAAAAGGTGAACGCAGCGCGCTTGCGGAACTCGCGAGCGATCTGCTGTAGTGACTTCGGGAATCACCGGCGTTGCTGCAGCCGGGCTTCCAACGCCGTCAGCGACACCTGCGGGATCGCGGCGATGAGGCGTTTGGTGTAATCGTTCTGCGGATGGGCATAGATCCGATCCGACGGGCCGAACTCGACGATTTTCCCCGCATTCATCACCGCCATCATGTCCGCCATGAATTTCACCACGCTCAAATCGTGGCTGATGAAGACATACGTCAACCCGCGGCGTTCCTGCAAGTCTTTCAACAGATTCAGCACCTGGGCCTGCACGGAGACATCGAGCGCCGACACCGATTCATCGCAGATGATGAACTCCGGCTCGACCGCCAACGCGCGGGCAATGCCGAGGCGTTGACGTTGCCCACCGGAGAACTCGTGGGGATAACGTCGCATGTGTTCGGGAACGAGACCGACTTCTTCGAGCAGCGCCGCGGCCCGATCGCGCCGGTCGGCCGCGCCGGTTCCCAACTGATGGACAGACATCGCTTCTGTGAGCATCTCTTCCACGGTGAGCCGCGGGTTGAGCGAACTGTACGGATCCTGGAAGACGATCTGCATCTTGCGCCGTTCGCGCCGAAGTTCAGCCCCGTGCAATGTCGACCAGTTCGTGCCGGAGAATTCGACGTCGCCCGCAGTGATGGGCAACAACCGCAGAATCGCTCGCCCGGCCGTGGTCTTGCCGCAGCCCGATTCTCCTACAAGGCCCAGCGTTTGCCCGCGATACACTGAAAAACTGATGCCATCGACGGCTTTCACATTCCCGGTGATGCGGCGTAGCAGACCAGTCTTGATCGGATAGTAAACCTTGAGATTCTCGACCCGCAGCAACGGGACTTCGTTCTCGGCGACGAGTTCCGTCCCCGGGGCATGCTCCGAAGCCACGAACGGACAACCGAGGCCTTTGAGCACCGATGCCGGATGTAGCCGCCGTCCCCGCCCGCGGCCTTCGATTTCTTTCAGGCGTTCCGGGCTGAGGGGCTTCTCGATGATCGTGACACCGCCATCGGCGTCCGTGGTCGTCTGCATGTAATCGGCGACCGTCGGCAATCGTCGCCGCGTAGAATCGAGCCGCGGCCGACACGCCAGCAAGCCCTTGGTATAGGGATGCTTCGGTGCCCGAAAGATCTCGGTGACGGGAGCACGCTCGACAAGTTTCCCGCGGTACATCACGGCGACATCATCCGCGATTTCAGCGATCACGCCGAGATCATGCGTGATGAAGAGGACCGCCATCTGCCGTTCATCGCGCAGCTTGCGGATGAGGTCGAGAATCTGTTTCTGAATCGTGACATCGAGCGCCGTGGTCGGTTCGTCCGCGATGAGGAGTTTCGGATTGCAGCTCAGCGCCATGGCAATCATCACGCGCTGCTTCTGCCCGCCCGACATCTCGTGCGGATAACTGTCCACCCGGCGTTCCGGATCGGGGATGCCCACCTCGCGAAAAAGCTGAATCGTTCGCTCGCGAGCTTCGGCTTTCGCGATTTTCTGATGAAGCAGCATCGCTTCCATCACCTGCGCCCCGACGCGATACACCGGGTTGAGCGACGTCCCCGGTTCCTGAAAGATCATGCTGATGTCACGGCCACGAATCTTCCGCATGTCGGCGATCGGCAACGACACCAGATCGCGTCCGAGAAACGAGATTGTGCCCCCGGCGATGTTCGACCCGACATCCGGCAACAACCGCAGAATCGACAGCGACGTCACCGATTTGCCCGATCCCGATTCGCCCACCAGCCCGAGCGTGCGCCCCGGTTGCAGCGTGAAGGAGAGATCGTCGACGGCTTTGACGGTCCCCTCTTCCGTCCGGAAGTAGGTTTTCAGTCCGCGAACATCGAGCAGGGCGGCATCCGTGGCCATGGAAATCCCGAGGATCAAGTGTCCAGAGTCGAGTGTCAAGAGCCAGACAGTGTTGAGAATCGCTTGCCGCTTCGCAGACGTCAAGGCGGGCGACGTTTTATGGGTTTTCAAGCGATTTTTGGCAGAGAAAAAGAAGATGGCACGCGCCGAGGGGTTTGACGTATACTCTCCTTACCGCGGGGCGGGCGCGTTCGGGGTCGGAACGCCGCCGCAGGTGCGATTGGGATGGCGACATGGCGGCGAATCAAAGTAAAAATCTGATTTTCGTATCGTTCGGCGCGGCGGGAATCGTCGGGGCTCTTTGCCTGCTGGATATGGCAACGGGCATTCCGTTCGCCCGCCAGATGCTGTTCGACATTCTCTTCCTGCTCAGCAGCGCCATCGTCGGCTACCTCGCATGGGATGCCTACAAAGACCTGGCTTAAGTCGACGCAAGTCTGCGTCGAGGCGCGAAAGCGGATGATCGACCACTCCCGCGGAGCATTGATCGGCTTGGCCATCGGTCGTAACACACGGCGGCGGCGATGGAGTTCAAACCCCCAGGCAGCTTCAAGCCCGGCACTGGTGATCGAAACGTAAAAACGTCCCCGATTCGATCACTCGAACCGGGGACGTTCGCTTACAAGAGATTGACCACCTTGTCGGCCAAGCCTTTGTCGCCGAGGACGATATTGAGCTTGCCGGCCGAGGCGATCTTTTCCAGGACTTCCAGTTCCCGCAGTCGCATGAGGGTCGGGCTTTCGGCCAGCAGCTTGGCCGTGTTGGCCTGGCTGCGGATGGCCGCCGTTTCCTCACGCCGCGCGATCAGGTTCGCCTCGGCGGCCTTCCTGGCTTCCGTGACCTTGTTCATCAGGTCTTTCATGTCGCCCGGAAGGATCACATCGCGGATCCCCACCGAGGCAATTTCGAGACCCAGTTCACCGGCCCGTCGCCGCACATTGTCCTCGATCTCCTTCGCCACGGCATCCTTGTCCGCCAGGAAGACATCGAGTTCCCGCGCACCGACCACTCCGCGCAGCACAAGCTGCGTGTCACGGTACAGTGCTTGCCGCACGTCGTCCGTCTGGCTGACCGCCTTTCGAGCGTCGACAATTTTGTAGGTCACGACAGCGTTCAAGCGCAGTGTCACTTTGTCGGCCGTCATGATTTCCTGACCGCCGACATCGACCATCGTTTCCCGCAGGTCGATTTCCACGACCTTGGCATCCGCCGGGCCTTTCCAGAAGGCGTACTCCCCCGGCGACAGCGTCTCGACATAACGACCGTCGATGAACAGCACGCCCACACGATCGCGCTGAACCGAACAGACATCGAGCACGCGGCTGGCCTGCGGCGAGCGGACAATCACCTTGAACTGGTCATGCTCGAAGCGAACCGGCCGAATGTCGATGACCTCGACACGCACCTGCTTCTGACCCGTCCAGTAGGCGTACTGACCCGCCGGCAGCACATGGCTGAACCGGTTCTCGATCCAGACCAGCGCCCGTTCGGTATCCTTCAAATCCAGCACGACGGCGCGGTCCACGAGCGCTCCCGACTTGATAATCAAGTCCAGCTTTTCATGAACCAGCCACGGATCGCGCTGCGACACGACATCGATCTTCACTTTGCCCAACGGGTCGAAGAACCAGTGCTTACCTTCGCCGACCAAACCGCGGAATTCGCCATCGCGGAACAGCAGGCCCATTTCGTAGGTGCGAATCTTGTAACGCTTGAAGATCATGTTCTGTCCGATCCTGATAGAATTGACGTAGAGCATAGACGCGACTTCTCACGAATGGGTTCGGAAAAAGCCGTTGGAACAAAGGTGTGCAGTTCATGGACTTCGATCTGGTGGTTTCAGAGCTGACTGAAAGAGCCCACCAGAATGTTGCGCAACGGTTGGAATTCCTGCGAAACCGGTGTCCCGCGATCGTTGCGCAAATCCATCGGGATCGGGAGCCGGATGGACCGTTTGCGTACTGGGGACAATCGCTCAACACGGACGAAATTGCGGATCACACGATTGTCGAACGCCCGATTTTAGAAACGCTGGCAAAGGCCGCGAACCTGAAGATGTCCCTGACCTATCCGCATGCCGGCGTGCAGCATACTTATGGGTATCTCTTCAGCAGCATTCAAACACCGTACGGAAAAAAGCGCGAGCGGTGGATCGATGGAAGTCTTGAACGAGCTTTTCGTCAGCCGGCGGAAACATTCGGTCCCTTCCCTCAAGAGGGAACCCTATTAGCGAATGCGACATGGCTGGCGGGACATTTTGCGTTCAGGAAGGACACCTTCATAACACGGTTGCATGTTCGGCTGCGGGCACGGATTGCCGAGTCACTGCTTGAAATTCAATGGGATCGTTACCGATCTCAACGATTCACGGAGTCCACCCAGTTCTTGGATGGAGCCACTCTGGTTACGATTGTTCTGCAATCGGACATTATTTTTATTGGCCACCAGGGAAACCAAGGGCCGAACCCGTATTTGCTGGTCTATTCCACTCAGGATTCGCGAAAGAGCCATCCGGAACTCATAACGCTGTTCACCGTATCGGAATCATTTGTCGAAGCGATTCACACCCGCGCCAAGCAACGGAAGATCGCGGATGTCCGTCCGCGTTACAACACGTATATTCCCGGCTTTCCCGCAACGCCTCAGTTCGGCACTTGCCAACTCGAAGAACCATGAACAGCAATGCATCGATCAGAATTGGATTGCGATCAAGTAGGCTAATGCCGCCAGGCCACTGAGCCCCATTAGAAAAATCGAACGACTGACATGCGTGTACTTTGCCCCGGATATATGCGAGTCGATCAGGAGGCACGCCGCGACTTCCTTTCGCAGACCATGATCTCCCATTCGTTCGCATTCATCGATAAATTTTTCAGAGTCATCCAATTTGAAAGCCGCACAGATCGCGGCAGGATGAAAATGTGATGCGTTACCGAGTGCCGGATGCCGACCCTTGCGTCGGTAGGGTGAAATACAACGAAAGGCAAAAATTCCCGATAGCAATGTGAGAGTGACCCAAATCGAAAACAACAAGATGACCATCGTCGTCCACCATGTGGTCGGATGCGGCGTTTTCTCTCCCAGATATATTTTGAGTGTCGGAATCACGAGTCCCGCGATGGCCCCGCCCACCGTCAAGATTACCGCCGCTTTCGCATCCGCGAAACGGATCCATTCGGCAATCACATGGTATCCGTCGATCAGGTTTGCCGTTTCCAGATTCGACGCCACGACTCCAGTCGAAGTCTCTTGCACGACTTTCTCAACTGTCAAAGCTTCAGTGCTGTTTGACATGAATCGCCCATAAAAATAGCTGTCTGAGTCTTTTTGACCGATGTCGGGAGTACTCTTTTCCGTCATGGGATTCAGGGGGATTCTACACGCAATACTTTTGGGAGTCGATGAAGCCAGACCATCGATGTGGGTACGTAGCGCATCATCCTGGTTTGCAACGTGCCGAACAGGCGATTTTAAGAAGAATTCTGCGTGCGACCGGAAGACGATTAGGTGAAACTCGAATTCAAGTCGATCCGCCGCTCGTTGACTTTCGAAAGACACCCGCGGAAGGCGGAACGTTCGCGAATCACACGAGGAAACACGGAGTGACGCTTGAGCCGTGGTCTCGCTGGGCGTCAACGCGGGTTGGAATGAGTCTTCGATCGAAAGCGCACTCTCGATCCCGTCAACTCCTTCGTTCCCGCGCCGTTGCCGAGCGAGCGCCGCGGCGGAATCCGCGTCCTGCAGAGTGTTTTCACATGCTGCTGCCACCGCGGCGAACCGCAGTGACAGCCGATTTCACGATCGTCCGTCTCCCTTGGGCTGCATGGTGGACCTGTCCATAAGACAGGCCCGGTCAAGTCGGTGAAAGCCGACGTGTGGTACGGGAATCGAACCCGCGACAGCCAGAGTGTGAATCTGGTGCTCTACCGTTGAGCTAACCCGCTCCCTTGAGTTCCGGTCAGAACCCATGTCCGGAACAGACGCAACCCAACCCTGCCGGGGGACGCGGCTGCCGCTGGACGGAGACATCAATGGAGCATTCCTTCAAAGAGACGCCGGTGGGAGTCGAACCCACGGAATGCGGCTTTGCAGGCCGCCGCCACGCCGTGTGACTTCAGCGTCGAAAGAGTCGAGAGCTAAGAGTCCAGAGCCGAGAGCCAGAAAAAAGGTTCGCGGGATTGGCATTCTCTGGTTCTTGCCTCTCAACTCACCGCTTAAACTGCCGACGAGAGGGCGCACCGTGCATTCGTGGGTGTTTAAGCCATAAAACAAATGTTCCCGGCGTGGTTCGAACACGCGACCTGCGGTTTAGGAAACCGCCGCTCTATCCAGCTGAGCTACGGGAACAAAGACAAAACGGGCGGTCATCAGCCTCACCGACGACAGGCATCGACAGGCTACCGCGAGTAACGGTTCGTTCACGCCCGTCGTAATTTACTCATGGCACCCGTTTGGCACCAGCGTGAGTGGCTTGTGTCGAACCGGAGAAGCCGTTGAGTCAAAATGCGCAGCGGGTACACGTATGAAGAGGACGACCGGCATGTTCAAACTGTCCCCATACCAAGACGCAGATGCCAGTGAAACTACCGATATCGCGGTCATTCTTGGCGACCAAGACGGTTCACGATGTCCACGTCCAGTGACGCTATTCTCGTCTGTGAAAGAGGTTAGGACACTTCATCAAAAGCCCGCAGTCTCTTCGGCATGTCGATTGCGTTAGGGCTTCCCCTGTTACTGAACGCGCTCGGAGCACGCGTCGCCTTGAGGAAGTCTGATGGCAATTGGTTTTTTGATCGACATGGATGGAGTGATTTATCGCGGGCATCAAGTGATTCCCGGCGCGGATAAATTTGTGGCCACCCTGCGGGAACGCGGGATCCCGTTCCTGTTTCTGACCAACAACAGTCAGCGCACTCGCCGCGATGTGGCGACCAAACTGACACGCATCGGCATCGACGCCGAAGAAGGGGATATCTACACCTGCGCGATGGCGACCGCCAGCTATCTGGCGCAACAAAAGCCCAACGGCACCGCGTACGTGATCGGCGAAGGGGGCTTGCTGCAGGCCCTGCATGAAGTCGGTTACAGCATTGTCGACCACGATCCCGATTATGTGGTCGTCGGTGAAGGCCGCACGCTGACATTGGAAATGATGGAGGTCGCCGGTCGACATGTGCTCGGCGGCGCGAAGCTCATTGCGACGAATCTCGACCCGAATTGCCCCACGCAATACGGCGTGCGTCCCGGCTGCGGAGCTTTCGTGGCGATGTTGGAATCAGCCACGGGTGTGAAAGCCTTCAGCGTGGGCAAACCCAGTCCCGTGATGATGCGGGCCGCCCGCAAGGCGCTCGGATTGTCGACCGACGAGGTCGTGATGGTCGGTGACACGATGGAGACTGACATTCTCGGCGGTGTCCAGATGGGTTACCGCACGGTGCTGGTCCTGACCGGCAGCACACAGCGCGCGGAACTCCACCGCTATGCTTATGGTCCGCATTACATTGTCAATTCGATTGACGACCTGTGCGGGTTGGACCTCTTTGAAGATGAATCGTTGCTGGCCTTGCAGGCGAGTTGAAGCTGCGACGCTCGTAGGAAATGCCATCCCCTCCGAAAAAAGAAGTTCCGGCGAGCGAGCATGGCTCGGCCGGAACTGTCTTTTTTAATCGGACGCAGACATCGCGATTATGGCGCGTAGTTGCCATGGGCCTTGTATGCAGGTCGCAGATACGGCGGCACGTAGTGCGGAGTGACCGGGGCGTAATAAACGGTGGTCGTAGGGGCGACCGTCGTTGCCGGGGCGGCGGTACCGGGTTCGTACGAGAAGCTCTGATATTGGCCGTTGTTCGCGACGGCTTGCGGCACGGCGGGTTGAGCCATCGTCATCTGCGGAGTCGCCACGGCGGCGACCTGACACGGACATCCATGCCGACGGTGCGAACGGGCTTCGGCCATCGACGGCACAACGACGAGAACTGCCAGAATCACAGCGAGCGAGAAACGATTCATGGATCACCTCCCCACAGGTAGGGAGCGAAGCCGTCACGAACGCCGCGACGAAACCGCGCTCCTGAAGCAACAAAATTAGGAAACAGAGACCGTTGTCTCACTGACAACGTCTCCGTTTCACTTTTTAAGTGTGGGTCATTGCGCCCCCTCCGTCAATCGGTTCTGTTGATCATTTAAGCAAGGCTGTCGTGTTTGTTAGCGTCTCAACAAGCGAGGAGCGACCGCGGAGCCACTGAACTCACATCCCGTGGTCGTGGCTGACGGCCTCGTTCGGCCCAGTGATTTTGTTGTCTGTTTTCTGTGCATGATATCCCGGAAATCGCGCATTCTGATGTGGCATGACGGCGGGAGAGGGGATTCGTTCGGAGTTCGCTTGCTGTAACTCATTTCTACAAAGTAGCTTGCAAAAATCCTGTCGAGTTTGTCGGGTTGGCACGCCGTTCCCTTGGTTTGCCGTTCCGTGTCGCGCGATTAACCGCCGATTCGGATCATCGTGGCAGGGACGGAAATGAACGCTGGGACTCGCCGAACGGTTCGACTCGCGCTGACAATCGCTTTCGCAGGCATGGCCGGTTTGGTGCGGGGTGGCGACGAATCAGCCAATCCAACTGTCCAATTCTCCCGCGCGGGTGCGTGGACCGTTGGCGAAACCGCCAATTTCACATGCCGCATGCAGGGAACCGAAAAGCCAGTCCGGGAATTGGCAATCGGTTGCGAACGACTGCGCAATCACCTCATCACCTTATGGAGCAGTGACGCATCGCAACCCACCTGGGGGCCGCGCTGCGAGATCGTCGTCCATCCGACCCAGGCAGCGTATAACCTGTGTCTCGGTCGACCGAACGATGCTTCCGTCGGCTCGACGCGATTAAAGTTCGATGAGGGTCGCGTGACGGTTCGGCGGATCGACCTCCGAGCCGATGCCGCCGACTGGATTGATGGCGCCCTGCCTCACGAACTGACGCACGTCATCATCGCGGAGCAGTTTCAGGGCCGGTCTTTGCCGCGGTGGGCGGATGAAGGGATCGCGATGCTTAGCGAGTCGCGCGCGAAGCATCGGTTGCGGCTGCACGATCTGCGGACGACGCTGCGCGAACGGCCCACCTATCGGATGCACGACCTGATGTCGCTGCGCACCATGCCGCCGGCTCACCTGCGTGATGCGTTCTACGGCCAGAGTCTCGCCCTGACCTCGCAATTGATCGAACGGTCCAGCCCGGCCAAGTTTCTGGCGTTCTTGAAGCACAGTGAGCAAGCCGGTCTCGACAAGGCTCTCCAGCACCATTTTCAAATGAATGGCCCACACGACCTGCAAGCCGAATGGGATCGCTGGGTTCAACAGCCGGAAAAGGTCGGCATCATCGATCTCCGGTTTCCAACCATGCTGCTGGCCTCGGATGCCGAATAGATGCGAAAGCCGGCGTTTCGGAAAATGTCGGGCTTCGCGTGTCTTTTCGTGATCCGCAGATTCCCCAGATTCGTTTTGACGTTTGAAATCGGAACGGGCATAATCGAAATCGATCCGGGTGGCATTCGTCCTGCGTTCTGCAAGCGACGGTGCATTGCGGGGCAGTCCCCTCCGTCACGATCACTCTCAGGAAGGCACGTCATCATGTTGCAGATGGCTCAGCGGCCGCGTGTGAGGAACGAACGTCAAGAGATGCCGGCGCTGGTCGCCGACTTCGGCCTCGAAGAAGAAGCATCACCCTTCGGCTTACAAGGGTTGAAACGCGAAACGATGCAACTCCTCAAGCCGGAGTGCATCAATCGCCTCGCGGTGACATTGGCACTCCGGGGGACGCCGCAACAGATTCGTGACCCCCAGTTCGTT
This sequence comes from Planctomycetaceae bacterium, assembly GCA_021732785.1. GTDB lineage: Bacteria > Planctomycetota > Planctomycetia > Planctomycetales > Planctomycetaceae > DSVQ01. The sequence goes on from JAKFUG010000055.1 coordinate 45,284, forward strand.
CAGACGATTCTCGACCGCAATGAAAGCTGGGTCGACGAGTACCGCGTGGTCCATCTGATCGAAAAATCACTTTGGATCAACGGCCGCAGCGATCTCGTGATGACGCTGCTCAAGAACCCGAGCCAGATTCCGGACAACCCGCCGCGCGAGATTCATGAGGCATTGTCCCGCGCGAACACACTCCATCCCCAGGCCACCATCTGGTACGGCGTGCCCTTGTTTGGCGATGAAGTCAACGAAGAGGGCTTGCCGATCCCACTCACGTCGGCGGAAGTCCACGCCGAAGCGCAGAACCGCATTGTCGCCGCTCAGAAACAGGCATTGCGCTGGCGATGGTTGTATCGCGGAATGATGGGAGCCACGCGCGTGCCGGGGATGATTGGCCACGCATGTTACACGCTGGGGATGCGGTTCTATCGTGCCGGTCAACGGATGTCGGAGTTCTATCGACAAGCCCGGCGTGACGCCAAGAAACGTGCCATCGCCGCAATGCACGCGGAAAACGAACGGCAACGCTTCGGCTGTTCATTCACGCAGATGCCCGAACACAGCACGTGGCTCGGCCGATGGGCCGCCTTCGGTGTCGAACTGGGCTACATGTTCCAGGAAATGCTCAACTACGCCGCCCCGATTGCGGGCGTCGCCGGCATGGCGTCCGTTCCGCTGACCATTGCCAAGATCATCCCGCTGTTCATCGTGCCGATGACTATCGTTGCCGCCGACCCGTTCCTGTTCGTCGAACTCCCGGAAGAACCCGGCAAACTCCGCCACCTCGGCCACTGGTACTGGCAAGTCGGTGCGGATGGAAAGCAGAAACTGCATTTGCACGCGTGAGTTCGGTGGGTTGTGTCTCGATTCTGAGGGATTTTTGGAGTCCTCACTCAATCAAAACAGTGGCCCTGCTTTCAGACCCAACGGGCCGGAATTCCGAAACCCGACCCGCTGTTCCAGCTCAACGAATGTCCCTCCGGGGGACGAGCGTGAAGAACAGATTGTCACTGATGAAACCCCCGGTTATTCTGATTGAAGGTCACTTCAATACGGAAAGCCTATGTCCACATCATCGCCGACACTTCTGGAAAGCTTCCACGAGTTTGTAGGCAGGCAACTCGCTTCCTCGACGAATGAGCAGATGTCACCCGAGGAAGCTCTCGTACAGTGGCGTGAGCAAGAAGAGACGATCGCCGCGATCCGTGAAGGACTTGCGGATGTGGAGGTTGGCCGAGTGCGGCCTGCTGAAGATGTGATCCGCGAACTGCGCGCCGCGACCAAACCGAGTTGATCATGCGGGTTCATCTCTCGCGCCGCGCAGAACGTGACCTCCGCACGATTCATGAATGGATTCGAGCTCGGTCTCCCATTGGCGCGGAACGGTGGTTGTCAGTGTTTGAAGCTGCCATTTTGCGCCTGTCGCAGTCCGCAGCGGAGTGCCAGTGTGCTGATGAGTCTGAGAGGGTCGGCATCGAACTTGCAACAACAGTCATTCAAGACCCGGCACGGATTACCTTATCGGCTCGTCTTCACGATCCATGAAGACATCGTGGAGGTTGTTGCAATCCGCGGATCGGGCCAGGATTGGTTGCGACCCGATGAAATCGACATCGCGGAATGATCGAATTCTTTATGGGTGCTCCAAGAACCATTGCACCGTTTGCGGCATCGCTTCGGCGAAGTCGAACTTGGGGGTATAGCCCAGTAAGCGGCGGGCGCGGTCGATGCTGTAGTCGAGGTTGAGGCCGAGAAATTTGATGCGGGCGCTGCTGAGGAGCGGGGCTTCCTTTTTGCCGAGCACGCGATAGAGACCTTCCAGCATCTTCGCGAGAAATTTCGCGACACCGAGAGGCACGGTGGCCGTCGGCAGCGGATAGCCGGCGGTTTTGGCGATCGTTTCGATGAACTCTTTCTTCGTCACCAGTCGCGGGTCGGTGATGTTGAAGACCTGGCCCAGGACGGTGTCTTTTTCGATGGCTAGAAAGATCGCATCGACGAGATTGCCGACGTAGGTGTTGTTCATCAGCTTGTCGGGCGCGCCGAGGTACGCAAATTTGTGCGTCTTCAGCCGCGTCATCAGTTGAGGCAGAATGGTGCGGTCGCGCGGGCCGTAGATAAACCCGGGCCGGACCGCCACCGCGGGGAGACGACGTTCCTTCACGTGCCGCAGAACGAGTTGCTCGGCTTCGACCTTGGTGCCGGTGTAGCCGTCGATTCCCCCCACATTCGGCGGCTCGTCTTCATCGGTCCCATAGTGATCGCGGGCTTCATAGACGCCGAGCGAACTGACGTGGACAAAGCGTTTTAGTTTGCCCGTTTTTTCCGCCGCATCGAGCAAGGCTTCCAGTCCGTGGACATTGATCTGCCGGTAGCCTTCGACCGGCCCCCAATCGCCGACTTTCGCCGCACAGTGAACGATCACGGTAGCGTCAACCGCGGCTTTGGCGACGGAAGAGTTATCGGAAAAATCGCCGATGAGCAGTTCGGCCCCCATGTCCTTCAGGTAACCGGCAGACGATGGCGACCGCACGAGCGCCTGCACCCGCCAACCTTCATGGCGAGCCCGTTCGATGACCTGGCTCCCCACGAGTCCCGTCGCACCGGTCACCAGCATCACATCGTTGTCAGTTCGTTGCACCGCAAACATCCTTGGGTATGGGGAAATCAATTCGGCGATTATGCCGTAACACGGTCCGCAAGGTCGAGAATGACGCGGGCCACATCATCGGCGGCATGAGGGCGACTGCGTTGCTGCATGGCGGCGGACATGGTGGCCAGCCGCGCGGAATCACCGGTGATGACATTCCATTCCCGTGCCAACACGGCAGCGGTCTCCGCAGGATTCGCTTGTTGCTCGACGCATACCGCGGCACCGGCCTCGACAAAACTCGCGGCGTTGCGACGTTGATGATCATCCGCGGCCTGCGGGAACGGCATCAGAATCGCCGGCAGTCCGGCACACGCCAGTTCCGATAACGTGGTAGCTCCCGCACGGGAAATCACCAGCCTCGCCGCGCGGTATTCAGCGGTCAATTCTGTGATGAATTCTTCGACGCGCGCGTTGATGCTGGCCGCGGCATAGGCTTCGGTCAACTCGGCGACAGCGTGCGGTCCGGTTTGGTGGACGATGTGCCAATCCTGAAAGTCACCTTTTCGATACCGCACCCATTCAATCATCGCCTGATTCAAACCGCTCGCCCCCTGACTGCCCCCAAGAATGAGCAAGCGTTGTTCGTGAGTCTGTTGTTCTGCGCCAAACAACGCGACGATGTCATCCCGCACGGGATTGCCGGTGGCCACGGTCGTGACCCCTGCGGGCAACTCCGACGCGGCTTCTGCGAAACCGAGACACACTGTGTCCGCGTGTTTTGCAAACCACCGCGTTGCCCGACCGGGGATGGCATTCTGTTCCAGCAGCAGAATTGATGTCTGTCGGCTGGAGGCCATCCACAGCGCGGGCACGCTCGCAAACCCGCCGAGTCCCACCACGACTTTGGGTGCGCACGTTGCCCAGAACTGTCGAACCGTTTGCCATGCCCGCCAGTTGGATGTTGCGAATAAAAACGGTCCCCGTAGAAAGTGGGCGGGCGACATCACCGGCAACGGCGTGTGCGGCCACGGTTGTGATTGCATGATCTGCCGTTCAATGGGACGGTCACTGCCGATGAAATGCAGTCGCCACGCAGGACGCAGTTTTGTTAATGCCGCTGCGACCGCCAGACCGGGGAACAGATGCCCGCCGGAACCGCCACCGGCGAACAAGACATCGACGGGGGCATCCTCACGATGAATCTTTCACGGTCCTTTTCAATTCGCGCGGGAGCTTCATCCGCTCATCATGCGGAGCGTGATGGCCACCATCGTAGCCATCACGCTCCGCGTGATGAGCGGGGCGCTTCTTGAGCGCCGCTTTCTTCGACAATGAAATTCATGCCGCGATGCCCGACACGGTTTCCACCGGCGATGATACCGCATCAGTACGTTCACCAGAGCCGGCATTCGATGACGGCGAACGCAACAAACTGCCGACGATTCCCAGCAGCAACAAACTCCCCACGAGATTGCTGCCGCCAGCGCTGAGCAACGGATGCGAAATCCCCTTCGGCGGCACCATTGCAGTCACCACGGCGACATTCATCAGGGCCTGTACCACAAACATCGTCAACAACGTAAAGCCGGTACGAAACGCGAACGAGCGGAAATCGAGCGCCGACAGCAGACGGACACCGGAGAGATACAGTCCACTCCATACGGCGAGCAAGCCCAATGTGCCCACGAGGCCGAGTTCCTCCCCCATCACCGCGAAGACAAAATCGGTGTTCGCTTCGGGAAGAAAGCTGAGTTTCTGAAAGCCTTTTCCCAAGCCTTCACCCCACAGACCGCCGGCTCCCAGTGAGACGAGCGATTGCCGGATTTGATACGGCGCGGCGTCGAGATCGCTCCATGTTTCTAGGAAACCAACGATGCGGCGTTGTTGATACGGTTTCAGGAAGAGGAAACCGAGCCCCATCGGAAAGACGAGCAGTAGCCCCGCTGCGAAATGCCGCAGCGGCCAACCGCTCACCCACAGGGCGACAACGGTTCCCAGCACGATAAACGCCGCAGTACCGAGATCGGGTTCGATGAGCACCAGCGGTGCCGCGATGAACATGGGCGATAACACCCACAGCAATTGACGCCAATTCCGTGGCTCATCGCGCACGGATCGCGAGAGCAGCCAGCACGTCATCATCGGCACAACAATCTTGGCGATCTCTGAGGGCTGCACCGACACCCCGGCGATGCGAATCCACCGATGCGCCCCTTTCACCTTCGTGCCGAGTCCGGGAATCAGCACGGCGATCAACAGCAAGACCGTCAGCCCGAACCAGACCGGTGCCGTCATGCGCCAGAATTTTTCCGACCGCGTGAACGCCACGGTCGCCAGCGCAATTCCCACCGCCGCCGCCGCGAGATGCCGCCGCAGATGCACCCACTCAAACTCCGTGGGCCGCGACGTGATGCTGGAACTGTAGACCATGAGCAGCCCCAGCCCCAGCAACACCCCCACCAGCGCCAAAAACACCTTCCGCGGCAGGTCCACGGGCAGACGCTCCAGAATCGGTAAATAACGATAACAATTCAGGTTCGTCGGTGTAACGGGGCGGCGGCTTCAGTCAATTTCAAACTTGAGACGGAATCGAGGCTGAGTAGTGGTGGCCAGATTGTCTATGAGGGTGCTTTGCGAATTCCGGAAGACTTTAATCCCAGACTCTAAAGGTCAAACAGGCGGCGTATCCACCGAATGAACGAGTTGGCAGGTTCCAGTTGAAAATCGAACTTGCCGGCACTCATGGCCTGACCGTAAGTCATCGCCGGTTCTTCTTGCCACGCCAGCCAGCAGGCCAATTCGGCTTTGGAACGATGTGCTTCGGGAAACTCAGCGGCATGTTTTGTGCGTGCCTGACTTGTGGCATGGCGAGCGTGAATGAACAACGCATTTGCAGGACTTGTTAGTGAACACAAGAACTCTTCAATGGCCCCAACGGCCTGGTTATTTGGCATGATCCAGACGCCGATACGCGGCCCGTTGGATGAAATCTGTCCGACAAATCCATCCGACTTCAATTCCAGTGGATCAACAACGCCAAGATTCTGAAATCGATAAGAAATGGCTTGCCATGTTGGGGTGCATCCCGGTGGATCGCCCGACAGACTTCCATCATTCTGAAGATAGCCATCGGCATCAAGGACATAACCGATGGCAGTCCGCCCGGATTCTTTCCATCGCTCGGGCATGTCATCGAGCAGGCTTTGCTTTCCCTGCAAGGCTTTGATGCTGAGGGGCGAAGTTTGATCGTCTAAACCAGTAACAAAAACACCACTCTTGAGAAGCAAATGCAGGATGGCATGATAGTCGTTCGGCCCCTCGACAACCAATTGTTTCGCGGGTGGTGCGGCCATCAACGCACCTCGATTTCGTGATTCACGATCACGGACAGTGCGTCGCCTCCAAAGTGGACAGCCTCTTCGAAACGACGATCAATCCGAAAGATCGCCACTTCGTCAGCGAGTGCAGGTTCGTTCTCGACGGCTTCGGCCAACGCCCGGATGCAATCGAGACTATGAGTCGTCGCGAACACCTGCACGTCCAGTTCAGCCGCCGTTTTCAAGACCATCCGCCACATGTCTGACAACCGCAAATAGTGGAGGCCAGTGTCGATTTCGTCGATCAACAGGCACCCATTTCTGATTGAAGCAATTGCAATTGCGATCGACAGGAGTGACGACGTTCCAGCTCCATACCGCGCTAACGTATCACGCTCACCGTTGATCTCAATCAGGACGTCTCGGCGATGCTCGGTTGCTGGAGAAAAAACGATTCCAGTAATGCCTTCGTGCAACACTCGCATGACTTGAATGGCGATGTGTTCCCTGCTTGATTTCAACAATGCTTGCCAAAGCCCGCTAAGGTCGTAAGAAGTCAAACCCCCTGCCGGGACGAATACGAACATGGGGGTGCTTTCTTGCCCTTGAGGAGTCCATCGCATTCCACTGATCCAAGGACCAACGAGCCGACCGTGTCCATCCATCCGTATCGAGGACGAAGTTGAGCCATTGAGCGTAAAGACCAGTTCAGCAGGTTCTGAAGCTGTCGGGGCTTGAACACGGATTTTCAGGTTTCGATGATCGTTACCAGAACTAAAAAAATGGATTGGAGTAAGCTCATCATAATCTTGTGCAACTTCACCGAAGTGGAATAGTGATCGACCATCATAAACAGTGTGGTATGCTGGTCCACCGGGGATCGGGATCGATTCAATATCCTCACGTAATTCAAGCGTCCGAAGCAGTGCTCCCATGTCTCCTTCTGAGGCTAACAGTGCCACCGCTTCCAGCACGCTCGTTTTGCCGCAGTTGTTGTCGCCCACGAGAAGATTGACGCGGGCGAGGTTCGAGAGCTTGTACTTCGCGAAGCTGCGGTAGTTTTCGATGGTCAGATCGTGGAGCAGCACGGCGGCGGTCCTGCCGGGGGATGCGGATTGTCTGAGATCAGTATCGACCAGATCGCCGCGGTTGTCTACCGGCAGCGTACGGCGACATCCGATCGATCCCTGCGATGACACCGAACCGGCGGCAAGGTTCAAGGTGCTGAATTTGCCACGAAGCCACGCCGTGGAGGGACTCGCGGACTCGTTCCACCCTACATGCTTACATCACCGAGAAATAATTCTGCACGGCGAAGTCGAAGGCTTCGGCGGACATGCGTTTGGGGATGATGCGATAGCTGCAGTAGTTGCGGACTTGCAGCAACAGGTCGCGCGGCTGGCACGAGCGGAACGGGCGATTGACGGCCTTGTAATGATTTTCGATGAGATGGTCGACCGGGGCTTCTTCGTACTGGAAGCCGAGTCGCGGGGCGATGCGGCGCATCATCTCGCGGAACTGTTCTTCCGTGGGATCGGGCACCTGGATTTTGTACGGGATGCGGCGCAGAAAGGCTCCGTCCACCAAGTCACGCGGTTCGAGGTTCGTCGAGAAGATGATCAGTTGATCGAACGGTACCTGAATCTTCTTGCCGCTCGGCATGTTCAGGAAGTCGTATCGTTTTTCGAGGGGCACGATCCAGCGATTGAGCAGTTCGGTCACGGGCATGCGCTGGCGGCCGAAATCGTCGATGACGAGCGTGCCGCAGTTGCTTTTGAGTTGCAGCGGGGCTTCGCAGATGCGGGTTTGGGTGTTGAGCGTGATTTCGAGCTGCGACATCGTCAGTTCACCGCCGACGATGAGCGTCGGGCGCACGATTTGAATCCAGCGCGGGTCGATGTTGCTGAGATCGAACAATCCAGATTCCGCCGACACGGCGACTTCTTCATGCAGACCGGGGTCGTACAGACGAATGATTTCGCCGTCGATGCCGAGCGTGCGCGGAATCCAGATCGTTGAGCCGAAGCAGCGGGTGATTCGTTCGGCGATGCTGGTCTTGCCGTTGCCCGGTTCGCCGAAGAGAAACATCCCGCGGCCGGAGTTGATTGCCGGGCCGAGACGATCGAGCATTTCATCGCTGACGAGAATGTCGGCGAAGGCTTCTTCGAGATCGGCCCGTGTGGCCGGGACGCCGCCGATAGTTTGCGCTTCCATCGCTTTCAGATAATCGCGCAGGCAGACGGGAGCGGCTCCGAAGTAGGTGCATTCCTCGACGTACCGCCGGGCCCGTTCGCGGCCGAGGTCGGTGATGGTATAGATATAGTCGCCCATTTCCGCCGAGCCGACGTATCCCACGAGCTGATCGCGTTTCATCGTTTTCAGCAGCGGATCAATCAGCCCGAACGGCAATTTGATCTGGGCCGCAATCTGTCGCCCGGCGTTCGAGCCTTTCGACAGGAGATACTTCAGCATCAACCGTTCGACTTCGTCGGCGGTCAATCCGGACGTTTCCAGCGTGGTCGGGCATTCGGGATAAAAGACATCGTCTTCGACGACCGGCTTTTTGCCGAGCAGCGATTCAACGCGATGAAATAGTTCCGACAGGCGTGACTCGGGCGACGACGGCTTCGGCACAACCGCTGAGTGTGCGATGGAAGACGATGCACTTTTTGGCGGTGGCGCATCGTCTTCGATCTCGGCATCGAGATCGGAGAAATCGAGATCGAAATCCGGCAAGCCTATCGCGGCTGCCGACGAGGACGCGGAAGGCGATCTTCCGTCGTTTCGGCCGGAAGCGGCGTGACCGGGCATCGGGATTCCTCACAACGGGGATGGTGACTTCCTGGGGTATGGCAACACTAGGTCACGAATGGAACGAAGTCAAAACCCGCTCGCGGTTGGTGTCGGCACTTGCCGGATGATCAGCAGAATCGCTACATCTGGGGCAGGTTTCGACTGCGGCGAGAGAACAAAGCGACATCGTCACCCACTGAGTGGACTTCATTAGCGGAGAACAGAATGACGGGGAGGTTTGCAGGGCGGGTGGCGATCATCACCGGCGGCGGGAAGGGAATCGGCGCGGGGTGTGCAACGGTCTTCTGTCAGGAAGGGGGCCGGGTGGCGATTCTCGATCGCGATGTTTTGGCCGGAGAACTGACGGCGGAACGGCTGACCGCTGCGGGACCCGGAATGGCGGTCAGTTTCCCGTGCGACATCTGCGATTCGGAGACGTTTTGCCGGATCATTGACGACGTCGCCGTGCGCTGGGGACGCATTGATTGCCTGATCAACAACGCGGGCATTCACCCCCCGGCGACAACAATTGATGACACGAGTCTCGAGATGGTCGAGCAAGTGATGCGAGTCAACTACCTCAGCACGTTCGCCGGGGCGAAGTTCGCAGTGCCGCATCTGCGGAAGACAAAGGGAACGATCGTCAACATTTCCTCGATGACGGCGGTGTTGGGACAGGACCGGTCGAGTGCCTATGCGTCTTCAAAAGCCGCGCAGGTGGGACTGACGAAGTCGCTGGCGATAGAACTGGGACCGCAGGGCATCCGCGTGAATGCGATCCTGCCGAGCAACATCGACACGCCTTTAATGCACGAATGGGCGGCAACGCTGGACGATCCGCAATCGGCACTGGCCCGCGTCGCAGCACTCCAAGTCTTCGGTAGGATGGGCACGCCGGAAGAAATCGGCCGGATTGCCTTATTCCTTGCGACCGAAGATTCCAGCTTCATCACGGGGCAGGCGATTGAAGCCGAAGGGGGCGCAAGTCTCGATTATTGATTTCACGTCGCTTGCGCTTAGCGGGTGCCCAGATTCGCGTCCTCACAAAAGTCCTTGAATTGCGTACAATGTCAAAGAGATTCCGACACTCGCGGCTTTACGAAGGAGCGCTCCCATGAAACGCCGTCGTGCGACAAAATCCCTCGAAGAAGGCAGCTACATCTGCGACTCCTGCGGGGAGGAAATCGTCGTCCCGCTCGATCGCACCGAGGGACTTTCACAGGAATACGTCGAAGACTGCCCGATCTGTTGCCACCCGCTGGTGATCCACGTCGAATTCGATGAAGAAGGCAGCGACCCCCGCGTGTGGGCCGAAGCGGAGTGACGAATCCCGCTTGCGCTTTGCGGACGCCCAAGCCCACGTTCTCTCTTCCATCACTCCCGCGGCGGCACAATCGCTCCGTTCAGCAACCGCACGTTTGTGTCCGCGCCGTTGAGCCGCCAGACTTGCTTGCGGGGGACGCGGCAGGTGATCGTCACGCGGTTTTCGTGGTATTCGCGGTTCGAGATTTCCGCATGCTCGGCGAGATAGGCGAAGAGCTTGCCGTTGCCGGCGGAAGTTTCGATTTCCGCTTCCACAAAGCCTTCCGCGAGTTGCTCCGCCACGAGGGCAGACAGGCGATCGATCCCCTGTCCCGTCACCGAGCTGACTGAGGCCGCATGGGCATACTTCGCTCGCAGGACGTCAATGACTTCGCGATTTTCAACCTTGTCGACTTTGTTGAGCACCAGAATGTAATTGCGGATTTCGACGCCGATTTCCGCCAGCACTTGCTCGACCGTTTCGACCTGTTGTTCCGCTTCGGGGTTGCTCGCGTCCACGACGTGCAGCAACACATCGGCCTGCCGGGCTTCTTCCAGCGTGGATTTGAACGACGCCACCAGCGAGTGCGGCAGATCGCGCACGAACCCGACGGTATCGCTGAGCAGCACTTCGCCCCAACTGGGGATCGCCCATTTCCGAGTGCGGGTTTCGAGAGTCGCGAACAACTGATCGGCGATGTAGACGTCGGCTCCGGTCAGGGCCTTCATCAGTGTGCTCTTGCCGGCATTCGTGTAACCGACGAGCGATACCAGCGCGTGCGACTCGCGCTGGCTCACCATCCGTTCGCGGCGGACTTCCACCTCGGCGAGACGTTCCTTCAGTTCGGTGATGCGGAGATCGATGAGCCGGCGGTCGGTTTCGATTTGCTTTTCACCCGGACCACGACTGGCACCGATACCGCCGTCGATGCGCTCGAGGTGGGTCCACATCCGTTTGAGGCGAGTGCGGGTGTATTGCAGTTGCGCGAGTTCGACCTGCAGCTTCGATTCATGCGTCCGAGCATGCGTCGCAAAGATGTCGAGAATCAATTCGCTCCGGTCGACGATGATGCGGCCGGTCTGTTGCTCCAGATTTCGCCCCTGCGCCGGCGTGAGATTGTTGTCGAAGATGACCAGTTCGGCCCCGGTGGCTTCGCACAACTCTTTCAGCTCCGCGAGTTTCCCTTTCCCCAGGCAGGTGCCCGGATGGGGCCGCTCGCGGTTCTGCACGAGTTCGCCGAGCACCTTGACCCCGGCGGTTTTCACCAGCCCCTTCAATTCATCGAGGGCATGCTCTTTAGTCAGCTTGCGGTCGGGATCGGGAACCGACACCAGAATCGCCGTGCGATACTGAACTTTCAGTTCGTCACGAATGGGTTCACCCAAGGATGGTCTCGCGCTGGAGGACGGATGCGAAAAGGCAGTGCAAAATGATAAGTGAAAAATGCAAAGTGCAAAATGGGAAGACGCGAAAAACATCACAACGAGCCCGAAGCGCGAGCGCCGGGTTCCTTTGCTTCGGCGCAGGAAAAGGAACCCGGCGCTCGCGCTTCGGGCTCGTGATAGAGACGTTTTCAATCTTCAGGTTCGCGAACTATTTCCCCACGACCGAAAATCGATGCACGGTCGTTTGCTTATAGACTTCACCCGGCTTGAGGACCGTTGTCGGAAACTCGGGTTGATTGGGTGAATCCGGGAAATGTTGCGCTTCGAGGCAGAGTGCCCCGTGCTTGACGGCGTTGCCGGTTTCGGGCGTCCCGGCCAGAAAGTTGCCGGTGTAGAACTGAATGCCCGGTTCTGTGGTAAGGATTTCCATGACGCGGCCGGATTGCGGCTCGACCACTTTCGCGGCGGGACGCAACTCGCCGATCTTGCCGTTCACCACCCAGCAGTGATCGTACCCGCCGTTGCCGTTGACGGGTTCGGTGATCCGCTCGCCGATTTTGTGCGGCGTGATGAAATCCATGGGCGTCCCCGCCACCGCGGCGAGTTCTCCGATGGGAATGCCCGCTTCGTCCACCGGCAGGTATTTGTCGCACATCAGCGTCAATTCATTGTCGACAATCGTGGCTTGCTCGCCCCCGGCAAGATTCCAGTAACAGTGATTCGTGAGATTCAGAACGGTCGCCTTGTCGGTCGTCGCTTCGTAATCGATTTTCAATTCGTTGGCATCGTTCAGGGAGTACGTCACATGGACGGTCAATTGGCCGGGATAGTTTTCTTCGCCATCGGGGCTGACGTAAGTGAACTTCACGCCGACGTGATCGGCAGACTCCACCTTTTCATGTTGCCAAACGCGCTTGTTGAAGCCGACCTTGCCGCCGTGGAGGTGGCTGGGATCGTTGTTGGTGGCGAGTTGATAGGTTTCGCCGTCGAGCGTGAACTGGCCCTTGGCGATGCGGTTGGAATACCGGCCGCAGGTCCCGCCGAAGTACGGAGCATTCGCGAGGTAGCCATCGAGGTCATTGAATCCGAGCGTGACATTCGCCACCTTGCCGTTCTTGTCGGGCACGTTCACCGCGGTGACGGTCGCGCCGAGGTTGATCAGCCCGACGCGGACGCCGTTGCGGTTGGTCAGACTGTAGCTCACGACGTCATCCCCGTCGGGCGTCTTGCCGAAGGGTTCGGATTGAATGGTCAGCATGGATGTGTCCTCAGTGGCGGTTGCGGGAGCCAAATCGTCCGCGGCGGTTTTCGGAACCGGTTTTGTTGGTGTCGAGCCGCCGCAACCGGCAGCAAACCCGATCACCGCGACGGTCAGTCCCCAACGAACAGAATCAACAAGCTTCATGGTGCCTCTTCCCTGCCGAACGCGGCGATCAGAATGAAACGACTGGATGGGACGTATCTTGCGGGGCGGGGTTGTCAGCGGTCAAGCGTCGGCGGTTCCGTGTGGTTCGTCGGCAGGAAGAGTACAAAATGAAAAATGGGGAAGACGACCGATCCACGCTTGCCGCTTAGCGGAAAGAACCGCGTCCGCTTTGTGTCTTCTCTTCTTGATCGAGGTGTCGGCCGCCACGCGGTGGGATCGGCACGGGGCGCGAAACCGCACAGCGGAGGATGGAGGCGGGATGTCAATCGGGAAATTCAGAAGCGGCGAGGATTGCCGATTGGGACGGGGAATGCGGGCAAATCTCTGTTGCGTCTTGCCGCCGGGGTGGGCAAACTGAAATTGGTGAAGTTCATCCAACGTTCATCTCCGCGGGGACGTAAGAACCAGCGGAGCACTTCATGAAACACGTCATGACCCGTCCGGACATCGAAGTTCAGACGCCCGAGACGCTGGCGGGGGTCGGCAACGAGGCTCTGCTGGTGGAAGAGGCACGCCGGGGAAATTCCGCGGCGTTCGGGGAACTTGTACACCGCTATGAACGTCGCGTCATGCGGGTCATCGGCCAGTTCGTGACCGACTCCATTCAGGTGGAAGATCTCGCGCAGGAAACGTTCATCCGGGCCTTTCAGCGTTTGGACCAGTTCGATCCGTCGCGGCGATTCGGGCCGTGGTTGTTTCGGATTGGCGTCAATCTCACGCTCGACTATCTTCGCCGCCGCAAACGACGAGGGTGGTGGGCGTTATTTACCGATTCGACTGGCGACCGTGCCCCCGACCCGGCTTGTGACGACCCGCGGGAGACGCTCGATCTCAGTCAGGAAGTGCAACGGGTGCTGGAACAGCTCCCGGAGAACTACCGGACGGTGATCGTGCTTCGTGATCTGGAAAACTTTTCAACATCCGAAATTGCCGCCATCCTCAACCGGAAGGAAGCGACAATCCGTTGGCGACTGGCGGAAGCACGATCGCGATTTCAGCAATTGTGGACGAAGCGAATCAATCGCGCCGGTGGCACCACCGGCGTTTCGGATAGCAATGATGCGGCTTCCGATGGCGAAGCCGCGGAGTGAATTCAAACGTCGAGTGCTCATGTCCATTGGTTCTGTGTTTGAATGTGAGTGTGGAATGGATTGTCGGCAAATTCAGCCCTTGTTGGCATTGTCGGTGGGTCAGGACCTGCCGGATTCGACGTTCGAACGGTCGGTGACATTGCACCTTCAGCAATGCCCCGCATGCCGTGAACGTCGCCAGGCGCTGGTGATGTCGCGGGCGGTGCTGCAAGATGCTCAGCGGATGGCACGGCCGACGGGCGGGCTTTGGCCGCGGGTGGCGGCTCGGCTCGCGCGGCTGGATCGGCGGCCTCCGTTGGCGCGGTTCAATGTGTGGGTGCCGACGGCAGTCGCGGCCCTGGCATGCAGTCTTCTCGTCACAGTCGCCGCGGTTGAGGTTCACCGGAAGGTGCATCCCGGTGCCGCGCCACTCGTGCGTTCGCTCCCGCAGAAAGATCGGGATTTGTTCGTGAGCGAGCCGTCATTCGTGAAGTCGAATGGCCGGTTGATTTCCGAAGAAGATATGGCCCACTGGCGGACGACCCAGGGCGAAGTGCCGCAGCCCGCGCGATATCAGCCCGATTTCTAATCGCGGCCGGGCTCCATTGCGACGGGTGCATCCGGTGTTGGATGGGGAAAATCCATGAACAATTCCGGACTCCGAAACCCCAACGGGGCGTGACTCTTTCCGGACAACACAGTCGCGCCCCGTTGGGGCTTGGCAGCGTCCTCCGATCCGTTGACCCAGGGCTGCGCGAAGACGTTTCGCCGCTGGGCTATCGAATTACGCTCCCTTCGGGGCTGATGACCAACCTCTCGGCGATCGCCAGTCACTCACTACACCCCATTGCGACTTCCGCTGCGGTGTGCGCTCGACCGTGCTGCGGCGGGCGAGTAAACTCGGGTGATGAAACGCGCGTTGATTACCGGCATCACCGGCCAGGATGGTTCGTACCTCGCCGAATATCTGCTCGACCTGGGCTACGAAGTCCACGGGCTGGTACGGCACGTCGCTTTGCAAGACGGTCGCGATCGGCTGCAACGGTTGACTCCCATTTTGCCGCGGTTGCGACTGCACTCCGGCAGTCTGGAAAACGCGGCGAGTGTCTTTCATGTGGTCCAGCGCGTCCAGCCCGACGAACTGTATCACCTCGGCGCACAGACATTCGTCCCGTATTCGTTTGAAGACGCCTTTTCGACGCTGCAAACGAATATCAACGGGACACATTTCGTACTGGAAGCGGTGAAACAAGCCGCGCCGCATTGTCGGATTTACTTCGCGAGTTCCAGCGAAATGTTTGGCAATGCCGACGAGCAACCGCAGCGCGAAACCACGCGATTTCACCCGCGATCCCCGTACGGCATCGCCAAGGTGGCCGGATTTCATCTCACCCGCAACTACCGCGAGGCATATCAGTTATTCGCCTGTTCCGGGATCATGTTCAATCATGAATCGCCCCGCCGCGGGTTTGAGTTTGTGACGCGCAAGATCACGCAGCATGCGGCCCGTATCAAACGGGGCCTGGCCAAAGAATTGCCGCTGGGCAATCTCGATGCGCAGCGGGATTGGGGCTTTGCGCGCGATTACGTCCGCGCCATGCACGCGATGCTGCAACAATCGACGCCGCAGGATTACGTCGTGGCGACCGGCGAGACACACAGCGTGCGGGAATTCTGCGAACTCGCTTTCGGCCACGTGGGTCTGAACTGGAAAGACCACGTGGTGACGAAGCCGGAGTTGCATCGCCCGGCGGAAGTCTTCACGCTGATCGGCGATGCGACCCGAGCCCGCCAGGAACTGGGATGGTCGCCCTTGATGCCCTTTCGCGAACTCGTGGAATCGATGGTCGATCACGACCTTGCGCTGATTGATGGATTGAAGCCCACGCCATGATTTTCGTCCTCGATAACTACGACTCGTTTACCTACAACCTCGTTCAACGGTTCGGCGAGATTGATCGGCGACTGGACGTGCGCGTCGCCCGGAACGATCAGGTCTCGGTGAACGAGGTTGCTGCGATGAAGCCGCAGGCGATTGTGGTTTCACCGGGGCCGTGTACGCCGCACGAAGCGGGGATTTCGATGGAGCTGATCCGACAACTCGGGCCGACTTTGCCGACGCTCGGTGTCTGTCTCGGGCACCAGTCGATGGCAGAAGTTTTCGATTCGCCGGTGGTGCGTGCCGAACGGTTGATGCACGGCAAAGTGTCGCCCATTGAACACGACGGGAGAGGGGTCTTCGCGGGCTTGCCGAATCCGTTTCAGGCGACGCGTTATCACAGTTTATGTGTCCCGGCGGACAAAGTTTCGGCCGATCTGGAAGTCAGCGCGTGGGCCGAATTCCCCGGTCATCCGCGGGAAGTGATGGGCCTGCGTCACCGTCGGTATCCCATCCACGGCGTGCAGTTTCACCCCGAAAGTTTTCTGACCGAAGCGGGGACGGAATTGCTCCGCAATTTTTTGCGGTTGGCAGGCGCGTTAACCTGAACGGGGTGGCCTACACGCCGGCGAGATAGTGCTTCAATTCGGTGGAGATCACGAACGCGCGGTAGCGGAAAACGTCCGCGTTCCAGATCCAGCCTTGCGGTCGCACCCGAACGTGGAAGTTCGCTTTGGCGGCCACTTTTCGCCCCGACTTGGCTTGATCGCCCCGGTCATCGAAGCAGATTTCCAATTCCACCGGCTGGTATTTGGGCTGTGATCCCCAAAATCCAAACAGCCCCGTTCGACCGGCTCGCAGCAGCACGCGCGAGGTGCTGACTTCGACGATCTGTGCGTCATGATCCGTCACGAAGCCACTGAGTTTATAGACGATGAGGTCCTCGGGGACATTCGCCGTAAATTTCGTTTCATACTCAAACGTGAGTTCGACCGTCGGTGCTGCGACGGATTCGCTGATCGTCGCGGCCGCCTTGTCGGATATGGTCAGCGAACACGTCCGGTTGCGGCCGCTGTGTTTCGCCATGTAGAGCGCTTTGTCGGCGCGGCGGAGAACTTTTTCGGCCGTGTCGCCGGGCTCCGACTGCGAAATGCCGAATGAAGTCGTGACGCGCAGGAGTTTGTTCCCGCCGACGTGGCTCAATTCGATGGCATGTCGAATTCGTTCGGCACGACGGACGCCTTCTTCCAGCGACGTGTCCGGGCAAAGAATGATGAACTCTTCTCCGCCGTAACGCCCCACCAATTCGCCGGAATAAGTCTCTTGTTCTAGCAGCCGCGCCAAATCGATCAGGACTCGATCGCCAACGCCGTGTCCGTGGGTATCGTTGATGTTCTTGAAATGGTCCGCGTCGGCGAAAATGACGCAGAAGGGCCGAGTGTGATCGCGCGAGTAATCGATGATGAGTTGCGACAACTGCGTTTCCAGTTCACCGCGATTGGCCAGCGAGGTGAGTGCATCGCGCGAGGCGGCGAGTTTCAATTCCGCGATTTCGCCGGTCCGCCGCCGTCCGCTCCGGGTGAGGTCCCGCAGGATTTGTAAGACTCCCAGCAATCCTCCCTGGTCGTCGTACAGAGGAATGGCCTGGGCCTCGACTTCGAGTTCGCGGCCATCGGTACGGGTCATCACCATTTGTGACACGACCGGGCGTCCGGTCTGTAACGCCTGTTCCATGAGCGGTGCCGTTTCACTGGACTTGCCCAGGGGTGCCGTGCCGCCGTCTCCACTCATCAACCGATTGGACCAGGGCTGACCATACATTTCGAGCAGGGGATAACCGAGCATCGTTTCCACGCCGCGGTTCCAGCACCGCACGCGGTAGTCCGCATCGAGAATGAAGAAGCCGTCGTACAGGCTTTCGAGAATGTAGAGATTGCTGAAGATGTGACACAACTCGTTCACGTCGTTCAAATCGTCGATCGATTCGGGGCCATGTCGGCGAAGCGTTTCATCGAGTTCGTCGACATGATCTTCAAACGGAAGCCCGTGGAGGGTGATGTACCGCGAGAGGGCCGTCACGACGTTGCCGTCAAATTTTCGGCCAATCCCTTCCTTCAGAATGGCCATGATTTCGTCGTGATGACGCGCGCCGCGATACGTGCGGGCTCCGCTGAGGGACTCATAGGCATCCGCGACAGCGAGGATCCGCGCACCGAGATGCGGCGATGAATTCAAACTTTTCAGCGAGTCCGGGCTGCCACAGGCCACCTGTGACTGGCTGACGATCTGCAGGACTTCCCGATCCACCCGGCACGCCTGGAGCACATCGAGCACAATGCCATAGTGCAGCGACATCAGTTCGAGTTCGTCGTCGCTGAGCTTGGCGGGTTTATAAAGGACGGTATCGGGAACGCCGATTTTGCCGATGTCGTGCAACAGCGAGGCAACTTCCAGCACCTTAATTTGACGGCCTTCCCAACCGAGATGTTCGGCTAAGGCGACCGCGAGAATGGCCACGCGCCGACCGTGACGAATCGTGCCGGGATCGCGGAATTGCAAGGCGGCCAGCAAGCGTCGCAGCACGTGCCGGGGAATGATGCCATCGAGCGTCTCCGCCGGATCGCGCGGCGTTTCGCCGTTCTCCGTCAGGCCGAGATGCAACAGGTTCACCAAACCCCGATACGCCCCCACGAACATCCCGCGCGGACGGGCCACTGCCCCGTTAAGGATCGGTTGCGAAGTCAGAACGGACATGAACATTCCCCTGCAGAGACAGCCGATCGGCCCGATGCGGTCTGTCTGTGACTAGGAAAACCTATGTCGATGTGGTGACGATGCAACATCGCCGAAAGATTGGCAGAGGAATTGCGGTTCCGATGGTAGCGATTCTGCGGATTCACCCGGGCTAGGGGTTCTCCCTGCACTTCAACCGGCGGAAAGTTCGCGGGCGCGCTCCGTGGCCGCGACCACGGCGTTCATCAATGTGCCCCGGAGTCCGCCGGTTTCCAGAGCATGCAAACCGGCGATCGTTGTCCCCCCCGGACTGGCGACCGCATCCTTGAGCTGGCCCGGATGTTGTCCCGACTGCAACACCATCTGCGCGGCACCGGCCACTGTCTGCGCTGCCAGCCGCGTCGCCAATTCGCGCGGCAATCCCATCCGCACGCCGCCATCGCTGAGCGCTTCAATCATTAGATAGACATACGCCGGACCGCTGCCGGAAAGGCCGGTGACCGCGTCGAGCAACCGTTCCGGGACTTCGGCAGCGATTCCACCGATCGACAGGAGTTTCTGCACGAGCTTGCCGTCGTCCTGCGTCGCCGTTGGTCCCAGGGAAAACGCGCTGGCTCCCGCACCAATCAGGCATGGCGTATTGGGCATCACCCGAATGACGCGGGCTTGCGTGCCGACGAGTTCACCCAGCGTCTTCACGGTAATTCCGGCCACGATGGAGACAGCCAGATGCCGCCGTTGCCAATGCCCGGCTGCCGAGCCGAGCGCCGGCGACAAGTGCTGCGGCTTGATCGCCAGAAACACAACGTCGCTTTCCGCGAGCAGGGTTCCCGCATCGCCGACGATTTTCCCCCCCGTGGCCTGCTGAAACTTCTCAATGGCCGCCGTGGAAACATCGAACGCGCTGATGCGATCGGCGGCGACACAATCGGCATTCCGCCACCCGGCGGCGAGAGCGGTTGCCATTTGTCCTGCGCCAAGGAATCCAATCCGAGCCGTTGTCAAATCCAGTGTGGTCATGTTCGCAGCCAACGGAATGTCTGAACTTCCGAGACCGATTTCTCAGAAAGTGATGCCGTAGTGTAACTCATCACCGAGAGCCGTGACGAGGGATGCCAGGCCATTGCGTGAGAGGACAGGTGGATCCGGTTTTTGGTGGGGATCACTCTTGAACAATTCCGGACTCCGGAGCCCCCAACGGGGTGACATTCGATAGCCCAGCCCGAAGGTCTTCCGGAGGGCTGGGTTCGTAATCGCCAGGCATCCGCAGCCCCACCGGGGCGTGACTCTTTCCGGACAATACCGTCGCGCCCCGGTGGGGCTTGGTGACGTCTTTTGATCCGTTGACCCAGGGCTGCGCGAAGACGCTGCGCCCTGGGCTATCGAATCGCGCCCCCTTCGGGGCTGAAGGCCAACCTTTCCGTGACCACCAATCACCGGAGGCACCCGTGAGTGGACAAGGATGGAACGTTTTCTCAAAGCCCCACAACGAAATTTCGCAGAGCCAGTGGTACGCAAATTCCAGCAGGAAATCCCACCCGAACTCAACGCAGTTGCTCGAGCAGCCCGTGATAGCTCGGCATGAGATGCGCGGTGACGCGGCCGGTTACGAGCTTCCAGAGGTCATCTTTCAGCGTTCCCTGCAATAATCCATTGACGCTGTTGCTCGCGAACGCCTTGAACGAAGCGAGTGCCGACTGCGATCCGCCCGCCTCTCCCAGCAGGCACTCGCGCTGACAATGGACGTATTCGTTGGCGATGAGTGAGATCGTCGGCAGCATCGGGACCGGGTCGGGGGCGTTGACGTAGCGAAAGATCCGGCCGGCGAATTCCTTGTCGTATGCCGCCGTGGCGAGTTTGTTGCCCACCATCGGTCCACCATAAGTATAGACCTGATGCACCGAGAGAAAATGCCGCTGCATCACCCAACTGCAAATCACCGCGGCAGCCCCGCCGAGGCTATGACCGGTCACCCAGATCGGGCGATCCCGGCGGGCGGTTTCTTCCTTGAGCGCGGCGAACAACGGTGTCGAGATTTCCTCGAAGGCTCCCACGAAACCTTGATGAAACTTGGCTCCCACGCCCGCAGCCACCAGGTCGGTCCCTAAGCGTCCCTGGGGAATGATGAGGAGATTCACCGCATCGGTCAGCAGCCAATCCTTTAAACCTTCCAGCGTTGTGGGCGATTCGGTTCCCCGGAAAGCAACGACGATGTGGTCATCATTCTGTCCGATGTACGCTTGCGTGTTATCGACGGAAATCAGACGGGCATTCAACCCCAGCTCCGAGGCAAACGCGGCGGCTCCCTCGTCCGCCGGGAGGTAGGCCAGGTCCGATGCCTTCGCCAGAAAGCGGGCGTTCTGTCCGGAACCGGCAGCGTCTTCGATCAACGGAGGCAACATGGCAGGGTCCTCGAAAAGCATCGAAACAAAGTTGCCGTTCGATAAAGCGCGTCGGCACGGGAGCCCCGACCGATGTTAATTTGACAACGACATCTTGCCATCGGTTGGAGCCCCTGCCCCGACTCTTTCTGTTTACTTCAAGTACTCGCGGCCTGGTTGCGCATTCTTCCAATCGCGCAGCGACTTGGCCGGGACCTCGGTCCCGCGAAGATCGAGCTGAGTCAGTCCCGGTTTCTCGGCCAGATGCTGCCGGAAACCCTCGTCGGTCACCTTCGTGCGGGCCAGACGCAGGACCTGCAGTTTCGGAAAGGCGGCGATGATTGGGAGTCCGCGATCCGTCACACCGGTGTCGTTCAGATCGAGTTCGCGCAAGTCTTTGAAGTCGCGAATCAGTTCCAGGGTCTCGTCGGTCACATCGGGATTGGCCATTTGCAGGACGGTCACGTCGGGATGCGTTTTCAGCTCCGCGTAGTCCTTTCGATCCCAACCCGTCACCGTGACATGCCATTCGCCGTCGACTTGCGACGCATGCTTGCCGAGGCCGACGATACGATCCTGGACGGCGTTGATCCCGAAAGGGATTGCCGTCACAACCAGACCGGCGATTAGCAGAATCGCTGCCCGCCGGGTTTTGGACCAGAAGGCCAGAGCGAAGACCAGCATCATCGGGGCGAAGAAGAACGTGACCAGTCCCCACCACAACCGCGTGCGAAATGCCAGCACCAGCAGCCAGATCCATGCGATGGAGGACAGCAGCACGCCGGTGATCAATACTGCGGCACCGATGGTTTCGGACACGTTGTCCTCCGTTGACATTCGCGCAATTAAGACAAGATCGCGATCGTGGGGATCACGCAAAGCGCAAGCGGTTAGGGCGTCGTGATCTCCACCAGCGTCAATTCGCGCTCCTGAATTTCCTTGGCGGAACTGTCATCAACATAGTCGCTGTGACACGACGCCTTGGACTCGACGGCACCCACGGCCTTCTTCGTCTTCGAAGCGAGCTTGTGAATCTCGTCCGGGCTGAGAACGCCGCGCTTTTCGAGGATTTCCTGCTGATCGGAAGTGAGCGCCGCGGAGACTTTCGCGCGGTCCCATTGGAACTCGTCTTCCTTGCCGGATGAGAATTCCTGAATCTCTTTGCTGATGCGGACGCTGCACCAGTCATGGCCACACATGGCGCAGAAATCGGTGTCGACGTCGAGGTCTTCATCGTGATACGCGCGGGCTGTGTCGGGATCGAAACTCAGTTCGAAGTGCTTTTCCCAATTGAGCGCTGCGCGGGCCTTTGTGAGTTCATCGTCCCGATCGCGACTGGCGGGGATGCCGAGGGCGACGTCCGCCGCGTGGGCCGCGATTTTGTAGGCGATGC
Source organism: Planctomycetaceae bacterium (assembly GCA_021732785.1). Lineage (GTDB taxonomy): Bacteria > Planctomycetota > Planctomycetia > Planctomycetales > Planctomycetaceae > DSVQ01. The sequence continues at coordinate 67,545 of JAKFUG010000055.1, forward strand.
AGCCCTGCTTGACGTCGTCTTTTTTCGGCAGCCCGAGATGTTCCTTCGGGGTGACGTAGCAGAGCATGCTCGCGCCGTGATACCCCGCCGCGGTCGCGCCGATGCAACTGGTGATGTGGTCGTAACCGGGGAAAATGTCGGTCACCAGCGGTCCGAGAACGTAGAACGGAGCCCCGTGGCAAAGCTGCCGCTGGAGCTTCATGTTGTATTCGATCTGATCGAACGGGACATGCCCCGGCCCTTCGACCATCACCTGCACGCCCTTCCGCCAGGCACGTTCGGTCAGTTCGCCGAGCGTGACCAGTTCCGCCAGTTGCGCACGGTCGGTTGCATCGGCAAGTCCGCCGGGACGCAGGCCATCGCCGATGGAGAACGTCACGTCATATTGCCGCATCACATCGCAGATCTCTTCCCAATGGTCGTACATCGGGTTTTGTTTGCCATGAACCAGCATCCATTTCGCGAGGAGCGAACCGCCACGGCTGACGATGCCGATGAGGCGTTTGCGGACATACGGCAGATGTTCCCGCAGCACACCCGCGTGAATCGTAAAGTAATCGACGCCCTGTTTTGCCTGATGTTCCAGCGTCTGGAGAATCAATTCCAGCGTGAGATCTTCGATCTTGCGACCGATGATCATCGAATAAATCGGCACCGTGCCAATGGGAACGGAACTGTTGCGGAGCAGCGCATCACGGCAGGCGTCGAGATCGCCGCCGGTCGAAAGATCCATCACGGTGTCCGCGCCCCAACGCTCGGCCCACTTCAGCTTTTCGACTTCTTCGTCGGTGCTGGATGACACCGGCGACGCCCCCATGTTGGCGTTGATCTTCGTTTTCGTCGAACGGCCGATTGCCATCGGATCGAGCTGATGGCCGAGATGCACGGTGTTCGCCGGAATCACCATCCGCCCGGCGGCGACTTCATCGCGCACCTGCGCCGCTGTGAGATGCGGTTCGCGCTCCGATACCCGGCGCATCTGCGCTGTGATGATCCCGAGCCGTGCGGATTCCAATTGCGTGATCGGTTGAAAGACTTTCGGATAGGTGACCTGCACCGCAGTGCCATCCGCCTGCTCGAACAGGATGACAGCTTGTTCTGTAGACGGTTGTGCGAGTTCGGTCGGCATTCCGCGCGACATCATCGTGACGGACCAGCCGTCGGGCAAAAAATCCCACGCGGTTTTATCCGAGACGCCGGGCATGCCGGGAGTGTCCGGCGAAGCAAACGTGCGGGCACCTTCAACGCCGGGCAGAATCACCGGCGGGCGTGCAAAGCTGCCGGGCGTGGTCCCTGCCAGAGTGCTGGACGGGTTGTGCCCTAGCGGAGGCAAGTGATAGCTCCGGTCGATCCCGTCAATCCCGGCCGTAATCATGCGTGGCATCTCTCGGAAAACGAAAACAGACCGCGGGTCCAGTCCCCGCGGTCCATCTATCGTAGTCCATGACCATCGATTTGCAATCAGCCGCCGCGAATCGGTCAGGGGAGATTGCGAAGGATGGTACCCGAAGCGGCGGCCCACTCGCAGACTTTGCCATCCAGTCCCCCCGAATAGAGGTGGCGGTCGTCACCGGCGAAGGCCAGATTGTGAATGGCTTGCAGATGATGGCTCGCTTCCCAGATCAAACTGGCACGATCGAGATCCCACATCCGAACCTGCTTATCGAAGCCGCCTGTGGCGAGCCTGGTCCCGGTGGAGTCGAAAGCGACTGCGGAAGCTTTATAGGGGTCCGCCTGATGTTCCCAAACCAGCGACTGGCTCGCGGTGTCCCACACGCGGACAATCCCGTTGTCGAACCCGAGGGCAATCCGCGATCCGTCCGGCGACCAGGCAATGGTATCGGCGCGGTGACCAACTTTGGTCGGCTTTGCACCGTGGGTCGTCTTCCAGGACGCCACGATCTGGCCCTCGGCCCGGCTCCAGAGATAGACAGATTCCCAATTCACCAGCGCCAACGTGTTGCCATCGCGGCTCACGCTCACATGATCGAGTTGATCGGGGACGGCGTGCAGATAGGTTGCCACCTGCGCGGTCTCCCGATCGATCGTCCAGACCATCATGGTTCCCGAATTGGCAACGGCGACGGCGATTCGACCATCGTGCGAAATATCCGTGTCCGACACCACATCGAACGTCTTGGGGAGTCGCTCGGAGTAAATCGTTTCCGTCCCACGAATCACATCGATCCGGTTATCGAAACCGAATCGTATGGTCGTGGCCACATCGCCCCCTCCCTGAGCCACGAAGCTGGCTTCCGATTGAAACAGCATCCAGCGATCCACCTCCTGGCCATCCCGGAGATCAACGTGACTGACACCGTACCGTTCGCGGGCGACCCACAATGTCCGGCCCGTTGTATCGAGTCCCATTCCATAAACCGGTTGTAACGCGTGAGCGTTCTCATTGGCAGGTCCGGCCGGAGAGCGGAAAACCTGCTGGACACTCAGCACACCGCCCATCAGCAGCGCGACAAAACAGACTTCGCGAAGGTAGCCCAGATGGGCAAAACCGCGTCGATGCGCGCACGAAGATCGCAACCGGAGGGGGCCTCGGCCCATGATGCACCTTTCTCAACGATCAAACGATAGATCAGTGTGCCGACGTTTCCACAACCATGCGTGTGGTCCCAATCTGCGGGGGGGTTCCGTCGACGAACACTTCATTCCAGGCGGGTGTCTTCGTTGTCATCACCATGTGTGAATGACCGTCAGACAGGGGGCGGGCAGGGAGTCCATCTTTCGGCAGTATGCGGTCGTAACAAGTATTTCAGAAGAACGTAGAATCAATTCCTGGAGAATGAATGGACAGCGATGGAACACCATTCGTGGCGATTCAATTCTCCTGAGGCAACACGGTTCGCAGTTTATGTGCCGCAAAATTGAAAAGTCGCGGCACGTTGTGCAACTCGTTCCTCAACAATGAGTTCGGCGAAGGAAAAACTTACCGTTGTTTTCACAACGGCCAAACTCCGAGGAGTTGGAATGCGGTCTTGCCTAGCCGGTGCGCAGCGCCGACATCGATTTGGACGGTCCGCAGGAGGGCCACATGAACTCGCGAATGGCAACGTCTCGCGGTAATCTCAAACTGCGGAATTCACGGTTATCAACGACGCTGAGGAACCAGCCCATGAGCAATTTGCCTCCCGATGTCCAAACCTTGCTGGATCAATATGAGAGCGGTGCGGAAGCGCTGCGAAAAGCCGTTGCCGGGCTGAATCCGCAGCAATTGCACACTCCTGCTCCTCCCGGAAAGTGGTCGGTGATGCAGATCGTCTGCCACATCGCCGATGCGGAGATTTTCTATACGGATCGCATGAAACGGGTCCTTGTCGAAGACCGGCCGACGATGTTCAGTGCCGATCCCGATCAATTCGCCGCCCGCTTCCGTGCCGAACAGCGTGAACTCGAAGAAGAACTGGGCCTGATCGCGGCCATCCGCAAACACATGGCGCGAATTCTTCGCGAGGCCTCCCCGGACGATTTTGAACGGGTCGGCATTCACAGCGCGGATGGGCCGCTGACATTGACCGCGCTGCTGAAACGGATCGGCGGCCATATCCCACACCACATCCGATTTATCAACGAGAAGCGTCCGGCATTGCTGGCGATGAAATGACCTCGGAAAACGATTCGTTCACTCGCATCGAGTTCGGCCCATGGATAGCATAGGTGGTGAACGCCGAACTCAATCTCGCCCCCGTTTCCGCCCTGTGAGGACCGCATGGACCTGCCCGTCACATCTCCCGACCGTCGTGATTTTCTGAAATCGACCACCGCTGTGGCCGCGAGTCTCGGTCTCACCGTGGGGTTGAACTCCGGTGTCTATGCCGCCGGTGATGACACCCTCAAATTGGGCCTGGTGGGTTGCGGTGGTCGTGGGAGTGGGGCTGCTAACCAGGCGCTCATGGCCGATCCGAACACCAAGCTGGTCGCGGTCGCCGATGTCTTTCGCCAGCAGATCGACTATAGCATCGACAGCCTGAAGTCCGAGGCCAAGATCGCCGAACGCGTGCAGGTGGACGAGAAGCAGAAGTACGTCGGTCTCGATGCCTACAAGAATGTCATCGAGAATTGCGATGTTGTGCTGCTCGCCTCGCCGCCCGGTTTCCGCCCGGTCCATCTGCGGGCCGCGGTCGAAGCCAACAAGCACATCTTCACCGAAAAGCCGATGGCGACCGATGCCCCCGGTGTCCGTTCGGTCATCGAATCGGTCAAAATTGCCAAGGAAAAGAAGCTCGGCATCCTCGCCGGTTTCTGCTGGCGTTACGACTACCCGCGCCGCGAACTCTTCAAGCGCGTTCACGAAGGCCAGATCGGTGACGTGGTCGCCATCTACGGCACCTATCTGACCGGCCCGGTGAAGCCCATGCCGCCGGAAGAGAAGCGGCCCAAGGACATCACCGATCTCGAGTGGATGGTCCGCAACTGGTACAACTTCACGTGGCTGTCGGGCGACGGACTCGTCGAACAGGCCATCCACACGGTCGACTGGCTGGCATGGACGATGAAGGACGCTCCGCCGGCATCGTGTACCGCCGTGGGTGGACGCCAGATTCCCGCTCATGGTGGAAACATCTTCGACCACATCGAAGTCAATTATGTGTGGGGTAACTCGCAGAACACCCGCGGTTTCCTCGCCCAACGGCAGATCACGGGTTGCTTCAACGAAAACGCCTGCACGATCATCGGTACCAAGGGCGTGGGCCACATCGCTTCCCGCGGGATTTTCATCACCGGTGAAAACCCGTGGAAGTACGAAGGGACGCGGAATAACATGTACCAGACCGAGCACGACGAATTCTTCGCCTCGCTGCGGAAGGGCGAACCCCTCAACGACGGCGACCGGATGGTCAGCAGCACGCTGATGGGCATCATGGGCCGCATGGCGGGCTACACCGGCCGCGAAGTGACGTGGGACATGGCGATGAACTCGCAGGAAGTTCTGGTCCCGGAAATCAAGGACTGGAACACCGAAGTGAAAGTCCCCCCCATGGCCCAACCGGGCGTGACGCAGTTCATCTGAACGAGTCGCGAAGCAACACCGCAGAAGCCCAAGGAGTATGTTCCCTGGGCTTTTTTCTTCGTAGGGTTTGCCGAGTCTTCGAGGCGAACCTCTTCCGAGTACTGGATGTGCGCTGGTTCGCCTCGCGGACTCGGCAAACCCTACGACTTTTCTTAAGCGAACAACTCGTGGACCACTTCGCCGCCGCTGACGAGCTTGATGGGGCGGCCGTCGGCGGTGAAGTATTCCTGGTGAGCGTCGATATCGAGGACCTTGCAGAAGCTGCAGAACAGGTCCTGAATGGCGATCGGGCGTTCGGTGACATCGATGCCGTCGAAGTCGGTCGCTCCGATGATCTGCCCGCCGCGGACACCACCGCCGGCCATCACCACCGGCCACCCCTTGGAGTAATGGTCGCGACCACCGTCGGCTTTGATCTTCGGCGTGCGGCCGAACTCACCCATCCAGACGACGAGCGTGTTGGCCAGCATCCCGCGCTGTTCGAGATCGAGAATCAACGTCGCCAGCGCCGGGTCGGACTCCGCGCACAGATACGGTTGATCGCGGAAGCCGTTGTTGTGGGTGTCCCAACCCGCATCATTGCGACTCCCCGTGCTGATCACTTCGACAAAACTCACACCCTGTTCGACCAACCGCCGGGCGAGCAGACACCCCTGGCCGAAGTCGGTGCGTCCATAGGCATCACGCATCTCCGGCGATTCGCGCTCGAGATCGAACGTCGATAACCGCGGGCTCATCACGAACCGTGAGGTGCGATCGTAGACCGAGCGTTTCTCCGCGACTTCTTTCGCGGCCCCGGATGCCGCAAACTCGGCGTCCAGTTTCTCGGCCAGCGACAACCGTCGTCGCAGGACCGGTTCGGCGACGACGGGGCGGACGTTGGGCGGCAACTCGCCGGCCTGATCGACATTGAAGGATGAGTATTTCACGCCGATGATCCCGGCATCGACATCGCGCGTCTTGATGCGCGGTTTGCCGATGCGGACGAACGCCGGGAAGTCGTATTCGACATCGTCACGATCGCGTGCGACCAATGACCCGAACGTGGGAAACCGCACGGCGGGGTTCGGCGGGTAGCCGGTGCGGACGAGCATGATCGCGCGATCGTGTTCCGCTTCGCTGGTCCGCATCGAGCGAATCACCGCCAACCGGTCGGCAATCTTCGCGGTTTCCGGCCAGAAGTCCGCGAACTGCATGCCGGGCACGTTGGTATCAATCGCGGACGCCGGTCCCTGATTCTTCGAGCCGATCTTGGGATTGAACGTGTCGAACTGACTCGGCCCGCCGTCCATCCACAGCAAAATCATCGACTTGCCGTGCTTGCGTAACTCGGCGGCTTGCACCATCAGCATGTCGCGCCAGCCGAGCGTCGCCACTCCCGCACCGGCGGCCATCGTCCGCAAAAACGACCGACGATCAACGACGCCGTGGCGGTTGGCCGACAAATCGAGAATCGTATGTGGCATGGTCGTTTCTCGCAGGCTTATCAAACCGGCCTGAATCTTCGTTTACGTGTGCCACGGCCGTGGCACACAATCAATGCACCAGCGGCTATCGCTTCGTGGTGAACTCGGCGGAGTTAATCAGGCTCCACAGCACGTCCTCGAAGGCTTCGCCGCGGTGGTTGACTGCCGAGACATGTTCGAGGGTCAGCTTGAGTTCGGTGTCGCGCGGCTTGCGGGCCAGGATGAGTTGGAACAACCGATCGACGGCGGTGCGGTTGTCGGGTTCCGCTTGCAGCAGTTTGCTGAGCACGGTGCCGCTTTCGGGGCGAGCATCCACCTGTTTCTGCAATTGATCGTTATTCATCATCAGCATGGCTTGCTGCAACGTCCGGCTGACATCTTCCACGCGAGACGACGGATCGAACGCAAACGCTTCGGCAACCAGATCGCGCGTGCTCTTCGGCGGCGGTGGGAAACGAATTTCCTTCGTTGGGGCGACTTTCGGCGGCGTGACGTTTGGCAGTTCAATCGCCGTCACCAGCGATGCGAAGATTTCATCACCCCGCAGTTTGCCCGTCGTCCCCGATGAGAACGGCCGATCCGCCATCGATTCCGCCACTGCCAGTTGCTGCTGATACGCCTGCGAGTTGGTGATCAACCGGAAGAAGGCTTTGACATCGTGTCCGGAAGCTTTGAACTCGGCCGACAGCGCTTCGTGTACGGCAGGCAAGACGGCGGTTACGGCCGGGCCGAAGTCGTCCACCGGTTCGTAGAAACCGCGGCCCATCATCCGCGCCCAGACCCGGTTCACATACGACTTGGCGAACCATGGGTTCTGATCGGACGCGATCAACTGGGCGAGTTCCTTGCGGCGTTCGACATCGCTTTTTCCCTTCGGCAGTTTTTCCCCGGTCAGGAACGCCGGGGTCATTTCCGTCCCCTTCTTGGTGGGGTCCTGCACGTTGGGCATCTCGTACTCGCCCTTCCCCTTGTCCTTCACTTCCGTTTCGATGCCCTCGTTCCAGGGGAATTTCACCGACGCGCGGGTGAAGTACGCCGCGAGTTCATGGAACTGCTCGCGCTTCCAGTCGTCGAACGGGTGATCGTGGCACTGGGCACAACCGAGTTGCAGACTCAGGAAAATGCGGGCGGTTTCCGACGCCAATCGCTGGGCGTGAGCTTCGTGGTACGCCACGAAGGTGACGGGCGGATTGTCTTTCACTTTGCCGGTGGCGGAGAGGACATCGCGGATGACTTCGTCCCAACTCGTGTTCTCGTTCAGCCTGGTCGCCAGCCAAGCCTTGAACGGATCGTAGTTGAGGAAGGTCAGCTCCGGCGGCGGGATGCGATAGCCGATCGTGTCGGACCAGTACGCCGCCCAGTTGCGACCGAATTCCGGGTCGGCGAGCAACCGTTCGATGGCTTGCGAACGTTTGTCGGCGGCGGTACTTCCCATGAAGTCCGCCACCTCGTCGGGCGTCGGCTGGCGACCCACAAGATCGAGCGTCACGCGGCGCAAAAACTGTTCGTCACCAATGGGCGGTGAGAGCGGCGCTTTCAGTTCCTGCGCCATCAGCGCGTCGAGCAGCGGGGCGTTCATCCGCGGCGGAACAGCCGCATCGTCGGCCAGAATCCCGCTGCCCCCGATGAACAGAGAAACGGCACAGGTCAGAACGGTTCGCTGAAACACAGTCGAACTCATTGGGGGGGTCCTCCCAGAGCGAGTGAGGCACAAGGGCGATCCGCGCGGTCAACGGCCCGCCTTACATGATAAATCGTCGATGCACTGGCGTCAACTTGCGACGGATTGAGGAGTTACGTGATTCGCGGCCGGATTGTGTCGTACTGATGCGGGCGGATAGACTGATGTGTACGAGTTTTCTGTCTCGGCCACCGTTCAGGCCGTTCGACCGATTATTACTCCGTTCGTGGGGCAGACCTCGTACCGAGATTCAGCCTCTCTTGAGAAAGAGTACGTTCCATGCGTTGGTTGTCGCTTTGCCTGATTTTCGCCACATCGACGGGATTCGCTCAGGCACCGGTGGAGGATGACTTCTACAAGCTGACTTCGTTTTCGATTCCGAAAGATGCGTACCTTGAAACCGGGGCAACCGACTTGCTGCCGGATGGACGTCTCGCGGTCTCCACTCGCCGGGGCGAAGTCTGGATGGTCGAGAATCCCTTCGCGGACGCCGGTCAACAGAAATGGTCGCGTTTTGCGCATGGCCTCCACGAAGTCCTCGGCCTGACCCACAAGGATGGCTGGCTGTACCTCACGCAGCGCGGCGATGTCTCGCGCATCAAAGACAGCAATGGTGACGGTGTCGCTGATGTCTACGAGGTCGTCAACGACGACTGGCAGATCAACGGTGACTATCACGAATATGCCTTCGGATCGAAGTTCGACAAAGAGGGCAACATCTGGGTTGTCCTCTGTCTGACGGGTTCGTTCGGCAGCGACAGTAAGTACCGCGGCTGGTGTCTGCGTGTGACGCCGGATGGCAAATCGATCCCGACATGCAGCGGCATTCGCTCACCGGGGGGCATTGGTACCAACGCCGCGGGGGACATGTTCTATACCGACAATCAAGGCCCGTGGAATGGCACCTGTGCCCTGAAGCACCTCATCCCTGGCAAGTTCGTCGGTCACCCCGGTGGCTTCAAATGGTACGACCTGCCGGAAGTGAAAGCCGTGCTGCCGACGAAGCCGCAGGAACCGCAATCGGGCAGCCGGTTCATGACCGAAGCGAAGAAGATTCCCGAGTACGAACCGCCGATCATTCTCTTCCCGTACAAGAAAATGGGCCAATCGGCGAGTGGCGTGACGTGCGACACGAGCGGCGGTAAGTTCGGTCCATTTGAGAATCAGATGTTCGTCGGCGATCAGACCAACAGCACGGTGATGCGATGTTTCCTCGAAACCGTCGACGGACATTACCAGGGCGTCTGCTTCCCCTTCCGTGAAGGTTTTGCGTCGGGGACATTGACGCTGGAAATGTCACCGAACGGAGCCATGTTCGTCGGCGGCACGAATCGCGGATGGGGCAGCCGCGGCAACAAACCGTATGCGCTGGAACGTCTCAACTGGACCGGTAAGACACCCTTTGAAATCCACGAAATGCGGGCCAAACCAGACGGTTTCGAGCTGACTTTCACCGAACCGGTCCACCGCGAAACGGCCGCCGATGTGGAGTCGTACAAGCTGCAAACCTACACCTACATTTTCCAATCCGCATACGGCAGCCCGGAAGTCGATTTCACCACGCCAACGATCAAATCCGCTACCGTCGCGGAGGATAACAAGTCCGTGCGACTGGTGATTGAGGGCCTGCAGGAAGGCCACATCCACGAACTCGTTTCCGCGGGTGTGAAGAACGCCAACGACCAACCGCTGGTGCACAAGGAAGCGTACTACACGTTGAACCGGATTCCGAAGTAGAGGACGACATGCTGATCGATCCTGATCACGAAGAAAGACGTCACGATCTGTTGTGTGAACTTGAAATCGAAGAACCGGAACGCTGGGTTCCGGGTTCTTTCGGCTGTCACGAATTGCTGGATCGAATTCACATCGTCGGCAACCAGTTTGAATCGATTATTGTCCGACATCCATCATGCGTCTTGAAGCCGGAATGGTTCAGTGCGGCTTGCCAAATTCTCGACCAAATGGAAGAGCTTTACCAGAAGGTTGGCGCTGAACATTAAGAGGGATGCGTTGCATGCCAGTCGACAACGAGGATGATCGCGAAGATGTGGTCAATCCCGCAGCCATTGAGGCCGCCTTGCATCAAATGGCTCAGCAAGCCCGCGAGGAAGCTTTTGCCGCGGGATTAGCGGTAATGGTGATTCGCTCCAAGCGATTGGTCAAATTATACCCCGATGGGACGGTAGAAGATTTGGGAGCGATCTCCGAACCGCGGACTGTGGTGCCGCAATGACCGGCCAGCGCCGACGGTTACGGATTTTTGCCGGGCCAAACGGTTCTGGTAAATCGTCGCTCGTCCGCAAGCTGGCGAAAGAGTTCTCTTCCCAGGGCGAGTTTCATCTGCACCATTGGATCAATGCGGACGAGATAGAAGTGGCGTTACGGTCCGGTAAGTTCGATTTCGGACCGTTTTGGGGCGATTCCGATCCGAAAGCCATGTTCATCGGAATTGCTATGGCACGCCTGCCCGCTAGTCACAACGCCTTCTTGTCAGAGGCACGTATTTTCGGCACATCGATCATCTGCGACCCCAACACCGTCGATTCGTATGTGGCCGCGACGATTGCGGATGTCCTGCGCAATAACTTGTTGCACAACCGAAAGTCGTTTTCCTACGAAACGGTAATGTCCCATCCGTCGAAGATCGAGTTTCTACAACAGGCGCAGTCTGCCGGATACCTCGTGTATCTGTACTTCTTGGCAACTCAGGATGTTGCGATCAATCTCGGTCGCATCGAAAACCGTGTCCACCTTGGTCAGCATGCCGTGCCCCCGCAAAAAGTCATTGAGCGATATGCGCGATCCATTCATTTGCTGCCACAAGCCTTGAATCTGTCTCACCGCGCCTTCCTCTTTGACAATTCCGGTGACGATCCAATCTGGTTCGCGGAGAAGACTCCTGATGGGGCGATCCGCTTCAGAGTTGCTCGCAGCGATGTTCCCTCGTGGTCCCTGAATGTCATGGAGCCATCACCATGAGTTGTGTACGTGTCATCTGCGTTTTCGTGCTCGCGATTCCGCTCACATCATCTCCCGCTGCCGCGGAGCGGCCTAACATCGTCTTCTGCTTCGCGGATGACTGGGGTCGTTACGCCAGCGCGTATGCCGCGGTCGATGGCAAGCCCTCACCGAATGATGTGGTGCGGACACCGAACATCGATCGCATTGCAAAAGAAGGCGTCCTGTTTCGGCATGCGTTCGTGAACGCGCCATCGTGTACGCCGTGCCGCAGTTCGTTGCTATCGGGGCGATATTTTTTCAACACCGGCCGTGGGGCGATTCTCGTCGGAGCGCAGTGGGACTCTTCCATCCCGTCGTGGCCGTTGTTGCTCAAGGACGCGGGTTACCACATCGGCGAAACGTACAAAGTCTGGAGTCCCGGCACTCCAAATGACGCACCGTATGGGGCAGGACAATTCGCCTACGAAAAAGCGGGTGGACAGTTCAACAATTTCTCGGAAAACGTCACCAAACTGATCGCGGACGGTGTGCCGATGGACGAAGCGAAGTCCCGCATGTATGCCAACGTGCGCGACAATTTTTCGACTTTTCTGAATGATCGAAAGGACGGTCAACCGTTCTGTTACTGGTTCGGCCCGACGAATGTGCATCGCACATGGATCAAGGGTTCTGGTAAAGCGCTGTGGAATATCGAACCCGATGCGTTGGATGGGAAGCTCCCCGCGTTCCTGCCGAATGTGCCCGAGGTGCGGGAAGACTTCGCGGATTACCTCGGCGAGATTCAGGCGTGGGATGGCGGCGTCGGCGTGATCCTCAAACAACTTGAAGCTGCGGGGGAACTCGACAAGACGATTGTCGTCGTCAGCGGCGATCACGGTGCCCCCGGTTTCCCCGGCGGAAAGTGCAATCTCTACGACTTCGGCGTCCGTGTAAGTCTCGCCATCCGCGGGCCCGGCGTCCCCGGTGGTCGCGTGGTGGATGACTTCACCATGCTGCCCGACCTGGCTCCGACGTTCCTCGATCTCGCTGGCGTGAAACATCCCGCAGCGATGAATGCCCGCAGTCTGTTGCCGGTGTTGAAGTCCGACAAGTCGGGCCAGATCGACCCCACGCGAACGCATGTCATCACCGGCCGTGAACGCCACGTCGGCAATGCCCGCGAGGACAATCTGCCGTACCCACAACGGGCGCTGCGAACGAAAGATTTTCTCTACATCCGTAACTTCGCTCCGGACCGCTGGCCATTCGGATCACCCCTCGCGGCGGCATCCACACCGTTGCCACCGCTCGATCAACTGGAAGAAAACACGCGGCTCGCCTTCGCCGATATGGACGCCGGTCCCACCAAAGCCTGGCTCATTCATCAGCGCGACAATTCGCAATGGAAACGCCACTACGACTACGCCTTCGGCAAACGCCCCGCGGAAGAATTGTTTGATCTGCGCACCGACCCCGATCAAATGGACAATGTGGTCACGAATCCGCAATACACTGAGACCCGTGCAGCGATGTCGAAGCAATTGATGGGCATTCTCACCCATGCGGGCGACCCGCGCGTCACCGGTGATGGCCAAACGTTTGAACGGCCGCCATTCACCGATGCCGAACCCGCCGCCGGTGGCAAGAAGAAGGGACGTTGATTGTGATTGAGATTTTCATTCTCATCCACTTCTGCCGGAAGTTGGGTGCCCTCTGCCGTTCGCGCGGCCGCAAAGCCGGATGGTTTCAGTTCCTTTTGGTAATCGCCTGGTTCGGCGGGGAATTCTTCGCGGCCCTGTTTGCCACTGTGATCTGCATGATCACCGCGGGGCATACCGGACCGGACACTGTCATGCTCGAGGCTCCATTTGTGATTGTCTACATCTCCGCACTTCTCGGGGCCGGTCTCGGTGCGTGGAGCGTCTTCCTGCTAGTCAAGTTGTTACCCAACCTGAAGGCAGAAGAAGAAAAAGCCGAAGACCGCACTTGCTCCGGGTGTGGTGAGCCGTTGCAACGCCGCGCGACGAGTTGCCCGTCGTGCGGTAAAATGGTGACCGCGGAGTAGAGTGTCATCCGCGCGTGTCAAAACGTACCGCTCATCACGCGGAGCGTGATGGCCACCATAGTAGCCATCACGCTCCGCGTGATGAGCGGATGAATCACCGGTGCGGCCCATATCCTGCCCGCACAAACGCCACTCATAGCAATCGAGCATCCGATGCGTCGTCCGTTCATTCTCATGGCCCTGTTATCGATTAGCACGACCGTTCCTGCGGCAGAACGGCCCAATGTGTTGATGATCGCCGCGGACGATCTCAACGACTGGATCGGCTGCCTGAAAGGCCATCCGCAGGCACAGACGCCGCACATGGATGCCCTCGCCGCGCGCGGCGTGCTCTTCACGAACGCGCACTGTCAGTCGCCGTTGTGCAATCCCTCGCGGACGAGTTTACTCACCGGGCAGCGACCGTCATCCACCGGCATCTACACGCTGGTGCCGGGCATGCGACAGGTCGACACGACGCACGAGGCGGTCACTTTGCCGCAGTCGTTCGGTCGCGCGGGGTATCACACCAGCGTTTTCGGGAAGATTTATCACGATGGTTCGATCCTACCGAAAGATCGTGCCGCCGAGGTCACTGTGTGGGGTGCCGCACCGGGGATGCCGAAGCCGAAAGAACGGCTTTCACACGGCAACTGGGACCATCCCGCAATGGATTGGGGCGTCTTTCCCGAGGATGACACCCAGCAGGCCGACTGGAAAATCGCCGATGCGGCTATCGAACAATTGAAGACGTTACCCGCCGAAAAACCGTTCTTCATGGGTGTCGGTTTTCGATTGCCGCACGTGCCGTGTTTTGCGTCGCAGAAGTGGTTCGATCTCTATCCGACATCGACGTTGCAGATGCCGCCGGTGAAGGAGAACGACCGCGATGACGTGCCGGACTTCGCGTGGTATCTGCATTGGAAATTGCCCGAACCGCGGTTGTCAGCTCTGAAGCAGTACAACGAATGGCAACCGCTGGTGCGAGCTTACCTCGCTTCGATCAGTTTAATGGACAGCCAAGTCGGCCGTGTGGTCGAAGCACTGAAAGCTACGGGCCGCGACAAAGATACGCTCATTGTGTTCTGGTCCGATCACGGCTGGCATCTCGGCGAGAAAGGCATCTCCGGCAAGAACACGCTGTGGGAACGCTCCACGCGCGTGCCGTTGATCTTCGCCGGGCCTGATCTGCCACACGGCGTGTCGTGTTCACAACCCGTCGAGTTGCTCGATGTCTATCCAACGTTGCTCGAACTGTGCGGACTCCCGGCGCGGAGCGATGTCGAAGGTCACAGTCTCGTGCCGCAACTGCGGGATGTCGCCACGCCGCGGCAATGGCCGGCGATCACCACGCATAATCAGGGAAACCACGCCGTCCGCTCGGAAAAATGGCGATACATCCGTTACGCCGATGGTTCGCAGGAACTCTACGATATGGTCGCCGACCCGAACGAGTGGACCAATCTCGCGGCCAAACCGGAGTACGCCGCCGTCATCCACGACCATGCCCACTGGTTGCCGAAGATCGATCTCCCCGCCGCCCCCGGCAGCCAACACCGCCTGCTGGAACGCAAGGACGGAGAATGGTTCTGGGAAGGGGAACGGATTGTGCCGGGTGAACTCGAACGGTGACAGCGCAGAGACGATTGCAAATTGAGAATTGAAAAGTGCAAATTGCAAATTGTCAAAAAGGGCTCCGTCGTAATAGATACTTACTCCCTTCAATTTGCACTTTTCATTTTTCAATTTGCATTTTGCAATCGTTTTTCTCTTCTCATTGGCGCCCACTCCTCGCACATTGAAACCGCACAGCGGGGTTGGCGGACGATTCGTTTCGACGGTAAACTGGTCCATTCCCGTGCGCGGACCGCGCCGAAAGTCTCGTTTTCGTAATGCTTTGGATCGATTGCCGATGGATGCTCCTCACGTGATGGCGGACCGTTCGACCGACTGGCATGCTCTGGCGGATTGCGTGCTCGATGGGCATCGCATCACCGTCGAGGAAGGGCTCGATATTCTCCGCAGCCCGGATGTTGAACTGCTCGATCTCCTCGCCGCGACGTATCGCATCCGTCGCCGATACCACGGGCACAAGGTCCATCTCTACTTCCTGAAGAACGCCAAAAGCGGTCTTTGCCCGGAAGATTGCGGCTATTGCTCGCAGTCGATCATCTCCGATGCCCCCATTCAACGGTACGCGCTGCTCAACGAAACGAAGTTGATGGAAGGCGCCGCACGGGCCGTCGAGAGCCAGGCGCGCACCTATTGCATCGTGGCGTCCGGCCGCGGTCCCAGCGATCGCGAAGTGGGGCACATCGCCAGCACCGTCAAGAAGATCAAGGACGAATACGGTCTCCACATCTGCTGCTGCCTCGGTCTGCTCACGCCCGACCAAGCCCAGACGTTGAAAGCCGCCGGGGTGGACCGCATCAACCACAATCTCAACAGCAGCCGCGGGTTCTACGAGAAAATCTGCTCGACGCACACCTACGAGGACCGCATCAACACGCTGAAGACGTGCCGGGACGCCGGGCTGGAATTGTGCAGCGGGCTCATCGTCGGCATGGGTGAAACGGACCGCGACCTTGTCGACGTGGCGTTCGAGCTGCGCGACCTCGCCGTCCATTCGACGCCGGTGAATTTCCTGCACGCCATTGATGGCACGCCGCTGGGCGATGTCCGCGAACTAACGCCGCGGGAGTGTCTGCGAGCGTTGTGCCTGTTCCGGATGGCGAACCCGCAGGCGGAACTCCGCGTCTCCGGCGGCCGCGAAGTGAACCTGCGGTCGATGCAGGCGATGAGCCTCTACGCGGCGAACTCGATGTTCGTCAGCGACTACCTCACGACGAAAGGCCAGCCCGCGGAAGACGACTTCAAGATGGTGGAAGACCTCGGCTTCGAAATCATCATCGGCGACCACGAAGCCCACCAGGAATGGAAAGCCAGAAACGGCGGTGCCCCGACGGTCGCGAGTTGTGAGACAAACGGATGCGGCGGTTGATGGTGCATTTATCATATTCCGAGTTCAAATAACCTCGATAAGCATCGGCCATGATCCCGAGCTTCAACGAAAACGGCTATCTGCCGCCGGGAATTCATCCGGCCAACTTGGAGGAAATCGCAGCGCGCTTCGGACAGCAGTCAGAACTGCGACGGGTGCAAATGGAATCGGTACGTTGGCTCGTTGACCTCGCGCGACGTGTCGGCATTCCCCGAATTGTCGTGAATGGTAGCTTTGTGACTGATAAGCTGGAACCAAACGACATTGATTGTGTCCTGCTGATTGTCCCCGGACTTCCGCGCGATCCCGATGCCGAATTGGAGTTGCTCGGAGGTTTGCCGTTCGTCAACATGGAATTCGTGGAACAGGAAGCCTTCGACCAATTCACGCAACAGATCTTTGCCACCGACCGCAGTCAGGTTCCCAAAGGTCTGATCGAGGTGATGCCATGACCCTGGAAAATCGCCGTCAGTGTGAGAACACGCGCGTCAAGCTTGCGATGATGGAGGAACTCTACGAGCGGAAACGACAAGAGACGGGGACGGACGCCCACGTGCAGGAACTAACGTTGTTTTCGCTGAAAAAGCGCATCAAACAATTCCGAGAAGAAATCGCCCGCTTCGAGTCGCGTGTGGGTTCGGTGACGAACTGAAATCTTTGTAGACCTCGGCTTCGAAATCATCATCGGCGACCACGAAGCCCACCAGGAATGGAAAGCCAGAAACGGCGGCGCGCCAACGGTTGTGAGTTGTGAAACAAATGGCTGCGGGCATTGAAAAGCCGTTTCGCACGTAGAGACCGTATGTACTATTGGAACCAAGCTAATTTCGAGGGTCTGGTTGAAGTTGCCAATGCGCTTGACGGTTCGCCGTCGACGACTCAACTGGCGGAGTATTGTCGTCTGCGGGAAAAGGGATTGCGTCGCGAGGCATTTCGAGCCTTGGAGGCATTCCTGGCGATTGCCAAGCAATGGGACGCTGCCACAGCTAGAGCCGTCACTCAACAGATTTTGGAATTCAATGCAAGGACTCCACGGACGCACCAGTTCCTTTCGCAACCGCTTCTCACTCGCTTCGTGAAGCCAACCTTAGAGAACTGGTTGATTGAGGACGACCGCTCGCAAATCGCTCTCCGCTGGCTGGGAATTCTCTCCGGTCAATTTGAACTTCTCTTCAAAGCACTCGATTTGAAACCGGAGGATATTCCAGTTCGACAGAAGCTGGTGAATCGACTGCTGGATTATCCCGATTTCGTGACACACCACATTGGTGAAAGCAAGCTCTGCGGTGACCTTGAAACTGCCAAAAGCGAATTGGCGAGCGCAAGGAGTGTGGTCAAAGCCGCACCTGATCCAGCGCCATTCGCCGGACTTCTCGTTGATGTCGAAATGCTTGAAGCGTTGCTTGAACATTGGGAAAGTTACATCGCGAATCCGGTCGGAACGTTTCCGGAGTGGTGCGAGGAGCACGGCTACGATCACAAATTCGGGAAAGTTTATTACTATGAGAAATGAGGAACATGCAACCGCTTCGTCCGCGAAGCAGTTGAGCGCTGCGGGAAGAAATCACAGCGAGTGAACCGAGCCTACAATGCCCCGCGTTTACATCGAGACCTCGATTGTCAGCTATTTGCGGCAGCGACCGAGCGGGCAGGTTGTCACCGCTGCCCGACAATTGTTGACTCGGCGTTGGTGGGAACAGGAGCGATTCCAGTACGAACTCGTGACATCGCAGTATGTGATCGACGAGGCTGCCGATGGCGATCCGTTACGGGCACAAGAGCGGCTCGATTCGCTGGAAGACATCCCCTCGTTGCAATTGGGTCCGGAAATCGACGCGATCGCCAACGCGATCATGTCGCGGGCAATTCTCCCACCGAAAGCCCAGGTTGATGCCTTGCACATTGCGGTCGCATCCTATCATCGGATCGACTATTTGTTGACCTGGAATTGCTCGCACATTGCCAATGCGAGGATTCTCCCTAGAATTCAAGCCGCGCTCATTGAGCAAGGCTGCTTTGTTCCGTTGATCTGCACGCCTGAGGAGATGTTGGATGACGCAACCGACGAAGAAGCGTGAGCCGGTCGACTCCACGATTGTGGATATCCACCGGACTCGTGAACGCATCTCGGATGCCTTCGGTGGCGATATTTCTGCCATCACCGCCGACGCTAAGCGACGACAAGAGGCGTCGAAACGGCGTACCATCTCGTTTGCAGAAGCAGCGAGTGGCACGGTTCAACCGCTGGTTCCGGGCGTCTCGACAAGCGAAGGGGGGTAAGGTCTCGTTTGGTTGGCGGGTGGCCGGGGCTGGACGACCAACGGGAGGAAGCCCTGGTGAGCGTTTCGTCGGCTTTCCGACTCGATTGAGCCATTCTCTCGCAGGGTGCGGAGCATTTTCTGATGGGAACCAATCAATTCCAGCCCCAATCTTCGCGTAAGCCCATTCGCGGAGAGGGATGGTTGTTATGCTTGGGCTTTCTGCTTTCATAATGTCACGCTTCAAACGCTCTCTCCCAGTCGTCCCGCACTCTCCCCACTGCTCTCATATTGCGATTGTTCAATCGGCCGTGCGTGCTCGAGGAAACCGGGCGCTTGCGCTTCCGGCTCGTGGCGTTCAAAAAACAACAGCCCGGCACGTGCAGACGTGCCGGGCTGTTGTCGATGGTCACATCGCGAACGGTTTACTTCGCGGCGGCGAACCGCTTGGCGACTTCCGGCCAGTTGACGACGCTCCAGAACGCCGTGATGTAATCCGGGCGGCGGTTCTGATAGTTGAGATAGTAAGCATGTTCCCACACGTCGAGACCGAGGAGCGGCGTTTTGCCTTCCATGAGCGGGCTGTCCTGATTGGGCGTGCTCACCACTTCCAGCTTCCCGCCGGACTTCACCAGCCAGGCCCAACCGCTGCCGAAGCGCGTGGTGGCCGCGGCGGCGAATTTTTCCTTGAACGTGGCAAAACTGCCAAACGCTTCATTGATCGCCGTGGCAAGTTCACCCGTGGGTTCGCCACCGGCATTGGGAGCCAGCACCGTCCAGAACAGACTGTGATTGGCATGGCCGCCAGCATTGTTGCGGACCACCGTGCGGATCGCTTCCGGGACTTTGCTCAAGTCTTGAATCAGCGTTTCGGCATCGAGCGCGGCGAGATCGGGATGATCTTTCAGCGCGTTGTTCGCATTGTTGATGTAAGCCTGATGATGCTTCGTGTGATGGATTTCCATCGTTTTGGCATCGATGTGCGGTTCCAGGGCATTGGTCGGATACGGCAAAGCGGGGAGGCTGTAAGCCATTGCGGGTCACTCCAGAAAAAA
>JAKFUG010000036.1 GCA_021732785.1 Planctomycetaceae bacterium
TGGTGGCGGTGGTGGCGGATTTGGTGGCGGCGGTGGCTTCGGAATCTAGCCCTTCATCAACCAGACTGCCGATCTCATAAAGCACCAGAAGCCCGGGGAACCGATCCCCGGGCTTCTGTCATTTCGTACGTAGCCGCCAGTGTCGAACACGACTCACGGCCGAGTGGGCGCATACGGCCAATTCGGTATGGTCGTGGAATTGGTCCCGGCATCGTTTCGTGCGCGGTTGTCAGCCGGTGCGTTGACCGGCGTCCCATCCCAGCGATAGGTGTCCACGTTCGCATTGGGGTTGGTCATCATCGCACCATTGTTATTGTTTCCGCCGCCGTTCCATTGGGGATGCATCGATCCCGCACCATTCGTGGGGGGAGCAGTATTCGCCCCGTTGGGGTTCCAATTCGGGATTGCCGATGCGGGATTGCCGGAAGCATCATCCTGCCAGTTGATGGTCGCCGGGGCCGGTGACGCCCAGTCGGCCCACGGCTGACCGGGTGCCGGATTCGTCTGCGAGGCGTTGTTGGCCGGGACGCCGCGATTCATTCCCTCGGGACTGGACCACATCGCGTTCTCCACATGGCGATTGGCATTGCCGCTCATCTCACCATAAGCCCAGCCCACGCCATTGCCGGGATTGGTCGGTGGAAGCGGTGCGGCGGTCGGACCGGCATTCACCACCGGCAACAACCCGCCCGGTCCGGTTTGCATCGCCATCTGGGCGGCAATCCGCTGGGAGTCATTCATGGACGAATTCGAGCGCGACACATTCGGATTCGATGGGTCCACATAGCCCGCCGGGCTGATGCCATTTCCCAGTGTGTTGAAATTCTGCGGCGGGAACGAATTTCCCATCGCCGTGGGTGGGGTGGGAGCGCCCCACATGTTGTCCGGCGGCGGATTCATTCCCGCGCCATAATTCGGTGGCGGGCTCATGTTCGCGGCGAAAGCATTGGAAGGCGGGGCCGCGGGATTGCTTGTCGGAGCGGAGATTTTATCGAGATTCCCGCGCCAGAACGGATCGGCGTCTTGCGGTTTGGCGGCATTCATCGGAATCGCCGTGGTCATGGAGTTCGGAGCGGGGTTCGCCCAGTTCCCTGTCGGCGATGCACCCGGCTGTGCTGACGGAGCACCGTTCGATCCACCCAACGGCTTGAACGTCGGCGGCGCGGTCGCTGCAACCGGCGGCCAGTTCGTCGGCACGCCGTTTTGCGGATTCGGAAACGCGTTGTTGGAGCCAGCGGGGTTGTTCATGCCGACGGCGTTATTTATGGACGGTGCGGCGCTCATGAGCGGCTGACCGGCGTTCGGATTCGTTCCCATTTGTCCCGGTGGTTGCTGAGCCCGGGCACGCTCGGCCGCTTCCCGTGCCTGCTGCATGCTTTTCACGACATCGGGAAACGACGCGTCACTCATGCGCTGGTCCACATCCACGGGGAGCGCCGGGGCACCGCGACGATTGTTGTCTGCCACCGCGGTCCCGTTGCCTTGTCCCGCGGCTGCGTTCGGGCGGCCGTTCGGGAAGAGTTGGGCGATGTTTTTCTGGGCTTCGGATTCCGTCCCGGATTGCCGGAACGAGGCCAACGCCTGGTCATATTTTCCTTGGCGACCATAAACCAAGCCGAGGTTGCTTTGTGCCCCGCGGTGATACGGATTCGCTTCGAGTGCTTCCTTCAACCGGCTTTCGCTCTCGTCGAATTTTCCGCGAAGGTACAGCGAATACCCCATGTCGCTGAGCAAATCGGCGTCGCGACGATTGACGGTCAACGCCTTCAGATAATGTTCGTCCGCCTTGCGGGCATCCTGTTGCTGATCGGCAATCACCGCGAGACGATGATGGGCCTCGCCATTGTTCGGGTCTTTGTCGAGAATCTTCTGATACAACCCCTTGGCGGCGGCCAGATCCCCTTTGCCTTCGGCTTCCGCGGCGTTCTTCAGCCACGGAGTGAGATCGTTGTTGGCGGCTTTGGCAGCGTCCATGTCTTTACGGACCTTCGCCATTTCCGCCGTCATTTCCGCGGAAGGCTTCGGGTCTTCTTTCTTGGACCGCTTCCAGGGATTGCCGTAAACGACTTGATCGGCATCCTTGGGCTTTTTCGCGGGTGGGTCCGCTTTTGCCAAACTAAAGCGCGAGGAGGAGCAACCGCCGATGACGGCAAGCACAAGACCAACAGGCAACAGCCACGCTGTGGTGCGCATTCAACCGATCCCTGGTTGATGGACGGATCACCGGACGGCGGATCGAAGCGAACGGAGCCCGCATCGGTCGCCAGAAAGGTTTCAATACCACGAGGCTCCGCGTCCTGCTTCGCCTCCGTGGTCGCGCGAATCTTAAAGTCTGGAATGAAATGTGTCGAGACGAGGTTTTGACGCGCCGTTGTTGAGTTGACGAAGCCGTTGTGGAAACACGCCATCGTGATGCTTGACATAAGGTTATGACGCTTCTGACGCACACGAATTGCATGCCGATCCATCGGTGACGAACGGTGAAAATGACGGCGTTGATCATCGCCTGCGAACCATTCACGACGGAAAATGGTCGAGAGTTTTACAAAAATACGTCCCCCGAATTGCACTCGCGGCGGCAATCGGCAGAATTGGCCGAAGACCGGTCCCGCCATTTTGTCCCGCCCCTGAAAGCGCTCCATGCAAGACTTCTGGTTGTGTCTGTCCGCCTTTCTGGCAGGAGCCGTCAATTCCATCGCGGGCGGAGGGACACTGCTGACGTTTCCCGTCCTCGATTGGACGCTCGGCGGCGGAGCACTTTCCGCAGTACAGGCCAATGCAACGAGCACCGTCGCCCTGCTACCCGGTTCAATCGGCGGCATCTGGGGCTATCGCCGCGACTTCCTCGGCACGCGCCGCTGGATTCGCTGGCTGCTCTTGCCTTCGATCTTGGGCGGCTTGATCGGGTCGTGGTTGCTGATTGCCCTTCCCGCGGAGTCGTTCAAGCTGCTGGTGCCGTGGTTGATTCTCACCGCATCCACGTTGTTCACCATTCAGCCGTGGATTGCCAAGAAGACCGGCATCGGGCAGCCGCATTCCGATCCGTCCTTCGGCACGATGGTGGTCATCGCCGGCTTTCAATTCCTGGTGTCGATCTATGGCGGCTATTTTGGCGCTGGCATCGGCATTCTGATGCTCAGCGCCCTGGCGATGATGGGGCTGTCCGATATCCACCGCATGAACGCGCTGAAGTCGCTGTTCGGGACCTGCATCAATGGTTTGGCCGCGATTGTGTTTATCGTGCAGGGACCGGTGCAGTGGCGGTATGCGATTCCGATGGCCATCGCCGCAGTGATTGGCGGCGTCAGCGGCGCGGCAGTCGCACGACGGCTCGACCGGCGCGTTGTTCGCTGGACGGTAATCGTCGTCGGGTTTTCCCTCTCTGTGTATTACTTCCTGAAGACATGGAAATTACTCCCCGGCTAACCACACAGCGAGGAATGGTTACGTGCGGTGAACGACCCAACCGGGAATCGATGTCCGTACCTGAAACAGCGTTTTTCCCGCGGTGATATAAAGCGTTTTCAAATCTGGACCACCGAAAGTGCAGTTCGTGATGACGTCCTCGGGAATCGGAATCCGCCCCTGACATTCGCCGGTCGGGCTGAAGATGTAAATGCCCGGCGGCACATCCGCCGTTTCGTGCGGACCCCGTGGCCGGTTGACGCCCGCAGCAATGTAGAGATGTCCCTGCGAATCAACGCACATCCCGTCGCCGCCTCTTCCGGGAGCAAAGTCAACCACCAACCGCTGATTCGATAACGTTCCCGTCGGTGAAAGGTCAAACGCCCAGATTTTCCGATTGCGTCCCAGCACCGGGCAACTGTCGACGACGTACATCGTCCGCTCATCAGGGCTCAGCGCGATACCGTTGGGGCGATCGATCTGCGGCTGCGATAACACCGGTGTCACCTGACCGTTGAGGTCGATGCGATACACCGATTCGTGATCGAGTTCCATGGTGGCCCGGTCACCGTAACACGGGTCGGTGAAGAAAATGAGACCGTTGGAACAGGCCGCGATATCATTCGGGGCGTTGTAGCGCTTGCCTTGATACCGATCGGTCAGGACTTCGATCACACCGGTAGCCATATCGGTCCGCGTGATGCGCCGGTGGCCATCGTTGGGGCCGAACTCATTTCCTTCACAGGCAAGCAACCGGCCCTCTTTGTCGAACAGCAAACCGTTGGTCCGTCCGCTGGGTTCGCGAAAGACGGTGAACCGGCCGGTGGGCGGATCGAGTTTTAGAATGCGGTTGTTGATGATGTCTGTGAAGTAAACATCGCCGTTGGCGGCAACCGCGGGGCCTTCCAGAAATGCTGCAAACGTCGCCGGGCCGACCACCGCGGCGGGTTCCAGAAAGGATGTGGGTACGGAAAGCTTGTGGAAATCGAGCGGCATGGATGTGTCCTCTTTCGGCAAAAGTTGCCGCATCGTGGGCAGAAGTCGGTCCGCCCGTCAAACCCGCCGTTGTCGGAGAACGCAACCTGTGATATCACCCGCTTTCGGATTTGGAGCGATGGAGAGATCCCATGCGAACCGCCTTCGCGATCGTAGTTTTGTGGACCGCATCTTTCGGTGCGTTGACGGCCGCCGAATTGACGCCGCTCGAGCAAGCGGGCAAGCGGTTGTTCTTTGACGATCAACTTTCATCGCCGGTCGGGCAATCGTGCGCGTCGTGTCATGGACCCGAAGCGGGCTTCAGCGGGCCGCACAGCGAAATCAATCGGCAGACCGGCATCTACCCCGGTGCATTGAAAGGTCGTTTCGGGAATCGCAAGCCGCCCTCGGCAGCCTATGCGTCTTACAGCCCGGCCCGGACCTATGATGACAAAGATGAGACCTACGTCGGCGGTCAGTTCTGGGATGGTCGTGGCGCGGACCTCGTCGAACAGGCGAAAGGGCCGTTCCTCAACCCGCTGGAAATGAACAACGCCAGTGCTTGGGTCGTCGTGCAGAAAGTCCAAAAGGCGGCCTATCGTCCTTTGTTAGAGCAACTTTTTGGGAAAGAGGTTCTTAACGTCGATGAACGCGGCGCGGACAAAGCCTTCCACAAGATTGCGCAGGCTATTGCGGCGTATGAATCCTCGCGCGAAGTGAATGCGTTCAGTTCGAAGTACGATGCCTACCTCGCCAATCGCGCGGCGTTGACTCCGGCGGAAACGCGCGGATTGGCGCTCTTCGCCGGCAAAGCGAATTGCACGGCATGTCATCCCCATCAAAAGGGAGACGACGGATCGCCGCCGTTGTTCACGGATTTCACGTACGACAATGTCGGCACCCCGCGGAACACCGTGAACCCGTTCTTCCAGCAAGCCGCGGAGTTCAACCCCGACGGCGCGAAGTTCCGCGACCTTGGTATCGGGGCGATCGTGAAACAACCCGAGCATCACGGCAAGGTGAAAGTTCCCACGCTGCGCAACGTCGCCAAGAAACCGGACCCGCAGTTTGTAAAAGCGTTCCTGCACAACGGCGTCTTCAAGGATTTGAAGGAAGTCGTCCACTTTTACAATGTGCGGGATGTCACGCCGGATGCGTTTGGCCCGCCCGATGTGCAGGAAAACGTCAATAAGGATGAACTCGGTCGCCTCGGTTTGACCGACGCCGAAGAGAACGACATCGTTGCATTTCTGGAAACGCTGTCCGATGGGTTCTCCACGCCGACTGCCCCGCCGAAACCGTTGCCACCGCAAGTCAGCGGCGGAACTTTCCCCGCCGCGCGTGATGTGTTGCGCGTGGACCGATTGATTCGCCACCGTACGGCGACATTGCAACGGGACGACACGATCCGTCGGTAACGTCGCCCTGTCGCGCTCCGCGATGGACGTTGCGGCCAGGGCGTGCGGGAACCTGTGAGAATCGGGTCAGTGAGAATCCCCGCAGTTCGCCGAATTGACGGAGTTCGCCGGAAGCCCCCCATCTCGTCTGGCATCCTGGATTGCGGGTGTTTACAATAGTCGCCCAACGGGAGTCTTCCCGTGCATGCGCCGGCGGATCGTTGCGTTCTGCTTCGGTTCCCCACTGGCGACGGATCGCAGGATTTCAGGCCCGGACACACACGTGCCTCGCGCAAAGGATGGATCGTTCATGAACGCCTTCCCTCGGTGGATGCGGCTGTGCTGCTGCGGATTCGCATTGGCGATGACCAGTGCCGTGATGTCTTCCCCGCTGTGGGCGCAGCGCGGTGACCTGCTGGATGCCGCCGCGCCGGACAACCCCGGTCCGCCCGGAAACGGTGCCGGACCGAAGAATCCCGCGGTCAACCCGAACTCAGCGGTGACCGACCCGGCGGCGTTGCCCCGGATGGAGGAGTCGTTCTTCTCACGGATGGTGCGGACTTCGGGGATCTTCGGGTTCCTGATTCTCCTCATCGGCCTGGTGATGGTCTTCCTGATCTTCATCGATATGCTGGAACTCCGCCGCGAAAATTATCTGCCGGACCCGTTCCTCGAACACTTCGAACGGTTGCTGAACGAGAAAAATTATCAGGCAGCCTACGAAGCCGCGAAAACCAATGATTCGTTCATCGGCCGCGTGCTGGCCGGGGGGATGTCGCGGATCAATGGCGGCTACGATGACGTGCTGCAGGGGATGCAGGAAGCGGGCGACGAAGAAGCCCTCGCGATGGAACATTCGATCGGTTATCTCGGGTTGATCGGCTCGGTCGCTCCGATGATCGGATTGCTCGGCACCGTCTATGGCATGGCGTTGAGTTACCACCAGGTCGCCTCCGCGGCGAGTCTGACCGTGCGGCCGTATGAGCTTGGCGACGGCATTGCGATGGCGCTGTTCACGACGTTGCAAGGTCTCGCGGTCGCCATTCCTGCGGTCATCAGTCATTCGCTGTTTCGCAATCGGCTCGCGAAGTTTGTCATGGAAGCCGGGCATATCGGCGAACAACTGCTGCGACGCTTTCAGGGAATGAATCGCATCACCACGACCGCGACATCGCCCACAACTCCGGTCCCGCGATGGTCGCCCACGCCTTCGTCCCTGTCGGTCACGCCAGACAACTGATTTCAGCGTGTGCCACTGGTTCGGCCAGTGCATTTTTCATCGCGATCAATCGAAGACACTGGCAGAGCCAGTGGCACACAGCATGAGTTGGAGAGGACGCGATGAAATTGCGTGGTCCGACGAATTCCGGCGAGACGGAACTCTTCCCGCAATACGTGGCGGCGACAGTGGCAACGCTGGTGCTGTTGTGTCTGATTGCGTCGGTGCAGGCGCGTAATGGTCGGGCGATGGAGCGTGTCAAGCTGCCGAAAGACGATATCGCACGTTTGCCTCTGCTCGAAAATCGTCGCGAGTTGGAGTTGTCGGTGGCGTTTCCCTCGACCGCGACTAATCCGCGGGGAGACGATATTCCGCTGGTGACCATTGAGGAAAATGAAGTCCCGCTGGATCGCATCGCACCGGAATTAGAACGGGTGCGGCAGCATCTGGAACGGAGTCGGCCGGAGCAAACGTTGGAAAACGTCACCGTGTTGATTCGAGCCGAAGGAGAAATCCCCACGGGCGCGATTCAACAGTTGGTGAAGAATTGTCGGGACGCCGGCTTCCAGCGGTTCTCCCTGAAGGACGCGGAGGACACGCCATGATGTCGATGGAAGACCCGCGCGGATTACGACGGGAACCGCATCTGCGGTTTCGACTCCGGATGCCCGTGTCCTCCCGGATTTCCTTTCCGC
This sequence comes from Planctomycetaceae bacterium, assembly GCA_021732785.1. Lineage (GTDB taxonomy): Bacteria > Planctomycetota > Planctomycetia > Planctomycetales > Planctomycetaceae > DSVQ01. Next base: position 7,692 of record JAKFUG010000036.1, read on the forward strand.
TGGCATCGTGGATTGGTGTGATCCTGTTATTGATGGTGCTCGCCTTCAGCTCACTGCAATCTACGGCCAGGGAAAGTGATTTCGTCCGTTATCTTCCCGTGGAAACACCGTTGGAGGTGTCGAACAATCGGCTCGCAGAGATTCGTGTGGGCCTGCGCTCCGATGCCGCCGGGACGCTGACGGAAATTACCGTCGGACAGTATTCGCTCGGTGGGGACACCGCGGCATTTGAACGCCTCAACGCGGAAATTCTGCGGTTGCTGGCCCGGACAGGTAATCCCCTGGCGCAAGCGGTGGAAGTGGAAATCGATGCCGATTACGAATTGCGGTATGAATACGTGATACGTGCCGTGGCGGCTTGTAGTGGCCGCATTGATCCGCAGACGAAAGAACTGGTGCGGTTCGTGGAACGGATCAAGTTCACCCCGCCGCATCGCCCGAAGACTGCTGCCGTGCGCGAATGAAGCCTATCCGACGAGGAACACCGTCATTGAACGTGGACCGTGTGCTCCGATGACGAGCGATTGTTCAATGTCCGCGGTCTTCGATGGCCCGGCGATGAAGACACCGAAGTGCGGGTCGCGGAATTCGATCCGTTCGTAGGCTTCGGCGAGGTTGTTCACGATCTGGTTGGCGGGAACCACTAGCGCGAGATGCTGGCACAGGAAGTAGATCACGCGGTGCTTCACTCCGGTATCGGTCACCCACACCGCCGCATTTTCCGCGACGCCGAAGTGGCCGGGAAGGATCGCAAAATCGATGTCGTCCAGTTGATGCGGATCGTCGATCGATTCCATCGCGACATTCGTCGGTCCGACTTCCGGAATGAGCGACAACGTTTTTCGAGCCGAAGCGTAAGCGGGGATGCGTTCCAACTCCGAAGAAATATCGCCAACTGTCGGCACGCGAATGCACGTTCCGCCGATCATCTCCAGCACACTCGCGAACTGCGCGATGGGATCGGGATACTGAATCCACTGCCCGGTCAACTCCGGCAACGGTGACGACTGCGGCAGATGCTGACGGATCGAACGGAGGATTGTTTCGCGAGACATTGTCTTACCAACATTTACGGGGATGGCATCTGCCAATCTTCTAACTGCAAACCGGGAACTCCGCTGAAGTCCCGAATATTGTGAGTGACGAGAGTCGCCTGTTCGATGAGAGCTGTCGCGGCAATCATGAGGTCCGGCAGAGGCAAGGGGTGGCCTTGATCTAATGACTGGGCACGTAAGAGTCCAATTCTCTCCGCAATTGATGAATCGAGATTAATCACAGGGACCCGAATCAGAAACGAACGGATCAAGGGCAGCCAACGCGCAGACGATTTCGCTCGAAATCCCCATACAAACAGTTCCGCAACCGAGACCGCCGAGATCGCGATCTGTGGGAAATGAACACGAAAACGCCGGGAAACGATGAGGTTTCCGCGAATGAACTCGGAACAAACATTGGAGTCGAGGAGATAGGTCATTCAGGATCAATCTCGCGATAGACATCAGCTTGCCGTGCCTCGCGATACCAGCGATTGAATTCGTCGACTTCGTCTCCCAGGTCGGCTAACGCGCCACAAACGGCTTCCAGTTCAGGAGGAAGCTCGGGAACAATCTCGGCAACGTTGGGGAGGGCGATATCAACAGTGATCTCTGTTCCTTCCGGCAGATCAACTTCTTCATTCAGCTCAATGATTCGCCCGTGGACTACGCCACGGAGTTTTGTCAGCGTAGTCATGATCGCTCCTTTTTTCGCTGCGCATACAACTCCCGAAAACTCTTTTTCGGCATCGGCGGGAGTTCGCGTTGTTTGCCCCAGTCGTTGAAGCGATTGTAAACCATGAACCGCGGGAGTTTCGGCAGCAGCCAGCGGCCCCAGCGGCCGATCATCGTGAACAGCCATGTGCGCTGAAACATCATCCCCGCGAGGGTCATGCTCATGCGTTTTGACCACGGCAGCAGCTTGCGGTGGGCGATCTCTTTTCGCCATGACAGCAATTGCGTGTGGAGATCGATCTTCACCGGGCAGACATCGCTGCACGAACCACACAGGCTGCACGCATACGGCAACGTGCTGTAGGTCTTGGCATCGCGCGATGGGGCGAGGATTGAACCAATTGGCCCTGGCACCGTCGTCTGATAACTGTGGCCGCCGCTACGACGGTAGACCGGGCAGGTGTTCATGCACGCGCCGCAACGGATGCAGTGCAGTGACCGCCGGAACTCTTCGCTGCCGAGAATGTCGCTGCGGCCGTTGTCCACGAGAATGATGTGCATCTCGCCGCCGGGCATCGGGCCGTGAAAGTGCGAGGAATACGTGGTGATCGGCTGCCCCGTTGCGGACCGTCCCAGCAATCGCAGGAAGATGCTGAGGTCTTTCAGACGCGGGATCATCTTTTCGATCCCCATGCAGGCGATATGGACCTTGGGCAGGGAGACGCCGAGGTCCGCATTCCCTTCGTTGGTGCAGACGACAAACCCGCCGGTTTCGGCAATCGCGAAGTTCACGCCGGTGAGACCGATCTCCGCGCCGACGAATTCTTCGCGCAGCCGCTTGCGCGCCGCATTGACGAGATACGGCGGATCGGTTGCCCCGGCGTCGGTCCCGAGGTGTTTGTGGAACAGGTCGCCGACTTCTTCCCTTTTGATGTGAATCGCAGGCATCACAATGTGCGAGGGCGGTTCTTCGAGGAGTTGGACAATCCATTCGCCGAGATCGGTATCGGTGACGGTGATCCCGTTGCGTTCCAAAAAGGGATTGAGGTGACACTCTTCGGTGAGCATCGATTTGCTCTTCACCACTTTCGTGGCGTTGTGCTGCTTGACGATGCTGAGCACGATTTCGTTGTGCTCGGCGGGCGTGCGGGCCCAGTAGACTTTCGCCCCGAGTTTGGTGGCATTCCGCTCGAACTCTTCGAGCAAATCCGCCAGCCGCGACATGGTATGCAGCTTGATCTGCGAAGCCCGTTGCCGAAGCTCTTCCCACTCGGGCAGCGTCGCCGCCATCTTGTCCCGTTTGGAACGGACGAACCACAACGCCTGATCGTGCCAGTGCGCACGGTCGTTATCCGCCACAAAGACGGCCGCGTTCACAGGATGTTTACGAACTTTTGTCGCGGTCATGGTGTTTCCGGCAGGACTTCCGCAGTGGTTCCGTCCGCGGCATATTGAATCAGGAGCTTGCGAGGACGACGCGGCTTCATGCGAATGTTAGTGACAGCGCTGACGAACCATCCCCCCGCATCCGCTGCGATGAGTTCGAAATGTCCTCGCTTCAACTCAAACATTTCCGGCTTGCGCGTGTCCCGGTGAATCACCCACACTTCTGGCACACCCAGTTCCGCATAGAAATCGAGTTTCTCATAGGTTTCATCACCGGGACTGTGAATCTCAACGGCAACCAGTGGTGGACCCTCAAAGTACGTGTTCTTGTCGATTCCGAAACGAGGCGAGTCCAAAAGCAAAAGATCCGGAATTCGGTAATCGTCCGGCCATCCACCCGGCAAGCAGACATTCACATCGCGATGAACGCGGTTGCCGAACGGCCGCGCCCAGTGATTGCGAATCCATGTCCGCAGCTCGTCCTGAAAATCCTGATGCTCGCGACTGGGGCTCGGCGTCATGTGCAGCACTCCGTCCCACAATTCGTCCCAGCGGTCTGCACCGGTGCGTCGGCGTTCGTTGAGCAGCGACTGCGGCACATCGCACAGCACCCCTTTCATGATCGATTCCTTCTTACTGCGGTTGCCGACCGGCCAGGATTTCCGCCACGTGCATCACTTTCAGCGGCTTCTTCTGTCGCGTGATCATGCCGTACATGTGCATCAGACATGACATGTCGCCTGCCGTCATGATTTCCGCACCGGCTTGTTCGTGATCGTGAATGCGGTCCAGCCCCATCATGCAGGACACAGCCTCTTCCGCAATGGCGAACGTCCCGCCGAAACCGCAGCATTCATCGGCCCGCTTCAGTTCGACGAGTTGGATGCCGTCCAAACCCTTGAGCAATTGCCCCGCTTTGCTGAACCGGGGCTGCATCAATTCGCTCGCGGATCCCAATCGCAATTCGCGCAAACCGTGGCAGCTTTGGTGCAGTCCGACACGATAGGGAAAGCTGCCCTTGATCGTTTCGACTTTCAGCACATCGACCAGAAACTCGCACAGTTCGTAGGTGTGAGTGGTGACACGCTCGAAATCCGGGTGATCATGGACGAGGTCGTGATAATGCTGGCGGATCATCGCCGTGCAACTGCCGGACGGGCAGACGATGTATTCGTACTTGCGGAAGATATCGAGATACTTCCGCGCGACCGGAATCGCGGCGTCAGTGCAACCGGTGTTCGCCATTGGTTGCCCGCAACATGTCTGTTCGGCGGGGAACTCGACCGTGCAGCCGTGCTTTTCCAGCAGTTCAATCGTCGCGAACCCGACGTCGGGGTACAACTGGTCGATGTAACACGGGATGAACAAACCAACGTGAGGCATGCCGCGGGTGTCTCTCAAAAGGGGACCGATAGCCGGATTATAGCCGTCCGGCCCAGTTCCAAGGAATGCCGCTGGTGAACATGATAATCTTTCGCCCGAACCATGTTCATTGAGACGAAAGCTCGCTGCCGATGCCCAAAATTGCGAAATCGTTAGCCGCCCGGAAGACCGCGGCCCGGCAGATTGCTGACCGGTTAGCGGAATTTTATGCCGATGCAGAGTGTGCGCTGCATCATCGCAATCCGTATGAACTCATTGTCGCGACGATTCTTTCGGCTCAATGCACCGATGCGCGGGTGAATATCGTGACGCCGGCGTTGTTCCAGCGGTATCCGCATGCCGCAGCGCTAGCGAAGGCCGAGCAGGCGGATGTGGAGAAACTGGTGCAAACGACCGGTTTCTTTCGCGCCAAAGCCGCCAATTTGATTGGGATGGCCAAAGCCGTCGTCCAAGACCACGATGGTGAAATCCCGCCGTCGCTGGACGAATTGGTCAAGCTGCCGGGAGTTGGCCGCAAAACGGCGAACGTCGTGATGGGAGTCGCGTTCGGGACGGCGTCCGGGGTGGTCGTGGACACTCATGTCAAACGGATCACCTCTCTGCTCGGTCTGACGAAAGCCACGCAGCCGGAGAAAGTGGAAGCCGATTTGATGGAATTGCTGCCGGAAAGCGAGTGGGTCAATTTCTCGCACCGGTTGATCCACCACGGCCGCCGCATCTGTATTGCGCGGCGTCCGAAATGCCCCGAATGCCCGCTGCTCGATCTCTGCCCGCGCGTGGGACTGAAGCCGCTGTCGAACGATTGAAAAGCGATTCCGCACAACGATCGCGCGACTTGAGAAGAAGCCTCATTCTCAGGCCAGCTGCATTGAGATCCAACCCGATGGTTTTCACTTTGGCAATTTCTGCCGGTGCTTGTGAATCCTTCGGCATTGCATTGGATTCCTCGCAGCAGAGTTCATCGGGGACGTCGATTTCTAACGCCAGCGTCAGAGTCGAAGGTCGCAACTCTGCATCTGGTAGCGAGTTGCGGTGAACGCTCCATCCGATGTCTGCCGGGGTCGTCCGGTACACGACCTAAAACCGGCAGGATCGGCAGGATCGTTGCGGGCCGGATTTTCCGAATCCTCGTCATAGGCCGCAAGGTTTTACTCATCCGACCGGGGGGAACATTCCGAAAATCCAGAAGACGCGAAAAATCCGTTCGGGTCCGCGCGCCGGGAGTGTTTCTCCAGTGCGGCGAAGGACGGGATAAACGGGACATTCGATCACGAATCCCGCTGGAGTGCGACGTCCATGCAACGAGTGAAGTTCAGCCTCGCATGCCTGTTGTGTGTCTCATGGGTCACTTCGGTCTCCGCCCAAGCGGAGCTCGAAAGCGACTCGGGAGTCGCCGCTTTACAGGACTTTAGTGGAGGAGTCTCGCTGGGGAGCGGGACGTACTTCAATATTCAGCACCTCTCCGGGCCGGGGGTGGGCTATACCAGCGGGTATACCAATATCGGGGCGTTCGTACCGTATTGGGTCGATCAAGACACCATGATCGCCCCCAACGGGCGCATGTGGTTTACGAATAATTCCACCGTGGGCGGCAGCATCGGCGGTGTGTTCCGCCGCTATTTTGAGAACCAGGATCGCATCTACGGTTTCAACCTGTACGGCGATTTCGACCAGACGAGCGGGGTCCGGTCGTACAACTACAACCAGTTCGGCTTCGGCTTTGAATCGCTCGGACAGTACTTCGACATGCGAAGTAACGTCTACCTGCCGCAGACCAGCAGCGGCAACTTCGTTCAAGCCGTCTCGCTGGGCAGCACGCCCGTCTATTCGGGAAACGGAATCAACTTCATTGGTGTCGGTCAGTTCCAGGAAGCACTCCGCGGGGCTGATTTTGAAGTCGGCGTTCCCGTGTCGCAGTCGACACCCTGGCTGCGGACGTATGCCGGTCTCTATGCGTACTCCGCGACCGGTGCCGACCCGGTGGGTGTGCGGGCTCGGCTCGAAGCGACGGTCAGCAACGATTTGACCATCGGCGTCAATGTGACGGACGACAATCGCTTCGGGACCAACGTCAACGCGGTCGTTGACTTCCGCTTCTCCGGCTTCCAGCCGACGCGGTACTTCCCCCAGTTGACGACGCGCGACCGGATGCTGAATCCTGTCCAACGCAACGGCCGAATCTCGACGGCGGAATTTACTCGCAACGTTCCGGTTCAAGCCATCAATCCCGGCACCGGGCTACCTTACTTCGCGGTCTGGGTCGATAACAGCAACCCGCTGCCGGGCAACGGCACCTTTGAAAACCCGTACCACGACTTCCAGCCGAGTCAGCCGTACCCCGGTGCGGACCTGATTCTGGTTCGTCGCGGCGTCTCCGATGTCACACCGCTCAACGGGCCGGTGCAGCTCTTCGACAATCAGCGATTGCTGGGCGAAGGCCGCGCACATCAGATTGTGGCTTCCGCGCAGTTCGAGCAATTGCACGGCGAAGGCACGTACAACCTGCCGGGCTTCTTCAACAACGGTTTGTATCCCACGATCACGGCTCCGGGTGACATCATCACCATTGCCAATAACAACGAAGTCTCCGGCTTCAACCTCATCAACGCCGGTGGTTCGGCCATCACCAACAATCCTCTGATCGGTTCCCACAACTTCAACATCAACTGTGTGGACATGATCAACAACCAGCGGGGTATCTTCCTGCAGAACACGTCCGGCATCGGCGTGATCTCGGGCAGTAACGCGCTGGATAACGCCCTCGGCGGGATTGCGGTCGTCAACAATGGACCGCTCAACCTGCTCATTCAGGATGTGACCAGCAATTCGTCGCTGCCGGCCACTCAGAGTGTCGGTATCGAGCTGACCGCGAGTAATGCACCGCTCACGGTCACGATGAACAACGTCAGCACGATCGGCAATGCCGCGGGAACGCGCATCAACGCCCTGAACTCCGATGTGGTCGCCATCTTTAATACGGTGAACGCTTCGCAGAATGCCGGTCCGGGTCTGCAAGCCTTCATCGATGGCGGCTCGCTCGCCATGGCGGCGAATTCACTCAATGCGTCCGGAAACCTGCAGGACAACATCAACTTGCAGTTCACCAACGGCGCCCGCATGGATCTGGTCTTCAGCAATGTCGATGCCTCCGGCAGCGTGGCGGGCAACGGGATTGTCATTCTCAACAATGGTGGATTCGGCACCGCGTTCCTGGATGTCGTGAATGCCGCCGGAAACGCGGGTAGCGGCTTCGTCCTGCAAGGCGACAACGCGGCCAATATTCAGGTCGGCATCAGCGGCAACACGCTGCTCAACAACAACGCCCAGCACGCCATTCAGGTGGGAGCGAACAATCTCTCCATCGTGCAATTGTCCGCCGCGAACGTGAACGCTACCGGCAGCGGAACGGACGGGCTCTTCTTCACTGCCACCGGCAACAGCGTGTTGAACCTCAACTTCGACACCGTCCAGTTGGATAACAGCGGCCTGTCTACGGGCGCGAACGGCATCCTCGGCATCAATTTCGACAGCACGGTGAACGCCGTCTTCAACAATGTCACCTCGAACGGCAATGGGGGTGACGGCCTGTTCCTGCTCTCGGTCAACGGTAACAACGACATCCGCATCAACGGCGGCTCGTTCTCCAACAACGGACAGTTCGCCACGAACAGCGCCGGGATCGACATCTTTGCGACGAATGCCTCGAATGTGCTGCTCAATGTTGCCAGCGTTCAGGTCAACAACGACTTCTCCGTCCCGCCGACACAGGCCGACGGCTTGCGAATCAGCTCGAACTTCGCCAGCAACATCACGGCGAATCTCGACGCGGTTGACCTGACATCGAACCTCGACAACGCGGTCGATGCCACGGTGGCCACGAACGGGACCGCGACGATCAACTTGGTAAACACGGATGCTTCCTCCAGCGGGTTCAGCGGACTACGGATCGATGCGCAATCCGGTGGACAACTGCAGGTCTTTGCCGATGCCTCGCCCTTCAATTTCAGCGGTGCGAACGGAATCGATGCGTTTGTCCGGTCGGACGCGGATGTGCTCGTCAGCTTCAGCAACGGCAGCGACATCCTGTTCTCCGGTCAGAACGGCGTCATGGTGGACATCGCGGATGCCGGTTCGACGTTCGTCGGCCAATTCAACGACGTCAACGTTTCGGAAAGCGGCTTCGCCGGCGGCGGACTCGACACCCAAGACGCCTTCCACGTCGTGGCCACCGATCAGGCCCAGGTGGATCTGAATCTCGTCAATACGCCGACGACGAATTTCTTCCTCAATTCTCAGCAACGCGGGCTGTTTGCTTCGCTGCAAACCGGGGCCGTGCTGAACTTCAACAATACCAACGGCGATATGTCGTTCAACACGATGAATGCCATCGCCGTGGCTGTGGCCAATCCGGGATCGGTTGCGAACCTGAATATCCAAGGGACGCCGATGAACAACAGCGGCGAAACCGGCTTCCTGTGGTTTGTGTCGGACAGCGGCACGGTCAACGCCACCATCAACAACAGCTCGCTGGATAGCAGCGGTGCCGGTGGTGTGCAAGGGTCCGGAATCTTCGGAGTGGCGACAACCGGCGGGATGGTCAATCTGGATGTGAGCAACACGCCGATCACGAACGCCCTCGATGACGCTGTCTTCGTTGTTGCGACCGACCTCGGCACGACGGTGAACGCCACGTTCAACGCCAGCCCGCTGGATAACGCCGGTCAAAGTGCCCTCGACCTGGCCTTCTACAACGGTGCCGCGGGCATCTTCACGCTGCTCAACGGCAGCACCGGCATCAATGCCGGGCTGGATGCCGTCCACATGATCGCCGACGGCGTCGCCGGGGGCGTGAATACCAGCCTCACATTGAATGCGTTCGACAGCAACTTCAGCGACAGCGGCCAGGTGGCTCCGTCGAACGGCATCAACATCATGGTCAGCCAGAACGCGAACGCCGCGCTGAACATCATCAACACGCCCATCACCAATACCGCGGGGACTTCGCCGCAATTGCGCGGGTTGCTCTTCAGTGTTCTCTCGGGTGGAAATCTCGAAGCGAACTTCTTCAACAGCAATCTCTCGAATCACGGTCTGGAAGGCATCAACGGCACGGTTGATGGCTTCAACCTGTCCGATTCGCGAGCCCTCATTGTGCTCGACAATACGCCGGTGGACGGCAACGTCCTCAACGGAGCCCTCTTCAACGTCACCAACCGGGGCGATCTGGTTGTGTTCGCTCAGAACGGCACCAGCTTCGCGAACAACGGGGGAACCGGCATTCAAGCGAATGTCGACGGGGCCCTCAGCACGGCGTCCTTCGTTCTGGATACGGTCTCCGTCGATGGGAACGGGGCCCTCGTCGGTGGTGACGGGATGCAGGTCAACGCCACGAATGCCGGGGCGTTCTCGATTCTCGCCGATAACAGCAGCTTCTCGAACAACGCCAACCGCGGGATCGCGTTGCTGACAACGACGGCCGCGGGCGGGTTTGCCCGGTTCAATAACGCCACGGTCAACAACAACAATGAAGAAGCCCTTTCGGTGGAAGCCAACACGGCCAGCACCCTGCGGACGGTGGTGATCGGCGGCTCGCTGTCCGACAACGGCCTCGGCGGCAACTTCAACAACGTGACGGTGCTCTCCACGCAGTCCAGTATCGTGGAAACGTACTTCGAGAATGTCACCGCGGATAACTCCACACTCAACGGCTTCAGCTTCGACGTGAACAGCGGCTCGATCCTCCTCAGCCAGATGCGCGGCGGTGTGACCGGAAACGACAACGCCAACGGCAGCGGTCTGCGGTTCATCGCTCGCGATGCACTCACCCAGGGCGTGCTGTACATGGAAGGGGACAACACCTTCGACACGAACGGCACGGCCGTGGTGGGAACGGCGCTCAACCCGCAAGCCGGTGCCGGGGTCTTCTTCGATGCCAATGGTGTCGACCGCGCCGGGATTGCCTTTGCCGGTGGGGCCAACTCGAACGGCAACGCCGCGAATCTCTTCGCCGATGTTGACGCCGATGGCGACCGCGACGATGACGGCATCTACATTAACATCCGCAACACGAATCTCGCAGCAGTCGAGCTGAACGGACCGGGATCGGTCGGCAGCAACCAGGGCGATGGCGTGGACATCATGCTGACCAATGTCACCACAGTGGGCCAGATCATCCAGCCTTCGTTCGTCACTCCACCGAACGTCACGCTCGGTGGCAATGGCGTGCAGATCAACAACCTGACGGTGAGCGGCAACGCGGGTAAAGGCGTGAGTCTGGTGATTAACAATGCGGCCGTTCCTGGCCCGATTGTGGTCAGCGGTAACCTCATCGTTCAGAATCCCGGCGGTGACGGCTTACTGATCGACCTTACGAACGTGACCGGTACGCCGGACATCTTCATCACCAACAATCAGATTGGGTTGAACTCCGACAACGGGATCAACCTGAACCTGAACAACGCTCCCATCGATCAGCTCAATATCGTTGGAAACAGCATCGGTTTGACGCAGGGTGGTGCCGGGTTCCTGGATGATACGCTGCCGGTGATCCGTGCAGGCTTTGATTCCATCATCCTGCCCCGCAACGACGATCAGTCGTCGGGAGTCACGCCGGTCGGGTTCAATTTGAACTTCTTCGGGACGGTCTTCAGCAACCTCTTCGTGAACAACAACGGGAACGTGACGTTCAACGCTCCGCTGTTCTCGTTCACGCCGTTCCCGATCGTCACCAACGGTATTCCGATCATCGCCCCGTTCTTTGCCGACGTGGACACACTGACCAACGGCAATCCAACGGTATACGGCAACAGCACGGTGGCGGGCCGCCCGGCCTTCGGGGTGACCTGGGATAACGTGGATTACTTCACCGGAAATCACGGCAACCAAACCAACGACTTCCAGCTCGTCATCATCGAACGTAGCGATGTGGCTCCCGGTGACTTCGACTTCGAGTTCAATTACGAGAAAGTCACGTGGGAAACCGGCGATGCGAGCAGTGGCGTGAACGGTCTCGGCGGATCGTCTGCACGGGTTGGTTTCAGCAACGGCTCGACCAATTCGTTGGAATTCGCGGGTTCGGCCGTCAACGGTGCCTTCCTCGATTCGGGCCCGGCGGCAACTAGCCTGATTCAGAACTCGCTCAACAGCGTGAACCTGGGTCGATACCGCTTCGCTTCCCGCGGCGGTGCCATCGGGGGAACCTCTCCGAACGGTGGGGATGGGATTCGCATCAATGCGACCAACGGATCGGATATTGCGAACACCTTCATCGATCAGAATACCATCCAGGATAACGGCGGGCACGGCGTGGAAATCCTCGCCAACAACATCAACCTGGGCCCGATCAACGCTGATAACAACTCGATCACCGGCAACGGCGGCGATGGCATCCGACTGGTTTCACCGATCACCACCAACGATCCACTGAACATCTTCGTCAATACGAACACGATCAGCGACAACGGTGGAACGGGCGTGAATCTCGACCTCGTGGCTGGCGGTCAGTCGCTGAATCTTCAGAACAACAACAACACCATCGAGAGAAACACCGGTGGCCCCGGTGTGAATATCGCGCTCGCCGACAACAACAACGTGGTCGCGAACTTCAATGCAAACAACATCAACAGCAACGGTGCCGAGGGGGTGAACTTCGCCCCAGGACTGAACGGTCAGATCACGGCCAACTTCACGAACAACACGATCAACGGCAACGGCAGCCATGGGATCGATATCCCGCTGCAAACCGGGGGACGGTTCACCAGCGACAACTTCTACGGCAACACCATCGGAACGGCCGCGGCTCGTAACGGTGGCATGGGTGTCAATCTCGTAGTGCCGAACAATGCCCAGTTCGCGTGGCAAGTCGGCGACTCCGCGGTCGCGGCCAACAGCATCGGTGGCAACACCGACGCCGGTGTCGGCATCCGGCTGAGCGGCAACGCGACGGGCACGCTGAACATTGAGAACAGCTCGTTCTCGAATACTCAGGCCGGTGGTGCGAACATCTTCGGCGGGGCCGGTCTGGGCATCAACCAGACGGACACGACGGTCCTCAACAACGTGACCATCGGCGACGCGACCGTGAACAACACCAGCTTCAACTCGAATGCCGGTGACGGTCTGCGGTGGCGGATTGCCGCGAACGCCCAGTTGACGAACCCGATCATTCGGAACGTCACCGCGAATGCCAACACCGGCGACGGGGCCAACTTCCTGCGGACCGGCAACGGCGTGGTGGATAACGTGACGATCAATAACAGCATCTTCACGGCGAACTCCGACGGGTTGGACATCGGTGCCCAGTTCGCCATGCTGGTGGATGAATACACCATCACCAACAACACGTTCAACGCGAACAATGCCAACGGCATCCGCATGAATGCCCAGGCTGACGCACAGATCAATACGATCCTGACGAACAACACGATCACTAACAACGGCCAGGACGGTGTGAACATCTCCACCGTCGCGATTTCGCCCGGCGATGTGGCGCTCGTCTTCAGCGGGCTGGGAGCGTGGACCAACAACACGTTCGATACGAACGGTCGGTTGAACGGGTCCGCCGGGGCGGGCATCGAAATCTCCGGGATTCACAACATCACGTTGGGAACCGGTGCCTCGGGGAACTTCATTCGCAACAACGCGGGTGACGGGATCGAGATCAACGCCTCCGGGACTCTGATCGTGAACAACGACGTCATCACCGGCAACGTGACGGAAGGAACGGGCGATGGTCGCGCCGGTATCGATCTGAATTCACCCGGTGGAAACACTCTCATCGTGCTGGCCTCGGTCATCAGCAACAACCAGGGCGACGGTTTGGAACTCGACATCACGGGATCCGGCACGCTGGTCTCGATCAACGACAGTGCCATTCAGTTCAACAACCGCGATGGTGTGGAATGGATGGACCACGGGATTGGATTCAACCAGCTCAACGTGAACGGCTCCGCGGTGGGTTCGAATATCATCTCGGACAACGGTTTCCGCGGTCTCGATATCGAAGTCGCCGGCTTCAACCCGACGAGCATGGTCTCCATCAACCAGACGGATATCCTGCGGAATGGTCAGGAAGGGGTGTATGTGGTCCTGTCCTCGGACACCAACCAGACGGGGGCCGCCGCTCGCGATGCCTTGGCCAGTGCGGCCCTGCCTGCGAACGGAGCCATTGGTGCCACGCCGTTCCTCACCTTCGGTTTGGGGAACAGCCGCGTGAATCAGAACGGTCAGGTTCCCGGTACCTTCGGTGGCAGCGGCCTGGTGGTGCGGGTCGGTACGACACGCGGGGGTGACAACTTTAATCAACAGGGTGGATTTGCGACAAATGGCAACGGCGGCGTCGTGGCTAACGTGTTGAACAACACGCAAATGACCGGCAACTTCGGTGCGGACGTGATCTTCCAGTCGTTTACTTCGACGGTGAATCCAAGCACCACCGCCGGGGCCTGGACCGACCAGAACGAAAACCCGCGGAACGGTGCCAACGACGTGTTCGCACCGGCGAACTTCCAGAGCGATCCGCTCGCCCGGCTCGACCTGGTGTTCCAGAACAACACCGGGGATGAGTTGAGCGTCACCCGCCAGGGGGCCGCGTACAACAACGACGAAGCGGTCTTCAAGTCTCGCACGCAGAACCAGGACAATAACACCGATGGTGGGCCGGACGACGATGGTCCGTTCGGATCGGGTTCACGGTCGCGGAATGCTCAACGTCTGGCCGCACGCAATGTGGACGTGTTCCTCAACGCGGGACAGAAGTTGAATCCAGACCTGACGATCGGGGCTTCGGATAGCTTCCTGTTCTCCGGCCTCGGTCAAAGCACCTTCCGCGTGAATCAGGCTGGCAACACGTTCGTCAATACTGCTCCGGGTGGCAACTTCATCCTGGATAACTTCGCCGGTGATCCGTTCGGCAACAACGCCATCTACGACTCGTTCTTCGAAGCTCGTGGAACGGGTGGTGGTGGTGTCGGCGGTGGAGACGGTGGTCCGTTCGGCATCGACATCATGCCTTGGGGCTGGGCGAACCTGCCATAGTCGAATGAATCACCAGCGGATGGCCTGATGCCGCTGGAATGAGTAAGACACACGCCGTCACAGAGTTCGCTCTGCGACGGCGTGTGTCATTGAATCGACCGTCGTTTCCGCATCGAGTTGCGAGCGGCAGAATCCCCCTCTTGGCGCGGATTCGTGAACCTGCTATCACCTCGCCGCGCCCGCGATGTAGCGCGGGAGTGTCATTGTGTGTCCCCAGGGGGGGACGCATCCGAACGTGAACGGATTCACGGGTGATGCGACATTGCGGGCCAACTTCTGACACCGGACGCCCACGGACGCCTGTCCGCGGGGTGTGCTCCAAATCATCCGCGCCCGGGATCAACCTCATTGCTTTCTCAAGGAAGAGATTCAATGCACATTCTTCACGTGGTCGGCGCTCGTCCGAACTTCATGAAAGTTGCACCGGTGCTCCGCGTGCTGCAACAGCGTGATGGTGTCCGCCAGACACTGCTGCACACCGGTCAGCACTACGACGCCAATATGTCGGACATCTTTTTCCAGCAACTCGGCATTCCCGCTCCCGATGTGTTCCTCGGCGTGGGTTCGGGTTCGCATGCCCAGCAAACCGCCCAGGTGATGATGCAGTTCGAGAAGGCGGTTCTCGCCGATCGCCCCGATTGGGTGCTGGTGTACGGCGATGTGAATTCAACGGTCGCCGCCGCATTGGTGTGTGCGAAGTTGCGGATCAAGATCGCCCACGTGGAAGCCGGTTTGCGGTCCTATGACCGTGAAATGCCGGAAGAACTCAACCGTCTCGTGGTCGATCAATTGGCCGACCTGCTGCTGACGCCATCGATTGACGGCGATGCCAATCTGGAACGGGAAGGGATTCCCGCGAACCGCATTCACTGCGTCGGCAACGTGATGATCGACACGCTGGTGCGGTTGTTGCCGCAGGCCAAGCTGCCCGACGTCCCGCTGCAGGAAAGTTTCGCGCTGGTGACGCTGCACCGTCCGTCGAACGTTGATGAACCGGAATCGCTGAAGAAGATTTTGTCGACGCTGCAAGGCCTCAGCGACCGTTGCCAGATGGTCTTCCCGGTCCATCCCCGCACACGAACGCGGATGGCCGACATCGGCTTCACCAAGCCCGCGGACGAACGGTTTCTGTTGCTGGAACCGCTCGGTTACCTCGAATGCCTCGCGCTGCAGAAGCACGCCACGGCCATCGTCACCGACTCCGGCGGCATTCAGGAAGAATCGACGTATCTCGGCGTGCCATGCCTCACACTGCGGGAAAACACCGAGCGGCCGATCACGATCCACGAAGGGTCGAACCAACTGATCGGGACCGATATGGACAAGCTGAAGGTCGAGTTCGACAAGATCCTCTGCGGTTCCGGCAAACGGGGGCGTTGTCCCGCCTTGTGGGAAGGCCGCGCGAGCGAACGCATCGCCGACATCCTGACCGGCGTGCAGACCCAAAAGAGCGGCCTGCGTCGCGCCGCATAATGGTCGTCAGACCCACGGAAGCCCAGGGATTCCGATCCCTGGGTCTCTTTTTCGATCACCGCGCAACAAGGTTCGTCCCCTATGCGACTGGCTCAAGTGCCGCGATTGATGCGCACCGTGCAGCATCTCCGCACGTCGCAGCTTTGGTGGCGGACGCGGTATTTCGTCGAACGGCGTTTGCCGCAGTCGTTGATCCGTACGCCGGAGGATCGTCCCGACGCCAAGTTGGCACTGCGCGAGGGCCTTCCGACCGTTCCGCTGTTTCATCGACAAGGACCGACCGGCCGCAACGCCGTTGATCGCATTTCCCGCGGCGAATTTCGGCATCTCAACCGCACGGTCCTGATCGGCTTGAACGATCCCGACTGGTTGCACGGCGGCGATCTCGCAGGCCGATTGTGGTCGGTCACGCTGCACTATCACGGCTGGGTGTACGACTTGGCCGAAGCCGCCGTGCAAGGCGATGACCGCGCTTTGCCCTTACTGCGGCACTATCTCGAACACTGGCTCGAACGTTGTCGATTGCGGCAAATCGGCCCCAATAATCTCATCTGGAATGCGTTCGCGATTGCCACGCGCGCAAGCTGGTGGGTGCGGTCGCTGCAATTGTTGCAACAGCATGCGGTCCCGTTGCCCGCGGACTTTCTCAACCGCTGGCAACAGAGTCTGCTGCGGCAAGCGCACTTTCTGTCACGCCATCTCGAATGGGATCTGCGCGGTAATCACATTCTGCGTGATGCGGTCGGTCTCGCATGGGTGGGCCGCTATTTCACGGGACGCCGCCCGGATCGCTGGTTGCGGATGGCCGCCGACATCGCGGAATCGCAGTCTGTCGAACAGGTGCTGCCCGATGGTGCGCACTTCGAACGCAGTCCGATGTACCACATCCATGTGATGGAAGATTTTCTGTCGTTGGCGAATCTCCTGCCGGAAGGACCGACGACCGCCCGGATGCGTGACACCTGCACGACAATGGCCGAGTTCGCCAGTTGGATGCGTCACCCCGATGGCACACTGCCGTTGTTCAATGATGCCGCGCAGCACGCGGTCTGCGATGCCGCCGAGATGTTACACCTCGTCGGTGCGGACACGACAAATGCCCCACGCGGACTGAAACATTTCGAGCATGCCGGGGCCGTCGCATGGCAAGGCGATCCGTGGACCGTCTTCTGGGACATCGGCGATGTCGGCCCCGGATATCAACCCGGACACGCCCATGCTGACACACTCACCTTCGAGTGCTCGTATCTGGGACAACGGTTGATCGTCGATCCTGGCACATTCAGTTACGACCGGGATGACCGCCGCCGGTATGACCGCTCGACCGCGGCCCACAACACGGTCTGCGTGGATGACCGCGACTCCAGCGAAGTCTGGCATATCTTCCGTGTCGGACGACGGGCCAAGCCAATCGCCGTTGATGTCGTCTCGCATGCCAACGGTTTCAACGGTTTTGCCGCCCACACGGGCTACAACAATCTCCCCGGTCAGCCGCGTCACGGCCGCCGTATTTCGATCGCCGCTCAACGCGATCTGCGGATCGTTGATCAAATCGACGGCAAGGGAACGCATCGGTTATCGGGCGGCTATCTGATCGCCCCCGGATGGAACATCACGCCGCAATCCAACGGCTGGCGATTGGAATGCGGTGAGCGGGCCGTCGACATTGTCCTCGATGCTCGGCATCCGTTGACGCTCTCCATCGAATCGCAGCCGTGGCATCCGGAATACGGTCTCGAGGTCGAAGCCAAGCGTCTGGTCTGGCGCTGCGAAACCGCGCTGCCCGCAGAAATCATTACGCTCATTCGTCCCAGTGTCTGACCGACAGCACAAGTCGGGGCAGGGGCCCCGCCCTAAGAATCAAACCACCAGTAACACCATAGGTCGGGGCCTCCGCCCCGACTCTGCGAACAACGACAATCGGAACGAGAATTCCCGATGCACATCGTTTTCTTAAGTCACTATTTCCCGCCGGAAGTGAATGCCCCCGCGTCGCGGACCTTCGAGCATTGCCGCCGCTGGGTCGATGCGGGACATCAGGTCACCGTGGTCACGTGCGCGCCGAATTGTCCGACGGGCATCGTCTTCGACGGCTACAAAAATTCGTGGCGGAGTGAAGAGATTCAGGCCGGCATGCGAGTGATTCGCGTCTGGTCGTACCTCTCTGCGAACAAGGGCTTTCTCGGCCGCATTCTGAACTTCGTCAGTTACATGCTCACGGCCACATGGGCGGCGTTGTGGTTGAAAAAAGTTGATGTGCTCGTGGCGACGTCGCCGCAGTTCTTCTGCGGCTGGGCGGGGGTGTTATGCCACTGGCTGCGCGGCTGGCCGTTCGTACTGGAAATCCGCGACATCTGGCCCGAGTCCATCGTCGCCGTCGGCGCGATGAAGAAATCGATGACGATCCGCCTACTCGAATGGCTCGAACTGCGGATGTACGCCGCGGCCGATTACATCGTCACGGTCGGCAACGGCTATCGCGAGCAACTGCTGGAACGCAACGTCCCGGCGGAGAAAATCGCCGTGATTCCCAACGGCGTGGAACTCGACAAGTTCAGACCCCGCGCCGGCGATGATGCTCTTCGCGCGGAATGGAACGGCGCGGACAAATTCGTCTGCGCGTACATCGGCACGATCGGCATGGCGCACGGTTTGGAAGTCGTCCTGAAAGCCGCCGGGCAATTGCAGGCCGCCGGTCGTGACGACGTGCAATTCTGGATTGTCGGTGATGGGGCCGAGCGGACGACGCTGGAAGCCCGCGCCGCGGAGCAGAAACTCACCAACGTGACGTTCACCGGCATGGTCAAAAAAGATCAGGTCGATGCCGTGCTGGCGAGTTGCGATGCGTGCCTGGTCCATCTCCGCGGCACCGAACTCTTCGGCACGGTCATTCCCTCGAAAGTCTTCGAAACGATGGCGATGAATGTCCCCATCATCATGGGCGTCCGCGGGCAAGCCCAGGACATTGTGATGGCCGGTGGCGGCGGCGTCGCGATGACTCCCGACGATCCGCAATCATTGCTGGACGGCATCAATACTATCGCCGCGAAACCGGAACGCTATCGCCACGGCCGCGGGCATGTCACACAGCACTTCGACCGCGGGGTGTTAGCGGCCCGCATGCTGACCGCACTCGAAGCGGTCGCCGAGGGTCGCAATCCGAGCGAGATCCTCACCCCACAGGAAACACGCCGCGCCGCGTGATGGAATCAGGTGTATTTCCTGAAATCACCACGCGCGCCCACTCCGCTGTGCGGTTTCGCGCCGCGCGCTAATTCCACCGGGTGACAACCGACTTTCCAATAACGAAAACACTGTGCGGTTTCAGCGCGGGGCGCGAAACCGCACAGCGGAGTAGGATGCGGGTGATGAATCTATAATCAATAGCGGCGATCACGCCCCATACTTGTCGAACCGTCCGGCGTGGGCCATTGCGAGCATCATCAGATACTTCGCTTCAAAGTGACCGAGGCCGCCACGGGCGCACGCCGATTCGCCGAACTCGGTGCTGCTGTCGAACCGGCAGGTATCCGCGGCGAGGAGCGTCGGCACCGGATGCCAACTGTGGGACTTCATCTTCGCCGGTGTGCTGTGGTCTCCCGTGACGATGATCACGTCCGGTTTGAGAGCCGTGATCCGCGGGATGCAGCTATCGAGTTCTTCCGTCCGCTGCACCTTGGCCGCGAAATTGCCGTCTTCGCCGGTGGAATCGGTGTACTTGAAGTGAATGAAGAAGAAGTCGTAATCGTTCCACGCGGCTTCGAGGCGGGCCATCTGATCCGACAGCGTCTGACCGGCATCCAGCACATCCATGCTCACCAGCCGGGCCAGGCCGCGGTACATCGGATAGACCGCGATCGCCCCGGCGCGGAGACCGTAGACTTCCTGAAACGTCGGAATCCCCGGCAGCTTGTCGATGCCGCGCAGGGTGAGGAAGTTGGCCGGGGCGTCGTTCTTCAGGATTTCGCGGGCCTGCCGCAGGAACTCGTTGGCGATTTCCGCCGTCTTCTTCGAACAATCGGTCCGCGCGACGGCCGTCAATGGAGCGACTCCGGTGGCTTGAGGATCGGTGTCTTCGACGTTGCCGCCGAGACCTTCACCACGGAAGACGATGACCAGTCGATATTCTTTCACCGGGCGGACAAAGACTTCTACGCCGGGGATTTTGATCGTGTCGAGCTTGGTACAGAGCTTCGCACCGATATCGCTGCCGATGCGGCCGGCGCGACGGTCGGTGATCAGGCCCGCAGCGTCGATGGTGCAGAAGTTCCCGCGGATGGCAACGTCGTTTGGTCCCAGCGCGAAATCAATCCCGAGGGCTTCGAGCACGCCGCGGCCGATCCTGAATTGCAGCGGATCGTAACCGAACAGCCCGAGGTGACCGGGGCCGCTGCCGGGGGCGATGCCGGGGAGAACCGGAGTGCTGAGACCGAGCGTGCCGCGCTGGGCGAGGGCATCGAGATTCGGCGTTTTGGCGGTTTCGAGTTCGGTTTTGCCGCCGGGTGCCAGCGGCAGCCCGCCGAGTCCGTCGCCCACGAGGAGGACGATCTTCGAGCCATTCTCTTTGCGGAGGTCACGAATGAGGGCGTGCGTGTCGGTCATATTCTCAGTTTCAGTCGGTAAGGTGACAGTGGCGATCCTTGTAAGGCATTCTCCGGTCGCAGCCGCGGCGCTGCAAGGATACCGCGTTTCGGCCACCAACTCCGTGTCTGCAGAAATGGCGTAACCCGAATGGCGGGCATGGATTCCCGGTAATTCAAAAACTCGAACATTGACGTTGTCGCGCAGGGCTGTCTATGATCGAAAAAGAGCGTATCGCGCCCCGTCGATGGCAGACTGCATGACCACGTCCCCCCCCACACCACCATTCCGTTCTTGCGGTCTCTGGATCGTGTGCGGGATCGTTGTTGTCTGTGGCGGCTGGCCGACGGCCTCGGCGTTCGCCAGTTGCGGCGATTATCTGCATCCCGGTGCCCATTCGATCGACGCCACAACAAGACCGGCAGAACCGACGCCGACGTCACCCTGCCGTTGTCAGGGGCCGGAATGCCGATCGGTCCCCTTTGCCCCGGCACCCACAGAACCTCCCGTCCTGCTGCGGATGTTCACCCAATCGGCGTGGTGGCAAAACGGGGCGAATGCTTCCAGCGGGAGGCCGTCTGATGGCAGTTCGTTGCCGGCCGATGACGTGGCGTCGTTTCTTTCCGTTCGTGCGATCGAACACGTGCCGATTGCCTGAACCGGTTCCCGCACTCGCTTTGGCGAGATGTCGTGAGCGCTGATTTTCGCCGGGTTTCTCGACAAAGCCTGCGATATGAAAACGACGGCACGACAGTTGAGCGATGAGAATCGCAACCGCGGGGCTGTCGTTCGGAAGACGTAGTGGTTGAGGCTCAAGTCAGAGTCTCCCGCGTCTTCCGTCGCACTCACCGAGCTTTCAGCCATTCATCGAGGAACGTTTCATGTCCGTGGCGACGCCAACGTCGAAGCCGGTTCCGAGCGCCCCTCGCGGCCCGATCCCCGCCGTGGGACCGCGGCTGCGCGTGCTCATGTGGTCGGTGTTTGCGCTCCTTGCCGTGCTGGGGGCCAACTCGGTCTATCTCGCCAGCGTCACAGGGCTCGACTGGTGGACCGGGCAGACTTATGAGAATTGGTTCTACCATTGGATGTTCCTCGGGCACCTCGTGCTCGGATTGCTCCTCATCATCCCGTGGCTGATCTTCGGCGGGATTCACATCTCGAACACAAAGCATCGCAAGAACAAACGGGCGATCCGCGTCGGCTATGCTCTGTTCTTCACGTCACTCGTGCTGCTCATCAGCGGGCTGTTATTGGTGCGGGTCGGCGGGTTCGATTTGAGGCAGCCGGGAGCCCGCTCGGTCACCTATTGGGCGCACGTCGCCTCGCCGCTGGTCTGTCTGTGGCTCTATTGGATGCACCGCCTCGTGGGACCACGCATCAAGTGGCGGCTTGGGATTGGATACGCCGTGGCAACGACGGGCTTTGTGGTTGCCATGATGTTGATGCACAATCAGGATCCTCGGAAATGGAACGCGCTCGGTCCCAAAGACGGCGAAAAGTATTTCTTCCCGTCCCTGGCCCGGACCGGCAGCGGTGACTTCATTCCCGCTCACGCGCTCGACAACGACGAATACTGCCTTCAATGTCACAAGGATGCCTACGACGGTTGGTATCACAGCGCCCATCGCTTCAGTTCGTTCAACAACCCGGCGTACCTGGCCAGCGTGCGCGAGACCCGACAAGTCTCGATGACGCGCGACGGCAACGTGCAGGGATCGCGATTCTGTGCGGGCTGTCACGATCCGGTGCCGTTCTTCAGCGGCGCGTTCGATGATCCGAAGTTCGACGACGTGAAACACCCGACCGCGCAGGCGGGCATCACCTGTACCGTCTGCCATGCCGTCACGCACATCAACAGCACCCGCGGCAATGCCGACTTCACCATCGAAGAGCCGGCCCAGTATCCGTTCGCGTACAGCGAGAATCCACTCTTGCAGTGGATCAACAACCAGTTGGTGAAAGCAAAACCCGAGTTCCACAAGAAGACGTTCCTGAAGGATTTCCACAAGACGGAAGAGTTCTGTTCGACGTGCCACAAAGTCCATTTGCCGTTCGCGCTGAACCATTACAAAGAGTTTCTCCGCGGGCAGAATCACTACGACACGTACTTGCTCAGCGGCGTCTCGGGGCACGGTTCCCGCAGCTTTTACTATCCGGAGAAGGCGGTCGAGAACTGTGCTGGTTGTCATATGCCGCTGAAGGAATCGCAGGACTTTGGCGCGAAGCTGTTTCCCGGCGCGAAGTCGCCCAGCATTCACAACCATCAGTTTCCCTCGGCGAACACGGCGATTGCGTGGATGATGAATTTCGATGAAACCATCACCGCGCATCAGGAGTTTCTGAAAGGCAAACTGCGGGTGGATGTTTTCGGGCTGCGCGAAGGAGGCGAGATCGACGGCAAGCTGATCGCCCCGTTGCGGCCGGAAGTCCCGGCGCTCAAAGCGGGATCGACGTATCTGCTCGACACGGTCATCCGCACGTTAAAAATGGGGCATCCCTTCACGCAGGGGACCGCCGATTCCAATGAGGTCTGGCTCGACATCACCGTCACCTCTGGCGATCGCGTGATTGGCCGTAGCGGCGGCCTCGATGCCAACCGGGGCGTTGATCCGTGGTCGCACTTCGTCAACATTTTTATGCTCGACAAGGACGGCAACCGCATCGATCGCCGCAACGCGCAGGACATTTTCATCCCGCTTTACAACAACCAGATTCCCCCCGGTGCCGCACAGACGGTGCATTACGGACTGGTAATCCCGGCGGATGTGACCGGTCCTGTCACCGTCGAGGTGAAGTTGCAGTACCGCAAGTTCGACACGACATACATGGATTTCGTGACGAAGAAAGCGCGGCCGGGTGACTTACCCATTCGCGATCACGAAGCGGGCCAGCCCTACGGCAACCCGCTCCCCATCACCACGCTTGCCGCAGATCGCATCACGTTTCCAATTGAGGGAACGGACAACCCGGTGGAGAATGCAAAAGTCGAAATCCCGCCGTGGCAGCGATGGAACGATTACGGCATCGGTCTGTTGCTGAAAGGCAAAGCCGAACTGCGTCAGGCCGCGGAAGCCTTCACCGCAGTGGAGAAGCTGAACCGTTACGATGGCCCGCTGAACCTGGCGCGGGTGCTGTACGCCGAAGGTCGTCTCGACGAAGCGACCGAAGCGGTTCAGCGAGCCGCGAAGCACACCGATCCGCCCGCCCCGTGGTGGACGGCTTCGTGGCTCAGCGGGGTCATCAATCGCGAACAGGGTCGTTTGGAAGACGCCGAGAAGAACTTCCGCACGGTCCTCAGCCCGCCGTCTTCCGATCTGACGGCGCGGGGCTTCGACTTCCGCAAGGACTACGAAGTCATCAATCTCCTCGGCAATACGCTGTTCGATCGTGCCAAGCAGATTCGCGATCCGGCCCGGCAATCCGAGCGTGATGCACTGCTGAAAGACGCCAGCGGACAGTTCCAGCAAACGCTGGCGCTCGATTCCGAGAACGTCGGCGCGCATTACGGCTTGAGTTTGATCTTCGCACTGATGGGCGACGACAAACAGGCGGAGCATCACCGCACGTTGCATCAGCGGTACAAACTCGACGACAATGCCCGCGATCAGGCCGTCGCCGCCGCCCGGAAGAAGTACCCCGCTGCGAATCATGCGAGCGAACCGGTGGTGATTTACCCGTTGAATTCTGTCAAGACAAATGGTGCCCCATAATCGCTTGCCGCTTTGCGGATCCCACGGCGCTCATTTGAGATTCCATCCCTGAACACGCAACCCGTTGAGGATCAACATGCCGCTGCCTGAACCTCCGCAGGATGAGCGCGACGATGCGGTCATCGGCACCGCTTTGAAATGGTCGCTGGGCGTGATGGCGTGCGTGGCCATCGTCGCGGCGGTGATCGTCGTCGGCCCGCGGTTCTGGACCACGAAGCGGATCCCGATTGCCGCCGCGCCGGTGGAACCGCCGCAAACGCGCACGCAGCGGCATCGCGAACTGCCGGCGATGCCGTTTACGGATATCACGACGTCCGCGGGGATTACGTTTCGCCACGAAAACGGGGCCGCCGGGGAAAAGCTCCTGCCGGAAACGATGGGGGGCGGCGTGGCGTTTCTCGATTACGACGGCGATGGCGATCAGGATTTGCTGTTCGTCAACTCGTGTCGCTGGCCGTGGGATGACCGTGAAACTGCGGGTCAGCCGCCGACGATGGCACTGTATGCCAACAATGGTCGAGGGGAATTCACCAATGTGACCGCCGCCGTGGGGTTGAATGTCACGTTCTACGGTCAGGGCGTTGCCGTTGGAGATTACGACAACGATGGCGACAGCGACCTGTTTCTTTCCGCCGTGGGGCTGAACCATCTCTATCGCAATGACGGCGGGCGGTTTGTCGAAGTCACCGAGGAAGCGGGTGTCGGAGGCAATGCCGACCAGTGGAGCACCAGTTGCGGGTGGTTCGATTACGACCGCGATGGCGACCTCGATCTGCTCGTCGTCAACTATGTAATGTGGACGCGGAAATTCGATCTCGATCAAAACTTCCAACTCACCGGTGGCGGCCGGGCCTATGGACGTCCGCAGAACTTTCCGGGAACGTTTCCCTACCTGTATCGCAACGACGGCGGTCAGTTCACCGAAGTGGGTGAAGCGGCCGGACTGCACGTCAAGAACCCGGCGACGGGCGTCCCCTCGGGGAAATCACTCGGGCTGACGTTCGCCGATGGCAACCGCGACGGCTACCTCGATGTGATCGTCGCCAACGATACCGTGCAGAACTTTTACTTCGAGAACCAGCGCGACGGCACTTTCACCGAAATCGCCGCCCTCGCCGGTGTCGCCTACGACAACGACGGCAACGCACGCGGCGCGATGGGGATCGATACGGCTTACTTCCGCAATTCGAAGCAGCTCGGTATCGCCATCGGAAACTTTGCCAACGAGATGACAGCCCTCTACGTTTCGCAGGGAGACAGCAACCAGTTCGTGGACGAAGCGGTCGCCACCGGACTGGGCCCCCAAACGCGGTTGGAGCTGAAATTCGGGACGCTGTTCGCGGACATCGATCTCGATGGCCGACTCGATCTCATCGGGGCGAACGGTCACCTCGAACAGGAAATCAACCGCGTCCAGCCGAGCCAGTATTACGAACAGCCGCCGCACTTCTTCTACAACTGCGGGCCGTCCGAACCGACGGAGTTTCGCCAGGTGCCCTCGCAGAACACCGGCGTCGATTTCTCCAAACGCATGGTCGGTCGTGGGGCCGCCGTGGCGGACATCGACGGCGATGGCGATCTCGACATCGTTTTCGCGGCGAGTGGGCAATCGCCGCGGTTATTACGCAACGATCAGCAGTCGGGGCACCATTGGCTGCGGTTGCGACTGGTGGGCACGAAGTCGCCGAAGGATGCCATCGGCGCGGTTGTCACGCTCAAGCTGGGAACCGAAACGCATACGGCGATGGTGATGCCCACGCGGAGTTATCTGTCGCAATGCGAGCGCACCGTGACGTTTGGATTGGGGGAATCGGCAACAAAACCAACGCTGGAAATTCGCTGGCCCAGCGGCACCGTGCAAACGATTCCCGACGCCGCGATTGACCAGGTTCTCACGATTACGGAACAATGACAGACGCCCAGGGATTCCGACCCCTGGGTTTCTCGGTTTGATCAGAGGATTCCTTCCGTGCCCGATTTCTGGCCCGCGCTTGTCTTCGGCGGCTTGCTGCTGGCAACGGCGCTCGTGTCGTCCGTCTGGATTTGGCGACAGCCCGTCCCGGCAACGAACGATCCCATCGGTCCGATTTCGCTTCGTCAACGCCGTCGCCGTTTACAGGTGAATGGGTTGCTCGCGATGACCGGCACGATGATCGTTCTGATTGACGCCTGTCCCGAGGTCCGGCTACGACCGCTGTTGTTCGTGGCGCTGGTTGCCGTGATTCTCTTTCTCACGGCGTGGATGACGCTGCTTGCCGTCGCCGACTGGATCACCACGCGACGACAACTCCGCATGACAGCCGCCCGGTTAATGGCGCAGCGAAAGCAACTGGAACGCGAACTGGAAGAAATCCAGGCGGCTGCGGAACGTCCCTATCCACCCCCGGAGTGGAATTGAAAAACCTCGATTGTTTTACCCGTCCACCGAGACCGCAAGCGACCATCGAATACCGGTTGCCAACTACGTGAGAAGTCCGTACTTCTTCATCTTGTTGTAGAGTGTGACGCGGCTGATACCGAGTTCGCGCGCCGTCTTCGTGCGGCTGAAACTGTTCTTGAACAGCGTCTGTTCGATGATTTCCTTTTCTGTCAGCGACATCTGTCCGCCGAGGCTGCGATCATCAATGATCATCGACGGCACCGCTTGCGTCATGCCGGGCAACACCACCGTGGGGTCATTCGTTGGCCCCGCCGTTCCCGAAAGAATGTGGTGCGGCAACTGCTGCGCGGTGAGGGCCCCATCGCGGCAATAGATCACGGCCCGCTGAACCACGTGTTCCAGTTCGCGCACATTCCCCGGCCAGGGGTAATTGAGCAGTGCCTGCAGAAAGCCCTGATCGACGTGCTCGATACGGATGTCATGTTTGAGCGCAAACTGGCTCATGAATTTGCGAGTGAGCGGTACGATGTCCATCTTCCGTTGCCGTAATGGCGGAATGACGAACTTCAGCATGTTGAGCCGATAGTACAAGTCCGGACGGAACCGGGCCTGTTCGACGAGGGGTTGCAGTTCGAGATTACTCGCGACGATCAGCCGGGCGCGGCTGTGCTGGGTTTGATTCGAGCCAACGGGTTCGAATTCACCGGTTTCAATCACTCGCAGAAGTTTCACCTGCTGTTCGAGACCGAGGACATCGATTTCGTCGAGCAGAATGGACCCGCGACGAGCGGCGATGAATTTGCCTTCCTTGTCCTGGTGAGCGCTGGTGAACGAGCCCTTCATGTGACCGAAGAGTTCGCTTTCGATGAGATCGGCCGGGAGGGCACCGCACGCCACCGGCAGGAACGGTTCGTGCCGTCGGGGTGACACTTCATGGATGAGCCGCGACAGGTAAGTTTTACCCGCTCCGGTTTCGCCGATGAGCAGGATGGTCACATCGTGCTTCGCTGCGACTTCGAGGTCTTGCAGCACCTGTTTCAATTGCGGTGAGTTGGTTTCGTAACGCCGGCTGATGCCCGTCAGCACGCCCAGCGGTGATTCCTCGGGAAGGGGCAACGGGGCTGCGACCGGAGCGGTTGCCGCCGGGGACGGTGGTTCGCCGACGAGCTCGCGCAAGGCGTGTAACAGCGATTGACGATCGACCCGGCCTTTCACGACCGGCAAGCGGAGCAGTTCGGTGCGCTGTTCGAGCATCTCCGGTCCGTGCTCGGGCATGAGGACCGCGAGCGTGGCTTGCGGCCAACGGCTTTGCAGAACATCGAGCGTCTTTTGTTCGCCGCCGGTGGGTCCAGCTCGGCGGAAGTCGGCGACGATCCCTTGCGGTTCCACCCAGCGTGCCAGATCGGAGAGTTCTTCCAGGCTGTCGCAGGCGCGGACTTCGGCGCGTCCCTGAAACCAACCGGGCAATTCCCCCGTCAGTTGCGGATCGCGGCTCAGAACAACAATCACCGGCTGCGGCATCGTCTGTCTCCTCGAACGTTGTGCGGCGTCAACAAAAGCCGACGCCCCGCGGTCGAATGAGAAAACCGCGTGCCAGAACGTTAAGCCATCCTGACATTTGGTTCGTAAAGACTCGTAAACAGGCAGTTTGCGCTCGCCAGAATTCTCCGTCCCATTTCGACGATCACAAATGCGTGGCGTTTGGGAAGCATGATTGAGGCGATTACGGTGATAATCGGCAACATGGAGGAAGGTGGCCGGCGACAGGTGATCGTTGGTCGGTAAGACAAATGATCCGACGTCGCTTGCGGTTTCGCGCCTGGCGCGGAACCCACACCATGTTCTCCGACTGCTGCCAATTCGAAATCACTCGGTGGTCTCTGCGCGGGACGCGAAGCCGCAAGCGTTTATTGCGGATCGATTCCAAAGGCGACGCGCAGTTCGGTGATCACCGCGTCGGGCATCGGTACCAACTCCCCCAGCGGACGGCTGTGAATGATCGCTTCTGCCGTCGTTTCGAGAACCTCCAGCCGGTCGAACGCATCGAGCACGCTGGTGCCGCAGACGAGCACGCCGTCGTTGTCGAGCAGCGCAATCGGGGCCTCGAGCGATACCGCCTCCGCGAGTGCCGTACCGTCACCGAAGGGCAACTCGAACGGCAGCCGCGGAACATCGCGCAGGAACAGATAACTCTCGGGGATGGTCCGCGTGTTGAGTTCCGCCCGCGTCACCGAGAACGCCGTGGCATGCACCGGGTACGCGGTGACGATCGCCTGCATTTGCGGATGGCGGCGGTACAGCGCCTGGTGCATCCGCGCGGATCGGCTCGGTGTGCTTCCCGCGGCCCGGCAACCGTGATGGATGGTCACGAAATCTTCGATGTCCAGCCCCTGACGATCGCGCGCATACGGCGTGATGAGGAACGTATCGTCATCCAGCCGGGCGGAAAAACTTCCCGCGGTGCTGATGAACAGCCGCTGCTGATAGCCGCGACGGAGAAAGTCTCGCAGTTGTGTGCGGACTTCTTTCTCACGACTGCTCGGCGGCATCGGCGCGGTCTCGGGAAGCGCTTCCGCTTGACGGCGCGATAGCGCCAACTGGGCATCGCTGAGATACCGCAGGTCGCCGAGCATCGACGCGCGGATCGTGGTCTGCGCGAGAAATTCCAGCGTTTCGAATCGCTGGAACGCTTCGGTCAGATCGCGTCCGCCGACCACGATGCCGTGATTTTCGAGGACGACGCAATGATGCCCCAGGGCAAACGTTGCCGCGATATTGTCTGCGAGTTGTTCGCTGCCGGGGAGCGCGTAGGGGGCGAAGCCGACCTCACCGCAGACGTGATGCGCCTGGTGGAATAATCGCGTGTCGGGCACACGCCGGCAGATACTGCACGCGACGAGCGCCACCGGATGGGCATGCACAATCGCCTTGATGTCCGGCCGCGCGGCATAAATCGCCCGGTGAAACGGATACTCCGAAGACGGTCGATGCCGCCCTTCCGTCGAGCCATCCGCCTTCACGCAGACCACGTCATCGCGGACGAGCGCTCCCTTGTCGACGCGGGCCGGGGTGATCCACACGTCCCCCTCGGCGTCACGAATGGAAAGGTTCCCGCCGGACGTGGTGGTCATGCGGTAACGATAGATCCGTTCCATCGTCTGCAATAGTTCGTCGCGCGGATGAATAAAATCATGGCGGTCAATCATGGTCACGGTGGCGTTCCCTTGGCAAAGCGACAAAGAGCTGCATTCGTGAGCGGTACGGCGCTCGCCGCCGGTTCTTCGATCGAACTGCGGAACCGGCGGCGAGCGCCGTGCCGCTCACATGTGTCGGGTTATCGCGTTTCCCGGCGTGATGCCGGTGACATCGGTTTGCGGCCGTTTCGCAGTTGATCCCAGAACGCGGCGGCGGATTGTTCGCGGGTTTGATACGTGCGGAGATACTCGGCGTACGGCGCGTCGACCGGTCGCTCAATTCCATCGCCGTAGGTTTTCATCGCCCGGAATGGCAGCGGTTCCACGGTCGATCCGTTGACCGTGTTGAGAATGGCGTCTTTATCCCAGCCGACGTTGTAAATCACAAAGTCCCGGACCCAACCCGCGGGCAACGGTTCCGGCGGCAAGCCAAACGTGACGGTCATTTCATCGCCGGCACCAAACACGGCGAGGCGATCGTCCCGTTCACGCAGCAGCGGTGTGACATCGCCGTAGCGCGTGTACTTTCCGCTCAACGGCGGCCACGTCGGCGAACGGTTGACTTCATCATAGTCGTAAAACTCCGGGGCGTTGTACGGCCGGTAGACGGCTTGTGAGCATCCGCGGAAGTGAAGATCGGCGTGTTTGAGTGGTAGGGGTTGTTGCCGCACGGCAACAGACGGTTCATCGACGGAAAGGAACGCATGATCCCAGTAGAACTCCATGTTGGTGACGATCCGCAAGCGGGCATCGCCGGGGGTCAGAGCGTCGGTCACATCGACGGCGATCGTCTTCGTTTTGCCGCCGGGGAAACCGAGGAACGGCCGGACTTCCCGCCATTGTCCGTCGGCAGCGGGGGCCCACAAACTCGGCGGCCGCGGGCCGGTCATGCTTGGATTCTGCGAGAACTGCACGTTCAAGGATGTGTCCGTGGGGAACATCCACCCGGTGAGGAACAGGGTGATCTGCTTGGCGTCTTTCAGATCGCCGAAATCGAGTTCGAGGTAATGCTCGTGGACCAATCCGGAAGCGATGTTCGGCCCCATGGTTTTCGTGTAGTGACCATCGCGGGCACGAACATCTTGCAGAATATCCCGGCCCTGCGGATCACGCGCCGCAAGCGGTAGCCGGGGCGATTTCACCGTGTGGAGTTTCGGTTCGGCCATCTCCGGCGGGCCGACTTTTTCGTTCGTGAAGACCTGCACGTCCGCGGGGTGATCGATGGCAATCAGCTTGATTTCGTCGAAGTAAGCGGCTTCCCAAAGCTCTTCCGTGAACTGCAAGACGTATTCGTCGCCGCGCGGTTGCATGCGGTCGCCGTCGATTTTGAGGTATTCCCATTCGCGCCAGCCCGCGACCACATCCTCGGCGAATTTCAATCCCAGCGGGGCGTTCCACAACAGGTCGGTGTAAAACGTGAACCGTTCGCCGTTCCAGACATACAGATACGGGCAGGAACCCCCAGGCAGGAATTCCTCGAATAATACCTGATCAATTTTCGGATTCAGAATGGCTCGCGGGGTGCCGTTGGTCCAGACAATCCGGAGGGCATCCGGTTGAGTCGCTTTGCCGAGTCCGAAGCGGATGGATTGATCGTCCACCATCCCCGCCTGGTAACGGTCCCCCGTGCGAAGTTCAATCAGACTGCCGAGCGCTTGATGATTGACGCGATTGCTGTTGGATTGACCGTTCCCTTTTTCCTGGGCTCCCCGCGGACGGAGTTCAATCCAGTGGTTCTGGTTGCCCGTTTCGTTGCGGACCAGCGAGAGGGCGTTGCCCAGCAGCCAGACGTCGACATCGCCATCGTGGTCCACATCATCGGCACAAGCTGCCATTGAGATATTTCCCGTGAAGGTGCTGGCGACCGGAGTGAAAACCGCGTGGCCATCGTTGCGGCGGAGCGTGGGCGGGGTGTCGCTGGAGACGATGTCGATCGCGCCGTCGTTGTCGAAATCGGCGAGCAGTTGCCACGTCCCGGATGATTCGGCCAACTGCGTGAACCGCGGGGAATGTGGCCCACCGGCTCCCGTCAAGGACCGTTGCGTGATCGCCACGTACGTTCCCTGTGGCGTGGTGGCGACGAGATCCCACGCGCCGTCGCCGTTCAGTTCCGCCACATTCAACGCGGTGGCCCCGGCGAGCGGTTGCCACGCGGCTCCCAGATCGTGATACCGGAAACGACCATGCCGGATGTTTTCAAACAAGGCGACGCCATGCTCGGCGCTCGTCACAATGAGATCGACATCGACATCGCGATCCCAATCAATCGCTACGGCGGAAGTCGCGCGGAATTCCGGCTGCGGCAACTGCGAGCGTTCGGTGATTTCGCCGAAGAGAAAATTCCCGCGGTAGATGAATGCCCGCGGTGTTGGTCCACCGGCGAAGATGTCGAGATCGCCGTCACCGTCGAGATCGAGCAGCACGACCGCGGCAACATTGGTCGCGCCGACCCACGGGACATCCTTGTCGCGCAGGACGAGGGTGCGTGTGCCGTCGGGTTGCCGTTGATTTTCGAAGACCCACAACCCACCGGGACCGGAGACAATGAAGTCGGGATCGGCCGGAGCGACGGTTTTGGTTTTCTCGATGGACATCGGCACGTCCGCGTCATCATCGATATCAGCAGCAAGAAACGCGGTCGCTTCGCCGGGGAGGTCGACACCGAGGAGTGCGGTCCACACGTTGTCCTTCCGCGTGAAAACCTGCAAGCGCCGCGGCAGCAGCACCACGAGATCGGCTTGCCCGTCGACATCGACATCCAGCGAGCGAACCGCGCGGACTTGCGTGCCGTCGATCCCCGTCAGCGCGATGGATTCCGTTGTGAACTGCAGGTCAAGCGGTTTGTCCGCGGGGTTCGACGGCGAAAGCGGCGGCAATTTCGTCGAGAATTCCGTCACCACGAAGTCGAGCGAATGTCGTGACAGAGCGGCTTTGTCCTGTGCCGATTCCAGCAGCAGGATATTTCGCAACGTCATGGCCTGCGGAACGACGCGGGCTTTCTGACCTTCGTCCCACGCCTTCAGCGCATTGTCGATCAGCGTCACCGGGTTGACGCGAACATCGCGTTGATACGTCGCCGCGAACGGCTGCAACGCGGTCCGCAGGCGTTCGAGAAGAGGCTTTACATCGGGGTCTTCGGCCTTGGCGAGATCGACGAGCCAGTCTTTCCAGAGGAACCAGTTGTCGGGAGCCAAGCGAGCGACCTGACGTCCGGCATCAAAAATCTCGCCGCGCTTTTGCGGGTCGCGGTAGACATCGGTGTCGGCCGATTCGCGAAGGATCTGATAGAGTTCGTACCACGCGGGGGTGAAGTCGGCGTCACGTTTCGTCGCCGTCTGCAGCGCGGCGATCGCCGCGGGTTTCTGTTGCGATTTCAACGCGAGCCGGGCACGCAAGAGCAACGGAACCCCGCTGTTCGGTTCCCGTTTTTCCAATTCCGCGACGGTTTGTTCCGCCGCTTGCATCGCTTTGTGGAAACCATCGGGATCACGATTGGTGTCGATGTTCTCCGCGGCCAGTTGCTGACAGATTGCGAGGTTCCGCCACACGAACAAGTCGTCGGGCAGTTTCGCGCGAATTTCCTGCAGCGTTTTTTCACACTGCGGAAAGTCCTGATTCTCCAGGTGTGCTATCGCGACCGTGCGGAGCCGCAGCAGGTCATCGGTGTCTTTGGCCGTGAGTTCCAGTTTCACGACAGCGGGAGGCGTGACGGGCACGACCGGGGTCGCGGGCTTCTTGTCCCAGCAACCGACGAGCGCCAACAGTCCGCAGATCAGAAATACGTTCCACGTTCGACAGCGCTGTCGCATCGGGTTGTCTCGTCGATGGGGATGATCGATGGGAGTTGCGTTCGTAGTCAGTATCAAGAGTCGGGGCCCCCGCCCCGACGTCTTTGCATTCAAGCGGACTCACCACGGGGATTTTGGGGACCGTGGACGGTTCACCCTTCCAGCAAACTACGCCGTAAAACGGCTTCCGCTTGCGCGAAATAGGGTTGCCAGACAATTTCCGGCTTGCCGTCACGGAGGCAGTCGCGAACTTTCTGCAGCGTGTTGCGGGCCATATGCGGGCAACGATTGCAGGCGCACGTTTCGCCCGACGACGACATGATCCCCGCGACCGGAATGAAGGTGTGCTGCGGGGCGGCTTTCTGCAGTGGGTGAATCATGTTGGCTTCGGTCGCGACGAGGAATGTCGTTGGCTCGGCGACCGCCGCGACGTGCTTCCGCATCTTTTCCGTGCCGCCGATAATGTCCGCATGTTCGAGAATGTTCGCGGGACATTCGGGATGCGCCATGATTTTCGAACCGGGATAATTCTTCTTCGCGCGGAGCATATCCTGAATGCTGAAGACTTCATGCACCATGCACGATCCCGGCCACAGGATCATCGGCCGCCCGGTGACGGCGCTAAGATACCGTCCAAGATGCTGATCGGGCACGAACAGAATTTCTTTGTCGGCGGGAACGCGGTCGATGATCTCGCGAGCATTCCCGCTGGTGACGATCCAGTCGCACAACGCTTTCACCGCAGCGGACGTGTTGATGTACGCCACGGTCTGGAAGTCGCGGCCCTGTGCCCGCAATTCCTGCTGATACGCCGCGAGTTTATCGGCAGGGCAGCTTTCGGCGAGCGAACACCCGGCGAGGAGATCGGGCATCAGTACCTTCTTCTGCGGGCTGAGAATCTTCGCCGATTCCCCCATGAAATGGACGCCGCAGAACACGATCGTGCCGGTGGTCACCTTCGTGGCGTCGCGGGCCAGCTTAAGGCTGTCGCCGGTGAAGTCCGCGATGTCCTGCAGGTCGCCATCGACGTAAAAGTGCGCGAGGATCGTGGCGTCCTTTTCGATCTTGAGGCGATCGATTTCGTCCATGACGTCGAGCGGATCTTCGTAGACGTCGGTTGGAGTGGGGGACATCACGATGGGGAGGGACATGATCGGATTCTTTCGTCAGCCGCGCTATGGATGTTTTCAAAAGCAGTGCAAAGTGAGAAATGCAAAATGAAAGAGGCGGTTTGATCTGCGACGCAACTCACCTTCCTTCCACTTTGCACTTTTCATTTTGCACTGGTCACTTTGCACTGCCTTGACAGGATCGTCATTGAACTCTTTAAAAAATGCTCATTTCTGGTTCAACCGCACGCGGATGGTGCCGTCTTTGGTGATGTAGCCGCGGTACAAGGCCGGATAATTATACGCCGTGGTAAAGCCGCCGTTTTTATCGAGGACAATTGCGGCTCCTTCGGCGTCATCGGGTTTCCGTTTGAATGCGGACGGTAACTGCTTATTGATCACGTCGTCCGCGGCCTCCAGGGCAGTCACCCCTTTGTATTTCATCTGCGCAACGATCTCGTGCGACACGGCATAGCGGATGAAGAACTCGCCGTGGCCCGTGCAGGAAATCGCCGCGACGCCGTTCTCGGCGTACGTCCCCGCCCCGATGATCGGCGAATCCCCCACGCGGTTGAACATTTTGTTCGTCATCCCGCCGGTGGACGTCCCCGCCGCGAGATTCCCGGCATGATCGATCGCCACCGCGCCGACGGTACCGTATTCCACCTTGGTCAACCGTTGAAACGCCGCACCCGGTGCTGCGGGTTGATTCTTTTCCTTTTCGATCCGTTCCTGCAGGGCTTTCCAGCGGTGTTCTGTGCGAAAGTAAGACGGATCGACAATTTCCAGACCCTGCAATTTTGCGAACTGTTCCGCCCCGCGTCCGGTCAACAGGACGTGCTTCGATTTTTCCATCACGGCTCGGGCGGCGGTGATCGGATTCTTGACGGTCATCACCCCGGCAATCGCACCCGCCTGCTTCGTCTTGCCGTCCATAATCGAGGCATCGAGTTCATTCGTGCCGTTATTGGTGAAAACCGCCCCGCGGCCAGCGTTGAACATCGGCGAATCTTCGAGCACCTTGATCGCAGCGACCACAGCGTCGAGACTCGGTTTCCCTTCTTTCAACACGGCGTGACCATTTCGCAGCGCGAGTTCCATCGCGGCCCGCATTTCCTTTTCGACTTCCGGCGCGAGTTCCTGGTCCGCATCGCCGATGCCGCCGTGAATTCCCAGCACCACATCCGGCACGGTCGGGTCAAACCGTTCGGCCGCAATTCCCACCGCGGTCGTCGACATGAAGACACAAATCCAAAAGCGAGACATGGCGCGAAACTCCGCAACCGGAACCACGAACACAGGCAGCGACAATTGCCACCGCGTCGTCCTTTCATCGTAACCGCTACGGGGAAATTTGTATCGCGAAGAGCACAGCATCCCGGCTGCTTCCGAGCAACCGGAATGCTGTTGTCGTGGCGGGATTGCCCATTCGAGCACCCCGGCTGCGAGGAAGCAGCCGGGGTGCGGCGCTCTGTTCGCCGCGAATTCGGGGTGATTGTGCTATACTCCTTCCATGGCCGGGGGCGGTGTTCGCCGCGGTAAAGGGGGGCTGTTTCTGTGTCCGTTGTGGAAAAAATGAGCGATTCTTCCGAGTCTCCAATGCCCGTGGCATCGACCGAATGGGGTGATGATCTACCGCCGGTGCAGCCGCCATCGGCCGGGTTTATCATTCAACTGTTCGTCGTCCCGGCGTTGATCGTGCTGGCGGTGGTGGGCGTTTGGGCCTTGTTCGGGCGCCTTGCTGCGGGGGAAACCGATTGGCGGGGGCTCGTGCAGGATCTCGAAAGTGCGAACCCGCACGTCTACAAGCGGGCCATGTTCGGACTCGCGCAATTGCTCGACAATGACCGTCGGCTCGGTGAAAAAGGCCAGCATCTCGCCGGGAATTCGGAAATTGGGACCGCATTGGCCAAACGCCTGAATGTGATGCTCGATGCCGCCAAGCAGGACGACGACATCGTTTCGTTTGAGGTGTATCTGACACGGGCGATCGGTTTGCTCGATCAGCCGGATGCCACATTCCCGGCGCTGCAGCGGGCGCTCGACAACCGCTACGAGGTGGAGGTCCGCAAAGGGGCGGTGACGTCGATCGCCCTCATCAGCAGTCGGGCGGTCTCCATCGCGCCGGAAGTGGAAATGAAAACCACCGAGGCGATTGTCGGTTTGTCACAGGAATCGGAACCCACCCTGCGACGCGCGGCAGCGTTCACACTGGGGCTGCTGCCCAACAGGAATGAAGGCCCTGCCGCGGCGGAACGGAATCAGCGGTTGACGGTGATGCTGAACGATGCCGACTGGATGTCGTCGGTGAATGCCGCGATTTCGTTGTCACGCTGGCGTTCGACGGCGGGCTATTCCGTCTTTCTGAAAGCGTGTCAGTCATCGGTGGATGCGAAAGATGCGGCCGCGATGCAGGACGACATCACGGTGCTGCGGAATGTCCTCCGGGCCATCGGCGAACTCGCTTCCCAATGGGACGACGCGCAACGGACGGAGTTCCGCAACGCGGTGAAAGCCCTCGCGGAACACCACCACGAACAACGGATTCGGATCGACGCCGAATCGACCCTCGCCGCCTTGAAATAACCCCGGAAGCCCCCGGTTTCCGAACCGCGGGTCTCAGAACTCAAACGGATTCGCCCATGCAACACGCACTCCTGTTGATGCTGATGTCCATGGCCGTTCCCGTTATCGCGGCCGATTACACCGTCACCGAAACTGATGACGAAATCCGCATCGCCACGCCACAGTTGGAAGCGGCGGTTCGCAAGAAAGGTTACGTTTCCGGGGTGGCGAAGCAGTCGCTGCTCGACAAAAAAACCGGAGCCCGCGATCTCGGCTTCGGACTCGACATCGCCGACTGGATCATGGAACCGGGCAGCGACGAAGCCTACCGCGATGAACTCCAAGCCGCCGGGCATCAGGAACTGATTTACCAGTTCGGCAACCCGTACCACGGCAAGACGCAGAAGCGGGCGATCGAAGGGCCGCAAATCTGCACACAGGCGAAAGAACTCCAGCCGGAGATCATCCGGGGGAAAGATTTCGTGGCGATCCGCCAGACGTTTAACTACCGCACGGCCGCACCCGGCAAGAGAACCGGTTCACAATGGACGCAGGTGATGGTTTTCCCGGTCGGCAAACGGTATTTCATTTCCATGCAGAAAATCGATATCAGGAACGATAGCGATGGGGCTTTTTTGCGGGTCGATATGCCCGGCCACATCCGCCACACGAAAGGCGATTCGTTCAACGAAGTCTATCTCAGTTACCACGGCCGCGTGCCCAGCAGCGAGTTTCTGTCGGACTTCGCCCCGGACGAAAAATTCAACTACACCCGCGGCAAGACCCCGCTCCCGGAACGGATGATTCGTGGATATTCGATGCGCGACCCGCAATCGGGGAAAGTCGGCCCTTGGCTGGTGGGGATGACGCTCGATCCGACTGTGGTCTCCGAGGCGTGGTGCCACCAGCGGAGCTATATCTGCATGATCGAAGAATTCGGCGGCCGCCCGATCAAAGCCGGTGAAAGTTTTTCCGCCGCATTCATCGTCGGGTACTTCGACGACCTCGACGAAATGCACCGCGTCTATGACGAACACAAATGGGCCGTGCGGTTGGATGTGACTGCGGACGGTTACCGTTTGAGCTCAAAGTGAACGATTTACCGCGGGTTCCGGCGGGATGAGGCTCGTTCGCCAATACAAAACAGCGTTTCGCGGCGGTCGCGGCCGTGGCCCTCGCCCACCCGGAGGAAGAGTTGTCCGTCGCTGATGGCGGGGCTGGCGAAGGTGTCGGTGCCGAGTTGGTTTTCGGCGACGAGTTCAAACTGCTTCGGATGGGCACGAAACACGGTCGTTTTGCCATTCATATCGGTGATGAACAGGTTGTCTCCCGACAGAACGGGCGATGCCCGAAAGTTCGCGCCGACGCGGTGTTTCCAGCGTTCCTTTCCCGTCGCGGCGTCCCAGCAGCGAATGATGCCGTCATTCGCCGAATAGAGATGATCGCCGACGACGATCATCGATGGGACATACGTTTTATCCTTGTTCCGCCAGACGACTTCTCCCGTGGCATTGATGGCGATCGTCTCCGATCCCGGATACCCGCCGCTGGCGATCATCAGATCGCGATAAATCACCACGGTCGCCACGGTCGATTGTGAAGTCCCTTTGACCGACCACAATTCGTCCCCGGTGGCGGGGTGGTACGCGGTGATCTGATCGCCGCCGGAAATCACGAGCAGGTTTTTGTCGCCGAGATGAACCCATCGCGGTGAAGCGTAAGACGCAAAATCGGCCCGCTTCCGTCGCCAGACGACATCGCCCGTTCCGCGATCCAGCGCGGCGATGAACCCGCCTTGTTCGTGATCGGCGGCGACATACACGAACCGTCCGCCCACCACCGGCGAACCCGAATATCCAAATTTCGACGCGAACCCTCCCGCTTCCATCCGCCAGAGTTCGTGTCCTTCGAAATCGAGTGCCGAACACCAGATCCGCTGATTGTTCAAAAACAGGGCAAACAACCGCTCGCCGTCCGTGGCCAATGTGCTCGACGCCTGCGTGTTTTCGGCGTGCAAGTTGCCGTCGAAATGGCCTTGATGGAGATCGGTCTGCCAGATCCGTTTGCCTCGACGCTGATCGAGGGCCAGCACCGACTGCGTCTGGGTGTCGTCGTCGGCGACCTCAAGGAAAATCATCGAATCGACAATGATCGGACTGCTATGTCCGCGGCCCGGGAGCGGCGTCTGCCAGACGATGTTTTCCGTCTCACTCCACGTTGTCGGAACCGGCGGCCCGACGGAAATGCCATCGTTGTTGGGACCGCGCCAACCGGGCCAGTCGCTTTCCGTCCAGGCGGCAATGGGAGACAAAATTTCGGGCGCCGCGGCAGATTCGTTCGCGGTCGCCAGAATCTCCGCGGTCGGCGGGGCGGGAAGACCGGGTGGTCGGCCGCAACCCGTCACACAGAAAGCCATTCCCAATACGACCCATCCGCCGCGCATCCGTTCGCTCCTTGATGTTGACCTCGGCGGATTGTATCCCCGCAGCCGTTTCACCGCGACCCGAAGTCCGAGCCGGGATGCGAGCGAACGGTGTTGATCGGGGGACATCGCCGCAATGATTGGGTACACTGCGTTCTCACGAGCCGGGGCGAGGGATGTCTGCGGCAGGAAAATTAAGGCAGATCGCATGGCCAAGAAAAAGTTTCGTCGCAAAGACCTGAAGCCCGGCGAAGTGCTGTGCGCGTATTGCACGGCCCGGTGTTGCCGTTACTTCGCCTTGCCGCTGGACACGCCGACGACGTGGCAGGACTTCGATCACATGCGGTGGTTCATCATGCACGGCCGCACGGCGGTGTTTGTGGATGACAGCACGTGGTACCTGCTGGTCTACGGCGATTGCAAGCATCTGCTGCCGAACAATTTCTGCGGCTTTTATGAAGACCGCCCGCAGATTTGCCGCGACTACACCACCGACGCCTGCGAATTCGACAACGATGGCTGTTACGACAAATACTTCGAGTCCCCCGAACAGGTGTGGGAGTACGCCGAAGCGACGTTGCCGCCGCGCGTGAAACCCAAGAAAGCGGGCAGCAAATTGCCGCAGTTGCCGCTGCTCGTGAGCTGAGAGTCGAGAGTCGAGAGTCAAGAGCCAGAGAAAGGCAAAGGACCGCGACTCTGAACCCAGCCTGTCTCTGTCTTGTCCGGCTCTTGACTCTCCCCTCTAGACTCTCGACTCCCCATGCCCGACAATCTCATCGAACCGCGCGTTGTTAAAGGTTTCCGCGATTATCTGCCGGCGATGATGATCGTCCGCGAACGGCTAATGGAAACCGCGCGACGGGTCTTCCGCAGCTACGGCTTCAGTCCGATCGACACGCCCGCGCTGGAATACGCCGAAGTTCTGCTCGGCAAGGGTGGCGAGGAATCGGACAAGCAACTCTTCCGCTTCATGCAGGGCAAACGCGATGTCGCCATGCGGTTCGACCTGACGGTGCCACTCGCGCGGTTCGCCGCCCAGCATGCCAGCACACTCGGTTTGCCGTTCAAGCGCTATCACCTCGGTACCGTCTGGCGCGGCGAGAACACGCAGAAGGGCCGCTACCGCGAATTCATGCAGTGCGACTTCGACACCATCGGCACGCTTTCACCCGGGGCCGATCTCGAAACGCTACTCGTCATTCACGATTTGCTCGCGGCGATTGGGTTTGAACGGTTCACAATCCGCGTGAACAACCGCATGATTCTGAACGGCCTGCTGCAACAGATTGGCGTCGCCGACCGAACCACCGGCGTGCTGCGGGCGATTGACAAACTCACCAAGATTGGTGCCGAGGGCGTGGCGAACGAACTTGTCGAGCATGTTGGTCTGGATGCCGCGGGGGCAGAAAAAGTCGTGTCGGTGATGCGGCCCGACGTCACGTTGGACGAGTTGGAAACGGCGCTCGCCGACAACGAAACCGGCAGGCAGGGCGTGGTGAAGTTGCGGGAACTGTTCGCCACCGCGATTGCCGCCGGGTTGCCTGCCGAGCGGTTGGCGCTCGATGTTTCAATCGCCCGCGGTCTCGATTACTACACCGGCACCATCTACGAGACATTCCTCACCGATCTCCCCGGCATCGGCAGCGTCTGCTCCGGCGGCCGGTATGACAACCTCGCCGAACTTTTCACCAAGGAAAAACTCCCCGGCGTCGGTGCCAGTCTCGGTCTCGACCGGTTGCTCGCCGCGATGGAAGAACTGCAACTCCTCGGCACCACATCGACTCCGGCCCAAATCTTCATCGCGTACTTCGATGCCACCCGCCTCGGTGATTACCAGCGGCTCGCACGTTCTCTCCGCGCGGAAGGCCTCGGCGTCGAGGTCTATCCCGAAGCCACCGGTCTCGGCAAACAGTTGAAATACGCTGACCGCAAAGGGTTCAAGCTCGCCCTCATCGCCGGTTCCACGGAGTTCGCCGCCGATCAATGGCAGGTGAAGCAACTCGCCACGGGAACGACAACACAGGTGCCGACCGCGGAGTTGTTGACCACGCTGCGCGGGTTGCTCAGATCCCCATAAAGCACGTGGAACGAAACCAACGGGCCGAAGCGGGGTTTTTCACATCCACGCCGTTGCTCGTCGCTGAACGACACCCTTCACTTGCCGGGCCGCCTGCAAGGACGTGATGTCTCGAA
Source organism: Planctomycetaceae bacterium (assembly GCA_021732785.1). Lineage (GTDB taxonomy): Bacteria > Planctomycetota > Planctomycetia > Planctomycetales > Planctomycetaceae > DSVQ01. The sequence goes on from JAKFUG010000036.1 coordinate 49,620, forward strand.
AAACCGTAATCGCGGCCCGGTCAAGTGCAAGGGCTGGTTCGGCCAGCCTTGCCCATCTGCCTTAATAGCCGGACTAACCGACTGGCCTTCTTTTCCACAACCTTCCAATCCCACGCTTCCGGACTTTGAAAGTTAGGATAAGTGTCGCTCCAATTCGCGGCCCGAATCGGTGAGTTAACAGCGATCCGGCATTCGACGATTGGTTGTTTTCGGAAGTCGCATTGCAACTGAATTAGTCCCCACCCTTCTTGGCAGAATCGGAAGGTATGCCCATTGCACTTTTCCGGTTTCAAATCTATCCGCCGTTCGTGAGTGTGGCCCTTGGCATCGGGATAATAGAGCGTGTACTGTCGAAAAACGTCCCCGACGCCAGGTTCGTAATGCAATTCCTTTAGCAAGGCTTGGGCGTCCGCAAATCCTCTTGTGGCGCAACTGAAGTCCGAATACGCCTGCCGGACGACGACTGGACCCTGCGCAAAGATCGATTCCACGATCTCGTTGAGCTGCTCCCAGGAGATTTGTTGCGAGGTTTGCATGGAGTACTTAAGGCAGAACGACCCAAGCTCAGCGACCCGGCCCACGGGACGCACCGATTGCAAACCGTGGCGACATGCCGGGTTCGCTGCAGCGCATGGTTAGGCGGCATCGATGTCATTGTTTCGTGTCTGGCCACTTGAATCCAGTGTGAAGCAGTGTCGCGGGGTCAACGCCGTCCGGAATAGGCCCAACGCTCAACGTAATGGAGTAGTCAGCGCCCTCCAATATGTCGCGGGCATCGCCACTCACTGGCTTGACTCTGTCGAGCGCCTCGTCTGGAACTGGAAAGTCTGGCGTATCCATGTCGCGATGCACAAACAGATGACCGTCGCGCCACTTGGCGACACCCCACAAAACAACCCACTCGCCATCCTCGCTGCCATCGTCCTCGACCATGATGATGGCAAACTTCTTGTCGTGAAGATGTGATGAATCTCGCATGGCGCGCAATGCCGCCTAACAGGTATTCGACCGCCGAAGTGCGGTAGAATATTACCGCAGTTTTGCGGTGTAGCATGGAGTTGTCAACTCTGATGCGTCATACTCCGTAAGGAGTTGCGATGGATCGCCGGTCAGATAGCCATGCTACACCGCATCCGGGGTCCATGCTATGCCGCAGTTGCCACAGCAGTCCGGTCATCCTCGACTGTCTTCCGGTGAGCCACGGTTTCAACTCGTTCCCACACTCTGCGTTGCATGCTTGGTATGTGCATTGTCAATCGGCGACGCGGAGCGTCTCGACCGTGCGTTCCCACGCGGAGCATGGGAACGAGTTATGGCCCGTTGGGCCGGAACATGGACTTGCCGTTCGGTACCATCTCTCTGATGCGGACTGTATGATCGCCCAAAGTGGTTTTGATGGCCGCTGGCATCGTGACTTTTGCCGAAATTTGTGAGGTCGACCCACTCCATGCGCGACTTCGATTACGCCGCACCGACGACGTTGGCCGACGCGGTGATGCTGCTTTCCCGTGGCAATGGGGCCGCCCGTCCGCTCGCCGGGGGGACGGATCTCATCGACCATGTACGGACCGGGCGACTGGCCCCCGACACGGTGGTCGACATCAAGAAAATCGCCGAGCTGAACGTGCTCGAAGCCAGTCCGCAGGGATTGCGACTCGGGGCGGCGGTGCCGTGTTACCGAGTCTACGGACACGCGGCAATCGTCGCGGATTACTCGGCCCTGGCGGATAGCGGCCACATCATCGGCGGCGTGCAGATTCAAACCCGTGCCAGCTTCGGCGGCAACGTCTGCAACTCCGGCCCCGCGGCCGATTCGACGCCGAGCCTAATCGCTCTTGGCGCGGTCTGTGTCATTGCCGGTCCGAAAGGAACACGCGAAGTTCCGGCCGAAGACTTTTGCACGGACCCGAGCAAGAACGTGCTGCAACCGGGAGAACTCCTCGTCGAATTCCGCATCCCGGCCCGTGCCAAGAACAGCGGGTCGCACTACCGGCGGTTCATCCCCCGCAACGAAATGGACATCGCGGTGGTGAGCGTTGCGGCGTCGGTGACACTCGATGATGCCAAACAGAAGATTATCGCGGCCCGGATTTCGCTGGGGGCGGTTGCTCCAAAGCCGCTGTTGGCAACGGATGCCGCGGCCGTGTTGATTGGACAAGTTCCGACCGACGACATCCTCGCCAAAGCCGCGGACGCTGCCCGCAAAATCGCGACGCCGATCACCGACATGCGCGGCACCGCCGAGTACCGCACCCACCTCGTCGGCGTCCTCGTCACCCGCGTGTTGCAGGCCGCAATCACACGGGCTAAAGGTGAAAAGCTCGATTACCGTCCGGGTCATTGAGTAGCTGTCAGTTGCGAGTTGTCAGTTGTAAAGACGCAGATTCGATCCAACTGACAACTCGCATCTGACAACTGACAACTCGCAACCACAGAAAGTTTCCCGATGTCCAAGAAGCGCGTGGTTTCGGCGACGATCAACGGCAACACCACCGAGTTCCTCTGCGAACCCCGGCAGACGTTGCTGGAAGTGTTGCGCAATGTCCTCAACATGACGGGAACCAAAGAAGGCTGCACGAACGGCAACTGCGGGTCGTGTACGGTGCTCTTGAATGGTCGCCCGGTGACGAGTTGTCTGGTCCTCGCCGTGGAAGCCGACGGGGCCTCGGTCCGCACTATCGAAGGTGTGGCGTGTGGCTCGCATCTCGATCCGGTCCAGCAGTGCTTCCTCGAAGGGGCGGCATTGCAGTGCGGCATCTGCACGCCCGGCTTCATCATGCAGACGGAAGCGTTGCTCGAGCAAAACGGCCATCCAACAGAAGCCGACGTGCGGTTCCACCTGGCGGGGAATCTGTGTCGATGTACCGGTTACGACAAAATCGTCCGTTCGGTTCTCGCCGCCGCGGAGTTCAAACGGGGTGAGGCGACAACGTAGCCGTTTAGCCGCGACCCGATAGGGGAGCGCTCTGTGGGACGCGCTCCCCTATCGGGTCGCGGCTAAACATTAAAATCCGACAAATCGACCGCGCGAGGATCCGCAGTATGGCCACTGGCGAAAAACGCAAATACAAAGTCATCGGTACGCGGCCGCTGCGCCATGACGGCGTGGATAAGCTCACCGGCCGCGCTCAATACGGGGCCGATATTCGCCTGACGGGGATGTTGCACGGCGTGGTCCTGCGCAGTCCGCATGCGCATGCGAAGATCAAATCGATCGACACGTCCGCGGCCGCCGCGCTGCCCGGTGTCCGGGCGATTTGCACGTCCGCCGATTTCCCGGATCAGGTCGGCCGCATCGTGGAACTCGGTGAAGGGGCCGTCAACATGCGGCACCTCTCCGCAAATGTCATGGCTCACGACAAGGCGCTTTATAAAGGTCACGCGGTCGCCGCCGTTGCTGCGGACAGCATCCATATTGCAGAAGAAGCGGCGAAGCTCATCAAGATCGATTACGAACCGTTGCCGCCGGTGATGGAAGTCCTCGGTGCGATGCGCGACGACGCGCCGTTGCTGAACGACGACGTTCGCATGACGGAAATGGGGACCGTCAAGCCGGAGACCAAGCCCTCGAACGTCGCCGCGAAGTTTCTCTTCACCAAGGGAGACGTGACCGCCGGGTTCGCCAAAGCCGACATCATCATTGAACGCGAGTTCCGCACGGCCACGGTGCATCAGGGATATATCGAACCCCACAACGCGACGGTGTTGTGGAACGCCGACGGCAAAGTGACGGTGTGGATGAGCACGCAGGGGACGTTTACCGCCCGGCAGCAAACCGCGGAATTGGTGGGCATCGCGGTCTCCGATGTCAAAGTCGTGCCGATGGAAATCGGCGGCGGATTCGGCGGGAAGATCTCGGTTTATTTGCCGCCCGTTGCGGCGATTCTCTCCCGCAAGAGTGGCAAGCCGGTTCAAATCCAAATGGAACGGGCCGCGGTCTTCGAAGCCACCGGACCGACGCCGGGGTCGTTCATGCGGGTGAAGGTGGGGGCGACGCGCGACGGCAAGATCGTCGCCGGGGAGGCGTGGATTGCGTTTGAAGCCGGCGCGTTTCCGGGTTCGCCGATCGCGCCGGGCTGCATGTGCGTCTTTTCCTGCTACGACATTCCCGATGCCCGCGTGGAAGGCTACGACGTCTGCGTGAACAAGCCGCGGTCCAATGCCTATCGGGCTCCGGGATCAACGCAGGTCGCGTTCGCGATGGAAACCGTCGTCGATGAAATCTGCGAGAAACTCGGCGTCGATGCCGCCGAGTTCCGGATCAAAAACGGCGCGAAGGAAGGGACCCGCCGCGTCGATGGCCCGGTCTACCACCGCATCGGCATGATCGAAACGGTCGAAGCCATTCGGGATAGCGAACACTATCAGTCGAAGCTGACTGGTCCCAATCGTGGCCGCGGGATTGCCACCGGATTCTGGTTCAATGCGGGACTCAAGTCAGCGGTAGTGGCGACCGTGAATCTCGATGGCACGGTTTCGTTGATTGAAGGCTCGACTGATATCGGCGGTTCGCGCACCGGCATCGCGATGCAGTTGGCCGAAACGTTGGGTATCGCCGCGGAAGCCGTGAAACCGCAGGTCGCGGATACGGACAGCATCGGCTACACCGACGTGACCGGCGGCAGCCGCGTCACCTTTGCCACGGGGATTGCCGCGGTGGAAGCGGCGAAAGAAATCCAGAAGCAGATGGTCGAACGGGCCGCGCTGCTATGGGAAGTCGACTCCGCATCGGTGAAGTACGAAGACGGCAAGGTCATTGGCCCAGCGGAAAAATCATTCAGCTTCGCCGAACTCGCGGCGAAGATTCACGAAGTGGGCGGCGCCGTCATCGGGCACGGGACATCGAGTTCCGCCGAGCAAGGCGGCGCGTTCGGAACCCACTGCGTCGATGTCGAAGTCGACCCCGACACCGGCAAGGTGCAGATTCTGCGGTATACCATCGCTCAGGACGCCGGCACCGCGATTCACCCCAGCTATGTGGAAGGCCAGATGCAGGGCGGCGTGGTGCAGGGGATCGGCTGGGCCCTCAATGAAGAATACTTCTATGATGACAAGGGCGTGATGCGGAACGCGACGTTCCTCGATTACCGCATCCCCACGTGTTATGACGTGCCGATGATTGAAACGATCATCGTCGAAGTCCCGGATCCGGCTCATCCGTACGGCGTCCGCGGCGTGGGCGAAGTCCCGATCTGTCCGCCACCCGCCGCCATTGCCAATGCGATTCACGCCGCCGTCGGCGTCCGCATGCGTGATCTGCCGATGTCCCCTCCGAAAGTCTGCGCCGCCGTGATGCAGAAGAAATAAATCTCCAGAAGCCCAGCCATTCCGATGGCTGGGTCTCTTCACGATATCATCATGCCCACGGTCTACATCCCCCCCGCCCTGCGCGACCTCACCGGCGGTGTTGAAACCGTCGAAGGAAAAGGTCAAACCGTTCGTGCCGTGCTCGTGGACCTCGAACCGCGCTATCCCGGCCTCACCGCAAAGCTCTGCATCGATGACGCCCTGCGTCCCGGATTAATGGTCGCCGTCAGTGGAACAATGTCGCGACAGGGCCTCCGCACGCCAGTCCCCGCAAATGCCGAAGTCCACTTTCTGCCCGCTCTCGGCGGCGGTTGATTCCCCCGGCGGGTGCCGCTGGATAATCTATCACTCATCGTTTCGCGATGTGGCAGAGGGATTCTTTTAGCGGCGGATTGGCAATGACAAAAACAACATGGCAGTGGGCAGCAGCGGCGGTCGTCATGACGGGCGTGGCTTTGGGTGCGTATCGAGTCACGGCTCAAACTCAGGCGGAAACGAACATCGCGTCTGCCACCATTGATCTGGGCACGGTCGTCAGCGATGCCGAGAAATCCGTGAAGTGGTATCGCGATGTCGTCGGGTTCGAAGAAGTCGCCACGTTCGACTTCCCCGGTGACTTTGCCAAGCAGATCGGGCTGACGAATTCGCTTCCTGGCCATGTTCACGTGATGAAGTTGGGAAGCGGGCCCGGAGCGACAGGTCTGAAACTGATGCAGTTCAAGACCGCACCGGGCGCGCGGGTTGATCAGACTTTTATCCATTCGAGCTACGGATTCCGTTACCTCACCATCATCGTGAAAGACATGCCGACGGCGATGGCGCGAGCGGCGAAGCACGGTGCGAAGCCCCTCTCCGGAGAAGCGGTCGCCATTCCAGCGGACATTGCCAAGGGGCAATACATTGCCGTCCTGCGCGATCCGGATGGCAACTTTGTGGAACTCGTCGGTCCGAAGGCGGAATAGGACCACTTCACAATGGCTGCGGAATTTGTGAGCGGCAAGGCGCTAGCCGCCGGTTCTTCGCAGTCCAAAATACACCGGCGGCTAGCGCCTCACCGCTCACAATCTGGGTTTGTGTCCGTGTTGCCGCCCTACACATACGTCCCCGGGCAATCGCCGCATCCGGTGAGCGACCCACGCGGGCATGCGTACGATCACAGCGCTGAACCGGTCCCACCTCTCGATCCGACGCATCCCGAGCAATCGCCCGCCTGGTGTGAAGCCGTGGCATTGTTTGAAGCCGGCTTCTATTGGGAAGCCCATGAGGCCTGGGAAAGTCTCTGGCACGCCGCCGGACGAACGGGGCCGGTGGCAGATTGTCTTAAAGGACTCATCAAATGGGCGGCCGCGGGGGTGAAAGTCCGCGAAGGCCGTCTCGAAGGCGTGCGGCGGCATTGTCGCCGGGCTGCGGAATTATTTCGGAGTGCGCTCATGGAATCCGGCGTGTCTCCCATCGCCGGTCTTGCTTCCGTACAAATTCTCTCATTGCTGGAAGCTGCCCAAAATTCGCTGCCGACCGCTGTCGGAAGCCCTTTTGATGTGCATCCGATTCACGGGTGGACACTTCGTTGACAGAAAAGCGAGTGGTCGTCGGCTTGCCGTGGGCCGTAGAGTTTAACGCACGCACTTCGTGAGAAAATTCGCGGCGGCTGGAACATCAACCGGCAACTCCTGCGGTTGCATTCGTGCGGATTTCACAAAGGCTGGCAACGAATCCGGCTTGACAGTTCGCGGCGAATTTGCTGGATCGAGCGGTTGCAGCAGAGTTCCCGGCCTTGAGCATCGCTCGGCCGTCGTTGCGGAATACCCTGTTTCCCCGGCAGGGCAGGCGTTTCGGTCCAGTCTGCGAAAGACGGCAGTTTTGCGGGACTTTTCCGGTGAACTGTGGGGGTTTTTGCAACTTGGCTCCAGCAAACGCGAACCTCGTTCACATTCGTGAGAAGAGGAGTCAAGAGCAGAACGGGTTGTGACGATAGATTTACCCTGACGGAATGCAGCGATCCGACCCGCAAATCATCGCAACACGATGAGACGCAAGTCACCGGGAAAGATCAAAGCTCCGTCAAGGGGGGGTTGGGACATTTCGTGGGATCTCATTTCAGAGCCGGGATGCTCTGGTCGAGTGCCATTGCCAGTTTCGTCTCCCCCTCGGGAGGCCGTTCTTGGATCGGAACGGTCGACCACGCAGAAGCCAAGACAACGATAACCGGTCAGGAATCACCGTCGCGACTGGCGGGGATTTGCACCAGAGAGAGACGGCCCCGCTTGACCGACGGCGGCATTGCCTGAGACCCAGCGGGCTAGGACAGCCGCGCATCGTACATGTACGAGGGGTGAAGATCCGGAGGGTCGCGACGCCCTTCCCTCGAGACCACATTGGTGATTGGAGAGCCCGCGATGAGAACGATCTTCACTACTGGTCAAGTAGCTAAGATCTGCAAAGTTGCCCCACGAACCGTTTCCAAATGGTTCGACTCAGGTCGACTGCGCGGCTATCGGATTCCTGGTTCCCAGGACCGCCGCATCCCCCGTGAACACCTCATTCGGTTCCTCAAGGAGCATGGTATGCCCCTGGGTGAACTCGAAGATGAAGCCATGGGCAAGCTGCTGCTTGTCGGTGTGGAAGGGCCCGTCAAAGCCCAACTGCTCGACTTGATGCCGCCGGAAGACTACAAGATCGAAACGGCCAATAGCGGTTTTGAAGCCGGTATTCAGGCGGAATCGCTCCACCCGGATTGCGTGGTCATCGACTTCGGCATGGGCCGGACCGAAGCCATGCTGATCGCTCAGAACCTGCGGAAGAATCAGGACTACGCTGATGCGGTCCTGGTCGCTCTCCTCAGCGACGACGATACCGCCAGCGGGTTTGACCGCTCGGTGTTCAACGAAACTTTCCGTAAGCCGTTCGATGCGGCGTTGCTGGCGGAACGCATCCGCACGCTGGTCGGCCGCAAGAAGCAACTTGCCTAGAGTGGATAGGAAATCCCTCGGCGGCCGAACTGAAAGGACACCGTTTGCCCGCCGTTGCCATGGAGCGGAAATTTCGGACTGAGCGTGTCGACGACCAGGGAAGGTAACGTCCCCCGCCGGTGACGAATGCGAATACAATAACGGCCCGCACGATCCCAGGATCGCGCGGGCCGTTGTGTTTTGAGGGGCTTCTTTTGTAGGGTTTGCCGAGTCTTCGAGGCGAACCTCTTGATGGCACTCGAAGATGGTTCGCCTCGAAGACTCGGCAAACCCTACTACAACTCAATCATCGAATGCAAGGTCTCGCACCTGGCCGGAGACGTAGTCGCATCGCCAGAGCCGTTCATCAGTGTCGGGGCCATCGAAATAAATCATCGCAGTGTCAGGGCGTTCGGGCCACAACAGCACGATTGCCTCGATTCTCAACCCGAGAATCTCATGTGCGCCTTCAGGGATTTCATGGGCTGCATGCTTTAGCAGCGGTTCGATTTGGACCAGCAGCGCCTCGGGAACGGGAACAAAGCTCTGTGCTTGGAATATCAACTGTTCGTTAGGACGGTCCGCGCCTGCAATCAGAATCCGAAACGAAGCTAACGGGTGTCCCAAATCAGCGACCCACGCTTCCTCATTATCATCCCAAGTCAGGGTTCCGAGAATCGGATCGTGGAATGGAGCACGGACAATTGCCGGCCGTTGGATTGCGGTCTTCTTCTTAAACCATCCAAACATCACGTTCCTTGTCGGTGAGCACGGCACCTATTCCACATACATTGATTTGTTGCACAAGAATGCTGATGAGCCGACTACCATCTGAAAACGAAAAAACCCCAGTCGGCATAACCTACTGAGGCTCATTTGTCTACTTGTCAAACACAAAACGAGGCGGACGGGGCTCGAACCCGCAACCTCCGGATCGACAGTCCGGTGCTCTAACCAATTGAGCTACCACCCCGACTCGGTCACCCTGAGGCTGCCGTGTCTGTCAGCATCTTAGCAAAATCCTCTGCACGGTCCAGTCAACCGACTTTCGCACGCCACGATTTTTCTGCAGCCGCTCTTTCGACGGCTTCCGTTACTGAGCACCGAGGCTAATTCGGCACGTTTTTGAGCCCTTCTTCAGCCGCAGTCCGCGAAACAGACATCGCGGCCACGGTTCGGTTCGGTTCCTGACGAACTTGCCGATTGCCTCGCGTACCGCCTGGGCTGTGAATTCAGTTGTGCGCATTCACTAAGCACGGTAGCCTGAAAAACGCGCGGCGTTTGTGTGGGACGTTGTAAAAACTTCTCAGCGCCTCAGCCTCGACCCGGAAATGCAGCGGCGGTACGCTGATTGCTCGTTTGGTGCTCCATCCGGTTGTTCGGCGCTCACATCCCCCAATTTCCTAGGAAAGACACTTTCAATGAGTGGCAGCGAAGCGCGGCTTAAGGCAATCTCGGCAGTCAACAGTTACCAACCCCTTTCGGCTCCCCTCAACTTTGCCGAAACTTCTATCGGGGAATTGTTCGGAACCAATGTCTTCAGCCTGAAGGTGATGAAGGATCGCCTGCCGAAGAGCGTGTTCAAGGCCGTCGTGAAGACGATTGATGCCGCCGAACCGCTCGACGCCTCGGTGGCCGATACCGTCGCCTCGGCGATGAAAGACTGGGCCATCGAAAAGGGGGCGACCCACTACGCCCACGTCTTCTACCCGCTGACCGGCATCACCGCCGAAAAACACGACAGCTTCCTCGTGCCGGACGGGCAGGGTGGGGCGCTCTCCGAATTCACCGGCGGACAACTCATCCAGGGTGAACCGGATGCGTCGAGCTTTCCGTCGGGCGGCATTCGCGCGACGTTTGAAGCCCGCGGTTACACCGCCTGGGACGTGACCAGCCCGGCGTACATTCTCGAAAATCCGAACGGCACCACACTGGTCATCCCGACCGCGTTCTTCTCGTGGACGGGCGAAGCCCTCGACAAGAAGACTCCGTTGCTGCGGTCGATGAAGGCCCTCAACACGCAGGCCCAGCGCGTGTTGAAGGTCTTTGGGGCGAAAAACGCCACGCTGGTCACCGCTTCGTGTGGTCCGGAACAGGAGTACTTCCTGATCGACCGCAACTTCTACTTTGCCCGCCCGGACCTCATCGCCACGGGTCGGACGCTGTTCGGTGCTCCCCCACCGAAGGGTCAGGAATTCGCCGACCAGTACTTCGGGGCCATTCCCGACCGCGTGCTGGCCTGCATGCTCGAAACCGAACGCGAACTGTTCAAGCTCGGCGTACCGGTCAAGACTCGTCACAACGAAGTGGCTCCGAGCCAGTACGAAATCGCCCCGATCTACGAAAACGCCAACGTCGCGGCCGACCATCAGCAACTCACGATGCTGACGCTCAAGAAAGTGGCGGAAAAGTACGGCCTGTGCTGCCTGCTGCACGAAAAGCCGTTCGCCGGCGTGAACGGTTCGGGCAAGCACTGTAACTGGTCGCTGGGCAACTCGACGCACGGGAACCTGCTCGATCCGGGCAAGACGCCCCACGAAAACATGCAGTTCCTGGTCTTCTGTGCCGCGGTCATTCGCGCGGTGCACAAGCATGCCAAGTTGCTGCGGGCCGTGGTGGCTCACGCTGGTAACGATCATCGCCTCGGTGCGAACGAAGCTCCCCCGGCAATCATCTCGATCTTCCTCGGTGACCAACTCGCCGATGTGTTCGAGCAGATCAAGAAATCGGGATCGGCTGCAACCAGCAAACAACCGGGCCTGATGAACGTCGGTGTCGACACGTTGCCGCCGTTGCCGAAGGACGCGGGCGATCGCAACCGCACCAGCCCGTTCGCCTTCACCGGTAACAAGTTCGAGTTCCGAGCGGTCGGTTCCAACCAATCGCTGTCCGGGCCGCTGGTCGCGTTGAACACGATCATGACGGAATCGCTCGATTACATTGCCACCGAACTGGAAAAGGCCACCGGCGGCGACACGAGCAAGCTGGCCGGGGCGGTGCAGGTGCTGCTCAAGCAGATCATCAACGACCACGGCGCGGTGATTTTCAACGGCGACGGTTACTCTCAGGAATGGCAGGACGAAGCGGCCAAGCGCGGTCTGCCGAACCTGAAGCAAACCATCGACTCGCTGACGGCCATCACCGAAAAGCCGGTCATCGACATGTTCGAGAAGTACAAGGTGCTCTCGGAGCGCGAACTGAAGAGCCGCGAAGAGATCTACTTTGAACAGTATGTGCTGACGCTCAACGTCGAAGCGAAGATGACCCACGAAATCGCCAAGACGGTCATCTATCCGCATGCCGTTCGTTATCAAAGCGAACTCGCTGCCGCCGCCGCAAACTGCAAGGCCGCCGGGGTGGGATTCGATGCGACGATTCTTGGCAAGGTGACCGACCTGATCAAGTCGCTGGTCGACAAGATCGGTGCCCTCGAACACGTGTTGCCGGGGCATGGCGGTCACGGTGTTGCGAACCCGAAGGAAGCCGCCGGGAACTGCTACAAAAACATGAAGCCGGCTATTATTGCCGTGCGGGAAGTGGTAGACGAACTGGAAACCGTCGTTGCCGACGATTACTGGCCGTTGCCAACGTACCAGGAAATGCTGTTCATCAAGTAATTGATGTGACGGTGTGAAGATGCCATTCGAGAAGCCCACCCTTTTCACAGGGTGGGCTTCTTCGTTTGTCGCAACGAAAAAAGACCAGTGTGGAATGAGGGCTTCCCTCCCACAACGAATTGGCAACGCGCGCGCTACGGGTTAGGATCAATTCGTGCGGGCCTCGATCTGTTCGTGAAGGAGCACACTCATGGAAGCACAGCCGCTCTTGTCGCCGCTGCTGGATTGGTTGATCGTTTTGCTGAGCGTTGGTCTCCCCGGCGGAGCCGGAGGGGTCAATGATCCGCAGTTGTTGCGAATTGTGCCGCGGGATGCCGTCGTGGCGTTGGAGTGGAGCGGCCGTGCCCCTGCCGGTCAACAGAATGGTCCGCTCGCGACGTTTCTGGCCGACCCGGAAGTCACCCGGGCCACAGCCGCGCTGAAGCAAGTCCGCGAGCGGTTACACCCGATTTCGTCACCGATCGAAGATCCCTCTTTAGTCGCTCTGCGCGATCGCTGGCCCGCGGTCGCAGAGCGGTTGTGGCAGTATTCCGGCTGCCTCTATGTCGCCTGGGAACCGGATCTCGGCGGCAAGCTGATTCCTCGGGCTGCCATCGTTCTGAACGTGGGCGATCAGCACGAACGCGCCTTCCGGGAATTCCAGGCCGTTTTGCCCGCCTGGATGATTGCCGCCGACGGCCAATCGCTGATTCCGAACGCGCTGTGGCATTTCCGTACCGCGGGACCGTACTTCATTTGGACGCTGGGAACCGAGTCGGGGGCCCACGTCCAGGCCGCACTGCAAGTCGCGCCGAATGGACTGGTGGCGAACCCCGCGCTGCTGGAGGCGGTGAAGGCGTGGGACGTGCCGCGGCCGGGCCATCGGTTGTGGATCAACCTGCCGATTGACGAATGGCAGCAACGTAGCCCGGCGTTGTGGGAACAGACCCCGTTATCGGCGCTGGCGGAATTCATCCCTTCGTGGCGGTCGCTGTCGGTGATGGGCAGCGATGACGAGGGAATGGTCTGTCGAACCGCATGGCTTGGTCACGGCGACCGTCCCGTGGCCCCGTGGATGACATCGATCGCGGCGAACGCTTCGCAGATGATTCCTGCCGATGCGCACTATGCCGCGAGCATGGGTGTGGCACTGCCGGAAGTGGGCAGCTGGATTACGAGGGTTGCCGCGCATGTGCCCATGCTTCCCCCCGATGCCCCCCGGCAATGGCGCGAGCGGATCGAAACGGAACTGGGGTTAAACCTCGTTCACGATGTGATGCCCGCGTTCGGTTCCACGTTCGCGGTTTATAGCGCCCCCTCAACCGGCGGCGCGCTCGGTTTGTCGCCCGTGTTCAGCCTCGATGTCCGTCAGCCGCAACAAGCCCATGCGGCGTTCACCCAGGCCATGATTGTGCTCCGCAGGCATGCCCAGCAGAGTCCGCAACCGATCACTTTCCATGACGAACTGTTTCACGACCGGGCGATTTACACGATGCAATTCCGCGGTTTGGGTGGGATCACGCTGGCACCCACGTTTTGCATCACTGACAAGCAACTGCTCGTGACATTGCAGCCGCAAACCATGCGCGCCCATCTTCGTTTCCTCGACCAGCACGGTGCGACATTCGCGAATCGAAACGATGCTGTGGTCCCGCCGAATGCCTTGGGGTTTGCGTTTGTCGATTCCCCCACATTGATGCAGACCCTGTGGCCCTTGTTACCGTTGATGGCCAATCGCCCATTGAACGATTTGCGTAATACGGATGTGGCACTCGATGGCGGAGTGATTCCGTCCGCCGCGGCGGTTCTTCCGCATGTACGACCCGCGTTCGGGGTGATGCGTCGCACGGAGAACGCTCTCGTCGCCGAGATGCGGCATGCGTTATCGGCTGCGGCTCCCGCATTGACGGTTGCCGCGCTGTGGGGATTGTCGCAAGGGCCCGCGGTCAGCACTCCCCCTTCGCCGTTGGAAGGTCCGTCGATTGACCTCGGCACTGCGGAAGGGGAAGTCACCCAGGAGACCCCGGCCTCCGCGCTGGATGCGCTGCCTTCGGTCACGACAATCCCGACGGAAGTCCCGCCGAATCCGCGTCGGGTGTGGTTATCGGGGCTGCTCCGTGCCGTCACGCCGGATGACGTAGAAGCGACGATTCCGCCGTCCCTCTTCGATCGTATCGAACGCGGTCCATCACCCGAAGAACTCAAACAACGGGAAGAGCGCCGCCTGGAACGGGCCGCAAAACGGAATCGTGTGCCGCGATAACAACGGAACGGATCGACTTTCATCATTGTTCACGGAATTTGACACCATGCGCTCTTCGGATGGGATTGGCTGTGTTGTGGCTGTACTGATCGGCGTCGTTACCCTCCCGGCGGCCGATTCGAGTCCGATCGTGACGCGGGAATTCCTCTACGAGACGGCACCGTTTCCCTCGTGTCACGCTTCGACCTTGGCCGAGACGCCGACGGGGTTGGTGGCCGCGTGGTTTGGGGGCACGGACGAGAAGGATCCCGATGTCGGCATCTGGTTCGCGCGACTCACAAAAGAGGGTTGGACACCGCCGGTCGAGTTGTTCAACGGCGTGCAATACACCCGGCCGGATGGCAGCGTGCATCGCTATCCCTGCTGGAATCCGGTCCTCTTTCAGGAACCGAACGGGCGGTTGCTGCTCTTTTACAAAGTCGGCCCGGACCCATCCACGTGGTGGGGCATGCTCGCCAATTCCAAGGACGGCGGCGAATCGTGGTCGCGCAGTCGGCGTCTACCGGAAGGCATTCTCGGCCCGGTGAAGAACAAACCGGTTCGTCTCGATGACGGTCAATTGCTATGCCCGACGAGTTCCGAACACGATGGCTGGATGGTCCATTTTGAACTGCTGAAATCGCGTGACGAAAAGCACGAGCAATGGCTGCGGATTGGCCCGGTCGAGCAGCCGAAAGAGTTCAGCACAATCCAGCCTAGCCTTTTGCGTCACACGGATGGATCGCTGCAGGCGATCGGCCGCTCTCGTCAAGGCAAGCTCTTTACGACAACCTCGAAAGATCAGGGCCGGTCGTGGTCGCCGATGACGCTGACCAATCTGCCCAATCCGAACGCCGGGACCGATGCTGTCACGATGAAAGATGGCCGCCATGTGCTCATCTATAACCACACGCCGAAGGGCCGCAGCCCGCTCAATGTCGCTATCAGTGAAGATGGTGTCGCGTGGCAAGCGGCGGTCGCCCTCGAAACCGAGCCCGGCGAGTATTCTTATCCCGCGGTGATTCAAACCGACGATGGCATGTTGCACGTCAGCTACACGTGGAAGCGGAAGAAGATTCGCCACGTCGTGCTCGATCCCGCCAGGTTGACGCTGAAGCCGATCGTCGGTGGTGTGTGGCCCGCGGATTGATCTTTCGGCCCGAGTTCAACAACAGGCATTACGTCTTTGTGATCCGACGCTGTGGCGCTCGACATGCGCTGACACATCGAACAGAATCGTCGCGAGGTGATGACATCTCGATGATCTTCGGTGTAAGGATTAGCGATGCGCGGAACGTGGGTGGCTTGGTGTGTGGTAATGATGGCCGGTGTGTTGACCGCCCAGGCGGAAGACAAGCCGAAAGTGAAAGCGCTCATGCTCACGCAGAGCCTGACGTTCACCCACGGTCCGGTGAACCGCAAGGATCAAACGCTCGCTCCGTCTGAAATCGTCCTGACGCAACTGGGGCAGCAAACCGGATTGTTCGATCTCACCTGCACGCAGAACGCCGCAGCGGACATCACCAAAGAGAATCTGCAGAAGTACCAATTGCTGATCTTCTTTTCGCAAGGCGTGTTGCCGATCGCGGACGCCGATATCGATTATCTGGTGAAGGAATGGTTGCCGACAAAGGGTCACGCCTTCGTCGGATTCCATTCGACGACCGATACGCTGGGCGATGATCAACGGTATTGGGACATGATCGGCGGGACGTTCGATGGGCATCCGTGGAACGCCGGTGAAACAGTGACCATCACCGTTCACGACCAAAACCATCCAGCCACGAAACCGCTCGGTACCGAGTTTCAGATCAAGGAAGAAATCTATCAGTACCAGCATTTCCAACCGGAAAAGGTTCGTGTGCTGATGAGTCTCAACATGGAAAAGTGTCCGACGAAGAAGCCGTATCACGTGCCGGTTTCGTGGGTCAAGAACTACGGCGAAGGCCGCGTCTTCTATACCAATTTGGGACACAATGAATCGACGTGGACGAACCCGAAGTTCATCGAGCATGCCACCGGCGGCATCCGCTGGGCCATGGGACTCGAACCCGGCGATGCCACGCCGAACCCGCAGCTTTCCAAAGAGCAGGGTGAAAAGGCCAAGCACGACGCCGAAGCCGCGGAAAAGAAGTAGCAACTGCAAAGTAGCCCTGTCGCTCCGCGACAGGAAAGCCGCTACCGGATTCCGGGAGGCTATGTAAATCGGCGATCCTGTCGCGGAGCGACAGGGCTACTGTTAATACGCATTCCAGGAATCGTCCGCGTGATGAGCGGATTTCGCATAACGCGCTGTTTATTGTTGGGATCGGTATAAGAAGAAGTTGGCCGCCACGTTGCACATTGTCTGTGATCCTCCGGACTGGGAAATCCGCACATGAATCGTCCTCTGGGAATCGTCTTTTTAGCCGTCACTATGATGTTGGCTCTGAGCGCAGCGGTCGCCAAAGAATGGGTCAGTGGAATCGTTTGGCCGGAACCGAAGCTGGTCGATCCCGGTCCAGGGGGTGGTCCTCCGTCCGACGCCGTCGCGCTCTTCAAAGGCGATGATCTTTCGCAATGGAACGGCGGCGACAAGTGGCTCGTGGAAAACGGCGTTGCGACCGCCAAAGGGGGCGGCATCACCACGAAGGAATCATTCGGCGATTGCCAGTTGCATGTCGAATGGGCCTCCCCGGAGAAAGTCGAAGGGAATGGCCAGGGCCGCGGCAACTCGGGCATCTATCTGATGGGGCAATACGAGGTGCAGGTGCTCGATTCGTTCGAGAATCCAACGTACTTCGATGGTCAGGCGGCGTCACTTTACAAAACCAAGCCGCCATTGGTGAATGCCAGTCGCAAGCCGGGGGAATGGCAGGTTTACGATATCATCTTCAATGCTCCGCGGTTCGATCCGCAGGGAAGTTTGTTGAAGCCCGGTTATGTCACCGTGCTGCACAATGGGGTACTCGTCCAGAACCACACGGAACTGCTCGGCAAGACCGATTACGAGCACCCACCGGTCTACACCGCCCATCCGGAACGGCAACCGATTCACATCCAGTTCCACGGCAATCCCGTCCGTTTCCGGAACATCTGGATTCGCGAGATTCCCGAGAGCATCGGCAAATATCCCGAGTGATCGCGTCACTCCTGGCCGCGATGCCACGCTGTATCGGCGTATCGCGCATGCAGAAGATCGCCCGCGCGCGCCGATTCCGTCGGCAGCCAAGTCCCGGATGTTGCGTTCCAAGCAGACGTCAAGATCGATACGGTTTCAGACTTCGAAACCGGAGCGTTGCAGACAAAGGCAGCGTGATCACGATCGGTCCGGTAGTCCGGCTGGCGGCTGGGGAATCGCAAATACCGGCCGATCTGCGATAACTCGAAGTCGTAGAGCACGGTGCCGTGATGGAGCAGGGCCGCGCGATTCCATCTCTGCGAATTGCCGGAAAATTTGCGGCCGCCGTGCGCGAGATCACTGATGCCCTCCACGGTGACGGCATGCCCCGCGGCGACAAACCCGGTTGCGGTGCGCTGCATGATCGCACGGGTCACCGCCGGGATTCCGGCCGCCCGATGTTCTGGACCGATGGGCAGGATCAGTGCGTAACACAGGCAACCGCGGCCGATCACCACCGCGCCGCCGCCGCTGCAACGACGAAGAATCGGTACACCATCTTGCCTACAGACTTCGGCGTTGACTTCGCGCGAGATGACATTGGAGCGGCCCACGATAACCGCCGGTGTGGACCATTCCCACAGGAACAGCGTGCCCGGTGACTCGCCCGCATCCACCGCGGCGAGCAATCCTTCTTCCAGCGCGAGGGCGTTTTCCACCGCGGGAAACGTGGCTTCCAACCAGCGCAATGGAGCAGGACCGAACAGCGCGTCCGCTTCTCCTCCATTCACTTCGCGTTCGCCATGTGGATTGCCCGGCCATCGACCGACAACGCGGCTTCCTTGATGCACTCGGCGAGCGTTGGATGGGCGTGCGACGTGCGGGCGATGTCTTCCGCGGTCGCTCCGAATTCAATCGCCGCGACCGCTTCAGCGATCAGGTCACCGGCGCGTGGTCCCAGAATGTGGACGCCGAGAATGCGATCCGTCTGAGCATGGGCCAGAATCTTCACGCGGCCATCGGTGGAAGCAATCGCTTTTGCCCGGGCGTTGGCGAGAAACGGAAACACACCCTTACGATACGGGATGCCGGCCTCTTTCAGTTGCTCCTCCGTCTTACCGACGGAGGCGATTTCCGGATCGGTATAGCAGACGCCGGGGATTGCATCGTAATTCACATGGCAATACTTGCCTGCGATTCCATCGGCGCACGCGACGCCTTCTTCTTCCGCTTTGTGTGCCAGCATCGGCCCCTGGATCACATCGCCGATCGCATAGATGCCCGGCTGTGTCGTGCGGAATTGCGCATCGACCACGATCCGCCCCCCCTTGCCGACATCCACCCCGGCTTCGGCAAGGCCGAGTCCTTGTGTGTTCGGGAGGCGACCGACGGCGAGCAGCACACGATCGCACGTGGTTGGGGGCTGGCCTTCACATTCGACGAGACATTGCCCATCGGCTTGCACACGGGCGCTCGTCACACGGCTGCCGAGGCGAAATTCCAGTCCCTGCTTCGTGAAAATTTTCTGGGCATCCGCGGCCATCTCCGCATCCATGCCGGGCAGAATCCGCGGCAGATATTCGAGCACGGTCACCTTGGCACCGAGTCGTGACCAGACACAACCCAATTCCAAACCGATGTAACCCGCGCCGATCACCACCAGATGCTTCGGGACTGCGGTGTAGGAAAGGGCTTCGGTGCTGGTGCCGATCTTGTCGCCATCGACTTGCACGCCGGGCAGCGGTGCGGAAATGCTGCCGGTGGCGAGAATGATATGCTTGGCCGTGATCTCTGCGGGTTCGGGGCCTTCGACAACGATTGTCGTCTTTGACGAGAGTTTTCCGCGGCCGAGATAGCGCGTGATCTTGTTAGCGCGAAAGAGGCCGTCAATTCCCTTCGTGAGCGCCGTGACGATGCCGTCCTTGCGTTTGAGCATCGTTTCCAGATCGAGCTGCACGCCGTCGACTTTCACGCCATGCGCGGCGAGATGCCCGGTCGCCAGGCGATACATCTCGCTCGATTCCAGCATGGCCTTGCTGGGGATACAGCCGACGCGGAGGCAGGTGCCGCCGAGTGCGGATTCGAGTTCGACGCAAGCGACATTGAACCCCAGTTGTGCGGCGCGGATGGCGGCGACATAACCGCCGGGACCCCCGCCGACAACGACGACATCGTGCTGCTTCATAACGTGACGTATTCCAATAATCGCACAAAAGACCCGAGGATCAGGATCCCTGGGTGTCAAAAGGAATCAGACTTCGAGCAGCAGTCGGACAGGGTTTTCGATACATTCTTTGATCCGCTTCAGGCAGGAAACCGCTTCCCGGCCATCGACCACGCGGTGATCGTAGGTGAGAGCGATGTACATCATCGGCCGGGCGACAATCTGGCCGTCGCGGACCACGGGGCGGTCTTGCGTCGCGTGCATGCCCAAAACACCCGATTGCGGCGGGTTGACGATCGGCGTCGATAACAGCGAACCGTACACGCCGCCATTGGTGATGGTGAACGTGCCCCCTTTGAATTCGTCCGGCTTGATCTGACCGCTTTGAGCCCGCTTGGCGTACTCGGCAATCGCTTGCTCGATCTGTGCAAAGGTCAATTTTTCGGCATTGCGAATGACGGGGACGACAAGACCTTTGCCGCCGCCGATGGCGATGCCGATGTCGCAATAGTCGTGGTAGACGATCTCGTTCCCTTCGACGTAGGCATTGATCGCCGGGAAGGCCTGCAGGGCGTCGACCGCGGCTTTCACGAAGAACGACATGAAGCCGAGCTTGATGCCGTGACGTTCGGTGAAGGCATCCTGATGCTGCTTCCGCAGTGCCATGATTGCGGACATGTCGATTTCGTTGAAGGTCGTCAGGAGCGCCGCGTTCTGTTGGGCGGAGAGGAGATTCTGTGCGATGGCTTTGCGGATGGGGGTCATCGCCTGACGACGGACGGCCCGCTCGCCGGTGACTCGGACGGTTTGCGCGACCGGTGTTACGACTGGGGCGATCTGTGTTTTCGGAGCGGCAGGCGATGTCACCGCCCGCTGCACATCTTCTTTGAGGACGCGGCCGCCGGGTCCACTGGGCTGCACTTGCGACGCGGAAACACCGGTTTCGGCGGCCAATCGTGCCGCGGCCGGCATGACATGAGCCGCTGGGGTATCCGCTTTGCCCGCCGGTGCCGGAGTTGCGGCGGGAGCGGCTGGTGTGGGGACCGCAGGCGCAGTGGGAACGCCCGCGGGATCGATCACCGCGACCACGGAATCGACCGCGACGGTTTGTCCTTCCGGTTGCAGAATCTCAGTCAGAACGCCTGCGGTCGGGGCGAGGATGCTGTCGCTCGACTTTTCGCTTTCGTATTCGACCAGCGGCTCATCGACCGCGACGCGCTCGCCGATCTTTTTCAGCCAGGTGCCCAACAGGATTTCGGAAACGGAATCGCCAACCCGCGGTACGATGACATTCACCGGCATGGAAATCAAACACTTTCTCAATGGCTGGCGAAGGGCATGGAAGCCATCACACAGCGGGTAATTCCGGACAATCGACGAATGGAACCAATCGGATCAATGATGCGACTTCGCGTTCGGATTCGCACCAATCGCTTGCGTGAGAATCTCGTCCTGTTCGATATCGTGGCTGTGGTGCGATCCGGTGGCAGGACTCGCGGACGCCGGCCGCGAGATGACCGACAGCGGCCGTCCGCCAAGCTTCTCGCCCCAGATCACCCGCAGGAACCGCCACGCACCGTTGTTTTCCGGTTCTTCCTGCACCCAGACGACGGGTGCCTCGGCGGGATAAGCCGCCAGCAGTGACAGCAGCTCTTCGGTGGGTGTCGGGTAAAACTGTTCCACGCGCAGGATGGCGACATCGTTGCGCTGCAATTCATCCCGGCGTTTGGCCAGGTCATAATAGACCTTGCCGGAGCAGAGCAGGACGCTGCGGACATCACTCGCCGGTCGCGAAAGGACGTCGGGCAAGACCCGGCGAAAAGTCCCCTGACTCAAGTCGGACAACGGACTTGCGGCGGCTGGCAATCGCAGCAACACCTTTGGTGTCATCACCACGAGCGGTTTGCGCCACTTGCGCAGCACCTGCCGTCGCAGCAAATGGAAGATTTGAGCCGGCGTTGATGGATAGCAGACCTGGATATTATCTTCGGCACACAACGTCAGGAAACGTTCGAGACGAGCGCTCGAATGCTCCGGACCGTTGCCTTCAAACCCGTGTGGAAGCAACATGACCAGGCCGCTCAGCCGATTCCACTTGTCTTCGGCGGAGACGATGAACTGATCGATGATGACCTGCGCCACATTGACAAAGTCGCCGAACTGGGCTTCCCAACACACAAGTCCGTCCGGCGTATCGAGGCTGTAACCATAATCGAATCCGAGCACGGCCGTTTCGGACAAAGCGCTGTTGTGGATTTCGATCGGGCCCTGATTCTGAGCGAGATGCTGCAGGGAACAATACTTGGCTTCGGTGACGTAATCGCGAATTACGGCATGCCGATGGGAGAAGGTGCCGCGTTCGACATCCTGACCGTGAAGGCGAATCCGTTTGCCTTCCAGCGCCAATGTGGCGAGGGCTAACGCTTCCCCGGCACCCCAATCGAGCAGAGCTTCGCCACGGGCCATCGCCACCCGGCGCTGGTAGGCCCCTTCGACCATCTTCTTGCCGCCGTTGTGAATCTTCGGGTTCGGATTGAAGTCCGGCGGCAGCGTGGCGATCTTTTCGAGAACCTCGGCCAGCAGCTTGGCATCGCACCCGGTATCGACTTCGGGGACATCGACGTCGTTACCCCCTTTATAGCCCGACCAGATGCCGTGCAGCATGTCCCATTTGTGGACATACTCCACGCTCCTGGCGACTTCGAGTTCCGACTCCAGTTGCTGCCGATACTGCGACGTGAACAACTCGAGGTCGTTATCGCTGACGCCGCCGGTCTGCTTGAGGCGGTCGAAGTACGAATGGACGACACCCTTTCGCGACCGGATTGCCTTGTACATCAGCGGCTGCGTGACGTCTGGAACATCGACTTCGTTGTGACCGCGTAACCGGTAGCAATACATATCGATCACGACGTCGCGCTGGAATTTATGGCGGAAGTCCATCGCCAGTCCCACGACTTGGGCGACCGCTTCGGGATCTTCACCGTTCACATGGAAAATCGGAATCTGCAGCATCTTGGCGACATCGCTGCAATACTGCGTCGAGCGGGCATCCTGTGGGTCGGTCGTAAAGCCAATCTGATTGTTGACGATGATATGCACCGTGCCGCCGACTTTTGTCGAGTCCAGGCCGCACAGGTTCAGTTGTTCCTGCACGATCCCTTCCCCGGCAAACGCGGCATCGCCGTGAATCAGCAGCAACATCACCTTTTCACGGTTCGTGTCCTCCTTGCGATCCTGCTTGGCACGCGCCCGGCCCATCGCGACGGGATTGACGAATTCGAGGTGGCTGGGGTTGAAGCAGAGCGACAGGTGGACCTTTTTGCCGTCGCCGGAATGCCAGTCGTTGCTGTAACCGAGGTGGTACTTCACATCGCCACGTCCCACGTGCAATTGCGGGTCGAGATCGGCGAATTCGCGGAAAATCGCGCGGGGGCTTTTGCCCATGATGCTCGTGAGCACGTTGAGCCGGCCGCGATGGGCCATGCCGAGAACGATTTCCTCGACGCCATGTTCCGCGCCGCGGTAGATCGCCTGATCAAGAAGCGGGATCAGGGTTTCCGCTCCTTCGAGCGAGAACGTCTTCGAATTTTGGAATTTCTTCAGGATGAACTCTTCGAAGACGACCGCATCGCTGAGGCGCTTCAGAATTCGCCGCTGCTCTTCCGGAGGCAGCTGCAGACGGTTTTCGGTGGCTTCCATCTGGTTCTGCAGCCACTCGCGGACGCGCAGATCATCAATGTGCATAAACTGCACGCCGATCGACCGGCAATACGTGTTCCGGAGCCATTCGACGATTTGCCGCAGGGTCCGCATGTTGGGACCGCTGGACGCGACGGTCGAAAACTGACGATCGAGATCCGCTTCCGTGAATCCGCATGAAGCGAGTTCCAGTTCCGCGACAGCCGGGCGCGGTCGCTCCAGGGGGTCGAGTTTGGCCGCGAAGTGTCCCATCACGCGGAAATTGCGAATGAGACGGTCGACCCGCTCCTGCCAGATCGACGCTTCCAGTTCAACGGGGCTGACCACGCCATCGGCCACTTTCGGAGCGCGAAAGAGCGTCGGGGCCGACCCATTCGTTCCGTTAGAAGTGTGGTGCGCGATCTGGGCGAAGTAGTCCCGCCACTCCGCGGAGACCAGATCCGGCGACTTCTGGTAGTCTTGGTACAACCCTTCCAAATACGAAAGGTTGGATGTGCCCACTTGGGGGGAAGTCAATAAATCCGACGACTCAGCCAAGTCGTCTTCGGAATGTGTCGCCAATTGAGGAGCGGCCCGGTAAGGGCGAGGCGGCACAAGCACGTCAGCAGGGCTCATGGGTGCTTCTTCGCGATGTCATGAATCAACGGAGGAACGCAGTCGACAGCGCTACGCGTCCACAACTCCGTTGTCTTGTGGTGATTCTATATCCACCCCGCCTCATGGTGTGAGTGTCAACGGAGTGGAATTCATCAAGCGTATCAAAGCCAAGGAATTTGCGGAATGAGAACTTGGGGGAGATTTTTCGGTTACGGTGACATTTGTGCGGGTTTCCGAAGCCAGATATCAAAGTTGCAATCCAACCCCGTCTTACAGACCGTTCGAGCGTGAGCCCCGGAAGTAACCGCTGTTGGGAACCGATTGGTAAACGATCTGCATCGCCGGGGATTCCATCACCTTGCCGCCTTCGTGCAGCGACCGCATGGCGAAGTCGCACAGCGTGCTGGTCACCAACGTCCGTTCGACCGGATAGGGTGACGTCCCCGCCAGGAAAAATTGCTCGATGTGCCACGTCAACGGATTGAAGAAATTCGCCGCCGGCGGAGCGGGGAGATAAAACCCGGTGGCAACCGGATCGACCTGCCCCTCGACAGTGCCCGCGAACCCGAACTCCGACGTTTGCTCAATCAGATTGAGAATCGTCCCCTTCGTGCCGTCCGTATATTCAATCAGCACGGCGAGCGGATCGGCTACGTTGTCGCGCAAGCTGCCGACATTGTTGCTCACGCAATTTTTCAATGCGGCGTCCATCAGTTTCAAGGAGAACCGCCCCGCCGCGGCAGCCTTCCACACGGCGTCACCCTGTAACGTCTGAATGCTCTTCACGCCGGTCTCGCCTCCCGTGCGGCGTTCCAGCATGCACTGCAGCGATTCGAGGGCGTGGAACAGGTAAATCTCGACGCTGCCCCGATCGAAGCCGAATGTCACCAATCCTTCACGGAACGGTGTGCTCAGCGGCGGTTCGATCTCGGGTACTCGCCACGTCACCGGCAACGATGACCCCGCCATCAAGCCGAATTTCATCTCGCGCGCCGTCTGCACCATCTGTGCGGCTTTCTGATGGTCGTACGACAAATGTTTGTCGACAAACACCGGCACGCTGCGGCCGCTGGTCCGGAAGACGTCCACGATTTGCTGGAACAGTTCGAAGCGTGGATAGAGCACCTGGCCGCGCTCATTCAGCGGATAGTCGCCGTGCTCGATGATGAGCAACACCGCATCGACATCGAGCGATTTCATGCCGCCGAGCGTCGCCGCCACGGTGTCGCACACTTCGACGTTGAACGTCTTGCCGTACTCCCGTCCGAGGTCATCCTTCGGAGATTGATCGTTGTACATCCGCACGAGTTTCAGCGCCGGCTGATGATGAAACCCGTCCTTCGTGAAGCCGTGAATGATCCGACCGCAAATGTGGTAGGCATGCGACCGCAACCGGTAAATCGAATTGATCGCCGCCACCCGCAACGGCTTTTGCGGCGAGGCAACCACGACCGTTTCCGCCGCCGATAATGCCGAAGTCCCGCCCGCCGCCATCGACAATGCCGAAGCTGCAAGAAAATCGCGGCGATTCACACTGCTGACCGGTCCAGTCATCGCATTCACCTGTGTGTGAGGAGTCGTAATTCACCGAGAAATTCATCGACGGAAGCCGGTCGCTCTTCCGAGAATTTGCTCAGACAACGGGCGACCAAGTGATCCAGCCCCGATTCAATCCCGCTCAATTGCGACGACAACCGCGGGGGCGGATTGGAAGAGATCACCCGGCCCACAATCTCCGGGATGTCACATCCGCGGTAGGGGGCGTGTCCGGTCGCTGTGGCATACAGCAACGCGGCGAGTCCATACACATCGGTGCGGACGGAAATGGGACCGAACGCCTCGCTGCATTGCTCCGGTGCCAGAAAGCCCGCGGTTCCGCCGATGGGGAACTGCGGCTGCCGCGGATCGATGACCCGGGCCATGCCGAAATCAGTCAGGACAATGCGGCCATGGACGGATCGCAATACGTTCTCCGGTTTCAAGTCGCCGTGCATGATCCCGTGTAGATGCACTGCCGACAAGGCTTCGGCGGCGGCAACCACCGTTTCGATGACTTCCCGAATCCCCGGACGCACGCGCGTTCGCCAATCGGCCAACGTCTCACCGGCGATCCAGTCCATCACAAGAAACACGGCTCCGTGCGGAGTCCGACCCCAACCGCGACAGGCGACGATGCGTTCGTCATGGATTCCCCGCAGAAGTTCAGCTTCTCGCAAGAGCGCCGCGACCGCAATGCCGCTGTCCCACCACACCCGGCGCAGGAATTTCACGGCCACGATCTGGTCCGACGACTTGTCGATTCCGCGATAAACCTTGCCGAAACCGCCCGCGCCAATCCATTGCTGCAAAACAATGTCGCGGTAAGAAATCGTGGGAACATCGACCGGAAAAGAGGTGTTTAACCGCTCATCCCAATCGCGGTCTGTCACGAGGGGTTCAGCCTGCGGCTTCTCGTCCTCTGGACTTCGCCGCGCTTCGAGCCATTCCCGGGCCCGTTCCGTCACGCGCCGAATCGTTCGCGGGCTGCATCCGACAGCGATTGCGATGGCGTCAGAGGGTTCGCCACGCAGTCGTCTGCTCAGCAGATCGCGATCGCGTTCGTCGAACTGCTGGAGCAAGAGTTCCATTTCATCAGCGAGGAGCGCCGCGGATTCCGGCGACGGATCACGAGAGGCCACTTCAGCCAGCCAACCGCTGTGTGAACCGCGTTCTTCGTGGTTCATACTCCGCTGGTCGGCACCCTGGTAGTCCACTTGTCGGGAGACTTTTCGCAGCGTGAAAGTCAGGAGTAACGGCCAGAGATTGTCATCGTCCGGAACCGAGACACGGTGCATTTGAGCGGCGACAAAAAAACTCCGCCAGGCAGAAAAGACGGCATCTTCCGGGTCCACGCGGCGTTGCAATTTGCGGGAAAGCCGCGACCGGGCGAGTGCCGTCAATCGCGAAAGATACCGCTGCACCAGGATGTCCGCGGCACGCTGGCTTCCCTGTTCCCAGGCGGCGAGAAGACGGTGATTGCTGGAATCGTGAGTGATCGGCGTCGCATTGTCGAAAAAATCTTTGTGCGACATGGCCGCAAACTGTGTCCGATTCCCATTCACTCCCTGGGAAGTCATTTTCAAGGAGTTGACCCATGGCGATGGTCGTCACCGAACCGTGTTTCGGCTGCAAGTATACCGACTGCGTGACAGTTTGTCCGGCGGATTGTTTTTACGAAGGCGAATCGATGCTCTTCATCCACCCGGATGAGTGCATCGATTGCGGTGCGTGCATTCCCGAATGTCCGGCAGCGGCGATTTATCACGAAGATTCGGTGCCGCCGCAATGGCTGAATTACATCGCGCTCAATCGGGAGATGGCACCGGTTTGCCCGTCCATTACCGAGCGGAAGGAACCGTTGGTGCCGCGGCCTTGATGGCATTGCCGCCGCAATAGCTGTAGTCCCGGTGCTCTTCGAGACGCAGCAACTGGTTATATTTGACGAGCCGTTCGCTGCGGGCGACGGAGCCGATTTTGATTTGGCCGGCGGCGGTGGCGACGGCGAGGTCGGCGATCGTCACGTCCTCGGTTTCTCCACTGCGAGCCGAGATGACCGCGCGATAACCGTTTTGTTGCGCAAGCCGCAGCGTGCGCAGTGTTTCAGTCAGCGTGCCGATCTGGTTCAGTTTGACGAGCACCGCATTGGCAACGTGCGTGTCGATCCCGCGCTGCAAGCGAACGGAATTGGTGGCAAAGAGATCGTCGCCGATGAGTTGGACCCGGTGGCCCAGCCGCGTGGTAAGCCGTTGCCAGCCGTCCCAATCCTCTTCGGCGAGAGCGTCTTCGATGCTGATGATCGGGTAACGATTCACCCAGTCGTCGAGACGGTCAATCATTTCATCGGCGGTGAGGCATTGCCCGCCGGTGGCAGCGAGGTGGTAGGCCCCGTCGTGATAGAAATGCGTGGAGGCCACATCGAGCGTGAACGCCAGGTCGCGGCCCGGTTGATAGCCCCCTTGTTCGATCGCCCGCATGATCAGATCGAGGGCCGCATCGTTGGACGGCAACCGTGGACCATAGCCCCCTTCATCACCGACCAATGTTCCTTCAAACCCCGCGGCGTTCAGGACGCGGCCGAGTTCGTGGTAGACCGTGACGATCCAGTCCAAACCTTCGGAATAGGATTTCGCTCCCACGGGCATGAGCAAAAAGTCCTGGAAATCGAGTTGTCCACCGGCGTGCTTGCCCCCGGAGATCATGTTGACCATCGGCAGCGGCAACGCCGGGGTGGGGTTGATGCCGCCATGTTCGGTTCGCCAGATTTGATGAAAATGGGCGACAGGCGTGCGACCGAGCGCGTCGGCGGCAGCGTAGGCAGACGCAATCGACACGGCGAGAATGGCATTCGCACCGAGGCGGCTTTTGTTCGGAGTCCCGTCCAGCGCGATGAGACATTCATCAAGAGCCGATTGCTGCGCAGCGTCCCTGCCTATCAACGCGGCGGCGATTTCTACACGAACATGGCCGACGGCTTGTCGCACCCCTTTGCCACCCAAACGCGTGCCACCGTCGCGGAGTTCGCAGGCTTCTGCGGTCCCGGTGCTGGCACCCGACGGGGCAATAGCGCGGCAGGGACGCCCCCCAGCACAAGTCACTTCTGCTTCGACCGTCGGGCGACCGCGGCTGTCAAAGACTTCCCGCGCGGTGATGTGCGTGATGGTGGGCATGAGGAGTTGTCAGTGGTGGGTTGTCAGTTGTCAGTGGCGAAGACGGGCAACATCGCTGGCGGTTTCGCGCCCCGCGCAGAAGCCACCGAGTGATCGCGACGCGCGCAGTCTCTGTGGCACGTTGTCCAACAATTGGAAGAGATAGTCAATTGTCGGAGTTGCGGCGGTTGTTGATCGACAAGTGGTTCAGTCTAAACCCAAAAGCGTCGGGGCAGGGGCCCCGACCTATGATTTCGAGTTGTTCTCACATTCATAGGTCGGGGCCCCCCGCCCCGACGCTTCAGATTACCCACAACCCATGCCGCGCGCATCGATATCGACGCCGTGTGACCACAGACCGTTCAGAATCGCTACGCCGCCGCGTTGGATGACGTAGAGACCGTCCCGGCTTCCGCAGCGATGACTTCGCGCACGAGATCGGCGTAGTCGACGGTGCCCGTGCTTTTCGGGGCATAATCGAAGATCGATTGCCCGAAGCTCGGCGCTTCCGCGAGCTTGATGTTCCGCCGAATGCGGCTTTCGAACAGCTTCGCCGACTTCCACGGCGACGTCGGGTCGCTGGCTTGCAGGAACCGCGTGAGGTCGTCAGTGATGTCCGCCGCCAACCGGGTGCCGGTTTCATATAGACAGAGCGCGATCCCGGTGACGCGCAGATCGCGATTGAGCCGCCGCTTGACGAGCGCGGTTGTCTCAAACAGTTTCGACAATCCCTGCAATGCGAAGAAGTGCGGCTGCAACGGGATGAACACTTCTTTGGAAGCTGTGAGCGCGTTCACCGTCAGCACACCCAGCGACGGTGGGCAATCCATGATGATGTAATCGAAGGACTGCGTCTGCTGCAGCGCTTCCATCGCGCGGCGCAGCACAATCTCCCGGTCCGGCGCGTCGACGAGTTCCAGTTCCGTCGCTGCCAGATCGAGATTCGCGGGCACGACCCACAGATTTTCCACCGCGAGTTGTTTCACTTCAGCCAGCGTTTTCCGCCCGGCGAAGACGTCGTACACCGACGGGGTGCGGCCATCGACTTCCACGCCCAGATGCAATCCAGCGTGGCCCTGCGGATCGAGATCGATCAGGCAGACCGATTTCCCGCATTTTGCCAGGCCCGCAGCGAGATTCACGCTGGTCGTCGTCTTGCCGACGCCCCCCTTTTGATTCATCACCACAATGCTGCGCATGCGACTGCCCCTGACGTATGAACACGGCGCGATCCCGCGCGGTCGGAACGATACCAGCGGACCGATTCCGAGGGAAGACGAAGTTGGCGAGCACGCGGTGGGTTCAGCGCGCGGTGCGTAACCGCAAAGCAATCATTAGCGCGAACCGCGCAGCCGCGGGTCGCTGGCATCGCGGAGCGCTTCCCCCACGAGGTTGTAGCTTGTGATGGTGATGAAAATCGCCAGCCCCGGGAACCAGATCATCCACGGAGCCCGGAAAATGGCATCGCGACCGGACGACAAAATGCCACCCCACGACGGCGTCGGCACGCTGATTCCCAGTCCCAGAAACGACAACGCGCTCTCGGTGAGAATCGCCCCGGCGACGCCGAACGTCGCCGAGACCAGCACCGGGGCCATCGCGTTCGGCAGCACATGACGGAAGATCAACCGCGACGGCGAATAACCGAGAGCTTTTCCGGCCAAAACGAATTCCTGATCGACGAGTCGCAGAAATTCGCCTCGGACCAATCGCGCGATGCCCGTCCATCCCGTCAGGCCAATCACGATCATGATGTTAAACAGATTGGGGCCGACAAAGGCCACAATGGTGAGAATCAGAAAAAACGCCGGGAAACAGATCACCACTTCGATAACCCGCGACACGAGCAGATCAATGATGCCGCGGTAATACCCGGCGAGGGCTCCGACCACGATGCCGATCACCACATAAATGACGACGGCGACGATCCCCACGGACAGACTGACGCGGCCGCCCCAGAGCATGCGGCAGAGAACGTCGCGGCCGAGTTCGTCGGTTCCCAGCCAATGGGCACCGTCCCATTTCCCGAGCGGACTGCGTTCGGCGGGCGGATCGGAAAAGAGCGCTGGCGGGGCGTTTTTCCACGCGAGATTGTCGTCATCAATGGAGTAGGGGACCGGCGGCCACATCACGGTTTCATACGTCACGGTCGCCGTCGCCGCGTCCGTCTCCGCCGCGAGAACGCCGGTCTTATACGGGGTGCGATCGATCCGGGAAGGAACAACCATCCACCACACTGCCGCGGCGAGGCCGGGAACGATCCACCAGACAGCGAATTCCGTCCACCAGCGGCGACGGTCCCTTTCTGCCGGGATCACTCGGCCGACCACTCGTGTCCACACTGGCGCGGATAACAACACCAGATTCCATGTCAGGAAGAACACGTCCGACCAGGTGAGCGATGCCAGCACCGGATACGAAGCCTTCGAGACCAACGGGACATCGTTACCGCCGAGTTCTTTCCGCAAGGTGCGCTGCAGGTCTTTCAGCTTGGCCGCGCCAGTCGCCTCCGTTTGGGCGGCGCGAACATCGGCGACCCATTGGTCGAGCCATGTGTGCCGATCCGCCGGGAGCGCGGTTTTCAATAATCGAACTTGAAGAACGATCGACTTCCAGAGCGTCGCCGTCGTTTTTTCATCGGCCGGAGAGGTTGACGCACCGGGTGTGGTGACCGGCAATCGGCCCACAACTTCCCGCAAGGTCCGCACCGCTTCACGAAACTCGAAACGGTTCGTGCCGAAAAAATACAATGGGCGATCGTGCGCGAGAAACGGAGCCCAGATGCTCACCGTCATCAGCGCGACAATGATCCCCGCACACATAACCGCGAGCTTCCGCTTGCGGAATTGCCGCCAGATGATGGCCGCCTGGCTTTGATTCACGTTGGCGTCCTGCGTCATCGGTCGGCCTCAAACGAGACCCGCGGATTGACCAGCACGTAGAGCACGTCCGAAATCAGGATCCCCGCCAGCGTTAACACGGCGGAAAGAACCAGCGTCGTCATCACGAAGTCATATTCCCGGCGTAAAATGGCTTCGTAAGACTTCCAGCCCATGCCGGGGATGTTGAACACGAACTCGATAATCACACTGCCCCCGACGAGAAACGGCAACAGGGAGGCCAGCAGCGTAATGATGGGGAACAGGCTGTTCCGGAGCGCATGCACCAACACCACGCGCGATTTGCTGCACCCCTTCGCTTCCGCGGTGCGAATGTAATCCTGCCGGATGACTTCCAGCATCCCGGCCCGCATTTGCCGACTGATGTACGCCAGCCCGCCGTACGTCAAACAGCCCACCGGCAACACGATGTGCTGCACGTAATCGACAAACCGCCCCCATGCCGAAAGCTGATCATAATTGGGGGATTTGAGATTCATGATCGGCAACACCGGGGGCGTAAGGCCAATCGAAGTCCACCATTCGGAGACCACCGCCATTCGCAGCAACTCGGCCACCCAGAACGAAGGCAAACTGTAAAGAATGAAGAGGATGACGGTCATCACGCGATCGGAGCGCGAGTTGGGATACGCCGCACTCCAGATGCCGGAAGGAATTGCCAATGCGTAAATCAGCACGAAGACGATGCCATTGAGCAGCACGGTGACTTTCAGTGCGGCCCACAATTCATCCCAGATGGGGCGTTCATTCTGGTAGAAAATCATGTCCAGCGTGATGAACCGCTTCAAAAAGTAACCGAACTGCACGGGCAGCGGTTCATCGAAATGGAACTTTGCACGAAAGCGCTTCTCAGCCGCTTCGGTGCCGCGCTCGGCATTGATCCCCGCGGCGGCTTGTTCGCCACCGCCGCCGAATTTTTGCGAACCGGGATCACCCGGCGCGAGCCGAATGATGAAGAACGAAACGACGATGATTCCCAACATCGTGGGAATCATCAGCAGGATTCGTTTCAACAGATAATTCAGCACGGAGGGGCTTCGGCTCGGAGAGTTCACTGAAGGGAACAACCCAGGGATCGCAATCCCTGGGCTTCGGCGGTGACATCAGTTGCGAAGTTGTTCGTCTTTGGGGACGTACCATTCACTGAGATCGAAGCCGGGGCGAATGCGGTACCACTTCACCCCGCGGAAGCGCTGATGATAGACCCCGAAGTCTTTCGGGCAGCAGACGAAATTGTAGGGTTGTTCGCGATCGAGCAGGCGGTGAAATGCGAAGTTGATCTGCTGCCGTTTGTGATCGTCGAGTGTTAATCGCAGCGTTTCGATCAAATCGTCGGCTTGGGAATTGGCAAAGGAAACATGATTGCTGCCGCGGCTTTCGCGACCAGCACCGCTGCTGTGCCAGATTTGATACGGGTCGCTTTCGATCGGCATCGCCCAGCGGAGCATGCAGATGTCGTAGTTTTTGGCTTTCAACTTGTCGATGAACGAAGCCCATTCCAGCGGGCGGATATCAATTTCAATCCCGGCCGATTTGGCACTCTTCTGAAAGAGTTGCACGGCCTGAAAGACCACCGGATTTCCCTGAGCCACCGGCAGTTCAAACTTCATGGGCTTGCCATCTTTGTCCAGCAGGCCATCGTTGTCCGTATCCACCCAGCCCGCTTCGGCTAACAGGTCGTGTGCGGCTTCGGGATCGTAGCCCAGAGGTTCCACGCTGTGGTCGTATCCGGGACCGAAGTAATACTGCGTACCGGAAACGATCGCGGCCTCATTAAACAGTTTCTCTTTCACGAACTGTTCCTTGTCGAACAGCATGCCGAGAGCAATGCGGACGCGGCGGTCCTGGAACTCCGGCTTCAACATGTTCCAACCGAAGTAATAGAACATGGGCGTGAACCACGAGGCTTTGACGTATTTCCCCTGGAACCAGTCGGGCGGCCCTTTCAGGTCTTCAAAATACTGCTCGGGCGTCATCGTGTAGAAGAAGTCGATTTCCCCGGCTTTCAGGGCCTGCATGGCCGTGACGCTTTCCGGGATGAACTTCACGATGATCTTGTCGAGATAGCCCGCCCGTTCGGGAAGCCAGTAATTCGGATTGCGGTTCAACTCGACGCGGTCGCCGCGCTCCCATTTGCCGAGCGTGTAGGGGCCCGTGCCGAGCGGGGCGAGATTGTACGTGGGGTCGGTGTTGAAGAACTTCGCGAATTCCGCACCATGCGCGCTCACCTTCTTCTGCGACATTTCTTCCGCCGGCGTTAGTTTTTCCAGCGTTAATTCGCGGCCGAAATTGTCCTGAACCAGCTTGGCAAAAGTGTGGAACGGCGGGGTGAAGGCTCCCAGTCCCGCGATGAACTCGAACGATTTGAAATACTGCTGCCGATACCGCATCCGGGCGCGATACGGCGTGATCGCCGTGCATTCGATCACGTCGCTGTAGTAAATCCGAATCGAATCGCC
>JAKFUG010000035.1 GCA_021732785.1 Planctomycetaceae bacterium
TCTTCCGCGAGGACCGCGTCCCGGTGGCATAGCTGAAGATGAGGAGCGTCAGCATCATCCGGGGGTGAAACGGCGGATAACCTCGCAATTCCCGCTCGTAGTACGCCGTGATCGAACTGATGTCGAGTTCCCGCAACGCATCCATCAAGAAATAGACCAGGTGCCCTTCCGGCAACCAGTCCCGCGGCGACGGAGGCAACAACCACGCCTGCTCCGGCTGCCATGTCCGATAAACCTTCTCGCTCACCGCCAACCTCCCTGCCCAACACCACCCCAACCAACAACCCACCCACGCCGACACGCATTGGAGGAGAATTTCACTCTCTTGTCCAGAGCGCGATGATTACAGGGACAGGCTCCTAGCGGGACTTGAGAAGCTGCGCACGTACTTCAAGAACAATCCGCCCAAGTCGCTGCACCATCGCGCGATGCTGGCCTGGTGCTCGGTCAGGCTCGACGGCATCCAGACTGACGAGCAGCGCCAACAAACGCTGACTGAACTGCTGGCCCTGCAACTCGACGATGGCGGTTGGTCCACGGCCGGTTTCCTCACCGATTGGAAGGGGCTGGCTCGGGGCGACGGCAAGCCGCTCAACACCAAAACCAGTGACGGCTACGGCACCGGCCTGAACATGGTCATCGCGCGGGAGCTTGGTGTCCCGGCGGACGACGCTCGGCTGCGGCGCGGCGTCAAATGGATTCACGCCAATCAGCGCGCGAGCGGCAAGTGGTTTACGCAATCCCCCGTCAACGACGCTGGCAACCTGATCTCCAATGTCGGCAGTGCCTACGTCATCCTGGCGTTGCAAGCCTGCGGTGAGTTGCCTGGCTGGCCCTTCAGCCCGACGAAGCCGGCCAAAATCCCCGCGCTGAAAGCCGCGCCTCCGAACACAACCAGTGAGACCGATCACTTTTGGTATCGCCTCGCGCCGGACGGGCCTTACGTCGATTCGCAACGTGACAACAAGGCGTTTGGCTTCGGCGAGGGAAAGATCTTCCTCTCGGAAGACAATTGCCGGACCTGGGCTCACAGCGCGACGTTTTCCGATGCGGAAAACATCACCTTCAGTTGTATCTTGAAAAACGGGAACATTGTCTTCGCCACACGCGAGAAACTTTTTCTGAGCACCGACAACCTCAAGACGCATCGGCCGATCACGGTCAAGGATCGCAGTGGCCGCGATTACCTGCCGCACACGCCCGTCAATCCCGATCAACCCGGCTGGTATTTCCATCCGCTCGACGGCGAACACACTTGGGACGTGAAGGGCAAGGAGATGCTCGTGTGGGGCAACTACTGCAACGTGACGGGCGGGCCGGTGCCGGTGATTATCTACTACTCCACCGACAGCGGGCAAACGGTGAAGATCGCATATGCCTTCGGACAGAATCCGCACTTTCAACAGAAGGGAGCCGCACCCGGCCCGCTGCTCGGAGATGCCACCAACCCGCTCATCGCCCGGCACATTCACGGCTTGGTCTACAATCCCGTCGAGAACGCGTTCTATACCTGCACGGGTGACATCGACCGCGGCAACGGCAACGAATGCCACTGGCTGCGCGGCACCTACGACGCTCTGGCCGATACCTGGGATTGGATGGTGCTCGTCTCGGTGAACTCCGACTCGCGGTTCAAATCCGGAGGCATGAACTTCGTCGATGGCCGGCTGTATTGGGTTGCCGACGCGAACGGCCCCAAGGTCGGTGCCCAGCATGATCGCGGAGTTTTCACCTGTGCTCCAGAGGACATCGCGAACAAGGCCGCGCACAAGCTGCTGTACAATCTCGAATTTGAATCGGCCAACATGATCGTTCAAGACGGCGTGATGCTGGCCGCGCTGTACGCGCCCGCCTCGACTTCGACCTGCGGCTTCGTCTACTCACCTGACATGGGCAAGACCTGGGCACAATACGACCTCAAGGAGTTCGGGCCGCGCTCCGGCTGCCGCTTTCACAAGAAGAACAGCGACGGCTGGTTCCGCGTCGATCTGAGAAAAGGCTGGATCGACCGTGGCGAAGTCTTGTTCATCAAACCAAAGCCGTGAGGGTGACGATGCCAGAACATTCCGCACGAGCGAACGCCCGAGCTTGAATAGTACACGGCCAAGGAAATCGCCAGCATCTTGGAGACGGTTCATGTCATTCGATCAATTCGCCGAGCAAGTTCGTTCAGCCGAAGAACTGGCGGCGCTGATTGGCACGCCGTCGGAGTTCTCGCTCAGGAAAGAGTTGAAGTCGCTCGACGAGCACATGCGGCGCTTCATTGCTCATTCGCCGTTCGCAATCATCAGCACGCATTCCAGCGACGGTCGCTGCGATGCCTCGCCGCGCGGCGACGCTCCGGGATTCGTGCAGGTCGTCGATGATCGGACGCTGCTGATTCCCGACCGCTTCGGCAACAAGCGAGTTGATAGCTATCGAAACATTCTGGAGACAGGCCGCATCGGTCTGCTCTTTCTAGTCCCCGGCTTCGGCGAGACCTTGCGCGTCAACGGCCACGCGGCCCTCATTCGCGACGAAGCATGGCTGACGCCGCTGACGGCGCAGGGCAAGCGTCCGCTGGTTGCGGTGGCCGTCGAGGTCGAAGAGTGTTTTTTGCAGTGTGCCAAGGCGCTCATCCGATCGAAGCTCTGGGAGTCGCAAGAACGGCCCGATCTGCAAAGCCTGCCCTGCGCAGCCGAGATGCTTTCCGATCATGTCAAGATGCCGGAATTCGACGTCGCCAAACTCCAGTCGCTGCTGGACGAGGCCTACGCGAGCAAGCTGTATTAGCCGCGAATGACTTCGCCGGTCGGATCGCTCATTCAAAACGACGCCACGATTTCGAAAGCCACGCATGAATCGTTCTTCCGCCTTGAGCCTGCCTATTCGTCGTCTCCTTTCATTCGTTGGACTCATCCTGCCTTTCATCAGTTGGGCGGACGCTGCCGAACCCGTGCCAGCGCATCGGTTGATCGTCGGCTGGGACGATGCCGTCATCGTTTGCGGGCCGGGGACGGTGGCGGGGATGGACTCGCCGCAGGCCATCGAGCAGATGGTGAAGCGTTGGAAGGGGCGCGGGCATCATGGCATCTATTGGCGAGTCGATGAGGCGATGTTGCCCGATCGGTTCATGACGCGGTGGAATCCGAAGGTCTCACCGGGAGTGAACTACTTGCTCGAACGAGTCGATCAGAAGCTGCATGAGTTCCCGGTGCTCAAGACGTTGCTGGCGGCGGCCGAGCGAGAGCAACTCGAAGTCTGGGCGTGGTATCCGACGATCTACAGCAACGGAGCGCCGCCAACCGGGCCGGGCTTCACGCAGGCGTGGCTCTACGAAAACAAGTTCGGCACCGATCATCCCGAAGTCCTGTCAGTCGATCGCGCCGGTAACAAGCACTTCATGGTGTGGGAGTACGCTTATCCGGAAGCGCGCAAGGCGAAGGTCTCCGAGTTCGTGCAGTTCGCGAAAGATTACGGCTTCAAGCGGTTCGTCGCCTGTTTGCGAACGGAGGCGGCTCAAATGCAGCCAGCTCCGAAGCACGCGGATCAGTTCGGCTTCAACGCGCCCGTTGTTGCGGAAATGAAGAAGCGGCATGGCATCGACATCCTCACCGACCCACGTTTCGATCACTCACAGCCGAAGTTCGATGTCCGCGATCCGATGGTCGAATCGTGGCGCAAACTCCGAGGCGAGTACCTGACGCAGTTCTATCGCGAATTGCGAGCGGCTCTGAACGAGGTCGATCCGGCGATTCAGATCGCGGTGCAAATCCCCGGCGACCGAGCGGGAACGTGCCTCGGCAACTGGCATCTCGACTGGCGGACATGGATTGACGAAGGACTCGTCAACGAAGTCGTCGTGCCGGTGGTACTCGATGGTTACGAGGGATACGGGCCGCGAGCCAAAGTCGCCGAGTTCGGCTACATCGACGGAGCGGTCACTGCCGAGACGGTCCGCGAGTTCGTGAAGCAAAGTCGCCAGCCGACCGCGCGCGTGATTCAAGCTGGCGGCCCGGCATCGAGTTATCACACGCCGCCTCCGCACGCCGATGGATGGCGGCTCGATGCGTGGCACGATCTCTGGTTGTTCAACATGGCCGAGCGTTGGGAGCAATGGCAGCGTGACATCGCCGAGTTCGGGCACATCAAGTTTATCGAGCAATCGTTCGACGGGTTTCCGGAAACAAACGATGGCTACGGCGGCGGCTTCGGCGATTTTTGTCACCGGCCGGATCTGCGAAGCGGTCCCGGCTACTGGGAACGACTCGGCGACGGCACGGACGAACTGCCGCATGCGCAGAGTCGTCTTTCGCTCCGCGAAAGTACGCATCCTTTCGTGGAGCGAAAGGCGACAATCAACCGAGCGATGAAGCTGACTCGCGCCGCCAACGGCCTCGCCAACCTGAGCGTGCGGCATCACAGCCGACACGACCGCAGCGCGTTTCCGTTTCCTGGCGACACGGCGATCACCAGCGGCTCGTGCGTGCTCGACTTTTGGCTGTTCCGCCCGGACGACAAGTCGGCTGGTGTGATGACTCTGCAATACGACAACGATCCCGCGCACCGGCACAACGTCGCGCTCTTCATCGCGGCGGGCGATCCCGCTCCGATCCACTTCACTCAAGCGGGCAAGTATGTCGCCTCGGTCGCCACGCTGGCCATCAACAAATGGCAGCGAGTCACCGTGAAGGTCGATCTCGAACGCAAGACGTACTCGGCCGAGACCCTTGCCGAAGACGCCGCGAAGGATACGGTCGCTCAAGTCATCTGTCGCGACGTGCCGTACGCCGCGCAGTTCAACGCCTTCAACATGATCGAGTTCAGCCCGCAAGGCGCTGACCGCAGCGTGTTCTTTCTGGATGACGTTTCGCTTCGCTGGACACCGACGCCGAACTTCGAGCCGCTTGGCAACGAGCTGCTCTTGAAAGACGGCTTCGAGTCGCGAAAACGAGGTTCGCCCGTTGCCGTACTCGACAGAGTGCGGGCCGATTCGCCACAAATCACACAAACTGACACTCGCCAGACCCACGTTCTGGCGAGTGTGGCTACGGAAACACGCTCGACGTTACGTGAAGGCCGAGCGTCCGACATCACCATCGACAACGACATCTCGTATGGGCACGAACTCCAATCGCTGCGGATGCGCGGTGCCGGCGGGCGAGTGCAGTTCGCCGCGCCGTCGTTGACGTGGCAGCCTGATGGTCTGTTACTGGTTGATGCCGATATCTTTCTCCGCAGTGATCTGTCCTACGTTCAAATCACTCCCGGCCCGAACGTGACCAGCTCCGATGAAGTCGGCCTCGCGTTGGTCACCACTGCTGACAACAAGCCGCTGATCGAACTGCGAACTCATCACTCCACTTGGCATCATCGTGACGGCGACAAGCTGATCGACACGAAAGTCCCCGCCGCGTTCGATGCGTGGAATCACCTGCAACTGGTCATCGACCCGCCGAACAAGTCGTACCGAGTCGTCCTGCAAGTCATCGGCGAAGCGCCCCGCTTGCTGTGTCGCGGCTCGCTGAACCGCACGCCAGCCGCAAGTGATCCGCTCGCCGTCGAATTCTTTTGCCACCGCTCGAAGACGCATACGGACGGCCCCGCGTTCGACAATCTGCGGATAACACGCCGAATTGTGCAATGAAATTGTAGTTTTGGTGTCTGCTCCAACGTGCTGCTGGGTAATAACATCTGGAGAAAAGTATCGAATTGGCTGAAAATATGTTAAATTGTCGATGTGACGTACCCAACCATTGTCTCCAATGCCACCAGGCTTCGAACCCAAATGCCGCTTCAGAAACGCCCGACGAATGTGACAGTGTCAGAAATGGAACTGTCTCGTCGCCGACTTCTCGCAACAACCGCTGGAATCGGCGGATTCTCGCTGCCCAGTTTCTTGCAGATGCAGAGCCGCGCCTCATCGGACGGTGGCGTGGCGAGAGGCAAAGCGAAGTCGTGTATCATCCTCTTTTGCTGGGGAGGAATGTCGCATCTGGATACGCTGGATTTGAAGCCCGAATCGCCCGTGGAGATTCGCGGAGAGTTCTCTCCGATCGCAACCGCCGTGCCGGGAATCCAGATTGGCGAGCACCTGCCAAAGCTAGCGCGGCATACCGACAAGCTGGCCATCATTCGGTCGATCTCTCACGACGATGGGTTTCACGGTCGAGGCATGTATTGGAATCTGACCGGACACAAGCCGCCGCGAGTCGCCAACATCGCCCCCATGCGTGACGACTGGCCGTCGATCACCGCTGTGATTTCCAAGTTCCGTTCTTCGCCGCGCGGCCTGCCGAACGCCATTCGGATGCCGTACCCACTGGTCGATAACGAGACGTTGCAGGCGGGTGAAGATGGCGGTTGGCTGGGGGTGAAGTACGACCCGATCGTCCTGCGACCCTCCAGTGGTACGCCCTACGAGGGAAGTTCCAAGACGCTGGGCGCAGAAGTGTTGAAACTGCACGATGTTGACCAGGAGCGGCTGGCAACTCGACGTGAATTGCTGTCATCGCTGCAACGTACCGAGCGGCCGTCGAATGATTATGAAAGCTTCGAGCACTTTCAATCGCTCGCGAAGGACATCCTGGGCGGGACCGCGCTGCAGAACGCGTACAACTTCGATCACGAAGACCCAAAGGTGCGCGAGTCGTATGGAACTCACATCGCCGGCCAGAGCTTGCTGCTGGCGCGACGGATGACCGAAGCGGGTGTAGCGGTCGTCCAAGTCTGTTGCGGACCCGGCGATCTCGGTGGAGGGCGAGACACATGGGACACACACGGCAACAACTTTAATCACCTGAAGAATCGCTTGCTGCCGGTTTTTGATCACACGGCTTCGGCGCTGTTGCAGGACTTGTCAGATCGAGGCACGCTTGATGAAACGCTGGTCGTGATCTTGACCGATTTCGGTCGCACGCCGCGCATCAACGCCAACGCAGGCCGCGATCATTATCCGAATGTCTATTCGGTCGCATTCGCCGGCGGCGGAATTCGCGGTGGACAGATCTACGGCAGCAGCGACAGCAACGCCGCCTTCCCGAAGTCGCAACCCTGTGCGCCGCCGGACATTCACGCCACGATCTTACACGCAATGGGCATCGACCCGAAAGCCGAACTCCGCGACATGCTCAACCGCCCATTCCCAATCAGCGACGGGCAAGCGCTGCCGCTGACGTAGAGGCGAAAGTCCAATAGATGCTGGGAGGTGACGAATGAAGATCGCGTCCGCCAGAGTGTCTTTTCAAATTCGTCGCCTCATTCCATTCGTTGGACTCTTCGTCTGGAAGGCTGTGTTGGTCGGTTGCGTCCTGGAAATGATCGGTGGGATTTCGGTTCAGGCCTTCTGGGCAGGGGATGGTGCGCCCAGCCAACGCGAGACACCGTTCTCGCTGGCGACGTTTTCTGCGGAGGTGACGCCGCCGGCCGGGCATCCGTTGCAGGCGGGAGTCGGTGTCAAGCCAGTGGTGACGGTGGTTGATCCGCTCTTCGCGTACGGATTCGTTTTGCTGGGGGCGAATGAACCGATCGTGCTGTGTTCGGTCGATTGGTGTGGGATCGGTAACGACGCACATGATCGTTGGCGCGACGCACTGGCCGAGGCGGCGGGTACGACGCGCGAGCGGGTGCTCGTGTGCGCGATTCACCAGCACGATGCTCCGCTGGTCGATCTGGAAGCGGAACGACTGGTCGCAGCTCAGAATCTCGGACGCGGGACGCTCGATCTGAAATTCCACGACCAGGCGGTACGGTCGGTCGCGGCTGCGCTGAAGAGTTCGTTGTCGAATGCGCTGCGGGTGACTCACGTTGGCGTCGGCCAGGCGAAGGTTGAGCGCATTGCTTCGACGCGGCGGATTCTCGGCGCGGATGGGAAGGTTGAGTTCGTGCGCGGCAGCGCGAGCAAAGAGTCGCGTGCTCGATCCGACGCCGAAGGGACGATCGACCCGTGGCTCAAAACGCTCAGCTTTTGGGATGGTGATCGGCCGCTGGCGTCTGTCAGCGTGTATGCCACGCATCCGATGAGCTACTACGGCCAGGGTCAAGTCTCCGCGGATTTCGTGGGTCTCGCGCGGCGACGCCGACAAGCCGACAATCCTGGCGTGCTGCACTTCTACGCCAATGGTTGCGGTGGCGATCTGGCTCCCGGCAAGTACAACGACGGCTCGCCGCCCGTCCGCGACGAACTTGCGGAGCGGCTGTATCAGGCGTGGAAGTCCGCGTGGGTGCAAACTAAGAAGCACGAGTTGCAGTCGATAGGGTTTCGTTCGGTTCCGCTACGGCTCGCCCCTAAAGAGACTCCCGGATTCAAGATCAGCGACCTCGATGCGATCCTGACCGGCGCGAAGAGTTCGTTCGACGAACGCGTCCGCGCGGCCTATGCGCTCAATTGGCGAAAACGCTGCGACGCCCGGATTACGCTTGACATGCCGGTGCTCGATTTCGGAGTTGCTCAATTGCTCATGCTGCCCGGCGTACCGTTCGTCGAATATCAACTCTACGCACAGCAACAACGGCCTGACTCGTTCGTGATGACACTCGGCTACGGAGACTACGGCCCGGTTTACATCCCGACCGACAGAGCGTTCTTCGAAGGAGGCTACGAACCCGGTCAGTGGTCGTTCGTCGCGCCTGGTGTCGAGAAGACACTAAA
This sequence comes from Planctomycetaceae bacterium, assembly GCA_021732785.1. GTDB lineage: Bacteria > Planctomycetota > Planctomycetia > Planctomycetales > Planctomycetaceae > DSVQ01. The sequence goes on from JAKFUG010000035.1 coordinate 8,630, forward strand.
GGAAGCGATTGCAATCGGACTGCGATAAGAGAAGCAACTGCCTCTGGCCACCGAATGAAACCTATCGACGCGAGAACAAGAGCGTGCGCGGCATCCAAGTCCATCCCGCCCATCTCATGGCCGGCCGAATCAAATCCGATATCGTCCCTTGGGGGGACAGACGACGATGACTTTCCCCTCCGTAGAAAACGTGACAAGTTTCCATGTCGCAACTCGACCGGTGGTCCGACATCGCTCGAGTAGAATGGATTGCCCGTTAGGGCTGCCCATGGTGACGCAGCACCATCGTATATTCGGGATTCTCGGCGTCGCCGCCGCGCACGATCAGGATGTGATGGTCAGCACCGCCGTCGCGCAGCGCCTGCCGCAGCTTTGAGAGCGCCTTCCGGACCCGCTGGCTGACGAGTGGGAACTCGTCAGCATTCTGGACGCGATCGGTTTCAAACGCGTCCAGCGCACGCTGGACCTCGCCGAGGGAACAGGCGCGACCGACCGGTGAGGCGAGCAGCCAAAAGAGTCGGCTGATCTGTGTGTCGTTTCCCAGGTAGACACGTTTTCCCGCGCACCGCACGATCCTCGGATCATGCTCGTCGCGGCGAAAACTGGCGTTGCCGGCCGACGTCGTCTTCGTTTGAACGGTCGGTGGGTTGCCAGCCTGAATCGGCAATTTGCCGCGGGCGATCTGAATCCGCAAGACCTCACGCTTCGCCCACGCGATGGCCCAGCGGTAGACCTCTTCCAGCGTCAACGGCCCCGGCTCTTTCTCCACCAGCCGTGCCAGGTCTTCCCACGCCTGCAGGTCATTCCCCGGCGACTCGAATCCGTGCGCCGTCAGATCGGCCTCCACCGTCCCCTGCGACGATTCGATCTCTCGCGCCATTTCCGCGAACACCCGTTGTTGCTCGGCTCGCAGTTCGGCGAGTTCCGACAGCACGGCCTGCTGCGGTTCCGCTGACGCCGCACGAAAATCTGTGTCGACGTCGGTCAACACGCGGTACAACAGATCCAGCGCCTCGCGCTGCGATCTGCCGAACTTCCGGATGTCTTGGGCCAACATCCGCAACTTGGCCAGCACCTGCGTCAGGCACCGTTGGGCTTGGGGATCGTCGGCGATGGCGGCCAGGTACGCCTCGCCGGTCCGGATTGGTCGCTGTGTTCCGTTCTGCTCATTCATGGACATCTTCGTGATTGTTTTGATGCAAGTCCTGAAACGAAATCATTCTACATCGACCCCAGCAATGCCGACACAGCGGTCCCGGCATGTTCCCTGAGAAAGGTCACGTTGTTCCCCCGAAAAGGTCACGGAATCCCCCTCTATAGAAGTTAGAGGGGGGCGCATTGCGGATGCGGAATATCCGACAACGGCCCGTGGGGAAGAAGACAAAAAAAGGGGACGCGCATGACTGATCCCGAAACAATGCTGACCGTCGGAGAGATTGCTCGGCGACTCGGCCGGGCGCTGCACCGGGTTGAGTACATCATCCGCTCGCGGAGCATTCGGCCTGCGAGCTGGGCCGGCCACGCCCGCGTGTTCCGCGACACCGACCTTGTACGGATCGCGTCCGAATTCGACCGGATAGACCACGATCGCACCACCAATTCCGTGAACTCTGATCACAGGGAGGGCCGTGATCATGACGCATGACGAATCGGTCAATCAGGAAGTCAGCGCGGCTCGGCAAGCCGCCAACCGGTATCTGGAACGCGGCTGGTCCGTCATCCCCGTTCCGCACCGCAGCAAGAATCCCGGGTTCAAACGCTGGGAGCAGATGCGGCTCACAACCGAAATGCTGGACCAGCACTTCCCCGGCCGGCCACAGAATATCAGTGTGTTGCTGGGTGAGCCGTCGTGATGGTTGATCGATGTTGACCTCGATCACGCGCGGGCGGTGGAACTGGCACCACAATTCCTGCCGTCGACACCGCTGGTGTTCGGTCGGCCCGGGAAGCCGCGTTCGCATTGGCTGTATCGCGTTACGGCGCCGCTCGTCACCAGAAAGTTTTCCAGCCGGTCATCGGGCATGATCGTCGAGGTGCGTTCGACCGGTGCGCACACCGTCTTTCCGCCCAGCACACACGAACAGGGCGAACCCATCACCTGGGAGGACGAAGCTCAGGAACCGGCGGAAGTCGATCCCGAGTTCCTGTTGGACAGCGCGTCTCGACTGGCCAATACGGTGCTCGTCGAACTGGGTGAAAAACGTCCGGTGCGGGAGCGAAAGAAGCCTTCGGCAGCTCATCAAGAATCGCCGGAGCCAACTACACCCACGCCCATCGTGCCTGAAGACCGTGCCGCACGCTGTCTGGCGGCCATGCTACGGATCAAGATCGTCGATCAGCACGACGGCTCGCGGCGTCTGTTCGCAGTCGCGTGCCGCACTGTGGAACATGATCTCGACGACGCCCTGGCCGTGGCCACGATCCGCGAATACGCCCGCCAGCGCCCGTTTTCAAAGGACTGGGACGATATCGAGATCTTGAAGCGTCTCCGGGATGCCGAAACCCATTGCCGGCGCGGCGAGGCCTTGGAATTGGGGGCTGACGGTTGCGTCCCGCTGGGGCAGCGGGAACCGCAGTCCGGCAAGCTGGTCCTGTCCCCCACGCGAACCCTGCCGACGGCCGAGGCCTTCGTGCGGGAGTTCCACCTGCACCCCGATGGTCGCATGATCCACTGTTACGCCGGCGTCCTGAGCCAGTGGCAAGACAATCGCTACTGCGAACTGGAAGACAACGCCGTCAATAAACAGTTGCACGTCTGGCTGCACGATGCGCTATGTCGTCCATCGCGGCACCGGAGAACTGCAATTGGTGGACTTCCAATCCAACCCGTCCACGGTGAAGTCAGCCTTGGAATCGATCAGGGCACTGGTGCATCTGCCATCCACAACGCTCTGCCCGTCGTGGCTGGATGGCGGTTCGATCCGACCAGCTCCCAGCGAGATCGTCGCCTGCCGGTCACTGCTCTTGCACTTGCCCACGCTGCGACGTCTGCCACCGACGCCCATGTTCTTCTCAACCTGCGCGCTCGACTTCGATCCCGATCCCAACGCCCCTAACCCAACCGCCTGGTACACCTTTTTGCACCAACTGTTCGACGGCGACCTGAAATCGCTTGATCTCCTGCAGGAATGGTTTGGTTACTGCCTGACCGGCGATACCTCGCAGCAGAAAATGATGCTGATGGTCGGCCCGAAACGCAGCGGCAAGGGAACCATCGCGCGGGTGCTCGCCCAATTGATCGGCGCGGGCAACATCTGCGGCCCAACAACTTCGAGCCTGGCGGGGCCATTCGGCCTGCAACCGCTGATTGGCAAGAGCCTGGCGATTGTCAGCGACGCCCGCTTCCATGGTGAAAACATTGCCACGGTGGTGGAACGCCTGCTGTGCATCAGCGGCGAAGACACGCTCACGGTCGATCGGAAACACAAGACCAGTGTGACGCTAAAGCTGCCCACCCGCTTCATGTTTCTGACCAATGAGTTCCCGCGACTCACAGACGCGAGCGGCGCATTGGCTGGCCGATTCGTCATCTTGCGGCTCACCGAGAGCTTCTATGGCAAGGAGGACACCGGGTTGACCAACCGTCTGCTGGGCGAATTGCCCGGCATCCTGAACTGGTCCATCGAGGGCTGGCGGCGACTGCACGAGCGGGGACATTTCGTCGTGCCGTCCAGCGTGACGGACGTGGTGCAAGAAATCGAGGATCTGTCGTCGCCCGTCGCGGCGTTCGTCCGTGCCGAGTGCGTCGTCGGCCCCGGACGACGCGTCTGGGTCGAAAACCTATACGACGCCTGGAAACTCTGGTGCGAACGGGAAGGCCGCACGCTCGTCAGCACGAAACAGGCTTTTGGACGCGATCTCGCCGCTGCGGTCTCTGGCATTTCTCGCCGCCGAGGCACGAGTGATATGCCGTTCTACGAAGGCATCGAACTGAAAGGAGTCGTTTTATGGTCGGATCAACCGTAACGCACCGTCGCACAACCGTCGCGATGCCGTTGGAGTGTGCGACGGTACCTGGGCCTTGTGCCCCAAAGACTTACGAGCGCACCGTCGCATACCGTCACGATGTTCCAAGTTATGACACGCGTGCGGGCGCGCACACGCGAGAAGAACTTGGCGAGCAATGGGAACCGTCGCGACGGTGCGCGACGGTAGATGTCGGAATTCGGCTGGGGCATAGGTACTTCCCCGGAAGATAGGCAATCTGAGGCCATTGGGAACCGTCGCCATGGTGAGCAGAGTTTGTTTCGCACGTCCGGATTTTCAGGGGCTTTGTGCCAACATATTTCAAGGACTGATGTTGCATCGGAGGTTCTGTGGCAATCAGCGTGAAAACATGGCCGTCCATTGCCGTGCGATTGCTCTTTGCGATTGCGAAGCGGACCCATGGCGAACGCCACACGCGATACGAACCAGCAGCGTGGTTGCGGCAACGGCCCACACCCCGTCACCGCAGCCGCTGGTCTCGTTGGACTCGACGGTTGGCCAACGCGGGCCTGATACGTCGCATCACCGAAGGCAATCGAGATCGTGTGCGGCAAGTGGCCCTGACGCCGGTCGGCCAGGCTTGGATCAACGAACACTGCGGCGAAGGCGCGATCGCCGAGCTGGACCTGCACTGGGATGGCTGGACGGACCTGCTGCAGAACCAACCGGTGGCTTCGCCCACGTTGGACCCCACGATCGCCACGGCCGAGAAGGAGGCGGGACGTTGAAGAAGAAACCTACGACCAACAAGAAAACGCCCGCACGTCGCGAACGTGGGGCGTCACCGGGAAGAGCCCGGATCAACGGCGGGTTATTCGCCGGGGCGGTATGTCGTTCCGCACCCGGCGCAGCGGACCGTCTCGTCATCGTCCTGCCAGATCAACCGGTCGGCGTTCCGTTCGCCGCAGTTCGGGCAGGCCTCGGTGGGGGCGAGGTAGTTGGCCAGCGGCGGGTCGAGTTGGTCGGCCACCGCCAGCAGCGTTTCGAGGAGGTCGTTGGCATCGATGCGGGTGGAGCGGCGGCCTTCTTCGAGGGCGTTTTCCAACCGCAAGGCGACCACGCGAAGAGCATCGGCGATCTTGAATTCGGGGGTTGTCATGTTGGCACCTCAGATCTTGAAGAGTTCGGAGACCGACTTGGGACCGGGAGTTCCGTCCGCGATCTCGGTCTGGTCCGTCTTCTTCTTGGCGGCCTTCTTGCCCGTGGCCTTCGCGGCGGGATTGATCGGGGAGCTGGTTCCCGTCGCCAGCGCGAAGTGCCCGCGTTCGGTCTTGGTGAACCGGGCGTCGGCCCCCTTGGTCTGGATCTCCCGCAGGATGGCGGCGTAGAGCGTGGCCTGCGGCGTCTTGCCACCGGGGCTGGTCCAGTACCCCTTCGCGGCCATCGCGTCGATCATCTCCTTCGAGGTCATCGGCTCACTGGATTCCGCCAGCACCTTCGCCGCCGCGTCGAGGGCGCTCAGTTTGCCGGGAACCTTCTCCCTGGCGGTCTTCTTGGTTTTCACGGGCTTGGCCTTGGCCTGGGTCTTGGGGGCCTTCTTGGTCGTGGTCTTCTTCGTCGACATGGTTTATCTCCTTGGGAAACGGGGGGCCGAAAACAAAACCAGCCGGCCACATGGCCGGCTGGTTACTCAGGACGCAGGATCCTGCGTCGGGCGTCGCGGGCTTTGTTCAAGGCCCGCTCGGCCGATTCGATCGCGAACACCAGGGTGTCCGCTGCCTCGGCGTCTTCGCATTCGACCGCCATCAGGTCGTTGATCTGCCTTCGCAGTTTCAACTGCAGCGTGTGCAGTGTCCGCAGGGCAGCGCAGTTCAAGGCTCGGGGTTGTTCGTCGGAGTTGGCGTTCATTGGTGGTCCTTTCGTGGTTCGAATCGTCGTGACGACATGACATCAGTTACCTCGGGTGCGGAATGACATCCACTCCGTTCCGAACATAAATGACCGGAATTCAGCAGGTTTATGGAGTCAACGCAAAAGACGTCTTCCGGCAGAGTTTGTGCCCGATTCACCCTTATCGGAGATTCCCATGCCCACCATCGTTGATCCGTGTTCTGTCCATACGGATGAGTGCCGCCGTGAAGTTGCGATGCTGCTCGCCCGCGCCGTGATGCGGTGTCGCCGAACCATAGGCGGAACGCCTGAGAACGGCCCAACGAATCTCGCGAGTTTCGGAAACCGCTCAGAACTCTCGTCCCGTGGCCTTGAGGTTGTGGGCCAGTCGAGGCTCAGTGTCCACGCGGGTTAATCCACGGAGACCTCAAACACGGGAGATGCACATGACGTTGAATGTTGGAAAAGAACTGGCGGCGCTCGAACGGATGAGCGTCGGCGAACTACGGGAGCGGTATGTGGAACTGTTCCAGGAGACGACGCACGCCCGAAACCGGAAGTGGCTGATCAAGCGAATCATCTGGCGGATGCAGTCGCTCGAGCACGGGGGCCTGTCGAATCGTGCTCTCGAACGGGCCACAGAACTGGCCGGTTCGAGTGACCTCCGGGTCACCGCACCGCGTGATTCCCAGCCTGCCACGGAGACCGCAGCGTCCACCAGAACGGTTGCCTGCCGGATCGACGGGGCGTCCCGCACCCCGCTTCCGGGCACGCTGATCACCCGCACCTACAAGGGCCAATTGATTCAGGTGCAGGTGCTGGCGAATGGGTTTGAGTACCAGGGCGACGTGTACCGGTCGCTCAGCGCCGTCGCCAAGCAGATCACCGGCTCGCACTGGAATGGCTTCAAGTTCTTCAACCTTCAGCAAACAGGAGAGGTCTGATGTCCCGCAAGACCACCAAGACCGAGCCTTCGACCGTGCGGTGTGCCATCTACACCCGCAAGAGCACGGAAGAGGGGCTCGAACAGGAATTCAATTCGCTTGATGCCCAGCGGGAGTCGGGTGAGGCGTTCATCGCCTCTCAGCGGCACGAAGGCTGGCAGTGCCTCCCCGAACACTACGACGACGGCGGCTTTACCGGCGGCAACATGGACCGGCCGGCGCTCCAGCGGCTGCTCGCCGACATCGCCGCCGGAAAGGTCGACTGCGTTGTGGTCTACAAGGTCGACCGCCTCAGTCGCAGCCCGCTCGACTTTGCCAGGATGATGGAAGTGTTTGAACAGCACCGGGTGTCGTTCGTGTCGGTAACCCAGCAGTTCAACACCGCCAGTTCCATGGGTCGGCTGGTGCTCAACGTTTTACTGTCGTTCGCCCAGTTCGAACGGGAGATGATCAGCGAGCGGGTCCGTGACAAGATCGCCGCCTCACGCCGCAAGGGAAAGTGGTCGGGCGGGATGCCACTCCTCGGTTAGACGGACTCAACCGTTCGATTCGGCGGTCTCCGCGAGAAAACAGAGAGCGCCATCTTCAAGCGGCAAACGACGCAACCACTTGCACGACTTGCGGATAACTCGCGGTCCCCGACGACCGCCAATTTGACCCCGAGAGCTAACGGCGGTGTCGCTCGGAGTTCGAGAAAGAAAAGAAATACGCCCGGAGGGATTCGAACCCCCGACCGGTGGATTAGAAATCCACTGCTCTATCCTACTGAGCTACGGGCGCAAACTCTGACGCGATCATCCGTTCCGGAAACTCAACATCCTTCGCCACCTTGGAGTTAAAGGGATGTTGTTGCGCCGAAATGACGGTCAACAGTATCGGTGGCAACTCGGGTTCGTGCAAGCTGGCGCGAAATGACAAGATCTTCCTACCCAGCTTGCGGGTTCGCGCTTCGTGAGGATGGCTTCCCCGTGTCGGCGATCACTGCGTCAATCTGCGCGAGGCGCGAAACCGCACAGCGCGATTGTGGCCCCGGAATTCACCGACGAACACGGTTCCAGAGATTATCGACACCGGACGACTTGGACTGCACACGGGACACACGGCGCAGGCGTCGGGTTCGAGCGGTCGACGAGCCAGATGTTGCGGAATTCGACCGCGTTGCCGTGGTTCTGAAACAGGATCGGCAATGGGTTCGGGCCTTCCGGGCTGCCGCCGCCCGTCTTGTTTTCGAGTTCGAGATGGTTCTGCACCACCACGCCGTTATGCCGGACCGTGATGCGGCCCTTCACCGTCCGCTTGCCGGCATCGTCGAACCGCGGCGAGGTAAAATCGATGTCGTACGTTTGCCATGAGAGCGGGGGGAAGCACATGTTGAGATCGGGGGCTTTGAACCGATAGAGCGAAGCGGCGTCGTTGAACTGCGGTTCCAGACCGAACGAATCCAGCACCTGCACTTCGTATCGTTTCTGTAAATAGAAGCCGCTGTTGCCGCGGGCCTGGCCGGTGGCCTTCGGCATATAAGGCGTTTTGAACTCGGCGTGGAATGTGAAATCGCGGTAGCTGTCGACGGTTTCCGCACCGATTTGTAACAGTCCTTTGTCCGAGACCTTCGCGTTCTTCAACCGGGATGTGTCCTTTCCGTCGAACAGCACCACGGCACCGTACGGCGGAGCCGCGCCCGTTGTCAGGCTGTAACGGTGCATCGGTTGCAGAGAGCCGAGGCAGCGTCCGGCGGAATCGGTCGCGGTGACGGTCATTCCGGTTTGCAACTGAAACTGCAATCCTTCGCCGTTCAAGCGGACGAGGTTTCCTTCGCGTCCGCCGGTCATCGCGGTGGTTGAGCCGCCGATGAAACCGTTGCCCGGAAGTCCGCCGGGGTAGAGTCGACCGATGAACTTGCCATCCCCTTGCGCGACGACTTGCAAGCCCACGGCCCGGTAATAACCCGTCCAGACAATCGTGCCGGTGTATTCGCCTTGAATCGCAAAATCGGCGTCGACGTGAGCGAGGTCCGCAACGCCGGTTTTCGAGGGGTCCGCATCGGCACCCGCGGCGAGAACAACCAGCATGAGACCGAGATTCCACAACGGCAGTGTGAGCATTGCGGCAGCGTTTCGTTCAGATTCATGAAGGAAAGCGACCTCCAGCGAGCGCGAGAGGAACATCGCGAAATCCGCAGTAGTCTGACCGCCCCCGGAACCACTCGCAAGAGTGGGGTCACGGTTCCCATAAAAACCCGCATGAATGGTGGCAGAGTTACGGTGAGTGCGTTTCCTTCCGGCCTCCAGCGGGCTTATAATCCGTCAGCCTCGCAGATTAAAACGATTGACGCGGACTTCGACCGGGAGCGGTGCGGGTGAGTGAGTTGCATGAACTGATTGCCAAACTCGAACGCAATATCGAGTCCGCGATTCTTGGGAAAACTGATCCGATCCGTTTGTCGCTGGTGGCGCTGCTCGCCCAGGGGCATTTGCTGGTCGAAGATGCGCCCGGGGTCGGGAAGACTTCGCTCGCGAAAGCGATTGCCCGCAGCCTGTCGTGCGAGTTCAAGCGGTTGCAATTCACCCCCGATATGCTTCCCAGCGATATCCTGGGATCGAGCGTTTATCTTCCCAACCTCGGCGAGTTCGAATTCCGTCAGGGTCCGATTTTCACGAATGTCCTGCTCGCCGACGAAATTAATCGCACCACGCCGCGAACCCAGAGTGCGCTGCTGGAAGCGATGAGCGAAGGGCAAGTCTCGGTGGAGGGAAAGACGCACTTCCTCAAGCAGCCGTTTTTCGTGCTGGCGACACAGAATCCGTTCGAGTTCGAGGGAACGTATCCGCTTCCTGAAAATCAGCTCGACCGTTTCATGCTCTGTATCGAAGTCGGTTATCCCGAACGTTCCGTCGAGAAAGACGTGTTGATCCATCATCGGGACGGGCAACCGGTCGACAAACTGCAGCCCGTCATTTCGATCGACGAACTGCAAACCTTGCAGGCGGCCGTCCGGGAAGTTCGCGTGGACGATGCGATCAACGAGTATATGCTCGATATCGTGCATGCCACCCGCAACCACGACGAACTCGAATTGGGCGTCAGCACGCGGGGTGCCATCACGCTCTACAAAGCCGGGCAAAGTCTGGCGTTCCTCGAAGGCCGCAACTTCGTCACGCCCGACGATATCAAGCGGCTCGTGCCCCCGGTGCTCGCCCACCGGATCGGCATCCGCGGCGTGTTGCGGGAAGGTCAGCGCGAACGAGCCCAGCAAATTCTGCGGCAGATTCTGGCCAAAACGCCCGTGCGGACGTGAAACACGACCGTGCCGTCTGCGGCATGATTCTGTCCGTTTTTCGTGATGAACTTTCCCGGTTTCGATGCGAAATCGCTATACTTCCTGAATTCGGTGCGACGGCGGAGACCGTGAGCGACGCCGAATTGGTAGCAGGAGTGGCAGATGGCGCAGCAGGGATTCGGTCAGCCGAGACGCAAACGCGGCGGAGTCGCGGCGCTGTTGTTGTCCTTGCTTTGCGGCTTGCCCGCCGCACTGGCACAGGAAGACCCGAACGCGTTCGGTGTGCCGATCACCGTCAGTCCGCCGCGCGACCGTTTGCGGGCGATGTACGAAGCCGCCACTCTGGCCGAGCGGGAACAGTATCCCGCCGCGGCGAAGGCCCTCCAGGGCGTATTCGAATCGCCGGAAGATTATTTCCTCGAACATGATTTGCAGTCGACACTCAAGCAGCGCGCCCATGCACTGCTGGCTTCGTGGCCGCGGGTGGGACGCGAAGCGTATGACCGGCAGTATGCCGCAACCGCGGCCGCACTGCGGGAACAAGCCGAACGCAGCGGCTCCTATCGCGATTGGTCCGCGCTGCTCTCGCAATACGGGATGACGCCAGCAGGACGCGCCGCGGCAGAACAATGGGCGGCCCAATCCGTCGACCTCGGACAACCGCTGCTTGCGGGTCTGTATTGGAGGCAGCTTCGCGCCACACAAGCCGGCGGGAGTGCTGACGCGGCTTCCGGATTGCGGGAAGCCTTGGCATGGGAGTTAGCCGGGCGTCCCGATTTGCGGCGCGCACGCCTGGCATTGTTGGGCGAGGAATCCGCAAAGGGTCCGATCGCCCTGGGGGGCCGGGTCTTCGAAGGGAAAGAAGCCTTCAGTGACGCCATCACGTGGTTGGGTGAACATGCGCCGCAACCGGGCGATGAACGGGGACGGCAGACCGTTCGCGACTGGCCGAGCGCACGGGGACACAACGCGCGGAATGCTGTCGCCTGGCCCGCGGGACCGATTGGGGTTCCCGCCTGGACGCAATCCGTACTCGATGAAGTCTGCGAACCCATCGTCGGCTCACCGGACATGAATCGCCGTGCGGTGGTCCGTCAATCGCTGGTCGATCTGGAAGAACGCCTGATTGCCGAAGACCGTCTCACCTGGCCCGCCGCCGTGCCGGTAATTTGTGGCCATACCGTGGTGGTGCGCACGCTCGCCGGTCTCGCCGCGTTCGATTTGGACACCGGAACTTTGAAGTGGCGTTCTTCGCTGGATGAATCGTTGTTTCGGAAGCGCTGGAATGCCGTGCCATTGCGTTCTGCCGACGGAAATGCCGACGCGGCCAGCGATTCGGCGATGCAGCAATTCATGCGGGAGCGGCTGTTCCGCGACAGCGTGCAAGGCACCGTGGCGTGTGATGACCGTGCGGTCTACGCGATCGAGTCCAACATCGAACCCTTGCCGGTGCCGGTGGCTCCGAATGCGATCCGTCCGACATTGGACATTCCCGATCCCGTGAATCGACTCGTTGCCTTCGATCTCGACGGGGGGGAGTTGCTGTGGGAACTGGGCGGACCGCGCGGCGATGCGGCATTGCCCCTCGCCGGTTACTTTTTCCTCGGGCCGCCCCTGGTCCGCGAAGGTGCTCTTTACTGCCTCGCGGAAGCGGATGACGAACTCCGATTGTTACATTTATCGATTGATCCGACGACGCGCCGAGCCACTTTGGTGTGGAGTCAGGTACTCGTCGCGCCGGAGCAATCGGTGGCATCGGCCCGGCTGCGACGCGTGGCCGGACTGACGCCCACCTGGGCGGATGGCATTCTGCTTTGTCCGACGGGCTGCGGGATTTTGGTCGCGGTCGATCCTCTGCGCAAACAGTTCGTCTGGGGATACAAATACGATTCCCTCGAACCGCGCCAATTCAATCCGCGCACCATGATGATGATGCGTCAACAGGGGGCGGGACGCATGATCGTTCCCATTCGTGTGGATGAAGAGCAATCGCGGTGGATGGATGCGGTTCCGTTGTATGCGCAGGGGCACGTGCTGTTCACACCGCGCGATGCGTCCGAGATGCACTGCCTGGATGCCGTGACCGGCGAAGTCCGCTGGAAGCGCCCGCGCGGTGCCGCGCTCTCGGTGGCCGGGGTGCAGGACGGGCGGGTGATCCTCGTCGGCCGATCGAATGTCGAAGCGATCCGACTCAGCGACGGGGAGCTGGACTGGTCCACGCCGACCCCCTTACCCGTCGGTCAGGGGCTTCTGCTGGCCCAACGATTCTTGTTGCCTGTGATCGAGAATGCCGTCCTCACTCTCGATTTAACCAGCGGCCGGATTCTTTCGCATTCCACGTTCGATCCATTCCTCGGGACGGGCAATCTCATCGCGGCGAATGGGGCCCTGATTGCGGCCAGCACGCGCGGGATCTCCAAGTTTTCGGCCCTCGATGAATTGGAAAAGAACCTCAACCAGCGTTTGTCCGCGGATGCGAATGACGCCGCGGCATTGGCGGTGCGAGGGGAATTGCGGCTGCATCGGGGTGATCAGGCTGCGGGATTGGACGATCTCCGCCGCTCGCTGCGCCAACGTCCCGATGCCCGGACCGGCGCGCTGCTAGCCAACACCTTGGTCGACGGCTTGCGGTCCGACTTTCCCCGTTTTCGCGAACGGGCTGAAGAAATCGACCGGCTGGTGACCGATTCCGCTGGGCGAAGTCATTTCCTGCGAACCTATGCCCGGGGTCTGGTGCAGGCCGGAGAGCGCGAAGCGGCGTTGAACGAATTTCTGAAGCTCATGGAACTCACCGGGATCGATCAGCAGTTGGAGCGTGTCTCCGGCGGATGGTCGGTCCGGGGAGATCGCGTCGTGCGGGGACAAGTGCGGGGATTGTACGAATCCGCGTCGCCTGCCGAGCAACAACGCCTCGACGCCGCCTTGGCCGCGTTTGCGAGCAAGGCCACGACCGAAGACAAAGCCGCCGTGCGCGATCGCCAGTTGCTGCGATGCTTTGAAAGTTTGTCCGCGCTCGATCCGCTGCGAGTCCAATTGCTGATGCAGAACACGGAGACACCGCCGCCCTCGGCGAATTTTCTCGTCGCACGGAAACTGATCGATTCCACACAAACGCGCTCGGCAGCGACCGGGACGGCATGGTTGGCGAAAGGGCTGATCACCCAGCAGCGGTTCGATGAAGCGCTTCCACTTCTGCAGCGTCTCGAAACGGATTTCAAATCGATTCCGCTGGCATTCCCGGCTCCCGCCGACCGGCAAACCGGCGCTGCGATCGCCGAGTCGCTCCGGTCGACTTGGGTGAATCCGCTCGCCAACGGCGGTTGGGGCGACGCTGATCTTGTTGTCGAACGCAAAGTCCGTCCGGTGGAAATCGAGCGGATCACCCCTGTGGAGATCGTCGGCACGACCCCGGAGGCTTGGCGCGATTGGACATTTGAATTCACCGAGCGCAGCGAACACGCCCTGTCTGCTCGGGACTCGCATGGTCGACTGCGTTGGAAGGTGGTCATCCCCCCCTTGACCGATCGCGGCGATCTGCGGATCGGATCGATCGCTCCGCTCCATTTCCTGCGGATCACGGGCGATCGGATGGTCCTCTCGTTGACCGGGCGATTTGTGGCACTCGATTTGACCGCCGGGCCGAAACCGGTGGTCCGCTGGCAACACGATCTCACCACACGGTCGGAAAACAACGCCAACATGCCGATGATCGGGCTGCGCGCCGACATTCTTCCTTGCGGACGCCGCCGATTTCTCGCCACCAATGTCTATGACAGCACCGACTACAGTCCGACGGGACAAGTTTTGGGGCTGACGGATGAATCCGTCTGTTACACCCAAGGCGGGCGGCTGGTGATGGCCGACGTGGAAACCGGACGCATCCAGTGGATTCGCCTCGCAGTGCCGCAGGAAGTGGAAGGGACCGCGACCGGTGAAGCCGTCACGCTCTTCGACATGGCCCGCCAGCAGGCGGTGGTGTATCGATCGGATGACGGCGAAGAACTCGCCCGCCGCGAAGTGGGCGATCCCGGGACCTGGCTGTGGTTTCTCGGCGATCAACTGTTGACCGTCACCACGGAAGCCGATCAATCGGTGACGATTCAATATCGGCGGCTGACGAAAGACAGGGTTGTCTGGGAGAAAAAATCACTGGCCTCGGGAACTCGCTTTTTCACGTCCAACGGCGAAGACTTATACCAATGGTCGCCCGCGGGGATGATTTCCAAATGGCGATTGTCGGATGGCGAAGCCCGCTGGAGTGCCCCGGCCCCGGCCGATGCCACCGCGGACTTTATCTGGGTCCATCATTACGCCGATACGGAAATCTTCTTCGTCGGCAACGCCCTGACCAGCCAGGCCATGGCAAACAATCCCAATCAGTTCAAAACGCGCATCAATCAGTTGGATGCGAACCACCTGGGCTTCCAAGGGCGCGTGCTAGGGAAGAAAGCCGCCACGGGAGCCGAGGTTTGGTCGAGTGAACTGGACCTCACCGCGATGGACCTGGCGCAGCACCCGAACATCCCCGTGTTACCGTTTGCCGCACGCCAGTCTGAGCCGCCGCGCATCGTCAACGGCCAGTTCATTTCCCCGTCGCGGTTTGTGGCAACCATCCTCGATAAACGCAACGGCGACATCCTCTACAAGACCACCGAAACGATGATGCCGAATCAATTCCAGATGGAACTCGACGCGGAGTTCCCGATCGTGTCGCTGTGCTTTCCCGGATGGATGCTCGAGTTTCGCAAGGATGCCGCGAAATAAGCGGACGCCGCTGTCATTCGAGATACGTCGTTCGGCCCGCGGCCCGGTCGTATTGCCCGGCGATTTTGGCCGCGGCTTCCGCGGTTAGGCGGTTCGCTTCCACTTCGGCGGAAAGCTGCTTACGGAAGGTTTCGACCAATCGGTTCTGATCGTACTTGGCGAACGCCAGCATGTCGGTGATGCGGCTGCCATTGATCAATTTCGAGATGTGATACCGCCCGTCGGCGTCGATCACGACTTGCGCTTCGTTCGGCAAGCCAAAGAGATTGTGGAAGCTCCCCATCACTTCCTGATACGCCCCGACGAGGAAGATCGCCAGGTAATACGGCTTGTCGTCCTGAAAGTGCGGCAGTTCCAGTGTTTCCTTGTCATCCCGCAGATCGACGAAGTGATCGATCTTCCCGTCCGAATCGCACGTCACATCCACCAGCGTGGCGAAGTCGACGGACGGTTCATCGAGCCGGTGGAGCGGCACGATGGGGAAGAGTTGCTTGATCGCCCAACTATCGGGAGCCGAGCGAAACAGCGAGAAGTTACAGAGATACTTCGCCGCGAGAATGCGTTTGAGCGCTGCAAATTCTTCGTCGGACAACGCATCTTCTTCCGCTTCTCGCAAGGCACGAGCGCACGTTTCCCAGAAGAGGACTTCGCCCTTGGCCCGGTCTTCGAGACTGATGAGGCCGAGGTTGAACTGCGTGTGAAGTTCGTCCTTGTGTTCGAGTGCGTCGTGGTAATACTCGACGTAATTCTTCCCGTTGACGCCGTCGCAGAGTTCTTTCAGTTCGCCGATCACTTGCGGATCATCCGCGTCGATGGTGACCACGGGGAGATCGTCGGCGAAGGTTTCGATTTCATCGCGGATCGACGTGACGAACACGCTGTGATACGCGGTCATCATGCGGCCACTCTCGGTGACGATGTTCGGGTGGGGCACGTGTTCTTCATCGCAGACGGTCTTCACGACGTAAATCACATCGTTGGCGAATTCCTGTACGGTGTAGTTCATGGATGAATCGGAGCGGGTTTTTGAGCCGTCGTAATCGACGCCGAGACCGCCGCCGATGTCCATGAACTCAATGTTGGCCCCAATCTGCCGCAGCTTGGCATACACCCGCGCGGCTTCCTTCATGGCATTCTTCACACGCTTGATATCGGTAATCTGCGAACCGATGTGGAAGTGCAGCAGTTTCAGATGGCGTTCGAGTTTGGCGTCTTTGATGAGCCGCACGCATTCCAGCAGTTCCGACGTCGTGAGGCCGAACTTCGCCGCATCCCCGCCGGATGCCGCCCACTTGCCCGACCCGCGGGTGTAGAGTTTAGCGCGCAAGCCAATCCACGGGGCGACGCCGGTTTGCTCGTACCGCCGCAGCACCATCTTCAGTTCGTTCAGTTTTTCCACCACGACGATCACCCGCTTGCCAGCCTGAATCCCCAGGCACGCCAGTTCGATGAACGCTTCATCTTTGAAACCGTTACAGAGCAGCAGCGATTCCGAAGACTGCTCCTGTGCCAGCGCGGCGTACAGTTCCGGCTTAGAACCGCATTCCAGACCGACGCGGCTGCGGGCGCTGTCGCGAAGAAACTCTTCCACCACTTCCCGCCGCGGGTTCACCTTCATCGGGAAGACGGGATAATGCTTGCCGGTGAAATGGAAGTGCGTGATGGAGTTCTGATAGGCGTCAGTCAACTTGCGAAGTTGGCTGGCCAGAATCTGCGGAAAACGCAGCAGCAACGGCGCTTGCAGTTGCCGATCGCCCGTGAGGTGATCGACGAGGACCTTGAGATCGACACTGCGTGGATCACCTGCCGCCGGTCGCGCAAACAGGTGGCCGTTGGGGCCGATTTCGAAATATCCGGCCCCCCAGTGTTCGATTCCATAAAACTGCTGGGCGGTTTGCAAACGTTCTTCATGCATCGAAACACTCGGGTTGATGGATCAGGCGGAAGCGGATTTCGGTGGAAACCAATCGGGGGTGAAAACGGGTACGCTTCTTGTCGGCTGGTGTTTTCTGGGCGACGCTTCCTATGATAGTAGAGACGCGTTCGCTCTGTCGCTGGTCGCGATGATGATCAGCATGATTCGGAGAAGCAGGGAATCCCGTGCCAGACGTCGAGACAATTGCCTCCGCGCCGCGGTCCACCACACCGCCGGCCTTATCGCAGCGTGTGCAGTCGTTGCGGCTGCCGAAACCCGTTCCCCGCAGTGGCGGAAGTTGGGCTCCCTGGTTCTTCATGGTGCTTCTGGCAGCGGGATTGGTTTATACGTCCGCCGGGGGGGTGATTCCCGGCGTGCCGCGAATCTTCGCGCCGGACATTCCCGAGACCGTCAAGAAACCGGATTCGTCGCCCGCCGCGTCGGCTGCGAAACCGTCGACGGATCCGCCAGCTACTTCAAACACCGCGGCGGCGAAACCGGTCGCGGGGAAAGTCGTGCTGGAATCGAAGGGGTACATCATCCCCGAGCAGCAGATTCTCGTCAGCCCGCAGGTGAGCGCCCGGATTGTCGAACTCAATTTTGATGCCGGACAGCAGGTCGAGAAAGGCTTCGTGCTCGCGGTGCTGGACGAAACGGAGTACCGCGCCGAATACGCCCGCGCCACGGCGATGTATGAAGCGGCCCGCGAACGGATGATTGAAACCAAGGAAGGAAGCCGACCGGAAGAAATCAAGCAGTCTCAAGCCGAGCTGGCGGAAGCCGAAACCCAACTCGCGCAGGCGCAGCGGTTGTTCGACCGTCGCAAGGAATTGTTCGAAAGGAAGATCATTCAGGCGCAGGACCTCGACGATGCTGAGAGCCCTTACCGCGCGCTCGTGAAACGGGTCGATCGACTCCGGGCCACGACGCAATTGGTGCTGGATGGCCCGCGGGTGGAACGAAAACGAGCGACCGAAGCGGAAATGCGCCAGTCGGAAGCCGAGTTAACGCGCGCCAAATGGCGGCTCGATAACACAATCATCAAGGCCCCCATCACCGGCACCATCCTGAAGAAGAACGCGGAACTGGGCAACCTCGTCAACCCGGTGGCGTTCAACGGTTCCTTCAGCCTCTGCGACATTGCCGATCTGTCAAAACTCGAAGTCGAGTTGTCGATCCAGGAGCGAGATGTTTCGAAGGTCTTTCAGAATCAGAAGTGCCGGGTCCGTTCGGAAGCCTATCCTGACCGGGCGTATGAGGGGGTGGTGTCGCGACTGATGCCGATTGCCGACCGGGCCAAGGGAGCGGTCCCCGTGCGTGTCCGGCTGACCGTTCCCGCGGATGAACAGGGCCAGTATCTCAAGCCGGAAATGGGAGCGACGGTGACGTTCTACGCGGAGAATGCGGAAGGTCAAGTGCTCAGTGTCAAGAGCCCAGTGCCGGACGAAGGCAAACCGACGCCCCCGTGACCATGATCGCGCACATTCCCTCCGGCACTTGACACTTGACTCTCAGCACTTAGCCTCCATCCCCCGGAATCGATCTCCATGACAGAGTCCAGCCCCTGCGTCCGTGTCGACGATGTGCATAAGTCGTTCAAGCGCGGGAGTGAAATTGTCGAAGTCCTGAAGGGCCTCAGCCTGACGGTGAACGAGGGGGAATTCGTCGCGCTCATGGGCCCCAGCGGTTCGGGCAAAACGACGCTGCTCAACCTGATCGCCGGACTCGATCGGCCCACCACCGGCGATGTCTGGGTTCGCGATGCCTGTATCTCCGGGCTTTCGGAAAATGCGCTGGCTTCGTGGCGGACCAGCGGGATCGGCTTCGTGTTTCAGTTTTATCACCTGCTGCCGGTTCTCACGGCTTTTCGGAATGTGGAACTGCCGCTGCTGCTGCTGCCATTGACGGCGTCGCAACGCAAAACGCAGGTGTTGAACGCGTTCGAACTCGTGGGCTTGCCCGACCGCATGTACCATCGTCCGGGGCAACTCTCCGGCGGACAGCAACAACGCGTCGGCATTGCCCGCGCGATCGTCACCGACCCGGCCCTCATTGTCGCGGACGAACCGACCGGCGACCTCGATTCCAAGTCCGCCGATGAAATTCTCGATCTGCTCGGCGAACTGAAACGTTCGCTCGGCAAGACCATCATCATGGTGACGCACGATCCGAAAGCGGCCTCGCGAGCCGACCGCATCGTGCATCTGGAAAAGGGCCAACTGGTCGACGACGTTCCGGTGCTGATGGCCAAACATTAAGCGTGACGTAGGGTTTGCCGAGTCTTCGAGGCGAACCGCATGGTAGGTAATCAGTTCTTGGTTCGCCTCGAAGACTCGGCAAACCCTACAAAAGTCACTCATTCCCCACACAGTGCCCACCCATGAAATACCTGTTCCTGATCTTTGAAAATATCCAGCGCAACAAGGTCCGGACGATCCTGACCGGGCTGGGAACGATGGTGCTCGTGCTCGTCGTGACACTGGTCTTCACGATCCTCACCACGCTCGATCGCGCGACCACGGAAAAATCGCAGAACCTCAAGGGCATCGTCACCGAAAAGTGGCAGATTCCCAGCCAGATGCCTTGGGCGTATGCGTCCGCTTTGACCGAAGGCGGCGCGAAAGAACCCGACGATTCCAAGCCCGACGATTTCATGACCTGGGGGTTTTATCTCGGTTCCACCGAGCCCGATCCCAAGAAACGGAGCTTTGAAAACCTGTTCTTCGGCTTCGTGATGGAGCCCGAAAAACTGATGACCATGATGGACGACCTCGACCAGTTGGAAGGCGAAGACAAACGCCAACTGGAAGCCTCCATTGCCAAAATGCAGGAGAACCGGCAGGGCGTGATTGTCGGTCCCGGTCGGTTGACGAAAATGAATAAACGGGTCGGCGACCGTATGAAAGTCTTTGGTCGCAACTTCAAAGACATCGATCTCGAAATGGAGATCGTGGGGACTTTTCCACGGGGCCGCTATGACGAATCGTCGGTGATTCGCCGCGATTATCTCAATGCGTCGATGGATGCCTATCAGCAAACACACGCGGGCAAGCCGCATCCGCTCGCCGATAAGACGCTGAATCTCGTCTGGCTGCGATTGTCGGATCGCGACAAGTTCAACAAGGTCGGTCAGCAAATCGACAAATCGGCGTCATTCACGCAACCCGCGGTGAAGTTCGAAACGGCGTCTTCCGGGATCGCCGCCTTTCTGGAAGCCTACCGCGACCTCATCTGGGGCATGCGGTGGCTCCTCGCTCCGGCGTGCATTGCGACGCTGTCGTTGATTATTTCGAACGCCATCAGCATCAGTGTCCGCGAGCGCCAAAAAGAGTTCGCCGTCATGAAAGTGCTCGGCTTTCGTCCGACACAAATTCTGATGTTTGTGTTGATCGAAGCCTTGCTGATTGGGACCGTCGCCGGAGTGGTGAGTGCGGCAATGACCTATGGCGGCATCAACTACGGCATGGGCGGCTTGCCATTTCAGATTGCGTTCTTCCCGCGGTTTCTGGTGCCGATCAGTTGCCTCTGGTGGGGGGCCCTGATGGGAGCCGGGACGGCGTTCGCGGGAAGCGTCATCCCCGCCTTTTCGGCCTGTTCGGTGAACGTCGCCAACGTCTTCGCCAAAGTCGCATGACGTAATGCTTGGTCGGACGCCGCTATCCGCCTGATGTGTACGTCCGTGCAAAAGGGCCGAATTCTCCGCCGACGGTCGCCGATTTGATGGCGATCTTCACGGCCTGCCGACGTATAGTAAAACGTGTCGCGTGCGGGCTGTGTGGGCGGAGAATGGCCGTGACTTCCGGGCGGGTGATGGAGGGCGAACCGCGATTGGTCCCCGATGCGGGGCTTGCGGTTCCGTCGCGCCCCGCCTGGTTTCGACCGTCGCCAGCCACCCCGAAGCCGAAGAAAGTTGTCCCGCCGCCTCTGGTGGCGATTGATCCGACTGTCGCCGCTCTTCCGACCCCACCTGCCAACTGGACGGCCTGGCTCGCGGCAAGCGTCTTCGGCTTCGGAACGAGTTGGCTCGTCTCCGGGTTGATCCATCTCTTGCTGCTCACAACACTGGGATTGTTCGCCTACCAGACTCACACTTCCCGCTCGACCGAAATCCTGGGCGTGTTCGGTGTTCCGGGCGGGGATACGGTGCTCGATATCGACTCGTCGCTGAACACCGGCGGTTCGCTCGCCCCGCTGGAATTCGAAACCGCCGGAACAACCAGCATTGTCGATCCCGCGGGCGTCGGCGGGATGTCGTCGCGCGTGCTGGGCGATCTCGCCGGTCAACTCGGCGGTGACGGCCTCGGCGATGGCGGCAGCGGATCGGGCGGGTTGGGAAGCATCGCCGGCAATATCCGTGTCCCGTCCTCCGCGGTGACCAAGGGGAGCTTTACCGTCTGGACGGAACCGGAAGATCCCGAACCGTATCATCCCTACGAGATCGTGATTCAGGTGAAACTTCCACCCGAGGTGAAGGGCTACCGTCTGCGCGATTTGTCGGGCCACGTGATTGGCACCGATGATTTCAAACTGGAGATCAAGTACAAACCGACAGAACGCAAAGCGGTAAAAGATGGCGTTGTGCAGGTTCGCATTTTTGTGCTCGGGGCCAAGATCAAAGCCACGCGGGACACGATCGTGATCCGCAGTGCGATTTTGAAAGAAGAACAGAAGATCGAAATCGTCTTCTAAATTCCGCTGCGGCCGTCTTTCCTGAAGAGCCGATTTCCCCTTCGCCGCCGAGGTTGCCATGCTGCCGGTTCCGGGTTTTGATCTGGCGCAGGCTCATCGCTATTTTGCGATCGAATCCAACAATCAGACATGGGATTGGCTCGAAAGCGACGACCGCAGCGCCGAGAAAATCGCCTGGGCGATTCACGCGGCTCATGCGTCGTACTTTCATTGGTCGCAGATCGGCAAACCGGTCCATCAATTGCGGGCCGCCTGTTTGCTCGCGAATGTCTATGCTGCCGCGGGGCAGGGTGAAAACGCCAAACGGGCCGGGGAGGAGGCACTTCAATTGTGCGAAGCCTGCGGTGTGGAAACCCAGGATTGGGATTGGGCCTTCGCGCGCGATGCCCTCGCAAGGGCGGTGTTGGCGGGCGGCGACCGGATTCAAGCGGAATCACTCCGCTGTGAAGCCGCGGCGTGCGGCAGCGCGATTGCCGACGCCGATGACAAACGCTTCTTTGAAAGTTGGTTCGTCCGTTGGGCTTGAACGCGCCGCGGAACCGTTTTTTAAGGTATACTCTCCTGTCGGGCCGACATCACCTCGACCGGAGAACCGCTATGATCAGGCCCACGTTCCTCTTTGCCACCGTGTGCATCGCAGTACTCGGCTCCACGGCGTTGGCTCAATCGCCGACACTCAAAACGCCGCGGGGGACCGTCGCCATCTTCCCCGCGGATAATCCGTGGAATCAGGATGTCTCGAAACTCCCGGTGCATGCGTCCTCGCCGGATTATCTCAATTCGATGGGCCTGGACACCGGGCTACACGCCGACTTCGGCACGGTCTACAACGGTGCTCCGAACGGCATTCCGTACAACATTATCAACCCGTTGACGCCTCGGCAGACCGTGACGTTCGAGTACGCCGACGAATCCGATGCGGGGCCGTATCCCATTCCACTGGTTCCGCAAATCGAAGGGGGACCGTCTGCCCCCGTGGACAGTGATCGTCATATTTTGCTGATCGATGTGGAGAACAAGAAACTCTACGAAATCTATCAGGCGGTCCGGCAACCGAACGGTCGCTGGCGGGCCGGGTCGGGGGCGATCTTCGATCTGACCAGTAACAAACTGCGACCGGCGGGTTGGACATCGGCCGATGCGGCGGGCTTGCCAGTCTTTCCGGGACTCGCGCGGTACGACGAAATCGTGGAACGTAATGAACTGCGTCACGCCCTCCGCTTCACCGTGCGGAAAACCCAGCGGGCCTACATCACCCCGGCCACGCACTGGGCCAGTAGTTCGACCGATCCCAAGCTGCCGCCGATGGGCTTGCGCATCCGTCTGCGGGCCAATTTTGACGTGTCGAAGTACCCGACTTCGGTCCGCGTGATTCTCACCGGCCTGAAAACCTACGGCATGCTCCTCGCCGACAACGGCAGCGACGGTTACATCAGCGGTGCCCCTGACCCCAAGTGGAGCGATAACGATCTCAGCACGCTGAGAAACGTCAAAATCCGCGACTTCGAAGCCGTGCAAACAGGGCCGCTGGTGACGAAGTAGGATCGCACGGAACCCCCAACCCTCGACTCCGAAGACCGATGCTCTATCCGTCGAGCTGCGGTTTTGATCAATTTCGAATCATCGATCGAGATAATGTTAATTCAGCCTCAACTGACCGAGTTCTTGTACCAGCTGACCACGTACATCATTCGGCTGATTTAGGACCGCGGTGATGGTTGGAATTGGACTTTTACCCGGCACAAAGTCAATCAATTCCCACCCCTCACCTGGATGAAGCCCTTTCATATCGATAGCAGGCGTTGAAAGAGTTCCAACGAAAGCCTTATCAGTAAATGAATAAGTACCGCTCAGAAGGTATGCAGCCAGCTTCGCCCGATAGATCTTCCATCGCATGGTCAGTTGAACTTCAGCACGCCAGGTTTCTGCGAATAGCTGAAATGCTGCGGTCATCTGCTTTGGGAAAAATACGGATGGACCAATATCGCTAATTGAAGTTGCTTCAAGTTGTTTGAAGGTTTCCACCAAGACCGTTAGAAGATCTTGCCCATCTGGTTGCTGGATCTCAAAGATATCGTTCCATGTGACACTACCAGGAGGGAATTGCGGTGGTATCGCAATGGATAATCCAAGCTGGGATGAACAACAGTAGGCGTTCATTATCAACTGTTCTGGTATAGAGGGCGCCTGATTATCTAGAAGTACGCAACAAGAAATGTTGAGTGCCGCGGCCTTCTCAAGAGCAGCGTCATTAAATCCTGAGTAGGAATAAAGGACCCCCAATCCGGCTCTGCTTCCATAAAGTTCGCCAAAAAAGTGGTCAATGTCCGTCTCATTCAATTTTCGAGCTAGCTTTTTGCAGCTAACCAAGATTTTTACGGTGAATAGCCCTCCAAGTTGAGTTTCAATCCAAATGTCGCGTTGTCGTGGTCGCTGTGTTTGCCGATCAGCCTCTCGAAAATCATGACGAACTGCTGTCTTCGGATGATTTAGAGCTTTGAGGAATGTTGCGACCGCTAATTCAAATTGCTTCCACGGTGGATTTGCTTTGGACTTGTCATCCTTCAACTTCCTATGCATGTCAATAACCTCGCAATCGATCTACGTCCGTCCGTCTACTTCTGCCGTTCCTTAATCCACTCGTTGACCTGTGTTTCAAGAATATCCAACGGCACCGCGCCGGAACGTAACACCACATCGTGGAAGGCCCGTTGGTCGAAGCGGTCGCCGAGGGTTTCTTTCGCGCGGTGTTTGAGTTCCTTGATCTTGAGTTCGCCGATTTTGTAGGCGAGCGCTTGTCCCGGCCAGCCGATGTAGCGGTCAACTTCGTTGACGATGTCGAGTTCCGCCTTCGCGGCGTTCTGGCGGAAGTAGTCGATGGCTTGCGTACGTGTCCAACGCTTGTGATGAATGCCGGTGTCGACGACGAGGCGGATGGCGCGCCAGATTTCATACGTCAACTGGCCGAACTTGCTGTACGGGTCATCGTAGGCACCCAGTTCACCGCCGAGGCTTTCGCTGTAGAGGGCCCAACCTTCGACATAAGCCGTGAAGCCGGTTTGCCGCCGAAACTCCGGGACGTTTTCCAACTCGGTTGCCAGGGCAATTTGCAGGTGGTGCCCCGGAACGGCTTCGTGCAGGGACAACGCCGCGATTTCGTACTTCGGCCGGGCTTCCGGTTTGTAGAGATTCACGAAGAATGTCCCGGCCCGTGAGCCGTCCCCTGCCGGTTGCCGGTAATACGCGGCGGTGGTGTCGGGGGCCATGTGTTCGGGGATCGCCTCCACACCGTACGGAATCCGCGGCAGCGTCTTGAACAGCTTCGGCAATTGCGGATCGATCCGTTTGCAGAATGCCTGATACGCCATCAACAGGTCTTTCGGATCGTGATAGTAAAACTCGGGCGCGTGCCGCAGATGCTCAAAAAATTCCAGCAGCGAACCTTCGAATTGGACCTGCGTTTTGATCTGTTCCATCTCGGTCCGAATCCGCGCCACTTCTTTCAAGCCGATGGCGTGGATTTCATCCGGCGTCAATGAGGTCGTGGTGAACAGCTTCGCACAGTGAGCGTAGTATGCTTCGCCTTGCGGTAACTGCCAAGCCCCCACACCGGTCAAACAGTTCGGCATGTACTCGTCATCGAAGAATTTGGCGAACTTCCGATACGCCGGGACGATGTGTTCCCGCACCGCGTCCTGCCCGGCTTTCTGTAACCGTTCCTGCTCGGCCTTGGGGATGTCCGCGGGGAAAGATTTGAACGGTTTGTAGAACAGGCTCTCCGTGGGGTCGTCCACGATCTGGCGTTTGATCTGCGCCGGCACGCGCTGCATCACAATCTGCGGCTGCACGATTTTTTTCCGTACGCCTTCTTTCAGCAACGCAATCGTCTGGTCCATGTAGACCGGAAAGGCCCGCAGCCGCCCAAGCCAGTTTTCATAATCCGACACGGCATCGAAGGCGATGACATCGGCGACGCTCCCTTCGTCCTGAATCCCGCCCCGCATATCGAGCGGCATGAGATGACCATCAAATGGATACCCCGCGATGTCGGTTTCTGTTTGCTGTCGAAACAACGCGGCATTCAATTGATCCTGCGGCGATAACGCCTCCGTCGGAATCGCCTGCAATTGTCGCAGCACGTCCTTTTGGTGTTCGCGCCGGCGGTGGATCGCTTCGAGACTGGCGTCCGGCCAGAGGTGGTCATACCGCTTGTCGCCGAGATGGGTGGCAAACGTGGGGGCTTCTTTCAGGCCGAGTTCCCATTCTGTATCGAACAACGCATGCAATTGCTTCGTGGCTGCGGGATCAGCGGCCGGAAGCGCTGCCGCGGATGCGATCAGGATCGTTAACAGGCAGGGGAAGCGTCGAATCATCGAAAGTCTCGGTAGTGGCGGAGGTTGCGCGGGGGTTCGCCCCGCGGTCAGGGCTTACGGAATTCGGAGTAGTATGGCGATTGTTCGGCAGTTTTGGCGACTGTCGGACGGACTTGGCTGGATTTCACGGCCGTGGAACGGTCCAACACGGTCCTCGCGATTGACCATCGTTCGCGTTTGCGAGACAAGGCCGTCAATTCCTTTCGATCATCGCGATCAAGGCTTGTTTTCGAGCCGTCCGTCTCGTCGCAGAGCGGGCTGCCGAGGATCGTCGCATGTTCACAGATTGCCGCCGCTGGATCTGCATTGCCCTCGTCGTCACCGGCGCGGGGTGCTCGCACCTGTTTGAGTCGCGGGCCATCAACCGCTTCTCCGAGAACCTGCAGAAGCAGGACCTGAAGGGCTTGAAACAGGCTTCCACCGAGGAATTCGCGGAGAAGGCGCTGCGCACCGCGACGGCCATGGAAGACATCAAAATTCTGCACGTTCCCGACGGTAAGATGACCGTCGTCGAAGTCGAAGAAATCGACAAAGACCGTCGCCGCGTGACCGTCAAAGTCGGTGAAGCCAAGAAAGAAGTCTTCTACGAAATCGTCCGTTCCCATGCGAATCATTGGGTGGTGGACGATGTGTATCTGAAGCAGAAAAAGACCGGCGTCGTCGCGTACAAATCGGTGACGGAGCAGATGAACCTGCTGCTGACCGTGCGGGAATTCCTCGATGCCTGGGACGGGGGCGAACGCGCGAAAGTGTTCGCGGTGACGTCGCCGGAATTCGGTGCCACGCTCGAACGGCTGCCTCCGGCGTATCTCGCCCGGCTCACCGCGAATGTCACCGGCCAGCGCGGAGCGAAATCGACATTCAAACCGCAGGCGCAAATGGAAGAGGAAACCGCGGTCGTGAAACTGCCTCGACAAGGGGGCGACACCGTCGTGTCGTTGAAGCTTGCCCATGATAAGTGGATGGTGACCGACGTCGCGATTGATGCCAAAACGGAAACCGATCGCGTCCCGTCAGTCCATAAACTGGCTTTGGCCGTGGTCGCCTGCACCGATTTCCTCGCGGCTTACCAAAAGGGTGATAAGGACGGCTTGCAGGTTCTCTGCGATCACGATTTCTTTCAGGGAAGCTTGAAAGTCGCGGATCTGAAGGAAGTCGTGTTGCCGTCGCCGCAGTTGCCGGAGCACGAAATGGAAGTGCAGTTGCGCAGCCAGCGGGCCGACTTCATTCTGCGTGGCGAACACGAAGTCGTGCAGATCGATCTCCGGCGGGAAGACTCGCCGGAACCGTTGGCACCGCCGAAATTCCGTGTCTGCGATGTGACCATCTACGAACTCGAAACCAAGCAGGAAAAACGCCTGTCGGCACTCTTCACGTCGAAGGATATGCTGACCCTCTTCTGCCAGGCTCTCGCCGAGCGCGATCTGGACCACCTGCGTCACAGTTCCTCACAAGATTTCTCGAACCGTGTCTGGCGACGGCTGAATGCCGCCACAGTGATTGGTCTCCCGCTGGAAACTTTCGACGATGACAAGCCCGAAATCGTTTCCACGGCGTTCCAGGGATCGTTGACGCGTGTGGAAGCGCGGCAGAATGGTCAACCGGTCACGTACATGCTGCGGGAAGAAAACGGCCGCTTCTATGTTGACGACATTCAATGGCAGATCACCGGCCGACCGGCGTCCGTCAAACAAACGCTGGACTTGATGATCCCCATGAAGAACTTCGCCGCGGCGGTGGCCCTGGGGCGGGAACCTTCGGAACAGAAGACGGTTCTCGAAATGCTGCAGCAAACGTGCTCGGCGGACTTCAACCGGATGGTGTGGCAACAGGCCCACTTCCTGCCGAACTCGGGGCTGTCTTCGGATACATTCCTCAATGCACCGTTGCGTTCCATTGTGCAAACCGAGACCGAAGCCATCATCCGCGTCGGCGATGAACAATACGGTGCCGAAGTCCAGATGCGAAAAGAGAACCAGCGGTTTGTGGTGGATGAAATCCGCCTGATTGCCGGGGTCGCGGAGTCGGAACGGATTGATGTGAAGCACACGCTGCGAAACCTGCTCGCGCAAGGTCGGGCCGTTCCGCCGGACGGGGTGGAGAACGAGTTGCGGATCGTGCAGCAACCGCGGAAAGCATCGAAAGTGCAAACCGCCGGGTACGAAGAATTGGCCGATCCGGACGTGCCGCCGCCGCGCGAGATCTGGCCGGCGAACGACACGATCGACATCGATCCACCGCGACCGCTGCGTCAGTAGTTCCCGCGTCCTGTCCCATCCGTCGCAGTTTCCGTCACGAAAGCGGAATCGGCCCGTCAATTGGCGACGGAATCACCGCGAGCATTCCAGCCAATCTCCTGGAATCCCGGTGCGCTCGGAACGGCGATCACACGCTTCGGCATTGACTTTCCCTGCGAACCGTTCAATCTGGACAGGAACTCCAGGTTTCAACGGGAAAACACTTTGGCCACGTTTTGGCGGTCGCGCTCCACACTTCATCTGCCGATCACGCTCAGCGTCGTGCTGATGGTGCTCAACGCCACGTTGATGGTGTGCTGGATTGTTTTGCTCGCGCAGACGACCGGCTATGGGGCGCTGATCACGGGGACCGTGGTCTTCGCGGTGATTCTCGCCGGACTCTCGTTCTATCTGGTGCTGATGATCAAGGAAGTCCGCCTCAATCAACGGCAGGCGAACTTTGTGGACAGCGTCACCCACGAACTGAAATCGCCGATCGCGTCGCTGAAACTGTATCTTGAAACGTTGCAGCTGCGTCCGGTTACCGACGAACAACGCGAGAAATTTTATGGCGTGATGGGCGAAGAACTCGAACGGCTCGATCACCTGATCACGCAGTTGCTGGAAGTCGGCCGGTTGGATGCCATCGGCGAGCAAGCCGACGCCGAGGACATTCCGCTCGATTCACTGCTCAAGAAATGTGCCCAAGGGGCATGTGCCCATCACAAACGCGAAGAATCCGAAACAATTCAGTACGACCTGCAACCGACGATCATTCACGCCCGGCCGATTGTGATGGAAACGATCTTTCGCAATCTGATCGACAACGCCATCAAATACGGCGACGATGTCCCCAGGGTCGATATCAAGGTGCGGGTGACGGACCGCGGGCGAGTCATCACCAGCGTCGCCGACAACGGCCAGGGCGTTCCCCCGGAGTTGCGGAAACGGATTTTCGGGATGTTCTTCCGCGGCGGCAGCGAACTCACCCGGAGGCAAAAGGGAACCGGATTGGGGTTGTACATCGTGCAAACTTTGGTACGACAATCGAAGGGGCGAATCGCCGTGCATGATCGTCCGGGACAACCGGGCAGCGTGTTTGAGGTCGATCTTCCCGGAAGGGCCGGTTGATGCGCATTCTGCTGGTCGAAGACGAAGATGCGATGGCACTCGGGTTGAAGTTCAACTTCGAACAGGAAGGGTACACCGTCGACCTCGCGGGCGATGGTCCGACGGCGCTGAAACTGTTCCGCGAAGCCGATCCCGCGATGGATCTGGTGATTCTCGACCTGATGCTGCCCGGCATGAGCGGTTACGAAGTTTGCACCGAGATTCGA
Source organism: Planctomycetaceae bacterium (assembly GCA_021732785.1). Classification (GTDB taxonomy): domain Bacteria; phylum Planctomycetota; class Planctomycetia; order Planctomycetales; family Planctomycetaceae; genus DSVQ01. Next base: position 37,983 of record JAKFUG010000035.1, read on the forward strand.
ACCGTCGACAAACTGGTGCCGATCGTCGTGTTGAGTGCCCGCACGCTGAGCGAAGACAAAATGCACGCCTTCGATTGCGGCACCGATCAGTACATGACGAAGCCGTTCGCACTGCCGGAGTTGCTGAACCGCGTTCGCAACTTGATGGACCGCTATCGCACTATCCAGAAGGCCTCCCGCGGGGAGGTCGTGGAAGTGAAAGCCCCCACGGTATTCCACTTCGACCACTGCACGGTCAATTTCCAGTCGTTCGAAGTGACGGCCCAGGGGAAGACGCACAACCTCACCACGCTGGAAATGCAGCTCCTGCGGTATTTTATTGAACACGAAGGACAGGTCCTCTCGCGTCACGAAATTCTGGAGCGTGTATGGGACCCCTCCGCCGATGTCACCACGCGGACGATCGATAATTTCGTGCTGCGTCTGCGGAAAGTCATCGAGCCGGACCCATCGCGGCCGCAATACATTCTGTCGGTGCGCGGGACGGGGTATCGGTTTGTCACCGGGAACAAACCGGACGGGGAGTCCTGATTCGCTTGCCGCTTTGCCGATCCCAGCGCTGGCATTCGATGAATGATTGTGGGCGCTGAGACCCGTAAAGCGCAAGCGTGGCAGTCACTCTTTCGCAGCGGTTGCCGATCAGTCTGTCGGGGATCCCGTTGTGTGGCATGAGTGAGTTTTACGGTGTGCGCGGGGTCACGAACTCAAACGGACATTCCGCGATCACCGGGCGACCGTTCGCGTCCTGGGTGGTCGCGCGAATCGACAGCGGCATGTTGAACGGGCCGAGATCGCGCTCATCGAACCGCACGAGCAACCGCCCCGTTGAATCCCCGGTAGCGATGACGAGTGGCGTTGCCGCCACGCCGTGAATGTGTCGTGGCGCGATCATCTCGACTCGCGCCGGGCCGTTGAGCATCGGGCCGCGATGGATCGTGAGGGGAATCTCCAACTCGATTTGCGGTCGGGCAACGGCTGTGGAAAACGTGGCCTCAATCTGAAACTGCTCCGGGGCCGTCAGCACGATGATCTGATCGTTCTGCTGCTGTGAAGAATACGCCACCTTTCCTTTGCGACCGTCGGTGAGCGTCACTTCACCGATGGCCATCAGGCAGGTGCGCGACGTGCGGCCGATATCCAGAAACGGCGGCAGCTGGATCGCAAAATCGAACTCGTTCACCCCCGCGGGAACGACGACTTTTTCGCCGGTCACACCTTGTAAGTGCCGGGCTTGCCGATCCGCGAGCGACACCTCAATCGGTCCCTCGAAGCCGTTTCGCTCCAGCGTGTAATGCCGGGTGAAGACCGAACCGCGGGGGGCGAACTTGCTCTCGAACTGTCCGACGAACTTGAACGGCGTCGGTTCGGTGATCGCCAGTTGTGCCGTCGTCTGTGGTCGCTCACCCAGCAGAAGAGGCGATGCAGCCGGGATGCGCACTTCGACATTCTCCGCCTTCGCGACGCCGATGAGTTGCCATGTCACGACTTGGGGCAGGACCGCGCTCGAGGCTTCGATCACCAGATTCGTTTGCGGCTGTCCTTTCGGAATGGTGTGACCACTCAGCGTCACGCCCGCCGGCAGTCCCTCCGCGATGAGTTCAATGTCTCCTTGATAGCCGAACCGTTTGGCATCGACTTTGATCGTCGTCTTCCCGCCCCGGACGACATTCGCGGACTTGCTCGACAACATCAACGTGAAGAGCGATGCGGGACGCAGGTTATCTCCCACTGTCAGATGCAGGCGGTATCCATAGGCGATACCCCCGCGACGGCGAACGCGGTCGGCGACCGTGATCACATACCGCCCCGCCGCCGAGGCCTTGGACGTGAGGACCGCATCCACGCTGCCATTGGTGTCATCCTCGGTCACCACCACCCGACCTTGCGGATCGCGCAACGTCACCACCGAATCGAGCCGCGACCCCCACTTCGCCGCATGAATTTCCGCGCGGACGAACTGCCCCTGCGCGAGATCGACCGCATACTCATCGACCTCGCCCCCCGCCATCACGCAACCATCGACGACGTGTTGCCAATCGGTCATGCCCGCTGGCCCGATCAGCAATTGCGCTGATGAACCGCGCTCGGCTTCGACGATCGATGGAAGGGCTGCCACTTCAAACGGAATGCCCAACTCCGCGGTGGCCGCCGTTTCGGAGTGCCACCAGAAAATGCCGGAACCGTCATCGGGAAGCGTGACGGTCGCCGTCGAGGATTCGAGGTTGGCCCCGTGCAATTGCACCGTGAGCGTTTCCCCCGGTTGACCACCGAGCGGGAAGACGGAATCGATGAATGGCCCCGCGGTGACCATCAACCGGTAGACGTAATGTTGCAGCCCCTCATAGCCGACATCGTGAATTCGCACGGTATACCGCCCCGCGGTCGCCGCGGTGAATCGCACTTTCGCATCGATCGCCGTCTGCCCGGCGTCCTCGGCAATCACACGGTCTTGAGGATCGCGCACTTCCAGCCGCGCCACCAGCGGCGAATCGATCTGCTGGGCAAGCACCGCACACGTCACGGTTTGCCCGGCGGCGGCATCGAACGCCCAGACATCAACATCCTGCCGGGGAAAGATGCGGCCGTTGATGGTCACCGGCAGCGTGATGTGTTGGGGCAACGGCTGACCGTCGACTTCTTCTTCGATCACCTCGGAAAAACGCCCGACGATAAACGGTCGCGAGGACGTCACCCCTTGCATCGTGCTCACCGACCAGCCGCGTACGCCGAGCGGTGCATCCGGTTCGATCCGGAACATCGCGGGATAGTCGACGGCATAATCTTCCTTCTGCTGCGACGCCGGTTGCGGGATGACGGGGCCTTCAAACCAGCGCGTGTCGCCGCGAACAATTTGAGCCGGTCCCGTGATGCCCACGCCGTGGAGGTGCAAGTCCGCGGCGTCATGCAGGAAGTGCCCGCCGATGCGGACGGTGGGCATGCTGCCGCGTTGAGCGCCGGCGGGGAAGATGTACGCGGTAGTGGGTGGCTCGGCAACGACAATGGTGGCGGTGAGGCAGATCGCAATCGGAAGGAAGAAAAAGGATTGCAAATTGAAAAGTGCAAAATGCAAATTGAAAATTGATGGATGCGTCCACGCATTTCTCTTCGCATTCCATTTTGCAATTTGCATTTTGCAATTCTCAATTTGCAATGAATTTGATGACCCGATGAAGAGACCCAGGGATCGGAATCCCTGGGCTTCCGGCGTTAGAGCAGATCGGTGATGATCTTCCCGTCGTTGACGATCTTCACCGGGCGGCCTTCGGGGGTGTAGAACTCCTGCGTGCCGTCGATGCCCATCAGGTGGTACATCGTGGCGGCGAGGTCCTCCGGGCCGTGGGAGACGCCCTCCGGGCGTTCGCCGTGCGCATTGGTTTTGCCGACGACCGAGCCGCCGCGGATGCCGCCGCCGGCGAGGAAAATCGTGTTCGACGGTCCCCAGTGATCGCGGCCGGCGTCCTTGTTCACCCGTGGCGTGCGGCCGAACTCGCCCATCACCACCACCAGCGTGTTCCCCAACCGCCCGCGGTCGTCGAGATCGCGCAGCAACGTGGGAATCGCCGCATCGAACTGGGGCAAAAGATCCTGTTTCAGCACATGAAAATTGTTGTAGTGCGTGTCCCAGTTGTGATGGTCGATGGTCACACAGCGGACGCCCGATTCAACGAGCCGCCGGGCCATCAGACACGATTGCCCCAGTGTGGTCCGGCCGTATTCTTCGCGGAGAGCGTCCTTTTCCGAATTGAGATCGAACGCTTCCCGAGTCGCTTTTGACGTGACGAGTTCCATCGCCTTCTGTTGGAACACACCGAGTTGTCGGGCCTTCGCGTTCACCTCGGCCGTCTGTCGGAAACGGTCGACCGACTGCATCATCTCACGCCGGGCGGACAGGCGCTCGGCGTCGATGTTGAGCGGCGGCAACAAATCGGGCACACGAAACCCGGGCGTGTTCGGATCGGCATCCACCACGAACGGGGCATTCGCGGCACCGAGGTACGACGCCCCGCAGGAACCGTGCATCTGCGGCAGACAGACGTACGGCGGCACCCCGCGCTGCGAGCCCTTCACTTTGGCGATGATCGACCCGTGCGACGGCCGCTGATTGTTCGGCTTCAGATTCGGATTGAACCCCGCGGTGGGAGCATAACCGGTGAGCATGTAGTGGTCGGCGGGACCGTGATTCGAGTCGGTGTGCGTGAACGACCGCAGCAACGCGAACCGCTGAGCCGTCTTCGCCAGCCGCGGCAGATGTTCGCCGACCTCTAGTCCGGGCACATTGGTCGCGATGGGTGAAAAGTCCCCGCGAAACTCGACCGGCGCATTCGGCTTGAGATCGAGCGTATCGATGGTGCTCAGCCCGCCGTGCAAAAAGACGACGATCAGCGCGACGTCTTCCTTCGCGGAAGTGGTTTCACCGCGCAGAACATTCGGCCAGGCGAGCGCCGCACTCAACGGTCCCGCACAACCGACTCGCAGCAAATCGCGCCGGGTGATACCGTCACAGAAGGATCGTTTCGAGTTCATCACTGGCCCTCTTCTCGCAATCTCGTTCCCACGCTCGGCGTGGGAACGCACGGTCCAGACGCTCTGCGTCGTCTTCGATTGATTCGGTGACCACTCGCTTCATCATGCGACGCGGAGCGTCGCGGCCGCCCGTTCCCACGCGGAGCATGGGAACGAGGTCACCTCAATGTTGAAACAAAAACTCAGTACTGTTCATCAGGCTCCACGCCAGGTCTTCGATCGCCCGCTGTCGGACATCGCCGCCGGCGGATAATTGATCGATCGCATGCTGTCGTTCACGGTCGTCGGGGAACCGCTGGAAAAACGTGAGATACATCTGCTCGACCGCGGCGGCGGCATCGAGGCGGGTCCATCGAACGACGTTCCCTTCGGCGTGCGTCAGCTTCGCTTGCAGGGACGGTGAATTCATCAGCTTCAGCACCTGGGCGACGCTCGGTTCGCTGACTCGTTCGCAGGTGCAGGCGGTAGCGCGAACTGGGCGGCCGAACGTCTTCAAAAAATCGTGCGGGACGTGGCTGTCCCACAATTGAATGGCCCGCACCCCGGCGGGAACGTTGTCGAATTTCTCCGGCACACCGGTCACCTGACAGACAGCATCCAGCAACACTTCCGCCTCCATCGGCCGCAATAACGCCCGCGAGTAGTTCTGTTCGTCGCCGCGGTTGGTAGCGTTCGGCTCACTCGAAAGCTGATACGTGCGGCACGCCGTGATGGCCCGAATCATCTCGTGCAGATCGAACCGGGACGCGATCAGTTTTTCGGCGAGCGCTTCGAGTAACTCCGGATTCGACGGCGGATTCGTCAGTCGGACATCATCGACCGGTTCGACAATCCCGCGGCCGATGAAATGGGCCCATAACCGATTGGAAAGATTCTTCGCAAACCACGGGTTCGACCCGGCGGCGAGCCAGTCCGCGAGGACTTGCCGTCGATCGTGCTCGTCGGTGATCGGCCGCTGTGCTTCACCGAGCACGTGGGGTGGCACGACCGCATTCGTGCGTGGGTGCTTCGTCTCCGGGGCTTTGTCCAATGTGAACAACAACTCGCCGCGCGAAGATGGTTTGAAGGCCGTCTGCGCGAACAGGGCCTGCATGCCGAAGTAGTCATCCTGGCTCCAGCGGTCGAACGGATGGTGATGGCACTGGGCACATTCGATCCGCACGCCGAGCAGCACCTGGGCCGTGGAATTGGCCCGCTCATTCGGTTGGACCAGCACTTTGTACCAATAGCCGGCGGGCTGCTCGGACAGCAGCCCCTCGGCGGTCAACAACCCGCGGGCCAACTCATCCAGCGGGCGGTTCTCGCGGAAGTTCTGTCGGACCCACGCATAGAACTGGTAAGCCCCTTTCGCTCCCAGCTTCTCGCGATCGACCCGCAACAAGTCGGCCCACTGCAGCGCCCAGTAATCGGCGTACTCGGGCCGCTTCAGCAGATCATCGACCAGCCGGGCGCGTTTGCTCGGTGACGTGTCGACCAGAAAGGCGCGGGCTTCGGCGGCGGTCGGCAGAGTGCCGATGATGTCCAATGATGCGCGGCGCAGGAAATCACTGTCGGAACACAACCCCGAGGGCACGATCCCCAGTTGTGTGAGTTTCGCATCGACGAGTTCATCGAACCGGCTTTGCACGGGTGGACGCGGAACCCCTTCGGTGGAGACGGTCTGCGGAATCAGCACGCGAAAGACATCGACATGCCCCGCGAACGCGGCCATGATGGCGACATCGCCCGGCGTGTGACCGACCGTCACACGGCCCTGTTCGTCGACGGTCGCCAGGCCTTCGTTGTTGGTCTGAAACTTTGCCAGTGGGGTGACGTCGATTTTTTCGCCGTCGGAGTACGTCGCCGTCAGTTGCAGTGGCTGCGATTCGCCGAACCGCATGCGGCGGGAACCGGGAGACAGCTTCACGGACACGGCTAGCGGCGCGTCCGCCCGACCAAACGGTGACCCGGCGGCGATCCAGTCGTGCAGCATGCGGTATTCAACGCTGTCGATTTGCAACCGGGCCCCGCCGCCGTGAGGAACGCGGCCGGTCGCTTTCGTCAGCAACAAACTTTCCGCAGGACGGGCGAGGCTCACGCGGCGACCCTGAGACTCCTGCAACAGCGCGACGAAATCGGCGGGCGGATCGAACCCGAACACCGATAGTTTGAAGCCATTCTGTCCTTCTGCCTTGCCGTGGCAACCGGAGGCGTTGCAGCCATAACGGCTGAGAATCGGGACGATATCCCGCTCAAAATGAAACGGCCGGGTGACGACACTATCGCGGACGAGCACCAGCGCGATCGCCGTGTCCTCTTTCCAGCGGATGCGAATCCGTCCCTCGCCATCGCCAACGGCGGTAACAATCCCGGCGGACGACACCTGGCAAATCCCGGGCGTCAACGACTGGAATTGCGCATCACGAGTGACATCGACAATTTCGTCGACGCGCTCCTCGTACCGTGCTGCCACGAGTGACATGCGTGCCCCGGCATACCGCAGTTCGCCGGAACTCTGGTAAACCAGCAGCGGCGGGCCAACGTAGTCCCCGGCGAAGAGCAGCGGGGGACTGATCACTCCGCAGGTGAATAGGAACGCCAACAGCCAGCAAAGATTGCGCATCCAGATCCATCACGGCGGGAAAACGAGCGGACGATCCCATCGACGAACGTTGATGATAACACCGTGCCGGACAGAAGGCTAGACGACAACTCACCGGTCTCGCTGCGAAAGTCGTGATAGGAGGCGGTTAGCAGCATGTGGATTGATTGTGTGCCACGGGCTGTTAGACGCTCAAAGAGCGGAGCCACGAAGACCTGGCGTCGTGCTTTCCATTACGGCTCAGGCTGCGTCAACGATTTTTTCGCGCCTGGAAATCGCATCCGCGGGAGCGCTTCGAGAAGGGCCTGTTTCAATTCGGCGTCGAGACGGCTGCCGTAAGCGAAACTCACCCAGAGATACCCGTCGCCGGTGGATGTCGGGGAGGCATCAATGAACGTGGGATAGTACGGTCCCTGCAACGTCTGCGGAACCACGGCGGCTCCTTCGTAGGGTCCCGGATACATCGAGACTCGCAGCAGAAAGCCTTTGAAGTTCGGTCCTTCGTCCTCGTGTGTCCGCGGGAAAATCTCGCCGGTCTTTGACCGGGCATGCACCGTGAATTTCATCGTTCCGGATTTGGCGACAAACGTCTGATCGATCATCTCGATTTCGGCATCCGGGCAGTGCTTGCGAATCACCGTGGTCAGCGATCGCACGAGCGCGTCCGGCGGTGCGGCGGCATACCCCAGGGACGCGGTCACCAACACCATCGCAACGGTTGAGAGCGTTTGTCGCAGCATCATGACTGACTTCCCGAGAGCATGAGTCTAAAGGAATATAGACAGAATACCGGCCCTCAGAACTCCGTCAATGTGAAAGTCCACGTGAGTCGATGGACTCTGGCGTGAACGCGCCCGTCACCGACCACCGTGGGCCTAAACACTCGCCGCTTGCCGACGGTTGAGATGCCTGTTGGCCAAGCGGTGAGTGACTTGAACTTCGCGATGGAGTTGTGCGACCAGTGAGTTCAACGTGGCTTCCGGTTCCTCGGTCGCACAAATGCAATTCGCGAGCGATTCGACCATCCGCTTCAGTTCGACATGGAGGGGTTGCGACGACGGTTGCGATGCGAAGTTCATCACGAGATCTCCCAAAATGGATCGGCAAAGTGCAGACCCGCCGATCAAACCTCTACCGAGAAAAAATTGTTTGGATCAGCCGCTTCTCGGTGAGCGGCTGTCAGGAGGTAGTCGCTCGAGACCGGAGCGATTCGACATCCACTCGAACATTTTCCGGTTTCAGAAGCCCGCGCGCGATCTGGCACTGCGACGGATCAAAATTCGCCGACATGTTGGACATTCACAAGAAGACCGATTAACGTGAAGAAACACGGTACCTGACGCATTCGTAAGACGGCATCACGGAAGGGACGATTATGAATTGGACGTGTTTCAGGGGACTTTGCGCGGCCATGGCGCTGCTGGGTGCGATGCCACAACGGGCATCCGCCGGTGAAGCCGACCTGCATCTGCCCGCGCTCCCGGTCTTCTCTTTCGAGTGGAACCTGCTCTTGCTCGGCATGGTGGTGTGTGCCGGAGGACTCACCTTTGGTTACCGCATCTACAGCAGTCTGCGACAACTCCCGGTGCATGAGTCGCTACGCGATGTTTCCGAATTGATCTACGCGACGTGCAAAACGTACCTGTGGACGCAGGGCAAACTCATCTTGCTGCTCGAAGTGCTGATCGGCGGCATCATGGCTTACTACTTTGGCATCCTCGAAGAGAAATCGGCACTGGAAGTGGGCGTGATTCTGCTCTTCAGCATGATCGGCATCGCGGGGAGTTTCGGCGTCGCGTGGTTCGGCATTCGGGTCAACACGCTGGCGAACAGCCGGGCCGCCTTTGCGGCATTGAAAGGGAAGCCGTTTCCCGTGTTCGACATCCCGCTGCAGGCCGGGATCTCCATTGGCATGATGCTCATCAGCGTGGAACTGTTGATGATGCTGGCGGTCCTGTTGCTGGTCCCGCGCGACCTCGCGGGGCCGTGCTTTATCGGTTTTGCGATCGGCGAATCGCTGGGGGCGTCCGCGTTGCGAATTGCCGGGGGGATCTTCACCAAGATCGCGGACATTGGCGCGGACTTGATGAAGGTGTTCTTCCGCATCAAGGAAGACGACGCCCGCAATCCGGGCGTGATTGCCGACTGCACCGGCGACAACGCCGGCGATTCCGTCGGCCCGACCGCGGATGGATTTGAAACCTACGGTGTCACGGGCGTCGCGCTCATCACGTTCATCAGTCTGGCGATCCGGGCTCCGGGAGGCGGCGATACCGGCGTGCTGCAATGGCAACTCCTGACATGGCTGTTCGTCTTGCGGGCGTTGATGATCATCACCTCGATGGTGTCGTACTGGATCAATCAGCGTCTGGCGAAGTCCTGGTACGGTACGTCGGACCAGATGAACTTCGAAGCCCCGTTGGAAGCCCTCGTTTGGCTGACGTCCGCATTGTCGATCGGTGTGACCTATGCCGCTTCGTATTTCCTGCTCGCGAATCTGCCGGGAGATGGGTCGCTATGGTGGAAGCTCGCATCGATCATCAGTTGCGGCACGATCGCCGGGGCGATCATTCCCGCGTTGGTGCGTCTGTTTACGTCCACGAGTTCGGCTCACGTCAGAGAAGTTGTGGAGGCATCAAAAGAAGGGGGGGCGAGTCTCAATGTGCTGTCGGGATTGGTCGCCGGGAATTTTTCCTGCTTCTGGATTGGGATGGCGATCGTCGCCCTGATGGCGGTGGGATACGGCCTTGCCGGCTGGGGACCGGAAATCTTGATGGTCCATCCACAAGCCGCGTCGGTGTTCGCCTTCGGTCTAATTGCGTTCGGATTCCTCGGCATGGGACCGGTCACCATCGCGGTCGATTCCTACGGCCCGGTAACCGATAACGCGCAGTCCGTCTTTGAATTGTCGATGCTCGAATCGGCACCGAATGCTGCGGCGGAAATCGAACGCGATTACGGCTTCCGCCCCGACTTCCCTCGCGCCAAGCGTTTTCTTGAAGAGAACGACGGAGCCGGGAATACGTTCAAAGCCACCGCCAAGCCCGTGCTGATTGGAACCGCAGTGGTCGGATCCACCACGCTGATTTTTTCGATCATCATGATGTTGACCGACGGCCTGACCACCGGTCTGGAAGAATTGTCGATTCTGCATGCCCCGTTTCTGCTCGGGTTGATCCTCGGCGGTTCCGTGATTTTCTGGTTCACCGGGGCGTCCATCCAAGCGGTCACGACCGGGGCGTTTCGCGCCGCCGAGTACATTCGCCGCCACATTCGGCTCGATCAGGAAATCGGCAAAGCCTCCCTCGAAGAAAGCCAGAAGGTGGTACAAATCTGCACGGAATACGCCCAGAAAGGGATGCTCAACATCTTTCTCGTCGTGTTGTGTATCACGTTGTCGCTGGCCTGTTTTGAGAATTATCTCTTCATCGGCTATCTGATTTCGATCGCGATTTTCGGACTGTACCAGGCCATTTTCATGGCGAACGCCGGGGGAGCGTGGGACAACGCCAAGAAGCTGGTCGAAGTCGAACTGAATATGAAGGGAACCGATCTCCACGCCGCGACCGTGGTGGGGGATACCGTCGGCGATCCGTTCAAAGACACTTCGTCCGTGGCGATGAATCCGATCATCAAGTTCACGACGTTGTTCGGATTGCTGGCCCTCGAAGTCGCCATGCAGTTGTCCGAACGGGGTCAGGAATCGATTCGCCAGACCGCCGCCTGGGTGTTGATGGGCGTGGCGATGTTCTTCGTCCACCGCTCGTTCTACGGCATGCGGATCAAAGCCGAAGCCCCGAATCCCGATCACAGGCATCTGACGTTGGGCCAACCTGTGTCACACGATGCGTAGCGAAAACGTGTTGTGGGATTGTTACAGGTGTTAATGGGCCATACTGGCTTGTTCTAAATCGACCGGCAACCCGCGGACGAACCACGCATAGACCGCGGGAATCACCATCGTGGTCATCAATGTCGAAGTGATCAATCCGCCAATCACCACGGTGGCCAGCGGACGCTGAATCTCTGCCCCCGCGCTGGTCGACAGCGCCATCGGGACAAAGCCGAGACTGGCGACCAGCGCCGTCATCAACACGGGTCGCAAGCGTTTTTCCGCGGTCTCTTCGGCGGCGAGTTTCGGCTCATGACCACGATGCCGGAGATGTTCCGCGTGGCTGACCCACACTAGTCCATTCAGCACGGCGACACCGAAGAGCGCGATGAAGCCGACACCCGCAGAAATGCTGAACGGCATGCCGCGTGAAGCCAGTGCCAGAATGCCGCCGGAAGCCGCAAACGGGACCGCCATGAAGATGAGTGAGGCCAGCCGCGCGGAATGGAACGTCGTGTGCAACAAGAGAAAAATCATCAGCAACACCACCGGTGTGACGAGTGCCAGTCGCAAACTGGCCGATTGCAGATTCTCGAAGTCACCGCCCCAGCGAAGTTCATACCCCGCGGGGAGTTTTACGTCTTCGGCAATCCTCCGCTGGGCTTCCTGCACGAAGCTGGCCATGTCGCGACCCCGAACATTGGATTGCACGTAGGTCCGGCGTTCCGTGGCTTCGTGTTCAATCGACGGAGGAGATTCCTCTTCGATGATGTCGGCCAGTTCACCCAACGGGACTTGCCGCCCGGTCGAAGAGAAGACCGGCAGTTGCGCCAGCCGATCGGCGTCTTCCCGCCAGGCTTTGGGAATCCGCACCATGATGGGGAACCGACGACGACCTTCAAAGACCAACCCCACCTTTCGGCCGCCGAGCGTCGAGATGGCATCCATCACGCGGACGGCATCCACCCCGTAACGGGCCAAGGCTTCCGGGCGGGCCTGAATCCGCAGCGTCGGCAGATTGGCCTGATTGGCGGACTTCACATCCACCGCTCCTTCCACGTTCCGCATGATGCGTTCAATTTGGCGGCCAAGTTGCGACAGGGTTTTCAAATCGTCGCCGTAGATCAAAACGGCGACGTCCGCTTTGACGCCCGCCACCAGTTCGTCCACCCGCATCTCAATCGGCTGCGTGAAGCCAAAAATCGCGCCGGTGATGTTGGTGCTCAGTCGATCCGACATCTCGCGAACCAGCTCATCACGCGACTTGTAAGCCGGCCAGTCTTTCTCCGGTTTCAGCAACACCCAGATGTCCGTCTGATGCACACCCATCACATCGTTGGCAATTTCCGGGCGTCCGGTTTTGCAGAAAATCGTACGGACCTCCGGCATGGCACCGATCAGTTTTTCCACTTGAGTCGTGAGGGCTTCGGCTCCTTCGATGGTGGCACTTGGCAGCCGAACGCACTCGATGAGGATGTCCCCCTCATCGAGTTTCGGCATAAACTCGGCCCCGAGGTTCATCGCGACAGGCACGCTCGCCACCAGGACCAATCCGGCGATACCCACAGTCCAAACGGGATGTTTCACCGCCCGGTCGACGATCGGCAGATAGAAGAAGTGGGCCAGGCGAATCAGCCAGTTCTCTTTTTCCTGCGGCTTCTTCGGCAGACACATCGCCGCCATCGCCGGCATGAACGTCAGCGACAATACCAGCGAACCAGCCAGAGCGAACAACACGGTGAGGGCCATCGGTCGGAAGAGTTTTCCTTCCGTTCCCTGTAATGCCAGAATCGGCAGATAGACCACCGAGATAATCAGTTCGCCAAACATCGTCGGTTTACGGACTTCAATCGCGGCATCGCGAATCACGTCATCGGTGGGACGGCCGGCATGATTATCCCCCAGCCGTCGAACGCAGTTTTCCACCATGATGACCGAACTGTCGACGATCAATCCGAAGTCGATGGCCCCGAGACTCATCAGACTCGCGGTGATGCCGGTGAACTGCATCAGATTCGCCGCGAACAGCATCGACAGCGGAATGGCCATCGCCACGATGATTCCGGCCCGCATGCTGCCCAGCATCAACAGCAGCACGATGATGACCAGCGTGCCCCCTTCCAGCAGGTTTTTTTCGACGGTATGCAGCGTCCGTTCAATCAAGTCGGCGCGATCGTACGTCACTTCCATCGAAACGCCGCGTGGTAATGTTTTATTGATTTCTTCGATCCGCGCTTTGGCCGCATGCACCACTTCGCGCGAATTTGCACCGAACAGCATCATGACCATCCCGGTCACCGCTTCGCCGCGACCATCCCGCGTGACCGCTCCTTGGCGCAGCAGCGGCGCGATCCCCACTTCCGCCACATCGCGTAGTAATAACGGCGTTCCCGAGGTTTCTTTCAACACGACATGGCGCAGATCGTCTTCGCTTTGCAGCAAAGCCTGACCGCGAATGAAGCGCTGCTCGTCATGATGCACCACGTACCCACCGCCCGCCGTAGCGTTGTTGTCTTCGATGCGTTGAAAGAGCTCTTCGAGCGAAATCCCCGCCGCCGCGAGCCGATCGGGATCGGGGCGAACTTCAAAGCTTTTGTAGAAGCCGCCGTGCGTGTTGATGTCGGTGACGCCGGGAATCGTGCGCATCCGCGGGGCGATCTGCCATTCGAGGATCGTTCGCAATTCCATCGCCGTGTAGTTGTCGCCCCGGACTTCGAACTGCAGGATTTCCCCCAGCGCGGTGGTGAGCGGGCCGATTTGTGGCGTGCCATAGCCGGGCGGAATGTTCTTGCCGGCATCGCCGAGGCGTTCGGTCACGAGCTGCCTGGCCCGATAGATATCGGTCCCTTCGTGAAACACCGCCGTGACGACCGAAATGCCGAACTTGGAAACGCTGCGGAGTTCCAGCAGGTTCGGCAGTCCGGACATCGTCCATTCCACCGGATAGGTGACATACTGTTCGACTTCGATCGGCGTGAGCGAACCGCAGTCGGTCACAATGGTGACCTGCGTATTGGTCATGTCGGGAACGGCATCGATCGGTAACGTGACTGCCGAGTACAAGCCCAGGCCCGCCATTAATCCGACGAGCGTGAGCACCAGCAGGCGATTGCCGAGCGAAAATTCAATCAGTTTTGACAACATGCGGGAACGCCGCCCTTCGGTGGGTGTGATGCCATGCGCGGAAATGATGTCGTGTGACGTCTGATTCGATTGCGGCGCTGTGAAAGAAGATTATTCTTCCGGTTCCAGCAGCAGTTCCCCCTTGAGGGCAAAGGCACCCCGGCTGACGACTTTCATGCCCGGTGTGAGCCCGTGCTGGACTTCAATCCAATCCGCATTCCGGAGTCCCGGAACGATGTCGACGTCGCGAAAGACGCCGGGCGATTCCTCGACGAAAACGAACTGACGGCGTTCGTGTTGGATGAATGCGGAAGCGGGAACGGTCAACACCTCCCGCGGTTCACCTTCGGGCAGAAACACGCGGGCGAACATCCCCGGGCGAAGACGGTCCAGTTCGTTCGCCACGCGGATCACAATCGGCACGGCCCGCGTTTCCGCTTCTTGAGTGCGGCCGACGTAAACCACTTCTCCGATTTCAAATTGACCGGGAAATGCCGAGGCTTCCATTCGCACCCGTTGACCGTGAACCAGATGCAGCGCGCCCCAATCCCGATCGCGAATTTCCGCATGCACCCACAGCGAAGTCGTGTCAGCAATGGTCATCAACGAGGTGGTTGTCGTCACGCGTTCTTTTGCAGCGATCGGCAAGACCTCGACGGTTCCGGCAATCGGCGACTTGAGCCGCCACAAGCTCGGCGATGTCTCGTGATCCCCCAGCATACCCTCTTCATCGTTCGTACCGATGTACGATCCCAGTCGCTCGCGGGCAATTGCCGTGCGGCGTCGGGCGTCGGCTGCCATGGCGTCGGCTTTGAGGGTCCGCTGGGCGGCGTGAATGCGGGCCGTTTCACAAGCCGATTGAAAGGCCGCCTGTGCCGTTTCGCGCGCCGACTGCTGTTCCAGCAATGACCGCCCGGAAGCAATCCCTTCCGTCGCCAGCGGCTGTAATTTGGCAATCAGACGGTCTGCCAAGATGCGCTTGGAGTATGCGGCAAGAATCGGTTCGCGATGTTCTCCCAGCGGTTGGTTTTCGAACTCCGTCAACAGTGAGGGGAGATCAACAGACTCTTTCAGGCGCGCGAGCAATCTCGAGAGATTCGTCTGCGTATCGGTCGCCTGCTTTTGCTCGCGATCCGCCAGGCGTTCTTCCGCGTTGCAGAGCAGCACATCGGCCCGGCGTTGTCCGATTTCCGGACTGTCAACAAGGGCGACAACCTGGCCGGCTTCGAGGCGATCTCCTGGGCGAACACGCAATTCACGAATCACACCATCGGTGGCCAGACGGAGTTCGATGTGCCGGGTTTCATCGTATTGAATGCGTCCTGGCACCGTCCGCTCGGCTTGCAGCGAACGGATGTCGGCCGATTCTGATTCAATCCCGGCGGCTTTCACGCGGAGAGCAGTCAAGACCAGCGAACTCGGCGGATCGGTCGGCGCTTCCGTCGCCGCCTCGGCATGTCCAGCCGGCGGAGTCCGTGGCCAATACCATGTCAAAAGGAATGCGGCCATCAACACAATCGCCGTTGTTGCGACCGTGGAAACCAAACGGCTTTTCATGGGATATTCCCGAAAAGAGGCGCGAAGGAATTTCCGCAGTACACATCGGCGCGCGGGATGACGCGAACGTCAAACACGACTTAGCGCGAGGTCACTGCAGAAAGTAGACGACAGCCGTCGATGGCTCGACGGAGACGCTCAGCACAAACAGACGCTGAGAACTTGCTGCGCACTACGGCTTTGGAGATAGGTGCCGAGGAACTCATCGGGCGCGCCAACATGCGGATGCCACGGCGCGGACAACATCGGCTGATGGACCGCATTCCAGACGGCATGGTCGATATTCACATGCCAGGCCATCGTGACGCCTGCGACAGCGGGTTCAAATCCCACCACCGTCCACGGAGAGGGTTCCTCATCGTCGCCATTTGAAGACGGTGCCCGTCCCCAGGGCGGCAACACCGCGTGCCAATGCCATCCGACGGATTCATTCTCAAGATGCGTGATGAGATCGGGATGAAAATGTTCGATGTGCTTCGTCAGTTCTGCACTGTGGGCCGCATGCACATGCACCCACGGGATCGGTGCGTGCCACAACGACAGTACGCAGGCCAGGCGCATCATGACCACGAGGGCCCGTTTTGCGTCGGAAATTGGCGTTGCGGCTGACATCACATCCCGGCACGAAACCATTTGTCCAAGTGGAAATCGTACCCCCGTGTCCATGGCAGCGTCAACAACGATTCAACAAGGGCTGTTGCGAACCCCTCAGGCTTCTCAGAAAGTGGGGCATCGACTACGCTGACTCCACGGGACGGCGCGCCGCCTGATTCACCCGGATGGAGCCGTTTGAGATTATGTTGAGTCATCGCGCCAGTGGCGTCCTGCTGCATCCCACGTCCATTCCCACGCAGTTTGGCATCGGTGATCTTGGCCCGATGGCCCTCCGCTGGGTCGACTGGCTCGCGGATGCCGGTCAGAAATACTGGCAGGTTCTCCCGCTGGTCCCCACCGATCGGGGAGATTCTCCCTATCAGTCACCGTCGGCGTTTGCCGGTAATCCGTTACTCATCAGCCCGGAGGGCTTGTTTGCCGACGGATTGCTGACGGCCGACGAATTGGCCGATGCTTCGCGGGGAATCGATCCGCAAGCGGCCCGCGTCAATTTTGCCGAGGCGGGGGCACGCAAACGGCGTTTGCTGGAAACGGCAGCCACAAAGTTGCCGTCACATGATTCACTGCGGAATGAATTCGCCGATTTCTGTGCCGCTGAGCACGCCTGGCTGGAACCGCATGCGGAGTTTATGACCCTGCGTGAAATCAACGACGGCCGCTGGTGGCTCGAATGGACAGTCGATGTCACCGACGAACGCCGATTGACAGCCTCCGGCCGCGAAAAGCACGCCGCCCGTCTCGAGGCCCATCGGCTCTGGCAATTCTTGTTCTTTCGCCAGTGGGACGCGCTGCGGGCGCATGCCCATTCGCGCGGCGTGAAAATCATTGGCGATGTGCCGATCTATGTCGCGCATGATAGTGCCGACGTGTGGGCCAATCGCACGTGGTTCCAATTGGATGATGCCGGCCGGTCGACCCGTGTGGCCGGTGTACCACCCGATTATTTCGCCGCCACCGGTCAGTTGTGGTCGAATCCGTTGTACGACTGGGATGCCTTGCAGCGCGACGGTTATCGCTGGTGGGTCGCCCGCATGCGCGCCACCTTGCGGCAGGTCGACCTCGTGCGGCTCGACCATTTCCGGGGTTTTGAAGCCTATTGGTCGGTGCGTGCTGGCGAGGAAACCGCCATCAACGGGGAGTGGGTACAAGGCCCTAACGATGCTTTTCTTGCCGTCCTGCGGGACACGCTGACGGATGACGAAGGCCAGTTGCCGATCATCGCCGAAGACCTCGGCATGATTACCGAAGAGGTGCATGCCCTGCGCAAGCGGTTCGGCTTGCCCGGTATGAACGTGTTGCAGTTCCGGTTGCCGGGCGCGCCGCACGAGCCGAAGTTTCAACTCGATGAGTTCGATGCCAACTCGGTGGTTTATACGGGCACGCACGACAACGACACCACGGCCGGCTGGTTTGAAAGCGACATCGCACCGTTTCCCGAACGCCTGGCACAGATGCGTGAATTCACCCCGTGCGATCCCGGCAACATGGCGTGGGAGTTCATCGCCCTGGCGTGGCGATCGAGTTCGCTGCTGGCGGTCGCGCCTCTGCAGGATGTGCTGGGGCTCGGTCACGCCGCGCGCATGAACACGCCGGGGACGGCCTTCGGCGACTTCGCCAACTGGCAGTGGAAATATTCCGCAGAGATGCTCACCGCCGATACGGCCAAGCGGCTACTCGAGCTCACGGCTTCAGTCGGACGGTGATGATCCGCGTACGAACCAGTCGCAGAGCTGCGCATCGCTGCGGAGATCACACCATCGCACATGTGGCAGTTGTGGTGCCAAGTGAGCGAAATACGGATCGATGACGCGCTCTCGAATGGCGATGGAGAGCGTTTTCGGACACGGCACGGATTTGCAGAACCACAATTCGTCCGCCGGCCATCGCCCGGCGGTCCATGCCGCGAGGGAATCACTGGTGACGTCCCAATTCTGCGGGAGATCACCAAACTCGTGGAGTCGCAAAAACGGTGTCGGTGCGAGGACCGGCAATGCGTGTTGCTGCCAGGCCGCCTCGGCGTGTGCGTGATCGTAGGCCAACAGTCCGCGCGGGAGAACATGTGCGAGCATCGTCGCATTGAAATCGAGCGCAGCCAATGCCACGCTGTGCGATTGCTCATCGTCCCAGCGAAACTGCGGCTGCCAGTTCCGCACGAGGTCTGCGACCTCACCACCGCCGGGGAAGATCAAAAAGCGGTGATTGGGGAACGGTTCGATCAGCGCCGCAATGCGCTGGCTGAGATCGGGGAGGTTGTAAAGACTGCCACCGATTTTCAGAATGACAGTGGTCATGTTGATCGCACAGGGAAGAGACTCGGGGTCAAGAAACCCTGGGCGTCCGGGTCGTACATCAATCGATGATTTTGGAGATCGGATATTCAACAATGCCCCGCGCCCCGGCGGCTTTCAGTTGCGGGATGATATTGCGCACATAGGCTTCATCGACGATCGTATTCACCGCGACCCAATCGGGGTCGGACAGCGGGGCAACGGTCGGCTTCTGTAACGCCGGGAGTTGTGCGATCACTTGCTGCAAATGACTGCGGTGAGCGTT
This sequence comes from Planctomycetaceae bacterium, assembly GCA_021732785.1. Classification (GTDB taxonomy): domain Bacteria; phylum Planctomycetota; class Planctomycetia; order Planctomycetales; family Planctomycetaceae; genus DSVQ01. The sequence continues at coordinate 56,768 of JAKFUG010000035.1, forward strand.
CATCATCAATCCGACTTTCGTCTCCGCCGCGAGACACGACCGCAACATCAGGGCGATGTTTTCGAGTTTACTGCGTTTCCTGGCGTCGGCGAACGACACCTTGTTGGCGATGAACCGCGTGGTGCTTTGCAGCACTTCATCCACGATCCGCAGGTTATTGGCACGGAGAGAACTGCCGGTCTCGGTCACTTCCACAATCGCGTCGGCGAGCAAGGGCGGCTTGACTTCGGTCGCCCCCCACGAAAACTCGACGGTCGCATTCACGCCATGCCGGGTCAAATACGCTTTCGTCAAACCGACGGCTTCGGTCGCAATCCGCTTGCCTTCGAGATCCTTGACGGACTTCACCGTTGATTCGTTCGGTACGCACAGTACCCACCGCACCGGACGACGGCTCACCTTCGAGAACATCAACTCGCCGATTTCATGCACATTCGCCGTAGTTTCGACGATCCAATCGTGCCCGGTAATCCCGGCGTCGAGGATCCCCTGCTCGACATACCGCGCCATTTCCTGAGCGCGGATCAGCATGCACTCAATTTCCGGGTCATCGATTTCCGGGAAATAGGATCGCGACTGAAACTTGATGTTGTAGCCCGCCTTCTTGAACAGTTCGGCGGTGGCTTCCTGCAGACTGCCTGCGGGGATTCCCAGCTTGATCAATTTTTCCGACATGATACTCAAACGCTCTTAGAAGTAGGGCGGGCTTGTGCCCACCACATCGAATGTTCTCTGGGTGAGACTACGGAATTATTTCTTGTAGACGGCTTTCGGATCAAAGACCCGTTCGCCCACCGTGCTGATGGTTCGCGTTTGCGGATCGATCTTCCGGAAGAAGCAGCTTCTGTAGCCTTCGTGACACGCGGCCCCGCCGAGCTGGTTCACTTTCACCAGCAGCGTATCGGCATCGCAGTCGTAGAAGAGTTCCTGCAACTCCTGCACGTTGCCACTTTCCTCGCCCTTCCGCCACAGCTTTTGCCGGCTGCGGCTGTAGTAGCACACGCGGCCGGTGGCCAACGTTTCTTCATAAGCCGTGGCGTTCATGTAGGCGAGCATCAGCACGTCTCCCGTCTCCGCATCCTGAGCGATGACCGGGATCAATTCATGCTTCGTGAAATCCGGACCGTCTGCCACTTCCCTAATTCCTATGGTGATGCCGTCGCAGTCGAGCACGACATTCTAACGAGCAAAACGGGGTGGCGTCACCCGGTGGAAAAGAAAACGGCCCAGAGAAGGCGTTCCCCGGGCCTCACCTGGCGATTGAAAAGGGGCCCCAAGACGCTATTCGTCGCCGGTTCCGCGGGCTTTTTCGAGGGTCAGGCGGTTCCCTTTGGAGTTGTATTCAATGCGGGTCATGAAGGCTCGCATGAGCATAATTCCGCGGCCGCAGGGACGTTCGAGGTTCTCTTCCGCGGTCGGATCAGGAACATCGGATACGTCGAAACCCGGACCTTCGTCTTCGATTTCGACACGGACCATCGCGTCGTCAATGCGGCAGCTCACGTGGACCGATTTGTCCGGATCCATGCCGTTGCCATGCTTGATGGCATTTACGAGCGCCTCTTCTAAAGCCAGCCGCATGCCGAAGACATCCCGCGCGGGGAACGACAACTCTTCCAAACGATTCACGATCCGTTCCTGCACGGCTTGTCCGGCAGCGGTATCGCTGGGAATCGTGACCTCGAACTGTTCTGGCGTCGGCATGACGGGGGCAACAGGAAGGTCGAGAGGAGTTTCCACCGAATTGTTGGCGTTGAAGACGCTCAACAAATTCGAGCATCAATTCGGCCGCACGACGGCGGCGATATTGACCGGCGACGGCTCGCGTTGATCTCAGAACCCTTCGAGGGCCTGTTCCTGATTCGTTTTGATGTCGAAAATCTTATTCAACCGGGTAATCTCGAACACTTCGTAGATTTCCGGGCGAATCGCACACAGCCGCAGTTTCCCCTTGGCCGCTTTCACCTTCTTGTCCATGGTAATCAGCTTGCCGAGGGCCGCACTGGAAAGGTACTCGACATTGGTGAAGTCGAGCACAACCTTCTTGCGACCATCTTCGTCGACCAACCCGAACATCTGGTTGCCGATGATCTGGATGTTGGTTTCGTCGAGAATCTTCTTATCGATGAACTTGGCGACGGTCACGTCACCGATTTCTTCAATGTCCAAGCGTCGCGTCGACATGCGGCGTTCCTGTCCGAATTCGTCTCGACCCCAATGCCTCCGGGCTCCCGACCACAAACGCCCGTCACCCGGTGAGTGGACGGCAGCGAAGGGAACACAAAAACGGTGATGGACACTGTTGGTCGAATGGCCCAGCGTGACTTGTCAATCGTCCATATCATCGCGCGTGAATCGAACCCTGTCAAGCGCCGAAACTTACTTCCACGACGTTGAGTGCGGCGACGTTGCGGAAAAGTCGCTTTGGGCTATGCCGGCGACTGCGGACTGCCCGAAAACTTTGCCAGGAGCGGGCCGACCACCTGGACCGGGATAAACTCCTGCAACCGGGCCGCGGCGGAATGCCGGCCGAGTTGGGCGACCTGTTTGATCAAGGAGCTCGAAATGTGCGAGAATTTTTCGCTCGCCATCAGAAATACGGTTTCAATCTCGGGATCCAACGCGCGGTTCGCCAACGCCATCGTGAATTCGGATTCGATATCCGACAGCGTCCGCAAACCGCGGAGCATCACCCGGGCACCGCACTCGCGGAGAAACTCCACCGCCAAACCGGAAAAACAGCAGACTTCCACATTGGGCAGCGAAGCCAGCACGTCCCGAGCCATCGACAACCGTTCGTCGGGGGTGAACAACGGCCGTTTTTCCGGATTGATGCCAATCCCCACCGTCAGTTTTTCGAACACCGCCGCCCCGCGAGTGATGATGTCCCGATGGCCAAGCGTGATCGGATCGAAGCTGCCGGTATACACGGCATGACGGCCGCTCAAGGCATTTGTGGGCATGAGGTGACGATCCTGATGGGCACGGAGCGAGTGATTCCGCCGATAGCAAGCTAATCGATCCCCTCGATCTTAACCAGCCGTCCGACTCGCAACACCGCCGGGATTAGCCTATTCTGCGATCACGAATTCCATTCATTCCGGGAGCACCGGCCTTCATGAGCAAACCGACGTACCTGACCGCCCCACAACCCATCAGCACGCTGCCGCCGGGCATCCCGTACATCGTGGGCAACGAAGCCGCGGAACGGTTTTCGTTCTATGGCATGAAGGCGATCCTGACGGTCTACATGACCAAATTTCTGATCGGCTGGAACGGTCAACCGGCGACACTCAGCCCGGAAGACGCCAAATCCGCAGTCCATCTGTTCGTGGCCACGGCCTATTTTTTCCCGCTGCTGGGGGCGATTGTTTCCGACTGGTTCTTCGGGAAATATCGCACCATTCTGTGGCTCTCAATTGTTTACTGCATCGGCCATTTGCTTCTGGCAGTCGTACCGGGCCGTGAAGGTCTTGTGCTGGGGCTGACGCTGATCGCCATCGGTGCCGGCGGCATCAAACCGTGTGTCTCGGCCCACGTCGGTGACCAGTTCGGAGCCCAGAATCAGCATCTGTTGTCGCGCGTCTTCGGCTGGTTTTACTTTTCGATTAACTTCGGGGCCTTCTTCTCGACACTGCTGACCCCGCTCCTGCTGGAATGGTACGGCCCGCATGCGGCGTTTGGCGTCCCCGGCGTGCTGATGGGCATCGCGACGATTGTCTTCTGGATCGGCCGCAACAAGTTCGTCCACATTCCCGCCGGTGGCAGTGAATTCATCCGCGAATCGTTCAGTGGCGAAGGCCTCCGGGCCGTCTTTCAACTGGTCCCGTTGTACCTGTTCATTTCGGTCTTCTGGGCGCTGTATGACCAGACGGCCTCCGCGTGGGTATTGCAGGCCGAAAACATGGATCGCCGATGGGCTTTCGGTGGGCAATCCGGGGAATGGCATGCTTCGCAGATTCAGGCCGTGAATCCGATTCTCGTGCTAGCGCTGATTCCGCTTTTCAGTTACGTCATTTACCCCGCAATGAATCGGGTGGTGAAACTGACTCCGCTGAAGAAAATCGGACTGGGATTCTTCGTCACCGCGTTCGCTTTCGGCATAAGCGGATGGATTGAAACACAACTACAGCCCTTCGACGCACTGGCCGCGAACGCCGCCGCCGAGCGGAACATCAAGGTTGTGGAAGTGGTCGCAGAGCAGGTCGCCGCGGGGTTACGCCCTCACATCGGTTGGCAGGTCTTGGCTTATCTGGTCCTGACATGTGCCGAGGTGATGGTATCCATCACAGCGCTGGAGTTTTCGTACACGCAGGCTCCGAATCGGATGAAATCGCTGATCATGTCGCTGTATCTGCTCTCCGTCACGCTCGGAAATCTGTTGACGTCCGGCGTGAACCAACTCATTCAGAACGGCGACGGTACCACTTGGTTGCCTGGCGCGAGTTACTACTGGTTCTTCACCGTATTACAACTTGTCACAGCGGTGTTGTTCATCGGCGTCGCGGCTGCTTTCCGCGAAAAGAGTTACATCCAGGAATCGGCCCCGGCGGAATAGATTCCAGCGGCCCGCGGCCATCGCGGACGATGTCCTGGCGCGGTATGCTGCCGTCATGGAGTGCCTCTTTTGAGCGGTACGGCGCTAACCGCCGGTGTGTTGGCAGCCGGAAGAACCGGCGGCTAGCGCCGTGCCACTCAGGATCAATACGAATCAATAACCCTGGAGAATCATTGTGGGTGGTGCGGAAGCGGAACTGTTGGCGTTGAGCGATCGGTTGTTGAAGTCCATCGACGGCGGTGACTGGAATTTATACGCCTCGATGTGCGATCCCTCGATCACCTGTTTCGAGCCGGAAGCCTGCGGGCAACTGATTGCGGGGCTGCCGTTCCACAAGTTCTATTTCGACCTGCCGCGCGGTAGTGCTCCCAAACAATCGACGATTGCCTCGCCGAACATTCGCGTGATGGGTGACGCCGCGGTGGTGAGCTATGTCCGCGTGGTGCAAAAGCTCGACGCCAACGGCGGGCCGGTTTCGGTCGCCGCGCTGGAAACCCGCGTCTGGCAAAAGCAGGCCGGCAGTTGGAAGCACGTCCACTTCCACCGCGCCCCGCTGTAGTCTGAATTCTGAGCGGCACAGCGCTCGCCGCCGGTTTCTCACAACCGATTCACCGGCGGCGAGGACAAGTGTGCCACTGGCTCTGCCAGTGTCTTCATAACGACCAATCATTCATCGTCACGACGAAAGCACTGGCAGAGCCAGTGGCACACCGGAGAACATCGTGTTATCCCTGTCACCCCCGATGGCGAATGTCGCTCCGGTTGCCGTGATTGTCACGCGCGACCTGTTCTTCGGCGGACAGGTAACGGGAACCGCCGCCAAACACGGCTGGCCCATCGCGATGGCGATGTCTCTGGATGCGCTGCGCGACCATCTAGCCGCAGGGAAGATTCGCGGCGTCATTCTGGACCTGGCCAGCGACCTCTCGCCGGCCGATGTGATTGCCGCGTTGCCGACAGACGCTCCGCTGAAGACGCTGGCCTTCGGCCCGCATGTCCACACGGCGAACCTGCAGGCTGCCCGCGATGCGGGCTTTCAGGACGTGATGCCGCGGAGCCGGTTTTCCGCGGAATTGGTTTCGCTGCTGGAGTGGGTGACTCGCTGAAAAGCCCCCCGCCTCCCACGGTCATTCGCTTAAAACGGGAAGAGACCCCGACGACGAACGACTGGTCTGGTGGTGAAATGGAAATCTATTCGGCGGCGACTGTGTTGCGCAGAATGCCGAGGCCTTCGATTTCGACTTCCACGACGTCGCCGTCTTTCATGAAGACCGGCGGCTTGCGGGCGGCTCCCACTCCAGGGGGCGTGCCGGTGAAAATCAGATCGCCGGGCTGCAGCTTGACGATCTTCGACAGGTGTGCGATGAGGTGATCGATCCCGAAGATCAATTCCTTCGTGGTCGAATCCTGCATGGTCGCGCCGTTCAACCGAAGCTGCACGCGGATGCTATGCGGGTCGCCGATTTCATCCGCGGTCGTCATCCACGGGCCGGTCGGGGCGAAAGTATCGGGCGTCTTGCCGAGCAGCCATTGCCCGCCCGGGCGGCCTTTCTGCCAGTCGCGCGCGGAGACGTCATTCCCCGGCATGTATCCGGCGACGTGCTGGAACGCTTTCTCCACCGGAATGTGCTTTCCTGCCTTGCCGATGACCACCACGAGTTCCGCTTCGTAATCGACTTCGACCGACACCTTCGGCAGCACGATGGTCGCTTCGGGGCCAATGATCGCCGACGCGAACTTGCTGAAGACGACCGGTTCGGACGGAATCGGCGAGCCGGTTTCAATGGCGTGGTCGCGGTAGTTCAGGCCGATGCAGAACAGCTTGCCGGGATCACAGATCGGCGCGGACAACGCTCCGGTGACGAACGGACCTTTGTTCATGCCCGTGGCCAGTGCGGCGGCGGCGGCGGCCAGACCGTCGGGTTCGGCGAGCGTTTGTTTCAGCGTCGCGGGGAGTTTCGTGTCCACTGCACACAGGTCGACAAAGCGGCCGTCGAGCGTGCCACCGACAAATTTCAGCCCGTCATTGGTTGCCAGCATTCCGAGTCGCACAGGGATCCCTTTCCGATGGAAGTCGCGCCGAGGAAGCCGCCCTCGGACCGCCGGGACAGTATATTCCCCGACGTGCGGCTCGTCGCGTGAGTGGACCTGAGATGCCAGGGCCGTTCATAAGGCCCACTTGACGAGGTTGGTAGGATGGGGGTGAGTTTTCGATGGAGCGAGTGCGGTTATTGAGAAGGAGCGTTGAGCATGATTTCCCCCGCGGGGGATTTGCGGAGCACATGACGCAAGTCCCTGATCCACGCGGGCGCGGTGTTCGTAGAATGGGCGAAAACGCCATCCGTGATCCGCCATCTTGACGGCGGTCGTTTGTGCTGTGCTTTGCGGCGCGAACGGTTACAAACCCATCTGTCAGTGGCTGCCCCCTGTCCAGACAACAGCCGCAGCCCGTTGACTTCTGGCATTTCTGGGGATTCACCCGGCGGCCGATTCGGTACGGAGCGCTGCGGAATCTGCTGATGGTGCTCGATCCGCAGTCGTTCGAGGACGCGTTGCGGGCTTGGCTGCCATCGACTTCCCCACCCGATGTCACACCCGAATCGTGGTCCGCGGTCGCCATCGATGGCAAGTCGCTCTGCGGCACCGGCGGGATCGACCAGCGGGCACGAATGCTCATCTCCGCCGGCGAGCACCAGTCGGGAACGGTCCTGCAACAACCTAAACCGCCCTGGGCGGATGCACCGTCATTAATTTATGAGCCAGCTATTCCAACTTCCAGATGCGCACCGCGCCATCGCGACCACCCGAGGCGAGCAGCGTGCCTTCCCGATTGAAGACGACCGTATGAATCGCGGTCTTGTGGCCGAGGTAGGTGGCCTTCCGTGTGCCGGTCGATGCGTCCCAGAGTTTCACGGCCCCGTCGTGCCCGCCGGTGGCGAGCGTTTTGCCATCGGGCGAAAAGGCCACTGCCCAGATGTCGCCTTCGTGTCCTTCCCACGACTGGAGGATCTGCCCGTTGCCGGTGTCCCACACGCGGACGCTTTTATCCCAACCGACGGAGGCCAATCGCCGCCCCTCGGGATCAAACGCCAAGCCGTAGACCGGGCCGGTATGCCCTTCGAGAGGCAGCTTGGGGGTCAACGTCTTCGCATTGAGCAGATGAATCGTTTTGTCCGAACCCGCGGTCGCCAGCGTTTCATCGTCCGGTGAGAGCGCGACGGAGTAAATCGCCCCCGTTTCCTGCATCTCGGCGACGGGTTGACCGGGGTTTTCCAGCGACCAGACCCGCACGCGGCCATCGCGTACACCGGCGTATAACGATTTCCCATCGTGCGCGAGCGTCAATCCGCGGACGGCGTTCGGATGTTCAAACGTTTGCACTGGTTCTTTTTCCGAGGTCTTCCAGAGCTTGATTAAACCATCGTCGCCCGCCGTGACCAACCGCTCTCCATTGGAAGAGTACAGCGTCGACCAGACGACGCCGCGATGAGCCTGAATGGTGGATTTCACTCTCTGCGACGACCAATCCCACAACCGTACGGAACCATCTTCGACCGCCATCGCGACGGTATCACTCGTGGGATTGAAGGCGACCGACCAGACCGTTCCCGCATTGGCCCGCAGCACCGCCACCGGTTCGGCGGCGGACACCGGAGTTTCGGACAATGGAGTCGCAGGAGCCGTCACGACGGTTGGCGTTGCGGGACGTTTCGCAAAGAACATACCCCCCAACACTCCGAACAACAGGAAGGCCGCGCCGATCGCCATGGTGATGCGGCGATGACGCGTGTGAATCGCCCGTAACTCATCCTGGCAGACCGTCGGCACTTCGTCCGACGTGGTTTTCATGAGTGCCCACTCATACTCGAACAACTCGGCCAGCAATGCCGCCGATTGAATCCGCCGTTCGGGCTTTTTCTCGAGGAGTTGCTCGATCGTATCGGCCAGCCAACTCGGGATGGCGGGGTTCAATTCGCGAATCGGTTGCGGTTTGGTTTCGGCAATCTGTCGCAGAATGGCGAGCGCGGAATTCCCTTTGAACGGCGGCTGACCGACGCTCATTTCGTAGAGGATCGCCCCGAGGCTGAACAGATCGGACCGCGGGTCGGCTTCTTCCCCTTCCGCCTGCTCGGGTGCCATGTAAAGCGGCGTCCCCGTCACGAAACCAGTGCGAGTCAGTTTCACATCGTCAATCACTCGGGCCAGGCCGAAGTCGGTCAACTTGACCCGATCGTTCGGCGGTTCAAGAAGAATGTTGCCCGGCTTGATATCGCGGTGAATCAATCCCTGTGCGTGCGAGGCGGCGAGTCCTTGCGAAGCCTGCAAACCAATGCGCACGATCTCGCGCACCCGCATTTTTTTGACCCGCGTCAATCGTTCTTCGAGCGTTTCCCCCGAAATCAATTGCATCACGAGATACGGCAATCCGTCTCCGCCGTCGCGTTCCACCTGATGCACCGCAACTACGTTTTCATGCGTGATGGAGGCCGCCGCGCGGGCTTCACGACAGAACCTTTGCCGGGAGAGTTCATCACCGGCGAGTTCCGGATCGAGGACTTTGATGGCGACGTGCCGCTGCAACCGGGAATCGAACGCTTCGAGAACAATGCCCATGCCGCCGCGGCCGATGATCCGCATCACATCGAACTGCGCGAGTCGCCCCAGATAAGCGGGGTCGGTCGGTGGTTGCAGAAAATCCAGCGCGGGCGTCCCCCGCCGTGGTGTCGGGCGCGGAACGAATGTTTCCTGATAAACGTTGTCGAGTTCTTTCAATGCCGGCCAAATTGCCGAGTTCGTATCCGGCACGGCGACATGGAGATGCTCAACGACCTGCGACAGATTGCTTCCCTCGGTTGCGATCTCTTCGAGTTTGGCCTGACAGCATTCGCAGGAGTCCATGTGCTGCGTGCATTCTTCCTGCCGTTCGCCCGACAGCGAGCCGTCGAGCAATTGGCGCAGTTCTTCGCGTTCCGGGCAGTGTCTGATGGCGGCCATGCTACTTCTCTTCCTGTCGACGAAGGGTGTCGACTTCCTGCTTCAAACGGGCCAACACGCGGCTTTTCGCCACATAGACGGCCCCGGATGACAAATTCAATTGCTGCGCAACATCACCCGCGGGTTGGCCCTGGACGGCGGTGAGCCAGAACGCCCGCCACGTCGATTCCTGAAACTCCGGCTGCACCTGTTCCATCGCGATGGCGGCGAGCCGTCGCTGATATTCCAGTTCCCACGTGTCGGCCCCGTCCACGGCTTCCGGCTGGGTTTCCAGTAACCGATTCGTGCTGGTATCCCCCGATGCCTGGGGGCGAAGGCGACGGGCCGACAGAAAATTGAACACCTTGTTGCGCGTGATCGTGAACAGCCAGCCGCGGAAGGTTCCCTGCTGGCGATCGTAATCCAACCGGCCGATTGCCGACGAAACCGACCGCAGTACGTCCTGCATCAGGTCGGCGGAGTCGGCATCCTGCAGGCCTCGTTTGCGGGCGAAGCCATACACGACCGGACCGTAGAGTCGAACGAATTCGTGCCAGGCGTCGGAATTGTCGCCATCGCGGAGTTGGACCAGCAGACTGGCTCGGGTCAGCGGGGAGTCGTCGACGGACATAATTCAGCCAGAGAGTTTTCGTCGCAGTCGGCGACCGATGGGTCACGACCGGGCTTGAGCGCGTCGACCACCATAATACGCTCGACACTCCGTTTGGACGAGGATTACCGTCAACAGATGACCGACTTTCGATCCACCACATGATGCCGTGATCCTAGTTTCCGAATGATTCACCTTCGTCCATTTGGGTGTGCCGCTGGCTCAGCGAGTGTGGTTTTGATTTCGTGCCTTCACCAAACCGCCCTGCACGATAAACGTGTCAGGCCGCTGCAGGGCCAGCTTCACAATCCCCATGGAGTTTTCCGCGAACGGGGATGATCTCAATACGAACTATTACCGGCGAGAACAGCGTTTCTTACAGCGGCCAATCCATTTCCCGGAATTCCTTCGTTACGGCAGCAAAGGAAACCCAGAGACGAAGGAGGGGAACCACGGAATACACGGAGGACACGGAAGGGCGCAAAAAAAGGAGATGAAAGTCATCAAATGGTATCTCACCAGCAATCGTCACGGCGTGAAAGCGCGCTTCATCCTGCCCCTCTTTTTCCGTGTCCTCCGTGTATTCCGTGGTTCTCCTCCTCTGGATTGGCTTATTGAGGGAGTGATCGACATCGCATGCGAGGAAAATACTTTCCCGATTCCGTGTAAGACTCCGCCGTGAGGTCGGTAATCTCAGCAACAGGCCGCCGCGAACCACGGCTGTTCATGAGCTTCGCAGCGGCCGGGAACTCTTTCATCAGCAATGGGTTCCGCTCCAGTCGACCCAGTTTCGGACACTGTTGTCCGATGACTTCCGTCCTCTCGAACGCAGGAATGTGATCATGTCTCAGAAACTTCAAGGCAAAGTGGCCGTCGTGACCGGGGCGTCTAAAGGGATTGGTGCAGCGATCGCGCTGCAACTGGCCAAAGAGGGGGCCGCGGTCGTTGTGAACTATTCGTCCAGCAAAGAGGGAGCCGACCGCGTCGTGAGCGAGATCACCGGCAACGGCGGCAAAGCTCTCGCCGTCCAGGCCAACGTTGCGAAGCCCGCTGACATTCAGCGTCTCTTCGCGGAAACGAAGAAGGCGTTCGGGCAAGTCGATGTTCTCGTCAACAACGCCGGCATCTACGAATTTTCTCCGCTGGAAGCGATCACCCCCGAGCACTTCCACAAGCAGTTCGATCTGAATGTGCTGGGCCTGCTGCTGACAACGCAGGAAGCCGTCAAACACTTCCCGTCCACCGGCGGGAATGTCGTCAACATTAGTTCGGTGGTCGCGACCAGTCCGGTCCCGAACGCCGCGGTCTACAGTGCCACGAAAGCGGCCGTCGATGCCGTCACGCGGTCACTGGCCGCAGAACTGGGACCGAAGCAGATTCGTGTCAACGCGATCAATCCGGGGTTGATTGAAACCGAAGGGACGCACACCGCGGGGATCACGGAAAGCGATTTCCGCAAGCAGATGGAGCAGCAGACGCCGCTCGGCCGGATTGGTCTGCCGCGCGATGTTGCCACGGCGGTGGTCTTTCTGACAACGCCAGACGCGGGCTGGGTTACCGGCCAAACTCTGCACGTTGCCGGTGGCTTCCGATAATTGAATTCAAGATCGATGTGGGCAGGGCGACTTCTCGGAAGGGAAAGTCGCCTGCCCTCGTTTGCAATGTTCGATCCGGTTCATTCATCGAACTCGTCATCTTCTTCCAGCGAGAGCGATGGCGATCCACCAATCGCGGTGAAGAACTGGACGGCGGCACTGCGCGGATTGTCGGCCGAGCAGATGGCGCTCGAAACGGCGAAGCGCTGAGCCCCGGCGAGCATCACGTCATCGATGTTTTTTAGGGTGATGCCGCCGATGGCGAACCACGGTAACGCAATCTCCTGGGCCACTTGATTGACGAACGCCAGGCCGGGAAACTCGGCGAAGTCTTTCGTTGTGGTGGGGAATGTCGGGCCGACGCCGAGGTAATCGGCTCCATCGAGAACCGCCTGCCGGGCTTGTTCGATGGTGTGCGTTGAGACCCCAATGAGTCGCTCCGGGCCGACAATCATGCGGGCATCGGCAACCGTGCATTCTTCCTGACCGAGATGCACACCATCGGCTTCGACCATTGCGGCGATATCGGGCCGATCGTTAACGATCATGAGCGCATCGTGAGAGCGCGTCCATTTGCGGACATTCCGGCAATGGGCGATCAATTGCCGATCGGACATCGCCTTTTCACGAATCTGAATGATCCGCACCCCGGCCGCGAGCGCTTCGTGAATCACCCGCCCGGCACCCAGTGGACAGAGCGCATCGGTGACCAACAGGTAGACTCGCTGATTGGCCAGGCGCGCGCTGTTGAATTGCGACCGCAGCACGGCTTTTTCCAGCGTGTAGGTTCGATACCGCAAGGCCTCAAACCGCTGACTGAGCACGCCATCGAAGGCTTTGGTGTATTCCTCGATCGACCGCAACGCTTCCTGCAACCGTTTGAAAGCCGCCGTGAGGACGGCCGTGATGCCGGTCCGCTGGTACTCGGCGGGGGTGCTGACCGTCGTGCCAACATCGCCGATGGTATCGCGGGATGCGAGCAATTCTTCGGACGGAAAGAACCGCATGGCGTCAGTGAAGTCGTGCCGGGCTTGTTTCAGTTCGCGCGAGAGGAACGCGTCATTCAACACGAACCGCGTGTAATCCTCGATCACCCGCAACGCTTCCCGCGCCCGGTTTGCGGAGGCGTCAATCAAGCGCCACAACACGAACAGCGGCGGCGGTTGGCTCGCGGCCAGTTCGACATCAATCCCTTCCGGCATCGCGATCGGCGCAGAGGCAACGGCAGGGACGGGTGCCGGGGCGTAGATTTCCGGCGTGAGTCCATGGTCCGCCAGAATCTCACCCGCTGAGGACGCAATATGGACGAGGCTCCACAGAATGTGATCGGTTCCCACACCGGGGATGCCCGACTGGCGTAACGCCTGCGCTTGCGCTTCGTGCAAGAGCGTGGAGGCATCGCGGCTCCAGGGGACGGCCGTTGAGTAAGATTCCACATCATCCGGCCACGCGGTTGCGTCCGGAGCGACGACTACCAGCAGTCGCCCCGGCGATAGCCCCTGCGTGGCCAACCGCCCGGCAGCCCGGCCTTCGTCGAGCATCAATGCCGCCAGCAAATGGAGGGCGTTGACTTCCGCGGCCTGTCGCCACGAGGCGATCCGCGCCGCCCGCTCTACCGCCCGGCAGGCCCCATCGGTCCATTCGTCGAGAGCGAGTTCGTTGAGCATGGGGTTCCTGAGATGTTCGGCGAGTCATGTTGACACGATAATAATGCCACCGGTTCCAGAAGACATCGCGACCATGTTTTTAGGCCCAAGGGGCCGGAATTTCCAACGTGACATGGGCATCGTCCACACAATTCGTGGTTTGCAATTCCTGCCATCCGACGTGCCGACTTGCTCCTCAAACTGCAAGTCTGGCAGATGCCGGCGGCGAGAACCAGGATCCGTTTACTTGTTGGCAGTCCTCTCCGTCAGAATGGCGGACGCCGGAATCTTGACGGATGCGCACGAGCGCACCTTGTCCCCTTGTGGTCAGCCCACTACAATCGATGGTTGGCGTTAACCGACCGCAGGGACAAGACTTGGAGCAATCTGCATGTGTCGGTGATCCGTGCGGTAGTGGGCGTTTTACAGGGGTTTTTCGGGTCGGAAGCAATTTTCCGGTTCTGACGATTGCAGCCGCGACGGCAATTCGTCAACGTTCGTACCGGAGAGATCGCCTCCGGACACCGATCTCGAATGGAACACCGATTGCTTATCACGACCGCAAGCTACATTGAAACAGGCTGGCCGGGTGACACCTGACCGGCTGCCGAGACCCGATCCACATCACGGCTGAAGGGATTCTCAGCCGGTTCTCACAAACATGTCCGATGGAGACTCGCGAATGTACGAACGCTTTACCGACCGCGCCCGCAAGGTGATGCAACTCGCCAACCAGGAAGCGCAGCGGTTCAACCACGAATACATCGGCACCGAGCACATCCTGCTCGGTCTCGTTAAGGAAGGTTCCGGTGTCGCGGCAAACGTCCTGAAGAACCTCGACGTCGACCTCCGCAAAATTCGTCTGGAAGTCGAGAAGATTGTGCAGTCGGGACCGGACATGGTCACGATGGGCAAGCTCCCGCAAACGCCGCGGGCCAAGAAAGTCATCGAGTATGCGATGGAAGAGGCCCGCAACCTCAACCACAACTATGTCGGCACAGAACATTTGCTGCTCGGTTTGATCCGGGAGCAGGAAGGGGTCGCCGCGCAGGTGCTGATGAATCTCGGCCTGAAGCTCGAAGACGTCCGCGAGGAAGTCCTCAATCTGCTCGGCCACGGTACCGAAGCCGCCGAAGGCACGCCGGAACGGGGCGGGGCGGCTGCCGGTGGCGGCACGTCCTCCAAGTCGAGCAAGAGCAAGACCCCGGCCCTCGACAGTTTCGGTCGCGATCTGACCGAACTCGCGCGACAAGGCAAGCTCGACCCGGTCATCGGCCGTGAAAAAGAAATCCAGCGCGTGATGCAGATTCTGCTGCGTCGCCAGAAGAACAATCCGGTCCTGCTCGGTGAAGCCGGTGTCGGCAAGACCGCCATCGTCGAAGGCCTCGCGCAGATGGTCGTCGACGGCAGTGTGCCACAACCGCTGCGGGACCGTCGGATCGTTGTGCTGGACCTTGCCATGATGGTCGCCGGAACCAAGTACCGGGGGCAATTCGAGGAGCGCATCAAGGCCGTCATGAACGAAGTGAAGCGGGCGAAGAACACCATGCTGTTCATCGACGAACTTCACACGCTCGTGGGTGCCGGTGGTGCGGAGGGAGCGATCGATGCCTCGAACGTGCTCAAGCCCGCCCTCAGCCGTGGCGAATTGCAGTGTATCGGTGCAACCACCCTTGATGAGTACCGCAAGTACATCGAGAAGGATGGTGCCCTCGAACGCCGCTTCCAGACGGTTGTAGTGGAACCGCCATCCGCCTCGCAGACCGTCGAGATTCTGAAGGGACTCCGCGAACGGTACGAGCAACACCACCGCGTGCAGATTACCGACGACGCGCTCGCCGGGGCCGTGGAACTCAGCAACCGTTACATCACGGCCCGGTGCCTGCCGGATAAGGCGATCGACGTGATCGACGAAGCCGGCGCGCGGGTGCGGCTACGCTCGATGGTCCGTCCGCCGGATTTGAAGGAACTCGAAGAAGAGATCGAAAAGCTCAACCTGCAGAAGGAAGAAGCGGTCGCGAATCAGGACTTCGAGCGGGCCGCTTCGCTGCGTGATCAAGCCGATAAGCTGAAACGCAAAAAGGAAAACCTCAACAAGGACTGGCAGGAAAAGTCGAAGGAGTCCGACGGCGTCGTCGATGCGGAAGTCATCGCCGAAGTCGTCTCCAAGATGACCGGCATTCCGCTCACCCGGATGTCGAGCGAAGATGCCGTCCGCCTGCTCGAAATGGAAAAAGAACTCCACAAGCGGGTCGTCAGCCAGGAAGAGGCGATCAAGCAGGTTGCCAAAGCCGTGCGTCGCAGCCGCAGCGGATTGAAAGATCCGAAGCGGCCGATCGGGGCGTTCGTCTTCGCCGGTCCGACCGGTGTGGGCAAAACGCTGACCGCCAAAACGCTCGCTGAATTCATGTTCGGCGAACAGGACGCGCTCATTCAGATCGACATGAGCGAGTACATGGAGAAGCACAACGTCAGCCGCTTGATTGGTGCCCCTCCGGGATATGTCGGTTACGAAGAAGGCGGTCAGTTGACCGAGAAGATTCGTCGTCGGCCGTACGCCGTGGTGCTGCTCGACGAAATCGAAAAGGCGCACCCCGATGTCTTCAACATGCTGCTGCAGATTCTCGAAGAAGGCCATCTGACCGACAGCTTCGGTCGGAAGGTCGACTTCAAGAACACCATCATCATCATGACGACGAACATCGGTGCCAGCGTCATCACGCAAGGCGATGCCTTCGGCTTCGGCAAGCGCGACGCCGATACGAGTTACGAGCGGATGAAAGAACGGCTGATGCAGGAAATCGAGCGGGAATTCCGTCCGGAATTCATCGGCCGGCTCGATGAAGTGGTCGTCTTCCGGCAGTTGTCGAAAGAGAACCTCAAGGCGATCGTCGACATCGAACTGGCGAAAGTTCGCGAACGGCTCAGCGAGAAGGGTCTCAAGCTGGTCCTGTCCGACGAAGCCCGCGAGTTCATCATCGAAAAGGGTGGCGCGGTCGAATACGGTGCCCGGCCGCTGCGTCGCGCGGTCGAGAACTTTATCGAAGACCCGCTGTCCGAGAATCTGCTGCAAGGCGTCTTCCAGGGATCGAACACCATCACGGTGAGCATGAAGGAAGTCGGCGACAAGAAGCAACTGGACTTCGTTCCCTCGAACACCGAAGGCGAGCCCGAGCTCGTCGGTGCCGGAGTGGGTGAATCCACGGATCAGTAATCACGACGATTCGCAAGACCGTCTGATGAAACCGAAGCCCGGCATTCACCGTAATGCCGGGCTTCGAGCACATAGACTGTTCGGTCACCGATTGGACTTTTCATGGCAGCAGACTCGAAGGCCCCGCCATCAACACAAACCTTGGGGCGTCGGGCGAAGCTCGTTGTTTCACTGATCGTCGTGACGCTCTTTGCCATCGCCGTCATCATCGTTCTTCCGAATCTGCCGTGGTCCACCAGCGGTGAAATTCACGTTCCAGTGCGTATCTTTGTCTTCGATGCAACACGACGTTTGCCAATCGCAGCCGCCAAAGTTGCGGTGTTTCGTTCGCCGCCGGTGCTGGGGCCGAATTCGCTGGCCGCTGACGATCGAGACTATCGCCCTAATCCCGCGGCACCCATCGCTGATACCGTTCGGAGCACGACCGGGGCTGATGGAATGGCCGTGATCGAATTTGATTTCAAAACGAGCGCAAACAATCGTCGGCCACAAGCCCAAGCTCATACGCGGTGGGTTTGGTTAGAGATTTATGCTGAAGGATATGGCACTGTCGTCATTCCTGTGCGACATGATTCAACACCTATTGCAGAACTGAGAAAGCAGGGAGAATTGCTGGTGCCGGTCGGTCTCGTCGCAGCAAACTGAGAATCGCGATTCTCAACATTGACAGAACGCAGGACTACGCAACACACTTGAGAATGGCCCGGCATCGAACGTGCTTACCGAGGAAGAATTGCTGGAATTACTGCCGTTTCGTAGGAATCGACAATGGATGCCCTGCCTGCCCGCGAACTTCTCGACGCCATGCACGTCTTTCCCGGAAAATACGCCTTCAAAGCGATCGGGCTCAATGAGAACGACTTCGTCGAGCGCATTGTGAACATGGTCCGCACCGAACTGCAACACGATTTCGATGACCCGTTCGAATACAAGTCCACCCCCCGCGGGCGTCACGTGTCGGTCACCATCGAACCGTGGGTCGAATCTTCGGAGCAAGTCCTCGCGATCTATCGGTTGCTCAACACCGCCGAGGGGATCGTCATGCTGATGTAGCCGTCGAGATCAGGGCAGGATCCCGCGAAACTGCTGCCGCAGCGTCTGCGCTTCGCCGGCGGAGATCGCGGCTCGGGCCGACTCGGTTCGGAGCGGCGTCGGCGAGATCGCGTTCGTGTTGATCTGCAGAACTTCCCAACCCCCTTCGGGCAGGTTGTCGTTCTGGTCGGTCAGCAGATTGGCCGCCGTCGCGGTGCCGCAATACAGTCCCGATGAGTGGCTGACCAATGTCCGCAACCCCATGTTGACGGGATTGCCGAGCCCCGTCCGGGAAACCACCAGTGCCGGCGTTGATGTCGACGTCATTTGCAGCAAATCGCCGCCCAGGTCATTCGGAACGGCTCCCCCATTGACCAACGCATTCCCGTAGCGCAGGAACGACCAGTCGAATGTCCCCACATAGAGCTTGCTCTCGTGGACCTTCATCGACCAGATGTAGAGATTGTCCGGATCGCCAAAGCCCGCGGGGCCCAGCAATGCGGGGCCGGCTTTGGTAGCGGCCGGGGTCCAGTACCCTTTGCCTTTTCCCGTGGAGGTGAAGACCGGCAGCACGGCATCCCCGTACAGCAATTCGGCTTTGAAGGTCCCGAGGCCGCTCACCTTGCCGCGAAACATCGGCACGCTGCGCATGCCTTTGGTGAACGATTCCACCAGCAAACCGATCGATTGCGGATCGCCATATTCCTTGAACACTTCTTCGCTGCCACTGCCGGGAACCTGAATCGTTCCCCACACCAGATGACCATCGAAGGACTCCATGCCTCCCATCCAACTGCTGCGCGCTACGACGGGATCGGGATCGTAGCGGTCGATCGACCAGACACTCTTCCAGCGGGATTGATCGGCCGCAGTCAGACCGCCCTGCGACAGCGGCGGACTCATCCAAATGCCCGGTAAATGTTGGGGGGTGCCTCCGAGAAACTTCGCGGCAAACGTACTGACGACCGGCCAGGTGGAAGCAAATAACCGCCCCTCGTGTGCCGCCAGATTGGCGGCTTCGTTATCAATCCGCCCGACGATTTCATACTGAAAGGGATCGGCGCGCGTCCCGCGCCAGCGCACGATGGCCCCCCCGCCGTTCTGGCTGAACGTTTCCAGAGTTCCGGTGTAAAGCACGCCATTCACATCCACCCATTTGCGGATATCGCTGAATTCGACGATCACTTTCGAACCCAGAAACTCTCCGCTGACGGCGTCGAACGCAAACACGTTGATGCCGAGCAGCGTCATGGATGGTCCGGCCAAGAGCACGATTTCGTCGTTCGATCCGGCGGAACGGAAACCGATGGTTTGCGCGATGAGCGGATCGTTCGGCGTTTTTTCCACCAGGCCGGTACCGGGCTGGTAACGGAAAATTTGAGGGGGCCGATAGTCGCCAATGGCGGACTTGAGAAAGGGAGAAACGCCGGGGTATTGGCTTTTGGCGTACTCGCTGACGTTGTAGGCATTTTCGTGAGGAATCTTGATCCCGAAGATGCCCGTTCCCGCCATACTGAAAGCGTTCGCGGCGGTGCCGAACCAGATGGACTCACCGACGCTGGTCATGCCCCACGCCCAGGCCTGATTGACCTTGGGCTTGCCGACCGTTCCCGGCGGCTGTTGTCCCAGCGGGTAATAGGCTTTGCCGAGACCGGTATAGAACTCATCCGGTGCCGCTTTGCCAATGCGCGTGATTCCCGGCTCTGCGGCAAACAATGTCGCAGTGCAGACGGTCAACAGCAACAAAAGCGATGTGGATATGCCCCATCGGCAAGTGGCCCGCCAATTCGACATGATTCACGCCCTATCAAAAACTTCTCAAACTACGCAAAACCTCGCTGAGCGTACTTCAACGACGCTACGGACGCTATTCAAAATGTATGAAATCGGAGTGACTTTACGGCGGCGTGTTGCCCCGCGAGAGCCATTCCTGCATCACGGCGGGAGTGCTCGGAGCCGTTCGCGCCGCAGAACTCCGTAACGGCGTTAGGGAAATTGCCGAGGGATCCACTTTCAGAAATTCCCAGCCTCCTTCGGGAATATCGTCGCTGGTATCGGTGAGGAGATTCGCACTGGTGGCCGTCCCGGCGAACAAGCCGTTCGGATGGCTGACCAGCGTGCGAAAGCCGTTATTGACCGCGTTGCCGCCGCCCGTGCGGGATACCGATTTCCCGGCGGCTGATGTTGAGGTGAATTGCACGAGGTCCGCGCCAAGATCATCGGGTATTGGGTTTCCCTTGGCGAACGCGTTGCCGTAACGGATGAACGAACGGTCGAATGTACCGACATAGAGCTTGGCTTCATGCACGGCCATCGACCAGATGTAAGCATTGTCGGCTTGACCGAAACCGGCCGGTCCCAACAGCGGCGGACCGAGATTGTTCGGCACCAGCGTCCAAGCTCCTTGCCCCGGTCCCGAGGGTGTGAAGCGCGGCAGTTTTTCGTCGCCGTACAGCAATTCCACCTCGAACGTTTGCCCGGCGGTCAGCTTGCCGCGAAACAGCGGAGCGGTGCGGAAACTCTTCCGAAACGATTCGATAAACAGGACGGCCGATTCGGGAGCCCCATATTCCGTCAGCAATGCCTCTCCGCCGACGCCGGGAATTTGAATCGTTCCCCACACGAGATGCCCATCGAACGACTCCGCGGCTCCCATCCAGACGGTGGGTGCCAACACCGGGTCGGGATCATACCGATCGATCGTCCACACGTTCTTCCAGCGGAAACGATCGGCCGCCGTGAGACCATCGGCGGGAATCGGGGGGCTCATCCAGATTCCCGGCAGATGCAGCGATTTCGCCCCCGTGATTTTGGTCCAGAACGGGCTGACCGTGGCCCACGTCAGCGCATACAACCGGCCGTCATGAGCACACAATGTCGCGGCTTCATTGTCGATCTTGCCGACGACTTCATACTGAAATGGATTGGCAACGGTCCCTTTCCAGCGGAGGACCGACCCGCCGCCGGTTTGCGTCCACGTATCGAGCGTGCCGGTGTAGAGGACACCATCGACTTCCACCCATTTGCGGATGTCGCTGAATTCGAGTATGGCTTTTGATCCGAGATACGCCCCGGTTTGGGCATCGAACGCAAAGACATTGATGCCGAGTTGCGTGAGCGCCGGACCGGCGAGCAGGACGATTTCATCCGAAGCGCCGGCCGAGCGCAAGCCGATGGTGTTCGACAAGAGTGGGTCGTTCGGCGTCACGTCCTGCACGCCGCCGTTGGGTTGATAGCGATAAATTCGCGGCGGCCGCCAATCGCCGAGGAAGGGTTTCAGCAACGGACTGATGCCGGAGTACTGACTCCGCCAGAATTCGCTAACCATGAACTCGTTCTGCATCGGGATGGAAATGCCGAGCAACCCGCCAATGACGAGACTGACGGGATTGGCCGCGGTCCCGAACCAGATGGAGTCGCCCGCTTTCGTCATGCCCCACACATAGGCCTGATTGACCTTCGGCTGGCCAACCGTCCCCGGCGGTTGTTGTCCCAACTCGTAATACGGCCCGCCGATCTTGACGAAGAATTCTTCGGGTTCCGCTTTGCCCAACCGCTTGAAGCCAGGCTCAGCGGCGGTGAGAGATGAGCAGAATGCCAGCGCGACGAGAAACAGACGTAGTGGACGGCAATGGTTCATGGAATTGTCTCGTGATGACTTACGAGCCCGAAGCGCCAGCGCCGGGTGCATGGCTTTGAGGTCGATGTCTGTGTGCCGTGTCAACGTCATTCACCCGTCGCTGGCGCTTCGGGCTCGTTGCATTATTCTTTCAGCAGGAAAATGGCTTCCACTTCGACGGTGATGTTGCCGGGAAGCGAGCCCATGCCGACGGCACTGCGGGCTCCCTTTCCGTTGGTTTCACCCCACAATTCGACCATCAGGTTGCTGAAACCGTTGATGACCTGCGGGTGGTGATCGAACTCCGACGTGGCGTAGACCATACCGAGGACTTTCACCACGCGTTCGATGCGGTCGAGGCTGCCGAGTTCTCTTCGCAGTGTGGCCAGCATGGTCAGTCCGACCTGCCGGGCGACAAGCTGGGCGTCGGTTTCGGAAACCTGATCGGGCACACGGCCGGTCATCAACGTGCCATCGGTGCGGATGGGACCGTGTCCGGAGACGAAGGCCAGGCGATCGACAATGACCACGGGAGCATAAATACCGCCGGGTTTGGGTGCCGCGGGCAGAACGAGTTGGAGTTCAGCAAGGCGTGCTTCGGGAGACATAGGGCACTCACGCTGGGGACGGGGGAAAATGATTCCCCGTAGCGTAGAGCGTGAGTGGGGGTGGGTGCAATCC
>JAKFUG010000052.1 GCA_021732785.1 Planctomycetaceae bacterium
GCCCGCTACCGTATCCCCTTCAACGACGCGCCCACTGCCTCCGGCCCTCACATACGCACCGCCACGCGTAAACTTCGCCAACTCTACCACAGCCTCACCGCCGCATAAAATCCGTCACGGCGTTGCCGATAGGGGAGCGCTGCGTGGAGCGCTCCACCCGTTTCGCACGTTCACGCAGCGCTCCCCTATCGGGTCGCGGCTAATCGGCGACGACGCGGTCGCTTGCATTCGGCGTGTGGGTCGCCAAGAATCCCCCGTCGAATGATCCTATCCATTAACAACATCTCACCTCTATGAGGAACTGATTGTGCCCAAGAAAAAGGCTGCCAAAAAGAAGGCCGATACTGCGTCGAGCGGGCGGATTGTGCTTAGAACCGGCGAAGCCCTCGTCGAAGGCGGCCCGGATTACTGTGCCGCGGAACCGGAAGTCGTCATCGGCGAACTCGACGGGCCCGTGGGGTTTGCGATTGCGAACCAGATGGGCGACCAGACCAAAGGCCACACGAAAGTCTTCGCGATTCTGAACTGCGATGTGCAGGTCCGTCCCGTCACCGTGATGGTCAGCAAAGTGACCGTTGCCAGTTCGAAGTACACGAATATTCTGATGGGAACCGTGCAGGCGGCACTCGCCCACGGAGTGTTGGATGCCGTCCGTGCCGGGGACATTCCCAAGGCGAAGGCCAACGATCTCGGCATCATTGTTTCCGTGTGGCTCGACCCGACAGTCGTCGAAGCGGAAACCGTCGATCATGCTCAACTCTTCGCCAACCACCGGGCCGCGATGGCGAAAGCCCTCGGCAAAGCGATGAAGAACGAACCGGGAATCGACTGGCTGCTGAAGAACCAGAACAACGTTCAGCACTTCTACCACCAACTTGGCGTTGAAGGAAAACTCTAACAAACTCCGTGGAAGCCCAGCCATTCCGATGGCTGGGTCTCTGCGAAGGATTTCACGCCCCCGACTTCTTCCCCCGCGCTTGGGATTTTTTGACGACTCGCGGTTATCATCGGAGCCTTGTCGGAACTCGTCGTACACCGCTCCACCGCTTCATTTTCCTTCGATCAATCCGGGAAGCGAGTCGTCCATGTCCGAGGCCCGTGTCAACGGTGCTTCTGCTTCGCAGAAAGTGACCTACCCCAACCTGCACTCGCGTTTGCTGCTGGGCGGTCTGTTCGAGCGGCAGTACAGCATTCCCGAAGACCCGCCGTGGCTGTTTGAGCAGGCGGGGAAATTCATCGAACGCTGGCTCCTCAGTATTGATCTCAGCGACATTGGCGTCGACCGGCCGATTTTCCTGCTGGGATTGCCGCGCTCGGGGACGACGATGGTCCAGGATTTGTGCTGTACGCATCCGGAACTGGCCTACATCACCAACGCGATGCACCAGTTCCCCGACTGTTTCTGCGGGATCGAAAAGCTCCGGAAATGGCTTCATCTGGATGTCTCCGGCGAGCGGTACCTGGGCGACAGCGTACCGGTTTCGGTCGGATCGCCGAATGAAGGCTTGCAGTTCTGGGCGAAATGGTTTGACTGGGATGCGTGCTCGCCGGAATACCACCCCCGCGCTCCGGAAGAATATTCCCCACAGGAAATCGAGGACATCCACACGCTGATTCGGCGTGTCATCTGGTGCTTTGGCAAACCGTGGCGGCGCTTCTTCAGCAAGAATCCGGCGGCGGTCACCGATCTGGAGCGCTTGCACCACTTTTTCCCCGATGGGCGGTTCATTCACATCGTGCGCGATCCTCGGTCGTGCGCGAATTCGATGCGGAAACATTACAAACTCGAACAACAGCAATTGAATCGGGTCCGTTCGTACAAACGGCACCGGTTGCTGGGGAATAACGAATTCATTCCCTACCCACGAGTGAAGAAGCTGCCGGAGTATTTGCGCACGTGGGGTCCCGACAGCATTCGCACCACGGCTCATGTCTGGAGCGACTGCCTCGAGATGGTGAACGCGGTGAAAGACCAGGTGCATCATTTCCTGGAGATCCGCTACGAAGATATCCTCGCGGAACCGCAACGCCGCATCGCCCAGATTTTCGAGTTCTGCGAGTTGCCCTATCCGGGTGCAGACAATCGCGAGTTTCACACGAAACTCGCATCGGTTGGCCGCATTCATCACCAGAACCGCTATGCCGACTTCGACATCATCGAGCAGATTTGCGCACGGGAAATGCAGCGACTGAGCTATGCGAGCTCCGAGAATCCGGCGATGGCCGTTCATCAACCGGCGGCGACTTAAAGAATGTAGCCCTGTCGCTCCGCGACAGGAACGCCGCTTAACAATTTGGCTCACCAGTTCAACAGCAAATCTGCCTGACAAACGGCGATCCTGTCGCGGAGCGACAGGGCTACATTTAGAAAGGCTTCGTGATGATCGACATTCCCACGCAAACTGCGGACGCCGTCGGCGCGGTCCGTGGGCGTTGGCAGCGGGTGCCACGTGTGGGGATCATTCTCGGCACGGGCCTCGGCGGTTTTGCCAAGCAGATCGATGCGGAAGCGGTAGTTTGTTACGAAACGATCCCGCACTTCCCGCGGGCAACGGCGCTGGGACACCGCGGTCAATTCGTGTGCGGCACCATCGGCGGCTTGAGCGTGGTGACGATGGAAGGCCGCTTCCATCTCTACGAGGGCTATTCCGCACAGCAAATCACGCTGCCGGTGCGGGTGATGAAATCGCTCGGCATCGAACTCCTGATCATCTCCAACGCCAGTGGCGGGATGAATCCCCTCTATCGTCCCGGTGACCTGGTGGTGATTGACGACCACATCAACCTGATGGGGGCCAATCCGCTCACCGGGCCGAATGACAACGCGCTCGGCCCGCGTTTTCCGGACCTGAGCCAACCGTACGACCCGGCGCTGATTCAACGGGCTCTGGAAATCGCCCGGCAGGAGAACATCACGGCTCACAAGGGCGTGTATGCGGCTCTCAGTGGCCCCAACTATGAGACCCGCGCGGAGTATCGCTTCCTGCGGATGATCGGTGCGGATGTTGTCGGCATGTCGACCGTTCCGGAAGTCATCGTCGCGGCGCACATGGGACTGAAAGTGCTGGCGTTGTCGACCGTCACCAATGTGGCGTTTTCCGATTCGTCGCAGCCGCCAACGGATGGACACGACGTGATTGCCGTCGCGAAAACCGCCGAGGAAAAGGTCCGGAAGATTGTGCTGGGGATTCTCGATGACGAACGGCGGCGCATCGCGGCCATGAAATAGTTCACGCGGGCAACTCGAATTCAGGGCCGTCGCCGATGCAGATTAATCCCGCCCACATCATCGCTCGAAAGCGTGACGGGTTCGTGCTGGAACCGGACGAAATCGCGGCGTTCATCAACGGGTATGTCGATGGCAGAATTCCCGACTATCAGATGTCGGCGATGTCGATGGCCATCTATTTCCGCGGCATGACTCCGCTCGAAACCGCATCGCTCACGCAGGCCATGCTCGCTTCCGGTTCGCGGCTCACATGGCCGCGGGGGTTGCCGAAAGTCGACAAACATTCGACCGGCGGCGTGGGCGATAAAGTCTCGCTGATTCTTGCGCCGTTGCTGGCCTGCTGCGGCGTGCAGGTGCCGATGATTTCCGGCCGCGGTCTCGGTGCAACCGGCGGGACACTCGACAAACTCGAATCCATTCCCGGCTTTCGGACCGACCTCACGGAAACGGAAATTGCACACGTTCTCAATACGGTGGGATGTGTAATTACCGGGCAAACGGCGAACCTCGTCCCCGCGGACAAATGGCTCTACGCGCTGCGCGATGTCACCGCGACGGTTGCCTCGATTCCGCTCATCACCGCCAGCATTATGAGCAAGAAACTCGCCGAGGGTCTGGATGCTCTCGTGCTGGATGTGAAATTCGGCAGCGGCGCGTTCATGAAAACGGAAGCGCAGGCCCGCGAGTTGGCCCAATCGCTGGCCGCCGTGGGAACGCAATCGGGGCTGCGCACCGTGGCGTTGCTGACCGACATGAATCAACCGCTGGGACGAATGTGCGGCAATGCTGTCGAAGTCGATGAAACCGTGCAGGCACTCCAGGGAAAAGGTCCATCGGACTTGATGGAACTGACGCTCGCCCTCGGGGCGGAACTGCTCGTAATGACCCATGCCGCGAGCAACACATTGGAAGCGACCCAACAGCTTCAGCGGTGCATCGACAACGGGGCGGGTTACGAAAAGTTTGCGGAAATGGTGCGCGTGCAGGTGGGTGATCTCGATGCTCCACGGCCCGTGGCTTCGGCGACCGACGTGGTTGCACAAACAGCGGGATACATCACCCGCATGGATTGTGAAGCGCTCGGCCAAGCCATCGTGATCATGGGTGGCGGTCGCTGGCAGGTGACGGATCGCGTCGATTTCAGTGTTGGGCTGGAGATGCTGGTCCGCATTGGTGATGCGGTGACCGCCGGGCAACCTTTGGTACGCGTGTTTGCGAATCCGTCGCAATTGGATCGCGTGCAATCCACCCTTCGGGATGCGATCGTGATTGGTCCGGAACCGGCTCCACCTCAACGGCTCATTGTCGAACGGATTGCCCCATGAGTGATCTCGATCTTCCCCGTCTGATCGACGCGGCCTGCACGGTGCGACAGAACGCCTACGCCCCATTTTCAAACTATCTCGTGGGAGCGGCGCTCCAGACCATTGATGGTGCGATCGTTGTCGGCTGCAATGTCGAGAATGTGTCCTACGGGCTCACCAACTGTGCCGAACGCGTGGCCGTCGGCACGGCCGTTGCTGCGGGGAAACGGGAATTCGTCGCTATTGCCATCGCCACGGCGAACGGGGGGACGCCGTGCGGGGCGTGTCGGCAAGTGCTCGCCGAGTTTGCCCGCGATTTGCCCGTCTATCTGGTGAACGTGGATGGTGGCCGGACCGTGACGGAAATGTCGCTCGCCCAATTGCTGCCCGGCCAATTTGTTCTGTAGCCCCTCGACATCGACGAAAGCAGGGCCATGACCGCCGAACCATCCCCAGCATCGCCCGAGCCGTTGTCCCCGCGGATGATCGAGGAAACGCCGTGGTCCTGGCGGATGGCCATCGTGGCCATGGTGGGGGCGGTCGCCGTTCTGGCCTATTTCACACAGCCGGTCATCGGCGTGCGCGGGCAAGCATTCGCCGGGGTGATTTGCTTCATTGGGATCGTTGCGGCCTGCTCGCAGAACCTGCGGGCCATCAATTGGCGGACCGTTGGCTGGGGCATGGTTCTGCAACTCGCGCTGGCCTTCTTCATCCTGAAGTTCCAACTCCCGGGACGACCGGAAGGGATGTCGCTGGGAACCTGGTTCGGGCATGCCTGCACGCTTTCCGCGACCGATGCCCCGCCGTGGCGACCCGGTTACGCCCTCTTCGAAACCATCGGCGGCATCATCAGCCAGTTTCTCAACTTCTCCAGCGAAGGGGCCCGGTTTGTGTTTGGCCCGCTGGCGAACCCCGGCGTGATGTCGGGCGTGTTCCCGCAAGGGGGATTTGTGTTTGCCTTCGTGGCGCTGCCGACGATCATCTTCGTGTCCTCGTTCTTCACCGTGCTGTATTACCTGGGGGTGCTTCAGGCGATTGTGCGAGTGACAGCGAAGGGGATGATTTACGCCATGCAGACCAGCGGAGCCGAAACCCTCGCCGCCGTGGCGAATGTGTTCATGGGTCAAACGGAAGCCCCACTCATTGTGAAGCCGTACGTTTCCGGCATGACGAAGTCGGAACTGCTGGCGATGATGGTCGGCGGCATGGCGACCATCGCCGGCGGTGTGATGGCGGTCTACATCCAGATGGGAGCCGATCCTGTCGCCATTCTCGCCACCAGTGTGATGGCGGCCCCGTGCGGACTCTATCTTGCCAAGATCATGCTGCCGGAAACGGAAACGCCGACGACGATGGCCGGGAATATGGTCCATGTTGCAGCGCCCCATCGAAACGTCATCGACGCCGCCGCGGACGGGGCATCCGAGGGGATGAAGCTCGCGATCAATGTCGCCGCGATGCTGATTGCGTTTCTGGCGTTCATCGCGCTGTTCGATGCCCTCGCCGCCGGAACGAAGCCCACGCTGTTATCATGGGGCATCCCGACGGGTTGGCTGACATTCTGGCCCGATCAGCTTTCGCTGGCAATGCTTTTTTCCTGGGCGTTCGCACCGCTGGCATTTCTGATGGGGGCGGATACACCGGACATCCTGCCCATCGCCGATCTGCTCGGAACGAAGCTCGTCACCAACGAATTCGTGGCGTATGTGAAACTGACATCGACCGAAGCCAACGGCGGCTATCACGACGTGATCTCCCCACGCGGCTCTGTTCTGGCAACCTACGCCCTCACCGGATTCGCCAATCTTTCGTCGATCGGCATCCAGCTCGGCGGGATCGGTGCGATGGCTCCCGAACGCCGCGCCGATCTGGCCTCCCTCGGCGCACGCGCCCTGCTCGTCGGCTTTCTCGCCACCATGATCAACGCCTCAATCGCCGGCATCATGCTGGGCGGAAGTCCGTAACCGGGGCAATGCACGGTCATTACAGGCATGATGACCCGCACAATCGGAAGCGTCACTTCGCGAACGATCGCTCTCTTGAAATCGTCGTCGGCGATTCTACCCGCCGCGAAGGCTTTCATTGATGATTCTGAAATCGCGAGGCGGATTCGATATCTTATGGCCAGTTGCGAACCCCGCGGCGACGGTCATCCGAAATTGCTGGAGCAGACAATGATTCGACAGGTGCGGAAGCCGTTCGTATGGCTGATCTTGTTATTGGGGTTCGCAGCGAACGGATGGGCTCAGCCGCCCGGTTATGAAGGGACGCAGGCCAGCGGATCGCTGTACCGCATCGCCACGCCGCCGCCGGAGAAATATAATCGTGTGCTGTTGATCTACGCGCACGGTTTTCAGGACGCCACGGACCCGGTCCAGATTCCCGAAAACCAGATGCGCTTCGGCGACGTCTATCTCCCCGATCTGGCGACTTCGCTCGGCTTCGGCTTCGCGACGTGCAGCTACAGCAAAACCGGCCTCGCCGTGGTGCAGGGCGTGAATGACATTCTCGATCTGGTGTCCATCTACGAAGACGTCGTGGGGCGTCCGGAGAAAGTCTATCTCGCCGGCATTTCGGAAGGCGGGCTCATTACCGCGCTCCTGATCGAGCGGCATCCCGAAGTCTTCGCGGGGGGACTGGCGGCCTGCGGGATCGTCGGCGACTTTCGCGCGCAGATCCAGTACATCGGCGATGCTCGCGCGACGTTTGAATATTATTTCCCGGGGCTGATTCCGGGTGACCCGTTACATCCTGCCGACGATCTCATCCACAACTGGTATGGCCCGGACGGCTTCTTCGCCACGGTGGTCGCGCCGGCATTGACGGACCCGGCGCATGCCGATGCGTTTCACGAATGGGCCGCGGTGGCGCATTTGCGATTTGATCCGGACGATCGTGAAGCCACTTTGTTGACGTCGGCCGAGTTGTTGCTGAGTTACAACATTGTCAATTTGAATGACTCCGCCGAAACGCTGGGCGGCTTTCCGTACGATAATACGTTCACCTGGTACACCGGGGCGAGCGATCCGTGGGCGCTCAACGCCGGCGTTCCGCGCGTGCGGGCCGACCAAATCGCTTTGGATACGATGCGGAATCAATACACGACAACGGGTTCGCTCCAGCGCCCGCTCATGACGCTGCACACGACGCTGGACCAGTTGGTGCCGTATCCCCACGAAACGCTCTACACGCTGAAAAATCTGAAGTCCCACTCTTACGGCACCCAGCGACTCAACCTGCCGGTGGAGCGCTACGGGCATTGCAATTTTACGCTGCCGGAGGTGCTGGGCATGTTTGCCGTGTTGTTGTCGTACAACGGCGATCTGCATTTGCTGCTGGACGGACTGGGCAACGCCGGGGAAACACTCCCGCTCACACCGTGGGCCTCCATTTCCGCGACGCAAGTGACGAAGGATGCGCAATCGATCGCGATCGCCGCAGGCTTTCATCATGCGGACAGCCCCCACGCGATTACTCCCGTGCGAACGCAAGCGTCATCGACATCGCGCGTTCAGCGGCGCTTCGTTCGATGATGGGGCGCGGTTCTGGTTCATTCCTCACTGGCCATGTCGCGCCCACGGATTTCGCGGAACGGGCGGCTGAGCACAATCGTCTCGATCGCGGTTCCAATGCGATAATCGTTGCCTTTCAGTTTTGCCTGCATCTCTTCGAGCAACGGCTCATCCGAAAGCTGGACGCTGCGCGCTAGCGCATAACCGAGCAGCTTGCGGCAGAACTGTCGCAGGAACGCCTCGCGGCGCGCGTTGAGCAAATACGCTTGCAGTCCGGCAAGACCATCGAGCTGCGTGCCATCGGCTAACTGACTCCGTGAATCGATGGGTAATCCCGCGGTATCTTTGACACGGTAGCGGCCGATGCCGTCGAAGTTTTCCAGGGCGAAACCGAGTGGATCAATCCTTTCGTGACAATGAATGCACAACGGATCGCTGCTGTGCCGTTCGATGAGCTGGCGTTCGGTCAGCCCCTCGGGAACGGTCTCCGATAGTTGCGGCACATTCTTCGGCGGCCGCGGCAATTTTTCGCCCAAAATCACTTCACTGAGCCAGTTCCCGCGGAGAATCGGGCTGGTCCGTGACGCCCCGGCTTGCGTCGACAAAATCGCCGACCACGTCAGCATCCCGCCGCGGCCATATTGTTTCACGCCATCGACGCGCCGCCATTCGGGACCGGTGACATTCGGAATTTCATAGTGCTTTGCGAGGTCTTCATTGAGAAACGTGGAATCCGATTCCAGGAGGCTCAACACCGATCCGTTGGTCTGCAGGAGATCCAGAACGACAAGCGTGGCTTCCTCGGCCATCGCCGTCCGCATAGCCGCGAACGTGGGGAAAAAGCGCTCGCTCTTTTCGTCATGATTCTCGAAGTCGTGAATGTGCAGCCATTGCCCCGCGAATTCCGTCGCGAATCGGCGGGCTTTCGGATCGTGCAGCAGGCGTTGAGTTTGAATTCGAAGTTCATCGTCCGACCCGAGACCGCCCTTCCCTGCAATCGTCGTCAGCACTTCATCGGGCAGGGATGAACATAGAAAATAACTGAGGCGGCTGGCCAGTTCGTTGTCGTCAATCTTCCCCTGTACGGCTCCGGGAACCGGCTTCTCCAGATGATAGAGAAACGCCGGGGAGACCAGCACGCGGGCCAGCGTCAGCCGAAAGGCCTCTTCGTGAGGGAGTTCCTTCTGTCGCAGCCGGGCATACAACGCGCGCAGTTCGCGCAATTCGCCATCGGTGAGTGGTCGGCGATAGGCTTTGTTCGCGAATTCCAGCAACGCCGCCAGATGTGACGGTTCGCTGTCGACCAATTGCTTGCGAAAGGCCGCCGCCCGTTTGGCGAACGGTTCTCGCAACGGCTCGAAGACCTTCGGATTCGCGTCCTGCGTGGCGTACTGAATCAGTTGCTCCAATGCGTCGACCAGAGTCAACGCATCGCGGCTGTGATAATGTAATTCGTTCCATAATCGGTTGAGGTCCGCAGTCTGGGCATCATCGAGCATCAGTCGGCAGAGCTGGTCGTCCTCGCGATAGAACAACGTGAGCGTGACGACTTCATCGACAGGAACAATCTTGGTGTAACACAGCGCCGCGGGAAACCATTGGCGGAAATCGTCGAAGGTGGATTCCAGTCGCTTTCGGGCGGGGCCGTTGTCCGCGGTAATGACCGGGCCGCTGAAAGTCACACCGCGGTTGTTCGACGTCCACGGCCCGTTCTGGTTGGTCTCGGCGAGCGTTGAGGGTTGCAGTCCGGAAAACGTCGTCGGCCTCTCGGCGAGCAACTGCATCTGCACGCTTCCCTCACCGGCTGCGGAAGCGTGCAATGTCCCGGCGGCGACGAATTCGGCTCCGTCCACCAGTTCCGCGGGGAGCCGGATTTCCAGCACCGACGGTGCCTGCACGAACAGGCTGTTGGCCTCAACGTCTGAATTCACATCGGCCCGCGGCCGTGGTCCGAACAGCGCGGGATCGAGTCCCGATGCCGTGGGATCGGTGTTGTCAAACGGTGCGGGTGATTGAATTGCCGCCTGCAACGCCGCGGTCAGCAACGGTCCGCCAAATGACGTTAACTGACGATGCAGCGCGACATCCGGCGCGTCGGCCGGCAGTCCGCCGATGCCGTCACGCAATAGCTTCTGCAATTCGCCGGCAATCGCTTTCCGTTGTTCGGATGACGTTGCGGATTGCCATTTCGCCAGGAGCGAACCATTTGGGATCACGTGCCCGCCCACACCCGTCGCCGGTTGCGAAAAGAAGTGCCACACGTCGGCGTTGCCCAACGCATCGGCATGCGGGTTCCCGGCAAGAATCTGCGGGGAAACATCGCCCGCTAAACTCCAGGATTGCGTCCCCGACGACAGCGTCATATCGACCGCCGTGAGATCGCACGAATGGTTGTTGTCCCGCGGGCTGATGATGAGAACGACCGCATCGCCGGGGTGAACGGAAACGTTTTCCATCGGCCCATACGGTACCGGCTTGGCTCCCTGACTGATGCCGGTGGCAAGCACTTGCCGTGTGTTGCCGCGACGGACTTCGATGGTCCATGCAACGCCGTTGCCGCATTCGGGATGAGCGTGCTGGACGACGCCTTCAATTTTCAGCAAGGCATTCACGGGGCTTTTCCAGCCGATGCAGACCGACAGTGTCGGTGTGGGATGAACCGCCACGCCGTGCGGTTTCATGTTGCCGGGAATGCGGACGTGTTGATCGGACGAATTGGCAACCACGCTGAGGGCATCGTCACCGACCCAACCTTTGACGAAGTCGTAACCGGATGAACTTTCGATTTTGCGGGAGATCGGCGTTCCCAATGAAACAGGACTGGCGGCGCCGATGCCGAGATACTCCAGCCATGCCGATAAAGACTCCGCATCAACGGCATGCTTCATCGCAAGATCGGTAAGCGAAAGTTTTTCGGTGGCAGCGATGGCTTCCGCGGCGGCTGCCAGACACGCTGCGGCGGTGTTGACAAAACTTGCTTGTCGAACGGAGAGTTCTTTGGTCACGGCGCGGACATCGCGCAGCATCAGATCGGGGCGACCCGGGGCCACAATGCGGGGGCGTTCCCAGACTGCGAAATCGTGACCGTTTCCATCCCCGGCGTCACCCACCGCGAGGTACAGCGTCACCTCTTTCGCGTTGGGCGGCGCAGTCAACTTGCGGCGAATCTCCTGCCGTGCGGCAATCGGACTGACCGGTTCCATCCACGCTTGGGGACCATTCACCTTGCCAATGTGGCCGACGGTGGTGAAACGCCACAGCGATTGTTGCCACCGGGCAATTTCCTGCGCGATGGCATGCCCTTCATCGGCTTTCGCGGTCTTCCAGCGTGTTCGCAGCGCATCGAGCAACAATGACGGCTTCACCGCATCGGGGGCTGTTTCGAGCATCGCCCACAGATTGCGCAGATACTTGGGACTGAGGCCGTGCGATGAGGCAAGCTCGTCCACGGAGATTTTACCGGATCGCAGGGCATCGCGTTCGGCAAGCAGGACGCCCAGATATTTCTCGATGGGGAGTCGCCCGCCCTGATTGGTGTCGAACACGATCCCCTGCAGGTTGACTTTATCCCCACCGGCGGCGTCCGAATACTTTCGATAAAACGCCCGAATTTCAGCGAGCGTGTCGTTGGTCCAATCGCTCGGCGTGGTCTCCGGCGAAAAGCGGAAACCGTCCGGCAGCAGCATCGCATGCTGCGCGACCTCTTTCGCCGCGTCGAGATATTTTGTCACCAAAGCGGGTGACATCACCAGCGCTTGTCCGGTATTCGTGAAGCCTTCCCCCGCGGCGCCGTCGACCGGGAATTCACGTGCCGGATTGAGTGTCGCCACGCCGGTCAGATCGCGCAGTGTGTACGTGAACTCGGCATTATTCAGCCGTCGCAGCACCACTCGACCGGGATCCCCGGCTTGGGCCTTCGCTTCCGCGGTGAGATACGTCTTCACCCATTGCCGCAACCGCGTCCGCTCGGCGTCGGTCGGCTGTTTCGCATCTTTGGGCGGCATTTGCCCGCTGTCGAGCATCTCGCCGACTTTCTGCCATACTTTCGGATGTTTGCGGACATCGGCCAGCGTCGTGAACGTTGTGAGATCAATCTCCGCTTCGGCGAGTTTTTCGCTGTGACATTCGTGACAGAAGCGTCGCAACAGCGGTTGGATGTCCGACGGATAAACCCGTTCCAACTCCACCGGAAGCGTTTCTGCCGCGACGACACTATTCGCGATGACGAACATTAGTCCGAAAGTGAACGTGGTGAGATTCCACCACGATGTCGGCGAAGGCTTTGTTTCGTCCATCTTCGTTTTCTTTCCACAACGGCTGGTTCAATGGATGTCTGGCGATATCATGTCACAGCCGCAGGGTTTCTTGTAGGGTGGAACGCGTCTGCTCGCGGCGCGCTCAAAAGTAGCCCTGTCGCTCCGCGACAGGAAAGCCGAGGCAAGGTCGACTTCCGAAACGCTCGGCTAATCTGTCGCGGAGCGACAGGGCTACGATCTATTCCAAAGAGGATCACCACCAACGATGTCTGGCTCAAGCACGCGTGTTCCTGTGGCAGAATTGTCCGCACTTTGCACGAACGCGCTCCGGGAGGCGGGCTTGAACGAGCGCGACGCGCGCCTGACCGCGGATGCGCTGGTGACGACGGACTGCATGGGCGTCTTCACGCACGGGACGAAACTGCTCGGCGGTTATCTGAATCGGCTGCGAGGCGGCGGTTACCGTGCGACGGCTTCACCGGTGATTGAACGTGAAGGCCCCGGTTGGGCCGTGATTGATGGTGTCTCGGCGCTCGGACAGGTCGGCAGTCTCTTTGCCATCGAAATCGCCATGGAAAAGGCCCGCAACACGGGGATCGCGTATGTCGGACTCCGCAACACGGGGCACATCGGCGCGGCCGGTTACTATGCGGCCCTCGCAGCAAATCGGGGTTTCATCGCGATGGTGACGGGCAACGATATCCCCAGCGTCGCCGCACCGGGTTCAATTGGTCCCGTGCTCGGCAGCAATCCGATTGCGTACGCGATTCCCGTGGAGAATGGCGATCCGATTCTGCTCGACATGGCCACCGCCGCGGTCGCCGGGGGGAAAGTCTATGCGGCTCATCAACGGGGCGAACCGATTTCGCCGACATGGTTGATCGGACCCGACGGTCAACCGACGACCGATGGCAGCCTGTATCCGCAACACGCGTCACTCGCGCCGATGGCCGGTCACAAAGGTTACGGCATCGGTCTGTGGGTCGAAATGTTGTCCGGCGTGTTGCCCGGCGGCGCGATCACTTGGCAGGTCGGCAGTTGGATGTTCGATCCGCTCGATCAACCGTCGAAACACAACGCCGGGTTTATCGTGATCGATGTTGCGACAATCGCGCCGCCCGCCGAATTCGCCGCGCGGGTGCGGTCACTGATCGACGAGATTCACGCGGTCCCGACTGCTGCCGGTGTCGAACGGGTGTTGCTTCCCGGCGAACGGGAATGGGCCGCAAGGAAACAGGCAATGGTCGACGGTATTCCCCTGCCCGAAGACGTCCGTGCGAAACTCCGCCCCGTCGCGCAAGTGTTGGGACAATCTCCCGACTGGTTGCAGGGGAATTAGACAATGAAATGCTTCGGGCTGGATCTCGGTTCGTCAACGATTAAAGGAGCGGTGCTCGATCTGGCCACGCGGCAAGTGGAGGCGAAGGTGTCGGAACCGTTTCCGGAACCGATCGCCGGATTGCCGGATCGATTCTTTGAAGTCGCGCCGGACCGCGTGGTGGACGCCGTCGAGCGCGTGGTGACGCAACTGCTGGAGACCGAACCCGATGTCACCGCGATTTTCAGTTGCGGGCAAATGGGCGGCGTGATTCTCACCGATCCTTCCACAGGCCGACCGCTGACGAATTATCTCTCCTGGCGTGATCAGCGGACGCTCGCCGACCATCCCCGCGGCGGCAATTTTCTCGATGAAATGCAACGCCGGTGGTCGCGCAACGAATTCGTCGAACTCGGCAGCGAACTGAAACCCGGTTCGGCGACGAGCCTGCTATTCTGGTTGAGTGAACACGGACTTTTGCCCAACGGTGCCGTTCCTTCCGGCCTGGGTGATTTCGTCTTTGCGAACCTCTGCCGAACCGTGCCGCAGATGGAACCGACACAGGCGATTGGCTTGCTCGACCTGCCGCGGGGGACATGGCATCACGCGGCATTCACACCGTTGGGGTTGGACCGCCTCGCGTGGCCGGCATTGGCGGACGTGTCCCGACCGCTGGGGACATGGAACATCGGCGGACATCGGCTCCAGTGCTATCCGGTCCTTGGTGATCAACAGTGTGCGCTTCGTGGGTCCGGTCTTCAGGTCGGCGATCTGTCGCTCAACATTTCGACCGGCGGGCAAGTCAGCCGCCTGACCGATACTTTGGAACTCGGCAACTATCAATCACGAGCCTTCTTCGACGGCCGCTATCTCAACACGATCACGCATCTTCCCGCCGGGCGGTCGCTGAATGTGCTGCTGCGACTGCTGACGGAACTCGCCCGCACGGAGGACATCGAGCTGCATGATCCGTGGGGTTCGATCAATCAAACACTCGCTCCATCGGACGGCGGCGGGCTGGCGTGTGATCTCGCGTTCTTCTCCGGGCCAATGGGGGACACCGGCAGCATTTCGGGAATCACCGTCGACAATCTCACCATCGGCAACCTGTTCCACGCAGCATTCGTGAATCTGGCCGACAATTTCGCCCAGTGTGCCGAGCGTGTCTTCCCCCAGCGCGACTGGCAGCGAATCGTGCTCTCGGGTGGACTGACGCAAGGGGTGCCCAGGTTGCGGGAGATGATCCAGTCGAGATTAGCCGGCCCGGTGAATGAATCCATCGCAACGGAGGAAACTCTGTTAGGATTATCGGATGTCGCCCGTGCTGTGCTCAATCCTCACGTTTAGCCGCGACCCGATAGGGGAGCGCTGCGCGGATCGCACAACCCGTGCGGCTCGCTCCACGCAGCGCTCCCCTCCGCGGACTACGGGTCGCGGCTAAACAGTCTGTTTTCGGAATCGTTGTTCGTGTCGCGTCCCGCACCATCGTTGTTTGCTGAGGAAGACTTACCGGACAATCTCGCGCCGTGGGAGATTGCCGAGCAGGCGGATCGGTGGTATGCGGAGGTGGTGTTCAGCCTGCCGTTGACGACGATTTTTCATTATCAGGTGCCCAACGATCTGCGGGAGCGGTTGCAGCCGGGGTGCCGCGTGGAAGTGCCGTTTGGCCGCGGGAATCAGTCGAAGACGGGATATTGCGTCGGCGTGACGCGCGAGGCTCCGACGGGGCGGACGATCAAATCGCTCACGGCGATTCTGGATCGCGAACCATTGCTCGATGCACACCTGCTGGAACTCACACGCTGGATCGGCGACCGCTATCTGTGCGGCTGGGGGCAGGTGCTCGATTCCGTCATTCCCGCCGGGGTGAAAGCCGGATCGGGGACACGCGACATCCAGTTCTATACCGCTGCTCCCGATGCGGCGGAACGGCTCGCTTCGAGCAAGCTGCCGCCGAAACAGCGGGCCGTGATTCAAGTGCTGCTGGATCATGCCGCACCCATGCCAATCGGCGATCTCACCGCGGCGGCAGACTGTGGACCCGGTCCGATTCAAACGCTGCGGCAGAAGGGCTGGATCGTTGCCGACCGGCGGCGCACGATGGTCGCCGAATTCGATGCCGGGCCGATTGAACCGCATACGCCGATTCACTTAAATCTCGAACAACAGCGCGTGGTTGATACCGTCCTCGCCGCGCTGCGGGCACAGCAACATCAGACGTTCTTGCTGCACGGTGTGACCGGCAGCGGCAAGACGGAAGTCTACATCCGCACGATTGAAGAAGTCGTCAGTTACGGTCGGCAGGCGATTGTCCTCGTGCCGGAAATCAGCCTCACGCCGCAGACAATCCGCCGGTTTCGCAGCCGGTTTGCTTCGGTCGCCGTGTTGCACAGCCATCTCACCGATGCCGAACGGCACGCCCAGTGGCGATTGATTGCCGAAGGCCAGGTGCAGGTTGTCGTCGGAGCTCGCAGTGCGGTCTTCGCGCCGACGCCGCATCTCGGATTGATTGTTATCGACGAAGAGCACGAAACCTCGTTCAAACAGGACAATACGCCACGCTATCATGCCCGTGAGGTGGCGCGACATCGCGCCGCGTTGATGCGTGTCCCGCTGTTGTTGGGGACTGCCACACCGACGCTGGAATCATGGCTCCGCGTGCAGCGCCGGGAAGATCAATTGTTGTCGTTGCCTCGGCGCGTGGCGAAGTTGCCATTGCCGCCGGTGGTCGTCGTCGATACGCGCAATGATCCGCTCATCCAAAATAAGCAGCGGGCGATCGGTCGCGCTTTGTTCACCTCGATGCAACAGGCCTTGAAGTCGGACGGGCAAATCATTCTGTTTCTGAATGTACGGGGATTTTCACCGCTCATGTTATGCCGCGGGTGCGGAAACTCGCTGCGTTGCCCGGATTGTGATTTAACACTCACGTGGCACAAGCAGCATTGCAAAGCGTTGTGTCACGGCTGCGGTCACGAAATCCCACCCCCCGCCGCGTGTCCGAAGTGTCACCGGCCGGGCATGCAAATGCTCGGCATGGGAACACAGCGGCTCGAACAGGAAGTCCACTCATCGTTCCCCGGCGTGTCGTGCCTGCGCATGGACAGCGACACCATGAAAGCCCGCGGCAGCCATCACGACGCCCTCGAACAATTCCGCCACGGCGACGTGCGGATTCTGCTCGGAACGCAAATGATCGCCAAGGGCCTCGATTTCCCCAACGTCACGCTGGTAGGAGTGGTTGATGCCGATACCTCGTTACGGCAACCCGATCTGCGGGCGCGCGAACGAACGTTCCAATTGATTGCACAAGTCGCCGGTCGAACGGGACGCAGTGCGCGGGGTGGGCGCGTGCTCGTTCAAACGGCGTGCCCCGACGACTCCGCCATCCAGTTTGCCGCGAAGCACGATTTTCTCGGTTTCGCCAAACAGGAACTCGAAGAGCGTCGCGATTGCCAGGCCCCGCCGTTTCGGCAATCGGTGCGCGTGATCATCCGCGGACTCACCGAAGATCTCGTGCAAGCCGAAAGTGAGCGGCTCGTGAAATTGATCCGGACGGTGGCCCCCGCCAACGTCCGTGTGCTGGGACCAGCTCCCTGTCCGATTGCGAAACTGCAGAAGTATTTTCGCTTCCACCTCCAGATGACCAGTGACGACCGCGAAGCCCTGCGGCAAACGTGGCTGGCAACCGCCCCGTTGTTCACCCCGGCGAAAGATGTGGAATATGCCGTCGACGTAGACCCGCTCAATCTGCGATGATCCGATGTGATGTCGTTTTCGTTACCAATGAACGGAACGGACTGCAACACCGCTTGCGGTTTCGCGTCCCGTGTGAATGAAGACACTGGGGAGCGATCGACACGGGACGCGAAACCGCAAGCGAGATCGGTGTCCGTTGTGAAGCGAAATTATGGTGGACTTTACCAAAGTACCCAACATCGACCAACACAATTTGACCACCGCTTTTCGCGGCCGGTATAATCTGTGGACGACGTTTTGGAGAGCGATTTGACATTCGGGACGATCACCACGGGAGACGTGGACGCGATGAGAAGCCCACGCTGTCGACATTTATCACGCCTGTGCCTGGCGATGATCCTTGCCGCAGGGTGCGCCGTTGGCGTGCGCGCGGAGGACGTGCCGCAACCGATCGGGCAGTTTCTTTCGCTCAACAGTCCGCTCGATGACCATGCGCTGTCCGTGGTGCAGCGCGTTGCTCAAGATTTGCAGCAGCGGGCCACGGAAGAAAAGCGAACGGCGATTCTGGTTCTCGAAATTCCACAAGGGACTACGCCGTTTCCCCACGTGCAGGCGATGACGCGGTTTCTGACGTCGAATGCCCTTTCGTCCCTGCGAACCGTGGCGTGGGTGCCGGACACCGTGACCGGGCCGAATGTGCTCGTGGCGTTGGCGTGCCGGGACATCGTGATGCACCCGGATGCCCAACTGGGCGATCTCGGCCGCGGCCAGACGCTGGAACCGGAAGATCAGCAGATCATTATGGCGCTGGCCCAGAAGCGGCATAATCCCAAAGTGTCGCCGGCACTGGTCCGCTCGATGATGGACCCGCAAGAGGAGTTGTGGCAGGCCCGTGTGGTGAACGGCGCGGGCGACAAAGGGGAAACCCGCGCGATGACGGCGGCAGAGCTGGAAACACTCCGTCAAACGGGCGTGATCGTGGATGATGCGAAACCCATTAAAGGGGCCGGTGTCCTCGGCGTCTACGGCGGCGCACAGGCCCGCAATTGGGATATTCTCGTTTCCCATCTCGCCGAGAACCGCCCGGCGGTCGCGGCGCTCTACAACCTGCCGCGTGAAGCATTACGGGCCGTTTCAGCAGAAAGCGTCAAACGCAAGGTGCGCCTCATTCGTGTGGATGGCGTGATCGATTCCGTGCAGGAAAGCTTCCTCGAACGCCAAATCAGCCGTGCGGTGAACCAGGGGGCGGACACGATCATCTTTGAAATCGATTCCCCCGGCGGACTGTTGCTGGCGAGTATCAATCTGGCCCAGCGCATTGCCGAACTCGACGACCAGAAGGTCCGTGCCGTGGCCTGGGTTCCCAAAATGGCACTCAGCGGCGCGGCCATCATCGCCCTCGGTTGCGATGATATTTACATGACGCCCACGGGGAAAATCGGCGATGCCGGCCCGATTGAGATGAGAGAGGGCGGGCAGTTCGAACGGTCACCGGAAAAAATTCTGAGTCCATTGCGGGCCGCGCTGAAAATGCTCGCGGAGAAAAAAGGCCGACCGGTGGCGCTCTGTGAAGCCATGGCCGATCGTCAGCTCAAAGTCTTCCAGGCGACCAATCGCGACAGCGGCCGCGTGTGGTACATGAGTGAAGCCGAAATTCAGGCTTCCGCGGGAGAATGGACGCAGGGGCCTCAAGTCCGCGAAGCCAACGGCGAATTACTGCTCACCGTGGAAGGCGTGCGCGCGCACGAAATCAAACTGGCCGAGCGACCGGTACACGATCTCGAGGAGTTGAAGACGCGGCTCGGTCTCGCCGCCGACATGCGCTTGATGCCGGTGGGAAAGACATGGGTTGACGTGACCGTCTTTCTCCTCAACACGACGGGCATGACCGTCCTGCTGATCGTCCTCGGTGTCGCATTCCTGTATCTCGAAGCCCATTTCCCCACGAGCTTGTTCGGCATCCTGTCGCTGTTGTGCTTTGCGCTCTTCTTCTGGAGCCGCTTCCTGGGGGGAACCGCGGGGGGGCTGGAGATCATGCTGTTTCTCCTCGGTTCCGGCTGCCTCGCGATGGAGATTTTCGTGATTCCCGGCTTCGGCGTGTTCGGAATCTCCGGCATTCTGCTGATGGTCGCGTCCATGATTATGGCCAGCCAATCGTTCGGAAATCTGGAGCCGATGGAGGACATCTATCAACTGACAAAGACGCTGGGAACTTTCCTCGCGGCGATGGTTGCCGTGGGAATCACCGGCATCGTGCTCAGCCGTTTCCTGCCGCACGTCCCCTTGTTCGACGGTATGGTGCTCGCGCCACCGGTTGCGGGTCACAGTCCCACGGAACCGCAATTGGCTCCCCAATGGTTGCCATCGTCTTCCACGGGATATGGCAGCGATCTCATCGGAAAGCAAGGCGAAGCGCTGTCGCTGCTGCGTCCTGCCGGCAAGGCCCGCATTGAGGGACGCATGATCGATGTCATCAGCAATGGTCCGTTCATTTCGGAAGGTCGCACCATCCAGGTGACCCACGTGAATGGGAACCGGATCGTGGTGATGGAAGTCTGACTGGTTGTCGCTTTGCAGATCGCCGAGCGCCTCTGGCTGGGTCTTTGCCGCTGAAATCGAGTGCCGGTGATCCGCTCAGCGGCAAGCGTAGCTCGTGAATTTTCTCTCGCAAGATCGGTCCCTGCCTGCTCGCTTGAGACAATCGCGGCGGCGGCTATGATGAAGACTCGTTCAAAATACCCTGAACGCGGTTCGGGGAAACGTTCTTTGACGCGATGGGCGTCGAAAGCCCCTCGGCGTGCGCGCCGCGACGGGAGTGATGTGCGATGGATTATCTCCGGCCCGATCTGGCGGGGCCGCGCGCGATCCCGTTTCAGGCTCCTCAAGGTGATCTGGCCATTCTCGCGGGGTCGGCCAATCCGTTGCTGGCCCAGAACATCGCCCATTGTCTCGGTGTGCCTCTCACGCCGTGCCGGGCGCATGTCTTCAGCGAAGGCAACGTCTTCGTCCGCATCAAGGAAAACGTCCGTGGCAAAGACGTGTTTATCATTCAGGGCTGCCAGTATCCGGTGAACG
Organism: Planctomycetaceae bacterium; assembly: GCA_021732785.1. Taxonomy (GTDB): domain Bacteria; phylum Planctomycetota; class Planctomycetia; order Planctomycetales; family Planctomycetaceae; genus DSVQ01. Next base: position 20,394 of record JAKFUG010000052.1, read on the forward strand.
ACAACTTCATGGAGTGTCTCTTCTGGATCGATGCCGCCCGCCGCGCGAGTGCCCAGAATGTCACCGCCGTGATTCCGTTCTTCAGTTATGCCCAGGGCGACAAGAAGGACGAGCCGCGGGTGTCGATTCGCGCGCGGGTTTGTGCGGATGCCATTGAAGCCGCCGGGGCCGACCGCGTCTTGACGATGGACCTGCACAGCCCGCAGATTCAGGGCTTCTTCCGCGTCCCGGTCGATCATCTGTACGGTCGAGCCGTACTGGTCGAACACTTCAAGAAACTCAACATTCCGGACCTGGTGGTGTGCAGCCCCGATGTCGGTTTCGCCAAAGGGGCCGCGGCGTATGCAAGTTTGCTCGGCTGTCCTGTGGTGATTGGTAACAAGCAACGGACCGACCATACCGAGACCGTCGAGATTCTCGAAGTCATCGGCGACGTAAAGAACAAGAACGTCCTGCTCACGGACGACTTGACCATCACCGGCCGCTCGCTGATCGAGATGGCCCGCGTGCTGAAACTCCGCGGCGCGAAGGATGTTTACGCCGCCGTCACCCACGGCGTGTTATCGAAGGGAGCCGGCCCGCGGATCGCCGAGAGCGACATCAAAACGCTCTTCACCACGGACACCATCGAATCGTCATTCGACCCCTTGCCGCCGAACGTGGAAGTCGTCACTGTCGCCCCGCTGTTCGCCGCCGCGATCCGTTCCATTCACGACCGCACGAGCATCAGCATGCTCTTCCCGGATGGGCGACCGAAGGTGCCGTGAGGAATAGGTGGCAGGTGGCAGGTGATCGGTGATGGGAGCATGCGACATCGTTCGCATGCATTCGGTTACGACAGCGATTGAAACATTAGTCTTATGCCTGAACCGACCACCGACCCCCTGCCACCGGCCACCTCTCCGCCGCTCACGCCGATGATGGCGCGGTATCAGGAAGTCAAAGCGCAGAACCCCGGGGCGTTGCTGCTCTTTCGCATGGGTGACTTCTACGAATTGTTCTACGAAGACGCTCAAACCGCAGCGAAGGTGTTGGGGCTGACGCTCACCAGCCGTGATAAAGGATCGCCGAATCCGACGGCGATGGCGGGGTTCCCGTATCACGCGCTGAATGGGTATCTGCAAAAGCTCGTCCGGGCTGGTTACCGGGCTGCAATCTGTGAGCAGGTCGAAGATCCCAAACAAGCGAAAGGCCTGGTGAAGCGCGAAGTCACGCAGGTAGTGACGCCCGGCACGCTCACGGATGACGCGCTCCTCGATCCGCGCGAAAGCAATTTTCTGGCTTGTGTCGCACCGGGTAAAGAGGTGTGCGGTCTTGCATGGTTGGAACTTTCAACGGGCCGGTTCTGGGTGATGGATGTCGCGCTGGCGAACGTCGCCGATGAACTCGCGCGGATTCGCCCGGCGGAATGTTTGCTCCCCGAAGACTCGCGGCAGCATCCCGTGCAACTGGCGATGTCGACATTGGCCCCCAGCGTGCTGTGCGAACGTCCGGCGTGGTGTTTCTCGCGAGAAAACTGCCGTCAGCGCGTGCTGGAACAACTCGGCGTGCTAACGCTGGAAGGGTTCGATCTCGATGGCGACAGCATTGGCATCACCGCCGCCGGGGCGTTGTTGGAGTATGTCCGACAAACGCAGAAGTCCGAACTGTCGCACATCACTCGCATCGAACCGTACCGCCGCGGGCAAACCCTGCTCATCGACGAAGCGACCCGCCGCAGTCTCGAATTGACGCACACGCTTCGTGGCGGACAGCGCGAAGGCAGCTTGCTGGCGGTGCTGGATGAAACCGTCTCGCCGATGGGAGCCCGCTTGCTCGCCGAGTGGTTATCCAACCCGCTCACCGATGCGGCGGCGATCAACCGGCGGCTGGATGCCGTACAGGAACTCGTCCACGACGGTGGTCTGAGACAAGCACTGCGGGATTTGTTAAAGGATGCCTACGATGTCCCCCGGTTGACCGCGCGCATCGCCACCGGCCGGGCATCGCCGCGCGATCTCGTGTTTCTCGCACGGACATTGGCAATCTTGCCGCGATTGAAAGCGAAACTCGCCGGGCGTCGCGCTTCACGATTATCGGACCTCGAAGGTCGCATCGAACTCTGCGCCGAAGTTCGTACTGAAATCGAAGCCGCGATTGTCGATGAACCGCCGCTGCTCATTACCGATGGCGGCGTCATCCGCGATGGTTATCACGCCAGCCTCGACGAATACCGCGATCTCGCCAAAGGGGGCAAAGCCTGGATCGCGAAGTATCAGGCCGAAGAAATCCAGCGGACCGGCATTCCGAATCTCAAGGTCGGTTTCAACCGTGTCTTCGGTTACTACCTCGAATGCACTGCGGCCCAGGCGGACAAAGTCCCTGCCGACTACATCCGGAAGCAGACGCTGAAGAATCAGGAACGGTTCATCACGCCGGCGCTGAAGGAATATGAAGACAAGGTGCTGCGGGCCGAGGGGCAAGCGACCAGTCTCGAACAGGAACTGTTCCTCGCGCTGCGGACACGGGTCGCACAGTATTCGCCTCGACTGCGGGAAAATGCCGAGATTCTCGCGGAAATCGATGTTCTCGCCGGATTGGCGGAACTCGCGGTCCAGCAGGGCTATTGCCGGCCGGAGATCATCGCCGAACCCGCGCTCGACATTCACGAAGGTCGGCATCCGGTTCTTGATCGATTGATGCCGCGCGGGCATTTTGTGCCGAACGATATTCAACTCGGCGAACAGGTCGGTCGCGTGCAGATCATCACCGGGCCGAACATGGCAGGGAAAAGCACGTACATCCGGCAGGCGGCATTGCTCACGATTCTGACGCAAATGGGTTCCTTCGTCCCGGCGACTTCAGCGCGGGTTGGTTTGGCCGACCGTGTCTTCGCGCGCGTCGGCGCGAGTGATGAACTCGGCAAAGGTCAAAGTACGTTCATGGTCGAAATGACCGAAACCGCCCGCATCCTGAACGCGGCGACGGCGCGCAGCGTGGTCATTCTGGACGAAATCGGTCGTGGCACAAGCACCTACGATGGGATTTCGCTTGCCTGGGCAGTCACCGAGTTTCTGCACGACGCGATTGGTTGCCGGACGTTGTTCGCGACGCATTATCACGAACTGACACAGCTCACGGGGTCACTCAAGCACGCGGCGAACTGGAACGTCGCCGTGCGCGAGCAGAACGATGCCGTCGTGTTTCTGCACAAGATCGTCCCTGGTGCGGCGGATAAAAGCTATGGCATTCACGTCGCACAACTCGCCGGTGTTCCGTCCGATGTGCTCGAGCGCGCGAAGATCATTCTGAAGACGCTTGAAACCGACCACGTCGACGAAACCGGCAAGACGCGCATTCCAACGCGCGTGGTCCGCAAACGCGAGAAGCAACTCGCCCTGTTCGGTCCTGTGGAAAATCATCCCGTGCTGGATGAACTACGGCAGATGAATGTCGACACGATGTCGCCCGATGCGGCACTGCGTGAGTTGCAGCGGATGCGGCAGTTGGTCGGGCAATAGCCAGAAAATCATTGAGAGCGAGTGCTGGGATTCTACGAAGCGGCAAGCGAGCGGTAGAGTTCAACGTAGCGCTCCACCATTTTCGCGACGCTGAAATGGTCTTGCATCGATCTCTGCGCGGCGGTTCCCAGTCGTGGGCCGAGTTCCGGTTCGTCCATTAACCGGCGGAAAAACTGCATGAAGCCGACGCCGTCTCCGAGCTTGACGCACAGCCCATTCTGTTCGTGTTGAACGAGTTCCCGGTTGGCGGGAATGTCGCTGACCACGACGGGTTTTCCCGCAGCCATCGCTTCCATCAAACTGTTCGACATCCCTTCAAAACTACTGGCCAGGCAGAACGCATCGAATCCGGGTAACCACGCGGCGGCATCGGGGCGATGGCCGAGGAAGTGAACGTTCTCGGCGCAACCAATCGAGTCCGCAAAGCGTTCCAGCCGATCGCGTTCGGGACCGTCGCCAATCAAAACCAGGTGAAACTGCGGGCGGATTTGCCGGAGCGTTTCGACCGCCCAAACGAGGTCATTCACACGCTTCTGTACGGCCAAACGGCCAATGTAACCCGCGACAAAGGCATCGGCGGGCAGTCGCAATTGTTCACGAAGGGCCATTCCGTGGACTGATGAACGTTCCGGGACTTCCACACCATTGGGAATCACCCGCAACCGGTCAACGGGCAAACCGTGTTGTTGATAGAACTCGGTGACGCTCGACGAATTTCCCACGATGCAGGCCGCCCGTGGTGCCAACCAACGGTCCATCCGCAATTGCCACGGGCTTTTCCACGAATCCACGCAGCGCTCGGAAACCACCACCGGACACAGCGGCCGTTTCCCCATCGCAAGCCGCGTGTAGGCATTGGCGGCGAACAACCAGGTATGCACAATGTCGGGCTGTAATTCTCGTAGAGTCTGTTTCAAGCGAACGTAAGCGCGGAGATCCGCCTTCCACCGCTTACCAATCACCGTCACCGGGATGCCGGCCGCTTTCAGTACCGCTTCGTATGGTCCGCCGCGTGTGAGAGCGATGACGTGCGGTGCAAAGCGGTCCCGTGGTAATCCGCATGCCAACAGCGTGAATTGTTTTTCCGCTCCGGATTCATCCAGCGTCGGAATCACCAGCACAACTCGCAGCGGTTCGGCGGACATCGGCAACAGGTTTCCTCGTAGGGGAGATGGGTCTCAGTTGCAAATTCAGGAGGGAACTACGGAAGAGACGAATAGGAGTTACGCAGTTGCCTGTTTTTCGGGGGTTTGGCCTGGCTCGCAAACGCCCCACTCTACCCATGCCTGGCTATATTCCGGTCAAAAACGGGTCTGATGGGGCAATTGCGTAACTCCTAACGAAATACACAGCGTAGGGTACCCGCAATCCAGACGCAGAAACGCCAAGCTCCCAATTTCAAGTTCCAAACAAGCTCCAATCCAAACAGAAATTCCAAACGAAGAACAAGACATCCTTCCCCGCTTGGAATTGGGAACTTGGTCCTTGTTTGGAATTTGGCGTTTGGAACTTGGAACTTCAAAATCTTCGCACCACGCAAAGATTTTGATCGTTCGTAGTACGGAAAGAGAGAAAGAGCAATGGAACGGAAATCCCTTTCAAAAGGGCGATCCTTCAAGTTCATCGAACAACGGCCACATCCTTATCTTCCTTTTTCCGTGTGTTCCGTGTATTCCGTGGTTCCCTCTTTTGCATAAATCATGATCGTCGCAGAATTGCCGATGGGCTTCCATCGAGAACTTTTTGGGAGACGTCGGTGAAAGCCCAGTTCGGTCTGCATCTGCTCGAATTGACCCAGGGGGACATTACGTTGCAGGAGGTCGATGCGATCGTCAATGCCGCGAATTCCGCATTGGCGGGGGGCGGCGGTGTCGACGGCGCGATTCATCGTCGGGGTGGTCCGTCGTTGATGGAAGAAACGCGGCGGCGCTTTCCCATGGGCTGTCCCACCGGCGATGCGGTGGCCACGGCTGCGGGAAAACTCGCGGCGAAATGGGTCTTTCACGCGGTGGGGCCGGTTTGGCTGGGCGGACATCGCGGCGAGCCCGATCAACTCCAATCGGCTTACCGGCGGTGTCTGGAACTGGCGCGTCAGCACGGCTGTCATTCCGTCTCGTTTCCGGCACTGAGTACCGGTGCCTACGGCTATCCGATGGACCTCGCGGCGGAGCATGCCCTCCATGCGATCCGGCAGTTCTTTCTCGATTCTCCGGAAGCCCCCGCCCTGCATGTCCGGGTGGTTCTCTTCGATGCGGGAGCGTATGCTGCTTTCGCTCGCGTTTTGGAAACGCTGTTAGCATGAATCGGAACGCGACCACGGTCGCCGAGAAACGCATGACGCACGCCTTTGTCGCCTCCGACGGCACGACACTGCAATACCGCCGCTGGGCCCCGGCGGACCGTGAACCGCGCGCCCTCATCGTGGCGTTGCACGGAATTCAGAGCCACGGCGGTTGGTATGCGTATTCGTCGCAACGCCTGGCCGAAGCGGGATTTGAAGTCCTTTTTCTGGATCGCCGCGGGTCCGGTCTGAGCACGTCCCGCCGCGGCCATGCGCTGCATGCCGAACGGCTCATCAACGACGTCACGCAATTTGTGCGAGCGCTGCGGTACGAGCGGCAGCCCGACTATCCCGTGGCGTTGATGGGAGTGAGTTGGGGCGGGAAACTCGCGACGGCAACGGCCCTGCGTCGCCCGGACTTATTTGATGCCGTGGCCCTGCTCTACCCCGGCTTGTATCCATTCGTGCCCCCCTCGTTCTGGCAACGCTGGAAAGTCTGGATTGCTCAATCGCGGAATTGGGGTCATGTCCGGATCCCGATTCCGCTCAACGACCCGGCGTTATTCACGGATACTCCGTACTGGCGAGAATTCATCCGGCGGGACGAATTGGCATTGCAGCGGGTGACGGTCGATTTTCTCGCGGCGAATCTCGATCTCAGTGCGCGCATTGAACAGCATTTGGAACGTATCACGTGTCCGCTCTTGCTGATGCTCGCCGGTCGGGATGCCATGATCGATAACGCCGCCACACGGATATTGTTCGAGCGGATGACCCAAGCGCAGCGGACCCTGATCGAATACCCGAATGCGCGCCATACGCTGGAATTCGAACCCGATCCCGAGCCGTTTATTCACGATCTCATCACGTGGACGGAATCGTTGCCGGGCGTCGTTCCGCGGATTGTGAAACCGATTTTGTCCGCGGAACAGGAAAACGCGGTTCGATACCCGGCCGAGGCGTTACAATTGGTGACCGGCGGTGCGGCGAAATTGAATTGACGGAACGCCAGCGGCTATGGAACCCATACGACAGGATACTTTCATGACGACACGGTTGATCGCGCGGATAGTGTTTGGCATCAGCCTGTGTGTCATTCCGACGTTCGCTCAAACCTTTGCAGCCGATCCGCCCCCCGCGGCGGCAAAGCCCGCCGAATCGGCATTGGTGCCGTTGAATCCGCAGGGGACGGTGCTGCTCGATGCCGCCGGGAAGCGATTGCTGCTCAAGGGCGAGATCTGCATGCGGGAGGGGCTCCTCGAAATGCTGGCCTGCCTCAAGCAATCGAAAGAACATGAATCGATTGTCGCCGTCGAGACGAAGGCGCAGATCGTTCACGCGGGACTTCTGGCTCTCGGACTCGAACCTGGCAAGCCCGTGCAATTTGTCCCCGAATACAAAGCCGCCACCGGACCGCGGATCGCCATTCATTTCCTCTGGGAAGGTGAAGCGGGAAAGACCCAGCGCATGGCCGCCCAAAAGTGGGTCCGCAATTCCACCCGCCGGTATTGGCTCGCGAAGCTCGATCCCGCACCGAAGGATTTGCAGGTTCCTGTCGACAGCGATTTACGCTGGGACCCGAATCAGAAGGAACTCCTCTGGTACGGACCGATGAGTGAAGCCCAACGGGACGCCGTCTTAAAATATTCGAAGGACGCGGCGTATCAAAAAGCGATCCAGGATTTCTTCAAGCAGACGCGGACGAAGGAATTGGAAGCCGGTTGGGTGTTTTCGGGCAGCAGTTTCTTCACCGATAAGAAGACCGGTGAAAAGTTCTATCAAGCCGAGTCCGGCGATCTGATCTGCGTCGCCAACTTTTCCACGGCCACGATCGATCTGGCGATTAACAGCAGTGCCCAGGCCGACGAGTTGATGTGGGAAGCGTTTACCGAACGAATTCCGCCGATTGGCACGAAGGTCACCGTCGAGCTGATGCTGGATCCCGCGAAGCCCGTTGAGAAGAAATAGCGGATCAGGCTGGAAGGCATGCCAGCGACCGCACGGCGATCACACCGTCGAAAGAGGATTGCCTTCAGCCGAAAGTCTGGTTGACGGCTTGACTCTTGTAGAGCGACAATAACGCTCCCGCTGTGATTCGCCACGCTATGAAAGTCTACCGGGATGGTCCGCTGCTTCTCGATTCCGCTCGTTTGTTTGCTCCTTGTCTGCGGTCTCGTGGCCCACGGTCGCGCTGAGACCATTTTTCTCGAAGCCGAAGGATTTACAGAATCCGGCGGGTGGTCGCTCGATACGTCATTTACGCACATTGTCGGTTCGCCTTATCTCCTTGCGCACGGCCTCGGCAAGCCGGTTGCCGATGCCACCACAACGGCCAAAATTGCGAAGGCCGGAAAATATCAGGTGTGGGTTCGCACCAAGGATTGGGTGGCCCCGTGGAAAGCCGCCGGTACGCCCGGACGGTTTCAGTTGTTGATCAACGGCAAGGCGCTGGCGACCGAGTTCGGGACGGTCGGTGCGAACTGGCATTGGCAACCGGGTGGAAGCATGGAACTGGCTGCCGGAGATGTTTCGGTCGCTCTCCACGATCTGACGGGCTTTGACGGACGGTGTGATGCCGTCTTGTTTTCAAATGAGCCCAACTTCACACCACCGGACGGGCAGGAATTAGCCGCGGCACGAAAGCCATGGCTGGGGCTGCCTGCCGAACCCGAAGACATGGGCGAGTTCGATCTCGTCGTGGTGGGCGGCGGGTATGGCGGACTTGGCACAGCGATCTCCGCCGCCCGGCAGTCGTTGAAAGTGGCCCTGGTGCAGGACCGCTTCGTGCTCGGAGGCAACGGCAGCAGTGAGATTCGTGTCTGGGCGAACGGTGGCACGATGCGCGGCAAGTATCCGCACCTTGGCGAAATCGTCGAAGAGTTCGCCGATCACGCCCCGGACAGCCCCGGCGCCGCGGAACATTACGGCGATGAATTGAAAGAAGCGGTGTGCCGTCGGGAGAAGACGCTCACGCTCTTCCTCGGCCACTTTGCCCAGTCGGTTGAGACCGACCCGAAGGACAAATCCATCCGATCGGTCACGGCGTTGGAAGTGAAGACGGGACGGATTCGAAAGTTCCGCGCGCCCCTCTTTGCCGACTGCACGGGACACGGCGTCCTGGGGGCTTCCGCGGGGGCGGACTACGTCCAGGAGCCGGCGGGCCGGATGGGGATGTCGAATATGTTCTTCTGGCAACAGGAAGCCGAACCGCAAGCCTGGCCGCAAACGCCGTGGGCACTGGCGCTCGAGCCGAACGACTTTCCCAAGCAGCAGAAAAGCAAGTCGATCATCGATGGCAAGCCCTTCTGGAAGGGGGAATGGTTCTGGGAATCGGGCTTCAATCAAGATCCGATCAACGGATTGGAACTCACCCGCGACTGGAATTTCCGGGCCGTCTATGGAGCATTCTCGGCGCTCAAACAGGGGACGGAAGCCGAGCAACATCGGAACGCCGCCTTGAAGTGGGTGGCCTATGTCGGCGGTCCGCGCGAATCGCGGATGTTGCTGGGTGACGTGCTCCTCACCCGGGAAGACATTGTCAGCAAAAAGGAATTCAAAGACGGTTGTGTTGCCACGACGTGGGATATTGATCTGCATTATCCCAAGGAACAATACGCGAAAAAATTCCCGGACAATCCCTTCATCTCGCGGGCTGAATTTGGTGCGGGTGTGGATCGCCAGCAGGGTTATCCCCTTCCCTATCGCTGTTTCTACTCCAAGAACATCCCGAATCTTTTTATGGCGGGACGTTGCATCAGTGTCAATCACGATGCGCTCGGAACGATTCGTGTGATGCGAACCTGCGGCATGATGGGCGAAGTGGTCGGCAAGGCGGCGTACCTCTGCAAGAAGCACGAGACGCAGCCGCGCGCCGTTTATGACCGGTACCTGTCGTCGCTCATCCTCCTGATGGAACAACCGGGGGCAATGCGCCGCGATTCGCTCGAAGAACCGCTGTACCGGGACACGCGCTCGGTCGCCGTGGTCCCGTACTTCAACAAGGGCAGCGACAAGGTCATCGGCGTCGATGCCGCCAAAGGCGACGGGATTCCTGTCGGATCATTGCCCGGTATCGTGGTGGATGAAACGCAGGCGAAATTGACGGGGACTTGGGGCACCACGGGTTCGCTCTCACCGTATGTGGGTGCCGGGTATCGGTATGCCGGGGCGGGAGAGAAAGCCGAAGCGCGCTTCGAATTTCGCGTGCCGGCTGCGGGAAAGTATGAATTGCGGATCGCCTGGGTCGGTCACGAAAACCGCTCGGCACGCACGCTGTGCGTCCTTGAACGCCCCGAACTTCCGGGATTGAAGCTCCGGCTCGATCAACGCAAGTCCGCGGAAAGTGGGGCCCCATTCCATGTGATTGGCACGTTCGACTTTCCCGCCGGCGATGCCGCCGTCATCCTTTCGAACGAGGGCGCGAATGGCAACATTCACGCCGATGCAATCCAGCTAATCGAGAAGCGATAGTGCCAAAATTCGAGTGGTGTGCCACTGGCTCTGCCAGTGTCCTTTTCCTATCGGACGCACTGCTGGCAATGCACTGGCAGAGTCAGTGGCACCTAATCGGAATCACATCCCGATAATTCAGCAGCGAACAATCGGAAAGCGTCGCGGATGAGCAGCGTGGATGATCCGCGACGACGTGTGGCCTTGCCCGTTCTGGGTGAGGTTCGTGCCGTCCGAACGGGCAATGCCTGGCGAACATGGTGCGTGCGGCTTGTGCGGATGGGTCTCCTCCTTGCCGCCGCGGCTTTGTTTGGTGTCGCGCAGCAGCGGGCCCGAGTTGTCGAACTCGGTTCACTGGTCTCGCTCGATGAAGCCCGTCGCCTGTTTCCGAATGCGAGCCGCCTCGGTCCGGCCGATCTGCGCCGCCGTTGGCATCCGGTTTTTAACGCCCAGGGAGATCCGCTCGGAGTTGTTCTGCGGACGGCCCCGGACACAAACCATATCATCGGCTACGCGGGCCCCAGCGACTTATTAATCGGCTTATCGAATGAGGGACGTGTGCAAGGCGTGGTGTTACACACCACGGCGGACACCCCCGCCCACGCGAAGGAAGTCCGCCAGTCGCGCTCGTTCTGGGACGCATGGACGGGGTGGGCCCCGGCGACCGAGCCGTTGCCGAAGTTTGATGCGGTCAGCGGTTCGACGTTAACCAGTCTGGCGATGGCCGAAGCGATTGAGCAGCGGTTGACCGGACGGACATTGTCGTTGCGGTTTCCTCGGCCGGTCACCGTCGAAGAAGTGCAAACCATTTATAAGACGGCGACCTCCCTTGTTCCCGACGTTCCCCGTTCCGGCTGGTTCGCGGTACACAATGCCCAGGGCAAGCTGCTCGGTTATGTCGTTCGGACAGCTCCGGCGGCGGACAACGTCATTGGTTACCGCGGACCGACAGAAGCCCTGCTCTCCGTCGCGCCGGATCAACAACACATCACCGCAATTCGGTTGCGTGACAGTTATGACACGCCCGAGTACGTGGACCGCGTTCGTGAAGATCATTCGGCTCTCGATCAATTGGCAGGACGGACCTTGTCGGAATGGTCGACGCTGGATTTTCGCAAAGCGGGGATTGAAGGCGTTTCGGGAGCAACGCAGACGAGCTATGCCGTGGCGAACGGGATTCGTCAGCGCATTCGGCAAGACATCGCCGCACACACGGCGGAATCGCATCCGTGGTTCCGGCTGCGCGACGGTATTCTCGTGGGCTTTGCTGTTGTTGCCATCGTCATCGGCTTCACGCGCTGGCGCGGAGATAAACGTCTGCGCCGTCTGTGGCAAGTGGTGCTGATTCTGGGTTTCGGCGTATGGTGCGGTGACCTGTTGTCATTGGGACTCTTCGCAGGCTGGTCGAAGACGGGGGTGCCCTGGTCGACAGCACCGGGTCTATTGGCCATCGCCGGTGCCGCGCTGCTGTCCCCGGTGATCGCTGGGCGGAATGTCTACTGTCATTACCTCTGTCCCCATGGTGCCGTGCAAGAGTGGGTCGGTCGATGGAAGCGATTCTCGGTGCCGCTGTCCGCGTGGTTTTCAAAGTTATTAGCGCGACTGCCGGCTGTGCTGTTGATCGTGACGGGAGCATGGGCGCTCTTTGATGGAAAATTCGATCTGGCTCTGGTCGAACCCTTTGATGCGTGGGGATTAAAAGGACGAGCAACGGTCCCCCTGGCGATTGCGATTGTCGGGCTCCTTGTCTCGATTTGTGTCCCGATGGCCTATTGCCGCTTCGGCTGTCCGACGGGGGCGTTGTTGAAGTTTCTCGCGACGGGAAACGACACGCAACGGCTCGGGCGGCGCGACGGAGTGGCCGTGCTGACGCTCGTGCTTGGCACAGCGCTCGTGTTTCGTGGAGAAATTCGTCCCGAAACCGAAAATGCGAATCCCCAGTCCATTCCGGAAACGCGCGATGTGTTGCGCGGTCAAGCCTTCGGGACAACCTGGAGTGTGACGTTTCGAAATCCTGCGCTGGCCACCGCGGAACTGGAACAACGTCTCAGCGAACGACTCGAGCAAATTGAAGCCCAGCTTTCCCATTGGCGGCCGCAATCCGAGACCGCTCAATTCAATGCCAGTGCCACGACGTTCGAAGTCGATGTCTCGTCGGAACTCATGGAGTTACTCCGTTTCGGAGCCCTGTTGAATAAAGCCACGGGCGGGAGGTTCGACCTGACGGTCGCCCCGCTCATTGAGCTTTGGGGATATGGCCCTGCGCGTCGTACCGCGCCTCCCACGGACGAAGAGATCGCGGACGCTTTGAAACGGGTGGGCCAGGATCGCCTGTTGCTTTCGACGGACTTTCCAGCCGTTCAAAAGACGAACCCCGATTTACAAATTGACCTCGGTGCGCTGCTGCAAGGCTATGCCGCCGATGAACTCACGAAGATTCTCAAAGATGCGGGTACGGCCGAGTTTCTGATTGATGTCGGGGGAGAATTGCGCGCCGCGGGGAGATGGAATGTGGCGATCGAAGATCCGCGCCAATCCGATCGCCCCCTGCTCGCGCTGACTTTGACGGATGGCGCTCTGGCCACCAGCGGAATCTATCGCCGCGGGAAAGAAGGATCGCCGCAAACGCGCCATATCATTTCGCCCCGCACCGGCCGACCGGTCGATCCGCATTGGCAACTCTGTGCAGTTCAGGCCCCCAGCGCTCTGGCCGCAGACGGCTGGGCCACCGCCTTGCTGGCAGTCGCCTCCGAAGAGTCACTTTCCATTGCGCGACGCGAAGGGTTGAAGGTGGTCTTCGTCGATCGCACCGGAACAGTCATTCGTGTTGAATAATGGTTCAGTTTGGATGGAGTCTCGCGCGCGAAACGTGTTGATCACCTGGGATGTCGGTCAACGAAAGTGCCGGACCGAGCAATGCTCGGTCCGGCTGCTGGCGAGCCGAATATCACCGTGTGCGGATGCTGTTCGGCGCGCCGTACGCTGCTCGTTCGGCAAGCAACGTTCGATGCCTATTCGGCCAGATCTTTCATGATCTTTTCGGCTTTGTCGAGGTGCTGCTGCGTCGTTTCGCTGGCACTCGCCAGCAGGTCTTTCAACTCGCCCGACGTGTGACGTTGCAACACGGTCAACTGATCGAGCATCGCCATATGCGCGGCAATTTGAGTCCCGATGAAGCACTGATCGAGTTCTTTGTCCTTCTTTTCGCTCAGCCGCTTTTTGGACGAGGACAGGCATTCATTGGCCATCTCGCGATGAAGCTGGATGAAATCAACGCTTTGAGCATTGGCCGTCGCCGGTTGCGTTCCCGCCGTCTGCTGAATCGTGCCCGCGGGATTGGTTCGATTGACACCCCCGGCGGGTTGCACGCCCGACTTCGCTGTAGAACCCTCCTCACGCGCGGTGCTGGGTTGCGTGGCCTGCAAATATCCCTCGCGGGTCGCTTCCGGTGCGAATTTCTGCAGCTTCTGCAACATCGCCTGGTGATCCTTGATCAGCATGCTGGCGAATTCTTTCACGTCGTCATGGCGAACTTTGTCCTTCGCAAATTGAGCAATGGCCACCTCTTCCTGATTCGCGATGGCGACGCACGTTGCGATGGTCTGGTCGCTGTTCTGCCAGGCTGCGCGATCGGTTTGGGCTCGCGCCGGGGCGTTCGTCGTCGCGTTTTGACCAGCCGCCTGTGCGGCCGCCGGACGGGCTTGTTGAGCGATGACGGTCGTTGCCGTCGCGAGACATCCACCCAAGGCCAGCACGGTTAAGGCTTTTCGCAGATCCATCTTCGTTTCTCCTTCTTACGGCGAACCGAGAGCGGTTCCCATGAACAACCGAGCCTGAAACCAATCCGCGGAAATGTGGATTGCGTCCGGCATCGTGGCGCTGCGAAATCTGCAAAGCACATGCCATCCAAGGCGATTCATCATCTCCAGCGGACTGCCGCGACGCCGTGGGAAATCTTTCGACCGCGTGGTCTCCCAGCGAGCAGTTGGCATCATCGCGAGCACATTCGCATGAGGTTGTGACGGGGCCATGAAATCTTTTGTCGTGTTGAGACACCGATGCCAACAGCACTTGCAGCAGAAAAACGAATTGTCGTTTTTGATTGGCACGCCCGATGCTTCCCGCCGTTCGCCAACTCGCTCGGTAATGTTCAGAGTCGAGTTGAACACATCTTTTGGAAAACCCCGGAGACCCCGATCATGATGGGCACGATTCATTCGACATCGCCATTTCGAAGTCCTGTCTCTCAGAACTGGCGACGCGATAGCGAACGCTTCGACTTATCCGAGTTCAATCTTGACTCACATTCTCGGCCCGCATCGACGCCGAGCCATCGGCCGGTTCTCGAATTGAATATGATTGTCCCGAAGCTCTTTCAGATGAATTTGTCGAGTCTCAGCGGGTATGTGGAAGCGGCCGATCTGGCGACAGACCTGGAGCTGCGCGACTTCGCGCAGGTGATGATTCGTCAGCGGATGGCCCAGTGTCGTTCGCTGCTGATGCTCGCCCCGAATGCTGCGAACCCGGCGACGAGCCGCGCGGTCTGTCCGCTGCGTCTGGCGTGGCTGCGCGCGTTGTGGAGCCTCGAACAAGACGATTTCGTCTCGTTCGCTCAATCCGCGGAACGGGCCGAATCTCTGTTGGAAGAAGCCTTTGTCGAAGCGGCGGATGCTGTCGTGGATCGATCCATCGCCGCCCGCTTCTATGAACTGGCCATCAACGTCTGCGGTGCGCGGGAGAGGTTTGACGAGTTTTCCTTTCGGAATCTTGAAGCGATGCAGGATTGAAGCGGCTCGTCTACTCGGATGCTTCCGTCTCATTCGTCCGAACAGCATCTGCTATTCTTGGAGCGATCGAACAACGACCATTGTGGTCGATCAATAATCAGAGTGAGTCGAGAGAATTTTGTGGATTGGCATTTACCACAGGACGACGATCGTTCTCATACTCGTACACTTTGGGTGCAATGGGTCGAGACAATCCGCAGGAGTCAGGTAGCGTTCAAATGACGCAGATCACGATGCCCCAGCCTTGTGCAGCGATTTCGAGATTTGGCACGCAGATCGCAGTCAATGAACTCCATCCCAAGCCGCAGATTCCTGCGGTTTTTCCCTTATCGGATGGAAATGCCCCATGCCCGTGGATTTCACGCCAGAAGCTCATACCGACTCAACGCTTGCATTAAAAGTGGCATCGCGCTTGCGTTCGTCCGGTTATCTCCCCTTACGCGACTTGCACGTCACTGTGGCCACGGATGCCATCGTATTGGGGGGCACGCTACCCTCTTTTTACCTGAAGCAACTTGCGCAGGTTGTTGCAAAATCGGTGGAGGGGGTGGTCCGCGTGTCCAACGATACAATCGTGAATCGAGAGCCGGCCACGTCGCAAGACATTTGATACAGCGAACAGCGTGCATCAACTTCCGAAAGATTGCCATGGACTGGCTTCCATTCGTCGGAGGTTTTACCGACATGGCTCTACATCGGAATGCATGCTCCCGCATGTCACCACATCGTCATTGTAAATGACGACATGCGTCACGCGGGAGCATCAACAGACCCGTCGATTCGATGCTTATGGCGTCGTGGTAGGCGTCGCTCCTTCTTCAATTGCATCGGCTTTCCGCTCGCCTTCTTTCTTGATGGCGTCGGCTTTACGTTCGCCGGCAGACTCCAGTGAGTTCGCCTGATCGCGAATCGCATCCGCCGTATTCGCCGTCCCTTCCTTCACCTTTTCGGCATCGTGTTTCGACTCTTGCCGCACGGCGTCCGCCTGACGTTGAACGGGCGTTTTTTCGCATCCCAGTCCCATGGCCATCATCGCAACGGCTGCAAGCGTAGTCCAGGTTCCCTGTTTCATCATGATGCTCCGGTTCAAAAGACAATTTCCACGAACGGTTCTCATGAACCGCCGGCGTTCAACTCCGCCGCGCTTCACATTGTGTGGGCGCCGCCTCGATTCCGGATTCGTTTCAGCAGACGGTGTGCCGAAGGTGTTGAGTTCGCAGGAAACCAGAGCGTTGACTCGTAAACTCGCGCGCCGATCGATCACTCCGGTCACTGAGCCGACACTCAGCACGTGATCGCCACGTCCGAAGACAGGAATTCGGCAGAACCGAGGCGTTCCGATCGCGCGGCATACCGATTGCTTCCCTGATGGAAAGTGTTTCACGGTGCCGCTTCAGGCTCGTGAATGAGAAGTTCACTCGATCGCGAAGGAATCCATGATGGCACTCGAAACGAAGCTTAATCTCACCAAAGAAACGTTGGAGACGGTTCAGGATCTGGTCCAGATGAACATCGACAGTCGCGATGGTTTTCGCCATGCTTCCAAAAGCATCGAAGACTTGGCGTTGTCGGAAGTGTTCGACTTTCTGGCTGACCAACGGGATCAACAGGCGGACGAATTGTCCTCCTACGCAGCATTGAACGGCGAACGCCCGCGCCGCGAGGGTTCCTATCTCGCAGCGCTGCACCGCACCTGGATTGACATTCGTGAATTGCTCAGCAGCAAAGACACGGTTGCGGTCTTGGAAGAAGCGGAGCGGGGTGAAGATGCGATCAAGGCCGCGTACAAGGAAGCCTTGCAGCAGACGGCGGGCAGTGCCATGACGGACGTGCTGAATCAGCAGTTCGCCCTGGTCAAGCAGTCTCATGATCGCATTCGCGATTTGCGTGACCTCTACAAAGCGGGTTGCTAACCCTCGCTGCGAACCACAAACGCGGCAGTGACAGAGAACGAGAATTCGTTCGTCATGATAACGGGATCCCCCGATGCCACATCGGGGGATCCCGTTTCTTGCGCAGTATGAGTCAGTAACAAACTGTCACCACCGGGCTGAAGTCGGAGTGACGTCTTCAGCGAACACGTCCGCTGCCAATGGTTCGTGAGCGCAGGCCACTCATCGATAACGACGCAGGCTTTGAGGGCGCTCGGAAAACGCCCTCAAAGCCTGCTGTGTCAAAGTCGGCTGTCGCGACTCAGACATTTCAGACCTTGATGTTGCGGACCGCGGCGATGGATTTAATTTGCTTGCCGTCCATCGTGATGGTGACAGCATCTCCGCGCATCAACTCCATCAAACCGGCGGACTTGCCGTTTAACGTGACTTTGGCCCCGCTGGGAACGGCGAAAGTCTGCATCATCTGCCCGGCGGAATCACTGACGCTCAGTTTTCCTTCCGTCACGGTTGTGACTTTACCGTCAAAGACCTGGTCGTTCGCGACGTCGGGCCCCGTGGCAAGGTTGGCGGCGACGGCGACGGAAATCAGACAGCACCACATGATTATCTCCACTGTTTGGAATCGGCCCACAACTCAGTCCACTGGCGATGCAGTTTCTGTTCCAGCCGCCCATGCGCTGCTCTCCGGCGAGCAAAGCGGAATCCCTTCGAGAAATTCCTCTGCGCTGAAGGATCGGCCACCAAATCGGTCGGTCAGCATCCATCCAGCCCTCGGCGTTCAAGCCACTACGGTGTGTTCTCAACCTGAGCGCCAGCTTATGGTTGCGGACATTCGCGAAGGCTTCGGCACGCTGCTTGCGAAGAGTCTTCCGCCGACGACACGAACATTGATGTGATTGCAGATTGAAGCTGGTTCGGGAATGGCATCACTGACGTGTCAGGTCAGACAGGCATTTTGAATGCAGCAGGAAGGCTCCGTCGTTCATAAATCGATGGAGGAATCTTGTTGATTAAAGAAGGAGAGCATCATGTTTCGTAAGGTGTTGATTGCTGCGGTGGCAGCCGGGGCAACGTTGGGGATGTTCGCAGAACCGACACAGGCCGATGCCCGTGCTCGCGTGCGGTTTTACTCGGGTCCCAACGTGACCTCGGTGCGGTGGCGCGGCGGCGTGGTCCGCAGCTACCATCCCTACGGCGGTTACTATCGGCCATATTATGGCGGCGTCGGTATCACCTATGGCCGGCCGAACTATGGTTATTCGGTTCCATACGGCTACAGTTATCCGCCGACCAACTACGGCTACAACTCTCCGCAGTACGGCGGCGGCGTGTATTACCAGTATTGAGCGGCTCGCAACCCCTGTCCACGACTTTCGGTCTGGGCATCTAAACCGACAACGGCACGACAATCGGCCATGATCTCGTGATCGGGTCCTGGGCCGTTATCAAAGGAGAAACGCGATGAACTGGGATCAACTGCAGGGAAATTGGAAGCAGTTCAAAGGGCAAGTGCAACAACAGTGGGGCAAGTTGACCAGCGATGATTTGGATGTCATCGATGGTCAACGGGAAGAACTGGTGGGACGGATTCAATCTCGCTACGGCTATGCCAAAGAGCGGGCCGAGAAGGAAATCGAGGCGTTCTGTCAGCACTGCACCAAATGCTGATCCACCATTAAGTTCGGATTCGTGTTGACGGAATGACCGGGAATCAGTCGCAGCGGGAAGCGCGTCGCTTTGTCGACCGCGGCTCGCTGCGGCTGATTCTTTCGTTTTTGCCCTTCGCTCTTCGGCAAAATCAATTTTCAGTGCGGAATCGCTCCCATCGGGAATACGACTTGCAATCGGAAGTGAATCACAAACACACGGCGCATGAAATCGCGTCGATCATCATTCCAAGAGGAAGTACAAATGACGATCGCTTCACCAACGACATGGGGATGGATTAGCTGCGTTGCCGCAGGCATGGGAAGTGCGCTCTTTTTGTCTTCGAGCCCTCCGAATGAAGGAGAGGATCACGGTCGGCAATCGACCACGTTGCACGCGGCGATGTCGCCCTCGGAAGATCGCAGGCACATTGAAGCCTCTGCTGATGAAATACAGTCTGCAGAAAAAACATTGCGTCAGAAGGTGGAATTCCTCGAACGGGGACGGGAGTTTCTCCGCACGAAAGCTGGGTATACCGCACGCTTTTTGAAACAGGAATTCGTTCAGGACGAATTGCTGGACGAACAAAGCATTCTGCTGAAATGTCGGCGGGAACCGTTCAGTGTCTATCTCGCCTGGGAAGCGGGAAGCCAGGGACGTGAAGTGTTGTTCGTGGAGGGGGAAAACAACGGGAAACTCATCGCGCACGAAGGGGGGTGGAAAGCCCGTTTGCCGTCAATGTCTCTGAAACCGGACTGTTCTCTGGCAATGGCGGATGCCCGGTATCCCGTTACGGATGCGGGATTGGCCGGTCTTGTGGAAATCATGCTGGCCACGCACCGGCAAGATCTGAGTCATGCTTCCTATGCGTCATGCACCGTTCGCAAAAGTGAAGGGGCAAACTCGCGGCCCTGCTATGAATTCACCACGCGTTACAAGAGCGCGGCCGAGTCGCCGATTTACCGAAAGTCGATTACATGCGTCGATGAAGAATGGAACCTTCCGCTCATCACCCATCATTTTACATGGCCGAAAAAAAATCCCGCCGGTACGGAAGACGCCCTTGATGCCGATACGCTGATTGAGGCCTATCGGTTTGATGACGTTGATTTCCACTATCAACCGCAAGCGGCCGACTTCGATCGTTCCAATGCGGCTTATCATTTTTAATGCTCGCGGAACGAACGTAGACCTGCTACCGTGCATTTGCCAGAAGGCCGAGCAAAACTCTTGAGTCGCCGCGGTAGAGCGGAGATCGTCTCCAGCAAGGCCACAGGATAACATGCAGCAATCAAGCGGGCGTGCATCCTCATCTTCTGCTGGGTAAGTACAACTTATCCATCTCCGGGCTGATCGGCGAAATTGCTTGCCGCATCGAGATCAGTTCTATAGGCACTCCCTTTTGGGATTGTCGCTCGAGCGACCAGGTTGATCGCTGAGCCGCCAAATTCAGGGGGCGGTTTCGACGGCTTACGGCCTGTCGCTCAATTTAATGCCGTGAAAATCCTGATAAACCGCAGAATTGCTTCAAGGCATACTGCAGTTGACAAATTCGTGGCACGCATCTTGCGATGTCGGTCCGTCATGCTCGCGAACGTGCCCCGAGGAACTGGGGACAAAGCCGTTCAGTGGATTTCAAGGGCATTCCTCTGCCCTCACAAAGGATTTGAATCATGCCCCGCCTTGCCGATCTTCGACGTCAATATGTTTCCGCCACGGAGTTTTCGGATCGTGAAACACACGCT
Organism: Planctomycetaceae bacterium; assembly: GCA_021732785.1. Classification (GTDB taxonomy): domain Bacteria; phylum Planctomycetota; class Planctomycetia; order Planctomycetales; family Planctomycetaceae; genus DSVQ01. Next base: position 40,698 of record JAKFUG010000052.1, read on the forward strand.
GGCGAATCTCTAGTTTCCGATGTGCGTAGTCGACTTTCCTCTTCCGAGATGGTTGAGAAAAAAGTCGGAGCCGCACTCGGTCTGTGCTACTGGATCGTGGGAGGCGTCCGCGGATCGGTCCGCTCTGCTTCGCGCCGCAGTCACGCTTAACGCATGCAGCGGGATATCCGCTATCAGACGAAAAACGATCGCAGTCTGACAATCGCCCGCTTGTGAAAGCGATGGCTGATGCGACATCGCTCGGGATCGTGAAAGTCGATCTTTCAGCAGGTGGAAGCATCGCTTATCCGCAATCACACGCGGGCGATTCGTTTTTTAAGCACAGGAGTGTGGACTATGCCCATTAATGCTTCGCGGCAACCGTCCCGATGGAACTGGACATCCAGGGGTAAAGTCCCAGCCGCGGTCTTCCAGCCGGAAGATAGTGTCGGTCAGGCTCCTTTACGCGGCGAACAGTTCAGTCTCGATCATCTTCGTTCTTATGCCATCGAATTGGCCCAGGCCCTGCCGCCGCAAAAAAAACCTGTTGCAGCGCGGGGATTTCACCAGCGTGCCGGAGAAAATGGGCGCATTCTCCGCTTCGCCCACCAGGCCATTGCCGATGCAATCAATTTAGGCGAGCCCCTCGGTCCGGACGCCGAATGGCTGCTTGATAATTTTTATGTGGTTGAAGAACAGCTCCGCGAAATTAGCGACGACCTACCTGTCGGTTATTTTTTAGAACTCCCGAAGCTCGCGGATGGTCAGCCGCGAGTCTATGGCATCGCGGAAAAGCTGATCGTTCATACCGATAGTGCGATCGACCCCGAGGCGGTAACGGCCTTCATCAACGAATTTCAAACGGTGACACCACTGACCATTGGTGAGGTGTGGGCCCTCCCCATCATGTTTCGCTTGGCGCTCGTCGAGAATCTCCGGCGGCTGGCCGTCCAAATGCTGGTGATTCGACATCATCGAGCGGAAGCCCGCCGTCGCGCCGACACCTGGCGACAAGGCGATCAACGACTGGATCAGTTGCTCCTCAGCAACACACCGCCACAACTGATCGCCCAACTTCTGGTGATGCTCAGCGAGATGGATCGGGACGAGGCCGCGCAATTCGGTCGGGTGGAGCAAGCCATTGCCGAACTCTATCCCAATGCGCAGCAATACATCCACGATGAACATCGCCGTCAGGCCGCCAATCAAGTCTCCATCGGCAATGTCATTACCAGCATGCGGCTCATCTCCGCGTTGGACTGGGTGGCATTCTTTGAACAAACGAATCTGGCGGAACGGACGCTCCGCCGTGATCCGGCGGGTGTGTATCCCCTGACCGATTTCGAGACCCGCGACCGTTATCGGCATGCGATCGAAGACATTGCCAAGCACTCCGGACAAACCGATATTGCGATTGCGGAACTCGTGGTGGCACGTGCTCAATCCACGCTGGGATCGATTCCCCCCGACGCGCATTCACCAGAATTCTTTCAAGCACATGTGGGGTATTGGCTGGTCGATGAGGGCCGCGCTGCTTTCGAGGAGTCCGTCGGCTATTGGCCGGAACCGAGCAAACGCCTGTCGCGCTGGATGCAACGTCATCCCAAGACCACCTATTTCGGATTGTTGGGAACCTTGACCGGTCTCGGGATATTCCTCATCGCGGCCATGGCCCGCTCGTGCGGCGCATCATCGGGAATGACCGCGCTGATGGCTATACTCGGCCTGATGCCCGTGAGTGAATGGGCCGTCTCGCTTGTCAACATGCTGATCACGCGCTGTTTGCCACCGTCGCGATTGCCGAAGCTGGAACTCAAGGAAGGAATTCCCACCGAGTATGCGACGATGGTCGTGGTGCCTTCGCTGCTCACGAGTCGCAAGGACATCGCCGGGTTGTTGGAACGGCTCGAAATGCACTATGTGGCGAATGCGGAGCCGGCATTGCGGTTTGCACTGCTGACCGACTTCAAGGATGCGACCGCACAAGAGATGCCCGATGATCGGGAGTTGCTGGAGCACGCGATCACCGGCATTCGCGAATTGAATGCCCGCCACGGGACGACCGAGCGCCGTCCGTTTTACCTGTTTCATCGCGCGCGGAAATGGAATCCCTGCGAACGGGTCTGGATGGGATGGGAGCGAAAACGCGGGAAATTGGCCGAATTCAACCGCCTTCTGCACGGTGACACCGTCACCTCCTATACCGTGAAAGAAGGTGATCTTGCGGCCTTGTTCGATTCAAACGGCTGCGCGCGCGAGCGATTTGTCATCACGCTCGATGCCGATACGCAGCTTCCCATGGGGGCCGCCAAGCGGCTCATCAGCACACTGGCCCATCCCCTGAACTTTCCGCAAATGCATGCGAGCGGCCGCTGCGTGATGCACGGTTACAGCATCATTCAACCGCGCATCACGGTTCCCTTGTCTGAAGGCCAGCGCACGCGCTTTGCGCAAATCTTTGCGAACAGTCAGGGGATCGATCCTTACGCCACCGCGGCGTCCGATGTGTATCAGGACTTGTTTGGCGAAGGCAGCTTCACGGGAAAAGGGATCTACCACGTCGAGACGTTCGAGAAGACTTTACAGTATGCCTTTGCAGAAAATCAGATTCTCAGCCATGATTTGATCGAGGGGTGTCATGCCCGCGTGGGTTTAGCGAGCGACATTGAACTGATCGACGGTTACCCCGCGCGCTACGATACGGAAACCCGACGGATGCACCGCTGGGTCCGTGGCGATTGGCAAATTCTGCCCTGGTTATTCAACCGCGTGACGAAGACAAACGGCCGAGGCGATAATCATCTCACGTTGCTTTCACGCTGGAAAATTCTCGATAACTTGCGGCGCAGTCTGGTTCCTCCGACGGTTCTTGTGCTGTTGATCGTCGGGTGGTTTATCCTTCCCGCTGCCGCCGGGTGGTGGTCGGCGTTCGCCCTGTTGACGGTGGGCTTTCCCGCGTTGATTGGCCTCGTCAACGCCTTGTGGAATTGGCCGCGGAATGGCAACTGGCGGGGACATCTGGCGACCGTTTCCCACGATTGGAATCGCTCCGTACAGCAGACGCTGATTACGGCAGCGTGCTTGCCACACCGTGCCTTTGTGATGATCGATGCGATCGTGCGGACGCTCGTTCGAATGACGATTACCCGCCACCGGATGCTGGAGTGGGAAACGGCTGCGGATGCGGAGCGACGACTCAGTCAAAGCCGCTGGTCGATGATGCGGAAGATGTGGTTTCAGCCCGCCTTGGCGCTGCTGCTGACACTTATCCTCCCGAAACCCGCCCTGCCGGCGGCCATCCCCTGGCTGATTGCCTGGTTCCTTGCGCCCGGAATTGCGGAGTGGATCAGCCGGCCACGAGCACCACGGCGCAAGAGTCTGACGCCCGACGATCGCCGCTGGCTGCGATTAATGGCTCGGAGAACCTGGGCCTATTTCGAGAATACCGTGGGGCCGGTCACGAACTGGTTACCGCCGGATAATCTGCAGGAATATCCGCGCGAAAAATTGGCGGAACGAATTTCTCCCACAAACGAAGGGCTGTATCTCGTTTCCGTGCTTGTCGCGCGCGATTTCGGTTACCTCGGATTGCACGATGTGCTCGACCGGTGCGAGCGCAACCTGGACGTCTGGTCGCGGCTGCCGAAGATGCGGGGTCATTTCTACAACTGGTACGATACCTCGACGTTGCAGCCGTTGATCCCACGCTATCTCTCCACCGTGGATAGTGGCAATCTGGCGGCATCGTTGATCGTCCTGCGGCAAGCCACCGAAGAGCTGGTTCACCGCCCCATACTCAGTACTGATCTTTGGGCGGGCTGGGACGATGCGCTGGAAATCGCCTTGCAAGCCTGTGCCAGTTTGCAACCGCGCGGTGCGCATCTCGTCAGTCCGCCGCTCGATGACCTCACCACCCTTCTGGAAGAGCTTCAACAATTATCGGCACCCGCTTTCCATGCGGCTTCCGAATGGTCGCAGGCGTTCGGTAACGTGAAAGTACAGCAAGCGACGCTCGTAGAACGGTTACGCGTTTTCGTGGAATCCCGGCGACATCCCACTCAGGATGTCATCACCGGGGTCCACGCAGTGCTTGGCTGGATGGACTCCATCGACCGCGACTTTGCCCTCTTGTTTGCCTGGACGGATACGGTTCCCACCTGGTTGAGTGGCTCCGCTTCTGTCGATGAAAAGGCGATCAATGACAAGGGTGAGTCTATTGCCGTAGTCGTAACTCGTCTCCAGACTCGCATCCACAGATCACAAAGTTTAGGCGACCTCATTTCGCTACCGTCCGATATCACTGCCGATCTGTTGTTTCTTGCCGGCGTTTTTGGCGGTTCAACAACACACGAAGCGTATGCCGATACGTCGCTAACGATTTTCAAAACGGCACTCGAAGCTGCGGCACACGCGGCCATCGCACTCCGTCAACGATTGGAGTCAATGGGTCAGCGCGCCGAGCGCATGGCGCTGGAGATGGATTTCCGCTTTCTCTACAATCCCCAGCGACGTTTGTTCTCCATTGGATACAACCTGGAAGAGGGCCGGTTGGATCGATCCCACTACGATTTGCTTTGCTCCGAGGCACGCCTGAGCAGCCATTTTGCGATTGCCAAAGGAGATGTGCCTCCCCGCCATTGGTTCCAGATGGGCCGCCAGTTGACAATGACCGCCGGGAGGCCCGGGTTGTTGTCCTGGGGGGGGACGATGTTCGAATTCCTCATGCCGGTGCTGTTTCAGAGAAGCTATGAAGGATCGTTGCTTTCTGAAGCCTGTGAAACCGCCGTCGCGCGACAGATCGAGTATGGCGGCCAACGTCAGCTTCCGTGGGGCATGTCAGAATCGGCCTTTGCCGCAGTCGCGGTGAATTCCGATTATCACTACCAGTCGTTCGGTGTGCCGGGATTGGGTCTTAAGCGCGGACTCAGCGAAGATCAGGTCGTGGCTCCCTATGCGTCGATGTTAGCGCTCATGGTCGATCCCGTGGCGAGTGTCGCGAACCTGAGACGCTTAGCGCAGGAAGGCGGGCTCGGGCGGTATGGATTCTATGATGCCATCGACTACACGCCGATCCGTGTGCCCGTCGGCAAGCGGGGATTGCCCGTCCAATGTTTCATGGCCCATCATCAAGCCATGAGCCTGCTGGCCATGGCCAATCTGCAGTTCGATCAGGCCATCGAGAAGCATTTTCATTCGCATCCGTTAGTGCGTGCCACCGACCTGCTCTTGCAGGAGCGGATGCCGCTGACGGCACCGGTCGTATCACCCCACACGGACGAAATTGCCGAAGTCAAGGTGACTCGATCCGAAGAGATCATGGTCAGCCGTAGGTTGGTGGGATACGACACGCCGACCCCGCGGACGCATTTGCTCTCCAACGGCGAATACTCCGTCATGGTCACCAATTCCGGGGGCGGATACAGCCATTGGAACGATCTTGCCGTCACCCGCTGGCGGTCCGATACAACATGTGATGCCTGGGGGCAGTTCATCTATCTCCGCGACCTTCAATCGGGGCACGTCTGGTCGCCGACATACCGTCCCACGTGTGCCGTGCCCGATCAGTACGAGGTTCTCTATTCCATCGACAAGGCGGAGTTTCGCCGCCGCGACGGAGAATTGGAGACGCACCTCGAAATCGCGGTTTGTCCCGAGAACCAGGTGGAATTGCGAGTTCTGCGGATCACCAATCAAGGGCGGCAGTCGCGCCGAATCGAATTGACCAGCTACGCCGAACTGGCATTAATCGCCCAGGCGGCGGATGTGTCTCATCCCGCGTTCCACAAGTTGTTCATTGAAACGGAATACCTTCCCGAAGCAATGACCCTGTTGGCACGGCGTCGCCCGCGCGACTCTGAGCAACCCGCTCAATGGGCCTTGCACACCCTGGCCTGCACCGATGAATTCGGGGAGAGCGCGCAGTTTGAATCGAACCGCCAGCAGTTCCTCGGTCGTGGGCGCGATTTGCAACATCCCGCGGCGATGGACCCCGGAACCCGGCTTTCGGGAACGACCGGCATTGTGCTCGATCCGATTCTGTCGCTGCGCTGTACCGTCACTGTCAAGCCGCAATCGGCCGTGACCGTCGCCTGGACAACCGGGGTTGCCCCCACACGTGAAGAAGCGCTACGGCTGGCCGATCAATTCCACGATCTTCGCGGCGTCTTGCGCTCGTTCGAGTTGGCCTGGGCTTACAGTCAGGTCCGGTTGCACCATGTGCATCTCACGGCCACACAGGCCCAGCGGTTGCAGCAATTGGCGTCGTTCCTGCTCTATCCCCATCGATCCGCGCGCGGGTCGGAGCGCGCCATGCGGGCCAATCGCCTGGGACAAAGCGGGCTGTGGCGGTTTGGAATCTCCGGTGATCACCCCATCCTGCTGCTGACCATCGCCGATGCCAATCATGCGGACTTTGTGCGCCAGATTTTACGGGCGCGCGAATACTGGCAGATGAACGGTTTGAAGTCGGAATTGGTCATCCTCAATACGCATCCGGGGAGCTACATTGACGCCTTGCAGGAACAACTGCAGCAACTGATTGAAGAAGCGCCGCGGACAGCACCGGATCGAACACAGGGCATCATTCTGCTGCGAGCTTCTCATTTGGGACAAGCGGATTTGGATCTTCTGGAGACGGCTGCGCACGTTGTGATGGATGCGAAGCGGGGTTGGAGCGGTCTACCCCAGCAAGCGATCGGTCGACCATTCGTGCCTGCCGTAATGTCTCACGCGGCCGACAATCTGCAAACAGATTGGCCCCGCGCAAATCGAAGCAATGGACGGGTTCCGACGGAAAGACTGCCTGCGAATTCCCGTGTGACGCCGAACATCGTCGAGCCTTCGTCGGCTTCGGCAGTGACGAATTCCCGCGAGCCGGTGGAGTTCACCAATGGATACGGAGAGTTCGCTTCTGAAGGACGCGACTATCAGATGCGGCTGACGCCGCAGCGCACGACGCCGATGCCGTGGTCGAATATCATGGCGAATCCACGTCTGGGCTGCCTGGTGACGGAATCGGGTGGCGGTTACACGTGGATGCAAAACAGCCGGGAAAACAAGCTCACAACGTGGGCGAATGACCCGGTCTCCGATCCTCCCAGCGAAATATTATCCCTCCGCGATGAAGCGACGCTGGAATGGTGGACGCCATTGTCCGTTTCATCACTGCACGAGCATGGAGAGGATGAGTCTCTGGTGCGACATCGCCAGGGCGCAACACAATTCCGCTCCCATTCGCACGGCATCGCCCAGGTAGTGACGGTGGCGGTTGCGACCAGCGAACCCGTTAAGTTTGTCCTGGTGTCGCTGCAGAACCAGAGCGGCGTGCCTCGGCAACTTTCGGCGACGTATTATGTCGAATGGGTGCTGGGGGTCTCGCGCGAGCAGACGCAGTTACACATTGTGACCGATATCGACTCCAGCGCTCAGGCAGTGATGGCGCGGAATGCTTATCATCCCGACTATCCCGATCAGGCGGCGTTTCTGCGCGTTGTCGGTCCGAACTCGTCATTCACAGCGGACCGTCAGGCTTTCATCGGTCGTAACCGCGATCTCTGGCGTCCGGCAGCGATGGCCGAGCGGACGCTGTCTGCACAGAGCGGCGCGGGACTCGACCCCTGTGGTGCCGCGCGATCGATCATTTCGTTGCAGCCGGGCGAAATGGTCGAAATCGCCTTTGTGATCGGATGCGGATCGGACAACAACGAAGCAACGACGCTGCTGCAATCGTATGCAACAATCCCTGCTGTCCAGGAAGCCATCGCGGGCGCGCTGCAGCAGTGGGATGACATTCTGCAAACGGTGGAAGTCAAGACGCCCAATCGAGCGCTCGATATTCTCGTCAACCGCTGGTTGATCTATCAAACGTTGTCGTGTCGCATGTGGGGACGTTCGGCTTACTATCAATCCGGCGGGGCCTACGGCTTCCGCGACCAACTGCAGGATGCGATGGCTCTCGTTTACAGCCGTCCGTCACTCGTGCGTGAGCATTTGCTGCGTGCGGCCGAGCATCAATACATCGAAGGCGATGTGCAACACTGGTGGCATCCGCCCAAAGGACGCGGTACCCGCACGCGGTTTTCCGACGATTTGCTGTGGCTCCCGTTCGCTGTCGCCCACTATGTCAGCATCACCGGCGATGCGGCCGTGCTGGATGAAGTCGTGCCATTCCTGCAATCGCCGTTGTTGGAACCGCACGAACAAGAACGGTATGAATTGCCGCAAATCTCCTCGGAAACGGGGACCTTGTATGAACATTGTTGCCGTGCGATCGCGCGCGGCTTCCGCACCGGCGAACATGGCCTGCCGTTAATGGGCTGCGGCGACTGGAACGACGGCATGAACAAGGTGGGACATGACGGACGCGGTGAAAGCGTCTGGGTCGGCTGGTTCCTGCTTGTTCTTCTGGACCGCTTTTTGCCGCTCATGGATGCCCGCCGCGATTCGGTAAGTGCGGACGATTATCGCCATCGCGCCGAGGCTCTTCGCACCGCGCTGGAAACGCAGGCTTGGGACGGCGAATGGTATCGTCGGGCCTATTTCGACGATGGCACACCGCTTGGCTCTCACCTCAATGATGAATGCCAGATCGACTCGTTGACACAATCCTGGGCAGTGATGGCCGGTGCCCGGACCGACCGGACTGAGAAGGCGATGGCTGCCGCGATTGAGCGACTGGTTTCCACCGATGCGCGGTTGATCGCCCTGTTCACGCCACCGTTTGACAAGACCGCACTCGATCCCGGTTATATCAAAGGCTACTTGCCGGGGGTGCGCGAAAATGGCGGACAATATACGCATGCGGCTCTGTGGCTGATTCAGGCTCTCGCGCTCCAGGGAGACGGTGATGGGGCGATGAAACTGTTCGACTTAATCAATCCGATTCACCATACGGAAACAGCGGAGGAAGTTCAGACGTACCAGGTCGAACCGTACGTCATGGCGGCCGATGTGTATTCCGTCGCACCGCATACGGGCCGAGGGGGGTGGACCTGGTATACCGGCTCAGCGTCGTGGACATACCGTATTGCGGTGGAATCATTACTGGGCATGCGGATGCAACGGGAAGGGATTTCGTTTTCGCCGCGCGTTCCCCAAGACTGGAGTTCCTTCGAGGTCACGGTACGGGTTGCATCCACAACGTGGAAATTCACCATCGTTCCGCACAAACGAACTGCCGACGTGGTGGATGCCGCTGAATTCGAAGGCGTTTATTCAGAGGGTTCGATTGTCCCGATGGCCGATGACGGAGGAATCCATCGGGTACTGATCCAAACGCAGGATTTGGACACGGCTTCCACACTTGTCGAGCCGCGGCACACACTGACGGCTTTCTAATCCGGTGTCGTGCGGCGATTCCGATTGCGGTGCGGTCATGGGATTGATTGCAGTCAAATGGTCGCTCACAGTTCGTTGTGTACGTTGACCTGCCAACAAACTGCCCGGAAGAGGCGTTTTCTGCGGACGGGGGCGAGAGGCACGCCAGTTGCTATAGAGCCGGTGAGATCGAGAAACAGTCGTTGCCAAGGTGGTAACGATCGTGGGAACTCGGGACTTTGAATTGAACGAAGTCTCTTCAATTCAGGAGGCAGGAAAATCATGCGACATTTCGTTCTATGTGCTTTGATGGCGGTCACCGTTTTGACGACAACGGACGCGCAAGCCCGACATCGCCGCCGTTGCTGTTATCACACCAGCCCTTGCGCAATGCAGAGTGCCGCTCCGTGTGGGAACGCTTGTGGGACAGCGAGCTATGCTCCTGTCAATTATGCGCCGATCCAAACCGCGGCCTGTTCACCGGCTCAGCCGGTCACATACAGCGCAGGTTATGCGCCGATGTCGAGCCAGGTGGGGACGACGCCAATGGCACCGCCCCCGCCGCAGACAACCACCGTTCAGCCGGTGAACGGCAATCAGATCCAGGCCCCGCCGACCCCTCAGCCGGTCGACAACAACTGAATCGATAATCGTGAAGGCAGACATCGCTGCGATGGCCAATCGACAGCGGGAACTTCGCGACCGTCCGGCTCGAAAAACGTGATATGCACGATGACTTGCATTGCGAAGCCTTCCTTCAAAGGGGGACGCAATCCGGTTGTCGTGCATTTCTGCGTTTTTTGCCGTTGGCGAAGGCGGTTCTGATACCGATCCTAACAATGAACGGCGCATGGTGTGGAATCTGCTCATCACGCGGAGCGTGATGGCCACCAAAGTAGCCATCACGCTCCGCGTGATGAGCGGTACGTTTCAAAACGCGCGGATGATTCCGGGAATGCGTATTATTCCTGCAGAGATGAATTCCTTTTCTTGGGTCTTGCGTTGCCTGTTCGTCATCTGAACGGTCGCCCGCCGCCATGTTCGTTGAGCCACCCGCGAATCCCCAGGCGATTCGTTCGGCATGCCAGCCAGCAAAGATTACTGTTTAAATTATGAAGCGCATTCCGGGTCGCGGCGAGGGATTGAACCGATCGATTGACCGTCAAACTTTTCGGAATGTTTTTGATTCTGAACGGATGGCGATGGATTCGAGAGAGTCGGCATCATCGGCTCTGAAATTGCTATTGGACAGGTAGCGAGGTCGCCGCAAACCCTTGGCGGCAACTCTCGATGTCCTCTGAGCCCCAGGAGCAAACCTATGAACGCTCAAGCCGTTGATTTCGAAGTGGCCCGCTTCTTTCGAGACAGCTACATCCGCTGGGCGGTTGGCATGTTGGATCCGGAAGACGTGCAGGATTTGGACGAACTGTCGCCGGCCGGTTGGGAGAATTGGAAAGACATCATGCAGCGCGAGACGGGGCATGACGCGGGCCATTTCCGTCAGTTGCAATTATTACTCTGCAAAACCGCCGATCTTTCAAGAGATGAGGCGCTCGAGGTGATGCTCCGTAGCGAGTAAGGGGAAGCCGGTCGGCGCGCGACTTTCTCGTGGAGCGACTGAACCGGCGAGGCCCGACTCCAAAGCCCGCGTCGAGTGGAAGGTCCGCGTCCACAATGCCCACCGTGTCGTTCCCAAACTCGGCAGGAAGAAACTTGCTGGAAGAAGGACTACGTTCCGCAGAATGTCTGATAGTCGGATTCATCGACCGGCGGGTCTTGGTATTCGGCCACTTCGGTCGTTGGTTGATAAGGCCGTGTCAACACCGCTAGGAGACGATGCAGCACCGTTAAATCGTCCTGATTCTCTGCGGCCAGCAACGCTTCTTCAACGCGATGATTCCGGGGGATGACCGCCGGGTTGACGGCTCGCATCGCGGTGTACGCAGCGGTGACGGGGCGGCCATCACGGTGCAGCCGACGTTGCCATTGCTCGTGCCAGGATTGGAAGTCGGAGTCCCGATACAAGTCGCGATCCGGCAGCGGATCCGTCGACAGATCCCGGAACGTGTTCGTGAAATCGGCGTGCGATTTCAGCATCCAGTCGAGCAATGACCGGATGAGCTCGATGTCGACCGATTCTTCCGTTTGAAGCCCGAGTTTCCTTCGCATCCCGGTGAGCCAGTGCTGTTCGTACACAGCGGGATATTCCTCCAGGGCTTCCGTGGCGAGCGAAATCGCCCGTTCTTGATCGGTGTCCAAAAGCGATATCAATGACTCGGCAAAGCGAGCCAGATTCCAGTGGGCGATCCGCGGTTGATTGCCGTACGCATATCGGCCGGCACGATCGATCGAACTGAACACCGTGTTCGGGTCGTAGGCATTCATGAACGCACAGGGCCCAAAATCGATCGTCTCGCCTGAGATGGCCATGTTGTCGGTGTTCATGACGCCATGAATGAACCCGACCATTTGCCACTGGGCAATCAATGCTGCTTGTCGCTTCAGGACGGCTCGAAGGAACTCCCGATACAGTTGCGGAGTCCCAACCAGTTCCGGGTAATGACGTGCGATGGTGTAGTCGGCAAGCGCTCGGAGCGTCGGCTCATCGTGTCGAGCCGCGACGTATTCAAAGGTGCCAACCCGAATGTGGCTCGCCGCGACGCGGGTTAAAATGGCACCGCGCAGGGCCGATGCACGATAGACCGACTCGCCCGTAGTCACGACGGCCAGGCTTCGCGTCGTCGGGATTCCGAGAGCCGCCATGGCTTCGCTGATGATGTACTCCCGCAACATTGGTCCGAGGGCTGCGCGGCCGTCACCGCGGCGCGAGAAGGGCGTCTGCCCTGCCCCTTTCAACTGGATATCGACCAGCCGCCCCGAGGGCGTTCGGTGTTCGCCCAGCAGAATCGCCCGGCCGTCGCCCAGCATCGTGAAGCCGCCATACTGATGCCCGGCGTAGGCTTGCGCGATCGGCTGGCAACCGTCGGGAAGGACTTGGCCGGCGAACAGATTCGCGGCCGCGTCGAGCGAAAGAGTGTCGAAATTGAGGCCGAGTTCCCGTGCGAGACCGTGGTTCAGAACCGACAGTTGGGGGGCCCGCACAGTGGCAGGAGTCGCCGGTGCAAACAGGCTGTCCGACAGTCGTGCATAGGTATTGTCGAACCGCCAGCCGACGGTGTTTTGTTCTGCAACCGATTCGGTCGAAGTGATCATTCCAATTCTCCCCTGATGTTGGCAGACCAACATTATAGGGGATGGACTTCGGCGATGCGCAGAAAGAAGGACTCTTCCCCGAGTGTGGTCGTCTGTCAGTTTGAAGAGTCGAGGCAGGGACCCCGACCTATGAATGTAAGAAAATAATCGAGAATCGTAGGTCGGGGCCCCTGCCCCGACGTCTTGCGATTCAAAGTGATTTACTCCAGCGTGCTGTACGTTTCCGGTATGTCGGGATGCACGCTTTCTGGGCGAAAACAAGCTCGGTTACGGCTTCTCTTTTGCCGTTTCGACGATCAATTGAATGAGCGCCGTACAAGGACCGGGAACACCGATGCGGATGTCGCTCCGCCAGGTTTGCGCCACCGTCGCATAATAGGTTCCGGGATACATTTCGGCGGGAATGGTAACCGGAACCTGCACGTGCCCATCGATAATGGGAATCGCTTGCGGAGTCGTGAGGGCACAGGCAACACCATTCGTTGCCAGATTCACGACAACGGGCATCGACTTCAGATCGGTCGCGTCATGCACTTTAACCTTGATCGAGCCCTTATCGCCGGGCTTGATCGTCAGTTCGGAAGTGATCGATTCCAGCCACGGACCCTGGGCTTTGGCAACGGCCACGCGCGCGACCGGACTCGCCCGGAAATAACCGGTATCGCTGGTGTAGTACAGCGTCAGCGGAGTGCCGTGGCGCTGAATGACGGAGGCCGCTTCCATGGCGGGGCGTGAGCGGCCCACAATTTGAAACGGCACACACGTTCCTATGGCCGCGTCGGCAGGAGCCGTCATCGTCACGAAGATTTTCTGCTGATAGGTCGCATAGGGACGAATGCCCTTGCCGCCCAGCGACGTGGACGAACTTGTGGCCCATCCGTCGGGCAGACCTTCGACCGCAATCTCGATGTCTTCATCAAAGCCGGCGAAGCGATCGATGCGCACCAACATCGCTGCGGTGGAACCGGGCCCCCAGATGGAGACGCCATCGGGAAAGTGCGTGATGCGGAAATCGGGCCGAGCTTCTTCGATGGTCAATCGATAAACTGCGCGCGGACCGCTGCTGCCGGATTGCTCGGTCACTTTGACGAAGTACTCTCCGGCCGCGGGCGCAGTGAAGTGCAGTTTGCTGTCGGTTGTTTTGTAATCGTGATAACTCTCGTACCCCGGATCAAAACTCTCATCGTCATTCTCGGCCAAGGGTTTCCCGGTCGCATCGAAGACTTGCATCATCGTGTCGACGGGGGAGTGCAGGAACCGATGGGCGATCACTTCGAGCGAAACACTTTGCTTTTCGTTGAGCGTGATTTGATACCAATCGGCATCGTTCGCTTGCTCAAAACGGGCGTTGATGCAGACCGGCCAGGCGAGCCGTTGCGCATGTTCGCGATCGGAGTTCGGTTCGGTTTCGATCAACTCGGGGTGACTTCCGATGACGAGCGGGATATCGAGCCCCGAATGATGGCCTTCCGGTAGCGTGACATATTGAACGAGCCGCGCATCGAGAGGCAGCTCACCATTAGGATGTCCATTCGACAACAGTGGCGTCAGCCCGAGTCGGCGTTGTCCGGCGGGCACATTCGGGCCGAAAAGGGTGATGTCGGCTTCGCTGCCGCGTTGGAACCCCGGTGGGAACGCCCCGGTGACATAAGGGACTTCGCCCAGCGTCAGCCGATAAACCGCTTCGGGGAAGCCGCCGTAATTCAACAACTGCACGCGGACGAAATAGTCACCGTCGGCCGGAATAACGTGTTCGATGAGTGGGTCAAAACCGAGCGTGTCCTCTGCCGTGGCCAGCGTTTTTCCATCGGCGTGCAAAAGTTCCAGGCTGAAATCCGCATTGCCATAATTCTTTCCCTGCCCATGCACATCCAGAACCTGGGCCGCAATCGCAGCCACAAATCGCTGACCGGCTTTGGCGGTGAAACGAAAGACATCGAGATCGGCCTGAGGATTGATGCGGCCATTCACCACAGCCGCACCGTCGGCGATTTGTTGAGCATGGCCGAGATCGTTGTTCGGTTCGGCTTCGAGATCTGCGGGAAGACTGCTGACGACGAAATGAGCGAAATTGGTCAGCCCGCTCCGTTCGCTGAGGACGCGGACCCAACGGCGACCCAGCGGCGCTGCGGCGTCAATTTCCAGAGTGGCTTCCAGCGTGTTGCCGTTGATGGGCTTCAGATCGTTGACCACGATCCCGCCGGGTCCGTCGATCATGATCGATTTCGGAAGTGACAGCCCGTTTCCATAGCCTTTGAACTCGACTTTGACCGAGGTGCCGCGCGAACCCCCATTCGGGAAAATCGAATCGAGTCGACACTCTTCGTAAAGCGGGGCCATAGGCTGCGCAGACGCAGCCGAGGCGAAGTGCAAACCCAGCAGCAGGCCGCCCACAATCCGAAGTGCGGTCATGCGAACACCTCGTCGATGGAATGTCCGCCGTTGTTGATGAGAATCGGACGGCCGTCGTTCGAGACGTACTCTTTGGTGTCGTCAATTCCCATCAACCGGAAGATCGTGGCGGCATAATCCAGTGTGGAATTCGTCTTTCCGACAACATTCTCGCACCGGGCATCGGTTTGACCGACGACACTTCCCATCCGCACACCCGCGCCGCTGAAGCCGATCGTATTGCATAACGGATAATGATCGCGTCCGGCGGCTCCATTCACTCGCGGCGTTCGTCCAAATTCTCCTGCACAGAGCACGACCGTATTCGAGAGCAGGCCCCGCTCGGACAAATCTGTCAGCAAGGCCGACCACGCGCGATCGAGTGTCGGCAATAACGGATCTTTCAGACGGATGAAGTTCTTGTCGTGTGTGTCGTATCCGGTGAAGTCGACGGCCACGAATCGGACGCCGGCTTCCACCAGCCGCCGCGCGAGCAGCGTCGCTTGTCCCTCACGAGTGCGGCCATAGCGGTCGCGCAATGCCTCGGGCTCGGCTTGCAGATCGAACGCCTGTTTCGCCGCCGGCGAGGTCATTAAATCGTACGCCTGACGGTAGAACTCCGATCGATCGGCGACCGCTCCGGTCTGGTCCACCTGCCGCTGCCATGAGTCCAGACGGTCCAGAATTCGACGGCGGCGTTGAGTCCGTTCGGCACCCACTTGCGACGGAATCGAGACATCATCCACCGAGAAATCTTTCTCCTGCGGATTGCGGCGAACCATCAGTGGGCTGTATGCGGAACCGAGATAACCGCCGCTGGAATACATCATCGGACCGGATGCGCATTGCACATACGGCGGCATGCCGTTCTTCCAGCCCAGCTCCTTCGCGATCACCGAACCGAAGCAGGGATAAACCGTTGACCCGACCGGCGCGGCATTCACATCGGGGACTTGCGGGTAACCGGTCAGCATCCAGTGCGTCGCTTCGGCATGCTGGCTTCCCAGATGCACGATGGTTCGCACCTGACAGACTTTATCCATCTGGCGACTCATCAGGGGGAGATGTTCGCAGACGGAAAGTCCGGGAAGATTTGTCGAAATCGGCTGAAACTCGCCCCGGTACTCGACCGGCGCGTCCGGCTTCATGTCGAGCGTGTCCATATTGCTGATGCCGCCGTTCGTCCACAGCAGAATGAAGTTCGTGTCCTTCGTCCGCATCGTGGGGTTGGCTTGCTCGGCCTGCAGGAGTTTCGGCAGCGTTAAGCCAAAGAGTCCCAAGCTTCCCACTTGCAGAAAAGCGCGCCGCGCGAGCCCTTCGCAATTGCGCGTCGGATGATCGATTTGGAACATTTCGCAAACTCCGGGCGTTGGGAATTCCGTCAGTGTCCGAAGACAAATTCCGCACTATTCAGCAAGGCCCACAGGATGTCCTGCCAGGTTGCTTCATGCGGTGTGCCGTCGGCAAGTAACTCGCGAATCACCGTTCGTTCTTCATCCGTCGGGAGGCGCGTCATGGCCGACAAATACAGATCGTCAACGATTTCGTCATCGCCGCGGTTGGCGGTGAGGTGTGCCGACAGTCGACCGGCGGTGGAGATGATCTTGCCGTGTAAATCGGCGCTGTTCGCCAGATGGAGCGCTTGAGACAAATCGGTGTTCGAACCCCGTGCGCATTCGCACGGATTATTGCGTTGCGGGCGTCCGAACGTGCTGAGGAAATTCGAAGCGATCGTGGGGTCCGGGAGGGCAATCGCGCGCGTTCCCACGGGTTGGCCCGTAAACGTTTCGGTGGTTCCGGCCACCTGATTGATCGCGTCCAGCAACACCTCGGCGGTCAGTCGACGGGGAATGCGATGCGTGAACAGCGTTCCGTCGACATCGCGCGACGGGTTCAATTCCGGCGCAAGCTGATAAACCCGAGACGTGCAGATTGTGCGCAACAGCGACTTCGCATCGAAGCCCTGTTCGACAAACTTCTGCGAGAGTGCATCGAGCACCGACGGTATCGACGCAGGGTTCGTCGCCCGCAGGTCATCAACCGGTTCCACTAATCCCACGCCGAACAGCGCCGCCCAATAGCGATTGGCGAAGTTCCGCGCGAAGTACGGATTGTCGGCCTTCGTGATCCACTCGGCGAGTTGCTGCCGTGGATCGACGACGTCTTCTGCCGATTCCGTGGTGGCTTTAGGATCGATTGTCGTTTCACGATCGAAAGGACGGGCACCGAACACGCGCGGGGCCACAACCATTTGCGGCTTGCGATTGGGGTTGATCGTCCTCGTGGCCCTCAGGCTCTTCGGTCCGCCAAACCGCGACCCGATCGTGCCGCTGTCTTTCGTTTCTAACTTCGAGAAGAACGCGGCGAGGCCGTAGTAATCGTCCTGGCTCCACACCTCGTTGGGATGATGATGGCACTTCGTGCATTGCAAGCGGATGCCGAGGAAAACCTGCGATGTGGTCTCGGCGAGGTCTTCCACTTTGTCATCGATAAAGAAGTAGCCCACCGGACCGTTGGTAAAGAGGTTTCCCTGGGCCGTGAGCAATTCCCGCGTCATCATATCCAGCGGCTTGTTGTCGCGCACCGATTGGCGAATCCAGCCGTTGAAGCTCGCCAGCCCTTTGTCGCCGAGATAGCGGCGATGCGCTCGCAGCAAGTCGCCCCATTTCAGCGACCAATAATCGACATACTCCGGTCGCTCCAGCAATTGATCGATGATTCGCGACCGTTTCGTGGCGGATGTGTCTGCTTGAAACTGGCGGGCTTCGTCTACGGTCGGCAAGGTGCCAATCAAGTCCAGAAACACACGCCGCAGGAAGGTGGCATCATTCGTCAATGGTGCCGGTTCGACGCCGAGCCGTTTCCATTCCGTGACTGCGGTCGCGTCGAGGGGATTCTCCGATGGAAAGTCGAATTCCCCCGTCGGCCCAAAGGGGATGGAAACACCCACGGAAGCGACCTGCCCGAGATACCGCACCGTCACCGCCGTTTTGCCGCAACGCACGGCCGTCACCTCGCCGCTGCGGGAGACTTCGGCAATCGTCCGGTCGCGCACATCAAACAAAGCCCAGCGCGTGATGTCCCGCGCTGACCCATCGGCAAATGTCGCGGTCACACAGAGCGCGATTCGTTCCTTGGAATCGGTTTGAGTCGAATGGTTCGTCTTGAGGGACAAGACTGCATGCGGAGGATCGACGCGGATTCGCAATCCGTCGAGATCGTTCGCTTGCGGACCGGGCATCCCGCTGGCCATCCATTTGGCCAGAACTTGCGCGACTTCCGAATCGGCCGCGATGCGTTTGCCGCCTCCGTGCGGCACAAGGCCCATCGGTTTCAGCAATAACAAACTCTGAGCGGGCGAGGCGGGGTTGACGCGTCGTCCGCGCGACGCCTTCGTGAGAACGTCGTAATCAAACGCCGCATCAAACCCCAGCAGTGAAAGTGCGAATCCGCCGCGGCCCTGAAAAGAACCGTGACATGCGCCGGCATTGCATCCGGCTTTCGTCAGCGCGGGAATGACGTCGCGCGTCAATTGCACCGCTTCGTTTGGCGGGCGATTCGTGGAATCCGATTGCGGTTGCGTCGGATCGGAACCCGCGGTGGCACTCGCCATCATGAAAAGAGCGACAGCAAGGGACGCACTCTTCTGCAAGGGCGGCGCGAACACCATGCGGAGATCCTCATAACCGTAGCGGGTGGGACCAAACCGGGATGCGAGGCGGGCGATTCGATTCTAACGGAAGGTCCGACGTTCGTGAAGCGGCAAGTTCTCCGAAGGTTTTCAGGGTCGATCAAACGTGCCCCTGCCGTCGATTCGACTTGGCGAGAATCAATGACTTAGCACGAGAACGCTTTCGTGATCGGAATTCGTTTTTGCGATGAGCAAAAGTCGACCGGGAAGAGTTCTTTTCTCTGCGAAAACGAAAGGCCGGTGACTACAATCAGGAACCATTCCGGCGTTACTCTGGAATGACCTTTGTGAGACGGATGTATGTCATTACGGTTAGCTTTTCCCGAGTTGCTCCCGAATGCGGCGGCGGCCCCTTCCGCCGCCTGGCAGGCGCGGCTCGATGCCATTATCGCCACTATGCGGGAACTCAGCCTGCAGACCGACCCGCAGCAAATGGTGCGATTGTATTCCGAACGGATGCAGGGGCTGTTGCCGGTCGACCGAAGGATCTCGCTGAGCCGCCGCGATTTGCCGAACCCGCAGTTTCGCGTCACCCGCTTCAGTGGCTGGCAGGAAGAGATCAATCCGTGGCGGGAAGCGCATCGCCTGCCGACATTCTCCGGCGG
Organism: Planctomycetaceae bacterium; assembly: GCA_021732785.1. Taxonomy (GTDB): domain Bacteria; phylum Planctomycetota; class Planctomycetia; order Planctomycetales; family Planctomycetaceae; genus DSVQ01. The sequence continues at coordinate 59,892 of JAKFUG010000052.1, forward strand.
ATTGTTGAGCCAGCTCATCTATGGTGATCGCCCGCAGGTGCTGCATGATGCCGAGATCGATCCGGATGACCCCGCGGCGGAGTTCCTGCATGGAATGCGCTCGATCCTCGCGATTCCGTTGTTCGATCAAGGTGTTTCACTGAATATGGTTGTTGTGGGACGCAAGGAACCGAACGCGTTCACATGGGAGGAATTGCCCGAACGAGTGTGGATGGCCAACCTCTTTGGTCGGGCCACGCAAACGCTGGTCCTCGCCGAACAGCGCGATGCCGCCTACAAGGAAGTCGATCGCGAGCTGCAAGTCGTCGCCGATATTCAGCGGTCGCTGTTGCCCGCGGAACTACCAAAGATTCCGACGCTCGATCTTGCGGCGCACTATCAAACCTCGCGGCGCGCCGGCGGCGACTATTACGATTTCTTTCCCCTCTCGCGCGGTCGCTGGGGCATTCTGATTGCCGACGTCAGCGGGCACGGCACCCCGTCGGCAGTGGTCATGGCCGTCACGCACTGTATTGCCCACATGCATTGCAGCGACAATCATTCGCCGCGCGAGTTGCTGAACTTTCTGAATCATCACCTGGCGACGCGTTACACCAGTGGCTCCGGACACTTTGTCACGGCTTTCTACGGCATCTACGATCCTGCCACGCGGAAGCTCGTTTTTGCCAGCGCCGGACACAATCCGCCCCGATTGCGACATTGCGGGCGCTGGGAAGTGGATGCACTCGATCAGGCGAATTATTTGCCGATGGGGTTCGTGGCCGATCTCGAATACCGCGAAGCCGAAATCACTCTCGCCGTCGGTGACCGTCTGGTGCTCTACACCGACGGAATTACGGAAGCTGCGAACGCCCACCATGAATTATTCGGGGTCGCACGGCTCGATATGGTCGTCGCCGATTGCCGCGACGATGCGTCGTCCGCCTTGAAGAAACTGCTCAACGCCGTCACCAGCTTCACCGGGGGATTACCACCGAACGATGATCGAACCTTGATCATTGCTGATGTGGTGGAATGAACTCTGGAAGCCCACGGTTTCTGAACCGTGGGGCTTTTTCCCGATGATGATAAAATAAAGAGACCCAGCCATAGGAATGGCTGGGCTTCCGGGAATCAGACATCTCTGTCAGAGATCGTTACGTCGCGGCGGAATCGGACCGGTGGTATTGTTTTCGTTCCTGTTCCGACAGCCGGATCTTCCGCAAACGGATCGCCTTCGGCGTCACTTCCACATACTCGTCGTCTTCGATGTACTCGAGCGACATTTCCAGCGACAACCGGCGCGGCGGCTTGAGGATCACGTTTTCATCGGACCCCGAGGCCCGCATGTTGGTCAGCTTCTTTTCCTTGATCGGATTCACAGTGAGATCGTTGTCGCGCGAATTCTCGCCGACGATCATCCCCTCGTAAACTTCATCGCCCGGGCCGACGAACATGTCCGCCCGGTCCTGCAGCTTATTGAGCGCGAAGGCCACAGCCCGGCCGCGGTCCTGGGAGACCATCACGCCGTTCTGACGATGGGGCACTTCCCCTTCCTGCTCGCGGTAACCTTCAAACCGGTGATGGATGATCGCTTCGCCGCGTGTCGCATTGAGGAGCTTCGTGCGGATGCCGATGAGGCCACGAGCGGGAATGGAAAACTCAACATGCGACATGCCGGAGTCGCTGCTGGCCATCTCCACGACCTGGCCGCGACGGTTGCCGACGATTTCCATCACGCCGCCGAGTTCCGTAGTCGGAACGTCGACCTCCAACATTTCGAACGGCTCGTGCCACTTCCCATTCACCTGCTTGCGAATGACCTGCGGCTTGCCGACCGACAATTCGTAACCTTCGCGACGCATCGTTTCGATGAGCACGGCGAGGTGCAACACACCGCGACCGGAAACTTTGAACTGGTCCTTCAACTCGAGTTCTTCGACCCGGAGAGCGACATTGGACTCGAGTTCCCGCATCAACCGCGCCCGCAGGTGGCGGCTGGTGAGGAACTTCCCACCGCCCGCCTGACCGACAAGCGGTGAGGTGTTGATCGTAAAAGTCATCGAGATCGTCGGTTCGTCGACGCTGACGCGCGGCAATGCAATCGGGCTTTCCGGATCGGCGACGGTATCACCGATTTCCGGGGTTTCGAGCCCGGTGAGGGCGACGATATCCCCTGCGAGCGCTTCCGCGGTCGGAACGCGGCCGAGTTTTTCGAAGACTTCGACGTTCACGACGGTACAGGGAACATTCTTCCCGTCCGCTTTCATGATCACAACTTTTTGCCCCGGTTTGACTTTGCCCGAGACAATCCGCCCCGTCGCGATCCGGCCGACGAACTCGGAGTACGACAGCGACGTGACCATCATCTGCAACGGCTTGTCGGGATGGGTGAGCGGTCCCGGAACGCGCTTGACGATCATGTCGAGCAAGGGCTGCATTGTGGTCGACGGAATCGTGGGGTCGGTCGTTGCAAAGCCGGCGCGACCGCTGGCAAAGATGTACGGAAAATCGAGGGTCTGATCATCCGCACCGAGTTCGCAGAACAGGTCGAACGTTTCGGACAGCACGTCCTGCGGGCGCGCGTCCGAACGGTCGATCTTGTTCACCACGACGACGGGCTGGAGACCGACTTCGAGGGCCTTTTGCAGCACGAAACGGGTTTGCGGCCGCGGTCCTTCAAAAGCATCGACGAGCACCAAAGCTCCGTCAGCCATGCTGAGGACGCGCTCGACTTCGCCGCCGAAATCGGCGTGGCCGGGCGTGTCGATGATGTTGATCTTCGTGTCGCCGTACATCAGGGCGATGTTCTTGGCGAGGATGGTAATGCCGCGCTCGCGCTCCTGGTCGTTGGAGTCGAGAATGCAGTCGCCCTGAAGCTGGGATTCGCGGAACTGGCCGCTGGCTTTCAGGAGTGAGTCGACCAAAGTCGTTTTGCCGTGGTCAACGTGGGCAATGATGGCGATATTGCGGATGTCGTTCCGTCGCATGGTGTTCGTAGAACTCATAATGGGCGGGAAAGTCGGCCTCGCATTCCTTGCGGTCGCGTTCCGGCCGGAGCAGACAGCTTCAACAGGTGTGTGACGGACAATCAGCCCGTCGCAGTCAGGCGAGTCCGGTATAATAGACTCCCGCGACCACAAGCGGAAGCCCATTTTTGGCCCCGCACCACAATTGTGAGTGGTTTTTCACCAGATTCTAGCCAATTGGACTGCCAGACTTGCATCTCAATACAATTTTGCCACGATTCAAGCAACGATCGCCGTAGTCCGCAGTTTTTCTCAACGGTAGGAATGAGCATGTTGGGCTGTCCGGGTGACTTCGATCTGGGGCGGCGAATTTCGTTGTGTCTCTGCGCAATGGCTTCGTTTGTCCTCTGTACTCCTGCCGCGGTTGCGCAGGAAACATCCACGATCGATGTCGACGTTCTCCTCCGCGGCGGGACGATTTTTGATGGCACCGCCGCGCCGGGACGCTTGGGCGATGTCGGGCTGAAAGGGGACAAGATCGTCGCCATCGGCTCATTCAAGACCGGCCGCGTCGGACGGACAATCGATTGCACCGGGCTCTACGTTGCCCCCGGGTTTATCGATCTCCACACCCACAGCGACAGTCAGGTTGTCGATCCCGCCCTGCGGGCTTGCGTGAATTACGTCATTCAAGGTTGCACCACGCAAATCACTGGTAACTGCGGCAGCGGCCCGGTCGACACGGGCGAGTTTTATCACAAGATCGATCAGGGCGGCGCGGGGACCAATGTCGCCCATCTGCTTCCACAGGGTTCGCTGCGGTCGCATGTCGTCGGTGAAGTCGATCGCCGAGCCACGGCAGCAGAACTCCAAGAAATGGAGTCACTCACGGATCAGGCGATGCGGGATGGGGCGTGGGGGATGTCGACCGGGCTCATTTATGTTCCGAGCGTCTATGCCGACACCGAAGAGTTGATCGCGCTGGCCAAAGTCGTCTCCACGCACGGCGGCATTTATGCCAGCCATATCCGCGGCGAAGGAACCGAACTGCTGTCCGCGGTGGGGGAAGCCTTGCGGATTGGCAAAGACGCGAAATTGCCCGCGCACATTTCGCATTTCAAAGCGGCCGGACAGGAGTCATGGGGGACGTTGCGTTTGGCAGTGGAGCAGATTGAACAAGCACAGAAACGGGGCGAAAAGGTGACCGCCGATCAATACCCGTACACGGCCTCCAGCACATCCCTCGATGCGACCATCGTGCCGACGTGGGCACGCTCCGGCGGGACAAAAGAATTCATTCAGCGCCTCGACGATTCGGTCACCGGCCCGAAGTTGCAGAATGAGATCCAGGCGAGTTTGTCGACCAAGCGTGATGGAGCCGCGATTTATCTGGTGCGGTGCAAATCCCATCCGGAGTGGATCGGCAAGAATCTCGTGGAAGCCGCGGAAGCGTCGGGTCAAACGTCGTTGGCAGTCGCGCTCGAGATTCTCCGTCACGGTGGTGCCGCGGTGGTGAATTTCTCCATGAATGAAGACGACGTCCGCATGGCGATGCAGCGCCCGTGGGTCGCGACGGCCTCCGACGGCCGTTCGTATCTCCCCGGCGAAGACCGCCCGCATCCCCGCAATTACGGCACATTCGCCCGGAAAATCGGCCGTTATTCGTTGAAGGAAAACGTGATCCCCATTGAGCACGCGATCCGCAGTGCGACCGGCTTGCCCGCCGACATCATCGGCTTCAAAGATCGCGGTTATCTGAAAGACGGTTACTTCGCCGATGTGGTGGTGTTTGATCCAAAGGAGTACATCGACGTCGCCACGTTCGAGGATCCGCACCAGTATGCCAGGGGAACACGGTACGTCTTCGTGAACGGACACCCCGCCGTCTTTCAGGGGATCCCCACCGGCACACTCGCCGGCCGCGCTCTGAAACATCTCACTCTACGCACGGAATGAACTACAGTACCAGCCCGGAGCGCAAGCGACGGGTCTCCTGCACTCTCGACATTGATTGGCCGCGATCCGTGCAATCTCTTCCCCGTCTGCTGATCAGCGTCCGCAACGCAACAGAAGCGCTCGCCGCCGTGCGTGGCGGGGCGGACATCATCGATGTGAAAGAACCGTCCGCGGGATCATTGGGGATGGCCTCCCCCGAAGCCATCGCGGAAATCGTTCGGACCGTATCGCAAGTGGCGCCGAACGTTCCATGCAGTGTTGCCTTGGGGGAACTGCTCGATCTGAATGGTACAAAAACGCCGTGCATTCCCGTGGCGGTCCGCTGGCTGAAAATGGGACTGAGCGGTTGCCGACAACACACCGATTGGTATGCCCGCTGGTTGTCTGCCCGGAATGCCATGCGCCCGCACGGATCGTGGATTGCCGTGGCGTATGTCGACGCGGAGGCTGCTTACGCGCCACCAATCCGTGAAGTCCTGGAGGCGGCGATCGAGACCCGATGCGCGGGATTGTTGCTCGACACGTTCTCAAAAAACGGTGGCACTTTGCTTGATGCGGTCTCGTCACACGAACTGCGCGAAATCACCTGCAAAGCGAGAACGGCGGGGTTGATGATCGCGGTTGCAGGACAGCTCCGTCGCTGCGATCTGCCAACGATTCTTGCCGCCGAGCCGGATGTCATTGCGGTTCGCTCGGCGGTGTGTCGCGATCAGAACCGCACGGCGGTCATGGAAGAGTCGCTGGTGCGCGAGTTCCGTGCCGCGATGGTTCCGACCGCATCAGTTGCGGCGTGGTAAGAATCGGTCGAGTTGTTTCAGCACGGTATCGTCGATGGCTTTCTCGATGGTGGAACCCGCCGCCTGACGGGCCAGTTCGCCGAGGATGCTGGGATCGACCTGCGGTTGTTTTAACGTTCCCGTGACGGGAATCCGCAACGTCTGCCCGGCGAGTTTCGCGAGTGCCGGGGTGCCACGAACCCACTTTTCCTGAATCGGCAGCAGGAACGTCAATTGCAAGGTCTCGTCGAAACCCACCGAGCCGCCGGTGACGAGATCGAGGTCATTGATCCGCACCGTCATGCGGTCGTGAAAGACGCGGCCCTGGCTTTGAGCGACGGCCACTTGCTGTTGCGGAAATTCCAGTACCACCCGCGTCGGATTCGTCGCCGCCGGGTTACGGCGTTCCAGAACCGCACGGACTTGTTCGATCACGGTCGTCAATCGTCCTGCCAAGGGACCGGGCTCGATGCGCGCGTGATGAATCGTCATCGTTCCCCGAGCTTGCCCCGACTGCGGTGATGCCAGCGGCCAAACGTTTTCACTGACATCCAGCGAAAATTCGCCATCCATTTCGGCGGAATCGGCGGCGAGGGGAAACGCGTATTTCAACAACTGCTGACAGACCTGCGGTGTCAGTTTGACTTGATCCACGATACGACCGGCGGGCAATGTCAGCAGCGCTTGTTGGCGGAAGTCGAGCTGCGGTGCGAGGTGTACGCGTCCCTGCGCCACCGTCAGGTCCAAGGGGCCGAGTTGGCCTTGCCCCTGTGCGAAGCGAGCCGAAAGATCATTCGCCGTGAGGGGCATGCCATAGAGAGTCGCTTGCTCCCAGGTGAGTTGACCTTCGCCTGACAGATCGGCAATGGAAACGCTGCCGTCAGCGGCCGGACGCATGGTGCCACGGACGGCGAACGGCCGTTCCCCTCGGCCGGTCAGGCGGATTTTCTCGGCCCAGCTCGGATCGAGACGGCTCATCAACTGGTCCCAGTCGTAAGCGATCTGTCCTTTCAAATCTATTTCTGTGGCATCACCCCGCGGGTTGATGCGGCCATTCGTTGTCATGGCCAGCCCGCTCGCACTCAGTTGGAGGGACGTAATGTCCCACGCCGTTCCGGCAGCTCGATGTTGCAGGTTTCCCTTCACGCCGAATTCCGGCTCGCGCCAGAGGGCAATCCAGCGCGGCTGCGGATCGCTACTGAGCCCGGCGATCACAGCGTTTGTCATGCGGAGATCGATATCCCCCTGCAGCACATCGCGATTGGGTTTCAGATCGACGGTACCAATGAGTTGCCCGAGCAGATGGTGTTTGATGTCGCCCTGCTGCCAACGCGATAGACGACCGACATTGAGATTGAGATTCAGACGCCCCGAAACATCCCCAGCGGGTTGATCCACGGCAACGCGGCCATCGGTCCATGCGATTTCGCCCCATTCGCCGCGGGCTTTTGTGGTCGGTGTGGTCCATGTGCGGGTCTTGGCGTCCCATACGCCTTGCAGCGTGGATTCAAATGCCGCGTCCTGCATTTGCCAGCCGGGCATGGTGATCGCTAACGGTTGCGACTTCACGATGGCCGATTGGACATCAATCGTATTGGGGGAATAGAGCACCCTGGCCTGAACGGACCCACGGCCCGCGATGATGATCGACGGATCAAACCAGAACGGTCGCAGGCGGGTTTGCCAGCGGGACCAATCGCCCGCGAGTTCCACGGACATCGGCAACGGGGCCGCCGTCTGGTTCCATTCGACGGCATTCAGCAATTGTGCATCGCACCGGTCTTCGCCACTTTGCAGCGTCAGCTTTCCCGTTGTGAGCGTGGTCCACGGGGCGGACGCCGGGCCTTTGCCGACGACATCCAGCGTGATCGCAATCTTCGGTTCACTCCAGACCGGCTGGTTCGCCGGGCCGCAGCGGAGACCTTCGCCCTGCCCTTCGATGTGCAGCGTCACCGCTTCGGCATCGTTGCGTTGAATCGTGCCATCGAAGCGCGCGGAGCCCGCGATCGAAGCCCCTTCCCAGTCGACTAACGGTGCGATCTCCTGCCATAACCGATCGAGATCCGCTGTGATGCGGAACTTCGCGGCATGGGGAGTTCCCTGCCCCAGAATCTGGCAGTAATCGCTCCGCAGGGCGAGGCGGTCGCATTGAATCCCGTCGGCGGATGGTCGCAGCAACAATTGCGCATCGAGCGGCGCGGTCCAGCGGCGTTCCTGTCCGTCGATGTTCGCGGCGAGATCGGAGAATCGAGCGGTTCCATCGAGCGCGCGACCTTTATCGTCCTTGATGGTGAGCAATGTCGCTTGAACTTGCCCTGAGGTGATGGCGACCCCGGACTTCAAACGCAGAAACTTGGGGAACCGTTGAGCCGCTTTGGCCGCATCCACGACGGCAGTGATTTGAAAGTCATCGGCGAAGGCTTCCCATGCGGAATCGGCCGTGGTGGGCATTAGGGATGCCGACGGCCACTGACACGTTCCGTGAGCGGTCCATTTTGCAAAATCGGTTTGCAGTTGGATGTGTTCACATTCCAGGCGATCCCCCTTGCGAGTCAATCGGCCCCGGAGTGACGTGTCTTCGAGTTGCACAATATCGCCGGCGAGGAATGCCCAACCGGCCGCGGTCCCGTTTTTCACATCGAGCTCGGCATCGATGGACCATGCGGTTCCATCCGTTGCCGTCATCTCCGTTTTCAACGTGCCGGTCATGCGACCACGGATCACACCGAGTGGGGAGACGAGATGGCACAACGGCTGCAGGCGGGCGAGATCAAAGTCCTGCGAAGCGATCTGAATGCTGGGCGGCACATTCGCCAGCATGAGGATTTTCACGGTGAGTGACGGGTTTTGTTGAGCGTGATCGTCAGGAATCGTGGCTTCGACGGTCATCACGGAAGGATTCGTGTTCCCCTGGGCAACAGTGATATTGATCCCGTCCAGTGTTTGTTCCAGACCGTCATCGAGATTGGTCACAAGAACTTGAGCCTTGAGAAACTGCAGGTTCCATTGACTCGCACCGGAATTTGAAGGCGTCTGCGGTTCGGACATGGCGGTCAGGGGCGCATCCCAGTTCGTCCGGTCCCCGTTCATTTTCAGATGCACGATGGTTTGCTCGAATCGAAACTCGCCGAGCGTGTGGGGATGCGTGATCAATCCCCACAACGTTTCGGTGGATTGCAGTCGACCGACGGTGGCGAGTGTGTTGCCTTCGCGATCGTGCAAGACGATGTTGCGGATATCAATCGGCGAGAACCATCCGAGCGCGGTTTCGCCAAGTTCGATGGTTCCCTTCCAGCGCGGTGCCAGAATGCGGGGGATCGATTGCCGCAGCGATGTTCGGGCCACGAGATCTGGCAGGAAATAGATGCCGATTCCCAGAAGAACCAGCAACACCAGCCAACGGGAAAGCCCGCGGCGTTCACGCTTCGCAGGCTGTTCGACGGGTTCGTTGACCTGCTCTGACGCAGGCTTGGTCACGACCGTCGGCTTGGGCGTGCTCTTCTTTGTCGGGTTCGGCAAAGGAACGGTCGCCATTGTGGAACGGTCCGGCAAGAGAATTCGTGTCCTGGAATTGACGTACCGTCAACCGGAATGGCTCTCCTAGCGCGTGATCGGCTTTGAGGCGAGCGCGACTATGCCCGTTTCGGGAGCAACGGCTCGAGTTCGAACAGATCGGTTCCGCTTCAACTCTCAGCAAGACATTGGCGGTTATCGCGATTGCGTTAAAGTGGCTGATACACCGGATTGGGCAAGATGTACGGCTTATGGACGGCGCGACGAACTCTGCATGGCGACCAGATCGCGCGAGCGCGACTTCCACCATGTTTGCCAGGGTTTTTCCACAATGAGCCAGGGCGAGGCCAACACGCAGGCAACCGACAGCCAAAAGAACAGCGTCGACAGTGTGCCCCACCCGCCACCGGATGACGCGAGTTTCAGGGATTCATGCGTCCGTTCGGCTTGGGCTCTCACCCCATCGTTTTCGTCCTGCTTCGCCATTTTCAAGATTTGCGCTAGATGCTTCTTCATGGATGCCGGCTGGCGTTCGATCGCCTGCAATCCGGCAATTTTGATGCTCGGCTGTGTGGAACTGAGCGCACTGAGCACGGTTGCCTCGGCCTCGCGACCGAGTGGGCCATGCCGCCCCAATTCCCCGACGGCGGCCAGTTGCAAGGTGTAGTCCGTACCGTACGCCGCAGTGATCCAGGCTTTTTCCCAACTCTGCGATTGCTTTCGCCAGTAGCTCGCTTGCACCCAGAAGAGCGTCGTGGCGACGGTCAGAATGACGACGGCATTCCACGCGGCATAGAGCAAACGGCGTTGGAAACGTGACAGCCCGACGGGAGCCGCTTCTTCATCGGGCATCAATTTCGACGAAATCGGTGTAGCAATCTCGTTCGCCGTGTGACCAAACGGGTCGATGCCCATCCGCGATGGCCGCAGGATAGAATCGAGTCGCTGCGCCACGACGGAAGCGTTCTCCGGACGGTTGTCCGGATTTTTTTCCAGCAAGTCGGCGATCAGTTGGTCGAGTTCGGGCGGGCAATCACGACAGACCGTGATCGCGCGCGGCGGCGGTTCCTTCAAGTGCATGTGTAGAACGGCAGCGGGATTGTCGGCCTCAAACGGGGGCTTGCCGGTAAGCAACTCGAAGAAGACGCACCCCAGCGCATACAGGTCGGTCTTATTCGAAAGGGGCGGCTTTCCCTGAATCTGTTCGGGGGCCATGTACTGAAACGTGCCCGCGGTTTTCCCGGCGCGAGTGATCCGCGCGGCCGCAACCATGGTGGCGAGACCGAAATCGCTGAGTTTGATTTTGCCCGCTTTGGTCAGCAGAAAGTTGCCGGGTTTGATGTCCCGGTGAATGACGCCCCGCTGGTGGGCATAATCCAGTGCCGAACACATCTGCAAACCGTATTCGAGAACGTAATCCCAAGTGAACCGGCCATGCTTTTGCAGATGGTCGGCGAGCGTCCCGCCATCGACGAGTTCCATGGCATAGAAACGTTGCTTGCTCTCGCAGACACCACCGAAGCAGTTGACGATGTGGGGATGCTTCAGTTGCTTCAGAATTTCGATCTCGCGATCGAAACGGGCCACGAGGTTTTCGTTCGCGGCGACGTCATCGGGAAGGAGTTTGACCGCGACGATGCGATTGTTACCGACGTAGCGTCCACGATAGACGACACCCATGCCGCCTTCGCCGAGTTTTTCCATCAGTTCAAACGGCCAGATCCACTTGGAACTCATTCACCCGCCCGCCGCGTAATGCGATCCGCAGCGCCTGCCTAGACGATGCGTGTCCGGGGGAATTATATCCCATGGCTGCGATGAGAATTACCGTGGGGAGATTTCTGACGTTCGGCGAGCCGATGAACGTGCCCGGCCGTGCCGATTCCGCGGCATTTACGGCCCGGATTTGGCTTTCGCGGGGAGCGGGGCGTCCTGGAAAACCACCAGCACCCGGACTGACGAGCCGCCGTCCCGAGCGCTGGATTGCCGATAACGTCCATTCGCGGCCCCGCTGTTGCCAACTTGGTGATTCGGCAACGAATTCCGGGCAAAATCCTTAGTCCCGGACGTATTCTGCAGCGCCAAACCATTCGACTTCGCATCGAAGGGGGCGAAGCCATTCGTATTCATGTCGCTATTATTCACCAGTCCAAAATTGTTGGCGAACGGCAACCGAACTTCGGCACAGTAGTTGAGGTTGACGGCGGCGTTGCGGTCTTTCAAATTGGCCAGAGCCTCATTTTTCTGATTTGCCAAAAATTTGGCGGCGCGCGGCGCGGGCGTCCCTGGGGACAATCGGGAATCAGGATTCGATGCCTCCGCCGCGGGATTCGTCGATGCCAAAGCCGCGGCGTAATCGTCCGTGTTGACGGCTTTGATGGCGTCAGCGGGCCCGTCGATTTCCGCGGCTTCGAGGGAATAGGCCCTCTGCTGCAGAAAATATTCGTTGGTGACGTCCGTCGGAGTCGTGGCGCGACGCTGGCTCTTTTCTGCCATCTGGACTTCGTTCTTCGGGTCCGCAATGACTTCGTCCTCGACCTCGCGCGCCAGTGCCAGCGGTTGCTGCAACCGGATGCCGACGACATCATATTTTAGCGAGAGTTCTTCCAGCGACCTGGTGACCCGATCGGTCGTCGTATCGACATAGACCGCGATCATCGATTCGTCTCCGAGTGACTCACTCAATTCGGCATTGGCCGCCGGAGCATCACTGGCGAGCTTCTTTCCGGACCCCGACAACTTGGCTTGCCGCGCCTCATTTTCCGGGGCGTTCTCCACCCCGTTGTCGAGCAATAAAGCCTGAAACCCGGTCGCCGTACGCCGAACGTCGAGAACCATCAAATCGATGTTCGCGACATAACGGTCCGGAGCATCGGTCGCCGCCCAGGTATTGAGGAAGTCGTTCAGTGCGACTTTGTCGAGCGCATTGTCCTCGGAACTGGATGGCTTCCCTGCCACCGGGGCGGTGCCGTCGATATGGGCGTTTCCGCGCAACATCACGGCGCTGCCCGGCGTTGCCGGTCCAGATGTTGGAGCATTCTCGGCGGCACCGCGCGGTGCCAGATCAGCATGCCTTTTGAATGAGGCGGAAAATGTCTCTGACGCCGTGTCAGTGAGTCCGTCGCCGAACTCGTTGCGGACCATCATTCGTTCCCGATCACTGGCGAGATCGTCCAGCGACGTGCGAATGGTGGGATGGGCGCTGTCGGTCACACTGACCGCGAATGAAGATTTCTTCGCAAGGTTGCCTGTATTCAAGCCGGTGACAGCGATATACAACCCGCAGGCAGCGGTAGCGATCGCCGCGATCGTCATGACGTTCCATTCCCGGCGTAACCGACGCCCGGCCGGTTTTGCGGGGACGGCTTCGATCCGGCGACCGACGAGCGCCTGCATGATGTCGGACTTCAATTCCGGCGGCGCTTCCGGTCGGTCCATCGTGCGCAAGCAGAGCGACAATTCCGCCACTGCGTCGAGTTCGGCGCGCGTATCCGGCGAGGCATCGAGTTGCGACTCGATCCATTCGCGCTCCGCCGGCGTCACCTCGCGGTCGAGGTACGCCGACAACAGTTCGTCTGCTTCTCCCGGTCTCATTTCTCGTTTACCTCACCCCCATTGACCGGCACGTGATCAAGCGGGCAATTTCACAACTTTCATCAGCAAATTATCGATCATCTCGGTGGGCAGAACCCACCCTACGATTCTTCGGCGCGAAGAACCCCTTGCAGCCTGGCTCGCAATTCAATCCGGCCCCGGTGGATTCGGCTGCGGACCGTTCCCAGCGGAACATCGAGGATCGCAGCGATTTCCTCGTACTTCAAATCGTCCATTTCTTTCATCACCAAAGCGATGCGATATTCTTCGGGAATTTCGGAGAGCGCCTTCTGCACGAGCCGTTTTCGGTCGGCAACGTGCATTTCATGCCAAGGGGATGAGGACGTCCGTCCATCTTCCGGATCCTGGCCGGTGGCGTCCCGGATGGCGTCAATTGATGCGGTCACACGGTGGGTTTTACGGCGGGCACTGATCGCAACATTCAAGGCAATGCGGAACAGCCACGAGTAAAAGGCCGCGTCGCCCCGAAACGATCTCAATTTCTCAAACGCTTGCAGGAAAGCATCTTGCGCGAAATCACGGGCCTGTTCCGGTGACCCGGCAATGTGAACAAGCGCCCCGTACAGGCGATGCTGGTAGCGATCCACCAGCAGCCCAAACGCCTCGGTTTGGCCGCCGAGACAGCGAGCAATCAGCGATTGATCGGACGCGTCATTCACAGTCGTACCAGGTTCGACGAAGTGCTGCTGCGAAAGGTTCCCTGATTTTTCACCGTGTTGCGCCGGCCTGTAACGGCAATCCCTCGGCTTTCCGGCCCAGGTAAACCTGCAACACGATTCCGATGGCAAACAGCCCCAGACTAATAAGTTGAGCCGTTGTCAGGTTAAGCCAAAATGCCCCTTCATCGCCACGCAGAAACTCGATGAGGAACCGCGTTGCGGAAGAAATCAGCAACGCCAGCCCGAAAACGTCCCCCGGAACGCGACGGTAGCGCGTGTACCAGAGTGTCAGCCCGGCGGTGAGAAAGCCATCGATCGAACTGTAGATTTGCGTGGGATGCAGAGGCGGTGAGGCCAGTGCATCGGGGGCAAGAAAGCCGCGTTGAACCAGTGCGAGAAAAGGGACGCTGTCGTGTGGGAAAACGATGCCCCACGGCAGGTCGCAGCGGTCACCAAAGCAGCAACCGTTCAGCAGGCATCCAATCCGACCGAACCCCACGCCGAGACACACCGAGGGCGTAATGATGTCGGCAATACCCAGGGGCGGCAATTTGCGGTGGTGACAGAACCAGAAATAGGCGAGCGCCCCGGCGATGATGCCGCCGTAGAGCACCAGTCCTCCTTCGCTGAGATTCACCGCCGCGAACAGAATCGCCGGCAGCCCTTGCTTCCCCGCAAAAACCTGATTGCCGTGCTGCACGAGGTAATAGACCCGCGCACCAATGATTCCCGGAATGAAAATAGTCGTCGCCAAGTCCCAGATCATTTCTGGGCTATACCCGGCCTTTCGGGCACGGAATTCGGCCAGCACGATGGCACTCAGCAAGCCGAGCAGCAACATCATCCCATAGCCAAAGATGGGGATCCCCAGCGGTGCGATCTGCCGTCCGAAGTGCGGGGCCTGCACAATTCCCCCGGCGACCGCAACCCACATTACCATCGCGGTGAGATCGGGCCATACCCACTTGCCTTCCGCGCGATACGCCGCCATCAATCCCCAGATGGCCGCGAGGATCCACAGCACCAGAAATAGGCCGAACCCGAAGAGCGGAACGTGCCCGGCTCCCCAGGGGATTCCGTCCCACGGTATGCGAAAGAGCACCTGCCGCATGCAATTCCTTTTCGATTTCTGACGAGCCCACGACCCCGATGGACCACCCTCTGTGATAGCCAATTCGAGGGAATCTGACGAGAGTGATCCTGTTCGAGATGCGAAATTCCCGTGAAGAGCGGAAGCACGGGGAAGCAATTGGCACGGGGCGCGAAACTGCAAGCGACGCTGGAGGCGGTCTGATTAGTAAAGAGACGGTCCCCAGATCGCATTGTCGATTAACCGTGTCGCACCGACGCGCGCGGCGACCAAAGCCACCATTTGCGATTGCGATTCCGTCAAATCCGTGAGCGTCCACGGGTCGGCAACTACGGCGTAATCAAGCACGACTCCGGGTGTTGCTTCGATGTCATCCTGCATCGCCTCGGCGATCACACCGGGCGCGACTCCGTCCGCCGCCATCTGCGCACCGCGCTGCAATGCGTGCGAGAGGCACAACCCCGCGGTTCGCTCGGAGGGAGACAAATACGCATTGCGGCTGCTGAGGGCCATGCCATCGATATCGCGTGTTGTGGGGCAGGTGCGAATTTCCAATGGCATGTTGAGGTCGCGCGTCATCGTGCGAATAATGAGCTGCTGCTGATAATCCTTCTGTCCGAAATACGCGCGGTCCGCTGTCACGATCCCGAAGAGCTTGGCCACCACGGTTGTCACGCCACGGAAATGAGTGGGACGGATGGCCCCTTCGAGAACGGTCGACAATCCATCGACAATCACGCTGGTCACCGCCCCGCGCGGGTACATTTCATCGACCGTCGGATAAAAAGCCAGATCGACGCCCACACTTTGGCAGAGTTCGAGATCACGTTCCTTGGGTCGCGGATATTTCGTCAGGTCTTCGTGCGGCGCGAACTGCGACGGGTTGACGAAGATGCTGGTGACGACGAAATCGCACTCTTTTCGAGCGGTTTCCATCAAATCGAGATGTCCACGGTGCAATGCCCCCATCGTGGGAACAAAGCCCACACTCCGCCCCGCTCGTTGAACGGGAGCAATGACTTCACGCACCGCGGCGATTTGTTCCACGACTTGCATGGCTTGGATTCCTGCTCAAGCGAGCGCCGATGGGCAGTGGGATCGAACGTCCAAAGGGAAGAAATTCCAGCAGTCCATGATAGCAAATTGAGCCTAATGGAACGCCCGTTTTTTGATGACGCCGCCGCTAATGTCCAGGACCGGTTGAATCACGATAAACGCGCCGGGATCGTGGGTTTTGATGATGGCGTCCAACCGGGATAGCTCGAGCCGCGTCACCACGCAGAACAGCACTTGTTGCTCGGCGGCCGTGTAGCCGCCACGGGCTTTGAACGCCGTGACACCACGGCCCAGTTCGCTGAGAATGCCTTGACGGATCGCTTCGTGTTGGGCGGAGACGATCATCACCCCATTGTAGGCTTCCAGCCCGTGTAGCAGAAAATCGATGGTCTTGGATGCGGCGATGTAAGTGAGGACCGAGTAGAGCGCCGGCTCAACACCGAGAAACACGGCGGCCACGGTAAAAATTACCACGTTGACGGCCAGCAGCACCTCGCCCACGGTCGCGGATAATCGTTTGCTGAGGAGCACGGCGAGGACATCCGTGCCGTCGAGCACCCCCCCGCCGCGAATGGCTAGCCCGACACCAGCTCCGACGAAGAAGCCGCCAAAGACGGCCCCCAACAGTTTGTCGGCGGTTGCCACAGGAAAGGGAACAATCGTCAGGACCAACGCGAGACCGAAGATGGCGAGGCTGCTTTTGACCGCGAATTCCGGGCTGATATGTCGATACCCCAGTATCACAAACGGTGCATTCACCAGCACGAGGACGCCGGCGAGCGGAATTCCGGTGAGCTGTGCCAGCAACATCGAAATCCCGGTCACACCGCCGTCAATGAAGTGATTCGGGAGTAGAAAACTCGCCACACCCACCGCCGCGACCGCCACTCCGGCCGTCAGAGAAATGCCGTTCCAGCCATACTTCGCCAACTTCATCCGCTTCACAACTCCGCTTGATAATCTGTCGATCCGATACGGTCGACTGTGGTGGAATTATGCCCAGATCGTGGAAATCGACAAGGCTGGGGTTGAGCGGACGGTGATCATCCGTGAAAAGAGAGACAAAGAAGCTGTGCGATCGCTTCATGGATCTGCAAAAGATGACGGGTTGGATTTCCCAGCAGAATTTTCTCTCGTGTTGCGGTCATCGAGCGAACACTTTGCGTCTCTCCCCGGACACAGTTGTCGATCCTGCAATCGGCGATTATAATCCCGCCACGGCCCTCGTAGCTCAATGGCAGAGCAGCAGACTCTTAATCTGTTTGTTGTAGGTTCAAGTCCTACCGGGGGCACTC
>JAKFUG010000043.1 GCA_021732785.1 Planctomycetaceae bacterium
ATCATCACCGGAACCGTGTCACATCGCCACCGGACGCGCTACAATACTACCGTGGCCCCTGCCCTGACAAAGAACTGGTTTGCTTGTAATGACGCACCTCGCTCCGCCGGAATTCAGCAGTATCGATGACGCTGTCGCGGCCCTGCGCGACGGGAAGATGGTCATCGTTACCGATGCGGAGGAGCGTGAAAACGAGGGGGACTTCATCTGTGCGGCGGAAGACATCACGCCGGAGATGGTGCATTTTATGCTGCGACACGGGGCGGGCGTGCTCTGTGTGCCGTTGTTGCAGGAAGCTGCGGAACGCTTGGGGCTGACGCATATTGTCGAGGCGGAACGGAACACGGCTCCGAATCGGACGGCGTTTCTCACCCCCATCGATCATCGTGACAGCGGCAGCGGCGTCAGTTCGGAAGCCCGGGCGTTGACCATCCGCGAATTGGGCAACCCGGCATCCGCCGCGCGGGATTTTGTCCGACCCGGTCACATTTCACCACTCCTGGCCAAAGATGGCGGCGTGTTGCGACGGGCGGGTCACACCGAAGCGACGATTGATTTGCTGCGACTCGCGGGGAAGCAACCCGTCGGCGTGCTGATTGAGATTCTCAGCGAAACCGGCCGCGGCATGGCTCACTTTGATGAGCTGGTCGCACTCGCCCGCAAACAACAGATGCCGATCATTTCGATCGAGCAACTCATTCGCTATCGCCGGATGCGCGAGCAATTGGTCAAGCGCGAGGCCGATGTGCCGTTCAAGACACGGAACTATGGCGAATTTCGCGTCATCGCCTACGATGTGCAGTACGAAGATCAGCAACCGTTGGCGATTGTGTGGGGTGATTTGAAGTCGGTCCCCGCGCCGCTGGTCCGTGTGCATTCATCCTGCTTCACCGGCGATGTGCTCGATTCTCTGCGTTGTGACTGCGGCGATCAGTTGCACCTCGCGATGGAAATGATCGCGAAGGAAGGCGTCGGGGCCGTCGTCTATCTGCCGCAGGAAGGCCGCGGGATTGGACTGGTCGCCAAGCTGAAGGCGTACCAATTGCAGGATCAGGGGTTGGATACCGTCGAGGCGAATCACAAGCTCGGCTATAAAGCCGATTCGCGCGACTACGGCATCGGCCTGCAGATTCTGAAAGATCTCGGCCTGTCCGCCGTGCGGTTGCTGACGAACAATCCGCGGAAGATCAACGCTTTTCCGGGATTCGATCTGCAACTCGTCGAGCAAGTCCCCATCATTGCCCCGATGGAAAAAGAGCGGGTGCATTATCTCGCCACCAAGCGCGACAAGATGGGTCACATTCTGCCGGCGGATGAACGGTAATTACGTCGCAGGGGCGAACCTCTTCGTTGCCCCGTGACGACAGCCGCCATGGTTCGATTAGTGCGCCGCTTCCGCCACCAGCGGCAGGCGAGTCGTATGCTCAGCATCGCTCATGCCGAAAAGCGTATTGAGTTCCGTCAGAAAACGATCCATCGCAGCTTCTTCTTCGTCGATTGAGGTGGCATCGGCGACCGGAGCGGTCGTGGTGTGCGGAGCGAGTTCTCCCCGCAGGACGCGAACATGGGCCGGGGCTTCGATACCGAGGCGGACGGTCCCCTTCCCCGTCTGAATCACAGTGATGACAATCTCGTTGCCAATCTTGATGGTTTCGGTCTTCTTGCGGGTTAAGACAAGCATCTGATTTCCTCCGTGATGGGATCAAACCGCCTCGAAGAACTGCGAATCGCACCCCCTTGGTGGTCGCTGGCGAGATCGTTCTGATCGCGACAGCAGAGAAAAGCAAGCGGTGTGCCGAGCTTTTCAGAATCCTGGCACGCACGACTTGATGCAGCGCAACTCACAATCGGCCAATGCCTTTCGACACATTGTTGGCGAATCGGCGCTATGCGCCGAATTTCGTGTCAAGAGGAATTCCCGATTTTTACAATGCTGATCGCAGCGAGAATTACAATCACATCAGCGACAGTGAGTGGAAAGTGTCTCGGAAGAGAGACATTTTAAAGGAATGCAACCTGTGTGATCTGCAAAGCACAAGTTCAGGCGGCTTGTCGAACGGATTCGGCGCGTTGGGGCGGAGTATAGGTCCGACCAACGAGGCGTTCGGCTTCGATGTTCACTTCATCGAGCATCTGCTGCACGCGCTCGGCGTAGAAATCGAGCTGGTCCCGCGTGATGTTCGGCGGAATCGCCAGGAACTCGCTATGGACGAGGTAAATCGTCGTGAACGGCTTCGGAATCAATTGGTCGGTCCATTTCCCTTTGATCCGCCATTCGCGCTTGCAGGAGTAGGCACACGCCGTGATGGGCCGACCGGTTTGCGAGGCCACATACACGGCTCCCGGCTTGAAGACGTGCCGGGGGCCGCGGGGGCCATCGGGGGTGATGACAATGTGCTGCCCTTCCACGTCTTCCATCAACTGCTTGATGGCCTGGGCTCCGCCGCGGCTGGAGGATCCGCGGACGGGCGTCAGTTCCATGATCCGCATCGCTTCGGCAAGAAAACCGCCGTCGTGATGCTGGCTGATGAGGCAGCTCGTTCGCCGCCGATTCGCCCGGTGGCTGGCAAAGGTGGGGATGAGCATCTGGTCGTGCCACATCGCTCCGACGAACCGTAGCGGATCGTCGACGGCGACCGTGTAATCCAGCCGCAATTTGTCGCTCGGAACGACGTACACCTTCCGGCACGTCAGCATGATGACGCGGATCGTCATGACGAGGGCCCAGACGAGCATCGTCGTCAGCCACGGACTGCGAATTTTCATGTCAGCATTCTCACGGTCGCACGGTGATGGTCCCGGGTGCTCACACGGCACCAAACCCTCCGGCGAAAACACCGCGAACTGTAAGAAATGCCCGGAAATGCGGGAATGGCAGTTTCGTCGCGTCTCCCTGAAAACGCACAGACCGCGGCGTCACGGGGACGTCGCGGTCTGTTTGAGCCCGCGGTTTGCAACGTGGTTCCGTTGCAAGCTTGTTCTTTTCCTAGTTCTTCGCTGGTTGCTGCATGCGGAGCAGACGGGCACCCGCTTCACCGGGACCGTGATCGTAGCAGTCCTTGTTGTGCCACAGAGGCACACCGGCGGCATACCGCGCGGCGAGCATCAGCACCTTTTCTTCCGACCCCGGCTTCGCCGCTGTCGGCGCCCCCGGATCGATGCCTAAGGCTTCAAAGTCGATCTCTTCGAAGTTCAGCTCGCCATCTTCATACTCGGCGACTTCTTCGTCATCCGAATACCCTCCCGCAAAGCCGACTTCGGTTTCATCTTCAAGTTCATCTACGTCGTAATTGAACGACATTCCCGACTCCACTCTTTTTTTAGACGTTCCATCACCGACTACCCATCGACCGGCGACATCGATACGAAGTCCGGTCGGCCCTGTTTATGCCCTAGCGTTTCAACGACAGTTGTCCACAGTGACGTCCGTCGGCGGGGAGGCCGACGACGGTGCCATTCCTGGCTCACACGGAGGGACCGGAGGCTTCATGCCGGTAGGACAGCAGGCGGGGAGATCACCAAGGCGTAGGTATTCTTCTGGCAAACGGCCTGATTGTCAACAAAAATTCTCGAAGCCTTCCGGAGAAGACCCGTTTTTCCCGTGTCAGAGAACCACACAGGTTTCCGAATCGGAAGCGATTGCCGATCCCACGCAGAAAGGTTCTCTTAACCCACCCGAATTACCACTGCAAGCAAGCGAAAACTCGGCAATTTCTGGAAAAAAAGCCTGAATTCCACTCAAGTTCTCATCGGGGATCTGGCTCTGCCACATCGAACATCGTTGATGCGGACGCCACTCACGATGGCGATTTCTGATCGCTCTCGTAACGCTTCAACTTTCGGTCCAAAGTCGACCGTTCAATCCCCAGCAATTGTGCGGCCTGCGATTTGTTCCCCCCGGTGACTTGCAGAGTCGCCAGAATATGCTGACGTTCGATTTCATCCAGCGATTGTGGCTGAAACTCGGCCGGCACGACACCCGGAAGGCTGACGGTATCGTGCGCCGTTCGTCCCAGCGCCGAGAGCTGGATATCGTCGACTTCAATTCGCGGACCGGTAGTCAGAATGATGGCACGTTCGATCGTGTTCTGTAACTCGCGCACGTTGCCGGGCCAATCGTAATTGCGCAGCAAATCGAGCGCGGCGGAGGAGAAATCCATCGGCGGACGACCAATCTTCCGCGCGAACTTGTCCAAAAAATACTGGCCCAATATCGGGATGTCCGTTCGCCGGAGCCGCAACGGCTCGACGGTTAACTCCACCACTTGCAGCCGAAAATAGAGATCCTTGCGAAATTGCCCTTCGGCGACCGCTTCTTCGAGCGCCCGATTCGTGGCCGCCACGACGCGCACATCCACCTGCACCTGCGCCCCCCCGCCGACGCGCTCAAACGGATGTCCTTCCAGCACGCGCAGGAATTTTGCCTGAATCGAGAGGCTCATTTCTCCCACCTCATCCAGGAACAGCGTCCCCTGATGAGCTTGCTCGAACTTGCCAATCTTCCGATTGACCGCCCCGGTGAACGAGCCTTTTTCGTGACCGAACAACTCGCTTTCCAGCAGACTTTCGCTCAATGCGGCACAATTCATCGTGATGAACGGGCCATTCTTGCGATTGCTGTTCAGGTGAATGGCACGGGCGACCAGTTCCTTGCCGACACCACTTTCGCCCCGAATCAGCACCGTGGCCCCGGTGGGAGCGATGCGGCTGAGACGATCCCGCAGACGATTCATCGACGTGCTGTCGCCCACGAGTTCGGTCTCGACGCGGAGTTGTTCGCGAAGCGTCTGGTTCTCGGTCTTGGCCCGCTCCAGCCCGGCGGCCAGTTGCTCGCGGCGCTGCAGATTTTCGACAGACAGCGCAAACTGATCGGCGACGGCGAGCGTGAAATCGAGATCCTCCATTCCCAGCGGCCGTGCCAGGTCGGTGGAATACAGATGGACCAGACCGTGCAGCGATTCCCCCGCCCGCAGGGCTGCACAGATCACGCTTTCCGCGCTGATTTCGTGAACGCTTTCTTTTTTCGATAACCGGGCGTCATGGTGCACATCGCGCGCGAGAATCGCATCCCGTTCCTTGAGCGCCAACTGCGAAAGCGAATCGGACACCCGCTGATATTTCATCGGGGTGCGCGACTTGTAGACGACGAGTTGCAGGTCCGCACAACTGGGCACCTCGGTCGTCGGTACAGCGAGCAAGAGCACCGCGCCGATATCGGCCGCGGTACTGGCCAGCAAACCTTCCAGAACCGTTTCCGCCAGATCCGCAACGTCGGTGGCGGCCCCCATTTCCATCGCCAGTTTATACAACCGGGCCAGATCGCGTCCGAGTCGGTCGCGCGTGTGGGCCTCGGCGGATTCGTAACTCGATTTCCGCGTGCGATGCAGAATTTCGGGGTGCGCCCCGACGGTGACTACTTCCGTCGCGGTGTCCGATTCCAACGGATTGCGAATCGAGGAATCGCTCCCCTGGCCGGTCGGATCGAGCGTGTACATCAACACCGTCGAACCGAGCTGGAACTGTTGTCCGGGCTGCAAGGCACAATCGCCGTCGATCGTCTGCCCCTGCACCTTCGTCCCATTGCGGCTTCCTAAATCGCGCACGAGCCACCGTCCGCCGGCCTGAAAGACTTCGCAGTGGTTGCGACTGCAAACTTCATCCGGAACGGCAATGCGGTTCGTGGGAGCGCGGCCCAGAGTGGTAATCTGGCCGGGGATGAGGCGAAACTGCCGCCCCTCCAACGGTCCGCTTTTCACGATCAGGAACGCGTCGGCTGTCATAGGACTCCGGGGGCCCGAGCCACAATCAAAAGAATTGAAAGCGGGCGTACGACACGACGCCGCGACCACATTGTGAGGGTTTTCCGGTTCAACGCCAAGCGACAACTCGACCGCACCAGGAAATCACCGGCCCGGCAAGTGCTTTGACTTTGCGAGCGGCCCCTCTCCCGATACGCTCAGAGGTTCTTAAAGATTCAAAGTGGGGAGGCACGATTTCGGGAGGGCGGACAATAGCCGTCACCGAGCGTCCCCCTTTCCAAATCAGGTTCCGTGCGGAGTGAAATCGATGCGCTGCTGGATGATCATGGCCGCCACTCTTGCTGCGATTAACACCGGCACGTCGGTGAATGCTCAGGACGCAACGGGGAAAGAACAGCCGGCAGAAGAGAAACGCCACGTCGAAAAAGAGGGCGGCTATTCGTTCGTTCCCCCGGAAGGATGGACCGTCCGCGAATTCCCCGGACTGAAATACCAGCTCGCCATTGGCCCCGCCGAAAACCAGTTCGCCTCGAATATCAATGTGGTCGACGAAGTCTATATGGGGACCGTCGAGAACTACATCAAAGCCACGAAAGAACTCCTGCCCAAAGCGATCAAAAAATATCGCGTGCTCAAGCAGGAACCCTTCAAAACCGCTTCCGGCATCAAGACCGAACGGTTGATCATTGAAGGCGAACAGCAGGGGCATTTGCTGCGGCAGACCTTTTACCTGTTTCCCACTCCGAAAAAAATGTTCGTGGTCACCTGCAGCACCACCTCGGCCGGTGGTGAAAAGCTCGATGCCAACTTCGAATCGTGCATGAAAACGTTTCGCTTCGATCAACCCTGACCGTTCCCTCCGGGCCAGTTCACCGCCTCGGTTTGACCGCTTCCGTAGGAGACACCGTGATGACCACATCCCATCCGATCCATGCCCAGCGCGTGCTCATTTTCGTGGGCGATGATTACGAAGACCTCGAACTCTGGTATCCCAAGCTGCGGCTGATCGAAGCCGGCGTGCATGTCACCGTCGCTGGGGCCGAAGCCGGACAGAAATACGTCGGCAAAAATGGTTACCCCTGCGTTGCCGATGCGACCATTGCGGACATGGAAGCGGCGGACTTTCACGGCGTGATTTGCCCCGGCGGCTGGATGCCGGACAAGGTCCGCCGCGATCCCAAAGTGAAGCAACTTCTTAAAGAGTTCGCGACCGCCGGGAAACTGGTTGCCGCGATCTGTCACGGTGGTTGGATGCCGATTTCCGCGGGGATTTACAAGGGCGTGAAGGTGACTGGCTCGCCCGGGATCAAGGACGATCTCGTCAACGCCGGCGCGATTTTTGAAGATGCCGCGGTGGTGATCGATCGGCATTTCGTCAGCAGCCGCAAGCCGGATGACCTGCCCGATTTCTGCCGGGCGATGTTGCAGGTGCTCGGTCGGCAGGCGTGACGATGCGGCTCATTCCGGTGCTCGATGTCCTGCACGGCGTAGCGGTCCGCGGTGTCGGTGGACGGCGCGATGAATACCGCCCACTCGTTACACAATTGTGCGCCGGAAGCGACCCGCTCGACATCGCCGCGGCTTATCGCGCTCGATTGCAAACGCCGACGTTGTATCTCGCCGATCTGGATGCGATTGTCCATCGGCGACCCAACACCGATCTCTATCAATCCCTGCTACGACATGAGACCGAATTATGGCTGGACGCCGGGGTGCGCACGCTCTCTGAAGTAGCAACGCTGGCGAATCTCAACATCCCCACGATCATCATCGGTCTGGAATCGTGGGTCTCACCGGCGTCTTTGCGGGACGTTACCGCAGCCAACACTCCTGAGCGTCTGATGTTCAGTCTCGATCTGCGGAACGGCCAACCGTGCGGTGGTCCGGACTGGTCGACCGAGCCGATGCGGATTGTGGACAACGTGCTCGCCGCGGGGATCAGCCGCTTTCTGGTGCTCGATCTGCACGATGTCGGCCAGCACACCGGCGGCAGCACGGCGGACCTGTGTCGCGCGATTCGCGAGCGGGCACCAGCGGCGGAAATCATCACCGGTGGTGGAATCCGCGATGAAAACGACATTCGCCGCTGGGAACAGCACGGTGTGGACGGGTTACTGACTGCGTCCGCGATTCATGATGGACGGGTGAAGTGGGGAAGCCCTGTGTGAAGCCACGCGGGTTGCGAAGCCGCAAGCGGGATTACTGCTTTCCAGTCACTTTCAGCGATGCCGCGCGGACGGGGGCCGGGGCCGCTTCTTCACTGGCGATCGATCGTCGCAGG
Source organism: Planctomycetaceae bacterium (assembly GCA_021732785.1). GTDB lineage: Bacteria > Planctomycetota > Planctomycetia > Planctomycetales > Planctomycetaceae > DSVQ01. The sequence goes on from JAKFUG010000043.1 coordinate 8,041, forward strand.
GGTGCCAGAATTTCATCGACCGGCACCGGTTGCATCATTTCCAACGCTCGCTTTTCGGCTTGCGTCTGGGCTTGCTGCGCGACATTCAGAAACGCGGTTTTCTCGGTTTCCTCGACATCCATCCGTCGGACAATGGATTGCACCCATTCCGGATGGCGGACCATCGCCTGCGACATCAGATGCACATACAGCGATAACTGTTTGAAGTTGCGATCGGCGATGGAATAACTCACCGGCGAAATGACCCGGGCCACCGTTTCGACCGTCTGCGAGGGGAACTCCACGTACACGTCGCCGAAATGCTCCACTCGCGGGTGACCGAGGTTGTCTTTGTAGAACCGCGATTGCAACCGCATGATCGAGCGGGCGACAATCGGTTTCGTCAGCAGCGGGCTCTTGAAAGCGCCATCGCAATAAATCAGCGTCTCGGTCGGAGTCGATTTCCAGACTTCCACCTGCCCGACGGAACCGTCACCGGCGTCGGCGAAGTAGGTGTCGCCCCCGGTCCCACGCAGAGCCAGCCGCGAGATTTCCATGGCTCGCCAGGTGCTCACCGACGTGACGGGATGCTTGAGCAGAAACTCGTACACACCGGGATCGACATCAAAGCCGAGCGTCGGCAATCGGCGATACAAACCGAGCCCGCGCAACACGACCTGGGCTTTCTGACGGGCATCGGGGGTCAATTCCGCCAAGGGCAATTCATCAATCGCCGCCTTGCGTGTCGCCGCGGCCGAGTTACCGGGGCGGACATTTTGCAGCGGGCGATAATGAATTTCTTCGATGTCTTCCGTCGCCGCCCCGCGTGAGGCCGGCAACAGACTCCACCCGTCCGCTGCCCAACCGATGGTTGGTGCCAGCACGAGGAGCCAATACGCTCCCTGTCGCAGCCACGCAGTGCGCGGCGCGTCCCCCCTGTTGACCATCCCGGTCCCTTCCCCCTCAGAGGCCTCCCCTTGCGGTCGCGTCATGCGACCTGCGGGGCGGCGATCTGATCGGACTCGTTTGTGTCTGCGGCTGCGCAACCTCGCCGTGGTTCGTCTGGACGAGAACCCAGGCAGCAACCCCCCGGTCGCGGCCAACGGTCAAGTTTGCGATACAGGAACCATCGTCACAGTCGCTACAATCGGACCACGGCAAACCGCCCCGACGTTGCCGGGGAACCGAAGCCAGCGGAGTCCGGTGGAATGAACGACCCAGTTTTCGCAGCCGCCCTAAACCTTGCGACCGGACTTCGGAAAAACGGTCTCAAGATCGTGTTCGCCGAGAGTTGCACGGCCGGGTTGGTTTCGGCGACGCTCGCCCGCATTCCCGGAATTTCCGAGCACCATTGCGGCTCGGCGGTCGTGTATCGGCTGGACACGAAACACCGGTGGCTTGATGTGCCGGAAGCGCTGTTGCTCGATCCGGGCGCGGTAAGCCGCGAGGTGGCCGAAGCGCTGGCCCGCGGCGTCCTGCAAAAAACGCCGGAAGCCGACGTCGCCGCCGCGATCACGGGCCATTTGGGACCGAACGCCCCGACGGAAATGGATGGCCTGATCTGGATGGCCGTCGCCGTTCGCCGCGATGAAATCGAAGTCACGACGCGCTCTGTGGTGTTGTCGACGGAAATTCGCGGTGCAGAAACGCTGCGGGAAGTCCGTCAAAGGGCCGCAACAGAAGCGCTGCTGCGCTTCGCGGCGGAAGTTTTGTAGAACCGGGGTGTGAACGGGCAACACCACTCTGGCGAGCGATTGACCAGCAATGGCTCCACCACAAATCTTGACGGAAGTATCACTACGTGATATCATTGGAGCAGACATGGGGCCGAATCATCGACGGACAATTCAGGCCATTTTCGAGGATCCGGTCCGTTCCAATATTCTGTGGCGAGACATCGAGAATCTGTTGACAGCGCTCGGGGCGCAGCTCAGCCAGGGGGCGGGATCGCGGGTGCGGATCGCTTTGAACGGCATGCGGGCCGTCTTTCACCGGCCGCATCCCCAGAAGGAAACCGATAAGGGCGCCGTCAAATCCATGCGGCGGTTTCTGAAGGAAGCAGGAGTCACACCATGATGGAATATCACGGCTATCTCGGCCAAGTCGAGTTCGATGACGATGCCGGTATTTTTCACGGCGAAGTCATCAACACGCGCGATGTAATCACCTTCCAGGGCAAAACCGTGGACGCTTTACGGAAGGCGTTTCAGGAATCGGTCGACGATTACCTGGCATTCTGCAAAGCCCGCGGAGAAGCCCCCGACAAGCCGTTTTCAGGGCAATTTGTCACGCGCATCCCGCCCGATCTGCATCGTCAGGTCAGTCTTGCCGCTCATGTCACCGGCAAAAGTCTCAACGCCTGGGTGACAGAACAACTGCGAGACGCGGTCGTTCGTAACCGTCCTGGAAAGCGGTCCGCGACGAAAACGGTGCGAAAGAAAACGGCCCGTAAGACGACGAAAGCCGGCAGCAAATAATCCGTCGGTATCACCGCGACGAAACGCAGACGCCCGGCATCCTGGGAGATGTCGGGCGTCTATTTTGATCGATTACTGTTCGCTGGCACAAAACCTCATTCCGCATCGAGAAACGGCGTACGCTGGTTGGTGCCGGGCAGGAAGGAGGTCGGCAACCAGCTCTTTTCCGACGAGCGCTCAGCCGACCCGGCTTCCGGGGCGTTGGGTTTCGGCGGCGTTTCCAATGCGGGCGCAGCCGGCTTGAGTTCGGTTTCGACGGGCACGCCGGGGTAGTCGGGCGTCCGCATCACGTCGGGAACTTTCGCGGATTTCGGCGGCGAGAGAATGCCGACGAGCGGCACGGCTTGCGACGGATACGAGTACGGATGATTCGGCGGGTAATGTTGCTGGTCGCAATATCCGCCCCAAATCCCCTGCTGGCACCGGCACGGACAAAGTTTGCGATTCAAGGGAGACCAGCACCAGTCCGGTCGACCGGCGCGGGACGCATCCCACGGCGGGTAATACCAGCGGTCCCAGAGGATGTCGACGTCGGACACGCAATCGATGGTATCGTGGTACCGTTCGATCCCCGGCACACAGCGACAACCCGAGAGCAGGCCCAACCAGCACATCAAACCGACGAGCGTGATCCCACGCAGCATGTTCGATCCCCCCTGTTCGCTCCGACGGCGACTTTGGTCGCTGTCAGAACCCTATCGGCGGACCGACTTTGATGACTTCAACGATTTTGCGAAGTCTGTTGATTCTAGGGAGCTTACGGAATTTAGGGTGGTGTTGCCCGTCCGAAGATGGCGGCCCAACCCCGGGATCGTGTCCTCAGTTGAAGCCAGCAGCCCGGCTGCTCCGAAGCAGCCGGGCTGCTTTCCGCGCTGTCAGCCATCAAATTCGGATACGGCCAACCCCGGCGGAAGAGGCGGAATCGTTCGCCCTGAGCCCAGCGGCGGGTTAAGATGGGGGGCTCGCTGTTTCGCGCTCCCGAGTCATCCGAAGCCAATCCACTGATGTCGACCGAACGTATTGCCATTGTCGGCATGGGGGGAGTTTTTCCCGGAGCCACGGATCTCGCCGGCTTCTGGCAAAATGTCGCCCATGGTGTCGACAGTGGCCGTGCAGCATCTGCGGAGCGCTGGTTTCTGAAACCGGAACGCGCCCTGGCCGCTGGCGGTCCGCAACCCGATCGCGTCTATTCGACGTGGTGTTGCCCACTCGATGACGCCGCACTCGAGTTCGACCCCGCGGTCTTGCCGCAGCCTGCCATCGGGGAACGGTTGGGACAACTCGATCCCTTGTTCCGCATTGGTTTGAAAGCGGCACATCAGGCGTGGACGTCCGCGGGGTCGCCGAACATCGATCCGTCCCGCGCCGGGGTGATCCTCGGACACATCGTGTTGCCGACGGAATCGACATCGGCCCTCGCGCGCGATGTCCTCGTGCAGGACTTCGCCGCGAAGTTGCTGGGGGACCGCGCTCCGCAGTGGCAACCGTCAAAATGGAACCGTCGCAACTGGTCGGCGGCGGGGTTGCCAGCGGCGCTGATTGCCGGGGCGCTCGGACTGCGTGGCACCGCGTTTACGTTGGACGCCGCGTGTGCGTCGTCGCTGTATGCGTTGAAACTGGCGTGCGATGAATTGCGGGCCGGTCGCGCGGATGTGATGCTTGCCGGCGGTCTTTCACGGCCCGATTGCCAATACACGCAGATGGGGTTCGCGCAGTTGCAGGCGCTGACCAGGCGCGGCCGGTGTGCCCCGCTGTCCGCCGCCGCGGATGGGCTCGTGGTCGGCGAAGGGGCCGGCATTTTTGTGCTGAAACGGCTCGGCGATGCCCTTCGTGACGGTGACCGCATCGCCGCCACCATTGCCGGGATTGGTCTCTCCAACGACCGCGGGGCAAATTTGCTCGCGCCGCATTCGGAAGGCCAACTCCGCGCGATGCAGGCGGCGTATCAACAAGCGGGTTGGCGACCGGGCGATGTCGATCTCATCGAATGCCACGCCACCGGCACCCCGATTGGTGACGCGGTGGAACTCGACAGTCTCCACACGTTGTGGCACGAAGAAACTGGCCAACCACGGCGGTGTGTGCTCGGTTCGGTGAAGTCCAACGTCGGTCACCTGCTCACCGGTGCGGGCGGTGCGAGCCTGATGAAAATGCTATGGGCGCTGCAGCAGCAAACATTGCCGCCGACCGCGAACTTTATCGATCCTGCCCCGGCGCTGAACCGTGCGGACAGCCCGTTTCAGGTGCTCGCGCAGTCACAACGGTGGGAAGCTCGCGACGACAAAACACCACGCCGGGCGGCGATCAACGCGTTCGGCTTCGGCGGCATCAATGCGCACGTGCTACTGGAAGAGGTTGAGGGTTTAGGGCTTAGAGCTAAGGGACAGAGACATACAGAAGATCTGTCTGCAACGGTGTCATTGTCTTCCTCCGTCCCTCAGCCCTTAGCTCTTAGCTCTCAGCCCTCCATCGCCATCGTCGGTCTCGCAGCGCGGTGCGGTTCGCTCACCCGCATCGACGACATTGCCGCACGGTTCTTCGGCACGGGCTCCAGCATCCGGACCGATATTGCCGAAGTGGCGACGCCGGTGGGGGAGTTTCGTATTCCGCCGCTGGAACTCGAAGAGATGTTGCCGCAGCAGCAGTTGATGCTGCACGTGGCGGCGGCGGCGCTCGATGATGCCCATTGTGGCCGCGATCTCGGCAACCGTACGGGCGTGTTCGTCGGTATCAACCTTGATCCCAACACAACGAACTTTCACGGCCGGTGGTCGCTGGAAGAATTCGCCCCGGACTGGGGTGCGCGGTTGGGGTGGACGTTGTCGCCTGAAGAAATGACAGCGTGGGTGCAACAACTCCGCGATGTCTTCGGACCGCCGCTCACTCCGAACCGCGTGATGGGCAACCTCGGGGGCATCGTCGCCAGCCGCCTCGCGCGCGAATTCGACGTCGGCGGGCCGAGTTTCACGCTTTCCAGCGATGAAACCTCCGGCGTGCAGGCCTTGCAAGTCGCCGTGCGGTCGTTGCAACAGGGCGAGTTAGATCGCGCGCTGGTAGGTGCGGTCGATTTCCAATGTGATGTGCGGCTGGCGAACAGCGCGGAAAGCACCCCGGCTGCTTCTGAGCAGCCGGGGTGCTCTTTGCCAGCGCCCCTGCCGGGGGATGCCGCTGTCGCATTCATCCTGAAGCGACACGAAGACGCCGTGCGCGACGGCGACCGCATCTACGCCTTGGTCACCGATGTGACGTCGTCTTCGTCCCACTCTCAACTCTCAACCCTCAACTCTCCACCTCCGCACCTCGAAACCGACCTCGGCCATTGCGGGGCCGCGACCGGGTTGCTTGCGTGCTTGAAGTCCACATTGTCCCTGCATCACCGGGTCATCCCGCCCACCACGCCGGGGGATCCGCATGGAGCGCAAGCCTGGTTGCACGATCGCATCAATGGCCCGCGCACCAGCACGACAACGGTCACCGCCGCCGATGGCACGCACGTTGTGGTCACTTTGCAAGCAGCGGCGAACACGAATCGCACGCCGCCGTTGTCCGCGGGTGTATTTGTATTCGATGGCGACACGCCGCAAGAAATTCTTACCGCGATGGACCAATGTCGGCCGCTCATCACCGACGACATCACGCCGCATCGCGCCGCGCAGCGCTGGTTCCATCAGCGCCGTCCGGATGCGCAGCGAAAACTCGCCGCAGTGATCGTGGCCAGTTCGTCATTGGAATGGCACGCCGCCGCGGATCAACTCCGTGCGACATTAACCGCTTCGCCTTTCCGACCACCGACCACCGACCACCGGCCACCCGCCTTCTTCACACCGACGCCGCTCGGCAACACCGGCCGCATCGCCTTCGTTTTTCCCGGCTCGGGCAACCATTTCCTCGGCATGGGAAAGGAATTGCTGGCCGCGTTTCCGCAGGTGCTACAACAGCAGGATGCCGAAAACGAACGGCTCGCGAGCCAGTATCAACCGGACCTCATCTGGAATGGGCCGTCGACCGATGCGATTGGCCGCGATCACAAGGCGATGATCTTTGGACAGGTCGCGCTCGGCACCGCCGTGTGCGATTGGCTCGCCCTTTTCGGCGTTCGTCCCACCGCAGCGATGGGCTACAGCCTAGGTGAATCGGCGGCGCTGTTCGGGTTGCGGGCGTGGACCGATCGCGATGAAATGCTCCGGCGGATGGAAGCGTCCACGCTCTTCGGCAGCGATCTGGTCAAACCATTTGATGCCGCGCGACAGGTGTGGGCCATCCCACAGGGGCAAGAGGTGCCGTGGTTGTCGGGTGTGGTGGATCGTTCCGCGATACAAGTCAGCGAAGTTCTGCAACGGCGGACACGTGTGTACCTGCTCATCGTCAACACGCCGACGCAATGCGTCATCGGCGGCGATCGCACGCAGGTGGAAGCCCTCGTCCGCGATTTGCAGGCGACGTTCGTCCCCTTCCCGGCTCCGAGCACGGTCCATTGTGAACTGTTGCAACCGGTGGCCAAGGCGTACGTCGCGCTGCATCTGATGCGGACCACGCCGCCGGTGGGTGTCGATTTCTACAGTGCCGCGACCGGGTTGCCGTACGGCCTCAGCGAACAATCCGCCGCGGGGGCGATTCTCGCCCAAGCCCGCGGAACCGTCGATTTTCCAGCGGTCATCGAACGGGCCTATGCCGATGGCGTGCGGTTGTTCGTCGAGATCGGGCCGGGCTCGTCCTGCACGCGGATGATCGACGACATTCTTGGCGAGCGCCCGCATTGGGCACGACCGGTTATGCCCGCGACCGCGGATCCGGTGACGCATGCGCTGCGGGTGCTCGGTGAACTCATCACACATCGGGTGCCAGTTGATCTTTCCCTGTTGTACGGTTCAGACCGCGCGTTGCTAGCATCCCGGCTGCTCCGCAGCAGCCGGGATGCTAGCAACGCGCGGTGTGTGATCACGAAGACCACGTTGCCCGATTGGCAGCTCGCGCCGTTGACACAGCGTCCGCAATCCCAGCCCGTCGTGTCACCAGTCCCTGTTCTCGCCCCGGCGTCCGCCCCTCTGCGACCGAAAGAAAGTCCGATCGTGCCGCTCCGTTCGCCTGCACCGTCGAGTGCCGTCCAAAATGATCCCGCCCCGGCACGCTGGGATGGCAACGGGGTTGAGGGTCGCGGGGCGAAGGTTGAGGGTCAGAAAAATGTGCCGGTCACTTTAATGGAACGATCCTTGTCCGCCTCCAACCCTCAACCCTCAACCCTCAACTCTCAACCCGTCGGAGCGGACAGCACCGTTACACTGCTCGACCGCTGGATGACCGAGCGGATCGCGGCCCATGAGACGTTCTTACGGTTTTCGACCGAGGCGCAGCGGCTGGCGGCGGAATGGGTCTCGAATGGGGACACTGAGACCGAGTTGGCGCGGGACGCGAAACCGCAAGCGGATGTGGCGGTCGTACCGACATTGCCGCGGCCGGTACCATCCGCGCCGGTTCGCCCCGTCGAACCACCGCGGTCGTTGAACTACGACCAATGTATGGAGTTCGCGATCGGTAAGATCGGCAATGTGCTTGGTGAAAAATTCGCGGCGATTGATGCGTATCCCACGCGCGTGCGGCTGCCCGATGTGCCATTGATGCTGGTGGATCGCATTCTTCACATCGAAGGCGAACCATTGTCGATGACGCACGGCCGCGTCGTCACCGAGCACGATATCCATGCCGACGACTGGTACCTCGACTGCGGCAAGATTCCGACGTGCCTCGCCGTGGAATCGGGACAGGCGGATTTGTTCCTCTCCGGTTGGCTCGGCATCGATTTCATCACCCGCGGGTTGGCAAGCTATCGGTTACTCGATGCGGTGGTCACGTTCCATGACGCACTGCCGGGGCCGGGGAACACCATTCATTACGACATCAAAATCAACCGCTTCTTTCAACAGGGGGACACGTATCTCTTTCGCTTTGAATTCGATGCGACCGTCGACGGAAGGCCGTTGCTCACCATGCGCGACGGTGTCGCCGGGTTCTTCACGATGGCGGAACTCGCCGCCGGGCAGGGGATTGTGCATACCGCGCTGGACAAACAACCGCGGCCGGGAAAACGCCCGGAAAATTGGCTCGATCCCGTGCCGATGGCGGTCGAGTCCTACAGCGATGCCCAACTCACCGCGCTGCGTCACGGCGATCTCGCGGCATGCTTCGGGCCGGTGTTCGCCGGGTTGCCGCTGCATCATCCAGTGACATTACCGTCGGGCCGCTTGAATCTCGTGCATCGCGTGCTGGAACTCGATCCCAGCGGCGGCAAATTCGGCATGGGCAAGATTCGTGCAGAAGCGGATATCCACCCCGATGACTGGTTTCTCACCTGCCATTTCTGCGACGACCAGGTGATGCCTGGCACGCTGATGTACGAGTGCTGTCTCCACACGCTCCGCATTTTCCTGCTGCGCATGGGCTGGATCGGCGAAGCGGGCCAGATCGACTACGAACCGGTGCCGGGCGTGAAAAGCCGCCTCAAGTGCCGTGGCCAGGTTCTCGCCAGCACGAAGAAGGTGTGGTATGAGGTGACGCTGAAGGAAGTGGGGGAGGGCTTAGGGCTAAGGGCTGAGGGTTTAGGGACAGAGGGAGACGATGAGTCACTGTATTGCATCGCGGATGCGTTGATGTACGCGGATGGCAAAGCCATCGTCGAGATCACCGACATGTCGGTGCGATTGACGGGACTGAGTCGTGTGGATGTTGAAGCGCTTTGGAGCGGAGAACCAGTTGGCTTAGGGCTAAGGGCTAAGGGTTTAGGGACCGAAGAAAATGCCGATGCCCAATTCTCTTCTCCGTCCCTTCACCCTAAACCCTTAACCCTTAGCCAACCTCTGTCCCTGAACCCTCAGCCCTTAGCCCTTAGCCCCCTCTTCGACACCGCCCGCATCACCGCGTTCGCGATTGGCAAACCGTCTGAAGCCTTTGGCGACCGTTACAAAATCTTCGACAACGAGCGCGTGATCGCACGATTGCCGGGGCCGCCGTTTCAGTTCTTGGATCGCATTGTCTCCATCGAGAATTGCGAGCCGTGGAAACTCGCGGCGGGCGGCGTGATTGAAGCCGAGTACGATGTCCCGGCGGATGCGTGGTATTTCGCGGCGAACCGACAGCGTGCCATGCCCTTCGCCGTGCTCCTGGAAGCGGCCCTGCAACCATGCGGCTGGCTCGCGGGATATCTCGGTTCCGCTTTGACGAGCGACAGCGATCTCTCGTTCCGCAACCTCGGCGGCACCGCGACGCAGTACGAAGAGGTCTACCCCGACTCCGGCACGCTCACCACGACGGTGAAAATGACCGCGGTCTCGCAGTCCGCCGGCATGATCATCCAGCATTACACTTTCGACCTGCGCTGCAACGGCCGCCCGGTGTACGTCGGCAAGACGTACTTCGGGTTCTTCTCGAAGGCCGCGCTCGAAAATCAGGTCGGCATCCGTGATGCTGCGGTCTACCAGCCGACCGATGAGGAACGCCAGCGCGGCGAATCATTCCCGCTTCCGACCGAGCCGCCGTTTCCGGACGACCAATTCCGCATGGTGAAACAGGTTGACCTGTTCGTCCCCGACGGCGGACCGCACGGCTTCGGCTACATCCGTGGCAGCGTGAATGTCGATCCGGAGTTGTGGTTCTTCAAAGCCCACTTTTATCAAGACCCCGTGTGGCCGGGTTCGCTGGGGCTGGAATCGTTCCTGCAGTTGCTGAAGGTGTATGTGGCGAGGAGGTGGGGGAGTGGCTTAGGGCGAAGGGCAAAGGGTTTAGGGACGGAGGAAAACGCCGACGCCCAATTCTCTTCTCTGTCCCTTAGCCCTCAACCCTTAGCCCTTAGCCACTCCCACGAATGGATCTACCGCGGTCAGGTGATTCCGCGCGACAAAACGGTTACCGTGGAAGTCGTGGTGACGGCGGTCGATGACGACCGAAAAATCGCCACCGCGGACGGCTTCCTGACGGTCGACGGCCGCGTGATTTATCAGATGAAACAATTCACGCTTGCGCTTTGCGGACCCCACGAGTAACGATTTTTTCTGCATCCCGCTTTCGCATTCCCGCCGCCTTGAGTCCCCCCAATGGTCATGAAATACAACCGTGTCTACGTCGATGCCATCGGGTACGAACTCGCGCCCGTGGTCGTCACATCGACGGAGATCGAAACCCGGCTCGAACCGCTGTACCAGAAGCTGCGGATTTCGCCGGGGCAACTGGAAGCGTGGACGGGGATCGCCGAACGCCGGTGGTGGGAAGAAGGCCACAGTCTCAGCGATGGCGCGACCGAAGCCGCCCGGCGGGCGCTCGAACAATCCAACGTCGCCGCCCGCGATCTGGACATTCTCATCTACGCCGGGGTTTGCCGGGAACACTTTGAACCCGCGACGGCATGTTCGGTCGCGGCGAAGCTCCACATCAGTCCCGATGCCGCGATTTTTGATGTCAGCAATGCGTGCCTGGGCGTGCTCAACGGCATGGTCGACATTGCGAACCGCATCGAACTTGGCCAGATCCGCGCGGGAATGGTTGTCTCCTGCGAAACCGCCCGCGAGATCATCGATTACACGATTCAACGCCTGCTCGAAGACATGAGCATGGACTCGCTGACAAAATCGCTGGCCACACTCACCGGCGGGTCCGGTGCGGTCGCCGTCTTGTTGACCGACGGATCGTTCAGCAAAGCCCATCAGCATCGATTACTCGGCGGCGTGACGAAATCGGCTCCCGAACACCATTCGCTCTGCCGCTGGGGCTTTGAATCGTTGCTTCCCGCCGCGGTGGATAAGGTCGAGCAGATTTTGCCGTCGGCTCTCACGCAGACCAAGTTCGGCCGGTTTATGCCGTCGCTCGTTCAACAGAGAGTGAGCGGCCTGCTCCCTGCGAAATTGCAGCACGCCTTCACGCAGTTCATGCAGACCGATTCCATCTCCGTGCTGCGGTTCGGCGTCGATCTCGGCATGAAAACGTGGGACAGTTTCCTCGCCAAGATCGGCCTGCGTCCCGACCAGATCGATAAGGTGATCTGCCACCAGGTCGGCAAAGGCCACCGCGATCAGGTCATGCAAACCCTCGGCATCGCCCCGGGGAAAGACTTCAACACCTATCCGTACCTGGGCAACATCGGCACCGTCAGCCTGCCGCTCACCGCCGCGATTGCCGACGAGCGGGGCTTCCTCGAAAAAGGAGACCGCGTCGGCCTCCTCGGCATCGGCAGCGGCCTCAACTGCCTGATGCTCGCGGTGGATTGGTAGTGAAGAAAAGAGTTTTTAGCCACAAGAGGCACAGAAGACACAAAAGGGGATAAGAGAAAAGGGAAGACTATTCGGACAGGTCAGAATTCGGAGTTGGATAGTCATCCAACATTGCGAACTTCTTGATCTGGAGTTTGGGCGCACCGAAGTTGATGAGCAGGCCGTGTTCGATGCGGCTGGCACGGAGGTAACCCAGAAGCTGGGCGATGTGCGCATCGACGAGTCGCTCGCAGGCTTTGACTTCGATAATCATCGGCCACGGCAGGAACAAGTCAGCCGCATACTCGCCGAGTTCTGTTCCATCCTCGTCAAGAACCGCCAGTTCGAATTGTTGATCGACATTCAGTCCCGATTTTCTCAACCGATGCGCCAATCCGTTTTCATAAACTTTTTCCAGATGCCCGTGCCGAAGATACCGATGCAATTCAAAACTGGTTTGCCGCACGAAATCACACAATGCAAAGACATCAGAGAATCGATCCACGGCAGTGCTCCATGAGTGAGTGAAGGGCGAGGGACTCGGTCAACCAATTCCATTGTGCCTTCCCTCAATGGTTTGACAATCTCACGATTTCGATCCCGCAACTTTTCTCTTGCACTCCTGCATTCTTTTTCCTTCCTCCTTTTTGTGTCTTCTGTGCTTCCTGTGGCTAAAAACTCTTCCATCCCCGCATTCGCTTTCCCTCCCCACTTCGCCGAGATCGGTGGGCATCGGCTTCATTATCTCGATGAGGGCAGCGGTGCGCCGGTGGTGATGGTGCATGGGAACCCGAATTGGGTCTATTACTGGCGGAACTTGATTCCCGCGTTGTCGGATCGGTTTCGTTGCCTCGCGATTGATCACATCGGGTGCGGGTTGTCCGACAAGCCGACGGATGAAAAATATCCGTATACACTGTCGCGGCGGATTGATGATCTCGAAACGTGGCTCGATGGTCTCGGCGTGCGCGAGAACATTTCATTCGTCGCGCATGACTGGGGAGGCATGATTGCGTGCGGGTATGCGACGCGGCATCCCGAACGCATCGCGAAGCTGGTGATGCTCAACACCGGGGCGTTTCCGTTGCCGGTGACGAAACCGGTGCCGTGGCAATTGAAGCTCGCACGAACGCCGCTGCTGGGGGCAATGCTGGTGCGCGGGTTCAATGCGTTCAGCCGCGGGGCGGTGCAATCGTGTGTGACGCGCAAGCCGATGCCGCCGGATGTCGCGGCAGCATACTGTGCGCCGTATGACTCGTGGGCCAATCGCATCGCCGTGCATCGCTTCGTGCAAGATATTCCGTTGCAACCGGGCGATCGCGCTTGGGACACGGTTAACAACGTTGCGGATCGGTTGAGTCTGCTAAGCGGCAAGCCGATGTTGCTTGGATGGGGTGATCGCGATTTCGTGTTCGATCACCACTTCCTTGAGGAATGGCAACGCCGTTTCCCAAACGCCGAACTGCACCGCTTTCCCGACTGCGGCCATTATATTTTGGAAGACGCCGCGGAAGAACTCATCCCGGCGATTCGTGCGTTTCTGGTGAAGTGATGGCTGCATCCATCGAACCTTTGCGACGCTGGCTTGATGATCCGGAAGCGGCGCTCGCGTCATCGAACGTCGCGGCGGCGTTTGTCCGGCAGGCGGTGGAACGACCCCAAGTGCATGCCGTCGCCACTCCGCGTGGCGGTTTCTTATCGTCGCCACGGACGCGCGCGTATGAGTTCACCACGTTTGGCCATCTCGTTGAAGGAGCCGAGCGTGTCGCGCTGGGGCTGCATCGTTTGAGCATCGGTCCGGGTACGCGTGTGGCGTTGATGGTGCCGCCATCGGTGGAACTGATTCAACTCGTCTATGCGTTGTTTCAGCTCGGTGCGGTCCCGGTGCTGATCGATCCGGGAATGGGACTGAAGAACATCGGCAAGTGCCTGGCAGAAGCCGAACCTGCCGCATTCATCGGGATCACGAAAGCTCACATTGCGCGCAGTGTTGCCGGATGGGGACGTCAGTCGGTGCGACAACTCGTGACCGTCGGCCGCTCGACAGGATGGTGGGGCGGCGTCACGTTGAAATCGTTGATGGTCGCCGAAGCCACGGAGAAGTCGCCGTTCTTCAACGCCATGAACGACGACCCCGCCGCGATTCTTTTCACGAGTGGCAGCACGGGGGTGCCCAAAGGGGCGGTCTACACGCATGGCATCTTCAATGAGCAGATTCGACAATTGCGAACGCTCTTTCACATTGAGCCGGGCGATGTTGATCTCTGTACGTTTCCGCTGTTCGCATTGTTCGCGCCCGTGCTGGGAATGATGGCGGTGATTCCGCGAATGGATGCGACCCGACCGGCGAAAGTGCGCTCATCCGAGATTATTGATGTCGCTAACCGCCTCAGCGTCACGAATTTGTTTGGATCGCCGGCATTGTTGAACCGTGTGGGGCAAGCCGCAGAAACAGGTGTCAAACTTCCGAATGTGTCGCGTGTCCTCTCGGCGGGCGCACCGGTGTCACCACGCATTCTCGAACGCTTTTCTCAATTGCTGTCCCCCGGCGTACAAATCTATACCCCTTACGGTGCCACCGAGGCGTTACCCGTTGCGGTCATCGGCAGCGATGAAGTCCTGCAGGACACGCGGCATCAGACCGCGCGCGGGGCGGGGACGTGTGTCGGGCGACCGGTGGCGGGATTGGAGGTGCGCATCATTCGCATCAGTGATGAATCAATCGCGGCATGGTCCGATGATCTGGTGTTGCCTTCGGGCGAAATTGGCGAGATCGCGGTGTATGGGCCACAGGTGACGCAGGAGTATTTCCGTCGCCCGGACCTCACGGCCCTCGCGAAGATTCCTGACACCACGCGCGGGCGGAAGTGGCATCGCATGGGGGATGTCGGTTACTTCGATGAGCAGGGCCGCTTGTGGTTCTGCGGGCGGAAGTCGCAGCGCGTGATCACGCCGCAGCGGACATATTTTACCGATCCCGTGGAAGGGGTTTTCAATGCGGTTCCAGCGGTGTTTCGTACGGCGTTGGTCGGTGTGAAACGAGATGGGGAGATGCAACCCGTCCTGTGCGTGGAGTTGGAGCGGGGCGCGAAGCCGCAAGCGAGCATTCGTGACGAACTGTTATCACGCGGGGCCGAGTTGGAACTGACGCGCGACATCCGCACGATTCTGTTCCATCCGCGCTTCCCCGTCGACATCCGCCACAACTCGAAAATCTTCCGCGAAAAACTCGCCGTGTGGGCCGCAAAACAACGCTGAAAAGAAGAGTTTTTAGCCGCAAAAAGGCGCAGAAGGACGCAAAAAGAAGACAGAGAATCAGAGGATATTTTTGCCACAAGAGGCACAAAGGCCACAAAAGGAAAGAGAAGAGAATGTGTCTCTGACTGGATTCCCCTTTTGTACTACTAAGGGTCAAAATCTTTGCGTGATGCGAAGATTTTGAAGTTCCAAATTCCAAACGCCAAGTTCCAAACAAAGGCCAAATTCCAAGTTCCAAACGGGGAGCGGACACTCTTCGTTTGGAATTTCTGTCTCTTTGGAGCTTGTTTGGAACTTGGAACTTGGAATTTGGAACTTGGAGCTTTCCTGATATCGATTGGGTTGCGGGTTCCCCGCGCTGGGCTTCTTGTGGCCAAAACTCTGCTCTCTTCCTTTTGCGTCCTCTTGCGCCTTTTTCGCGGCTCACTCCTCTTTCTGGTATGCTCGGCGGACACTCTTCGAGGAACCGCGGATGACTGCGACGTTGCCGGTGCGGGATTACACGTTTCTGGGGATCACGCAATCGTTGTGTCCCGAATGCTTGGCCGTGGTCCCGGCGAAGATTCTTGTTCGTGACAACCGGGTCTACTTCCGCAAGACGTGTCCCACCCACGGCGTCCGCGAGGACTTCGTTTGCAGCGATGCCTCGCAGTACGACCAGATGACGTTCAGCGTCCCCGGCAAAGTCCCCCGTGAAGTCGGCGTCGAACCGGATAAAGGTTGTCCGCTCGACTGCGGGCTCTGCACCGAACACGAACAGCACACCTGCATCGGACTCGTCGAACTCACTGAATCGTGCAATCTGAAATGCCCGCTCTGTTATTCGGCGAGCGGTCCCGGCGGCAAACATTTTTCGTTCGAACAATGCTGTGCGGCGATCGATCGGCTCGTGCAGGTCGAAGGCCGTCCCGAGGTACTGCAACTCTCCGGCGGCGAACCAACAATTCATCCCGAGTTTGAACGCATTCTCGATTACGCCGTCGCGCAGCCGATCGACATCGTGATGATCAACACCAACGGCCTGCGGCTGGCCCACGATCCGCGCATGATCGACGTCCTCGCGAAGCACAAGAAGCGGATCGAAGTCTATCTGCAATTCGACGGCTTGCGTGACAGCACGTATCAGTCACTGCGCGGCGAACCACTTGCGGCGGTGAAACACAAGGCGGTGGAAACGCTCGGGAAGGCGGGCATCCGTACCATTCTCGTCAGCACACTGCAAACCGGCGTGAATGCGGACGAAATCGGGGCGATTGTGAAGTATGGCCTCGAACGCCGGTGGATCACGGGCGTCAGTTTTCAACCGGCGACATACTCCGGCCGGACGGAGTTGCCGGAGACGCTGGAGCAGCGGATCACGTATCCCGACGTGATCAAAGCCATCGCCGCGCAGACCGATGGCATCTTCAAGGTGGACGATTTTCTGCCGTTGCCGTGTGCCCATCCGAACTGTCATCAACTGACGTACGCCTACCGCAGCGGCGGCCAAGTGGTGCCGCTCTTACGGTTCATTGATGCTCATGAGAATCTCGACCTGCTGGCGAACGGGATTACGTTCACCCGGGCCCGCGCACGGCAATTGATCGAGCGGTATCTCGGGCGGCTCGGGTGTTGTGCAGGGGGCGACTGCGGGGATGGCGTGACGCTGGTGTCCCTCGGTGCGAACACCGTCGAGAGTGATTCCGCGCGGGGCGCGAAACCGCAAGCGGAAGCAGTGCCCGTGGATATTTCTCAGGAGTTTTTTGCGCGGGCGCTCGTCGAACAACTGGACCCGGAGGACGTGTTCCGGATCACGATCACATCGTTCCTCGACCCGTACAACTTCGATGTCCGCCGCGTGATGAAGTGCTGCGTCCACAACATTCTCCCCAGCGGCCACGTCGTCCCGTTCTGTGCCTACAACACGCTCTATCGCAATGGGACGGTGCCACTGCCGGAACTGACGGCGATTCGACGGTAGGAGCAGCGCCATGTCCGAAGAACCGTTGCCCCTCGGCGATGTCGTCTGTCCCCAATGTCGCTGGCAGAGTTCGTTCGAGTACAAACGCTGTCTCGTTTGCGGAGCAGCGACGGTCTCTGTGGATCATGCGAATCAGATTCGTGACCGTTGGCTGGCCTGCGCGATCGGCGGGTTCTCGACCGTCCTTTGTGGCTATTTCATCTTCATTGCGATGCAGGCCTCGGGAGGATTTGCATATGAACGTGAACTCCCCGTGCTCGCAGCTTGGGTCATTACAGGTTGGTTATGGGTGCTGCCAATTCTGGTCGTCGTCATGGGCGGTCCACGAATGCAAAAGAGTCGCCTTCCGACATCGCGCTGGCGGCTGTTCTGGCAGATGCAGGCGATCATGTATGCGATTTCGACCGCGCTGTTTCTGCTTTGTCTGGCGACGTGTGCCACGCGATGATCGGCATGGAGACGAACACCATGCCGCGACCAGGATGTGTCTCCAGTGACCCAGCAGGACTGAGTTATGCCTGAAAATATTCTTGCATCGTCGGAGCGGTGTCCCCACTGCGGTAATGCCGTACCGTCAGATCAGACGGTGTGTGCTTCCTGCGATGCAACAAATAGCCATCTTTTACCATCAGAAAAACGATCGAAGAGCTTCCCGGATCAAAGAATCGCCGAGTGGATCGGCATCCTTGCGTTCATCATTTCCGGTGGTTCCGTCTTCGTGGCCTTCTCGTGGACACAGAGCGATGTCGACCCGGCGGTCATCAGTTTTTCGATCGTGATGCTGTTGATCGAAATCACGCTGCTATGGGGAATTCCTTTCTGGGTGATCTCTGAATTACAAGAACCATCGGCGGACTTGCTGCAAAGACGCTCGAAACTTTTTTGGCAAACGCAATTGTTCCTCTGCCTGACGGCGTTTCCGTTATATCTATTGCTCTGCACCGCTTGTTCGCGAATGTTGCCAAAAGGTCCTCACTTTTAGCCTTGCGACGCCGCGTTCACGGGCAAGTTCATTTGCTGGTATTCGATATGGACAGCAATGCACAACCTGACGATCCCCCGCCGCGCACCTGTCCGCGATGTGGGTGGACGTCGACTTCGTCAGCGCGGCGATGTGTGCAATGCCGCCGGGTGCCGAATTTCAATGAAGCCCCGCCACGGTTTCATCTGGATGTCGTCTTTGGCATCGTCATGGTCATCGTGACCGCAACCATCACTCTCACGGCCTTATCGCCCTTCCTGCTGGCGATCCTGTTTGATCCCTTTCGCTCAGGAAACGGATGGGGATTCTTCATCATCGGGCTCGTGGTCACCTGGCTGTGGGGACCGCCGTGGATCTTCGTCCGTCGCGATTCGCTCAACCCCGCGACCGAAGAACCCTACTATTCGCGATGCCGATGGCGACTGTACTGGCAAGCCCAACTCGGCACACTCGCGGTGACGCTCGGGTTGTTCCTGTTGCTCTTCACCGTGTGCGCGATGATGTTCAGTTCGGGGTTCCACTGATGAAATCACGCGGTGGGATCAACGCGGGGCGCGAAACCGCAAGCGGGGAAGTTCACCCAAAGAAAAACCGCCGACCGGGGCTCGTGCCTGGGTCGGCGGTGATGGGGCGATAGTAATCTTCACCCGCGGCGATGACGGTCAATGTCATCGGGCGGAGGGGATGACGTTTCACACCGCGGCGGGTTCGGAGCGGCGGCTCTTGACGTCGAGCATTTCGACGAGCTGGCGGATTTCGCTCAACTCTTCCTTCCGCTTGTCTTCGGTGATTTCCGAAGAGTCACGGAATTCCAGCATGCGACTGCTGCGGACAAACCGCAGGCCGCGAAGCAACAATTCACGCTGACGATCATTGAGTTCCACGTTCAGCTTCTCACTCATCGGAAGGAATCCGCCAAAGGTGGCGAAGTACCTGAGATCGCCGATGAGGCGGTCTCTGTCATCTGACATTATGGTAGCCGCCGCCTGCCGGGAACTTCAAGCCGCGACGTGTCAAGCCAGCTTTTTCCGGGAAAGTTCACCGGAGCGAAACGTCCGGTTGGCGAGCGGTGCGGAAGGGTAGATCGAGCGCTCGGACAGTGAAACTTGCGTCGCGCGGCGGCGGCCGGTGGTGACCCGCACAACTGGTGAACCCGGCCGGAATCGGCACACTTTGCCGGACCGGTCGGCGGCGCAACCAGGGATCGGAGATCGTTGATATGAATTCCGGGCAAACCACATCGAGTCTGCCGGTCACATCGACTTTTCCTGAAGTAGGGGTTTTACGGGGGTCGACATTGAAAGAGGAAACGACCGCGGCCCGCGCTGCGCCCCGGATACGCCTCTTAGTGATGCGACTCGCCTATGACGCCCCCTGCCCCTTCCTCACCGATGGATGCCGGACGGTCGCTGAAACGGAACCTGTTACCTCGAAACAGGTTATCGATGTCAGTGGCATTCCTGATGCTCGTCGCCACGGCACCGGGTTGCTCCCGCATGTTCTGGCGGACGCAGGCCGATTTCGATTCGTACAACCTGTTAATGCAAAAGACGCAAGATCCCCGCTGGGACTTGCCGCGGCTGACCGTCGAGCCCGATGTCCGCAGCCGCTTTCACAATTTCGCCAATCCCGACCGTCAGCCGCTGCCGCCCGATGACCCGACCGCCCATCAATATATGGAGTGGGTCGACGGCATGAAGGGGTACAAAAGCTGGCACAAGTTCGGCGAGGACATGGGGGTCGAGAATCCGCAATGGCTGGAGAATTTCGGTTTCCAGCCGGAAGTTTCGCAAGCCGACTGGGAAGAACCGTCCAAGCCCGATCCCGATCTCGTGGCCCGCGGCGAAGCAACCGTCATTCGGACCGTTCCCACCATCGAAGATTTATCGCTGGAACAAGCGATCGAACTGACGAACATCCACAACCGCGACTATCAGACACAGATCGAGAACCTCTACATCTCGGCGCTGCAACTCAGCTTCGATCAGTTTCAGTTCAATGTGCGGTATCTCGGTTTGGGGGGGCAGCGCCCGACTTCGAGTCTGGCGTACATCAACGTTCCGACCGCGCAGGATAACCTCGCGTTCAACAACCGGTTTGGTATCAGCCAGTTGACGCCGTCCGGTGGACAGTGGGTGGTGGAACTGGCGAACAACACGCTGTGGCTGTTCCAGGGCCAGAACCGCACGAGTTCGTCGTCGATTCTGACGTACCAACTCACGCAGCCATTGCTGCTGGGAGCCGGGCGAAAGATCGTGCTCGAAGGACTCACGCAGTCGGAGCGCGATGTCCTTTACAACGTGCGCGCTTTGGCGCGGTACCGCAAAGGGATCTTCAGCACGGTGGTCACCGGAACGGGGGCCACCGTCGGGAACACCGGCAGCTTCTCGGTGGGCGGCACCTTCGGCGGTAACGGCACGGCAACCAGTGCGGTCTCGGTCGCCTCGAATGCGGGTAGCGGCGTCGGCTATCTCGATCTGCTGCAGGTTCAGCAACAAGTCATCAACCAGCGGGACAACATCCGCGAGTTGCTGATTCAGGTGGAACGGAGCCGTGCGCAAAGCCAGATTCCTCCCGGCGAAGAACTGCCCAAGCTTCCGGAAGGACTCGCGATCCCCCCCGCTTTCGAATTGCAGCTCACGTACGATCCGATCATCAAACGCCTCAATTGGCGCTTCGGTCCGATGACGCTCGAAATCCGCGATCAACTGCTGGCGCTCAGCAACGATCCGTCCTGGCAACTCGCTATCGGAAATCTTTACTCGCGCGTGAAAGCCGGTGTGGTTCCGCTGGAACTCGCCCAGTTGCTCACCCGCGCGTCGTCACAAATCACGTCGCTGCGCGATCAGGAGCGGGGCTATCTCGATAACGTCGATTCCTACAAATTGACGTTGGGACTCCCTATCGATTTTCAAATCGACATTGATACCGGTCTGTTGAAGCAGTTCGAGTTCATCGACCCCCGCATCACGCAGTTGGAACAGGAAATTCTGGTCTTTCAACAACAGTTTTCCCGCGTCGATGAAACCAATCCGCCCGTCGAAGATCTCCGCCGGATTGCCGTGCAACTGAATCAAATTCGCGAACGGGTCAAAGCGGAAGGGATGACGCTCATTGAATCGGATATCCGCCGGGTGGATGAAAACCTGCCGCGACGTCTCAGCGAGCTGACGCGTCCCGAAGATCGCGAAATCGTGCAACAAGATGTGGAGCGAAACCGGCTGGTGTTTCGTGAAGTCATTCAGGACATCTATCGCGAACTTGGCCAGAACCTAAGCGATCTGTCGGACTTGCTCGGCCAGCAGGAACTGACCTTAGAGCAGCGTCAAACCTTCCTGACGGAACTCGACCGGATTCGCGAAACCCTGTTACAGATTTCGCAAAACCTGAAGTCGGTGCAGGTCGGCTTGCGGTCGGAACTGATCCGGCTGCATCCGTTTGAAATGACCCAGGCCGATTGCGTCGCCGCGGCTCTCGAAAACCGTCTGGACTTGATGAACGCCCGCGCGCAGGTGATGGATGCCCGCCGGCAAATGGAAGTCGCGGCGAACCGTCTGGAGTCGATCCTGAACATCGTCACCAATGGCAGCATCCAAAGCAGCGGGAACGAAAATCCGTTCGATTTCCGCGGCGATCGAAGCACGTTCCAGGTGGGCGTGCAGTTCACGGCACCCCTCGATCAGGTGCAACTGCGGAATACCTACCGGTTGACGCAAATCAATTACGAACGGGCACGCCGCGGCTATCTCACGCTGGAAGATCAAATCCGCAATACAGTTAGGGCAGAATGGCGATTGATGCAAACGTCGTCGCTGAACTTCGAGACGACCCGTCAGAACTTGCGGATTGCGGCGTTGCAGTTGGATAGTGCGATTGAAACGTTTAATCAGCCGGCGCGCGCCGGTGTCGGTGCCGCGGGCGGTGGGGGCGGAACCGGCGGGCAAAATCAGGGTTTAAACCTTATTAATGCGTTGCAGAGCGTTTTGCAGGCCCAGAATTCTTTGATCCAATTTTGGACGCAATACGAGCAAACTCGCATTAACATTCACTTGGATATGGATATCATGCAGGTTGACGAGCGCGGGATCTGGCTCGACCCGATCTATCAAGATTTGGGGCGAGATTCGGAGACTGGCTCGAATCCCACCTTGAGCGAGCCCGCCGATGACAACCGCCTCCCCCCCCCGCCCGGGTTTGTCCGCCCCGTCGACAACGGCCAATCCGCCCGCACTCGCCCCGCGATCCGCCTCCGCGCCGAAGACGAAGAGCCGGCGCTGGCTCGTGTGGGGACCGGTGTTGATGCTCCTCGTCGGGGGCTTCGTCGCGCGGGATCAGCTTTCTTCGCTCCTCGGTCCGATGGGGCATCAGTTCGCCTCACTGATTCCGGGACTGGCAGCGGCCGAGCATCGCTTCGATCACCTGAGCCTGGAAACCGTTAAACGGGGCCCGTTTCAGATTACGGTCCTGGAAAAGGGCCAGCTCGACAGCGCCCGCAACGCCGTCCTGACCAGCAAGGTCGAAGGGACGACCACGATCATCAGCATCGTTCCCGAAGGGACACACGTCAAAAAAGACGACCTGGTGGTGGAACTCGATTCGTCCGCCCTCGTTGATAAAGAGCGGCAGCAGGACATCGCGGTCACACAAGCCGCGTCGGCCAAACAATCGGCCGAGAAAGATGTCGAGATTCAGCAGACGCAGAACGATAGCGACAAAGCCGCGGCGGAACTGAAACTGAAGCTGGCGGAGATCGATTTAAAAAAATTCAAACTCGGCGATTCCGAGCAGCAGAAAAACGAGCTTCAAGCGGCGGTCAGTCTGGGCGGACAAAAGACGGCGCAGGCCAAGGAATCGCTCGACTTCACCAAGCGATTGGTCAAGAAGGGCTACAAGACCCAGAACGATCTGGAGCAGGCCCGCATCACCTTTGAAACAGAAAACACGAATCTCGAAGTCGCCAAAGACAAACTCCGCGTGCTGAAGGATTACACGCTCGACCGGACGGTGACCGAACTGGAAGCGAATGCGACGGAATTCGGCCGCGAATTGAAGCGTGTCGAGCTGAAAGGCCAGGCGGCGCTCTCACAAAAGAAGACCGACTTGCTGGCCCGCGAACGGACGTTTGAAGTCGAGAAAGACAAGCACGAACGCCTTCTGGCCCAGATCGCGGTCTGTAAAATCTATGCCCCGCAAGATGGTCAGGTGATCTACGCGAACAGTCGCGATGGCCGCAGCAGCGAAACCATTCTGATTGAAACCGGGGCCACCGTCCGCGAACGTCAGCCGCTGGTCACCCTGCCCGATCTCAACGAAATGAAGGTCAACGCCCGCATTCATGAATCTCGCATCAGCATGATTCGTCCCGGCATGACCGTTAAAGTGAAAGTCGATGCGTTTGTCGATGAAGACTTTCACGGCGTGATCGATGCGGTCGCGTCGGTCCCCAGTTCGACCGGTAACTCCTTCATGCGCGACATCAAGGAATACGAAGCGATCGTGAAATTGATCGATAGCCGCGAAAAAGTGAACCGCTTGCGACCGGGTTTGACGGCCAATCTCGAAGTCCTGGTGGATTCCCGCGAAGACGTCCTGCAAGCCCCCATGCAGGCAGTCCTGACGATCGTCGGCAAGCAGTTTGCGTTCGTCATTCAGGGCGACAAGGCCGAACGCGTGGAAGTCGAGATCGGCCAGACGAGCGATCGCATGATCGAAATCAAAACGGGCCTGAAGGAGGGCGATCAAGTGGTCCTCAATCCCCGTTCGCACTTCGAAAAGGAACTGAAAGAACTCGAAGCCGAGCTCATCAAGAAGCAGGCGACCGAGAAGCCCGAATCGCCTGCGGTCAAACCTGAGATCGTGGCACCGGCCGCTCCGGGGGCGGGTCGTCCGCCGGGAGCCCCGCAAGGGGGTCGCCCGGAAGGGAGTGGCAATCCGCCGCCGAATGGTTCGGAGGGCCGTCCGCCGGGTGGGGGAACCTTCAACCCGATGGCGATGTTCGAGCGAATGGATGCGAATGGCGACGGCAAGCTCGCGAAAGACGAGTGGTCCGAACGCTTCAAAGAGCGCGCCGCGACATTGGATAAGGACGCCGATGGAGTTGTGACACTGGACGAATTCAAGGCGGGCATGGCCAACGTGGGTGGTGCCGGTCGTCCCGGCGGCGGTCGTCCCGCAGCTCCCACCGAAGCCACCGGCGGCAGCGGCGGTTGATTGATTCCAAATCCGTTGGCAATCGAAAAGGTCAAATGGGAAGACCTGATTTGAAATGGTCTTGTCTTCCAGTTTTCATTTTCTCATTGCCAATCGTCTCGATTCCTTATTGCCCGCTTTGTGATCCGCCCCGATGCGTCTTGCTGCTCAACTTGTCGACCTGGAAAAGCACTACCACCTCGGTGAACACACGGTGAAGGCGCTCCGCGGGGTCTCGGCCGATTTCCCCGAAGGCGATTACGTGGCCATCATGGGGTCCTCGGGAAGTGGCAAGAGCACGCTGCTGAACATCCTTGGCGCGCTCGATCGCCCCACGATGGGAAACTACATCCTCGCGGGATATGACGTCGGCACCATGTCCGATGATGAACTCTCCGAGATTCGCAATCGCCGCATTGGTTTCATTTTTCAGTCGTATAACCTCATCGCGCAGAACACGGTGCTGGAGAACATCCAGGTGCCAATGCTGTATCGACGAGATGCCCGGCGGATCTCCGCGGCGGATGAACACCGCTGTCTCGATCTCGCGGCGAAAGTGGGACTCGGCGATCGGTTGGATCACCGTCCGTTTCAGTTGTCCGGGGGGCAGCAACAGCGCGTGGCGATTGCCCGCGCGCTGGTGAACGACCCGGAAATCATTCTCGCCGACGAACCGACAGGAAATCTCGATTCGGCGACCGAGAAGGATATCATGAACTTGCTGTCGGCGCTGAATGACGAAGGCCGGACGATCATCATTGTGACGCACGAAACCTCGGTCGCCCGCCGGGCAAAACGCCAGATCGTGATGAAAGACGGACTGATCGAACGGGACGGAATGCTGCTCACCGAAGATGGGAAGTAAGTCGGATCACACGCGGTTCATCGGCGCGAGGCGCGAAACCGCAAGCGAGATAATGTTGGCTTTTCTTGACCACTGACCACAAACCACTGACACCTCATGCTTCCTTTCGGCAATACCTTCCGCGCGATCAACCTGGCTTTCAAAAGCCTGTTGCTGCACAAGCTGCGCTCCGGATTGACGATGCTGGGGATCGTGTTCGGGGTGTTCTCGGTCATCGCGATGCTGGCGATCGGCGAAGGGGCCAGTGCGCAGGCCCAACAGCAGGTGCTGGCCCTCGGGGCGACGAACATCATTGTGCTGTCGGTCAAGCCTCCCGCGGATTCCGCACAAGCCGGTGGCGGGGGATCACGCGGTCGCAGCTTTGGTCTGCAATACGGCTTGCTGCGGTCGGATTACCGCCTGCTGCGCGGATTGCCTTCGATTGTCGGGGCGGTCCCCATCCGGGAAATCTTCAGCGAAACGCGGTATCTGCAAAAAACCCCCAATGCCCGCGTGGTGGGCTGCACGTCGCAATATCCCGATATGAACCACCTCACCATCCAGCAGGGACGGTTCATCGCCGATGCCGACGAAGACAAACTCCTCAACGTCTGCGTGCTGGGAGCCGGGATCGCGGCGGAACTGTTTCCGTTCGACGACCCGCTCGGCAAGGCGGTGCAGATCAAATCGTACCGGTATGAAGTGATCGGCATCACGCAGGAACGAACCGCGTCGGCGGCCATCGGTGGCAGCATGTCGGGGCAGGACTACAACAAAGATATCTACATCCCGCTGAAGACATTCCAGGTTCGCATCGGCGACCGCGTGGCCACCGCACAAGCGGGTTCATTTTCGGCCGAGCAGGTGGAACTCAATCAGATTACGATTCAAGTCCGCGAACAGAAAGATGTGCTCCCGACGGCGGAGGTGATTAAGGAATCGCTGACCCGCACGCACGGAACCAAGAAAGACTGGGACGTGATCGTTCCGCTGGAATTGTTGCGGCAGGCCGATCAAATCCGCCAGATTTTCAACATCGTGCTGGGGTCCATCGCGGCAATCAGCCTCGTCGTCGGCGGCATCGGCATCATGAACATCATGCTCGCCACGGTGACCGAACGGACGCGCGAGATTGGTATTCGCCGCGCCCTCGGTGCCCGGCGCAGCGACATCGTGCAGCAATTTCTCACCGAGACGATCGTGCTCGCCGGTGCCGGCGGATTGATCGGCGTCCTGATGGGGCTTGCCACTCCATTGGCGTTTGAAGGGATTCAGTGGATCGTCGAGCACTTTGTGCTGGATGCTGCCACACAGAATTCGCCGCTGAGCAAGATGTTCACCGACATGCACCCGAAGATCAACTGGTTCAGTTTGCCGGTCGCGTTCGGAATCTCGGTGGGCATCGGCATCATCTTCGGCATCTATCCGGCCCGCGCGGCAGCGTACATGGATCCGATTGAAGCGCTCCGCCACGAATAGGCGGGGCGGAATTCAACGGACCAGAATTCCCGTCAGCAGCGATTCAATGACGACCTTGGCAATTTCGCGCGGCTTGCGCCGTGCCGCGACGGCGGTGTTATCGAGGACGCCATCGAGAACCAACATCGCGGCTCCGTGCAATGCGGACCAACCCACCAGGGCGTTCTGCTGAACGGTTCCTCCGTGCATCAGCCCGGCTTGTTCGCTCGACAGAAGTTCGCTTTCGAAAAAGCGGAAGGTGGTGTCTTGTGCCGCTTTCAGTTCGCCCGTGCGGTTGCGCGCGACATCGCTGGAAAACATCACGCGAAAATGGGCCGCATGGGCCATCGCGAATTCCATGTAGGCGATCCCCAATCGGACGAGGCGCTCCCGGTGATCGGCGGACCGGGCGACCGCGGACTGCAAGGCTTTCAGCAGATGCCCTTGGCCTTCGATTGCCAATTCGATGAGCAGATGCGTCCGGCTCGGAAAGTGTCGGTACGGGGCGTTGTGCGAGACGTTCGCCGCCCGTGCGGCCTCGCGGAGTGTGAAGCCTTGCACGCCGTGAGTCGCCACCAACCCTAACGCGGCGTCGAGCAGACTGCGGCGCAAGTCGCCGTGATGGTAGGCGATTTTGACGGGAGTCGTGGGGGCCGTCGGCGCTTTTTTCATAGTTCATTTTTACCGCAACGATGTTGACGCCGTCAACTTGTCGCGATAATGTTGCGTGTGTCAACATTATTTCCGGGGAGGCCCGCTCGCATGTCGCACCGCATTCCCTTATGGAAATCCGCCCTTCCGTGGTCGTTGATCTGGTTCCGGGGTGCCGTGGCACCGGCAATCATGTGGGGGGCGATGGCAGGCGACCGAAACGGGTTGCTCGGCGGGCTGGTCATCGCGGCGTTTCTGTCCGACTGG
This sequence comes from Planctomycetaceae bacterium, assembly GCA_021732785.1. Lineage (GTDB taxonomy): Bacteria > Planctomycetota > Planctomycetia > Planctomycetales > Planctomycetaceae > DSVQ01. Next base: position 35,339 of record JAKFUG010000043.1, read on the forward strand.
ATCGATGGCGTCCTCGCCCGCCGCTGGGGGACTTCAACAGCGGCTCTGCGGCGCGCCGACTCCCTGGCCGATACGGTGTTCTATGTCAACGTGCTGGTGCTGGCCCTCGTGGGACGATGGGACGTGATTCGCCCCACGTTGCCGCTGTTCGCCGGACTGGTCTTGCTGGAAGGCGTTTGTCAGATCACGAACTATGCCCGCTTCGGCTGTCATACGGCGACGCATGCGTATTTGTGCAAAGCCTGGGCCGTGACGTTGTGCCTCGCGGCGACCGACTTGCTGCTGTTTCACATGGTCCGGGAATCGATGTGGATCTGTCTGACGTTGGGTTACCTCGCCTACGTCGATGTCCTGGCCATCCTGTGGATCATGCCCGTTCCCGCGGTGGACATACCCACCTCGTGGCACGCCTGGCAACGGCGCACCGTTCCGCTTACTCCTCGTTCTGAATGATTGCGGAGACCGTCCATGATTCCCACCTGGTTCTGGACCAATATCGATGTCGTCCGTGTGATCACTTTCGTGGCCGTGGTCACTGGCATATGGGTCTTCGCCGGCGGGCTGAAAATCCACGGTCGCTTGCGAACCGGTGATGCCCGCAAGCTCAATCACGCCACCGCACTGGCCGGCGGCGTCCTCTGGTTTGCGAGTGGCAACGCCTTGTGCGACCGCGTGAGCTGCCATGTCGCCGTGGTGATCCTGTTCGGATTGCTGCTCGCCGTGTGCCACTTTCGAGAGTGGGGCCCGTTCCATTACGCCTTTATTGGATATGCCCGTGAGTCGGACCGCCCGCATGACAGTTTTCACGTCTGGTTTTCGTGGCTCGTGAGCATCGTCGGTATCGAGCTTGTCGACTTGAGTTTCGGATCGCTGGAGTTAACCCGCTGCGCCGCGCTCATTCTCGGTCTTGCCGATGCCATCGCCGAACCGATTGGCTCGCGGTTCGGCAAACATCGTTATCAAGTCCGCGATGTTTTGACGGCGACAACACGCCAGCGGAGTTGGGAAGGGAGTTTGTCCGTCGCACTCACGACCGCCGCGATCGTGTTTGTCGCATTGTCGCCCGCGCTCTTGGGAGGCGTGTCGTGGCCCTTGCTGACGGCGGTCTCCTTGCCACTCTCATCGCGCCTGGCATGGGCGACGGTCGCCGGGCTGCTGGTCTCGCTGGTGGAAGCCTGGACGCCGCATGGGCTCGATAATCTGACGATTCCGTTGAGCGCCGCAGTCCTGGTCCGCGGCATGTGGGCCTGTCTGTGACGCGCAGGTGCTGCGGCGGTCGTCCGAATTCGTTAAGATAACGAACGCTCCTGCTGCTGCTTTGGTCCCGTCGGCAAAGTTTGTCCCGCTATGGCCTCTGAGTTTCAATCCGCCAATCTCCCACCGGTTGACGAAGGCGTGGGCCTGGTGCAGACGCACTCGGTCGAACTCTTCGCGGCTTCCCATCCACTCGAACTGGAAAGCGGCGGAAGCATCGGTCCGGTGACCGTGGCGTATGAAACGTACGGCACCCTTTCCGCGGCGAAAGATAATGCCATCTTCGTGTGCCACGCGCTGACGGGTGATGCGCATGTCGCCGGCAAATACGCCGCAGACGATAAAAAAGTCGGCTGGTGGGATGGGTTGATCGGGCCGAACCGCTCACTCGATACGAACAGATATTTCGTCATTTGTGCGAATGTGCTGGGGGGTTGTCAGGGAACAACCGGGCCGAGTTCCATCAACCCCGCGACTGGCAAACCGTTTGGCCTGGCGTTCCCGTTTATCACCGTGGGAGACATGGTCGCCGTCCATCTGGAACTGGCACGGTCGTTCGGAATTGAAAAGCTGCTGTGCGTGATCGGCGGCAGCCTCGGCGGCATGCAGGTCCTGAAATGGGCGGCCCGTTATCCGGACACGTTGCGGTCGGGAATCTGTCTCGCGGCTGCTGCGAATCTGTCGGCGCAAGGGATCGCCTTCAATGCCGTGGGGCGGCGGGCGATTTATGCCGACCCGCATTTTCATAACGGCGACTATTACAATCCCAACGGACCCCGCAATTTCGGTGAAGACGGCCCGCGCTACGGACTCGCACTGGCCCGCATGCTGGCCCATATCACGTATCTGTCCGAACTTTCGATCGAGCGCAAATTCGGCCGCCGATTGCAGCACAGCGATCATCTCGCCTATGAATTGCAGCGCGAGACCGAGTTTCAGATCGAGAGCTATCTGCACTATCAGGGGAAGCGGTTCATCGAACGGTTCGATGCGAACAGTTACCTGTACCTCACCCGCGCGATGGATTACATCGATCTCGCGGCCCAGTACGGATCCTTGCAGGCCGCGCTCGGTAAAACGGACGCCCGGTTTCTCGTGGCGTCGTACAACACCGACTGGCTCTTCCCGGCATCACAAAGCCGCGAGATTGTGACGGCGATGCTGCAAGCCCGGCGGCACGTCACGTACCTGGAACTCGAAAGCGTCTTCGGCCACGATTCGTTTCTGATCGAAGTCGACCAGTTGAAAGAACTGGTGGTGCCGTTTCTCGCCGAGACGTACCGGCAAGCCGCGCGGACGTAGCGGCGAATGACAACGACCCCGGCGGAATGCACCGGGGTCGTGCCAGGCGAATCGAACCGTCTCGAATTTACGCGGCCAGGCCTTCCGCGCCTTCTTCGTCGTCATAGACGGTGTAGTACACGTTCGTGGAGCATTCTTCGAGGAATGCCTTGATCGTTTCGCTGTTCGTCGTCGCCATCAATTCTTCGATCGCGGCAACCACCCGATCGACTTCTTCGCTGGTGATTTCTTCGTATTCGATTTCGTCGGACACAATGGCCTCCTGCGGGTTGGGGTCCGGAATGCACTCGAGAAGCAGATAGGACTATCGGCAACTCGCCCCGGTCGTGCGCACCTCCATTGCGACAAGACCGTCATCCCAACGCCATGTGGCCGCTATCAACGGCATCCGCCGCAAAGTTTCGCGCGATAGACATCCCAGGGAAGGCATTCCCTGGGCGTCATTTCTTTTTAGCGGACTTCTTCTTCGATTTTTTCTTAGCGGATTTCGCGGCGGCCGACTTTTCCGTCGAGGCAGACGGTTCCGCCTTCTTTTTCTTGCCGGCGAAAATGTGGTCCCAGCCGCCGGAAAACTTGATGTTGGACCCGGTGTGAACTGTGTAACCCGTCATGAACCCGCTGCTCCTGCAAATACGAACTTCGGCCGCTTCACTTTCAGCCCCGATCTGCATTGTAACGACGAGTTCCCACGCGCCCAGTTTCAGAACGGTACCGATGATTCGCCACGAAAAGCCCAGCGCGGGGAACCCGCAGCCCAAGCGGCCAGAATGAAGTTCCAAGCTCCAAATTCCAAGCTCCAAACAAATTCCAGGGAAGGCAGAAATTCCAAACGAGGAGTGCCCTTCCCTGCTTGGAATTGGGTCCTTGTTTGGAATTTGGCGTTTGGAACTTGGAACGTCAAATTTCTTCGCGCCGCGCAAAGATTCTGACGGTTAGTAGTACAAGTGGACGCAACAAGGAAGAAAACAGAAGTGGCGGAGGTTTGCCACAAGAGGCACAGAAGACACAAAAAAGAAGGCGAGAAGAGAGCCATCCGCTTCACTGTTTCTCTTTTGTGCCTTCTGTGTCTCTTGTGGCTAAAACTCTTTATCTTTCCTGTTTCGTCCGCTTGCGCCTTTTCGCGGCAAACCTTCTTTCCTCTCCGTTGCAGTTGAAACAGCCATCGCGACATTGCACCATACGGAACATGAAACACTTCCCCCCCTGCACCGCCACTGTGTTGTTCGTCGCCCTCTTTGCGAATGGTTCCGATCTGCGAACCGTGACGGCGGCGGACGTGCCGAATCTGCAAATCCCGGCCATCGATGACGGCCTGCCCGGTGCGGGGCCGATTCGCCGGTATGACTGGTTCCAAAATCTCTGGACGCAGAAGCGGACCGCGTGGTCGAAGTCCGTCGAGAAAGATCAGCAGGCGCTCGTCTTCCTCGGCGACTCCATCACCCAGGGCTGGGGCGATGATTTCAAGGGAAGCTTTCCCGGCGTGAAACTCGCTAACCGCGGCATCAGCGGCGACACCACCCGCGGGATGTTGCTGCGGTTGAAGGACGACGTGCTCGCCCTCCATCCGCGCGGCGTGGTGATGCTGATGGGGACCAACGATCTCGAAGAGGGGGCCGAGCCGGAAACGATTGCGGGCAACTTCAAGCTGATCATCGCGGCGCTGAAGGAACACAATCCGAAGATGCCGATTGTGGTGTGTCAGGTCTTTCCAAGTTCCGAAACGAAGAAGCGACCGGCGGCGAAGATCAAGGCGATGAACGATCTCTACTTCGCCGCGGTGAAGGGCGACCCGCAGGTCACGTTCCTGGAAACGTGGACGCTGTTCGCTGACGACAAGGGCGATGCCAAAGCCGCGGACTTTCCGGACCTGCTGCATCCCAACGACGCGGGTTACGCCCAATGGGCGGCAGCGCTGAAACCGATTTTCGCCACGCTCGATTTCACAGAAACCACGGATGACAACTTCCCACCGGAAGCGGGTTTCGTGAGCCTGTTCAACGGCCGCGATCTCACTGGCTGGGGTTTCCGCATTCAAAAAACGCTGGAAAAGACTGCGACATTCGATGGCAAGACGCAGAGCGATGACGGCCGCTATGTCGCCAAACATGGGCGGATCATCGTCACCACGCCGCCGGAAGGCCGCCGCGTGCAGCAGATGTGGACGACGCAGGAGTTCGGCAAGAACTTTGTGCTGAAGCTCGAATTCCGCGCGACGCCGAACGCCGACAGCGGCGTCTTCGTGCGGGCTCCGCAACTGCAATGTCGCGATTACCCGCTCGCCGGGCCGTACAAGATGCTCGAAAAATACAAGCCGCAGGATTGGAACGAGTTGGTGATCACCGTGAAAGACAACGTCGCCCATTGCACCTGCAACGGCGAAGTCCTCGAAGCGGCGATGAAGCTTCCCGAATCGGGCCCGATTGGTCTCGAAGGGGACCGCGGTCAAATGGAATACCGCCGCATTCGCCTGATGGAAACACCATAGACTTCGCACGCCACGTTATCAAAATCGCCAACGACAACGAGGATCATGCACCATGCGACAACTTCTTTTGCTCCTCTCCGTAATCAGCTTGGTGACCACCACCGTTTCTGCGGCGGAGGAAGGCTTCACGCCGTTGTTTAACGGGAAAGATCTCAGCGGTTGGGAAGGCCGCGAAGATTTGTGGAAGGTCGCCGACGGCATGATCACCGGGGCTTCACCGGGTTTGAAGCAGAATCATTTTCTGGTCACCAAAGACGAATTCGGCGATTTCGAACTTCGTTTTGAAGTGCGCTTGCAGGATCCGAAAGAGAATTCCGGCGTCCAGTTCCGTTCGCAGCGGCTGGAGAACAGCACCGAGATGACCGGCTATCAGGCGGACATCGGCCCCGGTTATTGGGGCAGTTTATACGACGAATCCCGTCGCAACAAAATTCTTGCCGCCGCCAAACCGGAAGTGATTCAGCAGACGCTGAAGGAAAAAGAATGGAACCAATACGTCGTGCGTGCGGAAGGCAAGCACATCACGCTTTCCATCAACGGCGTGACGACCATCGACTACACCGAACCCGACGACGCCATTCCGCAGAAAGGCAAATTCGGCCTGCAAGTCCACGCCGGCGGACCGTTCCAAATCGACTTCCGCAACCTCCGGATCAAGTCGCTGAAGTAGCAATCGGCCCACTCAACGTTCGGCGAGATCCGTGACGGCTCGCTGGGATTTGCGTTGCCATCGCGGTGGCGGAACCGGCGACTCGTTCAATGCGGCCGCGGCGGCGGCCGTTGCGGAAAGCACGGCGGCTTCGGGCGACGCCTCGTCGTCCAATTCCGTTTGGGTGAAGCTGCGGTACAAACCGATTGGAAATGCCAGCGCGCGCCAGTTCATACTGTCGCGCAGTTCGCTGAAAATGGCGTGCGTTCCCTGCGATTTCGGTTCGCGGACGAAGAGGACGCCGACGCAGGCGCCCCAGCGGAGCAACACACTCCCCGCGAACAGGACGTGAAAATGATTCCACGATGTTCCGAGGAACTCCATGTGCCAGCCGGCCATTTTGGTCATGAGCCAACCGGCGAGAATCGACGTCACGCCCCCGACCATTCCGGCCACGGCGGTGCTCGCCGCGATGTACATCGTGCGGTTTTCGCTGGGTGAGTTCTTGATCATGAAGCCGTTATTGGCAATCAGAATCCCGGCGTTCAACACCTGATCGAACATGAAGACCGGCGCGAGAACCCAGAACGCGATCACGGGATCGCGCGGCGTGAGCAGCAATGCCATCATGTTGAGCGACTTGAACGCCACGCAGAACACCAGCACCGGTCGCGCACCGTATTGGTCGGACCAGCGACCCAGGCGGCGCGACCAGCACGCGCCCCCCACCCACGCCAGCATCGAGAGGATGAGCACATGGATCAGATCCATGTGCAGGTGCGCAAGCAGATACAGGCTGATGAACGGGGCTCCGACCATCGCGGCAAAATGCCAGTAACAGGTGAAATTGATATACCGGCGAAAATCGCGATGCCGAAAGGGTTCCGCGAAAACCTTCGTCAGCTTCGGACATGCCACCCGCGCGACCGGCGGCTCTTCCACTTTGAAGAAGAAGAGCAGATCGATCACACCGAGAACCGTTCCCACGGCAATCTGCAGCGTGAAGTCGGTGAGCGGGTCCAGCGGGCTGTATATCCGCATGACGGCGGCGAGAAATAACGTTGCGGCAGAAGTCCATTGCATCCAGAACTGACGGCGGCCCCAGAACTGGCTCAAGCCGTTGTGCGGTAAATAGTCGCCCATCCAGCTCAGCCAGAGAGGCGAGCTGAAATGGAGTAACGCCTGATTCGCCGCAGTGGTTCCCAGGAGCAGCCAGACCCACGTGTGATGGGACACATCGGGCCAGACCCACGGGCCAATCGCCACGGGCAAGAGCAACAGTCGATGTATCATCGCCGTCCAGAACCACAACCAGCGACGGTAATGCAGATGGTTGACGACCACGGCCGCGAGGAACTGGCAGAAGAGCATCAACGTCGGCAGTGCGCCGAGTATGCCGATATGGAATTCGTCGGCCCCGATCGTCCGGGCGAATTCGATCGTTGCCGGAGAGGTTGTCAACTGCGTATAAGCGGCGGCCAGACAGCCCGCGATAATCACGGCGCGCTGGGCCGCGGTGAGGGACCACACGGTGCGGGTCTTTTCAAAAACGTCGGTAGGGAGGAGTGCGAGGCGGGAGTTCTAGCAGGGTGACACCAATCGGCCAAGATCGGTTCGCGTCATGTTTCCAGCTTCAGGAAACCCAGGCATTCTGATGCCTGGCAGCCCGTGGAAGGATTCGGTTCTGTATGCCACGGTCGTGTCAGCCGTGCAATTTTTTCGAGCGTTTTGCCATTTTGCACGGCCGACACGGCCGTGGCACACAATCAATCCACACGCGGCTAATCCCTGATCGAAGGAGGTGGTGCGGGATCTTTTTTTGTAAGGCCCCACATCTTTTGGATCATTGCATGCCCAATCGGGTCGTACTTCTTCAAACCGCCCCGATCAAATGGGGCATAGTTGCATTTGGCGAAGTAAAGAGTCGTCAGTTCTGCAAAATATTCGAGCTGATTCGTCAGAGCGTACGCTTTGGGAATTGATTTTCCGGTGTCCTCCTGCACGTTGACGTACAGACCAGTGTCTACCGCATTCTTCCAGGCGGCCATGATATCGGGCTGGTCTTCCTCCCAATGTTCCTTGTGGTGGGCATGCCCCAACTCATGCAGAACCGCCTTGAGTGCCCACAGATTGGAAAGCTGGGTGTAATTCTCGGCGCAGTACACCAACAGACATGACGACCAGCGTTCATCGAGCTTTGCATTGAACTTGGGAGCGTTGTGCGCGAAATATTCTAATCCACTGTCCAGCCCTCCGCCGCGTGACTTCGGTCCGTACAGAATGTAGAACTTCAACTCCTTTAGCACCGGATGAGCCGGTTTCGGCAAGATGCGAAACGCTTCATCCAGATTTTCCTGAAGCCGTATCAAGGCTCGCTGAGCAATCACCGGGTTGTCGGTGACCAGCTGTTGCTCGACCTCAAACGACCATCTGCCCCGCTTCACCGTTTGATATCCGCGATCCGGCGTGCGAAAGTCGATATCCTCTTTCTTCCTCTTTTCGGGAGCCGCCAGGTCTTGGCCTGCGACGAAGTTGGGAAAGCTCATCGAAGTCGCGAGCGGGATGAGCAGCGAGAATGACAAAAATATGAGTACCGTCGGTGAGCGACGGCGCGCGAATGTGACCGAAGGAAACTGGCGCATGGATCGTACTCGCATAACCCGATATGACGATCTAATGGTAACCATTTGCGCCGCGGCGAGGAAGGGCGATTGCATATTAAGCCGCGGAAAATGCGGTCCAAATCTGTTCGAGGACTTACTCGTCCCAGCTTTCGCCAGTGGCTTCACCTCGGAGCGTTCGACAATCACACTGGCGGCCCAAAGCGACCGCCAGTGGCACCCCCCAAGCAGCCGCATGCGCCCAATCTCAGGGGTCACAGATCACCGTGCATTCGGGCAAGCTCTGCAGAAACAATCGCCGATACGCTTTGGTGCGGATGCGAGGGTCCAGGATCGCGACCATGCCGGTGTCGGTACGGGTGAGGCGGCCGAAGCCTTGTTTCAGTTTGATCACCGCTTCCGGCACCTGGTACTCGTTGAACGGGTTACTCCCTGGGCTCGGATTGCTTCCACGCGGGCTTCCAGCAGCGGGTGGTCGGGGACGCTTTCTCCAAACGTAAGCACACTTTAACATCGCACTGGCAGAGCCAGTGGCACACGAAAGTTAAGCTGTGGCCAAGTGCTCGGTCCGGTAGTGGTGAATCAATATCCGCGGTAAATCGAGCCCGGGCTGCCGGATACCGTGGGGGCGTACTGGTAGCCCGTTCCCCCCAGGTAAAGCGTGGGCTGGGGCTGGTAATAGATCGGTTGCGGCTGGGGCTGAACGACATACACCGGGTCGTAGCCATGCCGTCGCGAGAGCGCATTCCATGCCCCCTGCGCGCCGTATCCGAACTGGCTATTGTAACCGGAGTTGTTGTAGCCGCCGTTATAGTAAGAGGAATTGCCCGTACCATACCGGGGACCAGCATTGTAATAGCCGGGGCCGTTGTTGTACGCCGCACCGTTCTGGTAGCGGGTCTGGGCCCACGCCGAAGAACCCATCATCGCCAGACAGACCGCCGCTATCGACATGATCGTTCGCATGATGCCCCCCGCTGAATTCGCACACTCCGGTGTCGACTCGTGCCGCACCGCGACGACACAAGCCCCATTTCAGTCGATCTTAAGATTCATCGGCACTCCTCCGCAATCCCGGACCTCACTTCCATGAAAGCTGGAGGCAATTCGTCCAGCCTTCGGGCTCATTCGTCCTCGAAAACCGGACTTTCGGGCTGTTGCCGACGCCGGCGTTCGACTTCCCGCAACACGTTGGCCCCCACCTGGAGCGAAACCAGCTTGCGCAATTCGGCGGAGGGAACTTCCGGATCGGGTCCCGTGGCCAATCCCACCAGATTCCGCCCGATTTGAATCGGCGTGATAATCAGCCCGAACGGAAAACCCCACCACCCGAGAACACCGGAAAACGCCGTCGAAAAGAGCTTGGCTTTCACTGCACAACTCCGGCAGCAAAGCTGGGGATGATCGCTCCACGACGTCATGACCAGCACGGACCAGACGCGGTGCGACGTGTGCATATCGACCGGTCCGGGACCGCCGCACTGGGGGCACTCTCCCTGATGGACTTCGGCGATGGCCTCGTCGAGCACGTCGTCCGGCAGTTGCTGGACCACCCGCTGGGTGACCCCTTTCGCACGACAATTCTCGCCGCAATAGGTGAAATCTCCCTCGCGAACCGCCCCCCAGAGAATGTGGGTGCCGCATGCGTCGCATTTTGCCATGATGAAATCCGCCATTCACAACAGGATGGAGTCGTTCGTCAGTCGCGTGCCATATTGCTCGGAATAATAGTTTCGATAGACGCCGGATTGAATGTGGGCCACCCAATCGCGATGAGATTGGTACCAGGCGATCGTCTCGCGCAAACCGTCATCGAACGCGACTTGCGGCGACCATCCCAATTCGCGATGGGCTTTTGAGGAATCGATCGCGTAACGCAGATCATGGCCGGGACGATCGGTCACGAAGCGAATGAGCGAGCGCGGCTTGCCGAGCGCGTCCAATAACCGATGCGTGAGATCGAGATTCGTCAGTTCGCAGCCGCCGCCGAAATTGTAAACTCCGCCCGGTTGTCCGTTTCGCCACGCCGCCTCAATCCCCCGGCAATGGTCGAGCACGTGAATCCAGTCACGCACGTTTTGTCCGGCTCCATACAACGGCAGCGGCAAATCGGCGAGCGCATTCGAAACAAATAACGGCAGCACTTTTTCCGGGAACTGGTATGGCCCGTAATTGTTCGAGCACCGCGTGATAATGCCCGGAAAACCGAACGTGTGAACGTACGACCGCACCAGCAGGTCGGCAGCGGCTTTGCTCGCGGAATACGGGCTATTCGGGGCGAGCGGCGTGTCTTCGGTAAACAGCCCGGTGGGTCCGAGACTGCCGTAAACTTCGTCCGTCGAAACCTGCACATACCGGGCGATGTTCGCCTTGCGGCTGGCGTCGAGCAGCACCTGCGTGCCGACGATGTTCGTCTGAATGAAGGGGCCACTGTCGAGAATGCTGCGATCAACGTGGCTTTCCGCCGCGAAGTGAATCACCGCTTCGAAGCGATCGGGAGCGATGACCGATTCCATCAGCACCCGGTCGACAATATCGCCGTGAATGAACTCGTACCGCGCTGACTCCGACACCGCGAGATCGGCAAGATTTTCGGGATTTCCGGCGTAGGTGAGTTTATCGAGATTGGTAATCGCGACCGTCGGATCGGTCTGCAGCAGATGCCGGATGAAATTCGAGCCGATAAACCCGCAGCCTCCCGTGACCAGCAGCCGCGGCATGATGTTTCTCTCAGGTGCGGCCTGGGGGATCCGAGAAAGGGGACGCGGTCAAGACCAGAAGTTCTCGCCATGCAAATTCAGCGGCGGTTGCGTTTCGACTTCGACATCTCCCTGGACGCCGAGTTGGCACGCCAGCCGCAGGTCTTTTTCGTGACCGATCCGCGCGAAGAAGGCCAGCGGATGGGCGATCATGGAGACTTTTTCAAAGACGCCTTGATGCGTGCAGTTTTCCAGGCCTTTTTTCACGACCACGCGGCAACTGCAACAGAGACCGTTCCCCAGGCAGTTCAAATAGTTGTGCGGAAACGGGTACAGTTGCACCCCCGCTTTCATCGCCTCGCGCCGCAAATTGGCCCCGGCGGGAACTTCAATCGTCTTCTTTTCTTTGACGAATGTCACAGTCGGCATATCGAACGATCCCTGACCCGCACTCCCGGCGGGGAAATCTGAACCACCACTCCAGAACGTCGATGATAAATCCGCATCGAGGGAAATTCCAGACCGCCGGGCGAGAAGATTTCGGGGCGGGTGCGGTGGTATCATCCCGACTCCTGAAACCTGACGGCGGCGTCAGGACGTCGCGAAATTCATCCCGACACAGTTCAAAAACATCAAGGACTTTTTTCGATGATTTTTGTTCTCGCCCGCATCGAAGTCGCCCCCGGCACCCGTTCGCAGTTCCTCGAAGAATTCCACCGCCTGATGCCCGCAGTTCACGCGGAAGCCGGCTGCATCGAATACGGCCCCGCAATTGACGTGGAGACCGGGATGGCGAAGCAGTCAAAGCTGGGAGACGACGTCGTGATGATCGTCGAAAAATGGGAATCGCTGTCCCATCTGGAGGCCCATCTGGTTGCCCCGCACATGACGCCGTACCGCGAACGGGTGAAAGACATCGTCCGCAGCACGCAGTTGACCGTCTTATCGCCGGCCTAAATACTCGGTCACGAATAAGAATGCGGGCGGTGTGCCACTGGCTCGGCCAGTGTCTTCTTCCGAACGGACGCACTGCTTGCATCACACTGGCAGAGCCAGTGGCACTCGATGAATACGAACCTGAAGGCTACTTCAGCAATTCCAGCACCGCGGGGGCGATCTGCTTTTCGTAGGAGACCCCCTCGTCCCCCTTGCTGGTGCGGTTATCGAAGCGATGGGCCAGCTTGCCCTCGCGGCCGTAAACGAAAACCGCGGGAATTGAATCGATCTTCAGCGCCGCAAACAGATCATCCGACGGCAGCGTACAGAGCACGTTGATCAGTCCCTGAGCTTTCAGCCCCGTCAACGTTTTGGTCACGCGCTCGGTATAGAACTCCGGCGGCTTCTTTTTCAGGCCGATGTAGTCGCAATTCACGCTGATCCCCACCACATTTTTGCCGTGTTGTTCCTGCAGGGCGACCAGATGCGGGAACTCGCGCAGGCACGGTTCGCACGACGTCGACCAGAAATCGATGACGACCACCTTCCCAACATGCTGCTTCAGCGACGACTGCAATTCGTCCCACGACTGCGGCTGCAGATTCACCACCGGATCGACCGCGGCCCCGGAACAGGTCGGACAGGAAACGGAACCCACCCAGGCCAGCCACAACAGACCGCCCACAGCGAACAGGAATCGCACACTATCAGCCCGCATGCTTGGTTCTCCTGAAGATCGAGAAACGTACATTCTGCCATAGTTGCCCAATCTGAACAATCTAAGAACTGCGAACCGAATGCGTCCTCAATCGTCGCCTGTGACTCCTCAGATCATTCTGACCGCGTGTTGATTGCTATGATGGCATCTGGAAAATCGCCAACCGCGCATGTATTTAGGAGCAAAGTGGCATGAACCTTGGGACTATTCTGGCTGCCATCGGCGCGATCATCACGATGATCTTCGCCTTCGCCAATTTGGGCATGTATCTCGTGGGCAGCCGTGATTGGGGAGCGTTTGCCTTGCTGATGGTGATCGCTGCCGGCATAGGAGCGCTACCCGGATTGCTAATTCGTGTTCTCACGGCCAACGATAAAGGCCATCGGAAACCGCCAGCTTAGGCGGAGATCCCCGAGAATTCTCCAAGCGCACCTTCCATCGGGCACCGGGCCATTCCTTGTGACCTGATGTTGGCTCAGCACTATTTTCGGCATGTCTGCAACGTCCTTTTCCGGATGCAATCTCGTCGCTACGATGTGGCGAATCGACCACTCCCCTCCCCGCGCCCGATACGGCGAAATTTCGCCCCAGGAATGCACCACCATGGCTTACTTCCCCGAAGTTCCGAAGATTCCGTTCGAAGGCCCGAAGTCCCGGAACCCGCTGGCGTTCAAACACTACAACCCCGACGAGCAGCTCGAGGGGCAGTCGATGAAGTCGCTGTTCCGCTTCGCCGTCGCGTACTGGCACACTTTTCGTGGCACCGGCAGCGATCCGTTCGGTCCCGGCACGATGTCCCGCCCGTGGGAAGAAGGGGATCGCCATGCGATGGACCTGAAGCGGGTCGATGTCGCCTTCGAGTTTATGGATAAGCTCGGCGCTCCGTTCTACTGCTTCCACGATCGCGATGTCAGCGGCGAAGGAGACGATCTCAAGGAAACCAACGCCCTCTTCGATAAGGTCGCCGCGAAGCTCAAGGAGAAGCAGGAAGAAACCGGGATCAAGCTGCTGTGGGGGACCGCGAACCTCTTTTCGCACCCGCGGTTCCTGCACGGGGCGGCGACGAGTTGCAACGCGGATGTCTTCGCCTATGCCGCGGCGCAGGTGAAGAAGGCGATGGAAATCACGCAGCAACTCGGCGGCGAAAACTACGTCTTCTGGGGCGGCCGTGAGGGTTACCAGAACCTCTACAACACCGACATGAAGCGGGAACTCGATCACCTCGCGAAGTTCATGCACATGGCGGTCGATCATGCCAAGCAGATCGGTTTCAAGGGGACGTTCCTATTCGAGCCCAAGCCGAAAGAGCCGACGAAGCATCAGTACGATTTCGACGCCGCCGCGTGCTGCAACTTCCTGCGGGCGTACGGCCTGTGGGATCATGTGAAGCTGAACATCGAGACGAACCACGCGACGCTCGCCGGGCATACCATGCACCACGAACTGGCGTATTCGTCGATGCAGGACAAGCTCGGCAGCATCGACGCCAACACCGGCGACCTGCTCCTCGGCTGGGACACCGATCAATTCCCGACCGACATCTATCTCACCACGCAGTGCATGCTGGTGATCCTCGGCCAGAAGGGGATCGGTCCCGGCGGCGTGAACTTCGATGCCAAGGTCCGCCGCGAGAGCTTTGAGCCGATTGACTTGTTCTACGCGCACATTGGCGCGATGGACACGTTTGCCCGCGGTGCCAAAATCGCCGCCGCGATCCGCAAGGAAGGCCGATTGGCGGAGTTCGTCAAGCAGCGCTACAGCAGCTACGACAGCGGCATCGGCGCGGATATCGAAAAGGGAACGGCGAGCTTCGAGACGTTGTCGAAGTATGTCCTCGATAAAGGTCAGATTGCACCGAATCAGTCTGGTCGTCAGGAATGGCTGGAGAATCTGGTCAACGAGTATTTGTGATGAATTGATGTCCTAATCGCTTGCGCTTTGCAGATCACATGGTAAACATTGTGATCCTGCAAAGCGCAAGCGCGGGGAGAGACCATCATGCCGGGCCGCGTCCTCGCCCATCACCTCATCTGGACTGGCTACGGACACTGGCTCCCCAATGACCCGCGCGGCAGCGGCTCTCCCGCCGCACAAGACATCATCGCCGCCCTCGGCCCACTTCACTTCGGCCGTAAGACCCAACAACCCTCTCGCGTGGAAGTGAAAGAGTTCTATTCGCGCGCCGACGAAATCCTGAAATATCCGCGGATTTCCTTTTCCGACGACCACATTCAAACCATCGCCCAGTCCTACGCTGAAACGATCCGTTCCCAAGGTTACACCTGCTATGCGTGTGCGATCCTGCGGGACCACACGCATCTCGTTATACGGGCGCATCGGGATTCCGCAGAAACAATGATCGACATACTTCAGCGAAGCAGCCGTTTGGCGTTACCGAAGAATTCAGATTTGCCGATTGATCACCCTGTCTGGTGTGAAGGGGGATGGAAAGTATTTTTGGGCACGGCGGATGAAATCTGGACGCGAGTGAGATATGTCGAGCGCAATCCGATCAAAGAAGGATTGTCTGCCCAGCGATGGGAATTTGTCACACCGTATGATGGCTGGCCGATGAATAAGAAACGGTAATCGGCGCTCGCTTGCGCTTTGCAGGATCACAAAGATCGCCTGGTGATCCTGCAAAGCGCAAGCGAGCAATTGCGTCTCCCCATTTCTTCGCACACAATGGAGAAACTCTTGGGGAACTCTCGCGTCCATGGCCAAACGTACGATCGGACCGTTTGAACTCGGCGACAAGCTCGGCGTCGGCGGCATGGGCGTGGTTTATCGCGCCATCTACACCAAGACCGGGATCGCGTGCGCCATCAAGGTGCTGGCTCCCGAAGTCAGCGATTCGCCGCAGGTGCAGCAACGGTTCGAGCGTGAAATCGCGATCCTCAAAAAGTTGCAACATCCGCACATCGTCCGCTACTTCGGCGGCGGAAAGGTCGGCAACCAGCGGTTCTACGCCATGGAACTCGTCCAGGGCGGATCGCTCGAAGGTTATCTGAAAGAGCGAAAAAAAATCCCGTGGGAAGAAGCCCTGCGGTATATCCGACAGGTCGCGGAAGCCCTCGAACACGCGCACACCGCGGGCGTGATCCATCGCGATCTCAAACCCGCCAATCTGTTGCTCGGACCGAACGGCGTCCTGAAACTCACCGACTTCGGCATCGCGCGCGATACCACCGCCACGGCGCTCACGGCGGCCGGAAAAACCGTCGGCACCTACGCCTACATGGCCCCCGAACAAATCCGCGGCAAGCCCCCGGTTGATCGTCGTACTGACCTGTATTCCCTAGGCTGTGTTCTCTTTGAGATGCTCACGGGGGAAACGCCGTTCGACAGCGACAACGCCGGCGAACTCCTCGTCAAGCATCTGCAGGATGATCCGCCGCGGGTGACTTCGTTCACGCCGGATTGCCCCATCTGGCTGGAAGAAATGGTCTTCCGGCTGATGGAGAAAGAACCGGACGAGCGCTACTTCGATGCCCTCGCGTTGCAAGTGGCCATCGACGAAATCAACGAGAAGATCTCACGCCAGGCGAGCCTCGTGGGCACGGCGATGGGTGACGCTTCGACCAAATCCGTCGGAGCGGGCGGCGTCACGCAGCTCAAAGACGGCATCGCCAAGAAGAAGAAAAAGAAGAAGAAAGATCAAGCCCCGTTCTATGAACAGATCTGGTTTCTCGCGACCGGGTTGGTCCTGATTGCCGGCGTTGTCGTTTGGAGTCTGATGCCGCCGAGCGAAGCCAAACTCTTCGCGGCCGCCGAAACGCTGATGAAGACGAACGATGTCTACAAGATGCGCGATGCCCGCGAGAAGTATCTGCTGCCGCTGCTGAAGCGGTTTCCGAAAGGGGAACACGCCCCGCAGGCGCAGGAATATCTCGACCAGGTCGACATGCAGCGGATTGAAGACCAGGCAAAGAACCGCAAAGGCAAGCCGAAGACCGAAGGTGAAAAGTTCTATCTGCAGGCCGAACGATTCCAGAAGTATGGCGACCGGATCAAAGCGCTGGAAATCTTTCAGAAGATGATCGTGCTGTTGCAGGATCAGCCGGAAGAAGGGGACGCGGAAAAGTTTCGCGAGAATCAGTTGTGGATGCGAATGGCGCAGAAGAAGGTCGACGAGATCAAAGCCGAAGGGGGCGAGATGCTCGATTCCGAGCAGGTCGTCCGCAACAAGCTGCGTGAAGCCGACGAGCACGTGGCCAACAACAAGCGCATCGAAGCGATGAAAATCTGGGACAGCATCGTCGAGCTCTACCGCGACAACGACGAACTCGCCCCGTACGTCGCCGAAGCCCGCCAGAAGCAGACGCTGAAGCCGAAGGCGGCCGAGTAAGACGCATTCCAGGAATCATCCGCGCGTTTTGAAACGTGCCGCTCATCACGCGGAGCGTGATGGCCACCATCGTCGCCATCACGCTCCGCGTGATGAGCGGATTCCACACAACGCGCTGTTCATTGTGAGGATCGGTATCAGTCGGAGAACCACGGAATACACGGACGACAAGAGATGCGGAATGCTTGCTGTGAGGAAAGCCCCCCGGCTGCTCAGAAGCAGCCGGGGGGCTGGCTTTCGACACGAATGCCTCCGACGCATCACTCCGCCGATTCGGACTCATCCTTTTCCGTGTGCTCCGTGTATTCCGTGGTTCCCCTCCGGGTTCGATTGCGTCCCCGCGACGAACGTGGTTTATTGCACGCATCATCCGTGATCGATGCTTTCGCCCCGAGGACCGAGCATGCTCTCTCGACGTGAGTTCATCCAAACCGCATTGGCCGCCGGCACGGCGACGGCCCTCCCCTTCATGCCGCGTCAGCAACACGTCGCGGCGGCGGAAGCGCGGAGCGCCAACGAAAAGCTGAATCTCGCCGTGATCGGGGTCGCGGCTCGAGGCGGAGCCAATCTCGCCGGCGTTGCGCATGAAAACATTGCTGTCCTCTGCGACATCGACAGCGTCCGCCTCAACGAAGCGGCGATGAAGTTCCCGTCGGCGAAGAAAATCGTCGATTTCCGCGAGATTTTCGAGATGCGCGATCTCGATGGCGTCGTTGTCAGCACCCCCGATCACACCCACGCCATCCCGGTGGCGATGGCGCTCCGCAAAGGCTTACCGGCTTATTGCGAGAAGCCGCTCACGCACTCCGTCTATGAAGCTCGTGTGCTCCGTCGACTGAACGCGCAGGCCAAAGTTCCCACGCAGATGGGGAACCAGATTCACTCCGACCTGCACAACTATCGCCGGGTGGTGGAGATCATCCGCGCCGGGACCATTGGTGAAGTGGCCCGTGTGCATGTGTGGCTCGGAAGCGGCGTGAAGGAAGGTAAGCGTGTCGAAAAAGGTGATCCGCCGAAGACGGTCAATTACGATCTCTGGACCGGTCCCGCTCCGATGCGGCCGTTCCACGAATCGCATTTCCACTTCAACTGGCGGTATTGGTGGGATTTCGGCGGCGGTCAACTCGGCGACTTCGGTTGCCACTATATGGACCTGCCGTTCTGGGCGTTGCAACTCGGTGCGCCGACCACCGTCGCCGCCAAGGGCGAAAAGGCCCACAACGGGGACAACGAATGCCCCAACAAGATGCAGGTCGATTACCACTTTCCTGCACGCGGAGGCATGCCCGCCGTCCACATGACGTGGTATCACGGCGGTGAGATGCCCGAGGGAGCCGAGCCATACAAGATGAATTCAGCCGTGCTCTTTGAAGGAACCGAAGGGAAGCTGATCGCCGACTACGGCAGCAACAAAGTCTTCCTCAACAGCGGTGCGACAGCCGCTCCGGTCACGCCGTGGATTCCGAATTCCATCGGCCATCACAAAGAATGGCTGCACGCGATTCGCACCGGCGAAACCACGGGTTCCACGTTCGAGTACGGCGCAAACATGACCGAAGCGGTCCACCTCGGCAACGTCTCCTACCGCGTGGGCAAGCCGATCACGTGGGACGCCGCCAACATGAAGTGCGTCGATTGCCCCGAAGCGGACCCGATCCTCAATCGCCAGTATCGCGACGGCTGGACGCTGCCGACGTAGCAGCATTGTGAGCCGCAAGGCGCTAGCCGGCGGGTGAATTTAGAAGAACCCGCCGGCTAGCGCCTTGCGGCTCACAGTTCCCTACCACCGATACGGCGGGTACGAATACGGCGACCACGAATTGTGGATGCCGTACCAGTTGTACCACGGCAAGGTCTGCCGTTGAGCGGGGAGGTTCACGTCGATCCGCGTGCGTTGCTGCCGTTGAATGACGGTCGGCCGCATTTGTCCGAACAGGAATTCCATCGTCGCGTCATGACGGTACGACGGATTCGCTTCGTACTCCGCGCGGCTGAAGGGAATCGAGTCATAAATCGCGCGGTACGATTGGACCCGTGAAATTCCCTCAACAGATGTCGCCGGACTCGGAGCCGCGGATGAGGACGTCGTCGCTTCGGGATCGGGATTCACCAGCATCGCATCGATCGGTGCATCGACATGGCCCGCCTCGGCTGGAGGATGCGGTGCCGGCGGAATGGACTGGAAGCTCATCAACTCGATGTGCGACGGATGGACTTTCCGCGGTTCGACAATCATCGCGGGAACATTCATCGCCGGGGAACTGCTCCCCGGCGCGGGTTGCACGACGACCGTCCAATCTTCGAAGCGATACACCGCCGCACGCACCGGCTGCGGTTCCACGGCCTGGGTTTCCGTCGGGAAAACCGCCAGACAAATCGATAATCCGCACCCCAATGTCGTTCCCGTTGCCAACATGATCAAATCCCTGAAAACTTCCAATCCCGTGTGCTCGCGTTGCCATTCCCCTTCACGCTAAAGACACGAACAGACCGCTGTCAAACTGTTCTTCAGACAACGGGGGAAAAACGCTGCGGGTCGTAACGGTTATCGCGATGAGAGTTGGGTAGGGTTTGCCGAGTCTGCGAGGCGAACCACGCTGGATCAACGACATACGGTTCGCCTCGAGGACTCGGCAAACCCTACGGTCTGCGGGTCGTAACGGTTATCGCGATGAGAGATGCCGCGGAGTGATTTTGGGGCGATGCAAGACGGCGTGCAGCGCATTGGGTTATAATCCGTTCCCGTTCCTGTCGTGATGAAAGTGACACTCCGATGACGACTACTCAATTGACGCCGCAATCCCTCGCCGATCGCCTGCTGATTCGCCTGCACAGCCTGTTGCTGGAAGCCGATGCGCAGACAAAACCGCTGGAGCACGACCCGTATCGCAGCCAATTGTTCGAGCTGTTCGTCACGGCGGAAGGGGCCGGGTATCTGCAGCGCGACGCGACGCCCGATTTCTCTCCGGAAGGACTGTGCCGGTTACTCGGCGAGCGCTGGGGCCTGACGCAAGCCGCGAAGGACGCGACCGAAGGGCAAGCCGCGTTGCCGCAAGACCATCTTCGCAAAATGCGGTTGCTGTGGTCGCTGTCGCGGATGTGGATGGAATGGGATTATGCGTGGCGACGCTGGGAGGAATTTCATGGTTTCCATGAGGATGATGCGGCGAAGGCGTGAGGAGTCGCGGACGCGGGATGCTGCAAAGCGGCAAGCGAGGCAGGTTTCACCCTCAACATTCGACCCTCAACTCTCAACCTCCTCGATGCGGGCCCCCTACCATGCCGATCATGACTGCGGAACTGGTGCTGGATGACATTCGCAGTCGCATTCAGGCGGGGTATCCGCTGCTGTTTCTCCGCACGTGGGAAGAAGAACGGTGGGAAGGTTTATTGGCGGAACTCGCGCTTGAAATGGAACGCGGGCTGGTGATCTGGTCGGAAACCACGGGCTGGCAACCGGCGCTCAGTAGCGATCGTGATGATTCCACATCCGCCTTGCACGCGCTGTACGACCTCGAACGTTATCCACCGGACCACGTTTTTTTGCTGAAGGACTTCCATTCGCATGCCGCCGATCCAATGGTCCTGCGACGGCTTCGTGATCTCGCGCTCCTCCTGCCCGAGCGGCGACAAACATTGTTGCTGCTCGATCCCGTCGCGCGTGTCCCCTTGGAATTGACGAAGGACGCGCTGGCGATCGAATTGCCGTTGCCGTTGTACGGTGACTTTCGCGCGGCACTCGATGACCTGCTGGTGGAAACCGATCACAGCGAATGGGACCTGTCCGCGGAACAGCAGGACTGGCTGATCAAGGGGGTGATGGGGCTCACGCTGAAGGAAGGCCGCAAGGCCTGGACGCGGGCGCTTCAAGGTCAAACCACGCTTTCGGACACGGCTCTCACAGGGCTCATCTCCGAAAAACGGGCACTCGCTTCGGCGTCGGAATTTCTGGAGTTCTACGATCTCGACACCGCGGTCGATGACGTCGGCGGGCTCGATGAAATGAAGGAATGGCTTCGCCGCCGGGTGAAAGCCTATTCGCCCGAAGCCCGCGAGCAAGGGATTCCGCTTCCCAAGGGGGCCATGCTCCTCGGCGTGCAAGGTTGCGGCAAAAGTCTCACCGCCCGCGCGACGGCGCGCTTGCTGGCGTTCCCGCTGATTCGCTTGGACATCGCGAACCTGCTCAGCAGCAGCCGTGGTGGGTCCGAAAAGAATTTGCGTGAAGTCCTCGATCTCGTCGACTCGATCGCCCCCGCGGTGTTGTGGCTCGACGAAATGGAAAAGGGCTTTGCCGGCGCGGGTGGCGACACCTTCAGCGACTCCACGATGGCTCGCCTCGTCGGCAGTTTCCTGCTGTGGATGCAGGAGCAAGCCAAGCCGGTGTTCGTGATTGCCACCGCGAACTCCGTTAACAATCTTCCGCCGGAAATGTTGCGGCGGGGTCGTTTCGACGAACTCTTTTTCATCGACCTGCCCAACTTCCACGAGCGCAAACACATCCTCACGATTCATCTCTCCAAGCGGAACTGGAAACCCGAACGATTCCGGCTCGATGAACTCGCGGAAAAGACGGACGGCTACAGCGGCGCGGAACTCGAACAAATCATCGCCGCGGCCCTCATCGATGCCTTCGGCCGTGGCCAGGTCTTGAGTGACGATGATCTCGATCGCGCCCGGCGGCAACTGGTGCCGTTGTCGGTGACGATGGAAGACAAAATCTTTGCCCTGCGGCAATGGGCGCAGGACCGGTGTCGCCGCGCGACCTCCGACAACCGTGTCACGCAGATGCTCGACGCCGAAGTCCGCATCAATCCCGAAGCTCCCAAGGCCGACGATTCCGGCCCCCCGGCCTGGGCCACGCTCGCAGAAGCGGGGCAGATTAAAGCGGCGCTGGTGGAGTATGTTCGCCAGGGGGGCGATATTCTTTTCACTCAAGTGCAGGAGGCACTGCGGCCGTATTTCGAAGTCGACGGTGAGCAGGGCCTCGCGCTGAAGAGCAACCCGAACACGGTGCTCTGGCTCGGCATGAGCGGCGATCTCTGCCTCGCGATCATCGAACTGGTCACCGCCCGCCGGTTGTATATCCACACGGTGGATGGCGAGCTTTACTCCAGGCGAAAAGCGGGACTGAAACTCCCGGTGCTGGAAGTCCCCACCGACGAAAAGCTGCCGCGCCCGAAGTGGTTACCGTCTTCGTTGCGAACCGGTCCGCATCCCGTTCACGCCGCGAAACTCGCACGGGTCGGCCGCATTCAACTCGCGAATGCGTGACACGGATTGACGAGCCCGAAGCGCCAGCGCCGGGTGCATTTCTACGGATGAGGAACACATACCATCCACAGATTTCACAGATTCACACAGATTTAAAGAGGAAGAGAGATGAAGAAGACATTTTCTCATTCCCCTCAATCGTATTTTGTTTTCTCTGAATCTGTGTCAATCTGCGAAATCTGTGGATCGCATTTGTCTTGCGATCAAAGAGACCCGGCGCTGGCGCTTCGGGCTTGTGACGCGATTATGTTGTCTCGTCGATGATGACCGCATCACGCTTACACCATGCGGCAATGGGATACATCAACGGCCCGGTTGCCATCATGACGATCGCGATGCCAATCACGTTCCACACGCCCTGCTCCATCGCCCGGCATGTCGCCCCGATCGCCGCCAGCGACAGCGGCAGCAGGCAGAGTCCCCCCGCCACGATCCAACCGCCGGGAATACGAAACGGCCGCGGCAACTGGGGCTCGCGCATTCGCAACACCAGAAACGACAGCATTTCGAGGCTGATCGTCCCGGCATAAAACGTGACGGAGGCCTCGGCGAGCGTTTCGAATTCGTGCAGCACCAGAATGACCATCGAGTAGGCAATCCCGGACACGATGAGCGCCGTTGCTGGTACCCCCGCGGTGTTGCAACGCATGAGGCCGCGCGGAAAGTAACCGTCGCACGCCATCGCGAAGGGGACCCGGCTGTACGTCAGCAACAGCATCGCGAAGAGCCCCAGTGCGGAGACCATGCCCATCGCGCTCACGAACATGCCCAGCCACGGTCCGGCGATCCGTGCGGACATTTCGCTCCAGGCACCAATGATCCATTCTTCCGGAATATGCGGCACGTGCAGAAAGACGGCGAGCGTCGGCAGTCCGTAAACGGCAATCACCAACACCGTCGCACACAACAACCCGCGCGGATAATCCCGCCGCGGATGTTCCATTTCGCCCGCCAAGGTGGAGATGGAATCCCATCCCTGAAAGTTCCACATGACAAGCGGAATGGTCGCCCCCAACGCGGCGGGCAGTGACAGCCCCTGCGCGAGAAACGGCGCGGCTGGGTTTCGTGCGGCCTCACCGAACACAGCGCGATAGACGCTGATGAGGATGAGCAAGACGAAGGGTGAGATCACGAGGATGGTAAAAACGCGGGCGAAGTTTCCGACGAGCCGCGTGCCGCGGAGATTGATCCCGACAAAGCCCCACACAATGGCGAGCATGATCGTTTTGCGGAGCCGGAAGTTTCCTTCCGTGCCGATTTCAGGCAGGAAGTAGGCGAGATAATCGCAGAACATCGACGGATAAATGCCGATGTCGACAATCGTGAACAACCACGCCCACCAGCCGTGACAGAACGCCCCCAACGGGCCGAGGGTGCGTTTCGACCAGGCGTAATAGCCCCCTTCGTTCGGCAGCGCAGAACCGAGTTCCGCACAGACCAGCGCGATCGGGGCACTCCACAACAGCGGCGTGAGCACGATCAACGTCAGCGCCAACCCCGGCCCGGCGGCGATCACCCCTTCCAGCGCATACGGACCGCCGCACACGTTGAAGAAGATAATGCTGACAATCGCCGTGAGCGACAGCGTGCGTTTCACGAGTATCGATCTTACTGAGCGGCACGGCGCTAGCCGCCGGTGTCTTTCAGGATCACCCAAACCCCACTCTCACTGCGGAACCGGCGGCTAGCGCCGTGCCGCTCACAAATCACCGCACGATCGTCTGCTCGCGATCCGGGCCGACGGACACATACGCCACCGGGCGGTCCATCAGTTCGCCGATCGTTTCGACATACCGTTGGGCATTCGGCGGCAGATCGGACCATTTCCTTGCACCGGTCGTGTTCTGCTTCCAGCCGGGCAGCTTGCGGAAAATCGGTTTCGCTTTCTGCAACTCTTCGACGTGGCTCGGGAAATCGGTCACGCGCTGGCCATCGATTTCATACGCTTCACAGACGCAGACTTCGTCGAGATCGTCGAGCACATCGAGCAACATCACTGAAATCACATCCGCCCCGCTGATGCGACCGCCGTAACTGGAGGCGACCGCATCGAACCAACCGCAACGGCGGGGGCGGCCGGTGACGGTGCCGAACTCACGGCCGACCTGGCGAATGTGCTCACCGGTGGCGTCGTGCAGTTCGGTGGGGAACGGGCCGCCGCCGACGCGCGTGGTGTAGGCTTTCACCACGCCGATCATGCGATCAATCGACCGGGCGGGCACACCGCTGCCGTTGTGAATCCCGGCTCCCGAACTATTGGACGATGTCACATACGGGAACGTGCCGTGATCGAGATCGAGCAGGCTGCCCTGCGCCCCTTCAAACAGGATGTTGCGGCCTTCCTTGAGTGCCTTGTGCAGATACGCCGTGGTGTCGATGACGTTCGATTTCAACCGATCCGCGAGCCCGATGTACTCGTCCAGAATCGTCTGCGCATCGAGCGGTTGAAACGCCGGATCGAGTGCGGCGAGGATCGTGTTTTTGAAGGCCACGATGTCCTTCAATCGCCCGGCGAAGGTGTCGCGGTGGTATAGGTCACCGACGCGGATGGCGTGCCCGCGGCCGGCTTTGTCGCGATAGCACATGCCGATGCCCCGGCCGGTGGTCCCGATCTTGCTGTCGCCGCGGCTCTTTTCGAGCACGGCTTCTTCCAGCATGTGATAGGGGAAGATGACGTGCGCACGATCGCTGACGAGCAATCGGTTCGCGGCTTTGACGCCACGGTCTTCGAGCGATTTCAGTTCCCCCAACAGCGCCGCCGGGTTGACGACCACGCCGGGGCCAATGATCGCCGTCACGCCGGGCCGCAAAATGCCCGTCGGCAGCAGCGACAGTTTGTACGTCTCGCCATCGAACTTGACGGTATGCCCGGCGTTGTTGCCACCCTGATAGCGGACCACGATCTGATGCGTGTCGGTGAGGATGTCGACGATTTTCCCTTTGGCCTCGTCGCCCCATTGCAGTCCGACAACCGACGTTACTGTCACGATGTTTTTCTCGATGATGATCCATGCGTGCCGCGTCACAGGCGCAGCGAAACACCCGGAACGCCGCGATCAGTCAGTGGACCGCCACGTCCGGGCAACCGAGTCAGTATACCCGCCGGGCGAACGGGAGGGGAGCGTACAGGGATGTTGTTTAGCCGCGACCCGGAGTCCGCGGAGGGGAGCGCGGCGCCGATTTCATCAACTCGCGTTGCGCGATCCACCCAGCGCTCCCCTACCGGGTCGCGGCTAAACGGGGTGGGATCGTTTCCGTCGTCGACGAATTCGCATAGACTGATTCGAGAATGCCGCCGGTTCCCCCAATTCGAGTTCCGCAGGAGTCAGCCACGATGCGAATGACCACAACCATGATCGCCGCCGCGAGTTTTCTGATTCTGGCCGGTATGGCCGGGGCCGAAGACAAGCCCATGCCGACCGAAGCCGAAAAGCAGGCCACCGCGGCGATCAAAAAGCTCGGCGGGCAGGTGCTGGAACTTGCGCAGAACGATGCCCGGCTGGATGTCGCGTTTCATCTCGCCGACGGGAAAATCACCGATGCGGAAGTCGCGCTGGTGAAGGATTTGCCAAAGACGGCGAACCTGAATCTGCGAGGGACGGAAGTCACCGACGCGGGGTTGGCCGCCGTGAAGGATCTCAAGGGACTCATGCGGCTGCATCTGGAAAAGACGAAGATCACCGACGCCGGTTTGGAACAACTCAAGGGACTGGAAAACCTCGAGTATCTCAACCTGTACGGCACTGGCGTGACGGATGCGGGACTGAAACATCTCGAAGGGTTGAAGAAACTCCGCCGCATTTATCTGTGGCAAACGCCGGTGACGGATGCCGGTGTGGCCGCGCTCAAAGCCGCGATTCCGGAAATTCAAATCACCCGCGGCGTGGAACTCGCCAAGCCCGCGGAACCGAAGCCGGAAGAAAAGAAGCCCGAAGAGAAAAAGCCGGAGTAATGCTGTGACGCCATTGCCGGTTCTCGGACCGGAGTCGTGCGCCGGCTGCGGCCATTGCTGCGAAGGGATCGGTTCGCCGGTCGCGGTCTATGCGTCACGACGAAACTATGGTGGCGACCATCCGTTTCGGCCCACGGACCTGCCCGCCGAATTGATCGCCGAAATCGATGACCACTTCGCGGGGTTAGTCCGCGGGCAGGAACCGCAGGAACGGTGTCTGTGGTTCGACCCGGCGCTGCGGCAATGTCGCCACTACGATTACCGGCCGCCGTTGTGCCGGGAATACGAACTCGGCGGCCGCGCGTGTTTATCGCTGCGAAAAGAACGCGGCGTTGCCATTACGTGAAGGGCTGAAGGGTGGAACTTTGAAACTCGCTCGACACCACGATCGGCAATGTCAACGATGCGAGGAGACTTCGGTTTGTGGCCGGGTGCAGTTACGGTTTGTTCGGTCAGAAGCCAGACACGTAAATTGATGCGACATGGATGACGTCTCAAGCGGTCCTTTCGTGAGGCAACGCATGCTGGATATCACCGCCCTCAAGCAGGCTGTCGATGCGAAGACGATTCCCGCGATCAAAACGGATCGGCAGATCAGCCAGGTTCGTTATTCGCCGTGCGGGAAATATCTGCTCGCGGCAGGACACGACGCGCTGGTGCATCGCTGGGAACTCGTCGGCGAGGAACCGCGATTGTTAAAGCCGGCGATGGGACATCAGGGATGGGTGCAGTCCCTCGTGTGCCGCGCGACGGCTGATGTGATGCTGTCCGCCGATTCGTGGGGACAACTGCGCTGCGGCAGTTTTCAGGGGGATGAGCCCGGTGTCCACTGGGCCGTGCCGAGTGCGCATGATGGCTGGATTACCGGTCTCGCGCTCCGCCCGGATGGCGAAATTGCGGTGACCGTGGGCATCGATCGGGCCGTCCGCGGCTGGTCGGTCGCGAATGGTGAAAAGCAGTTCGAGTGGATGCCGCATCGATCGGAAGTCTTCAGCGTCGCCTTCGCGACGGACGGAAAAAGCATCTTCTCCGGTGATCTTGATGGCCGGGTCATTCAAAGCGAACTCAGCGACGGAACAATGATCCGCGAGTTCGATGCTTCCGCCTTGCATGTCGTCAATCGATTGCAGGATGTGGGCGGAGCGCGGTTGCTTGCCACGTCGAAATCGGGCACGGAGTTTTTGGTCGCGGGAACGAAACCCAAGAACGGCGGCAACGTGCAGGGTGTGCCCACGGTCCTCGTGTTTCGGATTGCCGATGGCACATTGCTCAAGTCCATTGAACTTGGCAAAGAGGGCGATGTGTACGTCACGGATCTCGTGGAAACGGGAGACCAACAATGGTTGGCCACGGTCAGCGGCAACCCCGGCACAGGAAAGCTGGTGGTCTTTCAGGTCGCCGATGAAAAACCGGTGTATGAAGCCACCAAATTTCCGAACTGCCATTCGCTGTCACTGCATCCGGATGGTCGGCGGCTGGCCGTGAGTGCGACAAACTCCGGCAGTAATGGGAACGGTCGCGCGGTGGATCAGGAGGGGAAGTACGCGGGGAATTATTCACCGATTCATTTGTTGGTGGTCGGTGAGATGAGGTGAGAGGCGCGGGCGCTGGGATGCTGCGAAGCGCAAGCGAGGGAGAGATCACCTTCCTTGTCCACGGACAACGATCCAAAAACGAAACGACCCCTGAGTTGCCTCAGGGGTCGTCGATCATTCGATCATCTCATCGAGACTGCGGGAACTAGTCCAACAGGCCGAGGAGTTGGCTGAGGCCGCCACGGCGAGCCTGGCCGTCTTGCGGAGGCACCGGAGCCGGGGCCGGAGCGGCGGCAGGAGCCATCGCCGGGGCCGGAGCATAACCGGTCGTTCCACAAGCACCCGTACCACAAGCACCCGTTCCGCAAGCGGTGGTGCCACAGCTATCGCAGCAGCCATCGACCACTTCGTAACCGCACAGTTCGAGGGCTTCCTTGGCTTGCTTGACGACGTGCTTATCGCAGTCACCAAGAGCACAGGTCAAGGCAGCGACCACTTCCGGGCAGCAGCAGCAGTTCTTGCGGATCTGGTCGCCGATTTCGTCGGCGGCCTTTTCACGGACGTCTTCGTCGCAGTCATTGAGACCCACGATGAAGGCGGTCATGATTTCCGGGTTGCAGATGCAGTCGAACTTGTCGCCGAGCTTATGAATCGCTTTCTTGCGGTCTTTGGCTTTGCAAGCGGTTTGCGATTCGTAGATCAGCGTGGCCACTTCGCAAGGATCGGCATTG
The DNA here is from genome assembly GCA_021732785.1 of Planctomycetaceae bacterium. Lineage (GTDB taxonomy): Bacteria > Planctomycetota > Planctomycetia > Planctomycetales > Planctomycetaceae > DSVQ01. Next base: position 63,840 of record JAKFUG010000043.1, read on the forward strand.
CAGCAACGGACTTCGCAGGCCGGGGTGCAAGCGGTCGGAGCGGAGCAGTCGTTCTTCTTCATCTTGCCGAAGAGGCCGCTCAACAGGCCTTTCTTCGGATGGCAGCAAGCCGGAGCACAAGCCGGGGTGCAGGCAGCCGGAGCGGCACAAGCCGGAGCACACGCCGTAGGCGCGGCACAGGCCGGAGCGCACTTCGGACCACAGGCAGCCGGAGCGGCACAGGCCGGAGCACAAGCCATTGGGGCCGGAGCACAGGCCGCAGGAGCGGCACAGGCTGGGGCACAAGCGGCCGGAGCAGGAGCACAGGTCGTCGCAGCGGGAGCACAAGCGGCCGGGGCCGGAGCACAGGCAGCCGGAGCACAGTTCGCGGCCGGAGCCGCACAGGCCGGGGCACAAGCTGCAGGAGCACAGCAGGTGGCCGGCGGGCAACACGTATCGCAGCAAGGCGGCTTGATGTCGGAGCACTTGCGCTGATACGTATACACGTTCGGGCAGCAAGGCTTGACGATCACCGGTTTGCAGCACTGAGGTTGGCAAGTCGCGGCACAACCGCAACCCTTCGAGCCACCGCAATCACCTCGGAGAGCACCGAGCAGACCGGCATCGGCCAGACTGTTCATGCTCATCGCGGCGAGCAGGGCGCCACAGATCTTGAGCCATTTCATGAAACAAGTTCTCCTTCCCTTGGGAATCTCGAAACTGGGGTCGTCCTGACCCGTGTGAAACAGATCCTGAAACAGGAATATCTGACGACGACGTTCCTCCTCCGCCATCGGCCCGCCGCCATCAGCGACGCGCGTCGCACTCCTGTTGCTGGTGTCCGTTCACGCCGGTATCGCGGTCCCGACCAAACGTACGTCCATCCGCACATGTCTCTCTTCGAGTCTGTTCATCAGACTCCGCAGCCCCGGTTTGGCAGGCCTCCCGGTCACCATCGACTTGGGAGGCACGATGCACTTTGCAGGACTAACCGAATTGATCGTCTTCCCAGGCAAGACGCCTTGAATCTCGCAAGTCGTTAAACGACAAATTACTTACGTCAAATTGGCGAGAGCCTGTACCGCGTGTACCGCCTGGTGAAGATGCGGGTGACTTTAACGCCTGTTTTGTGCTCAATCCGGTCCATCACGATTCAAAATGAATGCGATGCCGGGGTTTGGGAAGACGGCCGCCAATGATCGCGGTTATGCCGACGATGCCCGGCGTAGCGACCTGAAATTACCATCCGCGACGGTTGTGATTGCCCGTCCGTCCCGGAGGAGAATGGGCACCGCGTTCATTCCCGCCCAACTATTCTTTCCAACCGGCAAAGTCTTCCAAACGAGCGGCCGGGAATGAAGAGTTGCGATCCCTTCCACGCGGCGGGAACCGTTCGGAGTCAATGCAGATTGGGGAACGTCACCCAAAACCACTCGGTGGCCCGCTGCCACAGCGATTTCGGTGCGACCACGATGGACGCCGTTCCCGCTAACCGACGGACCGGTGGAATCGCGCGGGACTCCAGGGTGATCCGCGCACGATACCATGTGCCCACGAGTTGAGGCCCCTGCGCCGTTGCCGCAGCGGGAAGACCTAACCGGAGTGCGACCGCCGGATCGAGCGCGGGCGTCTCGGCGACGGCCAGCTCCGAAAGCTGGCCCAGGAAAGCGCTCCCCGCGGCGGCATCGAGCACTACGCGCACGAGCTGTCCCGTTCGCAAACTGTGGACTTCATCCTGTCGCAGATAGGCCACGGCCTCGAAACGATCCGCGGGGCCGATCGATCCGAGATTTGTCCCCGGTTCAATCCAGCAGTGCTCGTTCTGAACATCGTGCAACGACCCCGACCACTTGGGCAAGCGACCTTGCGCACGATCGCGGCCACGATCTGCGGCGGGCCAAAAAATACCGGCCTGGGTCGCTGGGGGAGACAACCGTGCGCCTTCTCGCTGTCGCTGCGCGAAACGGTCGAGCAGATCTCGCAACGATTGCTCCGCGGCGGACTTTTGCAGCCCAATTTGAGAATCCACCAATTGGCGGCGTTCGATCGACAACAGGTGAGCGCGGGCGCGGACGACGTCCCCCTCACTGCGGATCAATTCGCGTTCAATTCCCGGATGGCTTAAATGGGCGACGACTTCGTCCGCCGTCACATCGCGGCCGGAAGGGACGAGGCTTTCCAACCGGCCGCTCGCGGTCACATGGAGATGCACGGCCTCGGCCGGTTCGATGAACACCGGAGCCGACACCCGGCACGGCAGCGGGACAAACACCGCCGCAGCCAGCAGCGCAACCAGGATTCCACCACGAATCCGACCGGTCCGACGATCATCCGACGGTTGAGCTTGCCATTGTTTCACCACAAGGGGAACCGACGCGAACAGTCCCCATCCTAATGTGACGAGCGTGCTGGCGATGATCGCGTTCGCCACGATTCCGTATCCCTGCGGGTCCAGCCAGCGATGAATGGCCCACATGATGCCCACCACCACGATCACCCGGTAGAGGATCGACAGCAAAGCATAGAGGGCGAGCCCCCACTCTTGCCCGGCGGTCATCCCGCGTGCAATCGGCGATGCTCGTCCGGTCAGAAAGCTGCGCCATTTTCTGCCGAGGGCGGCGGAAGCCTGCTGTTGCAGATTCGGCCGGTCGAGCCCATCGGCGAGGATAAAATAGCCGTCATAACGCAGCAGCGGATTGCTGTTGAACACCAGGGTGCTGACGCCGCAGACGAACACCACTTGCAAACACAGTCCGTGAAAGGCCCCGGGAGCACTCGCCCACCAGAGCCATGTCGCCGCCGCGGCCAGAAATCCTTCTGCCATCATCCCCGCCGCTCCCACCGCCATGCGCTGCCATTTCGACCGCAGCAGCCAGGCATCGCTCACGTTGCAATACAGGCACGGGGTAAAACAGAGCAGCATCACGCCCAGTTCCGGCACATGGCCGCCCCACCGCTTGCAGGTCAGCGCGTGGGCCAACTCGTGAATGATTTTCACCGCCGCGAGGGTGACCGCGAGCGAACTCAAATCCTGCACGGTCCACTGCGCGGCTTCTTCCGGCCAACGCCGCAGGAAATCACCGGCATGAAAAATCCACAGCAGGATCGCCGACAGCCATAACATCACCCCGGCCGTCAAAAACCACGGAGAAAACGCCCATTCACACCACGGCAGCAAATGTGTGAGCCAACGATCGGGATTGATCCCTCGAAAGCGAATCGCGAGCGGGTTCAACGACTGCGATGTCATCTGCTGCCAACGCAACCGCTGTCCACGCTGGTCCACCAGCTTCGCCGTGCCCCCCTGCTCGCCGAGCACCAAACCCTGCGAAATCAATTGCATCACGAAGCGTTGCAACTCGTCCGCCGACAATTGCCGCGGCAGAAACCACTCCCCAAAGGCCCGGCACAGGCTCTCAACCGTCTGGCGACCGTCCAGCCGGCTCCACACGAAATGCTCTTCGTCGCCAAGTTGATAGTACCGCAACGCGATCGGGTCCTTGACGACATACCCCCCGGTCCCATCCTCCCGCCGCGCACGAACGACGAGATCCGTCCGTCGTCGCCAGGGAATGCACGCTGCGGTTGTCATCAGTGCTCCACCCAATATCCACCTTCGCATCCACGATGCCAGGGTGATCCCGACCGCTCAAAAGGGAGTAGGGCTGTTTGAAAGGAGAGGCTTCGGGGCAGGGGCCCCGACCTATGATTTCGATTTGATTTCACATCCATAGGTCGGGGCCCCACCCCGACTCTTCAAATTGACCCACTACCGACCGAAGTCTTTTTCTTGATCACCAGAATAGCCATTCGTCGCTGCGCGTCACACTTCGGCCTCGTCATCACGGCACACCAATTTCAAAAATCGCGCCGCCGGCCGCGACCGCCGCTGCGGGATGTCGTTGTCGGCCAACGCCGCCTGGCAGTGCGATCAGAAGCCGTCATGATCCGTATCCGCCCGAGCGGCTTGCCTCTTGCCTGGCGGCGGGTCACGCTCCCGGTTTTCCCGTTCTGCCCGCCCATTCGATGTTGACAGCGTCAACTTGCGATGCTAATGTGGCTTTTGTCAACATTGCAACGGGGATTCTCCCCGGGAATGAAATTCCCGGCAATCCTGCGGCGAACAAACGGACGATGGGAGCGACGTCATGGAAACGCTGATGCGAGTCGTCTATGGACCGGCCCAGCCTTTTCTCTGGCATCCGGAGCGGGCACAACTGGTGGCCGTTGCGTTTGCACTGCTGTGTGCGGTTTCCTGCCTGCACTGGAAACAAACCAAACTGCGAACGCCGATTCTGTGTGCGCTCGCGACGGTCGCCTGGATTGCGTTCGGCTGGAACGAACAGCGGGCTCAACTCCACCGTTGGGATATTCGCGTCGACCTGCTCTTCGACTGGCCGCCGTTGATGGCCCTTTCGGTCGCCGCCGCCTGGCTGGGAATCCGCAGTCTTTGGTTCGCCGGAGACAACCGCCCGTCAACGACCGAGTCGAAACCTTCGGCGATGTAGCGGCTCGCGACGAGGATTCGTGCCCGCCCCGCCGGCATCCAGACCGATGGAGGGGGCACAGTCTGCCTGAACGTTTATGGCGATTTTGTCGGCATAAAATTCCACTGCGTGCCGAACACGTCGGACCACAACACCGTTTCGTTGAATTGGCCGTCTGACCCGCGGTGGGGTGATCGGGATCGATTACTCGTCCAAGCCCATATCCACAGGGCCGTGTTTTCAGTAGCATGCAATTCGCATGGAATTCAGTGCGAAAGGAGCGGACGTGTTCGATCTCGAAAAAGGCGTGGATTCCCTCACCAACTTCAAGCGGCAGACGGCGGAATATCTCCGGCAGCTTCATGCGACCGGATCACCGATGGTCCTGACGGTCAACGGCAAAGCCGCCGTGGTCGTTCAGGACGCCGCGGCGTTCCAACGACTGGTCGAACAGGCTGCAAAAGCCGACCGTGAGGAAGCCATCGCTGCCATCCGCGAAGGGCTTGCCGATGTGGAAGCCGGCCGTGTGAAACCCGCCCGTAAAGCCCTCAAGGCGCTGGCCAGAAAATACGGCATTCCCACTGCGGACGAATGAAATGTCGTACCGAGTGGTATTGACTGATAAAGCCGAAGCCGATGTCGAAGCGGTCCTCAAATGGTTTCGTAATAATCAGGCTACCGAGGCGGGGGGACGCTGGTTCGCTCAGCTAATGTCAAAGCTCGATGCGTTGGAATCGAATCCCCAACGTTGTTCTCTCGCGGCGGAATCGGACGAAGTCGGCATCGAGCTTCGCGAAATTCTTTTGGGACGACGAAGATATCGTTACCGACTGCTTTTCATAATCACCGGCAAGACCGTATCAATTCTCCGCATCTGGCACAGTTCACGCGATTCCATCACCCGCGAACAACTTTGAAGCGAACCACGGTTCAACTCATCGCTCACTTTCCCGACGGGTGGCCCAGACGCCGCTTTAGGCGTCTGGACTACCGGTCGTTTTTTGCGTGCCACTGCTTTCGTACTCGAAGCAGTGTCTTCGAGCGCTTCCTGAATCGCCCCAAAAACACTGCTTCGAGTACGAAAGCAGTGGCACATCCCCAGTTGTTGACGGGATTCAAGCAGGGCCACCCCGCCTCGCGACGAGGATGCTACGTGGCGCACCCGACGGACTCCGGGCCGATTTGTCTCAACCAGGAGAAGTGTCGGGGCGCGTTTCCACGGTGGGGCCAAGAATTTCGATCCAAGGTGGGGTGTGCGTAAGGCCATCCATGAAAACGCCGGCAACGCAACTCCAGCAGTTGATTTTCAGCAATCCAGCCGTTGTGGCATCGGGTTGAGGTGAGAGTGGGTCATACTTGAGCGAAAGCCCCGCACCACATTTGGGACACGCCAGTTTTTTGACCTCTTCGGCCGATCCATTTTGTACAGCCGAGAGCACACCCGACCAAAGCGACGCTTTATTCATTGCGACATGTTCTCCAGCGAAGTGATGTGACGATTCAGTACTGTTCATTGCCCCGGCACGAAATTCCACTGCGTGCCGAACACGTCGGACCATAACACCGTTTCGTTGAACTGGCCGTCTTGCCCGCGGCGGAAGTGGATCACGCCGATGTCGCCGAGGCGCGGGTAGAGTTGGGCGTTCGAGCCTTCGAACTCCGTCTTGTGGAAGGTGTGGCCGGAGTTCACCACCACGTAGCGGTTGTGGTTGAACGGGTTCGGATAGACCAGCGGCACACCGTGACGGTCAGCGTCGTACTTCTCGCCGCGGACTTCAATGGACGTTTTGTTCCAAACCAGCGGCAACTGGTCGACGACCTTCGCCAGCACGCTGTTGGAACCGGGGTCGCCGAAGAGAATGACGTTGTGCGTCTCGAAGAATTCTTCGTTGAACTGCCGGTCGGTGATGACGGGTAATTTCGCGCGGAGATATTTGTCGTACTCCTGCTCGAAGCGTAGCAGTGTGGATTCGGCCCAGTCGTGATGTTCGCGGGACCACGGCGTACCGGTGCCGCGGACGCAGAGGAACGACCGCGTGAAGGCATCGTCGATGGGGCCTTGCACATGCTTCCGTTTCGTTAAATTCGGCTTGGTCAAATAGTCGTGCGAGACGCGGTAATCCCACGTCTTCCACCCGTCGGCGTCAGCGGCAAAGTAGACGCCCGGGAGCAATCCGCCCGCTGCGGAGGTGAGGGGCATCGCCGGGCTGTCATCGAGGACAATGGCATCGCCGACGTCACGCACGACCTGCAAGACCGCGACGTTCTTCGTTTTCACATGCACCACGCCGTTGTCATCGATGTTTGCTTCCACGATCGACGGTTCATACGGAATCGCCTGTTCCTCGACGGTGAGCCATTCGCACTGGTTGTACTTCACGGTGCAGGTAGTGAAGCGGAGTTGGCGATGTCCGGGAAACGGCGGGCGGCCTTTCTCAGAAGCAGCGAGGTGAAAGGCCAGAAACTCCCTCCAACTGTCGGGGTGGAATTTGTGCTCGGTCTGCGGGCCGATGAGGAGCGGGATGTCGACGCCGAGTTCTTTGCCGCGCGCGTGCATCAGTTGACTGGCCGCCAATTGTTTGTCGAGTTCCCCGCCGTAACCGATGATCGGCACATTGGCCGCGTTCAGCGCATAATCGACGGCGTCATAAATGCGAACCAGTTTCGTCTGCAGCGGCGACAACGGTTCCTTCAGATTGAGATACTTCACCGTATCGCTGAAACCGGCGCCGGCACCGACGGACGACCATTGATCCGGATGATGCAGTCCGAGATGCCACGCCCCGGCACCGCCCATCGAAAAGCCCCACAGCGTGATGCGGGCATCGTCGATGGGATAGAGCCGCTTGACGGTTGCCAGCGCTTCAAAGACATCCGCTTCCCCCGCCCAGCGGTAGGCGTTGTTCGTGCGACCGAAGACATCGAGTTGAATCCACGCCGCATCTTCCTTCGGCGTTTTCCCCTCGAACCGCTGGATGAAACTCGTCTCCGTCAGCCCGCCATCACGACCATGCAGCACGACGTGTAACGGCCAGCGTTTTTTCACCTGCGGATCAAACGCCTTCGGCAACGTGACGGCGAGCGGCTGTACGGACCCATCGAGAGCGGAGTCATACCCGAGCACTGTCGATTGTCCCAACCGTGCGAGCCACGACGGCTTGCCCGCCTGAAGTTCGGCGAGCCGTTTTTCGGCGAGTTCCACCGCGGCTTTGGTCCCGTCGAGGTAGTTCGGTTTGTGGAACTCGTTGTGCTTGAGAATCCACTGGACGGCTTTCGCGGCGATCTCGACATCCGCGGCGGGACGGGGATCATCGTGCGTCGACTTCCACGCTTTCAATTGTTCGATGACGGTGTCGGCGCGCCTGGTCCACTCGGCGCGTTGCTCCTCGGTGGGACGCGGCGGCGGCGGCGGATCGGTCGCAAACAGGGGCAGCGAACTGGCCGCAATGATGCACAAACCGAACACCTGGCGGCACAGCATGGTGCATTCCATTTTGGGGAATCCTTCGTTTAGCCGCGACCCGACAGGGGAGCGCTGGCGATGACCGCGCGACACGGGTTGCCGATTCCACGCAAGCGCTCCCCTATCGGGTCGCGGCTAAACAGAACGGGATCGTCGCCGCGGTTTTCTGGGAGATGGTTATTGTTGCTGCTGTTGTTGCGTTGCGGGCGGGGCGAGTTCTTTCGCCACCCACCCGGTGGTCTTGTGGGTGCCATCGCAGAAGGGGCGTTTGCTTGTGTGCCCGCAACGACAGAGAGCGATGTTGGGCGAGGCAATTTCATACTTGTTCCCCGCATGATCGGTGAGCGTCACCGGTCCGGAAACGAGTAGCGGGCCATCTTCACGGGTTTTGATCGTGACTTCAGACATGCAAATTCCTTCATCAAATGTGAGCAGGACAACGAATCCGACGGGATCGAGACGCCGCGACGAGATGCACCGTACTCCTGCCTTGCCGGGTGATCAAGCAGGAGGACTTCATGGATATGAGACACGAAGTCCAGCAAGAGCCGTACTGGGGTGTTCTTAAGAGAAAAGTTCCCGCAACGGCAACTCAAATCCCGGTAACACCTCCGGAATCATCAGCGCCTCTTCCAACCCCAAATGTTGCAGCAGGGCATCGTCGCGAAAGACTTCTATCTCACGCTGGGCGGGATCGACCAGACAGACGACGGTGACATCGCTCCGCAGGTATTCCGCCACCTTTTCCATGATGTCACTCGTCCGATCCGTCGGCGACACCACCTCGAAGACGAGATTCGGCGAAACAGCCGGGTAACCGACGGGTTCGTCGTCCTTGGCAAGCCGCTTGTACAGAAAGAACGCCACATCCGGGCCGCGGACGGTATCGGGTCCACGTTGAGTGATGACACCGGTATCGTTGGAAACAAGATGGCCGATGTCGTGGTCGTCGAGATAGCGGCCAAGTTTACGAATCAGCCGCGAGCAGATGGAACCGTGCCGGAAGCCGGGTGGCGTCATTTCGACAATCCTTCCCCGCACGAGTTCACTGCGCGGCTCGCGCCCCATCGCCAGAAATGCTTCCGCCGTCAACAAAACCGAGGAGGCGGCGGTGAGGGACATGGGGCACTCCGGAAAAGAAACAACCCAGGGACCGCAGTCCCTGGGCTTCCTCGTCGTCATCGATTACTCGGTGATGATGTCCCGCACGGTGCGGCCGCTGGGGATCATCGGGAGCACGTGTTCCTGATACGGACACACGATGTCGAGCAGGTACGGCTCCGTCGAGGCGAGCATCTTCGCGAGGGCCGCGGGGAACTCTTTCTTGCTGCGAACCTGGGCCGCTTCCAGACCGAAACCCTTGGCGACCTGCACGAAGTTCGGATACGTCTCTTCGTAGTGCCCGCCGGCACCGTCACCGGTCGCTTCGGGATGATCGACCGGACCCAGATAAGTGTGGGCGCGGTTGCCATCATGAAAACGGTCTTCCCATTGCACCACCATGCCGAGGTGCTGGTTGTTGAGCAGGAAGATCTTGATCGGCAGCTTTTCGCACTTCAGCGTGGCGAGTTCCTGAATGTTCATCAGGACCGAGCCGTCGCCGTCGATGTCGATCACGAGTGCGTCCGGATGCCGAGCCTGCACACCCATCGCGGCGGGCAAGCCGAAGCCCATCGTGCCGAGGCCGGAACTGCTGAGCCAGTGCTTCGGTTCGTTGAACTTGAAGTACTGGGCCGCGAACATCTGGTGCTGGCCGACACCCACGGCGACGAAGGTTTCCCGGTCGCGCGTCTGGCGGTTCAGCTCACTGATGGCATACTGCGGGATGATGAAGTCGCCCGAGTCCTTCACCGCCAGCGGGAACTTTTCTTTCCACTGATCGATCTGCTTCCACCAGGCATCGATCTCGGGGATATCCTCATCGGCGACCATCGCGTTGAGGCCTTGCAGCACTTCCTTGATGTTCGCCACGACGCCGATGTGCGCCCGCTTGTTCTTGCTGATTTCCGACGGGTCAATGTCGACATGCACGATCTTCGCATGCTTCACGAACTCGTCGAGCTTGCCCGTCACGCGGTCATCGAACCGCACGCCGAACGCGAGCAGCAGGTCGCACTCGGCGACGGCGTAGTTCGAGAACACGGTGCCGTGCATGCCGAGCATGTGCAGCGACTGCGGGTCATCGCCGGGGAAGCCGCCGAGGCCCATCACGGTCATGGCGACCGGGATGTTGACCTTCTTCGCGAACTTGGTGAACTCGGCCGCGGCATCGGACTGGACCACGCCCCCGCCGATGTAAAACACCGGCTTCTTCGCTTCCCGAATCGCCGCGAGAATCTGCCGGATCTGGTTCGGATGGGGCCGCCGGACTTCCGGATGGTAACCGGGCAGTTCCATCGGCGGATCGTAATCCGGCTCTTCCGCGAACATCGCCAACTGCACGTTCTTCGGCATATCAACCAGCACCGGACCGGGCCGCCCCGTCTTCGCGATGTGGAACGCTTCCTTGATGACCCGCGGAATGTCCTTCGCATCGGTGACGAGATAATGATGCTTCGTCACCGCGCGGCAGATTTCAACAATCGGCGTTTCCTGGAACGCATCGGTCCCGATGACCGTCGTCGGCACCTGGCCGGTGATCGCGACGAGTGGGATGCTGTCCATCTTGGCATCGGCGATGGCGGTGACGAGGTTCGTCGCCCCCGGACCGCTGGTCGCCATCACCACGCCGACTTCGTTGGTGGTCCGCGCGACCCCTTGAGCCGCGAAGCCGCCGCCCTGTTCGTGCCGGGGCAGAATCGTGCGGATTTCGTCACGGTGGAACGTGAGGGACTGGTGCATGGGCATGCTGCATCCGCCCGGATAGGCGAAGATCAGGTCCACGCCCTGGCGAATGAGCGCCCGTACCAGGACCTCGGCCCCATTGATATTTTGGGTTGCGGTTGCCGGGTTGGTTTGGGAAGCAGACACAGTCGCCACGTTTCGTTCCTTGTTACGGTGAAGCGGACCAATCGAAAGCGGAAAAACCCGACCCGGCGAACCCCCGCCGCGAAATGTCGAGACTTTCCCGATGATTGTGAACGCGCCCTACCAGTTTACGCACCAGACACACCACTTTCGAGCCCGGTTCTGTTCGTTCGCGGATTCAACTTCCATTTGAGCGTTTTTTTTCTTGAAATTCGATTTCAAGGACTGTACGGTTTGTGCATCCCTTCACAATCGGCCTTCCGGCAATCGGTGTAATCGCAACCTTGAGGAGATTTCGTCATGCCACACTTTGACTGGTGGTGCGATTTCCAATGGCGTTGGAGCAACTCGCGGAAGATTGCCGCTCACGAGGATCGCAGGCCCGACGATCGCCCGCCATGATCAGTGTTTTGGAGCCGCGTCAATTCCTGAGCGGCGTGGCCGCGACTGCCGATTTTTACACTTTGTCGCACGATCAGGTCCTTACCGTCAGTTCCTCCAACAGTGTTCTGGCGAACGACTCCGGTTGGACCGATTCGGGCGATGGATCGAACTCGTACACACTGTCGGCAACCAGATTGTCCGATCCTTCCCACGGATCGTTATCCTTCAATTCCAACGGCAGTTTCACCTACACTCCGACGGCCGGGTACGCCGGGCAAGATTCTTTCACCTATACCGCGTCGTATGGTCCCGCCGCGATGGATGCGACCGTCAACCTCTGCGTTTATAACGAAGTGCCGGTGGCGAACAGCGACGACAGTTACTTCGCCATCGCCGGGGGATCAACGTTCACCTATAGTGCGGCTCAGGGAGTCCTGAAGAACGACACGGACGGCGACAGCATCGATATTCCGCGTCTGACGGCCTCGGTGGTACAACAGACCACCCTCGGCACGCTCGACCTCCATTCGGACGGCAGCTTCACTTACGAAGTGAATGCCAACGCTCTGAGCAGCAGCCAAGACAGCGCCGTCGACACCTTCACTTACACCTGTTCCGACGGCAACGACACGAGCAATACAGCCACGGTGACAATCAACATCGGCAAGCTGAAGATCACAATGGATGATCCGGCTCCAACCGGTGACGAGATTGATGTCACAAACCAAACCCAGAACACCGTTGACGGAGAGAAAAACGCAGTATACGCACGCATCTCAAATCAAGCAGGAGTGACGCCACATTATAGCTGGTGTGTCGATGACAATCCGATTGCCCGGTACGATATTAACAACAACAAAGTAACATATTTATCATTAGCGAATCATGACGCTAACACATTAGCATGGTATTGGACCACCGACAGCGGCACTAAGTCAGTCAATCTTGTAGTTGAGTTCAAAGATGCAGATGGGAACACAGTTGGAACAGATACTTCCGAAACATTCTTCAACACCATGCGCCCCGATCCGACTGTCAGTGTCACCATGAACGATGTCTGGGTGGAGAACGGGCGGGTAAGTTTAGGGGGTGCTCCCGGCTCTGTATATGGAGTCAAGGCCATGACGCAGCAAGGCAGCGTGGCTGGGAATTGTGGTTGGATGCAGATTTTGAACAGCTCGGTTCTCGATCGCACAGAGCTGGGTGGGAACCAATATCACGGGTCTATCATCGACGCATACGACGGCCGCTCGGCAACGTCAAACAGATATGACAAACCTGATCAAGCAGGCAACTTCTACGACACGCCATTTGAAGATATTGGCGGACATTCTTCGTATTCACGGAGCGATG
>JAKFUG010000054.1 GCA_021732785.1 Planctomycetaceae bacterium
GCCCAGTCCACCCCCTGCTCCACCGAGGCCACCCGTCCCGCCGCCCAAGCCGCCGGTCGTTCCCCCGGAGGAAAACATGGACCCGCCCGTGAAACCACCCGCACCGCCCTTATTTCCGAGTGCGGATTTTGCCTGCGCGCTCGCCGTCCCTGACAGGCTTCCGAGGGCCAGAGTTGCGGCGGCAAAAATCACGATAGGCAGACGCATGTTCATTTCTCCCGGGCCACGCTTCAATTGTGGCAGGGACCGTTTTCGGTCTCGTTCTATCATCTCGGTTCGCTGATCGGTCGTCAAGAAGCCGTTTCCAGACTTGCTGCGGATCAGGTCGAAGGGATTGTTCCGGTTATGTCACGTCTGTGGATTATTGCAAGGATTCCAGCAATTCCGAGACGGCTTCTTCGTCCCAGATTTCCGCTTCCACCTGCAGCATCAGCTTTGCCGGGCCGTGTTTCCCCAGGAACGTTCCCTCAACCTGATAATATTCCGTTTTCGACGACACATCCTGACCAAACACCGTGGTGAACGTCGCGGACTGCCCGCGGATGTCCAAATCCCGCGTTTCCGTCGATTTGACGGTTAACGCCTTCATTTCCATCTGCTTTTGTTTCTGCATCTGGGCTTCCAACTCCGCGTTTCCGCCAGCGTTGTTCGCGTTCATGGCCATTTCCATGAGCTGCAATTCGCCCTTGCCCGAGGTGTGTGCGTACCGGCACATCCGCATTTCCATGAACACGAAGTTCATTTTGACGCCGGTTTCCCCCTTGAAATCGGGGAGCATCTTGACGTCGGCGACCTCCTGCAGGAAGGCGTCGACCTGCGCTGGCTTGGTGACGATCTTCGGCATGAACAGGTAGTACCCCACGCCGCAACAGCCAAGGATGCCGACGGCACCCAGCCCGGCGAAAACGAGGAACCACTTGAGACAACCGCTGGACCGCGGCCGCGCGGGCGAACCGGTGTCTGCTGAGGGAAGCTCGTCTTTGGAGACCGACATACGGATGCAATTCCTGCGAGAGCGAACCGCGCGGCGACATCACCGCGCGAAGCCAATCCTTCAGATTGTCGACCGCTGACTCATCGGCGTCAATTACGGTAGACTGGAATTCCTCGCAGGGGACGAGGAATACGTCCCCATCCGCGAGCCAGGAATGCCGTTTCATGACGCCGCCGCTCCGTCCGTTACATCCCTTTCAGTTTTCCAAAGCGATGCGCTTGCGGAAGAGCGTGGAATTCAAGGCGGTTTATCATCAGCGGTGCAAAGCCAGCGACGGCGTGTTACTCGTCTTTGCCTTGGGGGCCGGTTTGGAACGCACGCGGATTGGGCTGAGTGTGTCCCGGAAGCTTGGTAACGCCGTGGTGCGGAACCGATTGAAGCGGTTGCTGCGCGAAGCGTTTCGGCTGTCGCAGGGCGAATTCCCCCCCGGTCTGGATTTGATTGCGATTCCGCAAGGAGCCGCGCGGGCTGGGCTGTTGGCGTACCGTCAATCACTGGTGCGGCTGGCGCAGAAGTTACACCGCCGAATGGCCGCCGCTGCTCCTCCCGCCGCTGCGGAGCCGTCCCCGTGAATCTCGGCCGACAAATCCAGAAACTGCCGGCTCGGGGACTGATTCTCGGCGTGCGGTTTTACCAAATGTTTATTGGGCCGCTGATCGGGAAGCACTGCCGTTTTACGCCGTCGTGCAGTGTGTATTTCATTGAAGCGGTGGAGAAATACGGGGCGATTCGCGGTGCCTGGAAAGGCGTCTGCCGCATCGGGCGCTGCAATCCGTGGTGCGAAGGGGGACACGATCCCCCGTGATCCGGAATCCCGTAGCGAGAGAAAATGCCGACCGTGAAGCCAATGGTGCGGCTGGCTCCACGGTCGGGCGCGGTCTACAAGACACGCGCTGCGGGGACACGAGCGATTTCCGATTGCCGAGCGCCCCCACGCCACCAGGTCGCAGACAGACGACGATCTCCAGCGGTACGGTCACGCGTATCGCCCGGCAATTTTGATGCGATTCTCGATGAGGAGCCGTTCCTCCGCCCGGTTTGTCTGGCTTCAGAGGGAGTTCCTCGTCAAGATACAAAACGAAAGCCGATGATCCGCATCAACACGGCTTCGCCAGAATTTGGGTGAAGTGGCGTAAGCCGTGTTCCACGAAGAAGCTTCCTTCAGGTCGACATGTCCGATTCGTCCACGAATTCTGATGTCGTTGCCTCCCGTTTGCGGAACGGTGATCGCGCGACGCTGGCTGCGCTGTGTCACAGCATGAAAGAGCGGTTGCGGGGGATCGTGCGGGAACGGTTGAATCGACGGCTCAGCGGCCGGTTGGATGACGATGACGTCTTGCAGGAAATCTACCTGCAGGCCGAAGCGCGGCTGATGCACTTCAACGGTCAAGCGGACGATGAAGCCGAAGGCTGGCTGATTCTCGTCTCCAAACAAACGGTGATCGATATCCACCGCCGTCATCTGGCCGCCCAGGTGCGGGACCTGCGGCGCGAGTTACGCCCCGGTGATGTGGCCAATTCCGTTTCGCAGCCATCGAGTTGGCTCTTCGGTTCTGCCGGCCTGACCTCGCCGAGTCAGATCGTGGCGCGCGACGAACGCCAGCATTGGTTGCATGGCATTCTCGACAGCCTGCCGGAGAACGATCGCGAGATTATTCTGTTGCGGCATTTTGTCGAGTGCTCGAATTCGGACGCCGCGGAGATTCTCGGACTCACCCCCCAGGCGGCCAGCATTCGGTATGTGCGGGCGTTATCGCGGCTGCGGGACTTGTGCGGACCGTTCCTGAACGGCATGACCGGGCTGTTCCCCTCCGCGAATTAGAAATGGCGTTCGATGTCCGACATTCAATTCTCGGAATGGAGCGCAGACGAATCGTCGGCGACATCACACCCGCCGGAAGCTCTCGTCCGGATTCCGTTGGAAGAATTGGCGACGGAGTTTCTCGAAGCCTGGCGCGACGGCCGCAATCCCTCGATTGAAACCTATGCTGCGGCTCATCCCGAGTTGGCCGATGAGATTCGCCGGTTGTTTCCCTTCGCGATTGCTCTCGAAGACCTCAATCCGTCGAGCACTGTCCGCTTCGATCCGCGCCGGCAGGAATTTGCACCCGGCACACGCATTGGGGAGTTTCGGCTCATCCGGCAAGTCGGCCGCGGTGGCATGGGCGTGGTTTACGAAGCGGAAGAGGTGGAATCCGGCCGTCGAGTCGCGCTCAAGCTCGTGAGCGATGAAGTCGCCGCGGAAAATGAAATCTGGCGCGAACCCATGTTGGCGGCGAAGCTGGCGCATCCACGGATCGTGCCGGTGTATACATCGGGAAGCGACAGCGGGATTCGCTTCTATGCCATGATGCTGGTTCCGGGCGTCGGTCTCGATCGCCTGATTGAGTGGTTGCGCGAATATCCGCAAGGGGTGACCGATGACGATCTCCGCCGCATCGTGGCCGGCGAGCAGAATGCGCCCCGTCCGGCGAATTCCAGTGCGAATGCCCCGCCGACGCAGCACGTGATTCGTCGCACCAGTTGGGTGCAGTTCGCAAAAATCGGCGTGCAGATTTGTGTGGCCATGCAGCATGCTCACACGCGATCGATCCTGCACCGCGATATCAAACCGGCGAATATCCTGATCGATTCGCAAGGCGCAGTGTGGATCACCGATTTCGGGCTGGCGCGGTCCTCCGGGCATCCGCAGTCGACCGATCCGCATCGGGCCGCGGGAACCTTGCGGTACATGTCGCCGGAGCAGCTCGCCGGGCGAACCGATCTCCGCACAGATGTGTATTCGTTCGGCGTGACGATGTACGAACTCTGCACGCAGCAACCGGCGTTCACCGCCCCGACGCGCGCCGAACTGGTGCGCAAGATTCGCAAAGCGCAGTATCCGTGGCCGCGGCAGGTGCAGAGCCGCTTGCCGCGGATGCTGGAACGAATCATTCTCCGCGCGATGGCTGTGAATCCCCACCGGCGTTACCGCTCGATGGACGCCGTCCGTGCGGATTTGCTCCGATTCATCCAATCCCAATCGCAGAAATCGAAATGGCCCTGGTCATGGATGCGGTGGAAATGATTCGGCTTTGCTGCCGCCAAATTCTTTTCCCATCGCGGTTTGTGTGAATCGGGGTTGAAGTCGGGGGGGCAAAGCCGTTTAGATAGAGGAAGTCACTTCGCTCGCGCTGGTTCCGAAGTCTTTCCCCATTTCACGGCCCGGCCGCCTGAATCCCTCATGGACAATGCGAACCCCCCCGCTGTGCCCCCGCCGTCACCGGATGGACTCGATGAGTTCGAACGGGGTTGCCTCGATCGGATCGCCAACGACGACAACAGCGGCCTGGCGGATTTGTTCACGCGACATCGACCGCGATTATGGCGGATGGTGAGTTTCCGCATGCACCCGAAGCTCCGCGGTCGCATCGATCCGGATGATGTTCTTCAAGATGCGTGGGTCCGGGCGGTCGATCGCGTCGAACATCTGCTTGCGACTTCGGCGAGTTCGACTTACGTCTGGTTCCGCTTGCTGGTGTGTCAAACCCTGGCGGATTTGCACCGTCGGCATTTCGGGGCGGCAAAACGATCGGCGGGTCGCGAGTTTTCCATTCACGGCCGTTGGAGTCCCGCGGAAACGTCCTCTTCCCTGCAATGCTATTTGCAGGCTGATGTCGCTTCTCCCAGCAGCACGATGGGGCGTGCCGAACGAGCGCAACAAGTGGATACGGTGTTGGAAGGGATGGACCCGGTGGATCGCGAAGTTGTGGTCCTGCGGCATTTCGAGCAGCTTTCCAATACCGAAATCGCCACCGTTCTGGAAATGACCGAGCAAGCGACCAGTGCCCGGTATGTCCGTGCCTTGTTGAAACTGAAACGTGTGCTGGAACTGATGCCCGACTTCTTCGACTATCGCCCGCAGTAATCCATGGCGCGAATTGCGGGAATGATCTTGAATCGAGCGAGAACCACCGGAATCGCGGTCGATGGCTGAGACACCCGCGTCGTCTGAAGAACGACTCGATTCCATCGTCAGCCAATACGTTTCCGATGTGCGCGACGGCAGTGCTCCGGATGTCGAAACCATCTACGCGGCGCATCCCGATCTGGCGGAAGAACTGCGCGAGTTATTGCCGCTGGTGGCGCGTCTCGAACGTTGGGGAACCGCCAAGGAAGTCGAGTGCGTCCGCCAGAGTTTGCCGATTCACTTTCCCTTGCGGGAACTCGGCGAATACCGGCTGATTCGTGAACTCGGCCGCGGGGGCATGGGCGTTGTTTTTCATGCGGAACACCGCTTCTCCAGCCGGGCGGTGGCGCTGAAGTTGCTACCTTTTCGCTTAGGGGCCGATCTTTCGCAACGGCAAGCCCAGTTTCGATTGGAAGCGGATGCCATTGCGAAGTTGCGGCATCCCAGCATTGTGCCCATTTACTCTTTCGGTGAAGAAGCCGGTTTCTTTTATTACGTCATGCAGTTGATTGATGGCGTCACGCTCGCAAACGTCATTCAGCGGCTTCGCGAATCGGACGAGCCGTTCGGCCGGAAATCTCGTTCTGTAATGCGTCCCGCAGCCTTGGCGTGGCCCAAAGCGAACATGGCCCTGTGTCGCGATTCCTGGGCGGCATTCGCGAAGATTGGCATCCAGGTGGCCGAAGCGTTATCCCATGCGCACGGGGCCGGTTTGCTGCACAACGACATCAAGCCGGGGAATATCATGCTCGACGCCAATGGCCGCGTCGTCGTGACCGATTTCAGCGGCAATGGCATGATTGAAGAGTTCGCGCAGGATGAAAACATCCAGGGCCTGGGGACGCTGCGCTACATGGCTCCGGAACGCTTTCATCGGCAAGTGGACGCCCGCAGCGACGTCTATTCACTCGGGGTCACGCTGTACGAATTGATGACGCAAGCGACCGCGATTCCCGGACATTCGGTCCCGCAAATGATGGCCGCGATTCAACAAGGAAACGTCCTGCCGCCGCGCTGGCATGCCCCCCATCTGCCTTTAGAACTGGTGAAAATCCTCGGCAAAGCGATCCATCCCGATCCCGAGTTGCGACAATCGTCGGCAGAAAAACTGCGCGTGGAATTGGTTGCATTTCTGAATCGTCCGCGGTCGCCCGGGCGCTCAGGGCGATGGTGGCCGCGCTAGATCATCACCAACGAAAGAAGCCCAGTCAGCGCGATGACCAGGCTTCCTCCCGGATCGTCGTTGATCCGCTTACGGGTCGATCGACCGTGATGCGACCGTCTTCTGACGCAAGGCTAGCGCTTGCTGTTTTCGTTGCCGGGCGTTTGCCCACATCGTCTGAGTGTCGGCGCGAAGTTGGGCATTCGCCGCGAGCGCGTTCAATTGCGCCTGACGAAATTGCGCGCTGTGCGCCTGCATCGACTGCAGCACCGACGTTGTCGGATTCAACGCAGCACCGTTCGTTCCGAGTCCGCTATTGCCGCGGAAACTCGCCGCGGCGATAGACGCCATCGCTCCGGAAGTGGTTGTGCCGCCGGTAGTGGTTCCGTTGCCACCACCGCTTCCTCCACCCTGGCACATTCCGCCACCACCACCACCACCGCCGCGTTGGGCCGATGCGTTCACGGCGGCCAGTGCCAGAACACATGCCGCACAGACCGCAATCCGCAAACACGACCCCCGTGTTCGATTGGGAAATGCTGTTCGCAAGAACATCACTGCCATCCTTTCTCTGAGACTTTCCACCTCGTCACCGCCGTCGTTTGCTGCTGCTTTCGACATCATCAACCGACCGCACTCCTTTGTGAACGCGGGAGAACGCCGAACCTCAACAGCAATTCAGTTCGATTTCAGGTTCACCCGAAAGGGTTCTCGGGTGCATCCGGTGTCTGGTGGTCGTGGAAAGGTTGGCCTTCAGCCCCGAAGGGGGCGCGATTCGATAGCCAGCGGCGAAGCGTCTTCGCGCAGCCCTGGGTCAACGGATCATCGGAGGACCTTGGCAAGCCCCCACGGGGCGCGACGGTGTTGTCCGGAAAGAGTCACGCCCCGTTGGGGCTGCGTGGGCTGGCGATCACGAACCCAGCCCTTCGGAAGACCTCGGGCTGGGCTATCGAATCTCACCCCGTTGGGGCTCCAGAGTCCGGAATTGTTCGCGGATGTTTCCCACCCAACACCGCATGCACCCAGGGTTCTCCCATTCCGATGGCATCCGATCACATGCGGCGGCTTTCCTCGTCTGATATGATTGCGTTCCGATGGGTTCGACAGGAGCATTCGGTATGGGGCCGTGGTGTCAGACTGGGTGGATCGGCATCGTCGTCACCGCGATGGCCGGGGCTGCACACGCCGTCGAGATTCACTTCGAAGAATCGATCCGTCCGTTGTTTCAGGCGCATTGCTTCGTGTGCCACGGCGAAGCAGCGGACCTCGCGGGCAAGCTGGATGTCCGTCTTGTGCGGCATTTGCAGCACGGCGGCGATTCCGGCCCGGCCGTCGTTCCCGGCAATCGCGGCAAGAGCCCGCTGTATCAAAAACTGCAAGCCGGCGAGATGCCCCCCGACGGCAAGCGGGGACTGAACGCCGCAGAAATCGAACTCGTCGGCCAGTGGATTGATGCCGGCGCCCCAACGAAGCGCCCCGAGCCCGCGCAGTTCTCGGAAGCGATGCTGATCGACGAACAACGTGACTTCTGGTCGTTTCGCAAGCTGCCACCGGTTCAGGCCATATCTATTAAACCTGAGCAGCGGGAATGGGCAACCGGTCCGATCGACACCTTCATCCTGCACGGATTGGATCGTGTCGGATTGCAACCCACTCCGCGTGCCCCGTCGCGCGTGCTCCAACGTCGAGTCCATTTCGCGCTGACGGGCTTGCCGCCCGTGGACAACGATGCCGTCGCACCGAACGAATTGTCGTCCGCGGAATATGTCCGCTTGGTGGATCGATTGCTGGCCTCTCCTGAATTCGGCGAACGCTGGTCGCGGATGTGGCTCGATTTAGTCCGTTATGTCGATGAAACGCCGAATTATCTGAGCAGCGCCGAACGGGCGTGGCTCTACCGCGATTGGATCATTCGGGCCTTCAACGAAGACCTGCCGTACAGTGAATTCGTTCGGCGGCAACTCGCGGCGGATCACATCGAGGGGCTGCCCCCCAGTGAATTTGCGGCCCTCGGATTGCTCGGACTGAGTCCCACGTTCTGGAAAGAATTGCAGCTCTCACCGGAAGTCATTTCGAACATCGTTGCCGATGAATGGGACGAGCGGATTGATACGGTTTCCCGCACGTTTCTGGGCCTTTCTGTGGCGTGTGCCCGCTGTCATCATCACAAGTTCGATCCGATCACCGCGGCGGATTATTATGCCCTCGCCGGGGTGATCGCCAGTTCGCAATTGACCGAACGCCCGATGATGGAACCGGTATCGGCGACGGTAGTGCAAGCCGCGCGGAAGCAGGTCATAGCGCTGCAGGCGGACCTCGCCAAGTTCCCGCAAGAGACCTCCGCCCTGGCCGCAATTCTGCGCGGTCAAATTGAAACCGTTCGTTTTGGCACGCCGCGCTACGAGGAACCGTGGGCGCATGTCGTGGAAGATTCCGTTCTCGACGTCTTGCCGCTCGGTGATGATCGGACGAAGCTCGAATATCATCCGGGAAAAAGTCGCGACCTGCCGGTCTATCGCCGGGGGAATCTTGCCGATCCGGGGGACATTGTGCCACGGCGGTTTTTGTCCGTGCTCTCTCCCGGACAACCACGTCTGCTGCAACAGGGAAGCGGTCGCATCGACCTGGCAAACGCCCTTGTCATGGAAGCCGGGCCGCTCACAGCGCGCGTCATTGTCAATCGTATTTGGGCCCAGGTGTTCGGCCAGGGACTCGTCGCCACCCCGAGCGATTTCGGACGTCAGGGCGATCGTCCGACCCATCCGGAATTGCTCGATTATCTCGCGGCCAAACTCGTGGAAGACGGCTGGTCGATGAAACGCCTGATCCGCGAAATGGTGTTGTCCGCGACGTTTCAACAGGACAGCAGCGGCAGCGCGGCTTCATGGGAGCATGACCCGGTCGCACAGTTCCTCAGTCGCATGCCGCGGCGACGGTTGGACATCGAGCAATGGCGCGACAATTTGCTCGCCTTGACCGGCAAGCTGGATCGTCAGTTGTATGGTGTGGCCGGACCGCTTGATCAGCCCGCGTATGCCCGCCGCACGCTGTACGGCCGGGTGGTGCGCGAAGAACTCAACACGATGCTGCGGCTCTACGATTTCCCCGAAGCCTCGGGACATTGCCCCAATCGCGCCCCGACGACAACACCGCTGCAGCAACTGTTCGTTCTGAACAGCCCGCAGATGCTGCAATGGGCCGCGGGCTTGCCGTTACCGACCAACAACCGTTCTGCGGAAGAGTGTGTCAACGAGGCTTACCGTCGGCTCTTTCAACGGGCCGCCACGAAGCTCGAACGAGATCACGGAGCGGCATTCCTCAAGCGTGTTTCCGGCGGTGAAGCCCTGTCGCAACCGGCATGGGAAGCGTATCTGCAGGTGTTACTCGGGTCGAATGAATTGATGTTTCTCGATTAAAAAACCGCACGAGTCCGAAGCGCGAGCGCTGGGTCAATGGGATGGATAACCACCCCGTCATTCGGATGGAAATCGCCTGCATGATGACGAGAATGCCTGTGCTTGATTCTTTATTGCTTTCCCGGCGCGCCGCGTTGCAACGCCTGGGCGGCGGGTTCGGCGGACTCGCCCTCGCACAGATGCTCCACGATCCGGCGAGCGCGGCGACATTGCCCGCGCACCATCCGCCGAAGGCCAAACGCGTCATTCAGCTTTTCATGAATGGCGGTCCGTTCGGTCCCGATTTTTTCGACCCCAAGCCCGCTCTCGCCAAGTATGCGGGGCAACGGCCCGATTCCGTCAACCTGCGGACCGAACGCAAGACCGCGGGGCTCTTGCCATCGCCCTTTGCGTTTGCTCCTGCAGGCGAGAGTGGTGTCCCCGTCAGTGAATTGTTACCCCGCTTTTCGCCGCACATGGATGATGTCTGCGTCCTGCGGTCGGTCCACACCGACAATCCCAACCACGGCCCGGCTCTGCAACTGATGAATGCCGGCGTCGTCGTTCCCACGCGGCCCACATTCGGGGCATGGTCGCTGTATGGACTGGGCGTCGAGAATGAAAGCCTGCCGGGGTACGTCGTGCTCTGCCCCGGTCGCCCGGTCCGCTTTTCGATTCTGTGGACCAGCGGATTTTTGCCGGGGGCTTATCAAGGAACGTACGTCAATCATGCGGATCTCACACCGTCGAAGTTGCTGCCCTTTCTGCAACCGGCGCGATCGTCTGACGTGCAGCAACAACAGATGGAACTGTTCCGCCAGTTGAACGCGGAACATCTTGTCGAGCGCCATGGTGATCGGCAACTCGAAGCCCGCATTCAGTCAATGGAGACGGCGTTCCGCATGCAGACCGCCGCCGCGGAAGCGTTCGATTTGTCGCAGGAAACGAAGAGCACACGGGAGAGTTACGGTGAGGGACACTTCGCGAACGGTTGCCTGCTGGCCCGCCGTCTGGCCGAACGGGGCGTGCGGTTCACGCAGGTCTATTACGGCAACGGCCAGCCGTGGGACACGCATAATGATCACCACAACGCCGTGCGGAAATTAGCCGCAGACATTGACCGCCCCATGGCGGCGCTGCTTGCCGATCTGAAGCAGCGCGGGTTGCTTGAAGACACGCTGGTGGTCTGGGGCGGCGAGTTCGGCCGCACGCCCACTTCCGAGAACGGAAACGGCCGCGATCACAATCACTATGGCTTCTCGATGTGGCTCGCCGGTGGTGGTGTCAAGGGGGGGCAAACCTATGGCGAAACCGATGAATTCGGTTTCCGCGCGGCCGAGAACCCGGTCCACATTCATGACCTGCACGCGACGCTGCTGCATCTGCTGGGATTGAATCACACTCGCCTCACCTATCGTTACGCCGGTCGTGATTTTCGGCTCACCGACGTCGCCGGGAATGTGATTCAAAAAGTCATTGCGTGAAGACAACTGTGAGGATGCGGAAAATGCGATCCACAGATTTCACAGAGGGATACAGATGGGGAGAGGAAGTGGCAGAAAGGCGAAGAAGAGAGAGAACCACGGAATGCACGGAGGACACGGAAGGAAAAGGAAGAAGTAGTATCGAATCGTTAGAACGACCTGATGGATCGCGACAGCATCAATGCCCCGCGACATCTCTTTCCTCTCTTTTTCCGTGTCCTCCGTGGTTCCTGTCTCTTTTTCTTCCAATCTGTGGCCCTCTGTGAAATCTGTGGATCCTCTTCATCCGGCAAAGAAACCCAGGGAATCTCCATGCGGCTCGGTACGGTTCTCACTCCCATCAACGAAGCGAACCTGCAACTCGCGGCCCAGTGCGGCGTGACCGATCTCGTCGCGCGGTACTACGGATCGGATGTGGCGGCGCTGGTAAAAACGCAGCGATTGGCCGAATCGTTCGGACTCAAGATCGCCGTGGTCGAAGGGTATCTGCCGATCGAGAATCTCAAACTCGGCAGCGACGACGGGACCGAACTTCGCGCGATGAAAACGCTGCTGGAGCAGATGGCCGACAGTGGTGTGAACCTGCTGTGTTACAACTTCATGGCGGGAACCGACTGGGTCCGCACGCGCGTCGATCTCCCCGAGCGCGGCGGGGCGACCGTCACCCAGTTTCGGCTGGCCGATGTCGAACGTGCGGTGTCGTTGAACACATCGCACGCCCCCGCGGGGCCGTTGATCACCGCCGCGCAGTTGTGGCAGAATCTCGATCGCTTTCTGAACGAATTGTTGCCGGTTGCCGAACGGGTCGGGGTGACGCTCGCCATGCACCCTGATGACCCGCCCTTACCCGAGATGCTCGGCCGGGCGCGGATCATGTATGGCGTCGACAATTTCGAGCGGTTGGTGGCAATGGCTCCCAGCGAGCGCAACAAAATCTGCTTCTGTCAGGGATCATTTGCCTCAATGGGTGTCGATGTCCCCGCCACGATTCGCCGCTTGGGAAAGCACATCCGCTATGTCCATTGCCGGGATGTCCGCGGGATTCCCACCAATTTTGCGGAAACGTTTCACGATAACGGCCCGACCGATATGGCCGCCGCGATGAAAGCTTATGCAGACGCCGGTTTCAACGGAACGCTTCGGCCCGATCACGTCCCCATGTACGTTGGCGAAGAGGGGGAGCCGGGGTATACGATGCTCGGCCGCTTGTTCGCATACGGCTATCTCCGCGGGTTAATGCACGCCGCGCAGCCGCGATGAAAACCAGACGGGAACCGGAGCAAGACGATCCACAGATTTCACAGAGGGACACAGATTGAAGAGGCGCATGCAATGAGAGAAGAAGAGGGGAACCCGCAGTCCAAGTGGCCAGAATGAAGCTCCAAGTTCCAAATTCCAAGCTCCAGACAAATTCCCAAGAAGCCAGAACTTCCAAACGAAGAGTGCCATTCCTCGTTTGGGATTTGATCCTTGTTTGGAATTTGGCGTTTGAAAATTGGAACTTCAACATTCTTCGCGCCGCACAAAGATTCTGACCCTTAGTTAGTACGAAGCACACGGAAGAAAACCAAGGGGCTGAGCAAGACGGAAAGCCCTTGAATTGCCGACGCAAGTTCCACGATCCCGCTTTCTTTGAAGGCTGTTGCTGCGCTCTTTTTCCGTGTGGTCCGTGCCTTCCGTGGTTCCCCTCCTGGTCTTTGAATCGGCGTGAATCAGTGAAATCTGTGGACCGCATTTTTGAACTTGTCCCCATGAACGAGTTGCTTGTCGTTACATCCTTGGAAGTGCAGCACGATGACGGAAATTGCAGAAACAGCGCCGCTTTCGACACGCGATCATGGTTGTCTCCCCGCATGGCGCGAATGTGATCTGCCGGAACCGCTGCCGTTTTCGTTTGTGAATCTCTTGCGCACGATTGGTCCGGGTGCGATTCTGCTGGCCGGGGCGATTGGCGGCGGGGAGTGGATTGTCGGGCCGATGATGGCGATCAAGTATGGCACCGGCATTCTCTGGATCGCGACCATCGGCATCATTCTCCAGACAATCTTCAATCTGGAAGCGATCCGCTACACGCTCTACACCGGCGAACCGATTCTCACCGGCATCATGCGGCTGTCACCGGGGCCGAAGTTGTGGGCCCCGTTTTACATTCTGATCGGCGTCGCCCAATTGGCCACGCCAGCGCTGGCGGCCGGGTGTGCTGTGGTGTTATTTGGAGCGATCGCGGGGCAGATGCCGACCCCGGATGATAAGGCGACGCTCGACTGGATCGGCATGGGCCTGATCGCCGCGGCAGCCATCCTGCTGCTCAGCGGGAAATCGATCGAGCGTGTGCTGGAAAAAGCCTCGTGGGCGATGATCCTCTTCATCTTCGTCTTCCTCATCGCGGTGAATGTGCTCGCGGTGCCGGCGGAGACCAGCTTAAACACGTTGAAGGGGTTTCTGGTGGTGCGGCCGCTGCCGACGGGAGTGAGTCTGGTCCTGATCGGCCTGTTCGCCGCAACGGCGGGTTCGGGTGGGCTCGGCAATCTCGCGGTGACGAATTGGTTCCGCGATAAAGGTTTCGGAATGGGGGCCCATGTCGGCGGCATCGGTGGGGCGTTGTCGTCGGAACACGCCACGCTGCAACCCGTCGGGGCCGTGTTTCCGTTGACGCCCGAGAATCGACGCCGTTGGAGCACATGGTGGCGTTACGCACTGCTGGATCAACAAGCCCTCTGGGGCGTTGGCTGTTTCATCGGGATGTTTCTCAATGTCAATCTGGCGATTGCCCTCATCCCGCCGGGCAGCGTCTTCAGCGATTACGATATGGGTGCTTTCCAGGCTAAACATCTTGCAAAACAGCTATGGCAGGGATTGTGGTTGCTTACTCTGCTCAACGGCTTCTGGATTCTTTTCTCGACGCACCTCGGCAATACGGACGTACTCGTCCGCACGGTCGCGGATGTGTTGTGGGCAACGTCTCCCACGGTGCGACGCTGGCCCGCAAGTCGCTTGTATGCATGCCTGTTAATCCTGCTGACAGCGTGGGCACTGTACGCCATCCGTCTGGGAACCGTGCTGCAACTCTTTCAGGTGCTCGGCATCGTTGCCAGTCCGATTCTGGCGATCGCCGCCGTGCAGATCCTCATCATCAACCGGCGTTTCCTGCCCCGCGAATTACGGCCCTCGATTGGCCGCTGCATTGGGCTGGTTTGCTGCACGGTGGCTTACGGCGGCATCACCGTGGCGTTGATGATGAAGCTGCTGTCGAAGTCCGCGGGTTAGGATGCGTCAAATCTTGATTTCGACCGTGGTCGATTTGTCGACGACTTCGTGTTCCAGCGGGGAGGAATTGGGACGAGTCCACGAATCGGGAAAGGGCGCGGCAGCCTTCGGCATCCCTTTCGCTTTGGTGCCATCGCCGGAAATTTTCTTGTAGTCTTCGTGCGACATCGGCTTTGACGAAACGACGCCGAGGACGACTTTATATTTGCCTTTGGCCGCACCCAGTTTGCCGTTGGTGGAAACGACGAACCGGCCATCGCTGCCCGTGATGCCGGACGCGGGGCGCGCTCCGGAGTTGACATCCATGGGCATCAACTGCACGGCGACATCGGGCGTGGGCTTATCGCCGATCGTAAGAATTCCCGACACGGAAAAGAGCGGCGGAGCCTTGGAGGCCCCCGTTTCGGAACAGCCCACGACAGTTGCCAACAAGAGCAGACAGCACGCGCAACGCATTTGACGTATCCTCTCAGTCAATCGGAGTCGAATTAAAACGTGACGAAAACCCGCCCGCTTGATGGATAACGAAGTTCTGGAAGGGAGTCAATCATCGCGAAGCGACTCTTTTCTGAAGCGCTTCAACAACTTCTTTATCATCCACCAATTGTGCCAGCTTCAACAGGGAAATGCAGAATTTTGGATCATCGAAACCGTTCTCGGATCGGTTCAGCCGTGTAATTTGAATCGCCAGATCGTGGGACACATCGTAAATTTTGAGGTAATGAGCCGATTCGTCCGGGCGGTTCATGCGGCGCAGCAAATCGTGGAGTTGATAATGCACCTGCCACCAGTAGGGGTCCAGAGCATTGGCGTTTCGTAGCGAATTTTCCGCTGCCGCCAGGTCGCCGTCCAGTTCCTGCAGCCAGGCGCGGGCACACCAGCAGCGGGGATCGTTTTGGGAAACCTCGGGGGAAAGTTGATTCAGCAACTCGACGACACGCTCCCGGTTGCCCTCGGAAATGCTTTGCTTGAGAAAGAAGGCCACCAGTTCGAGGTTCCGCGGGTATTGCGCCAGCAATTCTTCCGCCGGAAGGATGTGCTCAAATTCGGCCGCCACTTCGAGATCCTGTTTGGCTTCCGAGGCGTAAATCTGCAGCGCCTGGGCCACGCGAAAGGTCTCGTTATTCGGATCGGCTTCCAGCCAGTGCGTGTTGTGCCGATACAGCGAACCGCTGTAGAGCCACGAGGCGCTGATGAGGAAAACATACGATTCCGGCGACTCGCGGCGTGCGCGAATGGCCTGCCGAATGCGTCGCATCAACTCGGCACGTTGCAAGGTCATGGCGTGAAAGAAAATGGATTGCTTGTGAGCGATCAAGACGCGCGGATCGAGTTCCAGCACGCGATCGCAGGATCGGCTTCCGTCCCACGGCCGATTCAGAAATTCGAACTCGACGGTCGCTTTTCGCAACCACGCCGCTATGGCCCGTCGGTCATTTGCCGGCACGCGACTCAGGGACTCGACGAGTTGTTTCCATTCTTTTTGACCTTCGGCGGCCTCGGCAGCAAAGAGCCACGGTTCGGCTTTGTTCGGCTCCAGTTGCGACCAGCGCTCCGCCGCGACGGCCAAGTCGTCCCAATGCTCCTGAGCACTGAGTTTGCGGCAGTTCTGGTGAAGCGCCGCGACGGTTCGGACATGCCATGAATGCCACGACCAGGAACCGATCAGAGCGATGGCAAAAATCCCGAAGGACGCGATTCCCAGCCCGATGAGACGTCGCGACAGACGTGGATCGGCGTGAATCGGCAGCGCCACACCGGGTGGTCGCAGCGGTCCTGGCACCACCGTGGTCATGGGCGTCGATTTGTCACCGGTCACGAGATCCACTACCGAACCGTCCTGATCAAAACTGTAAAAATGAACGTTGCTGGAAATTCTTCGTACGACAAGCACATGGTTTACGGAGTGGGTTCGCCGCGCGGTTGCCGGAGGGTGAGCGTTTGGTTCACGGCGACATTCTCGATGATTTGTCGCGAACCGTCCGGCCAGCGGACTTTCAGGATGACCGGCGATGCCGCGTCACTCAATCCGAAAATCATGGCGGCTTCGTGAGCCGCGCAATAGCTCGTCCCGCCGACCAGTTCGTTGGTCAGTTCTTTGGTCCCTTGTTGCAAGACGATTCGCGTTCCCCAACCGCGGCGATTTCCTTTGGCGTTGCAGAGCACCTTGAGCCAGTGGCCGCGCTGGGAATCGTTCTGCAAAATGGCGGTGGGTGCGTTCTGATGCACAACCGCCAGATCCCAATCTCCGTCGTTGTCGAAATCCCCGCGGGCGACTCCTCGGCCAACGTGCTTCTGAGAAAAGAACTCGCCGGCCTGCGTGGAACACTCCACGAACCGCGGTCCTTCGAAACTGAACAGTTGCGGTTCCATTTCCCAGTCGTCGCCTTTGTACCGCCAGTCGTCGATGTGGCCGTTTGTGACGAAAAGCTCTTCGTGGCCGTCCTGATTGAAGTCGGCCATGATCGTGCCAAAGCCGAGCTTGGACAGTGTGGGTTGGTGCAGTCCGACGATGCCCGTCACATCCTGAAAACCGTGCTGGCCGATGTTCCTGTAGAGCGTATTGGATTCTTTCGTAAAGTGCGTGCAATACAGGTCGAACCGGCCATCGTGATCGTAGTCGCCGAAGGCCACACCCATGCTCGCCTGAGGGTGACCATCGCGGCTGACGGCGCACCCCAGCAGGTATCCCGATTCGACGAAATGGCCATCACCCTGATTGATGAACAGGAAATTAGCCGTCGTATCGTTCGCGATGTAAACATCCGGGCGCGCATCGTCATTGAAATCGGCAATCACCACGCCGAGACCTTTGTTCTCCGGTCCAAACAGTCCGCGCTGCTGGGATTCGGCGGTAAACGTGCCGTCCCCCTGGTTGAAGTAACACTCATCGGGGACCGCGGTCATGTGCATGGGATGACACGTGCCGGGATGTCCGTCGCTGCCGCACGCAAGGGGGTGATACGGGTCGTAGTCCACATAGTTGCAGACGTAGAGATCGAGGTCCCCATCCCCATCGAGGTCGCCCCATGCCGCACTGGAACTCCAGAGCGGGTTGGACACCGCGGCCGTCGCTGTGACATCAACGAATGTGCCGTCGCCGGCGTTGTGGAGCAGCGTATCGGCACCGACATTCGTGATGTAGATGTCGTCGAAACCATCGTCGTCGAAATCCGCGACGGCCACGCCCTGACTGTATTGCGTTTCGGTGATTGCGGCGGGCGAGGTGGTCGCCAGGAATCGTCCCGGTTCGACCTGTCGGTAAAGCTGATCGAGCGGTTCCTGCTCGCGATGCTCCGACGCCGGGTTCCCTCCCTGGCAAAGATAGAGGTCGAGCAGGCCGTCGCCGTCGTAATCCAGCCACCCGGCTCCACCGCCGGTCGCCTCCACCATTAACGAGCGCCCCGTGGCCCCGTTGGCATAGGTGAATTCCACGCCCAACGCTTGTGCCACTTCCGTGAAGCGTGGAAAGCTTGCCAGCCTGGGTGGGTGAATTGGCTTGGGAGTCAGAGTGGCTTTGGCTCCCTGCACAAGCGGAGTGACCGCATGCTCAATTTTGTCGATGGGCGCACTTGTCGAAGGGGAACTGGACGCATTCGATGAGCAGCCGAGCCCGGCACTTGCCAGCCAGCCCAGCCAGAGCGCTCGCTGCCATCCCACGGAAACTCTGCTCCCCGGATCGAAAAAGAAGTCGTGATACAAAATCGGCCACCGACCGAAGTCGGTGGCGCGACTGAAAACCAATGCTGCTCAAATCGAGCGGGCGATGGGCGATTAGAACTCGCCCACAGTTTCATTGTTACCACGCGTGGCGATGGATTGCAGCACCAACACCGAAATGTTTTCGCCGAGGAAGCGAACCGTGCCGTCGCACATCAGAATGTGGGCACCACCGACATGGGTGCTGCTGATGCCGTGGCACTTCACATCGGAGTTGGAGCCGTACGGCATATTGACCAGATTCACCGCGGTCGAGATCGCCATCGAGCTCGCCCAACCGGCATCCGGGCTGTAGTTCGAGTAATTCTTCTTGCCGGTGGTATTCCAGTGGTGGTCTTCCATCACCATCATCGTGGTGGAGGTCCCGTCGGTGATGTCCCGAATCTTCGCGGTGCTGAAGAAGCTGAAAACCCCGTCGTCGCCGCCGAGATAGTTCACGTTCCAGCCCCAAGCGTCCTTGGCCTGACCGGCGGGCGTCGGCAATGTCCCGGTCTTCACGATCGGAATGACGCCGCCGTCACCGACGATGCAGGAACGCCAGTCGCCGACACCGAAGCCCATGTTCCCAGTATAGTCGGTCCGGCCAACCTGGGCACCACCGGCGGGAGCGCCGGCACCACCCGTACCAACACCGCAACTGACTTTCGGCGTTTGCGGATTGCTGGGACACAACATCGCAGGAAGGATCGTCGCTGCCACGGCGGTGTTGGCGGTCGATGTCCAGCCCGAGCCCCCGTTGTTGTCGCTGAAGTTAAACTTGTTGTAGAGCGGGGCCTGATCGAAATAAGGCAGCGCCATGATGATCCAGCCAAAGCTGCCCGGACCGTTCTGCCATTGTCCGCCGCCGGTGGAAACTTCCAGCGGGCCGCGGGCGTCGTAGTTGTGCGGGAACTGGTTGAACGCGTCGTGATAGTTGTGACACGCGAGACCAATTTGCTTCAGGTTGTTCTTGCACTGCGTCCGGCGGGCCGCTTCACGGGCTTGTTGCACGGCGGGCAACAGCAGAGCGATCAGAATCGCGATGATGGCAATGACCACCAGCAATTCGATCAGGGTAAATCCGCGCCACTTTTTGACTCTCATGAAGGCAGCCTTTCAAAAACGGACAATGAAGAAAACCACAGGTCTCAAGCCTCAAGAACGATAGCTTCGCTCGGGAGACAGGATTTCAAAGACAAGGGAAATTAAGGACAACTGAAATGGGATCTGTCACTTGGGAAACTGGCAGAAGCCACATCAGATCAAGCACGAGTTTTTTTGAAAATGAAGACTGGTCAACTAGTGGATATACCACTGGGGTGATGCCGGTTCAACCCTGTTCTGCGGGAATCTCATAAATTTCGGTTTTATCCGGAAATTTTTGGGAAAAGAGCCGTTTTGTTAGTGTCGTTGCGTGAGCTATGTGGTTGGTGCGGAAGAGTTTAGACAAAATGACTATGAATCCCGCGAAAGCGAGATAAGTCATTTTTCGTCTGTTTCCTCGACGATCTGGAGTCGCCGATTCGGTAATAGCTCTTTGAGCACGGACTTTCGACCCGAGGGCCATTCCACTTCCAGACGATCGACGAGTTTCTGATCCCCCAAGCCAAAATGGACAGTGGGATTGCTGGTCGACAGGTAACTTCCGCCCCCTTTGACGACTCCCGATTGCGTGCGGTTGTTGCCGGTGACTTTCACGATGGCTCCCGTCGCACAGCGGGGGCTGGTCGTGCCGATCAGTTCCACGGCCAGCCAGTTCGCGACGGGGGTTTCGTTTCGCAAGAGCGCGACCGGCTCATTGTTATGCGTGACGACGAGGTCGAGTGTCCCACTTTCGTCAAAATCGCCCGTGGCACAACCACGCCCCAGATGCCGCTGACTTAAATAGTCTCCCGCAAACGGGGCGACATTCACCATCCGCTGACCGCCGACATTCTGGAAAAGATACGGAAGCTGTCGCCGATCTTCTTTGACATTCGGCGCAGAGATGTGACCGTTTGTGCAGAAGATGTCGGTGTAGCCATCGCCGTCGGCATCGAACATCACGGTGCCAAAACCGACCGCCGAAGCGCCGACCGCCGTCAGTCCGTAAGCCTGGCTGGCATGCAGGAACAAATCGCGATC
This sequence comes from Planctomycetaceae bacterium, assembly GCA_021732785.1. GTDB lineage: Bacteria > Planctomycetota > Planctomycetia > Planctomycetales > Planctomycetaceae > DSVQ01. Next base: position 20,075 of record JAKFUG010000054.1, read on the forward strand.
GAGTTTGCGGTACAGCGCAAAGCTCTGGTTTTCAAAGTTCGTCACCCCGATGTCGAGATTGCCATCGCCATCGATATCGCCTACGTCAACGCCCATGCTTCCATCGGAAGAACCACTTTCCCCCAGGGCCACACCGGTCTCAATTCCGACCTCTCGATAGCTTCCCGTGGGTTGCGATTGGAAAAGCTGGTTCGGCAAGGTGTCATTCGTCACATAAACATCCGGTCGGTGGTCGCCGTTGAAATCCGCGACGACCACACCGAGGGCTTTTCCAATTTCGTGGATGCCCAGTTCTTCGCTCCCATCGCGATACGTTCCATCTCCCCGGCTGAGATAGACCATGCAAGGCAAACCGTGGAACCGGGTGGGATCGCAGATCATTCGCTGCGATAAGCGCGTGTCGATACACACGGGATTGTTTGTCGGAGACCAGTCCACGTAATGGCCGACGAAGAGATCGAGATGGTGATCCTGGTTGAGATCGGCCCACGCCGCGGCCAGGCTCCATTGCCGGTCGTGAAGTCCCGAATGGTCCGTCACATCGATAAATGTGCCATCGCCCTGATTCCGAAAGAGTTGCAGACCTTCCCAACCGGTGAGCAACAGGTCGGTAAAACCATCGTGGTCGATGTCCGCGGTGCATAAGCCGTGGTGGTAATGTCGAATGGGTTCGAGCCCGGCCAGCGCAGCGACATTCGCGAATTGCCAGTCGGCAATCTGCCGTTCGAGTGCCATCGGCAAGGAACGAATCTCCCGACCGGGGCCGATGGTGCCTCCACCGCCGAGAAACAAATCCAGGCGGCCGTCCCGATCGAAATCGGCCACGGCGCAGCCGGCTCCGAAGGTTTCAAGGATCGCGAAGAGTCCGGCCTCCTCCCCGTTGCGGCAGGTCCAGTTCACGCCGCTCTCTTGCGTGACGTCTCGAAAATGCACAGTTGTGGAAATGGTTTGATCGAAATCCTGTGCGACCGGCAACGCGACAGTCGGAGTGGCCTGATCGACTGTTTTCACAGAAGCCGAATCGCCGTAACAGCCGCCCATGCAGACAAGGGCGAGCAGGCCGACGGTCATGCGGTCGTGGAGGGGCATCGGTGAGCGATCTGAGAAGTGTGCGGAGATCAACGGGCTGATGGGTCAACGGCCAGACGTGGGATCAGGGACGAACGTCCGAATTGGCAGGCACGATTGTACCACGAACGTCGGCCGGGGGTTGTTCGCCCAGGGACCGATAGAGTTCGGCCAGGGCCCGTTGCGCAGGGGCATAGTTAGGTGCGATCTGCAACAGGGCTTCGTACCACTGAATTCCTTCACGCCGCGAAACATACTTCGCGGTGACTTCCGCAAGTTTCATGCGGAGTTCGAGGTTGTTGGGTTGCATGCGGAGACGTTCCTCCAGATCGTTGAGCTGATCGAGTTCCGGGCGGGATTCCGAGACAAAGGCGAACAGCGGGACGGCTTGATCTCCTTTTCCTGTCGCCTTGAGCGCTCGCGCGTAGGTGTAGGCCAGGTTGGCATATTCCGGGACCTTGCGGTGCGCCTGCTCCAGAATCGAAACCGCTTCCGCGGCATTTCCGGACGAGAGCAGCAACTCGCCGTAAGCGTGCTGGGTGAGGAAATCATCGGGATTCTTCGAATAACACTCGCGCATGATCTCCACCGCGCGGGAAAGATTCCCGCGGTTGGCCGTGCATTGGGCAATGCCCCGCAGGGCGACCGGGTCGGTGGGGTGTCGCTGGACATAGTTTTGAAACAGACGGATGGCCTCTTCATCCTTCAGCCGAACCCGCAGCGCATTCGCTAACGACAGCAGGGTCGCATCATTTTTCGGGTCCCGTGCCCAGGCCTTACGATAGGCGTCTTCCGACCCTTCCCACTTTTGCAACGACTGGTAGTAACGGCCGAGAAGTATCCAGGGCTGCGGGTCTTGCGGATAATCCTGACTCCACAGAACGAGAATCTGCTCGGCTTGCGCGGGCCGGTGATTGATCATGCACCAGTTGTAATAGGCTTGCGCAATCTCGGGGCCGTCACTCCGCTGATCGTTGAGCAGTTCGTCCCAGCGCGATTGCATGGCGATGAATTGCTGCGTCTGGGCCATGGCCAGCAGACGCTCGCGTTCCAGGTCGACATGCCGGACGCCGAGTGTGGCCGCTTGCTTCAAGAGGCGCTCCACTTCCGGGAAGTCCAGCAGGCGACGTGCCGCACGAATCTTCAGCAAGCAGGATGGCGCGTCGAGTTGCCAGCGCCCCCACTGCCCGCGGGCCATCCACAGCGCGGCCGAGGCATTTCTGCGTTGCAAAAGATCGCCTTCCGCACGCCACAGGCAAAAGTCGCGCCAGAAATAGCCCGTGAATCCCAGCCCGATAACGATCAATCCCATCCGCACGGCATAGCGCCGCAGGAATCGCACCGTTCGCGATCGGCTCGGTTCGGTCAACATGGTCTCCTGCTTCCGAACGCACCCGAAAATCGATTCCGGTCTGGTTTCATGGAATCCAATGGACTCCAGCGACATGACCCGGAAGAGTCTGCCGGTCATGACACAAATGATGCAATCGGGCTGGATGAGGGCGACTTGGATGTGATTGCGAACTTCCCCGAACGAGGCCGGGATCGAGTCACCGTTGTCCGCGAACCGACGGTGAAATCAATTCGCTCCCGCATCGGTGGACTCCGCACCGTCCGAATTGCCGAGATCGAGTTTCGACCATTTTTTCGCCTGGAGTTTTTTCAGCCCGTCCGCGGTGACGGAGCCATTTTCCTTGAACGTCAGCGATTGCAAGTGCGGCATTTTCAGCAGCTTGTCGACGGCGGCATCCGTCACTCCGGTGGCCCGGATCGACAATTCTTTCAGACCCGGTAAGGAGGCAATCACATCGACCGTTGCGTCGGACATCTGCGGAACGGTCCAGAGATCGAGCAATTCCAAAGACTTCAAAGCCCCGAGATGGGCCAGCCCGGAGTCGCTGACGGACGCGAGTTCGTGCAGATATAACCGCTTGAGTTGCGGCAACTCATCGAAGGTTTCCATCGCCCGGTCATCCACGTTGGGCAGGTCGCGCAGGGTGAGCCGCGTCAGTCCCATTCCTTTCAGTGCGAGCACGCCATCGGACCCGAATCCCTGACAGCGGAAAACTTCGAGTTGGGTGAGCTTGCCGAGCTTGGCGAGGGATGGACCCGATTGATCGGTGATCACGAAGTCCTGCAACAACAGCGATTCCAGCGACGGATTGTGGCTGAGGGACTCCAGGCCGGAATCGGTCACCGCCGTGCTGCGATGCTTGAACGCGGTGAGCTTCGGCAGCGCGGCGACGACTTCCAGCGCCATATCGCCGGCTTCCATATTGCCCCGCAGGTCGAGGGCGCGCAGGTTTTCCAGTTTGGAAAGACGTTGGGCACCAATGTCGTTGACCTGGTTCTGGACGAGCGTCAATCGCTGAAGTTTGCTCAATGCGCTGATGATTTTCACCACGCCGTTGGTCATGTTCGTGTTGGAGGAAAGATCGAGTTCCGTCAGGTCCGGAAACGATTTCACAATCGTTACAACCGCCGCGTCGTTGATGACGGTGTTGGTCAGCGCCAGGCTGGTCAGATGCTTCAATCCGCTGAGTTGCGCGGCCATCTCATCGTTGAGCGTGCGGCAGTTGAGAATCTGCAGCTTTTCGAGATCGCTCAGTTTGGCGAACAGCGAGAGGTCTTCCGCGGTGACGTTCGAACCGTCTTGAATGACGATTTCCTTCAGCAAATCGCCCTCTTTCGGAGCGTAGCGCGCGCGGGGGCCGAGTTCGCCGATGCGGGCCCTGGCTGCTTTGACGTCCGCTGGGTTGGCCGTTGCGGATGGAGTCGCAGCCTTGGCTTTCGGATCACTCGCGGATGTCGACGCCGTGCCGGTGGCCCCGCCGTTATCGCCCAGTGGGTTTGCACACCCGGCGACGGCCAACGATCCCAGCACGATGCTTGTCACGACTCGTTGCGTCCATGTTCCATTGCCCATCATGCGTGCCTCAATCTCGTTCCGCTCGGTGTCAAAACAAAAAGGGGGCACACGCATGGCGCGTGTGCCCCCAAGCTCAATCAACTAGTCCAACTTGTGACCTTCGGCGTAAACCGGCTTGATCAGGTCCGCAACTTTGGGGGTCTTGAGGGACTCAAGGTTGGTTACCTGGAGATTCTTGGCATCCCACTCAACCTTTTCGCCCCACTCGCCCATTTCACCGTTTGGCACACCGCTGTCCTTATCGATCCCACCGGCGGAAGCGGCCCACACAGCGAGGTTCCCCAGCAGGATCGTTTCGGAGAGCGGGCCCGCACGATGGATGAAGTTCGACTTGCAGATCATCGGATCGCCGGCACGCTTCGCGCGGAACAACTCGTACATGTTGTTCAGATCGTTGTTGCCTTTGTTTTCCGCTTTCTCGTAGTCGACCTTAACCTTGTCGACACCCTTCAGTTCGTAGACGCCGCAATAGTCGTCGGAGCTGTAGAAGGCCCCCTTCTCGCCGACGATCATCACGCCGCTGTCGGACACCTTCGTGATGCCCTGCTTCTCGAAGACTTCCATCGGCGGCTTGTTGCCTTTGCGGTCGTACCACCAGAAGGGAATCGCGGGGCGTTCGGAGGTTTCCGGGAACTCGAACTTGATGATCGAGCTGGCGGGAAAGCTGTCGAAGTCATGTCCGGTCGACTTGGCCTGGACCGAAATCGGATCGCGCAACCCGCACGAGGCGAACGGAACGGTCAACTGATGGCAGGCCATATCGCCGAGAGCCCCGGTCCCGAAGTCCCACCAGCCGCGGTGCTGGAAGGTGTGGTAGATACCGGGCCAGAATTCGCGGGTGGGAGCCACACCAATCCAGCTCTTCCAGTCGACCCGTTCCAGCGCCTTGGCGATTTCTTCCTTCTTCTTGTCGATCAGCTTTTCGGCATTTTCCGGATCGGCTTCCTTCGCCTGGGCAATGAACTTGTCCATCGTCATCCGGCGACCGGGGCCTTGTGCCCAGACCGGACGGTTGGACCACGCATAGACTTCCTTCAAGGTACCGAGCACGCCGGATTGAATCTGGGCGATCGCTTCCCGAGAGGAATCGAGCGCCGTGCCCTGGTTGCCCATCTGCGTGCAGACGCCGGTTTCCTTGGCGACTTTCGCGAGCAGGCGGGCTTCGTAAATCGTCCGCGTCAGCGGCTTCTGCGTGTAGCAACTGATTCCCAACCGCATCGCCGCGAGGGTGATCGGGCCGTGCATGTGGTCCGGCGTGCTGACCGTGGCGATGTCGATCTTCTTACCGTACTTGGCGAGCAGTTCGCGGTAATCGGTGAACTTTTCGGCTCCCTCGAAGCCCTTCGATTTCCCCTTGCTATCCAGCGTGTTGCGATCGACGTCGCAAATGGCAACCACGTTGCCGAAGGTGGCCGCGTTGGCGGAATCGCTGCCACCTTTCCCGCCCACGCCGAAGCTGACCACGTTCAATTGCTCGTTGGCCGAGCGTTCCTGTCCGCGGAGATTCACGGACCCGCCGACGAACAGCGCGGCACTAATCGCCGATGTATTTCGAATGAACTCGCGACGCGACGGTTGTCGACTCATTAGTCTCTCCTGGTGACGGACTGGGTTGCGAAAGTGGGAAAAAGCGGATTCTTGCCGGGAAGCCAGACTGCTTACGGACTCGCATCGTAAACCATTGACGCAAACTTTTCAGCAGTCCGCAATCCGGTCGACACAACTGTCCACAAATTCATCCGTTGGAAACCCGGTCTGCGGAAAGTTGAGGCGATCTGTCCGGACAAATCGTCACAGATTTCTTTTTCGCAATCTTGGTGGAATTGCGATGGCACCCCGCGCCGCTTACCTTCGTACAAGTTTACCCCTTCGGAGCGCTCCCATGCCCACCTGCCGGATGATCATCGCTGCAATTTTCTGTCTGCTCACGACGGCCGCCACAGCCGCCGATGCCAAGCGGCCCAACGTGCTGTTTTTGATGGCGGACGACCTTAATAACATGCTCGGTTGCTATGGCGACCCGTTGGTCAGGACGCCGAACATCGACCGCCTGGCGGCCCGTGGCGTGCGGTTCGACCGGGCGTATTGCACGTTTCCGTTGTGTGGTCCGAGCCGGAATTCGATGCTGACGGGGCTGTATCCGAACAGCACGGGCATTCTTGCCAATGCGCAGATTTTCCGGCAAACGATTCCGGCGCAGGTCAGCCTGCCGCAGGCGTTTCGCCAGGCGGACTACTTCGCCACGCGGATCGGGAAGCTGTATCACTACAACGTGCCGAAGTCGATTGGCACGAACGGGCACGATGATCCCGGTTCGTGGGAAATGGAATTGAATCCCGCGGGTGTCGACCGATTGGAAGAAGAGGACCAAATCTTCTCGCTGTTGCCGGGACAATTCGGGGGCACGCTGAGTTGGTATGCGTCGCCGAAAAGCGACCAATATCACACCGATGGATTAATGGCCGACGACGCCGAATGGGTGCTGGAACGCTGTGCAAAACGCCGCGAACGCCCGTTCTTTCTCGCAGTGGGCTTTTTCCGCCCGCACACGCCGTATGTTTCGCCGAAGCCGTATTTCGACCTGTATCCCGAAAAAGCGATGCCGGTCGTACAGGGCGTGAAAGAAGATCAGGCGGACATCCCTCCCGCGGGATTGGGCAGCCACAAAAAAGAGCAGGAAAAACTGACCGATGATCTGCGGCGGCAGAGTCGACAGGCGTATTCCGCCAGCATCAGCTTTATGGATGCCCAGGTCGGCCGGGTCATCGATGCCCTGGATCGGCTGGGACTCGCCGAGAACACCATTATCGTGTTCACCAGCGATCACGGTTACCACATGGGCGAGCATGGCCTCTGGCAGAAAATGAGTCTTTTCGAAGAGAGTTCTCGCGTTCCCCTGTTGATTGTGGCTCCGAGCATCACCACCAAAGGAACGGTGGCAAAGTCGCCGGTGTCCCACATTGATGTCTTCCCGACGCTGGCCGAATTGTGCGGCATCAAACCGCCTGCCAACATTCAAGGACAAAGCCTCGTCCCAATGTTGAAGGACACCAGTGTCGCCGGCCGCGGTTGGGCGATCACGCAAGTGACGCGCGGCGGCGGACCGGCGCGAGCCGCTGTGACGACCAATGTCAGTGCGAACGACAACCGGTACTTCGGCTACACCCTGCGTACGCCGCGCTGGCGTTACACGGAATGGGACGAAGGCCGGAAGGGTCGCGAGTTGTACGATCACGAGTCGGACCCGCGCGAACTGACCAATCTCGCCGACAAACCCGAGCATGCAAAAACCGTCGAAGAGTTGTCGCAGAAAATTCGCGAGGCTTCAAAAACGACGTTCCCGCCATCGGGGGAAACCCCGGAGCTCAAGCCCGGCCTGTGGGCACCGAGTCTCACCGAGCCATAACCTCGAGTCTCGCGGCGCAGCAAGAGTGACTTCAAGGAATCATGACGATGTCCGATCATTACGATCAATCCGTGACCCAATGGATTCAGGGATTGAAAGCGGGTCATGAAGACGCCGCGGCGGCTCTTTGGCAGTGCTATTTCCAGCAGCTTGTACGGATGTCGGGTCGCAAGCTCGGTGCGGCCTCACGCCGCGTTGTCGATGAAGAAGACATTGCGCTGACGGCGTTCAAAAGTCTTTGCATGGGGGCCGCTGCCGGACGGTTTGAACGGTTGGAAAGCCGCGATGATCTGTGGCAAATCCTGGTCGCGCTGGCCAGCCGAAAGGCGGTGGACCAAATCCGCCGGAATGTCAGCCAGAAACGAGGCGGCGGAACGGTCCGTGGCGATTCGATCATGATGTCGGCCGGTTTCGACGAACCCGGCGGGTTCGAACAGTTCATGTCTCAGGAACCGACACCGGATGTCATCGCCTCGGTTGAAGAGGAATGCCAGGCAATGCTGGACCGCTTGCCCGATGACACGATGCGGCAAATGGCGACACTGCGGCTGGAAGGTTATTCCAACGAAGAACTCGCCGAGAAGACCGGCCTGTCGATCCGCAGCGTCGAACGCAAACTCGGAGTCATTCGGCAGGTCTGGACGCAGGACATTGCCGCATCGACAGGTGAAGTGTGATGAGCATCAACACGGCTGCGGACGGGCTCAATCCCCCGTGTTGAGGACATCGAGCGCGGCGATGACCTCGGTCATGGATTGAAACCGATCGGCCGGGCGTTTGGCGACCATTCTCTGGAAGAGCGCATCGATCGCGACCAACCGCGGATCCTGTGTCCGTTCCGATGATGCCAATGCGGCGACAAGGGACGGAATCGGCGCGTCGCTATGGGCGATGATGCGTGAAGTAATCGACTTGCCTTCGTAAGCCGGGCGGTTCAGCAGCAGATACCACAGGACGATTCCCAGACTGTAAATGTCACTGCGGGCATCCGCATTTTTCGCGGACATCGCTTGTTCGGGGGAGATGTAATCGACGGTTCCCATGAAGTCGCCGGTGCCCGTCAGGCAGGTGTGCGATCCGGTATCACTATCAATGCGGGCTAACCCCAAGTCCAGAATTTTGATCGTTCCCGATCGATCCTTGAGCAAATTTGCCAGCTTGATATCCCGGTGGATGATGCCCAATCGATGCGCGCACCCCAACCCGTCCGCCACTTGAGAGACCCACTTCAGCGCGGTTGAGACGGAGACCGGCCCTTCGGCTTTCAACAGGGATGCGAGATCAATGCCGTCGATATATTCCATGACGAGAAAATAGTGCGAACCATGACGATTGGCCCGGTGGGTCGCCACGATGTTGGGATGCTTGAGCAGTGTTGCCAACCGCGACTCCCGCCGAAAGCGGCTGACCATCTCCTTTCGCAGCGTGAGCGCTGGATCGAGGACCTTGAGTGCGACAATCTCATCGGTGTCGCGGTGCCGGGCCTTCCACACGGTTCCCATTCCCCCCTGTCCCAATTTGTCGAGCAGGATGAATTTCTCGAGCGTCAGAGTGTATCCTTTCCCTGCCGACAGCCGTTTCGCTTGCAGCGCAGTGAGAACGTTGTCGGACACAAACGCGGTCAGCCACTCTTCTCCTGACAATGTCGGGGAATCAACCATGATCCGCTGTTGCAGCGCTGGCAAGGAAACCTTGCTCACCAGTCCCAGGGTCGTGATCTGTTCGAAGACCATCGTTGCTGTCAGATGCGGTCCCAGCAATTCGGTGAGCAACTCGGTCGCTTGTGGAAACCGAGAGAGATATTCCCCCCACAGCAACTTTTCGCCGCGCTGACGGCGATAGTCCACTTCCAGCGTCAGCAGCGGCTTGAGGAGGTCGCCCGCAATCTCGGGAAACTGCCGCTGGTAATCCTCGATTCGAGGCCGATCCCCCAACTGGCATGCCGATTCAAAGCGGTCGCAAGCCTGCTCAATCTGCAGCATCTGCTTGAGGGACGGCTGACTCATTCGATGCGTAGGCCCGGTGGTGCAATCCGTTGCGAAGTCGTTGTTTTCATAGCATAGCCCGCCACGTTCGCACCGTCACGGCCGAGATGGTGTTTGCTTTTTGTCGCTCATCGTCATCGATCCTGGGGTGGCCTGCGGGGCATCGATACCGATGTCGTCGTTCCACTCGCATGGAAGTTCCTGCCGATTCCTTGCCAAACCGCGGTAACCTTCACAAGATCTGGCAACGGCGGAAACGTTCAGCGCATTGCCGGTCAATACGCAGGAACAGCAGTTTCACCGGTAGGAAACTTCATGAGCACCGATTCTCCCGCGCCCGAACGCATCACCATGCCCGCCGGAGCACCGTCGCCCTTTCAAGTGGTGGCTTCCCGCGGATTCACCGACTGGATGGCGGCGCAGCGGTTGAGCGTCGCCGTTTCGACGTATCACATCGGCGCGGTGATTTTTCTGGGGCTGAAACCGAACCGCGATTTGTCGATGTTCGTCAGTTCATTCGATCGCGCGATGGGCATGTGCGCGCAGGGCTCGGCCTTATGGTTGGTGACGAAACACACCGTCTGGAAACTGGAAAACGCGCTGAGTGGACGGCCGCTGGATGGGTATGACCGGTTGTATGTCCCGCGCGTAGGACACATGACCGGGGACGTCGACATCCACGATATCGCGATCGAAGACAGCGGTCGTCCCGTGTTCGTGAATACGAAGTTCAATTGTCTTGCCACGTTGGATGAACGTTTCAGCTTCACTCCGTTGTGGCGACCGCCGTTCATTAGCGCGCTCTGTCCCGAGGACCGCTGTCATTTGAACGGGATGGCGTTGGAGAACGGCGTCGCAAAGTATGTCACGATGGTGGCCAGGAGCGATGTCGCCGACGGTTGGCGCGACTTCCGTGACCACGGCGGATTGGTGATGGATGTCACGACCAACGAAGTGGTGGCGGAGGGGTTGTCGATGCCCCATTCGCCGCGTCTGCATGACGGCAAATTGTGGCTGCTCAATGCCGGGACGGGGCATCTCGGATTTGTGGATCGAACCACGCACAAATTCGAGGAGGTCACGTTCCTGCCCGGCTATGCCCGGGGCTTGTCGCTGCACGGAAACTACGCGGTGATCGGCCTGTCGAAACAACGCCGCGAAAATGCGTTCCAGGGATTGTCGCTCGACAGGAATCTGACCGAAAAAGGGGCCGCCGCCCGGTGTGGGATTCAGGTTGTCGATCTGACGTCCGGGGCGGTGGTTCACTGGGCGCGGATCGAACCCCCCATCGAAGAGTTGTACGACATTGCGATTCTCCCCGAGGTGGTCCGCCCGAAAGCGCTCGGTTTCTGCAGCAGCATCGTGGGCGATCAGATCACGTATCGGGAAAACGACACGATTCAACTCTGGTCGGCGGTTCCCGCACCACGCAAGACACCGTAATACGGTCCATGCGATCCGTCGGCAAATGGTGTCGCAGCCGTCGATTTGAAGAATACTCCGGAGTAGTCGGGCATGTTGGAGGAAGAACTGCGGCTTCAGCAGTCGTATCAACGGACGGCGAACTGGCATCGCTGGGGACCGTATTTGTCCGAACGGCAATGGGGGACGGTCCGCGAAGATTACTCCGAAAACGGCGATTGCTGGCATTATTTCCCGCACGATCAGGCCCGTAGCCGCGCGTATCGCTGGGGGGAAGACGGGTTGCTCGGTTTCTGTGATCGCAGTTGCCGGCTCTGTTTCGGTCTGGCGCTCTGGAATGGCCGTGATTCCATCCTGAAGGAACGGTTGTTTGGGCTGTCCGGTCCCGAAGGAAACCACGGCGAAGATGTGAAGGAAGCGTATTTCTACCTCGATTCTACGCCGACGCATTCGTATGTGAAGTCGCTCTACAAGTATCCGCAGGCGGAGTTTCCCTACGACCATCTCGTGAACGAAAGTCGTCGTCGCAGTCGGCTCGATCCCGAGTACGAATTGGCGGACACGGGCCTCTTTGACGATGATCGTTATTTCGATGTGACGGCCGAATATGCGAAAGCCGCGCCCGATGACATTCTCATTCGCATCACGGTGGCCAATCGGGCTGCCGACGAAGCCACGGTGCATTTGTTACCGACGTTCTGGTTTCGCAATTCGTGGTCGTGGGGTTGCACTCATGAAGGCTGTGAACGGAAGCCGCTGATCGCGCTTCAACCGGACGGCTCATTGCTTGCCGACCATCCGTCCTTGGGCCGCTTCCGTTGCTTCGTGGATCGCGGTTCGCATCATCCCCAAATGCTGTTCACTGAAAATGAGACGAATGCGCAAAGGCTCTATGGCGACGCCAGCAACCCGCATCCCGTCAAAGATGCGTTTCATGAATATGTCATTCATGGCGATACGACGGCGATTAGCAAGCGGTCGTTCGGTACGAAAGTGGCACCGCATTTCGTGCTGACCATTCCGGCCCACGGTGAAGTGACCGTCCGCTTGCGATTCACCGCCGACGAACTGGGCATCGGCGATCCGTTCGATGAGAGCTTCGAAACGATCTTCGCTGAGCGAATCGCAGAGGCCGAGGAATTCTATTCCCGGAAACTCCCCGCCTCGGCCACTGCTGAGGAACGGTCCGTCGCGCGGCAGGCGTATGCCGGTTTGTTAACCAGCAAGCAGTTCTATCATTACGCCGTCCAGCATTGGTTACAGGGTGATCCGGACCAGCCGCTACCACCAACCACTCGTCAGCAGGGACGCAATCATGAATGGACGCACCTCTTCAATCGCGACATTATCTCGATGCCCGATAAGTGGGAGTATCCGTGGTATGCCGCATGGGATCTGGCGTTCCACATGATCCCGATGGCGACGGTCGATTCCGAGTTTGCCAAGTCGCAATTGCTGCTATTGCTGCGCGAATGGTACATGCATCCGAACGGCCAGATTCCTGCGTACGAGTTCGAGTTTTCGGACGTCAACCCCCCGGTGCATGCGTGGGCTTGCTGGCGGGTGTACAAGATGAGCGGGCCGCGCGGCCGACGCGACCGGGACTTTCTGGCCCGTGCTTTTCAGAAGCTGCTGATCAATTTCACCTGGTGGGTGAACCGCAAGGACGTGAATGGAAAACACCTGTTTTCCGGCGGCTTTTTGGGTTTAGACAACATCGGCGTCTTCGATCGCTCCAAACCCTTGCCCACCGGCGGCCATCTCGAACAGGCCGACGGCACAGCTTGGATGGCATTCTATTGTGCGACAATGCTCGCCATGGCCCTGGAACTCGCGCAAGGGGATTCGACATACGAAGATGTGGCCTCGAAATTCTTCGAGCATTTCGTGAGTATCGCCGACGCCATGAATTGCCTCGGCGGAAGCGGGTTGTGGGATGAGGAAGACGGTTTCTATTACGATCAATTGCAGGCGGACGGCCAGTCGCACCGATTGCGCATCCGCTCTATTGTGGGGATCATCCCCCTCTTCGCCGTGGAAGTGCTGGAAGACGAACTGCTTCACGAGCTTCCCGGCTTCCGCAAACGCATGGAGTGGTTCCTGAATCATCGTCAGGATTTAGCACGACAGATCTCGTATCTGGAGCGTGCGAGTCATGATGGCCAGAGCCACACGCACCGATTGCTCGCGATTCCTTCCAAAGAGCGCTTGCAAAAAGTGTTGCGATACGTGCTCGATGAAAATGAGTTTTTGTCACCGCATGGCGTGCGGGCCTTGTCGCGCGTGCATAAAGATCGGCCTTACTCGTTCTGGGTCGGCGGCGAAGAACACCGGGTCGAATACGTTCCCGCGGAATCCACGAGCGGGCTCTTTGGCGGGAACTCGAACTGGCGCGGTCCCGTCTGGTTCCCGGTGAACTATCTGCTGATCGAAGCCCTCGAACGGTATCACCACTTCTACGGTGACGACCTTGTGGTGGAATGCCCCACCGGTTCCGGGCAATTGATGACTTTACAGCAAGTGGCTCAAGAGATCAGCCGTCGACTGAGCGCCCTGTTCCTTCCCGATGCGAACGGACGCCGCCCCTGTCACGGCGACGACGAGCGATTTGCCACCGATCCCAATTGGCGGGACCTGGTGCTGTTTTACGAATACTTCCACGGGGACAACGGCCGCGGCGTCGGGGCCAGTCACCAGACCGGATGGACGGCGCTGGTCACCCGCCTGCTGGCGGCGGACGATGAGGCGCAGATGAACCCGCTGGATGACGCCGTTAAAGTCGAAATGAGTCAGCCTCCCGGCCCCACCAATTCTCAACCTCACGAATTGCAGAAGCGTCCGCCAGAGTCAACGGTCAAATTGACCTGACAGCGTGTGGAAGTATTCCATTTCGCGTGCCACGGCCGTGGCACGCAATAAAACCACACGCAGAGCGGCCATGGTTCGTGTTGGTACAACTACTGAAGTGCACGGCTGGATTTGTGATTTTTTTTGAAACTTAGCAGTTGTGCAAGTTGCAACGGTAGCTTGCTTGGTGCGATGCTTTCGTCAGTCTGCCCCTTCCCCGATCGGAATGTCAAATCCGGGGCATGAATGCCGTTCGTGATTCTCGTCGTCGATTTTCCATTTGAGGCCACGCCATGTCATTTTTTCACTGGCTTGCCGGTTTAGTCACAATTCTTCTGGGTGGAATCCGCGTGGTGGCGATTGCAGGATTTGCCATCGGACTTCGAGCGCATACGAAGTCGCGGCAGTGGAAGTGGGAAGCTCACCACAAATGCCAGAGACACCCCACCGTGTGAACTGTCCGTTAAACGTGTCACGACATTGCTATCTTGTGCCATGGTCAAAAGTCGTCATGAGGGGACCTCGTTTATCCAGCAAGATTGCCACATTGATGTGCTGGCGATAGAGTGCGGTTGCGAGGGCTTTTCGAACTTGCCAGATCCGTTGGTAAGCATGCCATTCGCTCGCGGCTCCACTGGCTGGAATCTTCCGGCTGCGCTTTTGTTTCACTCATCGAATTCAACACCTCAAAAAGGCCATCCTCAATGATCCGCACCTCTTGGCTGAAGACGATTCAGAAAACACTGACGCACCGGACGGTCGGGCGCTCGCTCCGTTCGGGAGGATGGCGAAATCATAAAAGCTTCGCGGTCGATGTAAGTCGTTTGGAGACGCGAACGCTGTTGGCCGCAACCATGCCTGAAGCGTCCGCGCCGGAAACCGTCACTGGTCCGGCGGTGGAATTGCCGGCAGCAGAAACGAAAGTCTTGTTGCCGAACGCTCCGAATTCGGCCTCTTTCCAGGCGATCGGACTCCAGGATCAATTTAACGCATTTGGTACAGGGTCGATTCCCCCGGACTCCATGGGGGCGGTCGGCCCGAATCATTTCGTAGAGATGATCAACAGTTCGGTGGCGATCTACAGCAAGTCTGGCTCGTTGCTCAGCCACGTCAGTCTGGATAGTTTCTTTACCAACGCAGGACAGGGCGTGACACCGGCCAATGGCACGTTCGATCCCCGTATTCTTTACGATCAGATGTCAGGTCGCTGGTTTGCCACGGCCATGGAAACAGGTGTGGTTGCGGGAAAAGATAACGACATCATTTTGGCGGTCTCGGACACATCTGATCCGACCGGGTCTTGGAAGCTGTACCGCATCGACGTCGGGATTACGACTGGTTCCGATTCCTTCTTTACCGACTATTCGACGTTGGGCGTGGATGAAAATGGCGTCTATTTTGGAATGACGGAGTTTCAGGATGTCGGTGACAACGGTTCGACTGACGGGTCGTTTGCCAAGATCGCTGTGACACCGAAGGCCTCGCTCATTGCCGGATCACCAAGCCTGAGCACCATCACGCAATTCAGCAATATTACCGATATGTTTTCTTCCCCGCAGCCGGCAACGAACTTCGCCGACATCGCAGCCACCGATCCCTTCTTTTTTGTCAGCTCCTCAACAACAGTATTCGGCAACGTGAATTATCGCACGGTCACCTGGAGCGGGAATACGCCGACACTTTCAAGTACAAGTGCGGCGGCGACGCCCGCGTACGCCAACCCCATTAATGCCCCGGCATCCGGTAGCACAACCGCCGTTAACGTCGGTGACGACCGGTTGATGATGGCCACGGTCCGCAATGGCCATCTGTGGACCACTCGAGGCATCGGCGTCAACAGTTCCGGTACATCTTCCAGCGCCGATCGTACGGGTGTCGAGTGGGTTGATTTCAATATATCCTCAAGCACCTTGTCGCTGTCGCAGTCGGGACGGATTTTCGACAACGCGGCGTCTACCCCACGGTTTTATTATTACCCTTCGCTGGCCGTGAACGGTCAGGGGCATATGCGGATTGGATTTTCCGGATCCAACGCCAATGAATTTGTTGGCGCGTACTCCAGCGGAAGACTCGCCACAGACGCTAGCGGGACCACGACCGCGCCAACGCTGATCAAAGCCGGAGAAGCATCTTACACCCGGACCGATAATTCGGGGCGCAATCGCTGGGGCGATTATAGTTTTACCAGCGTTGATCCCACGGACGACATGACCGTCTGGACGCTTCAGGAATACGCAGAATCCAACGGAACGAATGCCTGGGGCACATGGGTTTCGACGATTGCTGCTCCGACACCGACGTTGAACAATCCCGGTGCGTCCGCCAATCAGGGAGCCTCGAGCGTCACTTTGAATCTGACCGGGGCGAACTTCTTCGATCCGGGAATGGCCTTCCCCAACCATCTCGATGTGCAACTGCAGGGCGGGGCAACGAACGGTATCACGATCAACAGCGTCACATTCAACAGTGCGACGAGTGCGACAGTCAACTACAGCATTTCGGCAGGGGCAAGCACGGGTTCGCGCAACATCGTGTTGACGAATCCCGACGGTCAAACCGTGACCGTCACCAACGGCCTGACGATTAACGGAGCAGTCAACACCGCCCCGGCGCTGGGCGGCGCGGTGGCGAATCAACCGGTCAACGACGACGCCACCATTACCCCGTTCGCGACGTTGACCGTCACCGATCCCGACACGCAGGCGATGTCCGCCATTGTGCAGGTGACGAATGGGACCATCCGCGGCGACCTCACCGCAGCGTCAACGGTCGGCTGGAGCCGCAGCGTGGTGGGGAATAACTTTGTCTACGCCAGGACGTTCAGTGTCGGGGCGAACATTGGAGCCACCGTCCAGACCGCCATTCGGGCTTTGGTTTTCCAGCCGCGCAGTAACGCTCTCACTCCGCCGGCAACGGAAACGACCAGTTTCAGTGTGACCGTGACCGATGGTGTTGCGACGCCGGTGACGAACTCCAGTACCACGGTCGTCGCCACCAGCGTGAACGATGCGCCCGTCATTGCTTCATTGAATCCGAACCAGTTCGCCGACGATAACCTGGCCATCAATCCGTTCGCCTTGACAACGTTAATTGATCCCGATAATCAAAACATGTTCGCCCGAGTGACCATTTTCAACGGCGTGGTTCGGGGAGACTTCACCGTCGCGTCGCGGACCGGATGGACCCGATCGGTTGTTGGGAACAACATTGTTTATGAACGCTTCTACAATCCGACGCCGAACGTGGGTGACACGGTGCAGGCCGCACTCCAGACGCTGGTCTTTCAGCCGCGGACCGATGCCATCAAGCCCGGGACGTCGGAACTGACGGACATTACCCTCTTCGTGAATGACGGGACGGCGAACGCGTCGGCCACCACCCGCCTCCAAACCTTCAGCATCAACGACAATCCCCTTATCGACGGTGCGAGCCCGAACGTGGCCGTGAACGATAATGCGACCGTAAATCCGTTCAGCACGTTGACGGTGAGTGATCCCGACAATCAGGACAAGCTGGCAAAGATCACCGTTCTCAACGGCGTCGCGCGGGGGGATTTCACCAACGCCGTCAGCAGCGGGTGGACGCGCTCCGTGCTCGGCAACAACATCTCGTATGTTCGCTTCTTCGGTGCCACGGCGAATAGCGGTGCCGCTGTTCAGGCGGCGTATCGCGCATTGATCTTCCAGCCGCGGGCGAATGCGATCAAGCCGGGGACGACGGAAGCCACCGATTTTCTGGTCTCCGTGAGTGACGGCGTCGCTTCACCGGTCTCCGATAGCAACACGCGCGTCACGACCACGAGCGTGAACAACGCCCCGTTCGTCGGCGGTGCTGTGGCCGGTCAAACCATCAACGACAACCAGACGAAGGCGGTCTTCAGCACGTTGACGGTCACCGACGTGGATACGCAGGACCTGTTGGCCACGGTCCGGATTACCAACGGTACGAATCGCGGTGACTTCACGGCCGGTACATCAGCCGGTTGGACGCGCACCACAAGCGGCAGCGACATCGTCTATTCTCGTTACTTCGCGCTGACCACGAATGTCGGTGCCGCGGCACAAGCGGCGATTCGCGCTCTGGTCTTCCAGCCCCGTACCAATGTGCCGATTGGGACGTCCGAAACGACGACGTTCACGGTCACCGCGAAAGACGGTTCCAACGCTTCGGCCACGAACTCGAGCACAACGGTCATCACGACCGGTGTTGCACCACGCGTCGGTCTGACGGCGATTCTGGAGAGCGACATTACGACGCTCGTCCTGCCCACGGTGGAGAAACCCTCGACGAGTCCGCTCAATCGACTCGTGAAGAAAGCCCGCTAACAATTGTTCGGTGCTTCCCACCGTGCGGGAATTCCTGCGCGGTGGGATTTTCCTTTTACGTTCTCCACTTCGATCGTGCGTCTCGGCTTTTTGAGAGGCGGCGATCTTGCGCGCAGGTTGATTTCCACCAAGCCCCGCATGCGCTGCTGAGCGGCAACGTCTCGCGCGACCAGATTAGCCCCGGTTTGAATGATCCCGGGAGATTTTTGCCGGCGAATGCAACACCGCCGTTGCGACCGCCGCATGCAGACGTGCCACAATTCTTCGCACGTGCGACCCGCCCGGTGGTGGTTTAGGTCTTCGGGCGCTGCGGAATCCCGAAGTCGCACCGTGCGGAAACCCGAAAAAGAACGGGTTTAACCACCGGGAGGCATCGAATCTGCAATCGAGCGAGATTAGAACTCCGGCGAAGACAGACTGAACTCAGACCTGCCCTTCCCGAAGTTCGATGATCACATGCGGTTTGATTCGGGGTTTCGCTCACCCCGCATGGACCGGAATCGGATGTTGTTCCGTTCGCTGACGTCTGGAACGTGCCGCCGAAATGAGCGATGCCACATTGACGACACGGCCGCTGACTCTGGACGATCTGATGGAGGGCTTTGGCAGCTCGAAGTCGTCGTCGGAGACGCCGGCCTTCCTGCGAGAACTTTTGCAGGAGCAACAGGAACTCTCTGCGGTCGATCAATTCGTTTGCGACGTGGAGTCGCATCCCGGTCCCGAGCAAGCCCGCTACTATTCGAAGTTGCTGCCCGCCACGCCGCCGGGTCCGGGACAGCAGTTAGCATTCGAGGTCAATCTCGACAATTGCTCGGGCTGCAAGGCGTGCGTAACGGCTTGCCACTCGTTGAACGGGCTGGATGAATCCGAGACCTGGCGCGACGTCGGCTTGCTGATCGGCGGGACGGAAACGTTGCCGGTGATGCAGCACGTGACTGCGGCGTGTCACCACTGTCTCGAACCGGCCTGCATGATTGCCTGCCCGGTGAACGCGTACGAGAAGAGCCCGATCACGGGGATCGTGCAACATTACGACGACCAGTGTTTCGGTTGCCAGTATTGCACCCTGGCATGTCCGTACGATGTTCCCAAATATCACAGTGCGAAGGGCATCGTCCGCAAGTGCGACATGTGCTCGAATCGCATGTCGCAGGGAGAAGCGCCCGCCTGTGTGCAGGCCTGCCCGCATGAAGCGATCGCCATTCGCGTGGTGGATGTCGCGCGCGTGCGGGAAAACGCCGAGGCCGATCCGTTTCTTCCCGCGGCTCCGGAACCGTACCTGACGTTTCCCACAACGACGTACAAAACGAAGCGGACTTTTCCGCGGAATTTGCTGCCCGCCGATTACTACTCCATCAGTCCGCAGCATCCCCATTGGCCGCTGATTGTGATGCTGGTGTTGACGCAGCTTTCCGTGGGGGCGTTCGCCATCGGTTCGCTGATGGACGAGTTTCTGTCCCCCGAACTCATGACGACGCTGCGACCGCTGCACGCCACGGCGGCACTGGTGCTCGGGTTGCTCGCCCTGGGAGCCAGCACGCTGCATCTGGGTCGCCCGCTGTATGCCTTTCGCGGCATTCTGGGCCTGCGGCATTCCTGGTTGAGCCGTGAAATTCTGGCGTTCGGGATCTTCGCGGCACTCGCCATCGTCTTCGCCGGGATTTGCTGGCTGACCTCGGTTCCCGGTTGGTTGACGCCCGCGTGGTCTTCGCGGCTCAGCGCGAGCTTGCCGGGTCTGGGTTGGACCGTGTCCGCGGTCGGCGGCATCGGCGTGTTCTGCTCGGTGATGATCTACGTTTTCACCAAGCGCGAACTTTGGAATCTCGATCGGACGTTGATGCGGTTTGGACTGACGACGGTCCAACTCGGCATCGCAACGACCTGGCTCACGCTGTGGTTCGCCGGGGCCGTGTTACCACAGGACAAAGTGGCGCTTCTGTTTGCGGAGATCGCGCGACCGCTGGCGATCGCCGTCCTCGCGGCCACCGTCTCCAAGCTTGCCTATGATGCGGCCCTGCTTCGTCATTTGGCGACGTATCGCAATTCGCCCCTGAAACGGTCGGCGCGACTCATCGTGGGCGTCTTGCGTCCATTTGCCTTCGCGCGCGTGGCGACCGCGATCGTCGGGGGCGTGATCATTCCGCTGCTGTTTCTGGCGGAATCGACGGTACCCGAGTCGATGACCTGGCCTGCCACCGTCGGTATCTGCCTGATGTGGCTGGGCTGTGTCACCGGCGAACTGATGGAACGCTATTTGTTCTTTGCCGCCGTCTCGTCAGCCCGGATGCCGGGAGGGGTGCGACCATGAGTTCCATGCTGGAGACGTTGGGCCAACTGCCGTTTGCTTCGCTGCTGCACCAGCGCGAAGGAACGCTCACGCGGGAACTGCTGCAACAGCCGGGCGGTTTTGGATTGGGGCAAGTCCCCGATCGACTGTTGCCGAACGGGACCACCACGATGGTGTGTGGCTATTGCTCGACCGGTTGCGGTCTCAAGATTCACCTGAAAGACGGCGAGGCGGTCAATCTCTCGGCGGCGACGTCCTATCCCGTCAACATGGGTATGGCTTGTCCGAAAGGTTGGGAAGCCCTGTCGGTGATGGATGCTCCCGATCGTGCGAAGACCCCACTGCTGCGCAACAGCGCGGGACGACTGGAGCCGGTTTCGTGGGATGTCGCGATGCAGCAATACGTGCAGCGCCTGCGCGCGATTCAGGACCGTCACGGACCGCATTCAGTGGCCTTCATCAGCACGGGGCAAATGCCGACCGAAGAAATGGCGTTTCTCGGTGCGCTCGCCAAATTCGGCATGGGCATGCGTCACGGCGACGGCAATACCCGGCAGTGCATGGCGACCTCGGTCGTCGCCTACAAGCAAGCGTTTGGGTTCGACGCGCCGCCGTATACCTACGCCGATTTTGAAGAGTCGGATGTGTTGGTCTTTGCCGGTGCGAACCCGTGCATTGCACATCCCATCATGTGGGAACGGGTGATGCGGAATCGCCGCTCGCCCGAGATCGTGGTCATTGACCCGCGGATGACGGAAACGGCGATGTATGCCTCGCAGCATCTCGCGATCAAACCGAAATCCGATCAGCCGCTGTTCTACGGCGTCGCGAAACTGTTGATCGATCGCGGCTGGATCGACGAGGCGTTTATCGCAGCCTCGACGGAAGGCTTCGAGGACTTCGCCCGGTTTGTGGCCGATTACGATCTTTCCCGCGTCGTCCTCGAAACGGGACTTCGCCCCGAACAGATTGAGCGATTTGCCGAAACCATTCACGAACGGGACCGCACGTCGTTCTGGTGGACGATGGGGGTCAATCAAAGTTACCAGGGCGTGCGGACAGCGCAGGCACTGATCAATCTTGCGCTCATCACCAACAATATCGGCCGACCGGGCACGGGGGCGAATTCGATCACCGGGCAATGCAATGCGATGGGGTCGCGACTCTTCAGCAATACCACGAATCTGCTGGGCGGTCACGATTTCGCCAACCCGCAGCATCGCCAGAAAATCGCGGGCATTCTGCACATCGACGAACAGAAAATCCCCACGGAAAACAGTTGGGCTTACAACGAAATCATGGAAGGGATTCTCCGCGACAAGATCAAAGCCTTGTGGATCATCTGCACGAATACGGCCCACTCGTGGATCAATCAGAATCACGCGCGCGAAGTTCTCGATCGTCTCGATTTTCTCGTCGTGCAGGACATCTATCACACGACGGAAACCGCGACGATGGCCGATCTGGTTCTGCCCGCGGCCGGTTGGGGGGAAAAAGAAGGGACCTTCATCAACTCCGAACGCCGGATCGGAGTGACCAGGAAAGTGCGAAAGGCCCCCGGACAGGCGTTGTCCGATTTCAACATCTTTAAGTTGATTGCCCACTCATGGGGCTGCGGTGAGATGTTCGCCCGCTGGAGTTCGCCCGCCGCCGTGTTTGAAATCCTGAAGGAACTCTCGCGGGGCACCCCCTGCGACTTCACCGGAGCCCGCGATTATTCCTGGATCGCCCAGCAAGGCGGCGTGCAATGGCCCTGCCCCACGGGCATGGAATCGCCCGCACAGGAACGGCGGTTGTTTGAAGATGGCCGGTTCTTTCATGCGAACGGCAAAGCCAAACTCCTCTTTGAAGAATCGCGGCCGATGCCGGAACAACCCAACGGCGAGTTTCCATTCATCCTGCTCACGGGACGGGGTTCAGCATCGCAATGGCATACGCAGACGCGGACCTCCAAGTCGGCGGTCTTGCGAAAGCTCTATCCCGAGCATCTGTTCGTCGAAGTCAATCCGAATGATGCCCGCAGTCTGGGCGTCGTTCACAACGAATGGATTACCGTGGAATCGCGACGCGGCAATCTGCGTGCGATGGCACTTCTCACCCCGGCGGTCCAGCGCGGACAGGTTTTCATTCCGATGCACTACGAAGCCACGAATCGGCTCACCGACGCGGTGTTTGACCCGTACTCGAAGCAACCGTCGTACAAATGCTGCGCCGTGAAACTGGTGCGCGGGGAAAACGAATCACACCACACGCCATGGTAACTCGCTGCCGCTGAGCCCGGCTTTCAGATTGATGACGGTCATTTCTTCCATTCGCCGCCGCGTGCGGTTGGCCGCACTTCCTAAATGCGGGGCGATCACGAGATTGTCGAGCTTCAACAACGGGTGATTGCGCGGCAGCGGTTCCGGTGCGGTCACGTCCAGCGCCGCTCCGGCAATCTGTCGGGATTGCAGCGCACCCAACAGTGCCGCGTGATCAACCACTGCGCCGCGGGCCACGTTGACCAGAATCGCCGTCGACTTCATCAGGCCGAGTTCCCGCGAACCAATCAGGTTGGTCGTTTCAGAAGTGAGTGGGCAGTTCAATGTGACAAAGTCACTTTCGGCGAGCAGTCCATCCAGGTCGGCATAGATCACGCCCAGTTCCCGTTCGGCGGCTTCATCGCGGCGGCGATTGTGGTACAGGATCTTCATGTCGAAAGCCCGCGCGCGTTTGGCCACCTGCTTGCCGATGCGGCCCAGTCCAATGATTCCCAGTGTGCTGCCGGAAACTTCATAGCCAATCATGAACGACGGGTCGTAATGCTGGAAGGCGTCCGAGCGGGCGAACTTGTCGCCCACCACGACATTCCGCGCGGCCGCAAGCAGCAGCGCCATGGTTATGTCCGCGGTGGCGGCATCGAGGCAACCGGGCGTATTGCCGACGATGATTCCTCGCGAACGGGCGGCAGCGCAATCGATATGATCGACGCCCACCCCGTGATTGCTGACGATTTTCAAGTGCGGCGTCCGATCCATCAGCGGGCCATCGACGCGCGGATGTCCGTAAGTGATCAACGCCACAGCCCGTGACAATGCGGGTGAATGCGGGCTGTCGTCCCAATCCAGAATCTCAATTTCCGGTCCCAGCATTTCTACCAGACTGGCGGGCAAACCATCGGCCATCACCGGCGTACGCATCGTCGACATGGACAACCTCAATGACAACGGGAAGGGAAGAAACCGGAGAGCACGCCGAACCCACCGACGTCATCGGTGTCGGCAATCCGAGACGCAACTCGGGTCCCCCCAGTCTAACCGTCACGGCCGCTTGCCTGCCATCGGTGCATAATGAGCGAAGGATGTGTACGGTTGATTCGAGGAATGACCGCCGCGATAAGACACGCCCGCAGACAGTGACCACCGATGAATCCCCCTGCCCTGCACGATCCTTATGAAGCCTTTCGACATCCGGCGTTTCGGCTCTTCGCCCTCAGTTACATCCTTGCCATCGTCGGCAGTCAGGTGTTATCGGCGACCGTCCAGTGGGACGTTTATCAACAAACGAAAGACCCGCTGGCAATCGGTCTGGTGGGACTGATCGGGGCCGTTCCCGTCTTGTTGCTGGCGTTGCCGGCGGGGCATGTCGCGGATTCATTCAGTCGCAAGCGCGTGCTGCTCATCACGCAGATTCCGTTGACTTTGGTTCCGATGGCACTGGCCATGCTACAGGCTCGGAGTGCTCACGGCATTTCTCTGATCGTGACATTGTCGTTGTTGGGTGTGAATGCGATTGCCCTGACGTTCGCGCGTCCCGCCCGGTCCGCTTTCCTGCCGAACCTTGTGCCACGGTCGGCTTATCCGAATGCGTTTGCCTGGATGAGCAGCATGTTCGAAACCGCGGCATGGGTGGGGCCGGCCATTGCCGGCGCGCTGATTGTCTTCGATATCAAATGGTCCTATCTCACCTCGGGGCTTTGCCTTTTGGGTTGCCTGATGATCACCGTCTTTCTGCCGCGTGATACGCCCAGGAAGGAGAAGACACGCGAGCCGGGTTGGCAGTCGCTCCTGGCGGGACTGCGCTTTGTCATCGATTCGCCCTTGCTCATTGCCGCGATGACATTGGACCTCCTGGCCGTGTTGCTCGGCGGGGCGGCGTATCTGATGCCCGTGTTCGCAGAACGGTTGGGCGTGGGGCCGCTGGGCTATGGCTGGATGCGGGCGGCACCGGCCATTGGTGCGTTTGTGATGGCCGTGGTCCAGGCGCATCGTCCCCACTCCGCCCGCGCCGGTTTGACCATGCTGTGGTCGGTCGCGACATTCGGTGCCGCGACAATTGTTTTCGGATTGTCGCAGAACTACTGGCTCAGTCTCGCGATGCTGGTCCTGATCGGTGCCAGCGATAACGTCAGCGTGATCATCCGCCAGACGTTAATCCAGACGTTGACTCCCGACGCGATGCGCGGGCGTGTCTCCGCCGTGAATCAGGTTTTCATTGGTGCCAGTAACGAACTCGGCGGTCTCGAATCGGGGGTCACCGCGAAATTTTTCGGCCCGGTGCTGTCAGTCGTTGCCGGCGGAATGGGGACATTGCTGGTGGTCTGCGGCGTCGCCCGGCAATGGCCGCAGATTCGCCGACTCGGTTCGCTGAAGGATCTCCAACCCCTGCACGAGACCCCTTCGCAGCGCGACGAAGTGGCCTCATCACCAGCAGGTGACAGCACATCCCCATGAAACGGTGCCGCATCACGATCCAAAATGATCAAGTTCGGCCCAGCATGTATTCGTGCAGATAGTGAATCGTCACTTCCTGGTGATTGGCGTGGTGAGCATTCAGGTCGCCGATGGAGAGCAAACCGACGACTTCACCGGCGTCGCTGAGGACTGGCAGGTGGCGAATGCGATATTGACGGAAAATGTTGTGCGCATCGTCGATTTTGGTCTCCGGCGAGCAGCAGGCGATTTCCGTGGTCATCACGTCTTCGACCAGAACGCTCGAGGGGGCCAGTTCGACCGCCACAACGCGGCGTAACACGTCGCGCTCGGTAAAGATGCCCACCAGATTTTCATCGCTGTCGATGACGAGCAACGCGCCAATTCCATGTTCGTTCATCAATTGGGTCGCGGTCAGCACCGATTCGCGGGGATGAATCGAATGGAGACTTTGGCCCGATTTTTGGCGCAGGATTTCAGCAACGTTTCCCATGGGACAGACTCCTGAGTGACGGAAAGAACACCGTGGTTGCAAACGACCGAATGGTCATAGGGACGGGAGAGTGCTCGCGAAAGGAGTGCCGATCGCAAACAAATCTTACGGTACCGTGATTTTATCGAAAGGAAAAGAATTTTCTCGCAAAGTGCGTGACCGTGGGTGAATCCAGTCACTGGTGGTTGCGGAAAGGTTGGTCTTCAGCCCCGAAGGGGGCGCGATTCGATAGCCCAGCGGCGTAGCGTCTTCGCGCAGCCCTGGGTGAGCGGATCGGAGCACCTTGCCAGCCCCACCGGGGCGCAACGCTTTATCTTGAAAGAGTCACGCCCCGTTGGGGCTCCGGAGTCCGGAATTGTTCACGGATGTTCCACACCAAACACCGGATGTACCCTCTGGTAGTTCGACTTTCACGCTGCGCGATGCACAGCCATTGTGCGCCGATACGAAAGCCTTCATTTCGTAGAGTTGTTCCGGATCACGCGAACACCGAGAATCGTTCGGGAACAATGTCTCCCGTACCGCAACGGACAAGAATTGACTATGCGTATTGATGCGATCGACTTTTTTTACCTGGCGATGCCGGAAATTCTCGACATCGGCGACGGGAGCCAGGATGCACTATTGGTGCGTGTCTGCGCGGGAGACCATGTCGGCTGGGGCGAATGCGAAGCCGCGCCGCTGGTATCGATTGCGAGCCTGGTCTGCCCGATGTCCCACAGTGCCTGCAAGCCGGTGCAGGCATCGGTACTGGGACAAACGATCGACAGCGCGGCGGATATTCGCCGCATTGGTGATCTGGTCCGCGCGAACAGTCTCGATCTGTTGCAGGCCGATCATACGCTCTCCGGCATCGATATCGCGCTGTGGGACCTGCTGGGGCGTCGGTTCGAAGAACCCGTATGGAAGCTGCTCGGATACGGTCAGTCTTGTGCGAAGACGCCGTATGCCTCCGTGCTCTTCGGCGGCACCCCCGAAATCACGCTGCAAAAAGCCCAGCGCATTCAATCGCAAGGCTTCCGTGCCGCGAAGTTCGGCTGGGGTCCGTTTGGCTTGGGAAGCGTCGCCGATGATGACGCACAACTTCATGCCGCGCGCGAAGGTTTGGGACCGGATGGAATCCTGCTGATTGACGCCGGTACCGTCTGGAACACGGATATCGCAGCAGCCCGCGCCCGGCTGCGGACGCTCAAAGAAGTGAGCGCGACCTGGTTGGAAGAACCGTTCGTCTCCGGGGCGCTGGCGGAATATCACGCGCTGTCATTGGAGAGCGGGCCGGTGGGTCTCGCCGGGGGCGAAGGGTGCCACAATGTCCACATGGCGAAACACATGATCGATCACGGAGGCTTGAAGTACGTGCAGATCGATGCCGGGCGGATCGGCGGCATCACCATTGCGAAAGACGTCGCCGATTATGCGGTCAACAAAGGTGTGACCTACGTCAATCACACTTTTACATCGAACTTGGCGTTGTCCGCATCGCTGCAACCGTTCGCCGGTTTGGAGTTGCACGTGATCTGTGAGTTCCCCACCGAGTTGAAATCCCTCGCCGTAGCGATGACGAAGAACCACATCACGCCCGACGCCAACGGGCAAGTCCGCGCCCCGGATGCCCCCGGTCTGGGAATCGAACCGGATTTGGCGGGCATCGAGCCGTATCTCGTGGACGCGGAGATTCGTGTCGGTTCGCAAGTGTTGTATCGAACGCCTGTTCTGTCGCGATAATCCGGGCTCCATGATTGCAACCCGGCCCGTTCGATTGGTCACGATTCAAAAGATTTTCCGACCAACGGGTCCGGAAACAGTGGAGTCGCAAGCCATGATTGGTTAACCTATCGGAATCGCTGGATGCGAGCCTGCCCCAACGAAGGAATGAATTGTCGCCTGCCGGTGACATTCCCTGCCTGATTGCCCGCACTGACTTCGACGCCCCCGAACTACATCGTGAAAGGACGCCCAGATGGTGTCGCGGTTTCTTTGTTTCACGCTGCTCCTTGCCAGTGCGTCAACGGCTTCTGCACAGCTTCCGCAGACGCGTGTGTACGCCGTGTTTCCGCCGGGCGCTCAAAGCGGGACGTCCGTAGACGTCGTGGTGACCAGCGGGGCGGATCTCGAAGAGCTTTCAAAGTTGCTCTTCAGCCATCCCGGCATCACCGCCGTCCCCAAGATGCAGGACCAGGCGGGCAAGCTGGTTCCGGTCGTCAACACCTTCACCGTCGCCGTGGCGGGTGATGTGCCTGCCGGGGCGTATGAAATCCGCGGTGTGGGACTGTACGGCATCAGCAATCCGCGGATTTTCACGGTCGGCAGTCGCAAGGAAATTCAGGAAACCGAACCGAACAACGCCACCGAACAAGCGACCCCGCTCGAACTCAATGTCACGGTGAATGGCAAGATCAACGGGGCGACCGATGTCGATGTTTTCAAGCTGACACTCGCGCAGGGACAGCGGTTGCTCGTCGACTGCCTCGCACGGCGGATCGATTCCAAACTGGATGGCAGCCTCGAACTGTACGACCCGAACGGTCGCCGGGTTGCCACCGCCCGCAACAACATCTCGCGTGATCCCCTGCTCGACTTCTCCGTGCCGGCGAACGGCGATTACCTTTTGCGACTCACCGATTTCGTTTACGCCGGTGGTGAAGATTATCTGTATCGCCTGACGGCACACACCGGTCCGCAGGTCGATTACGTCTGGCCTCCGGCGGCGGTACCGGGATCGACGGCCGCTTACACGCTCTTTGGTCGCAACCTTCCCGGTGGGGAACCGTCGGGAGTCATGATCAATGGTCGCCCGCTCGACAAATTGACCGTGAACATCGCCGCGCCGGCCGATGCCGCCCAACTCGATGCCAGCCTGCCGACCGAACCATCGTCCTCGGGAATCGACACATTCGCCTATCGGTTCGCCGGTGCCAATGGAATTGCGTCGCCGGTGATGATGACGTTTGCCACTGCTCCTGTGGTGAGCGAAGTCGAACCCAACAACCTGCCGGCACAAGCCCAGAAGATCACGGTTCCCGGTGAATTCGCCGGTCAATTCCAGGCCAAGGCCGACGTGGATCTGCTGCAGTTCGAAGCCAAAGCCGGACAGATTCTGTGGATGGAAGTCGATTCGCAGCGCCTCGGCAACGGGGCCGATCCGTACCTCACGCTCGATCAAGTCACCGTCAACGAAAAGGGTGAAGAGACACTCAAGCGGATCACCGCGGTGGATGACGATGGCACCAATTTGTTGCCGAATGTGTTCGACACGCTCAATGACGATCCGGTCTACAAATTCACGGTTCCGGCGGATGGCAATTATCGGATTTCGTTGCGGGATCGTTACGCCGCCAGTCGCGGCAGCCCGCTGCTCATCTGGCGGTTGACAATCCGTGCGGAAGTGCCCGATTTCCGCCTGGTGGCCGTTCCGACCTCGCCCACGCCGCCGCCGCAAAAGCAGGCGCTCACGTGGTCCGTCGGGTTGCGACGCGGCGACAACGTTCCCCTCAGCGTGCTCGCCCTTCGGAAAGACGGCTACGCAGGAACAATCGATGTCTCGGTGGAAGGTCTCCCGGCTGGCGTGACGTGCAAGGACATTTCGATCGGGACCACGCCGTCCTTCGGGACATTGGTCTTCACCGCTGCGGAAGATGCTCCGGCGTGGGCGGGAACCGTGCGAATCCTCGGCAAAGCCAAGGTCGAAGACCCCGTGAAAGTTGCCGCGGTCACCGCTGCGCAAGCCGCCGTGAAGCCGGCCACCGATGCACTCGCTGCGGCGGATAAAGCGATCGCCAAACCGGCGGAAGATTTGAAGAAGGAAACGGACGCCCTCGCCGCGGCGAAGACCGAACTCGCTGCCAAGACGGACGACGAAGTCCTGAAAAAGAAAGTGGCCGACGCCGAAGCGAAAGTTGCGACCGCAACGCAAGCCCATCAGGCCGCGCTGGCCGCAAAAGTTGCGGCGGAAGCCAAGGTGGCCGAAGTCAACACGGCGGTGGCCCAGACACAGGCGGCGAACCTGGCGGCCATCAAGGAAGTCGTCCGTTTTGCCCGCACCGGCACGATCGTCTGGAATGGACAACCCAACGTTCCCGGCGATGCTCGAATCAGTCAGAATCTGGAACTGTCGGTCATCGAAGAATCGGCACCGTTCCAGCTCGTGACGACCGTTCATCGTGAAGTCGCCCATCACAACCGGCAGATTCTCGTCCCGGTCAAATTGATCAAACGGCCAGGGTTCGACGCCAACGTCAACTTGCAGTTCGTGGGACAACCGCAGAACCTGCAGGTCGAAAACAAAGCGATTAATAAAGACAAGCCGGATGAAACCTTCCGCATCTTCGTTCCGCCGAACGCTGCGGTGGGGACGTACACGATGTATTTGTCGGGGCAAGCGCAGGTCTCGTATCGTCGCAATCCGCAAAAGGTGGACCGGCTGAAAGCGGAACTCGATGAAGCCGACAAGACCGCAGTCGCTGCCGCCGAAGTGGTGAAAGTCATCACGACGAAGCGGGACGACGCGGTCAAAGCGGTTCCCGTGGCACAGGAAGTTTTGAAGAAAGCGACCGAAGCCAAAGCGGCCGCGGATAAGGCTCTCGTCGATTCCCAAGCCGCGGAAAAGGCAGCGGCGGAAGAGGTCAAGAATGCGGGAGATAATGCGGACGTCAAAGCGGCTGCCGAGAAGAAGCTGGTCGATGCGCAAGCCGCAGTCAAGGCGGCGACCGAAGCGGTCCCCGTCGCTGAGAAAGTCCGTGCGGATGCCGATGCCGCGGTGAAGGCCGCCGAAGCGGCCAAGGTGGCCGCCGAAGCGGAACTCAAGCAGATGCAGGATAAGGCGGCAGCCGCTCTCGCTGAAAAAGCCGCCGCCGACAAGCGTCACAAAGATGCCGATACCGCCGCCAAACCACAGAACATCAACTTTCTGCCGACAACGACCGCCATCGTTCTCACCATCAAAGCGGCTCCGTATACGTTGACGGCCACACCAGCCGATGGCGGTAACGTGAAGCAAGGGGGCAAGAACGAAGTGAAGGTCGAAGTCAAACGACAGAACGGCTTCACCGGCCCGGTCACTTTGACGTTACCGCTCCCGCCGGGCGTCGTCGGTGTGAAAGCCGAGCCGGTCGCCATTCCCGCCGATCAAACCGCCGGCACATTGGTGGTAGACGCCGCCGCCGATGCCCCGGAAGCCCAACTCGCCAATATGGTGGTCCGGGGCGTTTCGCAGTTCGATGGTGAAGCCGCGGTCGATCAACCGGTCGCACTAAAAGTGGTGAAATGAACTAACAACTTGTTCCCATGCTCCGCGTGGGAACACACGGCCGAGACGCTCCGCGTCGATGTTATCGAGATGAATGAGCACCCGAAGGCGACGCAGAGCGTCGCAACCGTTCGCTTCCACGAAGAGCGTGGGAACGAGGAATCAATTTCTCATTGCCAATCGAATTGATCACAGAGGGAATGGTCCATGCCTCGCTTCATTAGCACATTCGTGGCGGTGATTTGTCTTGCTTCGGTTGTCGCGGCTCAGCAAGCCGCTGCTCCGGCGGGAAAGATCGAGGCCGTGGCCGTCAATCTCGGGCGACCGGTCGATTTCCAGAAGGACATCGTGCCGATTCTCGATTCGAAGTGCATCGCCTGCCATAACGTGGCGATCGCCGAGAGTCGCCTGAATCTCGAAGACGTTCCCAACATTCTGAAGGGAGGCAAACGGGGCCCGGCGGTGATCGCGAAAGATCCCGACAAGAGCCTGATGTTCCAGGTGGCCTGCCGCGCGGTGGAACCCGCGATGCCGCCCCTGCCGAACAAGGTTTCCGCCGCAGCCTTCACCCCGCAGGAACTGGGACTGCTCAAGCAATGGATCGTCGAAGGGGCTCCCGCGGGAATGGGGAGCACGTCGGCGTCCATCGCATGGCAAGCGATCCCGCCAACCATGAACAGCATCTACAGCGTGGCGATGACGCAATGGGGCCGGTTCGCCGCGTGCGGTCGGGCCAACCAGCTTGATGTCTACGATCTCTCCATCGGTGAACCAGTCGCGCGTTTAACCGATCCCGCATTGACTGCGGCGAAATCGGGCGATAAACCGCTTTATCCGCGCGGTGCGGCTCATCAGGATTTTGTCCATGCGCTGGCGTTCCATCCGTCGGGCCACCTGCTCGCGTCCGCCGGTTTTCGGGAAGTGAAATTCTGGTCGCGTCCGGAATCCGTTCAGCGGCAGAAGTTCGCGCTCGATCCCGCTGCCACCGCGGTCGCCTTGTCGCCCGATGGCAAATGGCTCGCCGTGGCCGGGGCCGACAACAACATTCGCGTCCTGCAAACGGCAGATGGCCAAATCGCGAAGACGCTCACGGGCCATACCGCACCAGTCACCGGACTCGACTTCGCTGCGGACAGCACGAAGCTCTTCTCCGCCGGGAAAGACAAGCTGGTTCGCGCGTGGACGCTCGCCGACGGTCAACCCGCCGGACAACTCGAAACTCCGGCCGAAATCACCAGCCTGCTGCTCGCTGCGGACGGCAAACGCATTTACACCGGTCATGCGGATAACCTCCTGCGCGGCTGGAATGTCCCTTTCGATGCCCCGAAGCCCGCCGAAGGGGACAAGCCCGCGGAGCCGGTGAAGCCCGTTGTCCAGATGACCGGTCACGGTGGTCCGGTGACGGCGCTGGCAAATGTGCCTGCTCAGCCGCAGATCGCATCCGCCAGCGCCGACGGCACCTGGCGCGTGTGGGACATCAACAACGGTGGTCAGGTCCGCGCGGCCAATCACGGCGGCCCCATCACGGCGATGAGCATGAAGTCCGATGGTCAATTCGTGGTGACCGCGGGGGCGAACATCGGGAAACTGTTCAACATCAATGGACAACAAGTCGCCGAGTTGAAAGGCAATCTTGCGGCTCAACGGGGCGTGCTCACTCTCACCGACGATGATGCCGTGATGAAGTCGCGCATCGGTATTGCCGACGCGGGTTTCAAAGCCGCAGAGAAAAACTTCAAAGAGCGCGAAGAACAAACCAAGAAGGCAACGGAAGCCAAAGCCGCGGCCGAGAAAGCCAGGGGGGAAGCCGACGCCAAGTTAAAAACGGCTCAAGACGCCGTGGCCGCGGCCAAGACCGAACTCGCGGCCAAAACCGACGACGAAGCCCTTAAGAAGAAGGTCGCCGATGCGGAAGCGGCGGCCGCGAAGGAAGTGGACGCTGCCAAGAAGGCGACCGATACGTTTGACGCCTCGGTGAAAGCCCTCGCGCAATCGGAAAAGGGGCAGCAATCGGCCGATGAACAGCAGAAGGTCGCCAAGCAAGCCCACGAAGCGGAAGTGGCGCTCGGCAAGGCCGCAGAAGACAAACTGAATGCCGCGAAGGCCGCTCTGCCGATGCAGGAGAAGCCCGTCCGTACGGCGATCTTCGTAGCCGATGGAAAGACCATCGCCACCGCGGGAGACGATGGTGTCGTGCGCACGTGGGATGCGAAAACGGGCAAGCCACTCGATGAATTCCCCGGGCACACCGCGCCCGTCAATTTCCTCGCAACGGGACCGGATCGGTTGCTCGTCAGCCTGAGCGAAGACAAAGCGGTAATCTTGTGGGACTCGAATCCGCAGTGGCAGTTTGCCGGCGTGCTCGGACCCAACGCGGCGGCTCCCCTCGATCTCGGGCCTTCGCCGTTCGTCAATCGCGTGCTGTCGCTCGCCTTCAGTCCGGACGGCAAACTGCTCGCGACCGGCGGCGGCGATCCTTCACGCAGTGGCGAAGTCCTGCTGTGGAATGTCGAAACGAAAGCCTTCGTGAAGGCCCTGCCTGATGCTCACAGCGATACCGTCTTCGGTCTCGAATTCTCGCGCGACGGCAAGTGGCTCGTTTCGGGGGCCGCGGACAAATTCGTGAAGGTACACGACGTCGAAACCGGTAAGCTCGTGCGGTCGTTCGAAGGTCATACGCATCATGTGCTCGGCGTCAGTTTCAAGGCCGACATGAACCGCATCGCCTCCGCGGGAGCCGATAACGCCATCAAGATCTGGAACGTGGAAACCGGCGAGCAACACCGCACGATTCAGAATTATTCCAAGCAGGTCACGTCGATCCACTTCATCGGCGTCGGCGATAACGTCATCAGCGGCAGCGGCGACAAAACTGTGAAAATGCACCGTGCCAACGACGGCGGCAACTACCGCGGCTTCAGTGGCCCGACCGATTTCGTCTACAGCGTGGAGTGCGCGCGCGATGAATCGATCGTCGTCGCTGGGGGGGAAGACGGCGTGCTTCGCGTGTGGAACGGCACGAACGGGCAAGTCCTCTTCAACTTCGAACCACCGAAGCCCCCCGCGGAAAACACGCAGGCCGCGAAGTAATACGTCGTTATCGGCCGGTTTTCGGTGTGCCACTGGCTCGGCCAGTGTCTTATTTCAAATCCAGGCACAGTTTGTATCGCACTGGCAGAGCCAGTGGCACACCGTCTGAAGTCATCGTGGATCATTTCTGTTTGTCGACAATCGGAATGAGCCGCACCGATCTCAAGTCCATCAATGCGGGCAGCGGTCGCGACGCGGGTTTGAACGTCAATGGTTGCACGCCCGCTTGCAGGTCGATGGTGCCGATGGTGGTTTTGCGGTAGTCGTCCCAGCCCGCGGTGGCGGTGATTTTGTGCGTCACAGTGCTGCCGCGAGATGTGACCACCAGTCGGTGTCCCGCCGCTTGTGCTTCGCAGGCCCACTCGATCTCAATCTGATATTTCCCGGCCTTCGGCACATCCAGCGTCCACACGACAAAATCGTCGGCGCTGCTCCACCAACCGAGATTGCCGTGCTCTGATTCGAGGACGATGGTCGGGCCGTAGATTTCACATGTTGCGGGGGTGAGTTCAAATTGTCCTTCGGCATCGGCAACGATCCGCTTCGGTTCGTTGCCGGCGAATGTCTTTCGGGACGGCAGCGGGACGTTGCCACGGATGAAGGCGATCAGGTCGGCCATTGCTGCGGGGGATAATTCCTTTTCGAGACCTTCCGGCATCAGCGATTTGTTGACCGCAAAGAGTTCGTCGATCTCGGTCCGCAGCAGCGTGGTCGCTTTGGCTTCCGCGGCGAGCAACGTAACGCTGGTCGCGGTTTCGTTGGTAAGCAGGCCCGTCACCACCAGCCCATTGTTGGTCGCCGCGTTGAATTGCAGGAACTTCGTTTCGACGGCGCGGTTGGGATCGAGCACCGCGGTCACCAGTGCGGACACGCTTTTATCGGACAGCGATGCCAAATCCGGCCCGACCGCGTGGCCGATCTCGCCGAGCTTGTGACACTGCCCACACCGTTTCGCGAATATTTCCCGGCCTGCGGCAGCATCGCCTGCTTCCGGCATCGTGCGCAGATAATTCGCCACGACTTCCGCCCGGTTCGCGGTGTCGGTCCGCTTCAGCACGCGCTCCGCTTCCTGCCGGATTTTTTCGTCGCGGTGTGACCGCAGGAATTGTTCGGTCTCGGGATCGATGTCCGCGGGCGTGAGTGCCTTCGTCGCCACCGCTTTCAACAACGCCGCGGCCACCGGCGGACGACCCAGCAATTGTTCCCGTGCCGTTGGTCGTAATGCGGGTGACAATTTCGGCCAACCGACCACAATCTGCTCCGCGGTCGCCGTCGACTTCAACCGCCCGGCCAACTCCATCGCCGCCCGTTGGACTTCGACCGGTTGGATGGGTTTCAACCAGTCCGCGGAGAAGGCGGGGTTAGTGGTCGTCTCTCCGTAGAGTCGCAAAGCCGTCGCGCGTTGTGATGCCTCTACCTTAGGGTCATCGATCATGGGACGCAGCGTCCTCAGCCAATCGGTCCATGCGATACCGAGTTTAAGCTGCGCTATATTGGTCGCTTCCAGCCACGTCGACCAGGTTTCATTCCGCCGTCGTTGAGCCCGCATCCATAGATCGATCGCTGCCCACTGCCACGGCTCGGTTTCCGCCGGTGGCTTCGACAACACGATCTCGGCGAAATACCAAAGAGAATCAAGATCGTTGACTGCGACTGCATAGTTCAGCAATGGTTCAAAAACCGGATGCTTCGTAAGTTCATCAGGCGGAATTAGAAAGGACATTGAGAGAATAAGAGTCGGTAGCGATTTCTCATCAATCGAACTGAGCGCCATCGCGCGCACGTATGGATCATCCGTAAATATCAACAACTGGAGAAACGCATGCCGTTTAAGCCCATCGGAATGAAGTCCGCCCAAGATCGCCGCGAGTCGCAGTTGGACCCACGGCTCAGGGGCAGCCATCATAACGGCAATTTCCCGAAGAACCTCGTCATTCTTGTTCGCAAAAGCCTCTGCAATCCGGACGGCGTTGGCTCGCACACCCGGGTGATGATCTTTCAATCCAGCCAACAGAATTTCGGGAGACAAACCGCCGAGTTGGTTCAAAGTATACAGCGCCTGCACGCGCACTTCCGGATGCTTTGAGTCCTTGATGATCGCCGTCAGTGCAGCGAAGCACCCCGGCTGCTCGGAAGCAGCCGGGGTGCTGTTGGCAGCCCGCGTGATTAAAAGTTGTTGCACCGTATCCCGCTGCCAGCGGTTCGGCGTATCCATCGCGGCGACGAGTTCCACATCGCTGAGTTTGTCCAGCCGTGGCGACTTCGACAGTTTCGCTCCAGTCGGAAAGACGCGCCATAAGCGGCCTTTGTCTTCGCCGGCGCGGACGTTGAGTTTTTCCTGCCATTCCTGCGGGATCCATTGCGGGTGTTCGATCACCAGCCGGTACATATCCGCGATCCACAACGCCCCGTCGGGACCGACCCGCAGTTGCGTCGGCCGGAACCAGTTGTCGGTCGACGCGAGGAATTCCGACTGCTGCTCGTCGTCCAGCCGCCGACTGCGAAATGTCACGCCGCTCGGCTCCATGAGTTCGCAATGGACGAGGTTGTGGACGGGTTCGCTCACGAAGGAAAGCTGAGGGCTGAGGGCTAAGGGCTGAGGGACGGAGGAAGACGTAACATCGGCAGCGCTGGGATTTTTCTCTTCTCTGTCCCTTAGCCCTAAACCCTTAGCCCTTAGCCCCTCCATCAGCTCCCCCGTCACAATCGCCCCACACGCCGACGTGAACCGGTTCGCAGTATGAAAATCGTTGAACCGTGTCAGCGTTTTGCTCGCGGGGAACACGGGGGCGTTGCCGGGTTGGTTCGAGACGTCGCGGCGGGTGTCGGGCGGGGCGAGGTGCGGGTTGCGGCTGAGGTAGCGGTCTTCGAGGACATAGTGCCACAACGGACGGCTGTTGTTGTTGCCGAACCAGTGGCCCCAGTCGTCCCGATTGCGGCCGAACTGCGTCTGCCCTTCGATCGCTTCCATGTCGCCGGTCTCGGGGTGAATCCGCAAGTCACGGCCGCGGATGTCGAGTTTTTTCCCCGTCTTGGTGGATGTGATCGCCCCGCCGGAATCGCCGTTGCCGAGGTGCAGCCAGCCGTCGAGTCCCCACGTGAAGCCGTTCACGCGGTGCTGCTGGTTCCCCTCGGTGAAGCCGGTGTAAAGCACCTCGCGGACATCGGCTTTGCCGTCGCCATCGGTATCGGCGGCGAAGAAAATGTCCGGGGCGGCGGAGATGAGGACGCCGTTTTTCCACGGATGGACGCCGTTGGGGAACGGCACTTTGTCGAGGAACAGCGTCGACTTGTCGTACTCGCCGTCGTCGTTGGTGTCTTCGAGGAACCGCACGCGGCCGCCCGGTGAGCCGCGGCCGTCCATGCCGTTGGGATAGTCGGCCATCTCGACGACCCACAGCTTGCCGTCCGGTCCCCATTGGAAGGCAACGGGGTCCATGACCATCGGCTCGTGGGCCATCAGTTCGATGGAGAACCCCGGCCGCACGCGCATCGACTCGACCGCCGCCCGCGGAGTTTTCGCCGTCGGCATCCGGTCGCCGAGCAGCTTGTCGAAGTCCCAGCTCACCGCCAGATTCGGCCGATCCGCGGTGTCCTCATTGATCCAGTGCAACCCGCGATCACGCACAAAGAACCCGTTGTCGGTGCCATCCACACGGACAATCGGCGGTAGTTCCTGATCCGCGGGCTTGTCGCCGCGCTTGCCGGACATCAGTTCGATGGACCAGCCTTTTTCCATCGACTCGAAGAGCCAGACGCCGTAGTCTTCATTGGATGAATAGACAACATCAAGCCGTCCATCTTCATCGATATCAATGAAGCGTTGCCCAATATCATCCCTCGTATCGCTTCTGCGAATGCCATTCATCGGAAGCCACGCTCTGACCTCCGATAGCCCGAGTCGCTTAAATATTACGGAGTCTTTTCCTCGTCTTGCCCGGATGATTTCCTCGACGACGCCATCGCCGTCAATGTCTGGAAACGGATATCGCAACCAAGGTGCATCCCATGCGTATCCTCCTAGGGAGACGGGTCGCGCATTCAAACGAATGATGGCACCATCGGAAGTGGTAATCGCAGTTTGAGCCTTCTCGATATGGAAACTCACTCCGGAGACACGCGTTTCCCCGGCGGGGAGTCGGGTTGATGTCCATTTTTTCGCGATTGGGTTCCATATCTTGGCAAGACACTGATCTCCGGCCTGCGTGACGATGTCTTGAATGCCATCACTATCCAAGTCAATCAACTCAATAAGCTCAGTTAACTCTGAACTCGGAGTTCGAACAGACCTGCCATCGAACAGATTTTTGTTCAACCGTTCCAGCGCTTCCTTGAACGTCAGAAACTTCACCTTCTTGCCGTGCTTGGTGACGGCGTGGTCGATGAGTTCGTTGACTTGCTCGGCTTTGATCCAGCCGTGCGGGTGGAAGACGAGGTTGAGGACGCCCTGCTTGAGGACTGTGATGTCGAGGGCCGCCTTCATGTCCTCGACCGTCTGCGGATTGTTCGGCTGATGCAGGAAGTTGGCTTCCCAGTCCGACGGCGTCATGCACGGGAACTCCCAGCAGAGCCGGTCGATGACGTAGGGGTACGGATAGTTCTCGACGTAGTTGAGGAACCGGTCATGCGTGGTCTCGCCGCGTGTCAATCCCTTCGGAAAATATTTGCGGAAGCGTTCCTTGCCGTCGGCATCAAAGAGCAATTCGCGCGGGATATCGGGGTCATCGGCCGTATAGACCTGAAAGACCGACGAACTGATCTGCAGGAACTTTCCGCTGGGCGAGGTCTTGTTGAAAATCTCCTTATAGAACCGCGGGCTGACGGTGTTGAGCGAGTCACAGCACGGCATGCGATACGCCACCGGCGTGTTGTTGGGGATGCTGAACAGCAGGTCGACGCACTTGTCGTACGTCCCCTTGGCCTTCGCGAGTTCGCCCTGCAACAACGGGCAGGGATGATCGAACGTGTGGACTTCGAGGCTCACGCCTTCCTGCAGCCACGTCTGCAACTGCGGGTCGTTCGGGTCGACCTTGCACGTCATGATGCTGACCGGCGCGCGGCCGTCGATCTGCTTCAACCGCTGCAAAATCGGCCGCAGATACGACTCATACTTCGCCGTGTCGCGCATGTCGTCGATGGCGAGAATCACCGCTGCTTCGACGCCGTCCTCGCCAACCCACTGCGGTGTGATGAGCTTGGGAAATTTCGTGTGCGGATAGTAGATGTCGTGGCCATCGAGATACGCCAGGCGGTTGCCATCGACCGGATTCGCGGCCAATGCCGCACACAGACAGAAAGAAAGCCAGGACGACATCCGCACGCTCCTGAAAAGAGGATGCGGCTATCATCGCGTGCGACGAACAGAACGGCAACGGCGCACGCCTTGTGAGCGGCACGGCGCTAGCCGCCGGTCCGTGGTGAGTTGTTAGTGGGAACGATTTACGCTTCTTTCCAACTGACCACGATCCACTGACAACGGACCGATGGGGAACCGGCGGCTAGCGCCGTGCCGCTCATAATGAGGTGGGCGGCCGTCGTTGGCGCTCCGGATTTATGTGCCGCGGATTTTCTTCAGCAGGGCGACGTACTGTTGAGCGAGATCGCGGATGCGCGTCATGTTGCCCTGTTCGATGGCGTCTTTTTCGACGAGCGAACTTCCCAGCCCGACGGCACACGCGCCGGCTTTGATGAACGATTCCAGCGTGTTGAGGTTCACGCCGCCGGTGGGCATCAGACGGACTTGCGGCAGCGGTCCCTTGATCGCTTTTAAGTACGGTGGGCCGCCGATTTCTGCCGGGAAGACTTTGATCACGTCCGCCCCGGCTTCCCACGCGGTTAGGATTTCCGTCGGCGTGTACGCGCCGGGCATGATCAGCTTGTCGTAGCGTGTCGCCAACTTGATGACGTCGAGATTGACGACGGGCGAGACGAGGAACTCGGCACCGGCAAGAATGGCCGTTCGCGCGGTTTCGGAATCGAGCACCGTCCCCGCGCCGAGCAGAATCTTGTTGCCGAGGTCCTTTCGCACGGCCGACAACACCTCGACGGCATTCGGCACCGTGAACGTGACTTCGAGGACGTCGATGCCCCCTTCATATAGGGCACGCGCCACGGAGACCAGTTGATCGCCCGAGGTCGCGCGGATGATGGCCACCATGCCGGTGTTCAGGACGCGCTGCAAATCTTCGTGTCGGCTCATGCGAATTTCTTATTTTCAGAGATGGGGGGAAGCGACCCAGATGGTCCCTTCTCCCCCGTCCGCGGGGGAGAAGGTGGCCGAAGGCCGGATGAGGGGGCACGAGCGTTTCAACACGCCCCCTCACTCTAGCCCTCTCCCCCGCAGACGGGGGAGAGGGGACCGGAGGCACTGCTCGTGCGGCATGTTCACATTGACTCTCTACAAAGCAGAACTCCGCTTCATCGTGACATGTGGAGAGACCCACGGTTCAGAAACCGTGGGCTTCTAGGCGGCGGCGAATTTTTCGGCGTATTCCAGAATCCAGTGGTCGACCTGTTCGCGGAACGTGTCGGTATCGAGACGGTCGAGAACCTGATAATGAGTGCGTTGCAGCACCTCTTTATTGGCGATCGCGCCGCGGCAACTGATTTCGAACAAATGCCGCGGCGTGTAACTGCGGACGATGAATTCCAGGTGGCTATATTCATGGGTGAGCGGTTTGCCTCCGCGGGAGCGGAGATCGTCGCGGGAGATTTTCGCTCCGAAGCCGTCGGGGGTGGCCACCGTCTGAAACGTGAATCCCGGAAACGTGTCCGCGAGCTGATGCAATCCCGCATCGATGTGATCGGAGAGTTCCAGACGCGATTGCGAGTGCAACGCCCGCAGTTGCTCTTCAGTCATCAGCGCTTGCGACTTCGCCTGCAATTCGGCATCGCGACGTGATTGTCCGCGCTCGACGGCGCGTTGCAGACGTTGATTGAAATCCATGGATTCGAGACCCCCTGCCCTTTTGCCGCACTGATGCACGATAGTTTTTGCCAATTCTACTCCGGGGAGGAATCACCGGCTACGACGACGGAAGCGTTTGAGCGCCGACCGGCGAATGTAACCTCTACAAATCCGCGCGAGTAGGTTCTACCAGGACTGCCGAGCGAAGATTCAGTATGGGCTCGGCGGCCGTCCTTGGTCGGCAGATGTTGCTGTTCCGAACGCATCGAACGGGCTCCCCGACCGTGGAACGGGGTGGTCAAGCCAAATTTGCGAAACCGCGGGTTTTGGCGCGCGGAGTGCGTAAGAAGTGGGCATGTGATCCCAAACCCGCTTGCCGACGAGACGCATCGCCCCGATAATCCATGGGATAAGGGATGCGGGCGGCGTCAGCGGAGAGGGGCGATGGGATCGAAATGGAATGTTCTGAAGGATGTGTTGGGCCCCGCCGCGCCCGGCACGATTGAGTTCGTGGGGATGTCGGTCGGTGTGATCGTACTCATCTGGGTGACTTTGCGGATCAAGGCATGGTTTCGCGACGATGAGGCGCGTGACGAGAATCCGGTTCATTTGCTCTCGGAGCTGGAAGAAATGCGCCGCGAAGATGGCCTCACCGACGAGGAGTTCCGATTGATTAAATCGCGGCTCGCGAAAGCAGTTGTGGCAAATGTCGCCTCGCAGCGACCAGCAAAAACTGCCGGGAATCACCGGGTTCAAAACCGTCCGGTTCCCCCGCCAGCCGAGACCAGTCCGCTACATGGAGGCAGCGGTGAGAGTGAATCGATTGCGGCAGAGCCGTCGACTTCGGAAGACGGAATTGCTCCAGGAAACACCTCGACCTGACACCTTATGACTTTCCTGCACCTCCACACACGGCTGCGCTGAAGGAAAACTGATGCCCTCCGGTCGCGATTTTATGTCCACAACCAAACGTGGTCCTACCGGCAAGAAAAACGCCAACTGTTCGTTCTGCCGCAAGAGCTACCGGGAAGTCGGCCCCTTGGTCGAAGGCCCGGAAGAAGTCTACATCTGCGGCGAATGTATCGAGTTGTGCCAATCGATCCTCGATCAGGAAAAGCGTCGTCGGGGCACCCCGGCGAAGCTCTTCAACCGCGTGCCCAGTCCGCGGGAGATCGTCAAATATCTTGACGAATACGTGATCGGCCAGGAGCGCACGAAGAAGGTGCTCGCGGTCGCAGTCCACAACCATTACAAGCGGTTGATGGCGACGGCCGACGCCGACAACGAAATCGAAATCGAAAAGTCCAACATCCTGCTGATCGGACCGACCGGTTCGGGCAAGACGTTGCTCGCCAAAACGATGGCCCGGCTGCTGCAGGTGCCGTTCGCCATCGGCGATGCCACCACGCTCACCGAAGCGGGCTACGTCGGCGAAGACGTCGAGAACCTGTTGCTGAAACTGCTGCACGCAGCCGACTTCGATATCGAAGCCGCTCAGCGGGGCATCGTGTTCATCGACGAAATCGACAAGATTGGCAAGACCAGCCAGAACGTGTCGATCACTCGCGATGTCTCCGGTGAAGGCGTCCAGCAAGCCTTGCTGAAGATGCTCGAAGGCACGGTTGCGAATGTGCCGCCGCAAGGGGGCCGCAAGCACCCCGAGCAGCAGTACATTCAGATCGACACCACGAACATCCTCTTCATCTGCGGCGGAACGTTCGTCGGTCTCGAAGACATCATCGCTCGCCGGATGGGTAAACGGACCATCGGCTTCGGCACGAGTCCCACCAGTTCGACGGTCACGGTCGATACGTCGAAACTGCGGACCGGGTCGCTGTTGCAGTACGCCTGCACCGACGACGTGATCGAGTACGGGATGATTCCCGAACTCGTCGGCCGGTTGCCGATTGTCAGTTCGCTGGCTCCGTTGTCGGAAGCCGATCTAGTCAAGATCATCACTGAGCCGAAGAACTCGCTGATGAAGCAGTACCAGAAGTTCTTCCAGATGGAAAATGCGACGCTCGAATTTACCGAGGGAGCGTTGCGAGAGATCGCGAAGATCGCCATCGAAAAAGATACCGGCGCCCGCGGATTGCGAAGCGTGGTCGAAGAATCGATGTTCGAGGTGATGTTCGAACTGCCCGATCTCGAACCCGGCAAGAAATACGTCCTGACGCCGGAAGTCATCCGCGGCCAGCAACGGCTGCTGCCGTCGACCGATTCGGCCGCGGCGTAATTCGCGCCGGCCATCTGCTGAAAACGAACGCCTCTTGCCTGGGATTCCTGGGGAAGAGGCGTTTTTGTTTTCGTGGAATGAGAACGATTGTATCCGATGTGCTCCTGCCGTTAAGATTCTGAGTATCCAGAACATTCCGGGGGTAGGATGCCCGCAGTAAGGCCATTCGGGTCATGCACGCGCAGTTGCGAGTCGTGCAGAAGCAGGCGAACGTCCAGCAAGTCCGCTTGCTCAGCGAAACCGTCATCGGACGGAGTGCGGATTGCAACCTCAAGATCGCTTCCACACAGGTCAGCCGTCGCCATTGCCGTGTGGTCGTTAACGATCTCGGTGTTTATGTCGAAGATCTGTGCAGCGCCAATGGCACCTATCTCGACGGAAAGCGGTTGCTGCCC
Source organism: Planctomycetaceae bacterium (assembly GCA_021732785.1). GTDB lineage: Bacteria > Planctomycetota > Planctomycetia > Planctomycetales > Planctomycetaceae > DSVQ01. Next base: position 63,401 of record JAKFUG010000054.1, read on the forward strand.
AATCAGTTAACGCTGGCTCCCGCCGGTTCTCAACTGGTCATCGGTCCGGCGACGTTTGCCGTGGAATACCGCAATTCCGGCGTCATCCGTCCCGAATTAGGGGCCTCGCTTCCCCAACCCGAGGCACCCCAAGAACTTCTCGCGCCAGAGGAAACGACCAGTCTCCCGTTGGCCGAGGTCGAGGCCGCATTCAATTTTGCTTCAGTGTCTTCTCCCGACGATACGCCGTTCACCCCGTTCGCCCCTTTCGTGAGTGAATCCGTTCCGTCCCCTGCGGAATCGATCGCGGTCAACGAACCGCCGAAGCGAATGCGATCGCTGTTCGGTTTGTTTCAACGCGGAAACAAAAAGGCGGCCTCGCCGTCCGCCCCTGTCCCGTTTCTTCCCACCGAACCGGAGTCGGCACCGGATCAGGCGGAAGCCCCCGACGCACTCGAACCGGAGCCTGTGGCCGATCCCGTGGATACGGAGACCGCTACGATTGAGGACGCGCCGCAGTCGGTGCCAAACTTCGCGTTTGAGATCGACAGTGCTGCGGAAGCCCCGGCGGAATCGAGTGATGCGGACAATCCGTTCCGCCAGTTCTCACAGTTCTGAGCGGCAATGGCGACGGATCTGGATCGTGATAGGGACGGCGGTCCATCCAGGCGCTCGGCGCAATTCTGAACCACGCTCGACAACGAATTTCGGTGTGCGGGGACTGCGAAAGAGATGCGGGATAGGCGTAGTTTCCCTAACAGCCGCTGGTTATAGTACTGAGAAATCGCTGCGGAACGGTGCTGCCGTCTTGTTTTGGGTGCCGTCGTAGGCGAAAACCTTAAGTTGTTTTCACTCACGTGGATTAAAATCCAAAGCGAGATGACCGACCGGAATGAATCGCCCTGCCGCGCTCAAGCAGTGATGCCGAACCGTGGGTGACGAATTTCGCCGCCCGGCCCTGTTCCGACCATAAAGAGTTCCATGTCCGCTCCCAGCCCTTGGCCGACTGAGCCCCAAACCCGTTCTTCGCACGCGGGATCCTACGACACCGGGGTTGATTCCGGGGCCGAATTGGATCTGATGAAGGTGTTGTTTGGTCAGAAGCTGCTGACCATTTTCCTCACGCTGGCTGGGTTAGGGTGTGGCTACTTGTTGTTCACGAAGGCCGAACCGGTCTTTTCATCCACGGCCCGCGTGCGCGTGTTTCAGACCCGTCCCATGGCGACGGGGATCGACGGGGGGCATGTGATTAACGCGCCGCCGCCGCTCGATACCTATGCGGTGCTGATTACGTCGCCGAGTCATGTGCAGGCTGCGGTTCAAACACTCGTGGAAGGAACCGCCGAAGAGAAACTCATCGGTGCGACCGACGCGAACGCCTTTGGCTATGTGGCCTCCGGATTGAGCGTTCGCCCCAGCACGGCGAGCAAGGAGTTTCTGGAGTTCAGTTTTAACGGCCCCAACCCGGCGGACTGTCCCAAAGTTCTCGGGGCGGTGGTCACGGCGTTTCTCAAGTACCTGGAAAACTCGCAGCAGGGCGATACCGAAAAGGCGGTCACATTAATTGACGACGCGCGGAAGTATCTCAACGAAGATCTGAAGGTCAGGCAGCAGAAGTACAACGAGTTCAAGGCCGGGGCTAAACTCGTCTTTGTCGGGGAGAAGGCCCGAAACCTGCATCAGGAGCGGATGACGCAGATCGAGAGCGCGCGCGCGAGCTTTCTGATTCAGGAATCCCAAATCCGCTCGGAACTCGATTCGATTGAGACCGCTTTGAAACAAGGCGCGAGTCGTGAGACATTGTTGCTGATGATCGACAACGCGAATCGCGTTCGCGGCGACCAGGCCGATTCGTCCGGTCTGACCGCGGCTTCGCCTGCCATTACGCTTGCGAGTCAACTTTTGCCGTTGGTCTTCGAAGAGGAAAAGCTCCTTTCCAGTCTCGGCAGTGAGCACCCCCGCGTTCGGGAAGTCCGACGAAAAATTGAACTGACGCGGGCCATGTTCGAGCAACGGGAACCCGACGCGGACCATGCGGACAAATCGAAAACCCGCGCCGATTGGCTTACGGTCTATATCGACTCGTTGCGTCAGGGCGTCAAGAAGATCGAGAAGCAACGGACCGATCTCGATGCGCTGTTTGAAAAAGAGCAGTTATCCGCGCGGAATTTAGCCAATGAGGAAAACACGGATCAGACTTTTCGAGACGAGATTGATCGCACGACCCGGTTGTTCGACACCGTTCTGGATCAATTGCAGACCCTGAATCTCGTCAAGGATAACGGCACCCTTAAGGCCGAGGTGATTTCGCCGCCCGGTTATGGTTGGCAAGCCGGGCCGGCGTATAGCAAGTATCTGGGTGGCGGCGCCATGGTCGGGTGGCTGATCGCCGTCGGAATTTCGTTCCTGATCGAGTCGTCTCATCGCGGCTTTCGCGGGCTCGAGGATGTGTCCCGCCGCCTCGGATTACCGGTGCTGGGAACGATTCCCATGATCGATCAAAAGCCGTCTCGCCGCGAACTTCGTAGCCAACGGCTGGATCGCATGGCCATCTGTTTTCACAAGCCCGCGTCGTTCGCCGCCGAGTCGTACCGCTCCGTGCGGTCGACGATCATGCTCGGAAATTTCGGGCAAGGCATCCGGGTCTTGCAGATTACCAGTTCCGAAGCCGGTGCCGGGAAATCGACGATGTCCGCCAACCTGGCCATCAGTGTGGCGCAAAGCGGAAAGCGTTGTTTGCTGATTGATGCCGACTGTCGCCGTCCGGCACAGCATAAGCTGTTCGAACTGTCGAACGATGTCGGGCTGTCGTCGATCATTCAGGATACTGCAGAACTTCCTGAAGCGATTCGCTCGACGGATGTCGAACGTCTGGATGTCCTGACGTCCGGCCCGCGTCCTTCCAATCCGTCGGAGTTACTCATGGCGGAGTCGTTCCGAAATCTCCTCGAAAAAATGCGTGAGGCATACGATTTCGTGATTGTCGATTCCCCTCCCGTGCTGGCGGTCACCGACGCGTGCATTATTTCGCCTCATGCCGACGGAATTCTCTTCCTCACGCGGCTGAATCGGAATTCCCGCGTTGTGAGTTTGCGCGGTCTCGAACGTTTGCGGATGGTGGGTGCCAAGGTCATCGGGATCGTGCTGAATGCGGTCTCGCAGCAGAAGAGCGACTACGGGCTGGGACGGTATCAGTACGGGTATCGTTACGGCTATGTCAACGAAGAATACTTTCGAGAACAGCCCGCTGCCCCACTCCTCAATCCGTCGGACACACGGTCGTAATGGCGCCTTCGCCCGCCAGGCTGTCCGCGCACCTTTTTGGTTCGGTGATGAATTTCTCATCACCACGACTTCGCAAATGCAACGGATCGCGGAAGATCAATGGCCCGCTCCGCCACGCATTTTCGTGGGAGTTCAACTGTACGGCGCTCAGTATGCTGAATCTTCAGGAGCGCGTTCAGTAGGCAGTTAAAGTCTTCGTGTTTTACCTTGCTTCTCAGCCATGGGGTCACAGTGACCCGAGCGATCGTGCGGATGCGGTCGCTGTTCGTTATGGCAAGTACCACTGAGGAGTCTGGAATCGATGAAGTTGAAACTGTTGATGGTGGCCTTGTTGATCGGCCACGTGTTCGCGGAGTCGCAAGCCGCCACGCCGGTGGTGGACAAAGCCGACTGGTTGATGAAGCATCCCACGATTCAGAAACTGCTGGAGCTCACCAATCAGCACCGCGCACAGTCTGGCATGCCACCCGTCACGCTTAACGCAGAAATGTCGATGGCGGCTTACCGCCACGCGGAGTGGATGGCGAGCTACGGGGCGCTCCAGCACAGCGGATTGCCGTGGCGGGAAATCATTTTCCTCGGCCCGGCGACGCCCGATGCCGCCGTTGCCGGCTGGATTAATTCGCCCGCGCACCGGGCGAACATGCTCAGCGGCAATGAAGTGGGCTTCGGCTACGTGAACCGGAACGGCCAACTCGCCTGGGTGGGCGTGTTTCGTTAATCGCCCCGTGAAATCCACTCTCGTGTAGTGGATGTGTTGTCACTCAAGCGGCCGGTGAATCGATCCCGATTCACCGGCCGCTTGTCGTATTCGGATCGTCTTGCAACACTGATGATTCCTCAAAATGAACTCGCCCATTCGAGATGGAAGATGTCGTCCAAGCCCGGAATTTTGCTGCTGCTGACCGGCACCTACGCCCTGATGCTCGGCGGTTTGTCGCTCGTCCCCCTGCCATCGGTTCACACGTCGCATTCGACCGTGGAAGAACATGTCGTACAAATTCGGGGACGGAGGGAACAAGCCGGGTTGCCGAATCTGTATCAACTCCATGATCGACTTTACGCGGGCGGGCGTCCCGATGGGCTGACCGCTTTCCAATCTCTGGCGGCGCTGGGGGTCCACACGGTGATCTCGGTCGATGGGGCTGAACCGGATGTCGCAGCCGCAGTTCAGGCGGGACTGCGCTACGTCCATTTGCCGATCGGTTATGACGGCATCCCGCGGTCCCGGCTCGTGGAACTTTCTGTAGCCGCGCAGCAGTTACCGGGGAAAATCTATCTCCATTGTCATCAAGGGCTCCACCGCGGCCCGGCGGCGGCGGTCGCCGTTTGTCAAATGGAAGGAACCCTTGCTCCCGGGGTCGCGAGTCAATTGATGCAGGAGATGGGAACGGCACCGAAATATCTCGGGCTGTATCGCGATGCCGAAAGCGCAGCACCGGCAACTTTGACGGAAACGAAGTCCGTGATTGTCGCCAAATTGCCGGAGCGAGTCGCGGTTCCCCCGCTGACGCACCAGATGGTGGAACTGAACCACGCCTTCGAGCATTGGAGCAAGCATGCGAAAACCGCAGACGCATGGACGCCTCCGTTGCAAGCGGAAGCGACCCAACTCGCGGAACTCCTCACCGAAGCCGGACGGCGGCTGGACGGCACGCCGCCGAGAGAGGAATTGCGTCAACGGTTATTGAGCGATGGTGAATGGCTCATGACCGCCGCCGAGGGGACTACGGAATCCCCGGCTCTGCTCACGAAAGCCATTCGTCTTCGCTGCGATGATTGCCACGCCCGTTTTCGTGATCATGAAGCGGCAGCGAATCGATGAAAACCGGCTGTTACTTCGTAACGGGGCTGGCAATGCAATAGAGGTGTTTGCTCGACCGAATGAACAACTCCCCTTCGCTGACCGCCGGAGTCGCACTGAAATCTTCGCTTTCGGTTGTCACGCGATTGGCGGAAATCTGCTCGAACTTGCGGCCGAGCTTCACCACAAACGCTTCACCGTTGCGCGCGACGTAATACAGCTTGTTGTCGGCGGCAATCGGTGAACCGTAGTCCTGCCCGCCCATGCCGCCGCCGCGTCCGCCCCCACCGAAACCGGGGCGTCCGCCGCCCGGAGGGCCACCGCGATCCGGCGGTGCGGCGTCGCCATCACTACTGGCCAGACGTGATTGATACACGCGCTCTCCGGTCTTGGCATCGACGCAGTTGAGGACCTTGTTCGAGATGAAATAAAGCAATCCGTTGTGGACAACCGGTGTACCAATGCGGTTGTTATCACGGCCCGACCACACGACATGTGTTTTGCTGACGTCGTCGCTGCCGCCGGCTTTCACGGCGAGGGAACCGCCGCCACGGCCTTCGACTCCGTAAACGACATTGCCGTCGGCAACCACGCTCGAACAGAACGAATCGGTATTCAACCCCGGGCAATACCAGCGCAGCTTGCCGGTGTCGGGATTGAGCCCCCAGATTTCGTTCGGCACACCAATCACCAGGTCCGTCCGCTCGTTATCCACGGGGACCAGCACGGGCGTTCCCCAAGTGGAACCGAGACCGCCGGCTTCCTGCTTCCAGACGATTTTGCCGGTGTCTTTGTCGAGCCCGAACAGTGTTTCGGCTTCCGCAGACGCCGTAATGATCACCAGATTCTTATAGAGCACCGGGCTGCATGCCGAGCCCCAGCCGCGGGGATCGGAGCCCGTCCCCACACTGGTCTGCCAGAGTTGCTTGCCATTCATGTCGAAGGCGACCACGCCCGTTTTGCCGAAGAAGGCATAGATTTTTTCGCCATCACATGCCGGAGTGTGCGAGGCGTAGCCATGTTCGGCGAACATGCCGCCGTAGTCGTCTTCGGGAAGGACTGCGGCGACCGATTTGTCCCAGATCGTTTTGCCGGTGTTGCGATTGAGGCAGATTAAATGCCGTTTGAGATTTTTCTGGTCACCCCGTTCGCGGCGTTCGGTGCCGTAGCCGCTCCAGCAGGTGATAAACACTTTGTCGCCAACGATGATCGGGCACGAAGATCCCGGGCCCGGCAGCGGAATCTTCCATTTCAGGTTCTTCTCGGCGCTCCACGAATCGGGCACCGGCTCCGTGTCGGCCGTCACCCCCGATCCGTTCGGACCGCGGAAACGTGACCAGTCGGCGGCGGTGGCGTTATCCGACCACGAAGCGGCGACTGCCGCGCTCAGTCCGAGACCGATAAAATGCCGTCGCGTGTGCATGGTCGCCGACTCCTGCCAAGGTCCGAAAGGAATGAAGAAGAATGGAAGGACCGCGAAACGCAATTCGGCCGCTACGGGTAGAACCCGCGGCAGCAGAACAGGTTTCGCTGGAAATCAAGAAAAAAGTCGCTCCACACGATTCCAGGCACACCATCTTTCGCCTTCCGGATGCGAACGGTAGAGTACGGACACTGCGGCAGTTCTACTGAGCAACAACGGTCCCTTCTGGAAAGCCGATCCCATGTCCCGCATCCGCATGGCCTTCTCGACAATCGTTCTTGCCGCAAGCGTTCTGACAAGCCTGTGTCAAAATCTTACCGCCGAGACCATCGCCCGCTGCGGCAACGGCTGGCTGGAAAAGGTGGATGGGACGCTCGTGCTGCATCTCAAAGGGACGCCGTACGAACTCGGCTATCAGCATGGAGCACTATTGAAAGAACATGTGCGGCAAAGTCTGCATACGTTGCTCGTCGAAAAGGCGGAAGGCCACACGCTGGTGCAGGTCGGCCCGTTAAAACTGACCCCGCGAGCTGCGATCGACACCATTGTCCGCATTCAGGAACCGCACGTCGACAAGCGGTATTGGGACGAATTGCAGGGGCTCGCCGATGGTGCAGGTATACCCGTGAAGGATGCCCAGGCGGCGAACTTCATCCCGGAGCTGTTCCATTGCAGCGGGTTCGCACTGGCGAAATCGGCAACGCAGAACGGCAAGATGCTGCATGGTCGTGTGCTCGATTATGCCGTCGACTGGGGCCTGCAGGATCACGCCGTGGTGATGGTCGTGGAACCTGAAGGCCGGTTGCCGTGGGTGAATGTGAGTTACGCCGGCTTCATCGGTTCGGTGACAGGGATGAATGCGGCGCACATTTCCATCGGCGAAATGGGGGGCGGCGGACTCGGACACTGGGGTGGCCGCCCGATGGCGTTACTCATCCGTGAAACATTGGAGACCGCGGATTCGCTCGATAAGGCCATCAGCGTGTTCCGTGATGGTCCCCGCACCTGCCAATACTTTTACGTGGTGGCCGACGGGGAAACGAACGAAGCCGTCGGCATGGAAGCGTCATGGGATGTCTTTACCGTGATCCAACCCGGCGCGACACATCCGCTGCTGCCGACGCCGGTGAAAGATTGCGTGTTAATGTCCGCGGGTGATCGCTACAAGGAACTTTCGAAGCGCGCGGAGACGGGCTATGGCAAGTTCACGCCGGAGCAAGCCCTGACGTTGATGGAACGCCCGGTGGCGATGAAGTCGAATCTTCACAATGTGCTGTTTGAACCAGAAACAACCCGCTTCTGGGTGGCGAATGCGTCACCGGACAAACGCCCCGCCGCAGAACAACCGTATCAGGCGTATTCGCTGAAGGAACTCCTGGTCCGCCGCGCCGACCCGGCCAGTCCGTCGCTCCCCATGACTCCCAGAACGGCCGCGAGATAAATTCAGTTGTCAGTTGTCAGTTGTCAGTTGTCAGTTGTCAGTTGTCAGTTGTCAGTTGTCAGTTGTCAGTTGTCAGTTGTCAGTTGTCAGTTGTCAGTTGTCAGTTGTCAGTTGTCAGTTGTCAGTTGTAAAAGTGCTCGGAGTCTTTCCAACTGACAACTAACCACGGACCGTGTCTCGCCGGTGGCCAACTCATTCCGTCCGGCTATACTGTGCCAGTCCCGTTCGTTTTCCCTTTGCGAAAGTGTTTCAGGCATGGCGGAGAGTGCAAGACCGGAAGTCGGTGATAAGGCCCCGGCGTTTACGCTCGCCGCGTATCCCGCAGGCAAGATCAAACTGAGCCAATACCAGGGCGAAAAGTATGTCGTCCTCTATTTCTACCCGAAGGATGACACGCCCGGCTGCACCACCGAGGCGTGCGGTTTCCGCGATCAGCACGACGACTTCGCCGCGGACACGGTCGTGCTCGGCATCAGTCCCGATTCCGTCGAGTCGCACGAAAAGTTCACGAACAAGTTTTCGCTGCCGTTCCCGCTGCTCGCCGATGAAGACCACGCCATCGCCGAGAAATACGGTGTGTGGGTCGAGAAGAACATGTACGGCAAGAAGTCGATGGGCGTGCAGCGCGCGACCTTCCTCATCGACAAGCAGGGGAAGATTGCCGCCGTGTGGCCGCGCGTGAAAGTCGAAGGTCACGTTCAAGCCGTCGCCGCGAAGCTGGACGAACTTCGCAACGCATGATCGCCCCGCTTTGCGGTTTCGCGCCCCGCACTGATTGACCGAGTTCCCCCGTGCTCACCGTCCTCTATGAAGACAACCATTGCCTCGCCGTCGCCAAGCCGGCGGGCTGGTTGACGATGGGCGACGCCACCGGGGATGCAACGCTACTCGACGCCGCGAAAGATTACATCAAGACGAAGTATGCCAAGCCGGGCGACGTCTTCCTCGGTGTGGTCCATCGACTCGACCGGCCGGTGTCCGGAGTGGTGTTGTATGCCCGCACGAGCAAAGCGGCGTCGCGTTTTTCGGAGCAGTTCCGTACGCATCGGGCTGAGAAAGTGTATCTCGCCGCAGTGACGGGTACCGGTCTCCCAACCGAAGGGGAACTGCACGATTGGCTGTTGAAAGACGAGAAAACCAATCGCAGTCGCAGTGTTAAGCCCAATGCGGCCGGAGCGCTGGAATGTCGACTCGCATTTCGTCGCTTGCAGCAAACCGATCGGGGCACATTGCTCGAAATCCGCCCGCAAACCGGCCGGAGTCACCAGATTCGCGTGCAACTGGCCACGCGCGGATGGTCGATCCTCGGCGATACCAAGTACGGCAGCGGCGTGGAATTCCTGCCCCAGGCGATCGGCTTGCATGCGTGGAAATTGACCGTCGAGCATCCGACACGGAAGGAACCATTAATGATCGGTTGTCCGTTGCCGCCCGGTTGGCTGACACGGGGATTTCGCGAGCCCCGGTCCGATGCGTAACCGCCGGGGTTGAATTAGAAGATGTCCGCCATGCCAACAGGAACCCTCACGATGTTGCGAACCGTTTCCCTCGCGTTGGTCGTCTTCGGCGGAATGTTGTCGTCACTGGGACTGGCGGCGGAACCGAAACAGATCACGGTGACGGTGGGGGAAACGTCGCGCGAGGCGATTGTTTATGTCCCCGCGAAAGCCGAGGCGCCGTCGCCGGTGATCTTCGCTTTTCACGGTCACGGCGGCAATGCCCAGCAGGCTTCGCGGTCCTTTCGGTTTCAGGAACACTGGCCGGAAGCGCTCGTTGTCTATATGCAGGGGCTGCCGACACCTGGGCAACTGACGGACCCCGAAGGCAAACGCAACGGCTGGCAGAAGTCGGTTGGTGATCAAAGCGACCGTGATTTGAAATTCTTCGACACGTTGCTCGCACAACTCCGCAAGGAATATCAAGTCGATGACCGCCGGATTTACGCGACCGGGCATTCGAATGGCGGCGGCTTCACCTACCTGTTGTGGTCCGCGCGGGCCGATCAATTCGCGGCCTTTGCTCCTTCTGCGGCGGCGGCTCGTTATATCCCCACGCTCAAACCCAAGCCGGCCATGCACATCGCGGGTGAGAATGATCCGCTGGTGAAGTACGAATGGCAAAAAGCCGCGATGGAGGCCGTGCGGGTTGTGAATGGTTGCGGTGATAAAGGCGAGCCGTGGGCCGCGCAATGCACGCTCTATGCGTCCAGGCTCAATGCCCCGTTCGTTGCCCTGGTTCATCCGGGCGATCACAAATACTTGCAGGAAGCCTCCCCGTTGATCGTCAAGTTCTTCAAAGGACAGAGTCTTCCCGAACAGCCCCCCTCGTCGAAACCCGCTCCCTGATCTCGCTTGCGGTTTCGCGCCCCGCGACGATTTCTCCACGGGCGACCAATCTCACGTTGATCGCATCGAGAAATGCCGATACGATGCGTTTTCGGAAGGCGATTGCTGCTCTCACCGAAAGCGCACCGATGACGAGCCCGTTTTACGCTTCGCAGGCATTCACGCGCCGCCAGTTTCTGCAAGTCGGCGGTTGCGGGCTGGCAGCACTCACCGGCTGGGGAACCTCCCGCGATCTCTTCGCCGCCCTGCCCGAGCATGTCCGCACCGGGAAGTCCGTGATTTTTCTGTTCATGCAGGGCGGTCCCAGTCAGATCGAGACGTTCGATCCCAAGCCGGACGCCGCTGTCGAAATTCGCAGCGCAACGGGAGCGATTCCGACCGCCGTCCCCGGCACACTGTTCGGAAGCACCTTCGAAAAGCTCGCGCCGCTGGCCGATCGTTTTTCCATCGTCCGCTCTTTTGTGACGGGGGACGGCAACCACGACATTAAGCCGATCGTGAGCAAAACGACGGCGCAGGCGAGTCTCGGATCGTTGTTCGCGCGAGTGGCGGGCGCGAATCACCCGCGCACGGGCTTACCGAACAATGTGCTGCTGTATCCCCGTTCGGTGGATGCCACAACCGGCCCCGAGATTACGTCGTTTGGTCGACTCGACAGCGCGGGCACCTTCGGCGCGGGAGTGGCCCCGTTCATTCCCGGTGCCGGCGGGGACGTTCAAAAGAATCTTGAATTGCGGTTACCGGTGGATCGGTTGGGGGATCGCCGCAGCCTGCTCGCAGAACTCGATCATTTTCGTCGCCGCCTCGGTGAGAGCGCATTCGATCCGCTGCGCGAGCAGGCGTTTGAAACGTTGCTGGCCGGTGTTGCGGGGACGTTTGATCTGACAAAAGAAGATCCGCAAACCATCGCTCGTTTTGATACCGCCGGGTTGGTCCAACCATCGCAAATCGACAAGAAGTGGAACAATTACAATCACTATGTCGACCACGGCAAATCGCTCGGCAAGCTGTTGCTGCTCGCGCGACGGCTGGTTGAAGCGGGGACGGGGTTCGTCACGGTCACCACGAGTTTTGTCTGGGACATGCACGCGGATTCCAACAATGCCACCATGACCGAAGGGATGCGGTACGTCGGCACACCGTTCGATCATGCCGTCGCGGCGTTGATTCGCGATTTGGAAGAGCGCGGCCTCAGTGACAAAGTCCTGCTCGTCTGTTGCGGGGAAATGGGACGCACGCCACGGATCAATAAAAGCGGCGGTCGCGATCACTGGGGCAATCTCGCCCCTTTGATGCTGGCCGGTGCCGGTGTGCCACGTGGTGCCGTGATTGGACAATCATCGCGAAACGGCGGGGAACCACTGTCGGAACCGATCACCATCCCGCATCTCGTGGCCACGGTGTTGCAGACCGTGTTCGATGTCGGTGCGTTGCGACTTGTCCCAAGCATCCCCGCGGAGATTATCCGCGCCGCCACGCATGATCCGATTCCCGGCCTCGATCGCCGCGCCACGGTGTAGCAACGGAGTGTCGGCATATTCTGCCGTCGCCGAGCCGTCTTCGGAAATCGGATGCCTGTTCATTTCGTCGGAAGAGCGTGACCGGTCTCGACTCCGGTGGAAGCGACCTCTAAAATTGAGTGTGCGCTCCGCGGCATCCCGCTCCACGGGAATCGAAAGAGGTCGGCATGCATTTGGACTTTCCACAGGACGACGAATTCTCAAAGCTGCTTCAGCGGCAACGGGACGTCAATCTGTCCGTGGTCGCATTGGAAATCGCGCGGGACGCTTACCCACAGCTCGATTTTGCCCATTCCCTGTGGTGGATTGCCAAGCGCGGCAGCGAACTGATTGCCCCGGCATCGCGTTGCCAATCGGATCGGGCGCTGCTGAAGGAAATCGGTCGCTCGTTAGCCGGGACACATGGGCTGCATGGCGACAAGGAAGCGTTTCATCGCCCCGAAGCCAGTTATCTGCACCGGGTGATTGAAACCGGCGTCGGCATTCCCATCAGCCTGTCGCTGGTTTACGCCGCGGTCGCCGAAGAGGCGGGAATCGAACTCTCCGGCGTCGCCGCTCCGATGCACTTTCTCACGCGGTATGACGGCAGCGGCGGGACGTTTTTCGTCGATGCGTTCAACCAGGGACGGGTCCTGCATTACGACCGCTGCATTCGCTGGTTACAGGAATTAACGGAGTTGACCGCGGACGAAATCGAGCCGTTGCTGGAACCGGCGAAGCCGCGGGATATTGTGATCCGCATGCTCAACAATCTGAAGGCGCTCTACGTTCAGCAAGAACAATGGGACGCCATTTGGAGCGTGCAGCGCCGGTTGACCGCATTGCAACCGGCGGTGCTGGATCAGCGTCGCGATCTGGCGCTCGTCGCGATGAAAACGAATCGCCCCGGACTGGCGATCGATCTGCTGCAACTTTGTTTGCACGACAGTGACGACCTTAAAGATCGCCGCACAATTTCGCAGTATCTGCAAGCCGCGGAACAGATGATTTCCACGTGGAATTAATACGACCCAGGGATAAGAATCCATTAGTCTCTACACATCTTACCCGTCGGGTGAGCTGGATGGGAAGAAGTGGGGGAGGGTGGTGTTGGCGAGTTGTCGGAGTTCGTCGAGGTCGACGTCTTCGAGGAGTTCGAGCATCGCGAGCAGG